>NZ_JBIUSY010000005.1:367983-669683 GCF_044741565.1 Streptomyces sp. NPDC088147 | reverse complement strand
AAGCCTCACAGCGCCGATGGTACTGCAGGGGGGACCCTGTGGGAGAGTAGGACGCCGCCGAACAATTTTTGATGGGAATGCCCCGTGCCTTTTGGCGCGGGGCATTTCTGCGTTCCAGGGGTTTCATGGGGTTCTACGCGGGTGTTCTACGGGTGATATCTCGTTGCGCGAGAGGGTGCGCGGCGCGGAGGATCGGTGCATGAACCATGTGATTCGAGCCGTACGGCCCGACGAATGGGCCAAGGTCAAGGACATCCGTCTCGCTTCGCTCCAGGACCCGGCCGCCCCGGTGGCCTTCCTGGAGACGTACGAAGGAGCCCTTGCGCAGCCCGATTCCTTCTGGCAGGCGCGGGCGTCCGGGTCCGCGCCCGGTCATGGAGGCAAGTCGGTGCAGTTCATCGCCGAGGCGCCGGACGGGGCATGGTCGGGCACGGTGACACTGCTGGTCGAGGAGGCCGGCGGCACGGTCTTCCTGGGCGCCACGTCCGAGCGGGCGCAGGGGCATCTCGTCGGGGTGTTCGTACGCCCCGAGCGGCGCGGTACCGGACTGCTCGGGGCGCTGATCGATGCCGCGCTCGACTGGGCGTGGTCGCTGGAGGAGCCGTGGCTCGCGCGGGTGCGGCTCCATGTCCACGAGGGCAATCCGCGGGCGCGGGCCGCCTACCGCAAACTGGGATTCGTACCGACCGGCATTTCCCTGCCGTTGGAGGGCAGCCCTTCGGTGACTCCCGGGAGGGAACTGGAGCTGGCGATCGACCGCCCCTGAGACTCCTCCTGGACTCCTCCCAGGACTCCTTCTGGAAGGGCGGGCGCGTCGTCAGACGCTGTACGGGTGCTCCGCCCGCGCCGTTCGCAGCGCGCGTGCCCACCAGTCGAGTTGGTCGAGCATCGCCTTGGCGGCTCCGGCGGCGCCCTCCGGGTCGTGGGCGGTGCCGTCAGGGGCGAAGACATCGCTCGTCACCTTGTGGAAGCTGACGGTCTCGCGCACGGTCGTGCTGTGCAGCTCGGCGAAGACGAGCCGCAGTTGTTCGACGCTGCGCAGCCCGCCGCCCACGCCCCCGTACGAGACGAAGCCGACCGGCTTGGCCTGCCACTCCTGGCGGTGGAGGTCGATGAAGTGCTTCAGGACCGCCGGGAAGCTGTGGTTGTACTCGGGTGTCACGACGACGAACGCGTCGGCCGCGCCCAGCCGGGCGGACAGTTCGGCCAGGGCCGGGGTGGGCTCCGTACCCCAGTTGGGGTGGACGGCGGGGAGTTCGGTGTCGGCGAGGTCGATGAGGTCGATCTCCGTGCTGCCGTGGCCGGCGGCCAGGGTCGTGAACCAGTGGCCGACGGTGGGGCCGAGACGGCCTTCACGGGTGCTGCCGATGATGACGACGAGCCGTATCGGGTCGGTCGGCCGGGCGGGCAGGGTGGACATGGCGTCGCTCCTCAAGGGTGCTGTGCGATCGACGCGAGGCGGCGTCAAGGTAAAGTACAACGTGTATGGCAAACATTGCAATGACCGTTGTAACGTCTGAGAAGGGCGCACCCACCATGGCGAGCGGGGAGCGAGAGCCGAAGCGGGAACGGGGACAGGAACGGGAGCAGGCGGTAGGGGCGGTACGGGGGCCTGGGGTGCGAAAGCCGCCGCGCAAGGGGCTGTTGGAGAAGCGGCAGGCCATCGAGCGCGGCGCGCGTACGGTCTTCGGGCGCGAGGGGTACACCCGGGCCAGCGTCGACGCGATCGCCGCCGAGGCGGGTGTCTCCACGCGCACCATCTACAACCACTTCACGGACAAGGAAGAACTCTTCCGCGCGGTCTTCCTGGAGAGCGCCGCTTCCGTGACGGCCGACTCCACCGACCTCTTCGAGCGGCACTTCCGGCACTTCGGGAGGACCGCCGACGTCGAGGCGGACCTGCTGGCCCTCGGCCGCGACTGGGTCGGCCAGAACGCCAAGCACCCCGAACACTTCGCGCTTGTACGCCAGATCGTCACCGAGGGGCCGCGGATGCCGGCCGATGTGATCGAGGAGTGGCAGCGTGTCGGGCCGCGGGCGGTACGTACCGATCTCGCGGAGCGGCTGCGCGTGCTCGCCGGTCAGGGGGTGTTCGACATCGACGACGCCGAGGCCGCGGCGCGACATCTGAGCCTGCTCGTCGGCGGCATCACGCTGGAGTCGCTCTTCGGCGCGGTCCGGCTGAGCGAGGCTGAGGTGGAGAAGTTCGTGGCGAGCGGGGTGTGGGCCTTCCTGAAGCTGTACGGGCCCTCTTGAGCGATGCAGTGCCAATGGCCCTCATGGGCAGGTGCGGGGGCCTGTACGGGGCTTTCCGTGCCTCAGGCGCTGTCGGCGCTGTCGGCGCTGCCGGGAACCGGTAGTGCGTAGTGCGGCCAGCGGTCCAGGCCCTGCTGTCGCGACCGGAGCAGGGCCAGAGTCGGCAGCCCGCGGTCATGGCCGGTGGAGAGCAGCTCCGGAAGCTGGGGGAGCGGGGCCACGGCGGCGACATCGTCCAGGACACAGGTCATTGGTGGGTCGAGCCGACCGTCAGATGACCGTGCGGCCATGCGGCGGCCGTGCTCGACCACGTTCGAGGCGAGTGCGGTGAGCAGAGGCATCGCACCCGGGCGGGAGCGCGGATCTTCGATCGGCTCGCCCACCACATACAGAGTGCCCCCCTCGTTCACAAAAGAATCCAGCGCGAGGGAATCGGTTCGGTTCGGTGTGCAGGAGTCGCGGATATGGATCGAGGAGAGGGACGACAGCGCACGGGCCGTCAACTGCTGGGCGACCTCGCGGCGTTCGGGATGCGCGGTGAGCGCGGACTCCAGCAGGCCCGCGAGACCGGAGGCGGCCTTGGGGTGGGTACGGAGGATCCGTACGGCCTCGTGGGCGTTGCCGCCCTGCGCCCAGCGGTGCACCTGTTTGAAGGGCCGTGACTCCACCGCGGCGGCGTGCAGCCAGCAGCGCAGCAGCGTCTCTGCCGTGTCGGCCATGGCGGCGTCGAGCAGGGCGTGCGGGCGTACGGGGGAGAGCAGTGCGGTGGCGCGGGCGCCGGCGGTGGTGGCGTCGTCGCATCCCGCGGTGGGGGACCAGTGGAGCCGGGCCGGGGTGTCGCAGAGATGGCCGGGGTCGTAGACGAGGACGGGGCCGAGCTTGGCCCGCGCGTCCTTGGTCTCGGACCACACGGTCGGGTCGGAGGTGATGACGAGGGCGGGGCCCTCGGCCTCCAGGACGGCCTGGACGGCGGCGGGACGGCGGGTGGGAGGTGCGCCGTATCGGACGCGAGGGGCGGGGACGACAGCGGCGTGTGCGGGAGCGGGCGGGGCGAGGGGCGTGGGTGTCGGCGCGGCTGGGGGCGCGGGGGTGGTCACAGCGGCTTCGACGGGGGCGGGTGCCGTGCCGGCAGCAGTCGGCGTCGGCGTCGGAACCGGAGTCGGAGCCGGAGCCGGTACATATGCCGGCGACGGCTGGGGAGCAGTGGGTGGGGCTGTCGTCGCGACGTCCGGCAGGTACGGCTCTTTGCTCGGCGTCGGTGCCTGGCCGGGTGCCCGGCTCGGCGCCTGCGCCGGTACGGCCGCCCGGCGGCGCGCTCGCACCATGCGGTAGCGGGCCGTCACGCCCAGCACGAACACCGTGAGCACGACCAGGACCATCATCTGACTGATCAGCAGGCCCCAGAACAGGCCGTACCCGGACAGTTCGGCGGGCGGGGTGTCCGGCCAGGCGCCCGCGATGTCGTGCGGCGCCTGGGCGAGTTGACGTATCGCCAGCGGCGTACGTGTGAAGGTCACCCCCTGCGGCCAGGCGCCGTGGGTGAACAGACCCGCGAGCCCGGTCGCCGTCCAGGTCAGCAGCGCCAGCCCGAGCAGGAAGCCGAGCAGGCCCACCAGCAGCCCGTCGGGGATCCCGCCCCGGGCACCGCCCTGGTGGTGCTGACCGCCCTGGTAGTGCCGGCCGTCGGGGTGGTGCCGGCCGTCGGGGTGGTGCGGCATGGTCACGCCACCGTCGACTCGGAGGACTCGTTCAACCGCCGTTGCCTCTCCAGGAGGGCCGCCCGCTGTTCCGCCTCCCACTCCGCGGCCCGCATGTCGTCCGGCAGTCTGCCTTCCAGTTCCAGGGCGTCGGCGGCGTCCGATGCCTGGGAGTTCTCGGTCATGGCCCGGTCGGTGAAGACGAGGGGCCGTTCCGCTTCCGTCACCAGATGCTTGACGACCTGGACGTTGCCGTTGACGTCCCAGACCGCGATACCGGGCGTGAGGGTCGGAATGATCTCCACCGCCCACCGGGGCAGGCCCAGCACCCGGCCCGTGGCTCTCGCCTCGTCCGCCTTCTGGGCGTAGATCGTCCGGGTGGACGCCATCTTGAGGATGGCCGCGGCCTCCCGGGCCGCCGCGCCGTCGACCACGTCGGAGAGATGGTGGACCACCGCCACGAACGACAGACCGAGCCGTCGGCCGAACTTCAGCAGTCGCTGGAAGAGCTGGGCGACGAACGGGGAGTTGATGATGTGCCAGGCCTCCTCGACCAGGAAGATGCGCTTCCTGCGGTCGGGGCGGATCCAGGTGTGCTCCAGCCACACGCCCACGATCGCCATCAGGATCGGCATCGCGATCGAGTTGCGGTCGATGTGCGAGAGATCGAAGACGATCAGCGGGGCGTCCAGATCGATCCCGACGGTCGTCGGCCCGTCGAACATGCCCCGCAGGTCGCCGTCGACCAGCCGGTCGAGGACGAGCGCGACGTCCAGGCCCCAGGCCCGTACGTCGTCCAGGTCGACATTCATGGCCTCGGCCGACTCGGGCTCGGGGTGACGCAGTTGCTCGACGATGTCCATCAGCACGGGCTGGCGGTTGGTGATCGTCTCGTTCACATAGGCGTGCGCGACCTTGAGCGCGAAGCCGGAGCGCTCGTCCAGGCCGTGCCCCATGGCGACTTCGATGATCGTGCGGAGCAGGGCGAGCTGTCCGGTCGTGGTGATCGCCGGGTCGAGGGGGTTGAGCCGGATGCCGTCGTCCAGGGCCGCCATCGCGTCGAGCCGGATGGGGGTTATACCCAGCTCCTGGGCGATGAGGTTCCACTCGCCCGCGCCGTCCTCGCCCTGGGCGTCGAGGACGACGACCTGGCGGTCGCGGAAGCGCAGTTGGCGCAGGACGTACGTCTTCTCCAGCGCCGACTTGCCGTTGCCGGACTCGCCGAGGACGAGCCAGTGCGGGGCGGGGAGCTGCTGCCCGTACAGCTGGAAGGGGTCGTAGATGTATCCCTTGCCGCTGTAGACCTCGCGGCCGATGATCACGCCCGAGTCACCGAGGCCGGGGGCGGCGGTGGGCAGATAGACGGCCTGGGCCTGGCCCGTTGACGTACGGACGGGCAGCCGGGTCGTCTCCACCTTCCCGAAGAGGAAGCTGGTGAAGGCATCCGTGAGGACGGACAGCGGATCTCGCACCACAGGCCCCTTTCGGCTCGTCGGCTATCGGCGGTATCGGTTGTCGGCGGTCTCGGTGTCAGAGTCGGATGGTGACGGTGACGGTGACGGTGACGGTATGGCTCGGTCGGCGGCGATGAGCGGGGCTAACGGCGGATGCCGGTCGCGAACGGCAGGGTGTTCACAAAGGCGCGGTGGTGCTCGCGGTCGCACCACTCCAGTTTCAGATACGACTTGCCGGCCGACGCCCTGATCGTCCGCTTGTCCCTGGCCAGGGCCTCGGGCGACCTGGACGACACTGTGATGTACCCGACGAGGTTGACCCCCGCCGCGCCGCTGGCGAGATCTTCACCCCGCTGGTCCAGCCGGCCGTGCGCGGCGATGTCGCGCGGGTCGACGGTGCGGTTCATCTTCGCGGCGCGGCTCGCCTCCGCGTCGTCGTTCGTCTTCTCCGTCAGCATCCGCTCGATGGCGATCTCGGTCGGTTCGAGGTCCATGGTGACCGAGACCGTACGGATCACATCGGGGGTGTGGACGAGCAGCGGGGCGAGGAAGTTCACGCCGACCGGGGTCATCGGCCACTCCTTGACCCAGGCGGTGGAGTGGCACCAGGGCGCGCGGGTGGACGACTCGCGCGTCTTGGCCTGGAGATACGTCGGCTCCATCGCGTCCAGCTCGGCCGGCCAGGCGTTTCGTTTCGTCATGGCCTGGATGTGGTCGATGGGGTGGTCGGGGTCGTACATCGAGTGCACGAGGGAGGACAGCCGGCCCTGGCCGAGCGGCTGGCGTACGCGGATGTCCGCCTCGGCGAGCCGGGCGCAGATGTCGGTCAGCTCACGGGCCATGACGACGGCGAGGCCCGCGTCCCGGTCGAGCTTCTTCGTACCGGCGGCCTGGCGGGCGGCGCGGGCCATGGCCTGGCCCTCGGCGGCCAGTTCGCGGGTGTAGTGCATGCACGCGACGAGATACGCGCGGTGCTGCTCGCTGGAGGTGGAGACCATCGACTGGAGCTGGTCGTACGAATCCCGGAGCCAGCCGGGGGAGGAGGAGTCGCCGCGCTGGGCCACGTCCTTCTCGTGCGCGTCGGGGTCGGCGGGCAGCGTACGGGCGAGCATCTGGAGGCGGGTGACGAAGCCGTCGCCGTTGGCGACATGCTTGAGGAGCGTGCCGAAGCGGTCGACGAGGGCCTCCTGGTCCTCGCTGTCGCGCAGCCCGACGCCGGGGCCCTCGATCTCGATGGCGGCGGTGACGGTACGGCGGTCGGCGTGCAGCAGGACGGCGATCTCGTCCGGGCCGAAGGGCGCCGCCAGCCAGTTGATACGGCCGATGCCGGGGGGCGGGCCGACCTCGACCTCGCGGCCGTCGAGGCTCGTACCGGCCTCCATGGCGGCGGAGCGGTAGGCCGTACCGCGGCGCAGGCTGCGCTTGTAGCTGCGGTTGATCTCGAACCACTTGTAGAACGTGCGGTGCTTGTACGGCACATACACGGCGGCGAGCGCGAGGAGCGGGAACCCCGTCAGCGTCGCGATCCGCAGCGACAGGACGGGGACCAGCAGGCCGCACATCATGCCGACGAAGGCCCCGGCGATGATCAGGGCGATCTCGCCGGTCTCGCGGTTCTTGCCGACGATCGCGTTCGGCCTGGCGCGGCCGATGAGATACGTACGACGGGGCGCGATCGGTGGTGACTGGGTCGTCAACGCCCTCTACCTCCTGTGCTGTTGTTGCCGTTACCGGTGCCGCGTGAGCCGTGCGGGGTGCCGCTGGTCGGGCCACCGCCGCCGCGGGGCGGGGGCGCGGGGGACGGGACGGCCCCGCCGCCACCGCCGCCGCCGCCGGACGAGGAGCCGCGCGAACTGTGTGCGGCGACACCGCCGGAGATACCGCTGGAGGGACGGCCGCCTCCGCCGCCTCCTCCGCCTCCGTCGCCCTGCTGGTGGCTGCGGCTGCTGTGGGTCTTGATGCCCTGGGAGACGAGAGCGGCGGGGGAGCTGATGAGGGCGGCGGCCTGGGAGCCGTCCGTGGCCTGCTTCCGGTTGGAACGGGAGGAGGCGATCTCGTCGCCGAAGCCGGGCACGAAGCGGTAGATCATCGCGGAGGCGAAGATCGCCAGCAGGATGATGGCGAGACCGGACACGACGGCGGAGACCGCGTCGGGGCCGCTGTCGGCGGAGAGCGCCCCCGCGAGGCCGAGGACGATCACGATGACGGGCTTGACCATGATGACGGCGATCATGATCCCGGCCCAGCGGCGGACATGGCCCCACATGTTCTTGTCGACGAGCCCGGCGTAGACGACGGTGCCGAGGAGCGCCCCCACGTAGAGGAGCGCGGCCCTGATCACCAGCTCCAGCCAGAGCACACCGGCGGCGAGGATCGACACGAGCGAGACGACGATCAGCATGATCGGCCCGCCGCCGATGTCGTCGCCCTTCTTGAGGGCGTTGGCGAAGCCGCCGAAGAAGACGTCGGTCTGGCCGCCGGTGGAACTGGAGACGACCTGGGTGACGCCGTCGGTCGCGGAGACGATCGTGAAGAGGATGAGGGGGGTGAAGGCGGAGGCGAGGACCGTCAGCCAGAGGAATCCGATGGCCTCGGAGATCGCGGTGGAGAGGGGCACGCCGCGGATGGCGCGCTTGGCGACGGCGAGCAGCCAGAGGACGAGGGTGAGGACGGTGGAGGCGGCGAAGACGACGGCGTACTGGCGGAGGAAGGACGCGTTGGTGAAGTCGACGTTGGCCGTCTCCTTGACGGCGTCGCTGAGTTTCCCGACGATCCAGGCGGCGGCGTCGGCGCAGCCGCGGGCGAGGGAGGAGAGGGGGTCGAGGGTGTCGGGGGCGCTGGGTACGAGGGAACTGGAGTCTCCGGTCTCGCCGTTCTCGCAGAGCTCCTGGACCTGGCCGGAGAGAAGACCGCAGTCCCCGCTCGACGAGGGACTCGGGGTGGGCGACGGACTCGGCGCGGCCACCGCCCGTGACGCGAACAGGAAGAGCGCGGCTTGCGCGCCCGCCAGTACGGTGAGGAGCGACCGCGCGCGGCGCCGAGAGCTACCCGGCATACGAGAGCTACCCGGCGTACGAGAGTCACCTGGCATACGAGAGCTACCTGGCATAGGTGAAGCCTCCGAACTGCTCGACAGCCTTGCTGATCTCGTCCGCCGTGGAGGCCGCGACATCGCCGGGGACGGGGGCCGGGCCGTCCTTCTGCGAGTCGGCGGTGACCTTCCACTCGTTGCTCAGCCACCGCAGGTCGAAGGTCCAGGTCTTCCAGGTCGTCCGCACGGGGTTCGTCGAGTCAGGACCGGACATCCCGATCAGACCCATGTACCAGACCGACGCCTCGGCCGTGTCTCCCGAGAGACGTTCCACCTTGGTACCGACCGGGACCGTGCGGGTGACGAACGTGCTTCCCTCAGGAGGATTGCCGTCCGCGTCCAGCCCCAGCTTTTGCAGGAACGCCGGTGAGTACGCGGCGTCTTGCGGACCTTTGAGCTTGTCCGCCGCCTCAGGGGTGTAGACCGTGTCGACGATGCCGTGCCGGGTGTCCTGCCGGAACATGCCGTCGGAACCGAGCGCCACCGCGTAGTTCGCCGCCGCGCTCGCCGCCCCCTGCTCGTTCCGCGCGAACCCCGAGGGGATCTCCCCGTTCTTCCCCGTCACCGGCTCGACCCCCGTCGCCGCCGTCGGGTCCGCGCCGGGTCCGGCCGCGCCGTCCTTGCCGCCGTCGGAGGCACCACCACCCCCGCCGCCGCGGTTCGCGAACGCGATAGCGGCGATGAGCAGGACCACGACGCCCACCACGGTGATGAGCGAGCGCGAGCTGCGCGCCGGGCGGCGCGGGCCGCCGTACATGTCGCCGCTTCTGCCGTCGGGCAGGCGGGTACGGGTCTGGCCCGTACCGCCGAAGCCGTCGTCCGTACGGCCCGATGTACGGCCCGGGTCGCCGCCGTAGCCGTGCTCGTCGCCGAAGCTCATGCCGCGTGCGCCCCCTCAGACGTGTGCGGTTCCGCGGTGCCCGCGGTGTCCGCGTAGTACGACGGTAGCCGTGCTGGTTCCCGCGCGGGCGCGGTGTGGTGACTCGACATCAGGGAGACGCAACCTCAGCCGGTGGGTGCGACGGACGGGTGGTGTTGAGGGTGAACCCGGGCACGTCCGGTGCGGACCGGCGGGACGGGAGAGAGGGAGGAGGGGGAGGAGGGAGGAGGGAGAGGAGGGCGGATGGCAGGGACAGGGAGAGGTGGACGCGGGTCAGACGGCCATCCCGTACACGATCGTGAAGAGTGTGCCCAGTGAGCCGATGATGAAGACGCCGGTGAGTCCGGCGACGATCAGGCCCTTGCCCTGCTCAGCGCTGAACGTGTCCCGTAGCGCTGTCGCTCCGATCCGCTGCTTGGCCGCACCCCAGATCGCGATGCCGAGGCAGAGCAGGATGGCCACCGCCATCACGACCTCGATCATGATCCGGGCCTCGTTCCCAAGTGTCCCGAAAGGGCCCCAGTTCGGGGCGATGCCACCGATGATGGTGGTGATGTCGCCCTTTTCGGCCGCCAGGTACATGTAACTCACCGCCCCTGTTGGGTCGTTCACGCCCGAGCCCCATGGCACGGGTCACGCTCTATCTTCGCTGATGGAACCGCCCTCGTAAGCCGCTTGGCGGCTCTCTTTACCCGATCCCCGCACATATGACCGACGACGGTGCCCCGATCAGTCACGGATCGGGTATGCGAGAACGCGTATGGTTACTCTGTGTATCACGGAGCGTGACTCCGGGCAATGACTGTCGTTGTTACACCTTTGTGGTTCATGGCACGTTCGAAACGTCTAGAACCACCGGGTCCGGGCTCGGTCCCGCTCCCGCTCCTCGCCCACCGTACGAGTGAACTTGGCGCCGCCGCCGCGCTGTCCGGCCGGCCGCCGGGCGCCCTTGGCCACCCTTGGCCGCAAAGCGTCCGCGCCGTACGCGCCCCCTCGCGCCCCGACGTCCACGACGAATTCTGGTCATCCAGCGGCCCTCTTCCGACGTCCTCGTCGTCCGCCTCCTGATCCGTCAACTCCGCGCCTACACTGGCCCACGACAGTGGCCCTGACGCGGAGGGTGTGTGACGGTGCGTAAGACATGGCTCCTCGTGGCCGCTGTCGGGGGGCTGGGGTTGAGTTTCGTCGCTCTGCTGGTCGTCGGGACCTACTCCGCCGCCGCCGGTCTTGTCGGGGGTGTGGGCGGGGGCGGGCGGGCCGTGGGGTTGGCGAAGGGGGCCGTGCCCGCCGCCTATCAGCCGCTTGTGCAGCAGTGGGGCAATCTCTGTCCCGCCATCAACCCCGCGCTGCTCGCCGCGCAGTTGTACCAGGAGAGCGGCTGGAATCCCAGCGCCCAGAGTCCCGCCAACGCCAAGGGCATCGGGCAGTTCATCCCCGGTACCTGGGAGGCCCATGGGATCGACGGGAACAAGGACGGGACGCGGGACATCTGGGATCCGCGTGACGCGATTCCCTCGGCCGCCTCGTACGACTGCGAATTGGCCGGATACGTCAAGGACGTGCCCGGCGACAAGACCAGCAACATGCTCGCGGCGTACAACGCCGGGGCGTACGCCGTCATCAAGTACGGGGGCGTGCCGCCGTACCGGGAGACGCAGAACTACGTCAAGATCATCCGGACTCTGGAGAAGAGCTTCGCCCGGCCCATCGGGCGGGTCGAGCCCTCGAAGCAGGCCGCCGCGGCCATCTACTTCGCTCAGCAGAAGCTGGGAACGCCCTATCTCTGGGGCGGGAACGGGACCCCCGATCAGGGCGGCCGGTTCGACTGTTCCGGGCTGACGCAGGCCGCGTACCGGACCGTGGGGATCGAGCTGCCGCGGGTGGCCAATGATCAGTACAACGCCGGCGAGCATCCCTCGCGGGACGAGCTGCTCCCCGGTGATCTCGTCTTCTTCTCGGACGATCTCACCAACTCGCGGGCGATCCGGCATGTGGGGTTGTACGTGGGGGGCGGCTACATGATCAACGCGCCGTATACCGGGGCCGTCATCCGGTTCGACAAGATCGACACCCCCGATTACTTCGGGGCCACCCGCGTCACCGAGGACGGCGCGAAATCGCTGCCCACCGACCTGCCCCCGAGCCGCCCGGCCGCCTGACCCCGGAGGGCCGGCCGGCTCCGCGGGGCCGGGGCGCCGAGGGGTCCGACAGGCGGCCGTGGCCGGAACTCTCCGTCCGGCCGCCGCCCTGAGCTGCGACTATGTGTCACTCTTCGATAACGTCATGGTGATCGTTCGGTGGAGAGAGGAACGTACGCGGCGCGTAGGCCGTTCCCTGGACGACAGCTGCGGTACTGATCACGCAGCATGTTCCGTACTGACCACGGGGGTTGGTAGAGGCGTCGGCCACGAAGGTGTGGCGCGGCAGGGCGACAAGTAGGCAAGGGGCCGCAGCAGATGGCTGGACTCGTACTGGATGGGTCGAACCCCGACGTCAGCCTGCTCTACGACATCAACGGACTCGCCAAGGACGCCCCGACATGGTTCGACCGCGTGATGGAGTTCGTCGGTGAGTACGGGATCATGTTCGGGCTCGTGCTCATCGGGCTCTGGGGCTGGTGGAGCGTGCGCAGGCGCGGGTCCGCGGAGGATTCGGTCACGGCTGTCGCCGGGCTGGTCTGGGCGCCGCTCGCCGCCGGGATCGCGCTGCTGATCAATATCCCGATCCGGGGCTTCGTCGAACGGCCGAGGCCGTTCCTGGACCACAAGGGCCTGGAGGTCCTGGTGGCGGGGAAGACGGACTACTCGTTCGTCAGCGACCACTCCACGATGGCGATGGCCCTCGCCGTCGGCGTCTTCATCGCCCACCGCAAGCTCGGGTTCGCCGCGATCGGCCTGGCCCTCTTCGCGGGCTTCTCCCGTGTCTACATGGGCGTCCATTACCCGACCGATGTCATCGGCGGCTTCGCCCTCGGTACGGCGGTCGCGCTGCTGCTCACGCCGCTCGCCCTCGCCCTGCTCACCCCGCTGGTGTCGGCGATCTCCCGGTCGCCGCGCGTCGGGTGGTTCGTACGGGCGCGGGCCGCCCGTGAGGCGGATCTCGCCGCCGCCACGGGCGCCGGAGCTGTCGGCGGGACGCGGCCGCTCGGTATCCCCGAGCCGCGCCCCGACGACAACAATCTCGCGGCCTGAGCCGGTCACGTCCCACCGGGCGGGACGTCCGCCAGGCGGGACGTCCGCCGCACCGGGCGGGACGTCCGCCGCGCTCCCTAGAAGTCCGCGACCGCGCTGACCACCACATTCGAGTCCCAGTGGCCCTGGGCGTCGATGACTCCCCCGCAGGTGATCAGCCGTAGCTCCGGGGTCGGCACCGGGCCGTAGACCCGTTCCGTCGGGAATCGTTCCGTACGGTACGTATCGACAGCCGTCACCCGGAACGTCAGCCGCCGCCCGTCGCCCAGCTCCGTCTCGATCGCGTCGCCGGGGCGCAGCCGGCCCAGCTTCGCGAAGACGGCGTTCTTGATGTCGTCGCGTCCGTTGCGGACCGGGACGGTCCCGGGGTTCGCCGGAGCGTCCCGGTGGCCGATCAGGACCGCCGGGCCGCGTTCGCCGGGGCGTGGTCCCAGGGCGAACCAGCCGACCTTCATCGCGTTCCGGAACCCCGGTGCGTCCAGCGTGCCCTCGTCGTCGAGCGCCAGCGGCAGGACCTCCGCGCGCACACCGAGTGCCGGGATGCGCAGTCGTACGGGGGCGGACGGCGGGTCCGTGACCTGGACGGTCCGTGGTTCGCGGAGGGCCGCTGTCCGTGGCGCGGGCCGGAGCGGGAACACATGCAGCAGTACGGCGGCCGTCGCGCACAGGGCCGCTATGACGAAGAGGGCCTTGACCGTCCTGGCCGGCCGCCTGACCGGTCCGGTCGGCTTGGCCGACCGGCCGGTCCCGCCGTCGCTGCTGGATATGTCCGCCCGGCCCGCCGTGCCGGTCAGTGCTGTCCTCCCGTCGAACGGCGCTGGTACCGGCGCACCACGAGGATCGTGCCGGCGGAGGCCGCGGCGGTGGCACCGATGGCGAGGGTGAGTTCGGCCGCGCCGTAGCTGCCCGACGGGTTGGCGGCGGTCATGTGGTCCGCGCCTCCGCGCGCCGCGCCGGACGGGGTGATCGTCAGCCCCCCGACGGCGGGGGTGGTGGACGTGCCGGTGGTCGTACGGGGGACCGCGGGGGCGGCCGTACGAGCCGGGGTCACGCGGGCGGCGGGGGTGGGCACCCTGGTCGCCGGTGCCACCGGCGCCTTCGTGGCTGCCCGCGTGGGCGCCTTTGTCGCTGCCCTTGTCGCCGCTCTCGTGGGCGCTCTCGTGGGCGCCTTCGTGGGTGTTCTCGGCGCCGCCCTGGTGGGCGCTTTCGTGGGAGTCCTGGCGGGTGCCCTGGTGGCCGCCCTCGTGGGCGCCCTGGTGGGGGCACGCGTCGGGACGGGGGCCGCCCGGGTCCGCGTCGGTGTCGCCGGGGGTTTCGCCCTGGACGTGGACGACGTCGTCCCCGACACCGTCGGGTCCGGATCCGGGCCCGCGCTCAGCGGCAGCACCATCGCGCTGCCGTTCGGGGAGACGAGCGTGAAGCCGTCCACGTGCTGCCCGCGTGGCAGGTGCGGCTTGTCGTTCGAGTAGTAGTAGAGCGGGTGCGTGTTGTAGATGACCTGTGGCTGATCGCTGTTCTCCGCGTTCAGCACGGTCTGCGCGGTGTCGTTGGTGACACCCCGCCCCTTCGTCGGATAGCCGGTCGCGGCCGGCCAGACGTCGGCGCACTCGCCGGTGCAATCCGGGTTGTCCGGTTCGTCGGCCGTCCGCATGTAGAGCGGATTGCCGATCTTGTCCGCGATCACCCGGCCGACGGCGGTGTTGATGAGGGTCAGCTGACCCGGATCGGTGGGCCTGTCCACAGCTGTGGCGGCGCCGCCGCCGAGCGCGAGAAGGAGAACGGTGGCCGCGGCCAGCGCGGCTATCCGGGATCCGTGTCCGTGCATGGGTCCGTGCATGGGTACGCCCTTGCGAGTCGGGATGAGCCCCCCGCTTGCCGGCCCCCCGCCTGCTAGATACAGGCCATCGTCAACTGGCCCTCACGGCCACCTCGGTGAGCCGTACGGGCTACGAAAGGCGGCGGGATACCAAGGCTGCGAGGCCCCAAAGCCTCAAAGCCCCAAGGCCCCGAGGGCTCACAGCGCCTGCGGGAAATCGAAGAGGCGGTCGGGGTCGTACCGCGTCTTCAGCCGGGCCAGCCGGTCCGCCGCCGCGCCGTAGTACGACGTGCGCCAGTCGGGCAGCGTCGGGTCGGTGTAGTTCTGGTACGCCGCGCCCGAGGCGTGCCGGCGCATCGATCCATGAGTGTCTTTCAGCCACGCGCGCTGGGCCGATCCGGAGGTGCCCGGCTCCCACCCCGCGACGTACTGCGCCAGCACCCGCGAACCCCGGTGGACGAAGGCCGTCGCGAGCGGGTCCACCCGGTTGACCGCGCCGCCGAGCGCGGTGAGGGTGAGGGAGCCGCTGCCGCCCTCGGCGGCCGGGAACCGGGCGAAGGTCTCGGAGGCGGAGATGAGGGCGCGCCGGCCGGCCGGGGAGAGCGGGCGGAGGTAGAAGTCGGAGGCGGCCGCGTAGGTCTCGCGCCGGAGCGCGCCCTGTTCGCCGCGGCCGGGCGTCGTACCGGGCAGCCGGCACTGCTCCTCGGTGAGGCCGGAACAGCCCGCGTAGATCAGCATCGCCTCCTCGTAGTCGCGCTGCCGCACGGAGATGAAACGCGCAGGGCCAGGGCCGCCCGGTCCGTCGGCGAGCCGGTCGAGCGCGTTCTTCAGCTCGTCCTCGCCGCCGAGGGAGAAGGCGGAGAGGGACAGGGTCGGGTCGACGCCGCCCGGACCGGCGTTGAGATGGAGCGAGGACCAGATCTCGTCCGGCTGGTCGGGGCCCCACTCCTGCCAGGCGCCGAGCAGCGCGTCGGCCTTCGACCACGGCCAGCTCGCGGAGGCGGCGACGGCCGGGGGCGCCGGATGCGTACGGAAGCGCAGCTCGGTGACGACCCCGAAGTTGCCGTTGCCCGCGCCGCGCAGCGCCCAGAACAGGTCCGTGTGCTGCTCGGAGTCGGCGGTCAGCCGCTCGCAGTCGGCCGTGATGAGGGTCGCGGAGGCGAGGCTGTCGCAGGTGAGGCCGTAGGCGCGGGCGGCGACGCCATGTCCGCCGCCGAGGGTGAGCCCGGCGATGCCGACGGTGGGACAGGAACCGGCGGGGATCGTACGGCCCGCGTCCGCGAGGGCCCGGTAGACGTCGGCGAGCCGGGCTCCGGCTCCGACCGTGCCGTCCGTGGCCGCGCCCCGCAGCGAGTCGAGCCGCGTCACGTCGATGACGAGCCGGCCGTTGCCGCTGGACCAGCCCGCGTACGAGTGGCCGCCGCCGCGGATGGAGACGGGCGTGCCGTGCGTCCTGGCGAAGGCGAGGCACTCCTCGATGTCGTCCTCGCCCCGGACATAGGCGACGGCCGCGGGTCTCAGGGTGTCGAAGCGGGTGTTGTAGAGCTGCCGGGCGGTCTCGTACGCGGCGTCGTCCGGCCGTACGAGATCCCCGTCGAGCCCCTGCGCCAGCGCGTCCCAGCTTGGGGCGCCGGCGGGGGGTGTTCTCGCGGGGCTCCGGGCGGGCGCGCCGGGGGTACGGCCGCCCGCGCCGTGCTTGCCGTCCGTGGCGCCGTCGCCGGTGCACGCGGTCGCCGTGGCGGCGGTGACCAGGACACCGGCCGCGGCGGTGAGCAGGGAGCGTCGTTCCATCCGCCTCAGCTCTTCGCCGTCTCGGTCGGTGGCTGGGCCGTCGCGTGGGTCGCGGCGTCGGTACGGGCGAGGTCGCGCGATCTGCGGGCATGGCCCGACCAGCCGCAGGTGCAGCGTGCCGTGCAGAACGAGCCGCGTTCGACGGTCGTGGTCTCGTGCGGTGCCGGACCGGAACGGGAAGAGGCTCCGGCTCCGGGGGATCTGGATGAGCGGGGAGACGAGGGGGGAGGTGAGGCGGCGGTGGGGGGATCAGTGGTGTCTTGCTCGCACACATCTCCACGGTACCGGGGCGTAGGCGTCCCGTGACCGGGACCGGCGTGACGAGGAACGCCGGGCGTCGTTATCCGGAGCGGGTGGGCTTCGGACAAGCGGCGGTCAGGTGTTGGGGGTTGGCAGGCGATGGTGGTGCAGCAGCACAGACGCAGGGGCGTGGCGTTCGCCGTCGTGACCATGGCGGGGGTCGTGGCCACGACCGCCGGCTGTTCCGGGAGCGGCGGCGCCGTGGCCGACGACCGGCCCGGCAGTGATCCCGCGGCGGTGCTGAGGGCGGCCGACGCGCTGCTCGCGGCGGGCAGTTCGAAGGCGAGTACGTCCATGGAGATGGCCGCAGGCGGGACGCGCGTGACCATCCGCGGCGAGGGCGGCTACGACTTCGGCGAGCGCATGGGGCGGCTCCGGGTCGTCCTGCCCAAGGAGCCCGCGGGCGCGAGCGAGCACCGGCCGATCACCGAACTGCTGTCGCCCGGCGCGCTGTACATGAAGAACCGCGGCGCCGGGGTGCCCGCCGACAAGTGGGTCAGGGTCGACTCGACCACGCTGGAGGACGGGAATCTGGTCACCGGCGGGGCGACGGATCCGCTGACCGCGGCCGAACTGCTGCGTGCCGCCCGGAATGTGACCTTTGTCGCCGAGCAGGATCTCGCCGGCACCCATGTCTGGCACTACAGGGGTGTCACCGATATCGGGCGGGCCGCGAAGGCCGCGTCGTCGTACGCGCGCGGGGCGCTGGGCGCGGCGGCGAAGGGGTTCGGCGAGGACGCGGTGCCGTTCGACGCGTATCTGGACGACGCGGGGCGGCTGCGCAAGGTCAGGCACCGGTTCAGCTATGTCAACCAGGGGCGTACGGTCGCGGTCGCCTCGACGACGCTGCTGTACGCGTTCGGGGAGCGGGTCGCCGTCACGCTGCCCCCGCGGGACGACATCTTCGCCGGGGAGATCAAGTCCTGAGCGGAGTGCGGGCCGTGGTGTTGCGGTGTGCGGTGCGCGGTGTGCCGAACGCGAAGGCTCCATGGCGCGATCGGCAAGATCGAATCAAGCCGTAACCACAGAGGACCAAGGCGGAAATGGTCCAGACGTGCCATGCGCGGTGTGTATCACGCTCCCTACGCTAGGAAGTCGACACCGGCAGGAAGAGGTGAATGCACGTGGCTCTGTTGCGCACGCCGAACGTCCAGGACCACGTGGCCCTCGCCGAGATCGAGTGGTGCGGGGAGTTGATGATCGCGGCGTCGGCCGCGGACGGGGAACGGCTCAGCCCGGACCGTATCGACGAGGTGCTGAACGTGAGGGCGGAACGGCCCGCCGCCCCTCGCCATCCAGGGACGTCCCGGGGGCCCCGGCGAAGAGACTCCTGCGGGGAGTGACCGCCGGTGCCGCCCCGGTGGTCATGGGGCGGCCGGCGTCGCGAACGTCATGTACGTCACGTCCCTCTGACGTGTCGGGTGCGTCACAGGCACGTCAGGTACGGAGCAGCCGGGCGATCGCCTTGGTCGCCTCCTCCACCTTCGCGTCGATCTCCTCGCCGCCCTTGACCGCGGCGTCGGCCACGCAGTGGCGCAGGTGTTCTTCGAGGAGCTGGAGCGCGAAGGACTGGAGCGCCTTCGTCGAGGCGGAGACCTGGGTCAGTATGTCGATGCAGTAGACGTCCTCGTCGACCAGCCGCTGGAGGCCGCGGATCTGGCCCTCGATCCTGCGCAGCCGCTTGAGGTGTTCGTCCTTCTGCTTGTGGTAGCCGTGCACCCCGCGGTCGTGATCGGTGGTGACGGCGTCGGTGGTGACGGCGGCGGCGGTGCCCGTCACGTCGGCCGCCTCAGTGGTCGTCATCGCGTCCTCCCGTTGTGCTGTCAGCTGATACCGATGGATGCCGGTGGATGGTGATGGTGCCGTGATGGTGCTGTCCGAAAAGGGGTGTATACCCTACCTGGGTATATGTTACCCGTCTCTGGGGCCGGGGGCAGGGGCCTGTGCTTTTCGCCTTGCCACCATGGGTGACACTGGGAACTTGCCGGTTAGCCGTGGCCGGATGTTGCGCCTAGCATCACCCCTGACCGAATCCCATGTAACCCGAGGACCCCACGTGCGATTTCGTCTGACCCCCAGGGAGACGAGCTTCTATGACATGTTCGCCGCGTCCGCGGACAACATCGTCACGGGCTCCAAGCTCCTGATGGAACTCCTCGGGGCGGATTCCTCCGCCCGAGCCGAGATCGCGGAGCGGATGAGGGCAGCGGAGCACGCGGGCGACGACGCCACTCACGCGATCTTCCATCAGCTCAACTCCTCCTTCATCACGCCGTTCGACCGTGAGGACATCTACAGCCTCGCGTCCCAGCTCGACGACATCATGGACTTCATGGAGGAGGCCGTCGATCTCGTCGTCCTCTACAACATCGAAGAGCTTCCCAAGGGTGTCGAGCAGCAGATCGAGGTGCTCGCCCGCGCCGCCGAGCTGACCGCCGAGGCGATGCCGCACCTGCGCACGATGAACAACCTCACCGAGTACTGGATCGAGGTCAACCGGCTGGAGAACCAGGCGGACCAGATCCACC
This sequence comes from Streptomyces sp. NPDC088147, assembly GCF_044741565.1. NCBI lineage: Bacteria > Bacillati > Actinomycetota > Actinomycetes > Kitasatosporales > Streptomycetaceae > Streptomyces > Streptomyces sp. NPDC088147. The sequence continues at coordinate 650,679 of NZ_JBIUSY010000005.1, read as the reverse complement.
GCAAGCTGCTCGCCCACCTCTTCAACGGCAAGTACGACGCGATGGAGGTGCTCAAGCTCAAGCAGATCGTCGACGTGCTCGAAGAGGCCGCCGACGCGTTCGAGCACGTCGCGAACACGGTGGAGACCATCGCGGTCAAGGAGTCCTGAACCACGTGGACACCTTCGCGCTGATCGTGACCGTCGCCGTCGCGCTCGGTTTCACCTACACCAACGGCTTTCACGACTCCGCCAACGCCATCGCCACCTCGGTCTCGACCCGGGCACTGACCCCGCGTGCGGCTCTGGCGATGGCCGCGGTGATGAACCTCGCGGGCGCGTTCCTCGGCCAGGGGGTCGCCAAGACCGTCAGCGAGGGCCTGATCGCCACGCCGCACGGATCGCGGGGGATGGGCATCCTCTTCGCCGCGCTGGTCGGAGCGATCGTCTGGAACCTGGTCACCTGGTACTTCGGGCTTCCGTCCTCGTCCTCCCACGCGCTGTTCGGCGGCATGGTGGGCGCGGCGCTGGCCGGCGGGACCGATGTCATCTGGGGCGGGGTGCTGGAGAAGATCGTCATCCCGATGTTCGTCTCCCCAGTCGTCGGCCTGATCGTCGGATATCTGGTGATGGTCGCGATCATGTGGCTGTTCCGCAGGACCAACCCGCACAAGGCCAAGCGCGGTTTCCGGATAGCCCAGACCGTCTCGGCGGCGGGTATGGCGCTCGGGCACGGTCTTCAGGACGCCCAGAAGACGATGGGCATTGTGGTGATGGCGCTGGTCATCGCCGATGTGGAGGACTCCGGAGACGCGATCCCGGTCTGGGTGAAGATCGTCTGCGCGCTGATGCTGTCCCTCGGTACGTACGCGGGCGGCTGGCGCATCATGCGGACGCTCGGCCGGAAGATCATCGAGCTGGACCCGCCGCAGGGGTTCGCGGCGGAGACGACGGGCGCGTCCATCATGTTCGGCTCGGCGTTCCTGTTCCACGCGCCGATCTCCACGACGCATGTCATCACCTCGGCGATCATGGGCGCCGGGGCGACGAAGCGGGTCAACGCGGTCCGCTGGGGGGTCGCCAAGAACATCATTCTCGGCTGGTTCATCACGATGCCGGCGGCGGCGCTCGTCGCGGCCGTGAGCTTCTGGCTGGTGAACCTCGCCTTCGGCTGAGGGCCTTCGGCCGAGGCGCCCGTACAAGCTCGCCCCCGGCTGCCCCGGCTGAGTCACTCGTACAAGGAAGCCCGCAGAAGGAAGCCCGTACGAGGAAGCCCGGACAAAGAAGCCCGGACAAAGAAGCCCGTACAAAAGAAGTGGGCCCGCCCCCCTGGGAGAGGGGGCGGGCCCTTCGCCGTGCGGTGGCACCGCCATGCAGCACCGCAGGACGGCTGCCGCCTATCCGAAGCGTCCGGAGATGTAGTCCTCCGTTGCCTGTACGGACGGATTGGCGAAGATCCGCTCGGTCTCGTCTATCTCGATGAGCTTGCCGGGCTGGCCGACGGCGGCCAGGTTGAAGAACGCCGTACGGTCCGACACACGCGCCGCCTGCTGCATGTTGTGCGTCACGATGACGATCGTGAAGCGCTCCTTCAGCTCCCCGATCAGGTCCTCGATGGCGAGGGTGGAGATCGGGTCGAGGGCGGAGCAGGGCTCGTCCATCAGCAGCACGTCCGGCTCGACCGCGATCGCGCGGGCGATGCACAGACGCTGCTGCTGGCCGCCGGAGAGGCCGGAACCGGGCTTGTTCAGGCGGTCCTTGACCTCGTTCCAGAGGTTGGCGCCCTTGAGGGACTTCTCCACGACCTCGGCCAGCTCGCTCTTGCGGACCTTGCCGTTGAGCCGCAGGCCCGCCGCGACGTTGTCGAAGATCGACATCGTCGGGAACGGGTTCGGACGCTGGAAGACCATGCCGACGGTACGGCGCACCGCGACCGGGTCGACGTTCGGCCCGTACAGGTTCTCGTCGTCCAGCAGGACCTTGCCCTCGACCCGGCCGCCGGGGGTGACCTCGTGCATGCGGTTGAGGGTGCGGAGGAAGGTGGACTTGCCGCAGCCGGACGGGCCGATGAAGGCCGTCACGGAGCGGGGCTCCACGGTCATCGAGATGTCGTCGATGGCCCGGTGGGAGCCGTAGTAGGCGGTCAGACCGCTGACGTCGATTCGCTTGGCCATGTCAATCACTGCTTCTTTCGTGGCCCCGCGCGGCGGAGCCGGATATCGAGGCCTCAGCGGCCGGTCTTCGGGGCCTTCCAGCGGGCGATGCCGCGCGCCACCAGGTTGAGGATCATGACGAACGCGATCAGCACCAGGGCCGCTGCCCAGGCACGGTCGATCGAGGCCACCTCGCCGGCCTTGTACTGCTCGTAGATGTAGAAGGGCAGCGAGGACTGCGCACCCTCGAAGGGGTTCGGGTTGATCAGCTGGCTGCCGAAGACGAGGAGGATGATCGGCGCGGTCTCACCGGCGATACGCGCGATCGCGAGCATCACACCGGTGGTGATACCGCCGATCGCGGTCGGCAGGACGACCTTGAGGATCGTGCGCCACTTCGGTACGCCGAGGGCGAGGGACGCCTCGCGCAGCTCGTTCGGTACGAGCTTGAGCATCTCCTCGGTGGAGCGGACCACGACCGGGATCATCAGGATCGCCAGCGCGAGCGCTCCGAGCAGGCCGGACGGCTCGATCTTGAACATGAGCACGATCGACAGGATGAAGAGACCCGCGACGATGGACGGGATGCCGGTCATGACGTCCACGAAGAACGTGACGGCCTTGGCCAGCGCGCCCTTGCCGTACTCGACCAGGTACACGGCGGTCAGCAGGCCGATCGGCGCCGAGATCACGGTGGCGATGCCGACCTGCTCCAGCGTGCCGAGGAGCGCGTGGTAGACACCGCCGCCCACCTCGGCGCTGGGCACACCGGCCATGGAGTGCGACAGGAAGTACCCGTCGAGGATCTCGATGCCGCGGCTGATCGTCGTCCAGAGGAGCGAGAACAGCGGGATGACGGCGAGGACGAAGCAGACCCAGACGATGCTGGTGGCCAGCCGGTCCCTGGCCTGGCGCTGGTTCTCGACGGTCGTCGTGACGACGTACGAGATGACGACGAAGGCGACGACCGCGATCAGGCCCCACTGGACCTTGCTGTCGAGACCGGCGGCGGCGCCGACGCCCACGCCGACGAGGATGCCGAGGAGGGCGAAGCCGGCCGGTGCCCAGCGGGGGAGGCTGCGCTGGCTGAGGCTGCCCGGCCCGCCCGGGGGCGGCACCGGGGTCGGTGTGTCCTGAACAGCTGCGTGGCTCATGCGTTGGCCCCCGAGTACTCCTTGCGGCGCGCGATGATCAGACGGGCCGCGCCGTTCACCAGCAGGGTGAGGACGAAGAGGACCAGACCGGAGGCGATCAGGGCGTCGCGCCCGAACTCATTGGCCTCGTCGAACTTCGCCGCGATGTTCTGGGCGAACGTGCCGCCGCCCGGGTCGAGCAGATGGAGCGAGATCAGATAGCTCGGCGAGAGGACCGTGGCGACGGCCATCGTCTCGCCGAGCGCGCGGCCGAGCCCCAGCATCGACGCGGAGATGACACCGGAGCGTCCGAAGGGCAGCACCGAGAGCCGGATGACCTCCCAGCGGGTGGCGCCCAGGGCGAGCGCCGCCTCCTCGTTCATGCGCGGGACCTGGAGGAAGACCTCGCGGCTGACGCTGGTCACGATCGGCAGGATCATGATCGCCAGCAGGATGCCGACGGTGAGCATGTTGCGGGCCACGCCGGGCTGCGTCTGGTCGAAGATGTACGTCCAGGCGAAGTACTGGTCGAGCCAGGAGTTCAGACCGTCGAGATACGGCACGAGGACGAGGGCGCCCCAGATGCCGTAGATGATGCTCGGCACGGCGGCCAGCAGGTCCACGACGTAGGCGAGGGGCGCGGCCACCTTGCGGGGCGCGTAGTGCGAGATGAACAGCGCGATGCCGACAGCGATCGGAACCGCGATGACCATCGCGATGATCGAGCTGACGACCGTGCCGAAGAGCAGGACCGCGATGCCGAAGACCGGCGGGGACGCGGAGGGGTTCCAGTCGAACGTGGTGAGGAAGTTGCCCTCGTCCTTGGAGATGGCGATGGAGGCGCGGTAGGCGAGGAAGCCCGCGATCGACGCCATGATGACGAGCAGCAGAATGCCCGAGCCCCTGGAGAGGCCCGAGAAGATCTTGTCGCCCGCACGCCCGGTGGAGGTCGTCGCCGACGGAGGGTCGGTACGCGGGGGCTGCGGCGGTGGTGGGGTGTCTATCGATGTGGTGGAAGCCATGGTCTTTCCGGTCTGTGTGGGGGAGGGCTGGCTCCCCTGGCGGCGGTGCACCGGATGAGGTGGCGGCCGCCGGTCCGGAGAGATCCCGTGGACCGGCGGCCGTCACCTGTCGCTCTGTGGTTACGAGAGGGAGTCGACCGTCTCGCGGACCTTGGCGTTGATCTCGGCGGGGATCGGCGCGTAGCCGGCCTCGGAGAGCAGCGCCTGACCGTCGGCGCCGGCCGTGTAGGTCAGGAAGGACTTGACCGTGGCCAGGGTCTCGGGCTTGTTGCCCTTGTCGCAGGCGATCTCGTACGTCACCAGGACGATCGGGTAGGCGCCGTCGGCCTTGGTGGTGTAGTCGAGGTCCAGGGCCAGGTCCTTGCCGGTGCCCTTGATCTTGGCGGCGGCGATGGCCTTGGAGGCGTTCTCGGAGGTCGCCTCGACCGGGGCGCTGGCGCCCGTGTCGATCTTGACCGTCGAGATCTGCTGCGAGGTGGCGTAGGAGAGCTCGAAGTAACCGATCGAGCCGTCGACCTGCTTCACCTGGGTGGCGACACCGGAGGAGCCGGAAGCCGCCTGGCCGCCGGGGGCGGGCCACTTCTTCTCGGCCTCGTACTTCCAGTCGGACGAGGCCGTGGCGCCCAGGTACTTGCCGAGGTTCTGCGTGGTGCCGGAGTCCTCGGAGCGGTGGAAGGCCTGGATCGGCTTCTTGGGGAGCTTGGCGTCGGGGTTGAGCGCCTTGATCGCCGCGTCGTCCCAGCTCTTGATCTTGCTGTCGAAGATCTTGGCGAGGGTGGGGGCGTCGAGGACGAGGCTGTCCACACCCTCCAGGTGGTAACCGATCGCGATCGGTCCGCCGACCATCGGCAGGTTGATGCCCTGGCCGCCGGTGCAGATCTTCTTCGAGTCGGCGACCTCTTCGGGCTTCAGCGCCGAGTCGGAGCCGGCGAAGCCGACCGTGCCCTGGTTGAAGGCGACGATGCCCTCGCCGGACGACGAGGACTTGTAGTTGACCTCCACGCCGGTGCAGGTGGCCATGTAGTTCTTGATCCAGAGGTCCATGGCGTTCTTCTGCGCGCTGGAACCGGACGCGAGCAGCTGACCCTTGGCGTCCTTGCACACCGCGCTCGTCGCGGCGGACGACTTCGTCGCCGTGCCCTCGGGAGCGTTGTCGTCCGAACCGCACGCCGTGAGAACCAGGGCGCCGGAGACGGCGAGGGCACCGAGCGCGGTGGCGCGCAGCCCGTTCTTGCGCTGAAGCTTCACTTCGGGTGTTTCCTTCCAGGAGCCGCCGGTCTGAGCCTTTGTACGGCGGCGTGCGTCGGGGTGGCTGGTGCGGCGCTATGACCGTCACCGTGTAAGGCCGAAATTAGGCAGATCAGGTGAAGCCGCCGACGGGGGCGAGTGAACGGGAGGTGAACCTCGCGGGGCGGTGTGGTTCCGGCGCGCGTGCCGTACACCCGACTGGGTGTACGGAGGGCGTACTCGCGATCACGAAAGCGCCACATGGTGACCGGCGCCGAGCCGCGTACGGCGCGCTACGTCGGGTACGGCCCGCTGTGCGGCGTAGGGCCACTACGTCGGGTGCGGCGCCGGGGACCGTCCTGGTGGTCCCACCGTTCTTCAGAGGCCGGCGAATCCGCGCAAGTTCATGCAAGTTCCTGTCTGCTCAGGTGATTCCGCCCCAAGCTGAGGTCCAGACATCGTTGGCCGTGAAGCTGGAGGTCGTCATGGCTCTGCACATGCTCGGCAAGGACCCGAACTCTCCCGAAGGCAAGTCCCCGACTGTGTACTACGACGACGTGGCGGACAAGTACCTGGTTCAGGGCTTGAAGGTACGTGACGAGGAGCGGCTGTCTCAGATGGACCTGCCCGACCACGAGACCGTGGTCGAGATCCCCAAGTACATGGTCATGTTCTTCCCGGAGGTCACCGGTGGCGGCGGAACCCACGTTTGACGAGCTGTTCCGGCTGGCCAAGCGGTCGGCGGTGCACCTGGAGATGCGGGACGGCTACATGAGGTCGGATCCGCGCTTCATCGCCTGGCAGCGGGACAGGCACTCTGTCTCCGCCGACAGTGATCCGGATCAGCGTCCCTGGCTGGAGCTGATGCGTGAGATCACCGGCCGCGGCGTAGCGGTTCGCCGGGCTCGGATCGTCTCCGAGCCGATCAGCGACTACATCCGGTTCGAGCATCACCTGACGGCCGGCAACGCCGCCGGCGGCGAGCGGGTCCGTTGGCTTCCCCGTCGCCGGGCCTCGGATCTGGCCCTCCCCGGCAACGATTTCTGGCTGTTCGACGACAGTCTGGTCGTGTTTCTCCATTTCACCGGAGAAGGGGAACTCTCCCCGGAAGGGGACGAGGAGCGCACGGCTGATCCTGGCGTTGCGCAGCTCTGTTCGGCGGCCTTCGAGGCGGTGTGGGAACGGGCGGTACCGCACGAGGAGTACAGGCCGTCCTGAGCTACGAGTGAACAGGCACACTTCTCCCGTGGCCCCGTCGTCGCCTTCGTCGAGCGTCCGGCAAGCCAAGGAAGCCCTCGGATCGCGCCTGCGTGAGCTCCGGAAGGACTCCGGCATGACGGGCCGGGCTTTGGCGGCGGCTGCTGGGTGGCATGAGTCCAAGACCTCGCGCATCGAGAACGGCAAGACGCCGCCCTCCGACGCCGACATCCGCGTCTGGACGAGGCTGTGCGATGCGGAGGGCCAGACCGCTGACCTCATTGCCACGGCCCGTGGCATCGAAGGCATGTACGTCGAGTGGAGGCGTCTGGAGAGGGGCGGCCTGAAGCGGGTGCAGCAGTCCGTGCTGCCCCTTTTCGAGCGAACCCGGCGCTTCCGCTTCTACCAGTCGTGGGTCGTTCCCGGTCTCTTGCAGACTCCCGACTACACCCGTGCCGTACTCAACACGGTGGTTGCCCTGCGGGATGCTCCGGATGACGTTGATGCCGCTGTCGCGGTGCGGATGGACCGACAGCGCATCCTTCGCTCAGGTCATCAGGGATTCGCCATGCTCGTGGAGGAATGGGTTCTCCGCACAGTGATCGGAGATGCCCGCGTCATGAGCGGCCAACTCGGCCATCTCATCGCGGCGGCATCCCAACCGTCCGTGAGTCTCGGCGTTATCCCTGTGGGAACTGAGCGTGGCGATGCATGGCCGACCGAGTCCTTCTCTCTCTTCGATGACGCACAAGCATCCGTGGAACTGGTGTCGGCGAATCTTACGGTGACGCAGCCGCGTGAAGTCGCCGAGTATGCACGTACGTTCAAAGAGCTGTCCAGGATCGCGGTCTACGGAGCGAACGCCCGCAAGTTGATCACTGCCGCAATCGACGCGCTCGGGTGAATCCGTGCAAGTCCGTAGAAGCCTATGGAAGCCCGTTGCGCCGTAAGTCGATGCTTTACCTCACGTCAGTAAGCGTTACGTAGCGCGAGGTGATCACTGTGGGAACTGTGGCAAAAGCTGAGACCGAGCCGCCCAACACCATCTACAGCCTTCCTGCCGAAGGAGCAGAGTTCGAGAACTTCTGCGGAGGCAACCTGGGTGGCGAGCAGGCGTACATCGATTTGGATACGAAGGCCGACTACGCGGAGGACGCGCTCAGACGGGGCAGTGATGCCGTCTGGGTCCACTACACCAAGTCCTCGAATCTGGTGTCGTTCTCAGTTGTGTGCTGCCCTCATCGCTTTCTCTCTCGGATTCCATGCCCGATGCCGCTTCTCTGACAGCACAGCGGGTGGGAAAGGATGCCATGTCGCTCAGTCTTCTGCTCCCGGAGACCGGCGTAGCCGACCTCTTGACTTCCTGGCCGGACGAACCTCGCGTGTACCGGCGCGACACCACGGAACTCGACCGCATTGTCACTTCGGCGTTCCTCAATGACGGGATATTCGAACTACGTCCACGCGTTCCTGACGCCGCCGGGAAATCAGGGGCTTCGCCACCATTGGGATCAGCAGATGGCGGTGATCGTGCAGGCAGCGGGGGTCAAGCGGTGGCAACTGTGGCGCCCGCCCGTGGAAGCGCCGATGAGGGAGTTCAACGCATCCTGGCGGGTGTGGCGCGAGAACTACATCCCGGACTGGGAGGCCGCCGGCCCGGACGCCGAGTTCGATCTCCGCGCGGGGCAGTCGCTGCTGTTGCCGAGGGGCTGGGTCCACAATCCCTATGTGGCGGACATCGACGAGGACAGCGTCCACGTGACGTTCGCCATCCGGGAGCGCACCCCAGTGTGGCTGGCCGAGAAGCTGATCGCGGGTGCGATGGAGGAGCCTGCGTTCCGTCGGATCATTCCGCCCCGTGACATCAGCGGTGTGGCGCTGGCCGAGCGCGTGCACGAGACGCGCGACGCGCTCGTGAAGTACCTCGCGGCCCTGGACGTCGACGAACTCGCCCTGGTCGTGAGGCAGGCCGCCCTGACCGAGCTGGAGTACTCGACGTGATCCGCGGGACCCCAACGCCTGGGCCGGCGGTCCGGACCGCTCCCGGCCGACAGGGCGCTACGGCGCGTGCGGCGCGTTCAGGAGCGCGTCGACCAGTAGCCGGTCGCGGGGCTGCGTCAGGCGGTCGCGGGCCGCCGGCGGGGACAGCCACACGATGCGGTCGACCTCGTCGTTCGGGACGAACGTGCCGTCCGTCGCCTCGGCCGCCCAGTACGTGACCTCTTTGGGGCGTCCCTGTGCCAGATAGCGCACGGTGCCGAGCCGGGTCCCCGGCACACAGTGGTGGCCCGTCTCCTCCAGGACCTCGCGCAGGGCCCCGGCCAGCGGGTCCTCCGCGCGCTTGAGCTTGCCCTTGGGGTGGGACCAGTCGTCGTATTTGGGCCGGTGCACCAGGCAGATCTCCGTGCCGCCGCCCCCGTGCGGCGAGCGGCGCCAGAGCACGCACCCGCCCGCGCGGACGAGGCCCTGCCCGCGCTCCTCGGACCCCGTGTGTCCCTCCGGCCCCCGGGGCCGCTCAGGCCCCGCGCCCGGCGTCGCGGTCACCGTGCCACCGCCGCCTTCTGCCACACCTGCTGAAAGGCGAAGCGCGCCGCCTCCACCTCGTGGCGCTGGTCCGCGTGCAGTACGCCCAGGGCGTATGCCGTCGTCGGCGCGATCCGGGGGGTGCGGGCCGCGTTGGCCGCCGCTGCCGCCGCCTCGGCCGCGTCGCGGTGCCGGTCCAGCGCCTGGCCCGCGCCCAGCAGCACCGGATCGGGGGCGCCGCCGGGGCACCACACCTCCTGGGCGTACCGGTGCAGCCGCAGCAGCTGCCGTACGTGATGCCAGGGCGCGTCCTGCGCCTCGCCCTCCGAGGAGGTCGCCAGGCCGTGGACCAGCGCCTCCGCGTTGTACGGATGGGCGGCCCGCGCCAGCGGCAGCGCGGCGACGGCGTCCAGCAGCTGCCGCTCGGTGGCCTCGCCGGGACCGGCGAGCACCTCGACGGCCGGGGCGCTCGCGAGCGGTGCCAGCGGTACTTCCGAGGCCAGTACGGCCACCGCGTCCGCCACCGCGTGGAAGCGGGACGAGCCGAGTGCCTGGAGCGCGGCCGAGTGCGCGCGGGTCCGGGCGAGGGTCAGCTGCCGCTCCAGCAGCGCGCCCGCGCGGGACGCGCCGACGGTGAGCGTCCCGGGCTGCGGCCCGCCGGGCTCCGCCCCCGTACGCGCGCCGGGCGCCGAACCGAGCGTCGTGGCCGGTACGGCGACGGGCACGGGCGCCGCGCCCGAGAGCCTGCCCAGCGCCCCCACCAGCCGGTGCAGCCGGGCCGTACAGGCGTGCTCCTGGGCCAGCGTGCCGGACAGCCAGCCCAGTTCCGTACGGAGCTGGTCGGCCCAGCCGGGGTCGAGCAGCGGCCGGAACGTGTGCAGGCCGCCCCCGATCCTGCGGGCCGCGCCGCGCAGTGCCAGGGCGGCCGACTCGGCCGCCGCCGTGTCCGCGCCGCTCTCCCCGTACAGCCGCAGGCCGCGCAGGAAGTCGGCGGCGTGGGAGTGCAGATAGCCGGCCAGGACCTCGCCCGCGGTCAGCCCGCCGGGGCCTGTCGGGGTAAGCCGGTCGGTGTCCACTTCATGGTGCTGCACGCCGGCGCCTCCGGGCGTCTATGAGCATTTCCTGGATGTTCCGTAGCGGCTGGCCCTCGGCGTCCGTCGAGTGCCGGGTCCAGTTGCCGTCCGGGCCGAGGTGCCAGGAGGACGTGGTGTCGGACATCCCGGTCTCCATCAGCCGGGTTATCGAGGCGCGGTGGGCCGGGTCGGTGATCCGGACCAGGGCTTCGATACGCCGGTCGAGATTGCGGTGCATCATGTCGGCGCTGCCCATCCAGACCTCGGGTTCCCCGCCGTTGCCGAAGGCGAAGATCCGGGAGTGCTCCAGGAAGCGGCCCAGGATCGAGCGGACCCGTATGTTCTCGGAGAGCCCGGCGACCCCGGGGCGTACGGCGCAGATCCCGCGCACCCAGATGTCCACCGGCACCCCGGCCTGCGAGGCCCGGTAACAGGCGTCGATGACCGCTTCGTCGACCATCGAGTTGACCTTGATGCGGACGGAGGCGGGACGGCCGGCCTGGTGGTGCGCGACTTCCTTGTTGATCCGGGAGACGAGCCCGTCGCGCAGGGACTTCGGGGCGACCAGCAGCCGCCGGTAGGTCTCCCGGCGCGAGTAGCCGGACAGCCGGTTGAACAGGTCGGACAGATCCGCGCCGACCTGCGGGTCCGCGGTGAGCAGGCCGAGGTCCTCATACAGCCGGGCCGTCTTCGGGTGGTAGTTGCCGGTGCCGACATGGCTGTAGCGGCGCAGGGACTCGCCCTCCTGCCGTACCACCAGCGAGAGCTTGCAGTGCGTCTTCAGCCCGACCAGGCCGTAGACCACATGGCAGCCGGCCTCTTCCAGCTTGCGCGCCCACTTGATGTTGGCCTGCTCGTCGAAGCGGGCCTTGATCTCGACGAGGACGAGGACCTGCTTGCCCGACTCCGCGGCGTCTATCAGCGCGTCCACGATCGGGGAGTCGCCGGACGTCCGGTACAGCGTCTGCTTGATGGCCAGGACGTCCGGGTCGGCCGCGGCCTGCTCCAGGAACGCCTGGACGGAGGTCGAGAACGAGTCGTACGGGTGGTGCAGCAGCACATCGCGGTTGCGCAGCGCCGCGAAGATGTCGGGCGCGGACGCGGACTCCACCTCGGCGAGCTGGCGGTTCGTCCCCGCGATGAACTTCGGGAACTTCAGCTCGGGCCGGTCGAGCGAGGAGATCCCGAAGAGCGCGGTGAGATCCAGCGGGCCCGGCAGCGGATAGACCTCCGCGTCGGTCACCTTCAGCTCGCGCACCAGCCGGTCCAGGACCTCGGGCGCGATGTCCTCCTCGACCTCCAGCCGGACGGGCGGGCCGAAGCGGCGCCGCATGAGCTCCTTCTCCAGCGCCTTGAGGAGGTTCTCGGCGTCGTCCTCCTCCACCTCCAGGTCCTCGTTGCGCGTGACCCGGAACATGTGGTGCGCCAGCACCTCCATCCCGGGAAACAGCTCCTCCAGGTGGGCGGCGATCACGTCCTCCAGCGGTACGTACCGCGAGGGGGACGCCTCCAGGAAGCGGGAGAGCAGCGGCGGCACCTTGACCCGCGCGAAGTGACGGTGGCCGCTCACCGGGTTGCGTACGGTCACGGCCAGGTTGAGCGAGAGGCCGGAGATATACGGGAAGGGGTGCGCCGGGTCCACGGCGAGGGGCGTGAGGACCGGGAAGATCTGCTGGCGGAAGAGCGTGAAGAGGCGCGCCTGCTCCTTCTCGGTCAGCTCGGGCCAGCGGATGATGTGGATGCCCTCGTCGGCGAGGGCGGGGGCGACGTCCTGCTGGTAGCAGGCGGCGTGCCGGGCCATGAGCTCGCGCGAGCGGGTCCAGATGAGATCCAGCACCTCGCGCGGCTGGAGGCCGGACGCGGAGCGGGTGGCGACACCGGTCGCGATGCGACGCTTCAGCCCGGCCACCCTGACCATGAAGAACTCGTCCAGGTTGGACGCGAAGATGGCGAGGAAATTAGCCCGTTCGAGGAGCGGCGTGGTGGGGTCCTCCGCCAGCTCCAGGACCCGTTCGTTGAAGGCGAGCCAGCTGCGCTCGCGGTCGAGGAACCTGCCCTGCGGCAGATCGGTGCCGTCCGGGCCGCTCTCCTCCTCGTACGCGTCGAGGTCGGCGTCGAGATCGGGTTCGAGGTCGGAGCTGGTGGCGGCCACGGTGTGGGGCCGGTGCGCGGCTATGAATCCGACGGACGGCTGGGGATGCTGGACCGGTACCTCGGCGGGCTGCTGGTTCATGTCCCTATTGTTCCGCGCGGAAGGCACGACGGGCGCGTCGGAGAGAGCGGGGGCGAGGTGGATCCTGCCGTTGGTCCTGCCGTTAGGCGTGGGGGGCACAGCGGGCTGCATTCACAGAGACTCGCAAGAGCGTCTGAATGGCCGGTAACGGCGACATGACGTGAAGGGAAGCGGGGCGGGGCTCCCCGGGGGCGATGTGCCACCTCCGGGGAGCCCCACCGTAGCCGTGGGTGAGCCGGTGGCCCCGGGTGGGGGCCGGACCGGCGGCCGGTCCGGGACCGCTACGTCCGGTCCCGGCGTCAGGGCGTCAGGCGTGGCTGCGGCGCAGCACCCGGAAGGCCGCGAGGACGACCACGGCGGCCACGGCCAGGACGATCCCGGTCTCCATGAGCTGGAGGGGCCAGAAGTGGGAGGCGGGGTGGTAGTCGGTGAAGTGCCTGCCGCCCTCTTGCAGGGTCTGGCACGGGGACGACGACCAGCCCGTCGCCATGCACTCCTCCCGGGTCATCCGCTCGCCCGAGGCCAGGATGACGCCGTCCTGGAGCGTCCAGGCCAGGTCGGGGAGGCGCCCGTCGCCCGTGACGGTCTCGATGGGCCACAGATACGGGCGCAGCCACGTGATCATGGCGAGCATGGCCCCGCCCAGGGCCAGCGCGGTGGCCGACATCGCCAGGACCGTACGGCGCACCAGCAGCCCGGCGAGCGCGCCGAGCGCGATGCCGAGGAGGCCGTACGCGACAGGCAGCGGGCCGAGCCCGGCGAAGCCGAGCCTGTCGTACCAGTAGACGGAGTACACGCCCTCGGGCCCCTGGAACCTGGACGCGCGGTAGAGGATCACCAGCGCCGTACCGCCGACGACCGTCCACACCACGGGAGCCGTGAGCTTCGCCGCGAGCCAGCGGGCGGGGGAGACGGACTGCGTCCAGGCGAGCTTGTACGTCCCGGACTCCAGCTCCCGGCCGATCACCGGACCCGCCACGAAGGCGCCGACGACCACGGGGAGCGCGAACAGCAGGGCGCCCGTGTTGCCGAGCCACTGGTGGAAGGCGTACTGGGCGTCGAAGAAGCCCCGGACCGTGTCCCCGCAGCCGGCCGTGGTGACCTGGACGGAACAGCCCGTTCCGGCGAAGTCGCTCACCGCGCTCGTCGCGAGATAGCGCTGGTAGAGCAGGATCGCGGCGGTCAGTACGAGGAGTGCGGTCCCCGCCCACAGCACGCGGCGGTGCTGGCGTACGGCGACCCGGACCGGGCCGCGCAGGGTCGGTGCGCTCATGCCGCCACCGCCGTACGGCCGCGCTCGCCGTTTCCGTCGCCGCCGGCCGGCGGCTCGGCGCTCGGGGTGAGCAGGGTGGGCGCGCCCGGGGAGCGCAGGTGTGCCAACAGCAGTTCCTCCAGGGAGGGTTCGGCGGTCTGCCAGGTACGGTCCAGCGGTCCGTCCGGCCGGATCAGCGCCGTACGTCCGCGCCCCGCCGTACGGGACTCGACGACCGTGTGCGGCGTCAGGTCGTCCAGATCCCGCGCCGCTCCGCTCACCAGCCGGTGCGCGGTGAGGATGTCCTCCACCTCGCCCCCGAGCCGTACCCGGCCGCCGTCCACGAGCAGCAGGTAGTCGCAGGCGTCGGCCAGTTCCGTGAGGATGTGCGAGGAGATCACGACGGTGGTGCCGTGTTCCTCCGCGCCCGCCATCAGAGCGCCCATCAGCTGATGGCGCGCCAGCGGGTCGAGATCCGCCATCGGCTCGTCCAGCAGCAGCAGTCCGGGGCGTTTGCCGAGCGCGAGGGCGAGCGCGACGCGGGTGCGCTGACCGCCGGAGAGCGAACGGACCCGCCGGCCGTGGTCGAGCGCGCTGCCCTGGCCGCCGCCCTCGATGATCCGCTCGGCCGCCGCCGCGTCCCAGCGCCCCGGGTTCAGCTCGCGGCCCATGCGCAGCGTCTCACCGACCGTCAGCTGCGGGTACAGCGGCTTGTCCTGGGCGACGTACGCGAGGTGCGCGCGGGCGTCGGCCGGTGCCGCGCCCAGGACACGCAGGGTCCCCTCGGTGGGAGCGAGCAGCCCGGCCGCGTGGGCGAGCAGCGTCGATTTGCCGGCGCCGTTGGGGCCGACGAGGGCGCAGACGCGCCCGGCGGGTATGCGGAAGGAGCAGCCGCGCAGCGCCCAGCGCTCACGTCGTCCCACCCCCGCGAAGCGTTTGCCGAGGCCGGTCGCCTCGATCGCGGCCACAGTCATGCGTGGTCCCCCTTGATGCGCGTGGTGCGCGTGGTGCGCGTAGTGTCCCGGGCGCCTTTGGCGCGTTCTTCGAAGCGCTCTTCGACCACCGAGGTGAAGAGCGCGGTCACGTCGTCCTTGTCGAGTCCTCCGGCGCGGGCGCGGTCCGCCCAGGCGGCCAGCTCGGCCCGCAGCTCGCTGTCGGCGGAGCCCCGGCCGAGGGTGCCCTGTACGAACGTGCCGAGGCCGCGCCGCCCTTCCGCCAGCCCCTCGCGCTCCAGCTCGCGGTACGCCTTGAGGACGGTGTTGGGGTTGATGGCGGTGGCCGCCACCACCTCGCGGGCGGTGGGCAGCTTGTCGCCGGGCTCCAGCAGGCCCAGGCGCAGGGCCTGTTTGGTCTGCTGGACGATCTGGAGGTAGGTGGCCACCCCGCTGCGCCGGTCGATGCGGTACTCGATCACCCGCAACCACCCTTTCACTAGGGAAGTAGTGAAAGGGTGGCGTAAGAGAAGGGGCGGCGTCAAGTACGCCGCCCCTCGACTCCCCTTGTCCGTTCCCCTTGTCGTCGGTTCAGGACTCCGTTTGTCGTCGGTTCAGGACTCCGTGCGGTACATCAGGTCGACCTCGTGCGTGCTGAAGCCGAGCCGCTCGTACACCGTCACCGCCGCCGTGTTGTCCGCGTCCACGTAGAGCATCGCGGTCGGCAGCCCCTGCGCCGCCAGATACCGCAGCCCGATCGCGGTGAGCGCCTTGCCGAGGCCGCCGCCCTGCGCGTCGGGCCTGATGCCCAGGACGTACACCTCACCGAGCTGCTCCCCGGCGTGCACCTTGGTCCAGTGGAAACCGATCAGTTCGCCATCGCGCTCGGCCAGGAAGAAGCCCTTCGGGTCGAACCACGACTGGGCGAAACGGTCGTCCAGGTCCCGCTGGGTCAGCGCGCCCTGCTCGGGGTGGTGGGCGAAGGCGGCGGCGTTGACCGCGAGCCACGCCGCGTCGTCCTGGCCGGGGACGAACGTACGGACGGTGACCCCGGCGGGCAGCACCGGCTCCGGGATCGCGGGCGGGACCAGCGGCCTGCGCAGCTGGCGCAGTTCACGGAACAGGGTCAGCCCGAGTACCTGGGCCAGATGCCGCGCGGCCGACCTGCCGCCGTGCGCCCACACCCGCAGCCGCTTCCCGGACGCGCCCAGCAGGGCCGTACCCAGCGCCCGCCCGTGGCCCCGGCCCCGGCACCCGGGGCGTACGACCAGCTCGGCGGCCGGGGCCTCGATGGGATCGGTGTCCTCCAGCTGTCCGTACCCGACGAGTTCACCGTCGACGGTCAGCAGGAAGTGCCGTACGCCCTCCCGGTGCCCGCCGCGCAACTGGAGCCGGCCCTGCTCGGAGACGGCCTGCACCTCGTCCGAGGCGGCTGCCTCCGCCAGCAGGGCGAGTACGTCTTCGGCTTGCCCGGGGGTGAGCGCGTCGAGGGTCTGGATCTGCCGGCCGGGCTCGCGGGCTACTGCGTCAGTCATGGGTCGAGGGTACGGCGGGGGCGCGGCGGGAGGGCGGATGGTCCGGGCGGTCCGGCGTGCGGTCCCGGCGGGGACGGCGTACGGTCCGGGCGGGGACGGCGTACGGTCCGGGCGGCGACAGCGTACGGTCCGGACGGGGTTCGGCCGATACGTGGCGTTTGGTCCACGCGGTATGCGGCGTCCGGTCCGGGTGCCACACGGCGACGGTCCCGGCGAGGACGGCGTATGGTCCGGGCCGCGACAGCTTCCGCACCCGCAACGGCAACCAGCTCGTAACCCGGTACCCCCTGTCGTGCTACGCGCGTTGACTCTAGGCTGCGGCTCGCGGGCTTCGTTACACTCCGCGCCTTTCACCCCCCTCACGCTTCACTCTCACCTCGCACGCTGAATTCACCAAGGGGATCGATGTCAGCGACACCGCAGAAGAACCGCGCGGCACGGCGGGTGCTCGCCGCTGCCGCAGGTCTGGCTACCGTCGGCGCCCTCTTCGCCGCGATGCCGACCGCCACCGCCACCGAGGCCGGTCACGGCAAGGGGCACGGCCACGGCCATGGCTCGCACAAGCCGAGCACCGTTGACGTACAGCTGCTTTCCTTCAACGACCTGCACGGCAACCTGGAGGCGCCCGCGGGCTCCGCCGGGACCGTCACCGAGAAGCAGGCCGACGGTACGACCAAGGCGATCCCGGCCGGTGGTATCGAGTACCTCGCGACCTCGCTGCGCAACGCCCGCAAGGGCAACCCGTACTCCGTCACCGCGGCCGGCGGCGACATGGTGGGCGCGAGCCCGCTGCTGTCCGGCCTCTTCCACGACGAGCCCACCATCGAGGCGCTCAACAAGATCGACCTCGATGTCACGACCGTCGGCAACCACGAGTTCGACGAGGGCGCCGTCGAGCTGGCCCGCCTGCAGAACGGCGGCTGCCACCCGACCGAGGGCTGCTACGAGAAGGGGAAGAAGTTCAAGGGCGCCGACTTCCCGTACCTCGCCGCCAATGTGACGTCGGAGAAGACCGGCAAGCCGATCCTCAAGCCGTACACGGTCTGGAAGAAGAACGGCGTCAAGATCGGCTTCATCGGGGTGACCCTGGAGGGCACGCCGAACATCGTGACCGCCGAGGGCGTCAAGGGACTCAAGTTCCACGACGAGATAGAGACGGTCAACAAGTACGCCAAGGAACTGGAGCGGCAGGGCGTCAAGTCGATCGTCGCGCTGATCCACGAGGGCGGCTCGCCCGCGTCCACCGCGTACAACTACGACTGCGACAGCCCGGGGGCCGGTGACGGCATCTCGGGTCCGATCGCCGAGATCGCCAAGGGCATCACGCCCAAGGTCGACGCGCTGGTGACCGGCCACACGCACCAGGCGTACGTCTGCACGATCCCGGACCCGTCCGGGAACCCGCGACTGGTCACGTCGGCCTCGTCGTTCGGCAAGCTCTACACGGACACCACGCTCACCTACGACCGTCGTACCAACGACATCGTGCGCACGAGCGTGGAGTCGGCGAACCACATCGTCAGCCGTGAGCAGCCGAAGGCGGCGGACATGACGTCGCTGATCGGGCGCTGGAACAAGCTGGCCGCGCCGATCGCCAACGCCCCGCAGGGCTTCATCTCCGCGGACATCAACGGCCGCGGCGCGACGAGCCCGGAGTCGCCGCTCGGCGACGTGATCGCGGACGCGCAGCTCACGGGCATGGCTCCGGCGGACAAGGGCGGCGCGCAGATCGCCTTCATGAACCCGGGCGGGATCAGGTCGGACCTGGTCCACAAGGCGTCGGGCAGTGAGGGCGACGGCGTGGTGACCTACGGCGAGGCGTTCACGGTCCAGCCGTTCACCAACATGATGAACGCGGTGGACCTGACCGGCGCCCAGCTGATCACGGCGCTCCAGCAGCAGGTCAGCGGAGTGAACGAGGCGTCCCCGAAGATCCTTCAGATCTCGAAGGGCCTCACCTACACCCTGGACATGACGAAGACGGGCGCCGCCCGGGTCGTCACGGACTCGGTGAAGCTGGACGGCACGGCGATCGACCCGGCGAAGACGTACCGCGTCGCGATGAACGAGTTCCTCGCCGGCGGCGGCGACGGCTTCCCGGCTCTGGGCGAGGGCAAGAACAAGCTGGTCGGCCCGTCGGACCTGGACCTCTTCAACGCCTACCTGGCGGCGAACTCCACGGCGCAGGCGCCGCTGGCCCCGCCGGCGGCGGACAGGATCACGATCCTGAAGTAGCGGTACGGGCAGGGTACGGGGGGTACGGGGGTACGGGGGTCACGTCAGCGGACGTACCCGTCCGGAGGGCGGTGGGCGACAGACTCACCGCCCTCTGGCGTGCGGGGTGCGGGTTCGGGTGCGGGTGGCTGGCGGGTGCGGGTGGGCTTCGGCGCGGCCCACCCCGGCTACGCCTCGGTTCCGGGCTCGCTTCCCACCGCCGTCAGTCCCACGACCGTCGCGTGCAGCAGGCGCGTCAGGCGGGGTGTGAACTCCACGGCGGCGTGGGCGAGGCGGGTGTCCTCTCGGTAGAGCTTGGCCAGGGTCTCCGGTGGGTGCGAGATCTGCCAGAGGGACTGCGCCAGCGCCATGGATGTCGTGACGAGGTCGAGGGCGGCGTCCCGGTTGAGGTCCGGGAGCGCGGCGGCCAGCGTTTCCGCGATGTCCTGGGCCGCCGTCACGGCGCTGAGCTTGAAGGCGCGCACCACGTCGGCGGAGACCGCCCGTTCCAGGCTGAGCGGGGCGTGGGCGAGCAGGTCGCAGAAGAGCGGCCGATCGCCGAGCGTGTCCGCCAGCGCCGTCGCCAGGCCGGACGGGGTGACCGCCGGGCCGGTGCCGAGCCGGTTCCGTAGCGCCTCGGCCCACTCCCGCCAGCCCTCCTCGGCGAGCCGCAGGAAGATCTCCTCGCGCGATTCGAAGTACCTGCGCACGGCGGAGACATGCACACCGGCGCTGGTGGCGATCTCGGTCAGGGTCACCGCTCGCACGCCCTCGTCGCGCGCCAGCCGGCGGGCGGCGTCGAGGAGATCGTCGGCGCGCTGTCGTTTGCGCTCCGGGGTGCGGGCCCGCTGGAAGCCGGGCTCAATGGTTTCCATGCCCTCACCCTACGGTCGCCGCATAACGCAAGTGTCATGCGTTATCTTTAACGCAAGCGACGCGCGTTATCGAGGTCGAGGAGCTGACGATGAAGGAGAGCGGCATGTCCCAGCAGGAGCAGGAGCAGGAGCAGGAACAGGAGCACGAGCGGGTCTGGTTCATCACCGGCGCTTCCCGGGGCCTGGGACTCGCCCTCGCGCAAGAGGCCCTGGCGGCCGGTAAGCGCGTCGTCGCGACCGCGCGCCGTACCGAGACGCTCTCCGGGCTGGTCGACGCGTACGGGGACCGCGTTCTGCCCCTGGCCCTGGACGTCACCGACCAGGCGCGGGCCGAGAGCGCCGTTCAGCGTGCCGTCGAGCGCTTCGGGCGCATCGACGTCGTCGTGAACAACGCCGGTTACGCCAATATGGCGCCCATCGAAGAGGTCACCATGGACGACTTCCGCGCGCAGGTGGAGGCCGTGTTCTTCGGCACGGTCCTGGTCACCAAGGCCGCCCTGCCGGTCCTGCGGCGCCAGGGCAGCGGTCACGTCATCCAGATCGCCTCCATCGGCGGCCGGATCACCGCGCCGGGCCTGGGCGCCTATCAGAGTGCCAAATTCGCCGTCGAGGGCTTCTCCGGCGTGCTCCGGCAGGAAGTCGCGCCGCTGGGCATCAAGGTGACCGTGGCCGAGCCCGGCGGCATGCGTACCGACTGGGCCGGCTCCTCCATGGAGGTGCCGGCCTTCGACGACGCCTACCGGCCGACCGTCGGGGCCATGACCGAGCGCCTGCGCGCCGGCAGTGGCAAGGAGCCCATCGACCCCGTCAAGGCCGCCCGCGCCCTGATCGGCATCGCCGACGAGGATGAGCCGCCGCTGCATCTGCTCCTGGGGCGCGACGCCCTCCAGTACGGCACCGCGGAGCTGGAGCGGACCAGCGCCGAGGACAAGCGCTGGGCCCATGTCGCCGGCTCGGTCGACTTCGAGGACTGACCGGAGGACCGACCGGCAGGAGACGGCGCCGACAGGAGCGAGGGCGCGGACAAGAGGGCGGGCGCAGAACAAGAGGGCGGGCCGACAGAAGCCAGGGCCGGTAAGAAGGAAGGCCGGTAAGAAGGAGGGCCGACAGGAGGACCGCCCCCGACGCCCCGCTCCCTCAGCTCCAGTCGAACGTCAGCAGCGCCAGCCGGTCGACAGGCTCGAAGAACAGCAGAATCCAGTCGGCCCCGCTCCGGCGGTAGTGCCAGCCCGGCACCGCCGCCACGAACCGGAACGGGTTTCCCGCCTGGCTCACGGGCCACGCCCGGTCCTCGTCGAATTCGAGCCGGAACAGGTCGGGATCCGCCCAGTTGCCCTGGTCGGCGTAGCCGCCGAGCTGGTCGAGCAGCGCCACCCCGTCGGTCGCCCCGTACAGCGGTGCCCCGTCGTCGTCACGCATGAACAGCCGGCCCTCGCGCCGGAACGCGTCCCGGTGGGTCCGGTAGCTGCGTTCCTGGAGTTCGCAGTGCTCGTCGAGCGCGGCGCGGAACCCCGGCCAGGGCTCCGGCACCTCCTCGGGGGTGGTCGCCCGCGCGAAGTACCGTACGTCGCCGAGCAGCCGGTACCGGTCGTCCTCCAGCGCGAACCCGAGCCAGTTGGGCGTCTGGAGCGCGGAGTGGAAGTCCCGGGTGTGGTCGCCGAGATAGCCCTCGGCCGGTTCCAGCGGGCTGACCAGATGGATCCACCCGTGCCAGGCCGGGTCGACCTGCGCGAGATCGATCGAGATCAGGGGGTGCAGATGCCGGGCCAGCCCGACCTGGTCGGCGACGAACACGTCCGCGGGCTCCGGGTACACCCGTAGGCCCGCGCCGGCCGTCACGACTCCCTCCCGCATCCGGGGTCTTCCGCCGCCCGCCCCGGCCGGTAACTCTTCCACGGATATCGACGCCCCTCCCGTGATCACCGATCAAATGATGATCAACCTTAGCGTTCGCTCATGCGCTGTTCCTTGCCTGTCGTGTACCGGTCATAATCCGAGGGCTGACCCCCCACGCCCGACGGAGGCACCCTCGTATGAGCACGTCCATAAACACGCCCGTAGGCACGTCCACAGGCACGTCCATAGGCACGCGCCGGGGCTTTCTGGCCGGCGCGTTCGCTGTTTCCGCCGCTGCCCTGATCGGCGCGGCCCCGGCCGTGGCCGCGCCGCGGCGCGCGTTCGCCACATACGACTGGATGGGCGGCTTCGCCGACTCCACCCCCGTCCAGCGGCTGACCATCCCCGGCACGCACAACGCCGGCGCGCGCGTCGGCGGTCTTTACGTGGCCTGCCAGAACACCAGCATCGCCGAGCAGTTGAACAGCGGCGTCCGCTTCCTCGATGTCCGCTGCCGGGCGTTCGAGAACGCGTTCACCATCCACCACGCCGCGTTCTACCAGAACCTGAACTTCGACGATGTGCTGAACGCGTGCCGGGACTTCCTCCGGGCCAACCCCTCCGAGACCGTCCTGATGCGCGTCAAGCAGGAGTACTCCGGCGAGAGCGACGCGGAGTTCCGGCGGATCTTCGACACCTATCTCGACGGCAAGGGCTGGCGCTCCCTCTTCCGGCTCGACGGCAACCTCCCGACCCTCGGCGAGGCGCGCGGGCGGGTCGTCCTGCTCGCGGACAACGGGGGACTGCCCGGTGTGCGGTACGGGGACTCCGGGCTCTTCGACATCCAGGACGACTACCAGGCGGAGCCCGGCGCCAAGTACCCCAAGATCGAGGCGCACTTCCGCAAGGCGGCCCAGCAGCCCGGGAAGATGTTCATCAACTACGTCAGCACGGCGGCCCTGCTGCCGCCCCGCTGGAACTCCGACCGGCTGAACCCGCAGGTCCACACCTTCCTCGACGGCGGCGAGGCGAGCGGCTGGCGCGGGCTCGGGATCGTGCCGCTGGACTTCCCCGCCACCCGGCCGGGACTGGTCGAGTCGCTCATCCGGCACAACGGCTGACGGCTGACGGCTGACGACCAACGGGTGACGACCAACGGGTGACGGCGCGTACCGGAACCGGCTCTCAGAATTCCCGGCTGCCGGTTCCGGTGGTCTCCGGCGGGGGCGTCGGCGCCCCCGGGATACGGATCACCGCCGCCGTCCCGCCCCCCGCCGCCTGGCGCAGCGCGATCTCGCCGCCCGTCTGCTGGACCGTACGCGCCACGATCGAGAGGCCCAGCCCCGAGCCCGGCAGCGCGCGGGCCGACGGTGAGCGCCAGAACCGTTCGAAGACATGCGGCAGTTCGTCGGCCGGGATACCCGGGCCATGGTCCCGTACGGTCAGCTCGCCGCCCGTGGTCAGCGACACCTCCACCGAACCGGCCGCCGGGCTGAACTTCACCGCGTTGTCGAGGACGTTGACCAGCGCCCGTTCGAGGGCGGCCGGCTCGGCCCGTACGTACCAGGGGTTCAGCTCGGCGCCGATGGTCAGGTCGGGCCCGCGCAGCCGTGCCCGGTCCAGCGCGCTCTCCACGACGTGGTGCAACGCGACGACCTGGAGGGGCCCCGGATCCGCGGCGTCCGGGCGCGACAGCTCCTGGAGATCACCGATGAGCGCGGCCAGCTCGGTCATCTGCGCCTTGACGGACGCCATGAGCGCCTTGCGGTCGTCGGGCGGGATCGCCCGGCCCGTCTCCTCGCTGCGTGCGAGCAGTTCGATGTTCGTACGGAGCGAGGTGAGCGGGGTCCGCAGCTCGTGCCCGGCGTCGGCGATCAGCTGGGACTGCCGGTCCCGGGAGGACGCCAGGGCGGCGGTCATCGAGTTGAAGGAGCGGGACAGCCGGGCGATCTCGTCCTCGCCCTCGACGGGGATACGGACGGCGAGATCCTCGGTCCGCGCCACATGCTCGACGGCCCGGGTCAGCCCGTCGACGGGCCGCAGCCCGGACCTGGCGACCCAGAGCCCGGCCGCGCCCGCCCCGAGCACGCCGACGCCGGCGACGGCGGTGAGCAGCAGGGCGAGCCGGTTCAGGGAGGCGTCGATCTCGGCGAGGGGGCGGGACACCGAGACGGCCACCTGGGCCACCTGGGTGCCGGTCCGGTAAGGGGTGGCCTTGGTGAAGACCCGCACCTTGGCCCCGCTGTCCGTGACGCTGTTGTGGAGCGACTCGCGCAGGGTGCCGGTGGCGACCCCCACATCCTGCGGCTGGACCTTCACCGGCTCCGAGAACGAGGCCACACAGCGGCTGCCGTCGCTCAGGACCACCTGGACGTAGGCGAAGCCGGTCCCGTTCCCAGGACTGGCCGGGGCGCCGCAGTTGTTGAGCGCGTCCCGCACCGTGGGCTCTCCGGCACTGGTGTTCCTGAGCGAGTTGTCCAGCTCGCTCTCCAACTGCGTGCGCGTGAGCAGCCAGCAGGCCACCGCCGCGACCGCGACCGCGACCGCGACCGCCGTGGCGACCAGCAGGGCGAGCCGGGAGCGGAGCGGCAGCGTACGGAGGCGGTGGAGCGGGCCCGTCGGACCGGTCACGCCGGGCCGCCCGTCCCGGTGCCTGTGCCTGTGCCCGTGCCTGTCCCCGTCCCGGCGCCGGAGCCGGAGCCGGGAACCGCCCCGCCGCCCGTGCCGCTTCCGCCGCCTGTGCCGCCTCCTCCGTCGGCGCGCAGCGCGTACCCCACGCCCCGCACCGTGTGGACCAGCCGGGGTTCGCCGCCGCTCTCCGTCTTCCGCCGCAGATACATCACGTACACGTCCAGGGAGTTGGAGCTCGGCTCGAAGTCGAAGCCCCACACGGCTTTGAGGATCTGCTCCCGGGTCAGCACCTGCCTCGGGTGCGCCAGGAACATCTCCAGCAGCGTGAACTCGGTACGGGTCAGCTCCACCCGCCGGTTCCCGCGCATCACTTCGCGTGTCGTCAGGTCCATCCGCAGATCCGCGAAGGCCAGCACATCGTCGTCGGGCACGTCGCCGGCCGTGGTCGCCGCGTACGAGCTGCGCCGCAGCAGGGCGCGGATCCGGGCGAACAGTTCGTCCAGCTCGAAGGGTTTGACCAGGTAGTCGTCGGCGCCCGCGTCCAGCCCCGTGACCCGGTCACCGACCGTGTCGCGGGCCGTCAGCATCAGGATCGGCACCTTCGAACCGCTTCCCCGGAGCCTGCGGGCCGCCGTCAGACCGTCCATCCGCGGCATCTGGATGTCGAGCACGATCAGATCCGGATCGTAGGCGGCGGCCTTGCCGAGCGCGTCGATGCCGTCGACGGCGACCTCGGTCCCGTATCCGTCGAAGGCGAGGCTCCGCTGGAGGGCCTCGCGTACGGCGGGCTCGTCGTCGACGATCAGGATCCGCTGGGGATCGCCTTCGGCGGGACTCATCTCGCTGCTACCTCGTCAGTCGGCTCGGCGGAACGGTCGGGCATGTCACAGGTCGTACGACGGGCGTGCGACCCGTGCTATCAGCGTCGCACGCCTCCCTCACGGTGGCTCGCGCCACGTCCCCGGGGATCAGCCGGTGCCGCCGGAGCGCAGTGCCGAGAGGTCCGACTTGACGGTGTTGACCGGGATGGCGAAGCCCAGCCCCACGCTCCCGGCGTCGGAACCGCCGGTCGCCGAGGCCGAACTCGGCGCGTACATCGCGGAGTTGATCCCGATGATCTCACCGTTCATATTGATCAGCGCGCCGCCCGAGTTGCCCGGGTTGAGCGAGGCGTCCGTCTGGAGCGCCTTGTACGTGGTCTTCGAGGAGCCGGTGTCCCCGTTGAACTGCTGCCCGCCGAACTCGAACGGCCAGTTGCCCCCGCCCCGCTGCGGTTGCTGCTGCTGACCCTGGTCCTGGTCCTTGGCCACGGTCACATCGCGGTTGAGCGCCGAGATGATGCCGCTGGTGACGGTGCCGGTCAGGCCCTCGGGCGAGCCGATCGCCACGACCTGGTCGCCGACCTTCACCTGGTCGGAGTTGCCGAGCGTGGCCGTCTTGAGGCCGCTCGCGCCCTCCAGCTTGATCAGCGCGAGGTCCTTGTCCGCGTCGGTGCCCACGACCTGGGCGGTGTAGGTCTTACCCGTGCTGAGCTGGACCTTTATGGAGGAGGCGCCGGCGATCACATGGTTGTTCGTGACGATCTCGCCGTCGGACGTGATGATCACGCCCGAGCCGGTGGCCTCACCGCTCGTGGAGGTCGCGTTGATCTCCACGATGGCGGGCGACACGGCCTGGGCGACGCCGGCCACCGTACCCGCGCTGCTCTGCGAGACGGTCGTCCCGCTGACCGTGGTGCCGATGCTGTCCGTGCCCCCGCCGGTGTAGTTCCCGACCAGGGCCGCCGTCCCGCCCCCGACGATCGCCGCGGCGATCGCCACCGCGGCGAGCAGCGCCACCGGCCGCCTGGCACGCCGGTGAGCGGTGGCGGTACCGCCGACGGGAACGGTGGGACCGTACGAGGGCGGCGGCGGATACGCCGAGCCCTGGAACCCCTGCCCCTGGTACCCCTGCCCCGGAAACCCCTGGGTGGGGTGCTGCTGCGTGCTGTCTGCGTCGCCGCTGCCGCGGTAGTTGTCGGTCATGGCAACGACTGTCCGCGCCGTAGATGAGAACGAGCTGAGGACGTTCTGAGAAGGGCAACAAAAGCGCGTATGCCCCATATAAAGGCCGCGCGCCGGACGAGCCGGGACGGGGTGGCCGGTGGAGCATCAACCCTCACGGACCAGTGCTTCCGCTCGGTGGCGAGTGCTCACTTACCGTGTAGAGCGGCAAGGTCGGAGTCGTGTCAGCAGCACAGGAGGACGTCATGAGCGCCGGCGAATGGGTCAGTACCTCGATGCCGTACCTGACACCACCCGGTAAGGGGCAAACCGACGCGTGGGGCGCCGAGTTGGCGGCGCGGGGGCGGCCGGGGGGCCAGCGGATCGTCGGTGCGGGCGAGGTGGAGGCGTCGGACGAGGTGGCCGGATTGCTCGGCGTCGCCGTAGGGGAGTTGGTCGTTGTGCGGAGGCGGATGATGTTCCTGGAGGACCTGCCCTGCGAGCTGACCGACACGTACTACCCCGCTTCCGTCGCACGCGGCACGCGTCTCGCCGGGACGGCGAAGATCCCCGGCGGAGCCGTCGCACTCCTCGCCGAGCTGGGGTACGTCGGCGTACGCGTCCGGGAGGATGTGACCGCCAGGATGCCCGCGGAGGAAGAGCGGGAAGCCCTGTGCGTCGAGCCGGGCGAGCCGGTGCTGGGCCTGACCCGGGTCACGCTCGACGGGGAGGACCGGCCCATCCAGCTCGACAAGATGACCATGCCCGCACACCGGCAGCGGCTGCGTTACGAGATGAGGATCGGATGACGACCGTGCCCCTGCCGGAGTAGACCCCGTACACGGAGCGTGCACGGACAAGAGCGTGGACGACCGCCGGACGCCCCATGAGCGGATCGCCGCCGATCCGCGCGATGAGATCATGACCGGGATCTCGCCCCGGGCGCCGACGGCCGCCGGAGGCTACGCGCAGCCGCAGGAGCGGCGCACGATCAGTGCCGACGGGAACTGCTTCACCCGTTCCCGCCGCGACCCCGCCACCCGCAGCCCGTCGTCCAAAACGAGATCCACCGCGGCCCGTGCCATCGCGGGCCGGTCCGAGGAGATCGTCGTCAGCGGCGGGTCCGTGAGGCCGGCTTCCTTGACGTCGTCGAAGCCCGCCACCGCCAGCTCGCCGGGGACATCGATCCGCAGTTCGCGGGCGGCGCGCAGCACGCCGATCGCCTGGTCGTCGGTGGAGCAGAAGATCGCCGGCGGCCGGTCCGGGCCCGACAGCAGTTCCAGCGCGACGTTGTACGCGTCGTACCGGTTGTAGAGGGCCCGGAAGAGGCGGCCCTCCACCGGCCGCCCGGCCTCCAGCATCGCCCGCCGCCAGCCCTCGACGTGGTCGGTCACCGGGTCGCCGACGACCGGGGTGGACTCGACCCCGCCGAGGCAGGCCACGTACGGATGGCCGTGCTCCAGCAGATGACGGGTGGCGAGCTGGGCGCCGCCGATGTCATCCGTGACGACCGCCACGTCGTCGATGCCCTCGGGCCGCTCGTGCAGCAGCACGACCCGGGCGTCCCAGGCCTCTATCTCGGCCGCCGCGCGCTCGCTCGGGCCCTGGCTGACCAGGATCAGCCCCGACACCCGCATGCCCAGGAAGGCCCGCAGATAGTGGACCTCCCGCTCGTTGCGGTAGTCGGAGTTGCCGACGAGCACCATTTTCCCGCGCTCGGCCGCGGCCTGTTCGACCGCGTGCGCCATCTCCGCGAAGAAGGGCTGTCTCGCGTCCGGCACGACGACCCCTATGAGGTCGGTGCGCCGCGAGGCCATCGCCTGGGCGACCCGGTCGGGCCGGTACCCCAGCTCCTTGATCGCGGCGACCACCCGCTCGCGCGTGGCCGGGGCGACCGGCCTCGGTCCGTTGTTGATGACATAGCTGACGACGGCGGTGGACGTACCCGCCAGTCGTGCCACATCGTCCCGCGTCACCTTGGCCACGCGCGGAGTCTACGCGTGGTGACCTACCGCTTGGCAGGTCGCACGGCACTTTCTTGTGTGGCGTCCAGTTCGGCGGCCCTGTCGTCGCCCCGGGGTGCCTCGGCCTTCTCGTGCCGCGGCTCGGGGTGCGAACCGTTGCGGGAGCCGTGGTGAGCGCCGTTACGGGACGGGTCCGCGGCGGCGTTCGCCCGGGTCGTCTCCTCGGAGGCGTTCGGCCGGTCGGCCTTGTCCGAGCCGCGCTCGCCCTTCTCCGGGGTGACGAAGCGGTAGCCGACGTTCCGTACGGTCCCGATCAGCGACTCGTGCTCGGGGCCGAGCTTCGCGCGCAGCCGCCGTACGTGGACGTCGACCGTCCGCGTACCGCCGAAGTAGTCGTAGCCCCAGACCTCCTGGAGCAGCTGCGCCCGGGTGAAGACCCGGCCGGGGTGCTGCGCGAGGTACTTGAGCAGCTCGAACTCCTTGAAGGTCAGGTCCAGGACCCGCCCCTTCAGCTTCGCGCTGTACGTCGCCTCGTCGACCGACAGGTCGCCGTTGCGGATCTCCATCGGGGAGTCGTCGGTCGAGATCTGCTGCCGGCCCATCGCGAGCCGCAGCCGGGCCTCGACCTCGGCGGGACCCGCCGTGTCGAGCAGTACGTCGTCGATGCCCCAGTCCGCGGTGACGGCGGCGAGGCCGCCCTCCGTCACGACGAGGATCAGCGGGCAGCCCGGTCCGGTGGACCGGAGCAGCTGGCAGAGCGACCGCACCTGCGGAAGGTCGCGCCTGCCGTCGATCAGAATGACATCGGCACCAGGGGTGTCGACGAGAGCGGGCCCTTCGGCGGGAGCCACCCGCACATTGTGGAGCAGCAGTCCAAGAGCCGGCAGCACCTCCGTCGAGGGCTGGAGTGCGTTGGTCAGGAGCAGCAGAGAACTCATCGCCGCCCACCTGCCTCGGCCGGACTGTTGTCATACACGGTTCGCTTGCCCATTACGTCGGTTCCTCCTCGGTCCCTGCGAGGACGTATGCGGCACTGCTTGTCCTACGGTGGTGCCGGTCGCGGATCCCTCGCCCTGAGGCCGCGGCCGTGATGTCCGTGTCTTCCGTCTGCGTCATCTGTCTGTAACAACGGACGGGAAACACAAAAGGACCCGGGGGCTACATTGCCCGGATCCTCTTCGCAGCAGAATAACCCACATGTGCTCGGCGACAGAGGGTCAATCCCGCAGATCACCAGATTCCCCGGGTGCCCGGAGCACCCGGCGCACGGTCCTCAGGACCGTGGACGGGGTCCCCATCGAGGCGGTGTACGAGCCGTGTACGGCGGGTTTCGGACAGGATTTCCGGGCGGACGGCGAAACCGCGATCGTGCTCGCACATGGGTTCACCGGATCAGTCGACAGGCCGGCCGTACGACGGGCGGCGCGGGTGTTCGCGCAGCGTGCGGCCGTCGTCACCTTCTCGTTCCGCGGGCACGGCCGCTCGGGCGGGCGCTCGACGGTCGGCGACCGCGAGATCCTCGATCTGGCGGCGGCCGTGGAATGGGCCCGTGCGCTGGGCCATTCGCGTGTCGCGACCGTCGGTTTCTCCATGGGGGGTTCCGTGGTGCTGCGCCATGCCGCGTCGCACAGGGGGCGCACAGGTGCGCGGACCGACGCCGTGGCCGCCGTGAGTGCCCCCGCGCGCTGGTACTACCGGGGAACGGCCCCGATGCGGCGCCTGCACTGGGTGGTGACGCGGCCCCTGGGGCGGCTGGTGGGCCGCTACGGATTGCATACACGTATCCATGACCGGGAGTGGGACCCGGTGCCGCTCTCCCCGGTCGAGTCCGTCCCGCTGATCGCGCCGGTGCCGCTGCTCGTCGTCCACGGCGACCGCGACCCGTACTTCCCGCTGGACCACCCCCGCGCACTGGCCGGGGCCGCGGCACCGGGCGCCGCCGAACTATGGCTGGAGCCGGGCATGGGGCACGCGGAGAACGCCGCCGACGACGCGCTGCTGGCCCGTCTCGGGGAGTGGCTGACGGAGCCGCGAGGGCCGTCGGCCATCATGGGAGCCGACGAGAGGAGCGCCGCCATGGCATCGGGCACGATCCGCTACTGGGCCGCGGCCAAGGCCGCGGCGGGCACCGCGGAGGAGCCGTACGCGGCGGACAATCTGGCCGACGCGCTCGCGGCAGCGCGGGTGAGGCACCCGGGCGAGCTGGCCCGCGTACTCCAGAGGTGTTCCTTCATCGTCGACGGTGACCCCGTGGGGACCCGCGGGCATGAGACCGTACGGCTTGCCGAGGGCGGCACGGTCGAGGTGCTCCCGCCGTTCGCAGGAGGGTGAACCGCAGCACATGAGCGACGACGATCAGCAGTATCGGTACGGCCAGGGTGGGTACGGGGACCGGGGCCAGGGGCAGAGCCAGGGCCAGAGCCAGGGTCAGGGGCCGTACGGCGACCAGATCCGGGACCAGGTCCAGTACGACCAGTACGGCCGCCCGCAGCAGCCGTCCTACGATGGGAACGGGGCGTACCAGGACCCGAACGCCTCGCAGGGCTGGGCCGAGCCCCAGTACCGGCCGCAGGTCCACGAGGAGCCTCCCACGCAGACGTGGCAGGGCCAGACCTGGGACACCCAGTACCAGCCGCACGTCCAGCCGCAGGGCCAGCAGCCGCCCGCCCAGCAGTACGTTCAGCAGCCGCCCGTCCAGCCACCGGGCCAGTACCACCCCTCGCAGCAGGGCCAGGCCCCCGGGTACCAGCACCAGCACCAGCCTCAGCAGGCCGCTGCCGCCGCCGACACGGCGTATCTGCCGCCGCAGGGCGCCTATCCGCTGCCTCCGGAGATGCCGTCGGAGCCGTCGTCGGGGGTTCCGTCGGGGGTGCCGTCGCCCGCCTCGGCGCCGTACGCGCCCCAGGCTCCGGGCCCGGCCGCCTTCGCCGCTCCCGGGGCCACGCCTCCAGGGGCCACGCCTCCCGGTTCCGCCGACGGCTACAGCGCGCCGACCACCATGGGCAACGCCCGCATCACCGACGCCCAGCGCGCCCGTGCCGAGGGCCGTTCGCCGATCATCCCGCCGGGCATCCAGCCCGCCGGGCTGACCGCACTGCTCGGCCTGCTGCTGGCCGGCGGCGCGGCGATCGGGCCGTACGCGCTGCTCGTCCCGCTCGTCCTGCTCCAGGCCGTCACGGCGGCCGGCTGGTTCCGGCTGAACGGGATGTGGCCGGCCAGGCAGGGCATCGCGCTGGCCTTCCTCGGCGGGCTCACCGCCGATGTCGTGCTGCTCGTGGCGGGCAGGGAGAACGCCCCCGCCGCGATCATCGGCACGCTCGGTGTGTGGGTGCTGCTGGTCGTCGTCCTGCAACTGCGCAGCCGCGCGAGCGCCGACGAGCGGATGACGGGCCTGATGGCCACCGTCGCCTCGGCCGCGCTCGCCATCCTCGCCACCGGCCAGCTCGCGGCCGCGCCGGACGCGGTGGCCGTCGGCGGGGTCGCGGTCGCCGCGGCCACCGTGGCCCGCGCCCTTCCGCTGCCGGGGTTCGTCTCCGTCGTGGTGGCCCTGCTGGCCGGCGCGGGCGCCGGGATCGTGGCGGGCGGGATGACGGACCTGGGCAGCCAGGGCGCGCTGCTGGGGCTCGGCGCGGGGGTCTGCGCGCTGGTCGGGCTGCGCGCGGCGAGCTACGACTACCCGTCCCGTTTCGTGCACATGACCGCCGGAGTGGCGCTGCCGCTCACGGCCGCCGCCCCCGCCGTCTACCTGCTGGGCCGCATGCTGGCCTGAGCCGGGCCCGCCCCTGGGCCCTGGCCGCTCAGGGGCCTGACCGCCCGGGTCTGACGGGGCCCGAGTGGCGCGTGACGCACGGCCGGGCGGGGCACGGCGGGGAACTGTACGGCCACGCCGGACGTCGATCAGTCCGACAAGCGGCCCATCCGACTGGCGTTACGCTCACGGTCGTCAGGGGGCATAACCGATCAAGGTGGGGGTCACGGAACCATGCGCGCACTGCGAATACTGCTGATATTCGTCGTGATCTTCGGCGGGCTGTTCGTCGCCGCGGACCGGGCGGCGGTGTACTTCGCCGAGAGCGAGGTCGCCGACCGTGTCAGATCGAGCGCGGGACTGAGCTCCCAGCCCGAGGTCTCCATCAAGGGCTTCCCCTTCCTGACCCAGGTCCTCAACACCTCGCTCGACGAGGTCGAGATCAGCCTCGACGGTGTCAACGCCACGGCCGACGGCCACGCGGTCCGGGTGACCCGGGTCAAGGCGGAGCTGAAGGACGTCACGATCGACAGCAGTTTCTCGTCGGCCGTGGCGGGGCAGGCCACCGGCTCGGCGCGCATCTCGTACGCGGACCTCGCCAAGTCGGCGCCGAAGGGCGCGACCGTCGGCTACGCCGGGGCCGAGCGGGCGGCGAAGGGGCAGGTCAAGCTCTCGGGGTCGCTGACGGACGTGCTGGCGGGCGCGGGCATCGAGATCCCGGACACCGTCAAGGCCCTGCTGGGCACCCGGAGCGTCACGGCGTACAGCACGGTGACGCTGGACGGGGGTGACACGGTCCGGCTGAAGGCCGCGTCCCTTCCCGAACTGCCCGTGCCCGGCATGGACGAGCAGGTGCGCGACGTGGTCGATTACGACCTCAAGATCGACGGACTGCCGTCGACCGTGAAGCTCGACCAGGTCACGGCGGCCGAGGACGGTCTGCACTTCTCCGGCGCCGGGACGGACATCTCCCTCACCGGCTGACCGCACGCCGACCGCGCATCGGCCGAGAGCGCGGCGGCCGGGGGCGCGGCGGCCGGGGGCGCGGCGGCCGGGCCCGGTACGGCGCACCGCGAGCGGCGGGTTAGCGCGCTCCGGAGGGCGGGTAACCGGATGGTGAGACGTCGGCGTCCGCTCCTCAGATGACAGCGGGACGCCCACCCCCGGCCGGTCGGCGGACACCGCCCCGACCATAGGATCGTCTCGCTTTCTGGACGATCGAGTCTCAGCATGTGACACGCCGGTGACATGTCCGCCGGGACGTCCCTACGATCGGACGTATGAAGCAACAGGCGGACTTCACGAAGCGGCGGGCAGTCGACCTGTGCCGCGTCGCCGCCATGCTCTGTCGCACCGTCTGAGCGGGACATTCGCGTCCGCTTCCCGCCGGGCCCTTCGAGTCTCTCAGGGCCACCCGCGTGCCGTACGCAGGCTCGGGCTCCGTACCCGGAAGCCGTGGCGGCAGCCGCGCCCCCCACCTCGCAGCACCCGCCGCACACTGCCCCGGAGGAGAACAGCATGAGCCGCAGCGACGTCCTGGTAGACGCCGACTGGGTCGAGGCCCACATCGACGACCCGAAGGTGGTCATCGTCGAGGTCGACGAGGACACCTCGGCCTACGACAAGAACCACATCAAGAACGCTGTCAGGATCGACTGGAAGAAGGACCTCCAGGACCCGGTCCGCCGTGACTTCGTCGACCAGGAGGGCTTCGAGAAGCTCCTGTCGGCCAAGGGCATCGCCAACGACGACACCGTCATCCTCTACGGCGGCAACAACAACTGGTTCGCGTCCTACGCCTACTGGTACTTCAAGCTGTACGGGCACGACTCCGTGAAGCTCCTCGACGGTGGCCGCAAGAAGTGGGAGCTGGACTCCCGCGACCTGGTCGACGCCGTCCCGACGCGCGCCGCCACCACGTACAAGGCCAAGGCCCAGAACACCGCGATCCGCGCCTTCCGTGACGACGCGGTCGCCGCGATCGGCACGCAGAACCTGGTCGACGTGCGCTCGCCCGACGAGTTCAGCGGCAAGCTGCTCGCTCCGGCGCACCTCCCGCAGGAGCAGTCGCAGCGTCCGGGTCACATCCCGACCGCGCGCAACATCCCGTGGTCCAAGAACGCCAACGACGACGGCACCTTCAAGTCGGACGACGAGCTCAAGGAGCTGTACGCCGAGGAGCAGGTCGACCTGACCAAGGACACCGTCGCCTACTGCCGTATCGGCGAGCGCTCCGCGCTCACCTGGTTCGTGCTGCACGAGCTGCTCGGTGTCGAGAACGTCAAGAACTACGACGGCTCGTGGACCGAGTACGGCTCGCTCGTCGGTGTGCCGATCGAGCTCGGCGCCAACAAGTAATCACGCCCCGACCCGGAGGACTGAACAGTATGTGTGGAGCACAGGCCGGCGGCCCCGACGCTTCGACGATCAAGCCCGGCGAGACCACCATCCAGGGTTCCGTGACCCGTGACGGCGAGCCCGTCACCGGTTACGTACGCCTGCTGGACTCGACCGGAGAGTTCACCGCGGAGGTCCCGACATCGGCGACCGGCCAGTTCCGCTTCTACGCTGCCGAGGGCACCTGGACGCTGCGCGCCCTCGTGCCGGGCGCGACGGCCGACCGTACGGTCGTCGCGCAGACCGGGGGCCTCTCCGAGGTCGCGATCGCGGTCTGAGCTCCTCTTTTTTCCGACAGGGAGGGCCCGCGCCCCAGGGGGTGCGGGCCCTCCCTGTCGTATGTGCCGTACGGCGGGCCGATCCAGGCATCCCCGGGCATTCCCGGTCGTACACTGAACATATGTACGCGCGACGCCGTCGTCGGTACTTTCTGCTCATGGGCGGATGCCTGGTCCTCTTCGTCTCCGCCTGGACCTTCGTGCGCGACTGGTCGGTACCGGCCGCCGTCGGGCTCTGCCTCGTCGCGATGCTCATCCCGCCGATGGCCGCGATCGTGGGCAACACCAAGGACAGGACCGACCACTGGTGGGACGATCCGCCGGAGGGCGAGCCGTCCGAGTCCGAGAAGTGGCTGGACGAGCTGGACCACAGAACGCGCCACGGGAAGCACCACGAGCGCTCCGAGGAGCAGCGCGTGGCGGAGCAGGGGCGCGTGGCGGAGCAAGGGCGCGAGATGGAGCGGGGGCAGGGCGGGAGACCGGCCGGGAAGCCGCCACCGGGCGCCCGTGCCCCCGGATCACGCCGTCGGTAGCCCGGCTCCGGATCCCCGGCTCCGGATCCCCGGCTCCGGATCCCCGGCTCCGGATCCCCGGCTCCGGATCACGCCGTCAGTAGACGAGCGCCTGCACGCCGTCCGCCATGATCTCGCTGACGAAGACCTGCGCCCCGGCGATCCGTACCCCGTCGAGCACGTCCTTCTCCGTGATGTCCCGCCGGGCGGCACACTGCGTGCACAGCGTGATCAGCCCCGCCGCCTGGACCGACTCGATGAGTTCGGGCAGCGGCGCCGAGTGCGGCAGCTCGAACTCCGCCGCCCGGCCGGGCAGCGCGAACCAGGCGGACTCTCCCGTCAGCCACAGGGAGACCTCCACCCCACTGGCCACGGCGACCGCCGCCACCGTGAAGGCCTGGGAGCAGCGCTCGGGGGCGTCGGCCCCCGCGGTCACCTTGATCACGAGCTTCTTCGCGGAGTGCATACGCGGAACTGTAATCCGCGCGGGTACGACCACTCGCCCGTCACCCCGGGTGTGCCCGAGACCCCGCGGTACCTCGGAGTACCTCGCCGAGAGGGCCCGGCCCCCACCCATTAGGCTGGGGCCCGGCCCTTACCGCCCATTCGCTCATCCGAGGAGCACTCCGTGCTTGAGGCTTTCTTCACTTCCCTGCTGGTCCTCGTCTGCGTCGGGGTGCTCGCCTTCACCGTTCTGGCCGTGAAGAAGCTGTACCAGG
The DNA here is from genome assembly GCF_044741565.1 of Streptomyces sp. NPDC088147. Lineage (NCBI taxonomy): Bacteria > Bacillati > Actinomycetota > Actinomycetes > Kitasatosporales > Streptomycetaceae > Streptomyces > Streptomyces sp. NPDC088147. Next base: position 615,265 of record NZ_JBIUSY010000005.1, on the reverse strand, counting down.
GTCAGCGCTGACGCCTCGCGCCGGTCGCCGCACATCGCTCACCCCGTACTCACCCCTACAGATCGCCTGAGCCGCTCATGATCGAGATCCCGTCCGACCTGCACCCGGACCTTGTTCCCCTCGCCTTCCTCCTCGGCAACTGGGAGGGCGTCGGCGTCTTCGACTTCCCCGGTGACGAGAAGGCCAACTTCGGCCAGGAGGTCACCTTCAGCCACGACGGCCGGGACTTCGTCGAGTACGTCTCGCACACCTGGGCGCTCGACGACGAGGGTAAGAAGATCAGGCCGATCGAGTCCGAGGCCGGCTACTGGCGGATCGACAAGGACCGCAAGGTCGAGGTCGTGATGGTCAGGGACCAGGGTGTGGTGGAGGTCTGGTACGGCGAGCTGGCCGACCAGAAGCCGCAGATCGACCTGGTGACCGACGCGGTGGCCCGTACGGCGGCCTCCGGGCCCTACAGCGGTGGCAAGCGGCTGTACGGCTATGTGAAGGGCGACCTGATGTGGGTGGGCGAGAAGTCCACCCCCGAGGTGCCGCTGCGCCCGTACATGTCGGCGCATCTGAAGAAGGTCGTGTCCCCGGACCAGGTCGAGGCATGGGCCAAGGACCTCGGCGACCTCCCGGACGACGGCATCGCCTTCTTCAAGTAGAGCCGCCTCCGCGCCGCGCCTGCCTACACTGGGGGCGTGGTGAGCACCGACTGGAAGAGTGATCTGCGGCAGCGTGGCTACCGGCTGACCCCTCAACGCCAGCTTGTCCTCGAAGCTGTCGACTCCCTGGAGCACGCGACACCCGACGACATCCTGTGCGAGGTGCGCAGGACCGCGTCCGGGGTGAACATCTCCACCGTCTACCGGACGCTGGAACTGCTGGAGGAGCTGGGCCTCGTCTCGCACGCCCATCTCGGGCACGGCGCCCCCACGTACCACCTCGCCGACCGGCACCACCACATCCACCTGGTCTGCCGCGACTGCACGCATGTCATCGAGGCGGATGTCGAGGTGGCCGCGGAGTTCACCGCCAAGCTGCGCGAGGACTTCGGGTTCACGACGGACATGAAGCACTTCGCGATCTTCGGCCGGTGCCGGAACTGCGCCGCCCGGACCGCGAACGGCGAGTCGTAGGCTGAACGGTATGAAGAGCCCTCTGCTGTCCCTGCCCGGAGCCGTCGCCGCCGAAGGACAGGACGAAGGTGTCGCCGCCCACTACGGTGACCTGTTCCGCGAGCAACGAGCCCTCGCCGACGGCACCGGGCTGGTGGACCTCTCGCACCGCGGAGTCGTCACCGTCACCGGGGACGACCGGCTGAGCTGGCTGCATCTGCTGCTCACCCAGCACGTCAGCGAGCTGCCCGTGGGCCGGGCCACCGAGGCGCTGATCCTCTCCCCGAACGGTCATATCGAGCACGCGCTGTATCTCGTGGACGACGGCGAGACGGTCTGGGCGCATGTCGAGCCCGGCACGCGGGAGGCGCTGATCGCCTACCTGGAGTCGATGAAGTTCTTCTACCGGGTCGAGGTCGCGGACCGTACGGACGACATCGCGGTCGTCCATCTGCCGGCGGGCTCCATCGCCGAGGCGCCCGAGGGCGTGGCCGTACGGGAGACCCCGTACGGCCGGGATCTGTTCCTGGCCCGCGCCGACTTGGAGGCGTACGCCGCCGCGCACGGCCCGGTCGCCGGGATCCTCGCGTACGAGGCGCTGCGCGTCGAGGGCCACCGGCCGCGCCTGGGCTTCGAGACCGACCACCGCACCATCCCGCACGAGGTGGGGCTGATCGGCACGGCCGTGCATCTCGACAAGGGCTGCTACCGGGGCCAGGAGACCGTGGCCCGCGTCCAGAACCTGGGGAAGCCGCCGCGCCGGCTGGTCTTCCTGCACCTGGACGGCAGCGAGGTCCATCTGCCGGGTCACGGCACGCCGGTCCGGCTCGCCGCGGACGGCGCCGAGGGGCGCCAGCTGGGCTTCATCACCACCTCGGCCCGCCATCACGAGCTGGGGCCGATCGCGCTGGCCCTGATCAAGCGGAATGTGCCGCTGGACGCGGAGCTGCTGGCCGGGGACACGGCGGCGGCGCAGGAGACGGTGGTCGAGGCGTAGCGGAGCCTTCCGACCGGGCCCGTGGCGGATCCTTCCGCGGGGGCCCGTAGCGGATTCTTCCGCCGGGGCCCGTGGCGGTGTCTCCGCCGGGCCGTGGCGGTGGTCTCTCCGCCGGGCGCGTAGTGATGTCTCCGCCGGGGCTCGTGGCGGTGTCTCTTCGCCGGGCCTCCGCGCGTCACATGTCCAGCAGCACCGTGAACGGGCCGTGGTTCGTGAGCGAGACGCGCATCTCCGCTCCGAACCGGCCCGTTTCCACCGTCGCGCCCAGCGCGCGCAGCTGCGCCACCACCTCGTCCACCAGCGGTTCGGCCACCGGGCCGGGGGCCGCCGCGTTCCAGGTGGGGCGGCGGCCCTTCCGGGCGTCCCCGTAGAGAGTGAACTGCGAGATCACCAGGAGCGGGGCGTTCACCTCTGAACAGGACTTCTCGCCCTCCAGCATCCGTATCGACCAGAGCTTGCGGGCCAGCCGTTCCGCCTGCTCCGCGGTGTCCTCGTGGGTGACTCCCACCAGCACACACAAGCCCTCACCGATGATCTCGCCGACGGTTTCCGGCCCGGACTCCGTCACGGCCACGACGCTCGCGCCGTCGACTCTCTGCACCACTGCACGCATGCGGACCAACCTATCGGGGGCCGAACGGGTGCAGAGTGCCCGCACGCCCGGCCGTGGGAGTGGCACGATGCACGGAGGCGGTGCGTTCTGCGTATCTGTCGAGGGATGGGGGTTCCCAGCGGATCGGGGCAGGGGTCTCTCCAGCGGAGTGAGGGGAAGTACGCGCGATGAGCACATCTGGCGCCGGGCAGCCGCCCGGTCCCGTACCGACGACCCGTACGACCACCGGGACGGGCAGCGGACCGGCCGCCGGTCCGGGCGCGGACCACGGTCCGGGAGCGGCGGGACCGGGAACGGGCCCGGCGGGCGGGGGGCCCCGGCCGCCCGTGCAGCGGACCGGCGGTGAGGGCACGCTGCCCGCGCCCCGGCCGTACGACTTCGGTGTGCTGCGGCTGCCCGAACTGCGCGCGCTGCGCCGTGACTCGCAGCGGGACGAGGCCGATCTGAGCTATCTGCGCCGGCTGCTCCAGGGCCGGATCGACATCCTGCGGGCCGAGCTGGCCCGCCGTACCGCCCCGGAGACGCCCGTGGTCGACCGGCTCTCGGAGATCCTGGCCGACTCTCCTTCGCGGCACCGCTCGTCCGCCCGCCACGTCACGCTCTCCACACCGCGCAGCGAGGAGTACCGCCTGCTGGCCGCCGAGACGCTGGCCGAGGTGGAGCTGTCGGACCTGGCGGCGCGTACCGACGAGGAGTTGCACACGGCGATGGGGCGGCTGGTCCGCAACGAGCAGCAGCTCTCGCGCCGCCGCCATCAGTTGCAGCGGACGGCGGACGATTGCAGTGCGGAGATCGCCCGCAGGTACCGTGAGGGTGAAGCCCAGGTGGACGACCTGCTGACGTAGTGATTCCGTGTGGTTCCGTCTGATTTCGTGTCGATCCTCACCGTCCCGCACCGTCCCGGCCGTCCGCTGATCACTGTTGAGGTGATCACGGTCGATACGTGCGGATCCGTACGGGTCCCCGCGGATGACCGCGGATCACCGCCGGACCGCGCGAGCGGGTACCCCAGCCCCCGGAAGGCCGATGATGTCCTCCAGTTCCCACGCCATATCCCCGGCCGTGCCGCCGGTTCTCGCCGAGGTCGTACGCTCCGGCTTTGTCGAGGGCAGTCACCGGGGAACGCTGGTGCTGCTGGCGGCGGACGGCACCGTCGAGCTGGAGCTCGGTGACCCCGAGGCCCCGGTCTTCCCCCGCTCCAGCAACAAGCCGATGCAGGCCGCGGCCGTGCTGCGGGCCGGGGTGGAACTGTCCGGGGAACGGCTGGCGCTGGCGGCGGCGAGCCACTCGGGCGAGAGGTTCCATCTCGACCTCGTCCGTACGATGCTCGCCGAGCACGGGCTGACGGCCGACGATCTGCGGACGCCGCCGGATCTGCCGGTCGACCGCGTCGAGGCGGAGGCGTATCTCGCCGGTGGCGGGGCGCGGGACCGGATCGTCATGAACTGTTCGGGCAAGCACACGGCGATGCTGGCGGCCTGCGTACGCAACGGCTGGCCGACGGAGAGCTATCTGGACCCGGAGCATCCGTTGCAGAAGCTCGTCCGGGCGGTGATCGAGGAGACGGCGGCCGAGCGGGTCTCCACGATCGGTACGGACGGCTGCGGCGCCCCGCTGATGGCGATCAGCCTCACCGGTCTCGCCCGCGCCTTCCGTCACTTCGTACTCGCCGCCCCGGGGTCCGCCGAGCGGCGGGTGGCGGACGCGATGCGCGCCCACCCCGAGTACGTCGGGGGGACGCGCAGGTCCGACACCTGGCTGATGGCGGAGATACCCGGCACGCTCGCCAAGACGGGCGCGGAGGCGGTCCAGGCGGTGGCGCTGCCGGACGGCCGAGCGCTGGCCTTCAAGATCGACGACGGCGGGGCCAGGGCGCTGGGGCCCGTGCTGGCGCGGGCGCTCCAACTGCTGGGCGTGGAGGCCGAGGTGCTGGGCCGGATCGGACGGGCGCCGCTGCTGGGCGGCGGTGTGGAGGTCGGCGCGGTGCGCGCGGCGTTCTGAGACTTCCGGGGCGGGCCGCGGCGGTCCGGGACGGCCGGGGCCGGCCGCGGCGGTGCGAGATCTCCGGGGCCGGGGAGCCGGCGAAAACCGGGGTGCGGCGGGCCGCCCGGACCGCTTAGCGTGACGGCCATGAGCCTTGACGTCCGTACGGTCACCGAATCCGAGCTTCCCGACTGGCTGCGGGCCGTTGACACCGGGTTCCTCCGGCCGCCGCGCGTCCCGGACGAGTACGTGGCGGACAAGCTCTCCCACTTCGATCTGGCCCGTACGCGCGGGGTCTTCGACGACGGGCGCTGCGTCGCCACCTTCCGGTCCTTCGAGCAGGGTCTCACGGTCGTCGGCGGCGCGGTGGTTCCCGCCGACGCGGTCACCAACGTGACCGTGTCGCCCACCCACCGCAGGCGCGGGCTGCTCGGCCGGATGATGGCCGCCGACCTGGCGGCGGCGAAGGAGCGCGGGGACGTCGTCGCCACGCTGATCGCCGCCGAGTACCCGATCTACGGACGGTACGGGTTCGGCCACGCCACCTCGATCACCGAGTGGGCGATCGAGGTGGCGCGTACGGGACTTGACCCGCGGTGGTCGGGGCCGGGCGACGGCGGCAGGATCGATCTGATCGACCTCGCGGACGTACGGAGAACAGGCCCGGAGCTGCATGAGCGCTTCCGGGTGCGGCAGCCCGGCGCGGTCAGCCGTGACGGCCAGTGGTGGCGCGCCAATACCGGCCAGGCGGCGAGCAGCCTGCCGTGGACGGAGCCCTTCAACGCGGTGTACCGCTCGGCGGCCGGTGAGGTCGAGGGCCTGGTCACCTACGCCAGTGACGAGCACTGGGACGACACCAAGCAGCCGCTGAACACCGTGTCCGTGCGGAAGCTGATCGCGCTGACCCCGGCGGCGGAGAGCGCGCTGTGGCGCTTCGTCTGCTCGATCGACTGGGTCACCACGGTCAGGACGGGCCACCGCGCGGCGGACGATCTGCTGACCCGGTTCCTCCCGGACCCGCGCGCGGCGCGGATCGTGACGCAGGCGGACTTCCTGTGGGTGCGGATACTCGACACCGTACGGGCCCTGGAGGCGCGTACGTACGCCGTGCCGGCCACGCTGACGCTGGAGATCCACGACAAGGACGGTCTGGCGGGCGGGCGCTTCCGGCTGGAGGGGACGCCGGAGGGCGGGGTCTGCACCCCGACCACGGAGTCGCCGGACATCGCGCTGGATGTGCGGGAGCTGGGCGCGCTGTACCTGGGGGACGAGTCCGCGGTGACGCTCGCGGCGCTCGGTCTGCTGACCGAGGAGCGGCCGGGGGCGGCGGCGGTCGCGGAGAAGCTGTTCCGTACGGCGCGGCGCCCCTGGTGCCCGGACATCTTCTGACGCCGGGCCCGGGGTGAGATCCGGGCCCGGACCTACCCCGGGCCCGGATGCATGACCAGCAGGACCAGGACCACCGCGCCGATCCCCGCGCAGGTGCTGTTCCTCGACTTGATCCCGATGCTGAGCAGGACGAGTGCGACGATCCCCATGGGGCCGAAGCGCCACTGGACCAGCTGTTCGAGTCCGAGGCCGAAGGTTGCGATGACGAGTGCGAGCAGAGGCATGGCGGTTGCTCCTTCGAAGGCGGAGAACGCGCGGCGGACTTGGTCCGAGTTGGTCGCCAACTATCAGCCAACTAAGGGAGTTGTCCCTCTGTGGCGCGATCCATAAACAACTTCGGATACAACTTCCCTGACAACTCCCCTTGGATGGCAGGAAGTTGTAACGTGCTGGGGTGACGGGGTGACAAGGTGACCTCAGAGACGGGGAGCGCTGCTGTGAACGGCATCGGGAAACCCACGTCGGAGGAGGTGGCCGAGGCTCTGCGCGCCCGTATCGAGTCGGGCGAGCTGGCCGCGGGGCAGCCCATTCCGACGCAGAAGAGCCTGGTCGAGGCGTTCGGGGTGCAGCGCGGGGTGATCCGCCGTGCCCTGCGCAGCCTTCAGGAGGACGGGCTGCTGACCGAGGTCACCAGGGGCGCTCCGCCGCGTATCGCCGACCGTTCCGCCGAACCGCGCGTGGCGGATGGGGCGGGCGTGGCGGGTGCGGCGGGCACCGCGGGCGTCGGCGCCGATGAGACGCCCCAGGAGACCATGGTGGCGCTGCGGCCCCGGATCACGGAGGCGTTCCGGGCCGACCATGTACGGGTCGACGCCCTCTGTCTGACGGCCGAGTCCCTGAGCGCGGCCCTCGGGGAACAGCGGCTGCGGATCCAGGACCGTTCCGTCGCGCCGAGCAGCGTCACCGTCCGGGTGCTGCTGCCCAACCGGAACATCGAGCTGGCCTTCCCGCGCTCGGTCAGCACCGCCGACACCCACCCCGACGAGGGCGATCTCGTCCATCAGCGCTGGCTCCAGCAGCGCAACTCGCATGGCACGGTGCTGAGCGACCATCTGGTGGGGATGCGCTCGGCGGGCATCGATGTGGACGTGCGGTTCAAGGCGCTGCCCTTCACCCCGGCCGTCAAGCTGTATGTGCTGAACGGCACGGAGGCGCTGCTCGCGTACTACAAGGTCATGGTGCGCGAGGCCGAGATCGGGCGGACGTCCGTGGAGATGTATGACGCGCTGGGGGACAAGTCGCCGCTGTTCTCCTTCGTGTCGGGGGAGACACGGCTGCGACGGGACGAGGCGTTCGTGGCGGAGTCGCAGGCGTGGTTCGACGCCCTCTGGGACACGATCGCCACGGATCTCGCGCTGGGCTGACGCCGGGCGCCGACTGCCCTGCTTCGGTGCTTCGGGGGAGTGGTTGGGGGGAAGATGGGGTCCGGAGGTGCTGTCCGCCCGCCCTCCGCCCCGACGGACGGAGCGACGTGACCGACCCGCTCGACCCGCTCGACGCGAAGGCGCCGCTCGACGCGATGACACCGTTCGACACGAAGGCGCCGCACGACACGATGGCGCCGCTCGACGCGAAGGCGCTCGTCGACTCGATGGCGCCCCTCGACACGATGGCGCCCCTCGGCTCGATCGCTCCGCCGGATGCGGTCAGGTGCGTGCTCTTCGACTTCGACGGACCCGTCTGCGCCCTCTTCCGCAACCATCCGGCCCCCGGGGTGGCCGGCCGGCTGCTCGACTGGCTGCCCGCCGGGGTGCGCCGCCTCGTACGGTCCGAGGACGGCGGCCCCGTGACCGATCCGCAGGTCATCCTGCGGGCGGTGGGGGAGCTCGATCCGGGCGGCGCGCTGGTGTCCGAGCTGGAGGCACGGCTCACCGAGGAAGAGGTCCTGGCGACGGCGTCCGCCGTACCGACCCCGCGCGCGGCGGAGCTGATACGGGCGCTCGGCGACGCGGGCGTCGTCCTGGCGGTGACGACCAACAACTCGCCGCGAGCGGTGCGCCGTTATCTCGAACGGGCCGGTCTCGCCGACTGCTTCGGCCCGCACCTCCACGGCCGTACGCACGACCCGCACGATCCCCGCAGGCTCAAGCCGCACCCCGACTGTCTGGCGCGGGCCCTCGCGTCGACCGGCGCGGCGGCCGGGGAGTCGGTGATGATCGGCGACGCGGTGGCCGACTTCCTCGCGGCCAAGCAGCTCGGTATCCGGTTTCTCGGGTACGCGACACGTGAGAGCAAGGGCGAGGTGCTGTACGAGGTGGGGGCGCGGGTGGTGGTCGATGAACTGCCCGGGAGCACGGCCGAGTTGGCCGCACTGGTCGGCCAACTCAGCCGAGATGGCCGCCCGGCATAGCGCCGCACCCGTCGAATTCCTGTCCGGTACGGTGCGTCAGCTGCCACGACGCGCTGGTCCGAGTTGGTGAAGATGGCATAACTTCCCACCGGCATGCCCCTCGGAGAGGTACGTTCCGCCTCTGGGGCCGCCCGTGGGACAGGCCCCGGCGGCCCGGCGGGCGGAACCGCCGACGGCATCATGATCATGAGCACCGAGGGCATACGCGCGATGACAGCCGATGCGGCACCGGCATCCGAGGTCCGTCTGCGAGCGGGCGAGCTGAGCCGCGACAGCCGGCGGGTCGTCGGCCCGCTCAACGGCTATCACCATGAGACCTATGCCTTTCCGCTGCCCGAGGAGAGCGAGCTGAGCGCGCGGTTCGAGCGCGCCAAACTCCGCGCGCCCAGGCCGGGGCTGCTCTGGTTCGACCGGCGGTGCTTCGCCTCCGAGGATCTGCTGCTCACCGCGCTCCAGGGGCGCATCACCCGTATTCCGGAGATCATCGAGGTCGGCGGGGGCGTCCATCTCCAGGGCTTCATCGAGGGCGTGACGCTGGACGGCGGCGCCCGCTCCCTGCCGGGACGCTGCCTGCCGGGCCGGTATCCGGGGGGCCGTGGGCTGTCCCGCCGCCACCACGGCCAACTGGAGCGTTTCTTCCACGAGTTGGTGTCCATCGACCCGAAGGCACTTGAAGAACGCGAGGTGAAGCGGGTCTGCGCGCCCGCCGACCGCACGGACGACGGGGATTCGGCCGCCTTTCTCGACCGGCTGATCGGATTCACCGAGGAGCAGGTCTACCGGCGCCACGGCGCGCCGTATCAGCGGCTCTTCGAGGAGTTGGGCGTCGGCGCCGAGGCGCTCGTCCGGCTGCGCGAGCGGGCCGTCGAGCTGCGCCGGCGCCCCTTCTCGCTCCTCCACTGCGATCTGCACCGGAAGAATCTGATCGTCGACCGGCGCGGCGATCTGTGGATCATCGACTGGGAACTCGCCATGATCGGCGACCCGCTCTACGACCTCGCCACGCATCTCCATCTGATGCGCTATCCGCGACGGGAGGCGGCCGGGGTCGCGCACCGGTGGCAGCGGGCGGTGGAGCGGGCCAGGGAGGGGAGTTCGTACGGCTGGGAGGACGATCTCCCGCTGCTCCTCGCGTACAAACGCGTCCAGTCCGTCTATACGGACGTGATTCGTACGGCGCTGCTGCTCGGCGAGCGGCGGGGCCGGGCGCGGGGGGCGCTGCCCCGGGCCGCCTGGCGGATCCGGCGCGTGCTGGCGGCGGCGGCCCGGGACACGTCGGGCGCGGATCAGGAGCCGACTGGGGCGGCCGGTGTGACGGATGCGACGGGTGCGGCCGGGGCGGCCGGGGTGCCGTCGTACCGGCAGGTGGTGGCCGCGTACCGGAACTGGTTCCGTACGGCCCGGCCGCCCGAGGCCCTCACGCCGTCCGGATCCTGAACAGCACCTTCGACAGCCCGAGCGCCAGCACCAGGAACCCGGCGCACCACGCCAGCGCCACCCAGGGGGCCGAGCCGACCGGCAGCCCCAGCAGCAGTCCGCGCAGGGACTCGATGACCGGAGTGACCGGCTGGTGGTCGGCGAAGCCGTGGAGCCAGTCCGGCATCGTGTCGATCGGGACGAAGGCGCTGCTCGGATAGGGCAGGAACATCATGAAGAAGGTGAACCCGCCCGCTGCCTCGGGGGACTTGGCGAGCAGACCGATCGCCGCTGAGAGCCAGGAGATGGCCACGATGAAGGCGAACAGGATGCCGGCGGCGGCGAGCGCGGCGGCGGGGGTGGCCGACGGGCGGAAGCCGATCAGGAGGGCGACGCCGAGGACGAGGGCCGTCGAGACCACGTTCCGGGCGACGCTCGCCGTCACATGCCCGGCGAGGATCGAGGCGCCGCCGATGTCGAGGGAGCGGAAGCGGTCGATGATCCCGCCCTTCATGTCCTCGCTGACGCTCACGGCGGTGCTGGACGAGCCGAAGCCGGCGCAGAGGAGCAGGACGCCGGGGACGACGTACGTCACGTACTGCGTACCGGTGTCGATGGCGCCGCCGAAGAAGTACACGAAGATCAGCATGAGCATGATCGGCAGCATCATCGCGGTGATGACGGCGTCGATATTGCGCCTGCTGAGACGGATGCCGCGGCCGGCCATGATGAGGGCGTGCGTACGGGAGGACGCGAGCGCGTCAGACATGGGTGGGCTCCTGCTTCGTGGGGTGGCCGGGCGCCGGGGCCGTGCCCGTCAGCGCGAGGAAGACGTCGTCGAGGGTGGCGCCCCGGAGCGCGAACCGCGCCACCTCCGTACCGTCCGGATCGATCTCGTCCAGCAGGGCGCGCACCCGCGCCGCGGTGCCGTCGGTCGGCAGCCCGAGCGTGAGGCTCTCCGGCGCGTGGTGGACGGCCCGGGACGCGAGGCGGAGATAGGCCTCGCGGCTGGTCAGTACGAGGTCGAGGCGGTGGCCCGCGACCCGGTTCTTCAGCTCCTGCGCCGTCCCCTCGGCGACCACCAGGCCGTGGTCGACCACCGCGATACGGTCCGCCAACTGGTCGGCCTCCTCCAGGTACTGGGTGGTGAGGAAGACGGTGGCGCCCCGCGCGGAGAGATCCCGTACGACCTGCCACAGCTCCTGGCGGCTGCGCGGGTCGAGGCCGGTGGTCGGCTCGTCCAGGAAGACCACCTCGGGGTCGCCGACCAGGCCGGCGGCCAGATCGAGCCGGCGCCGCATGCCGCCGGAGTAGGTGACGGCGAGCCTGCCGCCCGCGTCCGTGAGGCCGAACCGGTCGAGGAGTTCGGCGGCGCGGCGGCGGGCGCCGGCCGGGGAGAGCCCGCTGAGGCGGGCCATCATGCGGAGGTTCTCCTCGCCGGTCTGCTTCTCGTCCACCGCGGCGAACTGCCCGGTCAGGCTGATGGCGGCGCGTACCCGGCGCCGGTCGGCGACGACGTCGTACCCGGCGACCCGGGCGGTGCCGCTGTCGGCGGTGGTGAGGGTGGAGAGGATCCGGACGGCCGTGGTCTTGCCGGCGCCGTTGGGGCCGAGGAGCGCGAAGACCGTGCCGCGTTCGACCCGGAGATCAATGCCGTGCAGGACTCTCACCCGCGCGTTTCCGGTTCCGTACGCCTTTTCGAGGCCGAGGGCCTCGATGGCCGGTTGTGACGTCATGGACATCCCCCTTGATGGTGCGGGCGGCCTGCCGTGGGTCTCTCGCGCACGACAGGTCTATTGCGTATGACATACGCGTTACTGTGTAAGGGTTACGCATTACTAGGATGGACGTCAAGCGGGGAGTGGGCGGAGAAGGGCGGAGACGATGACGGACCGCGGTGACGGCGCTGGTGACGGCGGTGGTGGTGAGGGCGGCGGTGCCGGCGGGACGGGGCTGCCCGCCAGCATCGAGGCCGCCTGGGGGCTGCGCGAGCGCCCGTCCAAGGGGCCCAAGCCCGGCATCGGCCTGACGCGGATCGTCGACGCGGCGGTCGGTATCGCGCGGGCGGAAGGGCTCGGCGCGGTCTCCATGGGGCGGGTCGCCAAGGAACTGGGCGCCTCCACGATGTCGCTGTACCGCTATGTCGCGGCCAAGGACGAGCTGTACGTCCTGATGCAGGAGGCGGCCATCGGCGAGCCCCCTGGCCCGCCGGCCCCCGGCACCGGCTGGCGCGAGGCGCTGTCCCAATGGGCCTGGGCGCAGCGCGAGGCGTACCACCGGAACCTCTGGGCGCTGCGCATCCCGATCTCGGGCCCGCCCGCCACCCCCAACTCGGTGGCGTGGTGGGAGCTGGGCCTCGGCGCCCTGGCCGGCACGAATCTGGACGACGGCACGAAGCTGTCGGTGATCCTGCTGGTCAACGGCTTCGTGCGGAACGAGGCGACGCTGATGTCCGAACTGGACACGGCCATCAAGGCGAGCGGCTTCTCGTCCCGGCAGGTCATGGCCGGGTACGAGCGCACTCTCCGCAGGCTGGCCGATCCGGCCCGCTATCCGGCGGTCGCCGAACTGCTGGCGTCCGGCGGCCTGGGCGGCGAGGACGACCCGGACGCGGACTTCACCTTCGGTCTCGACTGTGTGCTGGACGGGGTCGAGGCGCTGGTGCGGAGGCAGAAGCGGTAGCGCGGGGGAGCGGCAGCGGGCACGGCGGCAGCGGGAGCATGGCGGGAGGGGGCGCACGGCGGCAGCGGGAGCACGGCGGCAGCGGGGGCGGGGGCCATGTGCGGTAGTGGTGCCCGCCCGGCACTGGGGCGGGACCGGTGGCGGGGCGGTCAGCCGGTGGCCGCCGGGGACGCTTCCCGGGGCGAGCGGTGCCGGTCCACGATCCCCTGGACGATCCTCATCAGCCGGTCCCCCGTCTGATCGATGCTTCCGTTCTGCGTGCTGACCTGCGCGCCTTCGAGTACGAAGGTGATCTCGGCCGCCGCCTGCTCGGGGTCGGGCAGCCCCGCCCCGGCGCACATGCCGACCAGTCTGCGGGTCTGGAGGGCCTTGTGCTCCTCGATCACCTGCCGTGCGGGATGGGAGCGGTCGGGCAGCTCGGCGAGGGAATTGATGAACGGGCAGCCCCGGTGCGAGATCGCCGGCAGTCCCTCGGCGATGAAGCGGGCCATCCCCAGGATCTGCTCCCCGGGCCGGCCGGGGTATTCGGCCTCGACCCGGTCGAAGACCGCCTGGTAGTCGGCGGCGACGATCCGCAGCCACTCGGCGACCAGCGCGTCCTTGGTTCCGAAGTGCCGGTAGATCGCCATTTTGGTGGTCTCGGCCTTCTCGGCGATCGCCTGGACGCCCACCCTCCGGATCCCCTCGCTCTGGAAAAGCTCTTCCGCCGCGTCGAGGATGCGCTCGCGAGGCGGCAGTTTCGCCACCCTGCTCGGCCTTCCGGCGGTCGATGCCATGACTGCTCCGTGACGTCCGGTCCGATGTGAGCCCTCCACTTCCGGGCCCTCCACTCCCTGTTACCCACTCCCTGTTACGGTACCAGTCCGTTCCACACGATACCGTTGGGTATCGTCAGGGACTCAACGGTATCGTTCGTTCCGCTGGGAGTGACAGTGAGAATTGCCGAGTACGTGAGCTTCGACGGGGTCGGGCTCGCGGAGCTGGTGGCCAGAGGCGAGGTGACCCCCGCCGAACTGGAGGCGGCGGCACGTGAGGCCGCGCGGGAGGTCGGTCCGCGGATCAACGCGATCGTCGAGACATGGCCGGCCGACGACGAGCCCGTCCCCGGCAGCACGCCGCTGGCCGGGGTCCCTTTCCTGATCAAGGACATCGGAGTCGCCATGGCCGGGAGGCGAATGGAGCTGGGCAGCCGTCTCGCGGCCGGCCACGTCGCCGGCGCCGACTCCTTCCTGATGCGGCGCTTCCGTCGCGCCGGTCTCGTGACGTTCGGACGTACCGCGACACCGGAGATGGCCTTCAGCAACACGACGGAACCGGTGCTGTACGGCGCGACCCGCAACCCGTGGGACCCGGAGCGGAGCGCGGGCGGCTCCAGCGGGGGCGCGGGCGCGGCGGTCGCGGCCGGGGTGGTCCCGATCGCGCACGCCACCGACGCCGCCGGCTCGATCCGCGTCCCCGCCGCCTACAACGGCCTCTTCGGGCTGAAGCCGACCCGTGGCCGGGTCTCCATGGGCCCCTACGCCGACGAGGTCTTCAACGGCCTGGCCGTGCACGGCGGTGTCAGCCGCACCGTCCGTGACAGTGCGGCACTGCTCGACCGGATCCGCGGCCCGGAGCCGGGTGACCCCTACTTCGCCCAGGAGCCGTCCCGGCCGTACGCGGAGGAGGTCACGCGCCCCCCGGGCCCGCTGCGGATCGGTGTCCTCGCCCAGGCGTGGGGCGGACGCCGTACCACCGCACCGGTGGCCGACGCGCTCTCCCGCACGGTACGGCTGCTCGAATCCCTCGGCCATCACGTGGAGGAGGCCGAGGCCGGCCTCGGGGCCGACTGGGAGGAGTTCGTCCTCGCCAGTGCCCGCCAGTGGACGGCGAATCTCGCGGCCTCGGTCGACGAGCTGGCCGCCGCCCTCGGCCGGCCCGTCGACTCCTCGACCCTTGAGCCGCCCGTTCTCGCCAGTTACCACTATGGACAGCGGGTCAGCGGCCCCCGGTTCGTCACCGCTCTCGAGATACGGAACCGGGTCGCCCGAAGCCTGGCACGGCACTTCGACGCCTACGACCTGCTGCTCACCCCGACCGTGCCCGAGCTTCCCGTGCCCTTGGGCACCCATGCCGAGGGCGCGGAGGCGCTGGACGGCCTCGGCTGGCTGCGCCGTCTCTTCGACCTCTCGCCGTTCACCGCGGCGTTCAATGTGGCGGGCACGCCCGCCATGTCCGTACCCGTGACGGCCGACGCCGGTACGGGGCTCCCGGTCGGTATGCAGTTCGCCGCCGGTTACGGGCTCGAAGGCCGTCTCTTCCGTCTCGCCGGACAACTCGAACAGGCGAGCCCGTGGTCGGGCCGAACTCCCCAGGTGTGGGCCGGGAACCACACCGGTCGCTGAGGAACGGGGGCGGGTCCAGGGCGAGATGGTGAGGTGCCGCCGCCGAGGAGGTGGCGGCCGCGGTGCTCTACCTCGCCTCGCCCGCCGCCGGGGCGGTGGTCGGCACCGACCTGGTCATCGACAGTGGGTCATCGGCCTGACGGTCCGAGCGAGTGAGCACGGCCGCCCGAGGACGCCGCCCCTGGTGGGGCGCCGCCCACGTGGGGCCGACCGCACCGGCCGGCACGTCCGGCTCGGTTCAGGCGCTGCGTACGCTTCGTGCTCATGAACGATCAGGACCTCGGTCTGCGCGAGCGCAAGAAACGGCAGCGGTACCGGGAGATCTCCGACGCCGCGATCGGGCTCTTCCTCGCGAAGGGCTTCGACGGGGTGTCGGTGGCGGAGGTCGCCGCCGCGGCCGACATCTCCAAGCCCACCCTCTTCCGGTACTTCCCGGCCAAGGAGGATCTGGCGCTGCACCGCTTCGCCGACCACGAGGACGAGGCGGCCAGGGTGGTCGCCGGCAGGCCCGATGGCGTACACCCGCTCGACGCCCTGCGGCTGCACTTCCTGGCGGGGCTCGGCCGGCGCGACCCCGTGACCGGGCTCAACGACGAGGACGGGGTGCTCGCGTACCACCGGCTGCTGTACGGGACGCCGAGCCTGGTGGCCAGGCTGTACGCGTATCAGCGGCGCTCCGAGGCGGCGCTGGCCGGGGCTCTCGGCGGCGGGATCGTGGGCGCGCTCGGCTCGGGACAGATCATCGCCGTACAGCGCGTCCTCGCGGAGGAGAACTGGCGGCGGATCACGACGGGGGAGAGCGCGGGGGAGGTGTATCCGGACGCGGTCGCGGCGGCGGAGCTGGCCTTCGGGCAGCTGGGCTCCGGGCTCACTGTCCGGTGAGCGGGTGCGTGAGCCGTGTACGCGACTCATTTATGTGACCCGGTAATGTTTTTAACTCGGTTACGTTATTCTCGATGGAATGAACGGCGAACTCACCCGTGAACTCGATCGCGAACGGACCTACCACGAGACCTGCCGCGCCGCGCTGACCGGCATGGTGGACGACGCGCACGAACAGGTCGTCATCGGCGAGAACGCCTTCGCCTCCGGCGCGGACGCCGAGGTCCTCGGCCGCCATCTGCGCAGCCGCGCCAAGGAGTTGCGGCAGGAGCCCGACAGCCCGCTCTTCTTCGGCCGCCTCGACTTCGCGGTGGCGCCGGGCAGTGATCACGGCGGCCAGAGCTACCACATCGGCCGGCGCCGGATCAGCGAACACCCCTCGGCGCCGCCCCTGGTCGTCGACTGGCGCGCACCCGTCTCGCGCGCCTTCTACCGGGCGAGCGCGCGCGATCCGCAGGGCGTCGCCGTACGCCGCAGGTTCGGCTGGGCGCCCTGGAGCAAGGGGGCGGCGGAGGATCTGACCAGCCTGGAGGACGAGCGGCTGGCGGGCGAGGCGGCGACCGGCGGCGAGGGGGCGGCGTACGGGGGATCGGCATACGGGGGATCGGCGTACGAGGGGTTCACCGACGGCCGCCCGGCGGCACCCGTGGCCGCGAGCGCGATCCTCACCGGCGAGATCGAACGCCCCCGCGTCGGTCCGATGCGCGACATCGCGGCCACCATCCAGCCGGAACAGGACGACCTCGTACGCTCCGAACTCACCCGGTCCGTCTGTGTCCAGGGCGCCCCGGGCACCGGCAAGACCGCCGTCGGGCTGCACCGCGCCGCCTATCTCCTCTATACGTATCCGCGCCGGATCCAGCGCGGCGGCCTGCTGATCCTCGGCCCCAACCGCACCTTCCTCTCCTACATCTCCCAAGTGCTGCCCGCCCTCGGGGAGACCGGCATCCGTCAGTCGACGGTCGGTGACGAGATCGCGCGCCATCCGGTGCGTACGGAGGATCCGGAGGCGGCGGCCGTCGTCAAGCACGACGCCCGGATGGCCGAGGTCTGCCGCCGGGCGCTGTACGGGCGGGTGACGGCGCCCGCCGAGCCGCTCACCGTCCCGGACGGTTCGTACCGCTGGCGCCTGGGGCTCGATGACCTCGCGCGGATCGTGGCGGAGGTACGGGCCGAGGCGCCTCCGTACGCCGTCGGCAGGGAGCGCGTCCGCAGCCGCGCCGTACGGGAGATCCAGCTCCGGGCGGAACGGCGGGCGGGCCCGAAGCCGGCGGCCTGGGTACGGCGGGTGGGCGGCTCGCGGGCGGTCACCGCGTTTCTCGACACGGTCTGGCCCAGGGCGCGGCCCGAGGAGGTGCTCGCGGCTCTGCTCGCCGACCCGGAGGCGGCGGCCGTGGGCATCCTCACCCCCGAGGAGCGGCGGGCGATCCGACGGACGAGGCGTTCCGGCCGTCCGCTCTCCGCGCGGGCGGCCGGGGATCTGCCGTGGTCCGCCGCCGATCTGGTGCTGCTCGACGAGCTGGCGTGCCTCATCGAACACCCCGAGGGGTACGGCCATATCGTCGTCGACGAGGCGCAGGACCTGTCCCCGATGGAGTGCCGGGCGATCGCCCGCCGGGCGGAGTTCGGTTCGCTGACGGTGCTGGGCGATCTCGCGCAGGGCACCACCCCCTGGGCCGCCCGTTCCTGGCCCGAACTCCTCGCCCATCTGGGCAGACCGGACGCCACGGTCACCCCGCTGACCACCGGCTACCGGGTTCCGGGCGCCGTCGTGCGGCTCGCCAACCGGCTGCTCGTCACGCTGGACGTCGACGTGCCCCCGGCCCGTTCCCTGCGCGGGCAAGGTGAATTGACGGTACGTCAGGTCGGTGATCTGGCGGGCGGGGTGACCGAGGCGGTACGGAAGGCGCTCACCCGCGAGGGCTCGATCGGCGTCATCGCGGCGGACCCGGAGGCGGAGCGGCTCCGTACCGTACTCACGGCCGCCGGTATCGCCACGGCGACGGCCGGCGAACTCGACGCGTCGGCGGGCCGGGTGACGGTGCTGCCCGCGACCGCGGCGAAGGGGCTGGAGTACGACCATGTCGTACTCGCCGAGCCGGTGGCCATCGAGGAGGCGGAGGCGCGGGGGCGGCACCGGCTGTACGTGGCGCTCACCCGCGCGGTGTCCCGCCTGGACATCGTGCACAGCCGCCCGCTGCCGACGGCGCTCGGTATCGCCCCGGGGTGAGTTGGCATCACGCCGGGGTGAGCAGGCCGACCGAGCGTAGGCGCTCTCCCCACCGGCCGGGAGGAGGAGCGCCGCGCCGTCGCTCGTCGCCGACGCGGCGCGGCGCGGCCCGTGCGGCGCGGCCCGTGCGGCGCGGCCCGTGCGGCGCGGCCCGTGCGGCGCGGCCCGTGCGGCGCGCGCCCGACGCGAGCGATGCGCCCGACGCGAGCGATGCGCCTGGCCCGTGCGGCGCGCCCGCCCGTGCGGTTCAGTCGCCCCTCCGAGCGGGTCAGTCGCCGAGGATCGTCACATCGAGACCGCCGAGCCACTCCGGGGCCGCGCGCAGGTCGATTCCGGTGATCCTCCCGCCCGTGATCGTGAAGCCGAACACGACGCGCGGCCGTCCGCCCGGCGCCGCCACGGCTCCCGCCGTTCCGTTCACGAGCGCCGGCCGCAGAGCCTTGGCGCGTCCCAGGATCGTGCGGGCCACGGCCGCCGCGCCCCGTACCTCGCCCGCCGCGCCCGCCTTCACGACCGCCTGGTCGGCCCGGACCACGACATCCGGATCGAGCAGCGCGAGGAGCGCGTCGAAGTCGCCGTCGCGCGTGGCGGCGAGGAAGGCGTCGACGATCTCCCGCCGGCGGACGGGATCGACGTCGGTGGCGGTGGGCGCGTCCCGCACCCGCCGTCTGGCCCGGCTGGCGAGCTGCCGCGCCGCCGCCGGGGTACGTTCCAGGATGGGGGCGACCTCGGTGAAGGGCATGGCGAACAGATCGTGCAGTACGAACGCCAGCCGCTCCGCGGGCGTCAGCGTGTCGAGCACCACCAGCAGCGCGCTGCTCACCGCGTCGGTGAGCAGCGCTTCGTGCTCGGGACCGAGCGGGCCCGTGCGGCTGTCGGCCGGCCCGGGGACGTACGTGTCCAGCGGCTCTTCGCGACGCGACGCGCGCGTGCGCAGCATGTCCAGGCAGATCCGGCCGATGACCGTCGTCAGCCATCCGCCGAGGTTCTCGACCCCGTCCGCGCCGGAGCGGCTGAGCCGTAGCCAGGTCTCCTGGACGGCGTCGTCCGCCTCGCTCAGCGAGCCGAGGATCCGGAACGCCACCGCTCTGAGGTGGTTCCGGTTCTCCTCGAACCGCGCGGTCAGCAGTGCGGTCTCGTCCTCGTCGTCCATGTCACATTCCTCCGTCGGCCTCCGTCAGCACTGTGACGGACGGGACCCGGTCGGACGTGACATCGCGCCCTCCGTCGCCCGGAGACGTGCGGCCCCCCGGGCTACCGCGCGTCGTCCCGCCAGGCGCTCGCGGGGTAGTCGACGTATCCCTCGGCCCCGTCGGTGTAGTACGTACCGGGGTCACCGGCCGCCAGTTCGCGGCCCAGCGCGAACCGTGTGACGAGGTCGGGGTTGGCGATGAAGTGCGTGCCGAAGGAGACGGCGTCGGCGATCCCCGCCCCGATCACGGCGTTCCCGGACTCGCGGCCGAAACCGAGGTTCGCGATCAGGGGACCGTTGAACCGCCGCCGGTAGTGCGCGAACGCGTCGAAGCAGGGGCCGTCGCCCGGCGCGGCGGGGGCCGGTCCGCGCAGATGCAGATACGCCACGGGGCGGGCGCCCAGCTCCGCCACGAGTTCGTCGTAGTCGGCGAGCGTCGCCTCGTCGGCGGTGAAGTGGTCACCGGCGTCCCAGTGGGGCGACAGACGCACCCCGACCCGCCGTCCGTCCCAGGGCGCGGCGACCGCGTCGATGATCTCGAACAGCAGACGCCGCCGGCCGGCACGGTCGGCGCCGTACCCGTCGGAGCGGCGGTTCAGCCGCGGGTTGAGGAACTGCGGTATCAGGAACGGGCCGATGGCATGGACCTCGACCCCGTCGAACCCGGCGCGCCGGGCGTTCGCCGCGGCGGCGCCGTACTCCGCGATCGTGGCCCTGATGTCGGCGGTGGTCATCTCCCGGGGGGTGACGGTGGCCTTGAAGCCGCTCGGCGTGTACGACCTCTCGTGCGGATTGACCGCCGAGGGCCCGGCCGGCAGCTCTCCCCCGAGGTGATCGGGGTGCGAGGCGGCGCCGGTGTGCCAGAGCTGGAGGACGATACGGCCGCCGAGGGCGTGTACGACGTCGGTGACCCGGCGCCACGCGGCGACCTGCTCCTCGCTGTAGACGCCGGGAACGCGGGCGAAGCCGATCGCGCGCTCGCTGACCCAGGTCCCCTCGGTGATGATCAGCCCGGCGGAGGCCCGCTGGCCGTAGTAGGCGGCGTGCATCCCGGTCGGCAGCAGCCCCGCGCCGGCCGCGCGGGCGCGGGTGAGAGGGGCCATCACCACGCGGTTGGGGAGCTGGAGATCGCCGAGGCGCGCGGGCCGCAGCAGCGGCTGGTCGAGGGCGCTCGGCGACGCCGGGGCCGGGGTCGGGGTCGGGGCCGGGGCTGGGGTCGGGGCTGGGGCTGGGGTCGGGGTCGGGGTCGCACGGGTCGTGGTATCCGTCGTCGTGGTCATGGGTCACCTTTTCTCGTCTCTCCCCGTCATCAGGGATGTGCTGAAGTTGACGGAGCGCGACGAGGAAAGGTGACCGATGGGCGGGCAACGGGACCAGGACCGGCTGGCGGAACGCTTCGAGACGCACCGCGCCCGGCTGCGGGCGGTCGCCTACCGGATGCTCGGCTCGGCCGGCGAGGCGGACGACGCGGTCCAGGAAACGTGGCTGCGGCTCAGCCGCGCCGACGCCGACGGTGTCGGCAACCTGGCCGGCTGGCTGACGACGGTCGTCTCGCGCGTCTGCCTCGACATGCTGCGCTCCCGTACGGCACGACGTGAGGACCCGGTGGGGGAGCGGCTGCCGGACCGGATCGAGGCCGCCCGAGACAGCGGCGGCGAGAGCGCCGGGGGCGGGGGCGGGAGCGACCCCGAAGAGGAGGCGCTGCTGGTCGATTCGGTCGGCCGGGCGCTGCTCGTGGTGCTGGACACGCTGGGTCCCGCCGAGCGGATCGCCTTCGTACTGCACGACCTGTTCGCCGTACCGTTCGACCGGATCGCGCCCATCGTGGAGCGCTCACCGGTCACCACGAAGAAGCTCGCCAGCCGCGCGCGCCACAAGGTACAGGGCACCCCCGCGGTACCGGCGGCCGATCTCGGCCGGTACCGGCACGTCGTCGAAGCCTTTCTCGCCGCCTCGCGCGGCGGCGACCTGAACGCGCTTCTCGCGGTGCTGGCCCCGGACGTCGTACGCGGGGCCGACCCGGCCGCCCTGCCGCCGGGCATGGCGACCGAGGTCCGCGGGGCGCGTGTCGTCGCCGAGGAGACCATGGTCCTGGGCCGCAGGGCACGGTTCGCGGAAGCGGCGCTCGTGAACGGAACCGTGGGAGTCGTCGTCGCCCCGCGCGGCCGGCTGCTCCTCGCCCTCACCTTCACGATCGAGGGCGAGAGGATCACCGGCTACGAGGTGATCGCCGCCCCGGCCCGCCTTCGGCGGCTCGAACTGGCCGTGCTCGACGCGGCCGTACTCGACGTGGCCGCGTGTCCGGGGGCGGTGGGAGACTGATTGGCCCCGCGGGTCGACGAACGTGTGCGAGAAGGGCGGTAGGGGCGGGATGCCTGAGGGCTGGGAGTGGGACGACACGCTGTTCTCGGGAGCGGCTCCCTACTACTGGCGCGGGCGGCTCCCGTACGCGCCCGGACTCGCGGAGCTGCTCGCCGAGGTCCTGACGCCCGACGGCCGGGGGCGTCTGCTCGATGTGGGCTGCGGGCCCGGCACCCTCGCGCTGAGCTTCGCGCATCTGTTCGCCGAGGTGGTCGGCGTGGACCCGGACGGCGGGATGGTCGCCGAAGCCGGGCAGCGCGCCGGCAGAGCGGGCGTGGCCCGGAAGACGAGGTGGGTCCAGGTCCGGGCCGAGGAACTGCCCGCGGGCCTCGGGGCGTTCACCGTCGCGGCCTTCGGCCAGTCCTTCCACTGGATGGACCGTGATCTGGTGGCGGCGACGGTCAGGGACATGCTCCGGCCGGGCGGAGCCCTGCTGCATATCGCGGATCTGAAGACGGAGACGCGAGCCGTCGACGGTCTCCCGTATCCCGGCGTGCCCTACGCGGCCATCGACGATCTGGTGAGGCGGTACCTGGGCCCGGTCCGGCGCGCCGGCCGCGGGGTACTGCGGTACGGGACGCCCGGCGACGAGGCCGCCGTGCTCCGCCGGGCGGGCTTCGCGGGGCCGGAGCGGTATGTCGTACCCGGAGGGCAGGCGCTGGAGCGCTCCTCCGGTGACGTCGTGGCGTGGGCGTTCTCGATGTCCTCATCCGCGCCGCACCTCTTCGGGACGCGACGCGGCGAGTTCGAGGCGGACCTCGGCAGGCTCCTGCGGGAGACCTCGCCGTCGGGCCGGTTCTCCGAACGCCAGCCGAGCACCGAGGTCTTCGTCTGGCGCGAGCCCTCCGCCCGGTAGCCCTCGGCTCGTAGCCCTCCGCTCAGTGAGGCGCTGCGCGCCGACGCGCGGTTGCCGCCGCGCTCACGGCGCGGTGCGTGGAGTGGTCACGGTGCCGTTGATCACCATGCGGAAGGTCCAGGCGAGACGTTGCCCGGGGGCGCCGGAGGTCAGGTCGCCGCCGAGCGCGGCGATACGCGGATGCGTGTCGGGGGACGCGTCACGCAACGCGGCGACGAGGGCGTGGTGTTCGGCCTCGGCCCCGGCCGTCCGGTCGCGGGCCGAATGTTCCGCGGCGTTGGCGGTGGCCACCTGGAGCAGTACGTCGACGCCCCAGGCGGCCTGCGCGTCCGGTACCCCGCCCTTGTGCAGGAGGGAGAGGACGGCCTCGACCAGGGCCAGGTAGTTGGGGCCCGAGGGACGGGCGATCAGCGCGGAGTGGGCGAGGCTGGGGTGCGCGAACAGGACGTGCGTGTACGAGCCGAGCAGCCGCGCCAGCCGCTCGCGCCAGTCGCCCTCAGCGTCATCGCCCTCACCGTCATCGCCCTCGGCCGACGCCGGGGACAGATCGACGGCGCCGAGCAGCTCCTCCAGGATCGCCGCGTGCAGCTCGGCGGTGTTGGCCACGTACACGTACAGCGAGGCCGGACCGGTGTCGAGTTCCTGGGCGAGCCGCCGCATGGTGACGCGCTGGAGTCCTTCGCTCTCCATCAGGCGGACCGCGGTGGCGACGATGCCCTCATAGGTGAGGGCGGGCTTGGCGGGCCGTTCGCGGCGGCTGCGGGGCGCGGGGGTTCTCGGAGTCACGAACCCACCTTAACGAACATGTTCGTACCGGTGGTGCGCGCTCCGGTGGTGCGCGCTCCTGTGGCGCGCGCTCCGGATGCGCAGGCGGGCGTGCCGGGCAGGCACGCTCGCCGCGTGAGTGGATCAACGTGCGGACTGGGCGGAAGAAGACGCCCGCCGCGTCAGTGTGCGGAGATCTGCTTGAGTGCCGCCCCCTGGTAGCGGGCTCCCGCGTTCCAGAGGATGAAGGAGTGCATCTTGTTGGCCTCCGCGGCCTTGATCTGTTCGGCGACCTGGGTCGGCCCGTAGTGGCTGCCCATCGAGAAGTCCTGGAGCCACGGGACGATCTCGGTCTGGGTGCCCTTCGCCAGACGGGCGAAGTCGGCGAGCGAGCGCTGCACGATCGCGTACGGCGCGGTGTCGGGGTTGGAGACGCCGTACTCCCCGGGCCCCCAGTGGGACGGGTAGACCATCGGCGCGATGTAGTCGCTGACCTTGACCAGGGCGGCGATGTCCTGGGCGATCTCCTTGGGCCGGGTGGCGGCTATGCCGAAGACCGAGACGCCGAGGTACTTGGCGTGCGGGCGCATCGCGATCCGGGTGTCGCCCACGAACGAGGTGATGGCCTGCTCGGGCGTGGCGGAACCGATGCCCGGGAAGCGCATCTTCGACAGCGGACCGTCGGGGCGGCGCACGTAGTCGTAGAGGATGTCGTCGAAGCCGAGCTGAGCCGCTTCGACGGCGAGGTCCTGGTTGTACTTGCGGACCGTGGGGTCGGCGAAGTTGGTGAAGGCCAGCTTTCCGTAGTGGCCGCCGCCGGCGTACGCCTCTCCCTCGGGGGTCTGCACGACCTGGTCGCGCTTGCCGCCCTTCCAGGCCGCCGTGGCGAGCAGGGGGTCGCGGAAGGCGACGATGCGGCCGATGACCTGGGCGCCGGCGGCGTGGATCTCGGCTATCGCCTTGCGGGCGTCGTAGTAGCCCTTGGCCGAACCGATCTGACGGGCCAGCGGCACCTGGGAGGCGTACCCGACCTCGCCGTCCTCGTCCTTGACGTCCAGCTCGACGGCGTTGAGCTTGCCGCTGCGGATCAGCGCGAGGACGTTGGTGCGCAGGGTCTTGTCGGCCCAGCCGATGGCCGTGATGTGCGCGGCGCGGATCATGGGGCGACGGCCCCGGGTCGACACGGCCTTGGCGGTGAGGTTTCCGGCGCGGTCCACGGCGGTGATGTTCACGACGGGTGTGCCCTTGGGGACCGTGATCTTGAAGGCCCCGTCCTTGTCGACGGGAACCTCCTTGCCGTCGACGCTGACCTTGGCGTCGGTGGAGGCCTTGCCGGTGACGGTCACGGGGTCGGCGACGTTCTTGATCACAGGGTCGGCCACGTTCAGGTCGGGAGCGTGGGTGTCCACGGTGAAGCCCACGACCTCCCGGTATGAGGCGAACGGAAGACTGCTGTCGCCCTCCACCACCAGGACGTGCTTTCCCTCGGTCAGGCGCGGGATGGCGAGTTTCAGCCGGGTGCCCTCAGCTTTGACGGGGACCACCGCGCCGTCCAGGGTGGCGCGCACCTTGTCCTTGCCACCGGCCGCTTCGGCATCGATGTAGGCGCTGACCTGTGCGGCCTTGCGCCCGTCGAGGACCGCGCCGTCGGTGAGACCGTGCACACCCGGGCCCGGCGCGAGAAAGGTCCAGGCGCCGACGCCCGCTCCCGTCAGTGCGAGCGCGACGGCTGTCGCGATCAGGGCGCGGCGGCGGCCCGGACGGGGGGGACGGTAGGCGGAGGAGGCGGCATACGATATGCGCTTCGTGGTCATCATGAGTCCTTCGTGCAGTGGGCCGGGGTGGTTCCTCCATTGATTGCCACACCGGCGTGTCGCACCTCCTGTTCTGACCGGATGTCACACGAACGGCCGCTTTCCGCCCCGGCGTGGTGACTGCGCCATCCAGGGGACGATGCGATACAGGGGCTCTCTCAGCCGGTAGGGATGGCGCGACACTTTCGCCTTGGAGGACCCTCATGCGCCACCCTCTCGCCCCGCTCTGCGCCCTGGCGGGCGCCGCCCTGCTCGCCTCGGGCTGTTCCCCAGGGTCGTCACCGGCCGCCGGGGAACAGCAGGGGGCCTCGGCCGCGGCGGCCAGCGCCGTCGCCGCCAAGGCCCCGGCGGAGGTCGGCGCCGATGAACTCGGCCAGGTGCCGGTGCTGATGTACCACCAGCTCACCGCGAAACCGGCCAGCGTCTACGACCGCACCCCGGCCGATTTCCGGGCCGAGCTGGAGCGCCTCGCCCGGGAGAAGTACGTGCCGGTCACCGCCCGGGACTTCCAGACGGGCCGTATCGACATCCCGGCCGGAACGCACCCCGTGGTCCTCACGTTCGACGACTCGACCAACAGCCAGGTGAGCCTCGACGCGAGCGGGAACCCGGCGAAGGACTCGGCCATCGCCATCCTCGCGGAGACGGCGAAGAAGCACCCCGGGTTCAAGCCGGTGGGGACCTTCTTCGTCAACGCGGACGCCTTCTCGGCCACCGGTCCCGCCAAGGCGCTGAAATGGCTGAAGGAGCACGGGCACGAGATCGGCAACCACACCGACCGCCACCCGAACCTGGGCTCCCTGGACCAGGCGGGCGCCGCGAAGGCCATCGTCGGCGGACAGCAGGCGATCGAGAAGGCCGCGCCCGGGACCAAGGTCACCTCCCTCGCCCTGCCCTTCGGGTCCATGCCCAAGCCGCCCGACGTCGCCGCGCGGGGAACGGGCTACCGCAACGACGGGGTGTACCTCGTGGGCGCCAACCCCTCGGTCTCGCCGTTCGCCAAGACCTTCACACCCGGCGCGATCCCGCGGATCCGCTCGGCGGGCCCGAAGGACGCGGACGCCGAGTTCGGTTCGTCGCGGTGGCTGGACAAGCTCGCCGACGGCAAGAACTGGTACGTCTCGGACGGGGACCCGAACACGGTCTCCTTCCCGCGCGCCTCGCAGGACAACGTGGCACCGGCCTTCGCGAAGCGGGCCCGGCCGTACTAGGACGACCACGAGGCGGTCCTCGTACGGGTACTTGAGCGGTACCGGGGCCGCCACCGGACGACCGGGGCCACCGGACTACCGGGGCCGCCACCGGACTACCGGGACGACCGGGACTACTGGGACGACCGGGAGTACCGGGAGACCGGGAGTACCGGACCAGCCGGTCCCTGTCCGGGCGTCAGTCCAGGCAGAACTCGTTGCCCTCGGGGTCCGTCAGCACGAGGAAGCCGGCTTCCAGCGGGGGCGCGGGCTCGTGGCGGCGTACCCGCGTCGCTCCCAGCGCCACGAGCCGGTCGCACTCGGCCTCCAGCGCCGCCATCCGCTCCTCTCCCCGCAGTCCGGGAGCCACGCGGACATCGAGGTGGACGCGGTTCTTGGTGATCTTGTCCTCCGGCACCTGCTGGAAGAAGAGCCGGGGACCGTGCCCGTCCGGGTCCTCGACGGCCGATCGCGCGTTGCGCTCCTCCTCCGGTACGCCGACCCGCTCCAGGAAGTCGTCCCACGCGGCCAGCGGGTCGGCGTCCTCGGGCAGGTCGACCCCGGGCGGGCCGGGGTGGACGTAGCCCAGGGCGTCGCGCCAGAAGGACGACAGCGCGCGCGGGTCGTGGGCGTCGAAGGTGATCTGGACATGACGGCTCATCGGGTCGCTCCGTTCGTAGCGGATGTCGTGTGTGCGTAGAGGTCGCGCAGCAGGCAGACCTCGGACAGATGGTGGATCAGCTCGCGGTTGATGTGCAGCACCAGATCGGCCATGGGTGCCTCGGGGTAGGGCTCCTTCTCGCCGACCGGGACCCGGAGCGCGGCGTCGCCGAGGCCGGCCACCCCGGCCAGCCAGATGTCGAGCTGGGTCCGCAGCTGGTCGAGCGCGGTGGCCGCGTCGCCGGCGTACTCCCACGTCTCGTACGACACCTCCGGCGCGCCGAAGTGCGCCGCGTTGCGCGTGGCGAGCACGCCGACGATGACGTGGGCGAGCCGCCAGGCGATCGTGGTGAAGGCCGCGGGGACCGGCTCGGGAAACGTGTAGTCCACCGTGAAGTCCCCGGCGCCGTGCCGCACGGGCGACGGCGAGCCGTCGCGCGGCCGTACGGTCCAGGCGTCCGGCACCGGCGACCAGAAGTACTCGTCGTCGGTGAGGCTTTCGAGCCGGGCTCGGAGCTGATGGTTCCAGTGGAACTCCCACTGCTCGCGCAGTGTCCTGTTCCAGTCGTGTGCGTCTGCGTCCATGGAGCCACCCTGGCACCGAGAGCGGACAGGATCGGTCCGCTATCTCTGGCAGGGTTGGCGCCATGGGCGCGGCGAGCGGTGACGAACGGGGTACGACGGAGCGGGTGCTGACCCTGCTCGGGCTGCTTCAGCAGCGCCAGGTCTGGACCGGCCCCGAGCTGGCCGACCGGCTCGGGGTCACGCCGCGCACGGTACGGCGTGATGTCGAGCGGCTGCGCACGCTCGGCTATCCGGTGCATGCCAGCCAGGGCGTCGGCGGCGGCTATCAGCTCGGCCCGGGGCAGGACCTGCCGCCGCTGCTCCTCGACGACGAGGAGGCGATCGCCACCGCGGTCTCGCTGCTCGCCGGCGCGGGCGGCGCCGGTGGCGCGGTCGTGGGCGTCGGCGACGCCGCGCTCCGCGCGCTGACCAAGCTCGACCGGGTGCTGCCCATCCGGCTGCGGCACGAGGTGCGCGCGCTCTCCGGCTCGGTGGAGTTCTTCGGCGGAGGCCGCGCGCCGGTCGACCCCGAGGTGCTCATGACACTGGCCAGGGCCTGCCGGGACGAGGTCGAGGCCGGTTTCGGCTACCCGTCCGGGGACGGGATACGACGGCGCCGGGTCGAGCCCCACCGTCTGGTCGCCTCCGACCGGCGCTGGTACCTCCTCGCCTACGACCTCGATCGCGACGACTGGCGCAGCTTCCGCGTCGACCGGATGTCCGGGGTGTCCGCACGGACCTGGCGCTTCCGCCCGCGCGAGGCGCCCGACGCGGCGACGTACGTACAGGAGGGTGTGGCGAGCCGGGTCTACCCGCACCGGGCGCGCTTCCTCGTGCACGCGCCGGCCGACACGGTGCGCGCGCAGATTCCGGCGTCGGCGGCTGTCGTACGCCGGCGGGGGAGTGAGGTCTGCGAGGTGCTCAGCGGCGCCGGAGATCTCGATTTCGTGCTCATGCGGGTGCTCCTGCTGGGGCACGACTTCGAGGTACTCGACCCTCCGGAGCTCGGTGGTCGCTGTCGCGCACTGGCGGAGAGACTGCTGTCCGCCGGTGGGGCGACGCCACCGGTGCCGGACGCGGAGGAGCCATGAGCCGCGACCGACACGCCTCGCGGGAAGGAGGCCGCCCCGCGAGGCACCACCCCGTGCGGTGACGCGGAGCCGTCTCTACAGCCAGTCGTGTTCCCGCGCGTAGCGCGCCGCTTCGTGCCGGGTCCGCGTCTGGGTCTTCTGCATGGCGTGCGAGAGGTAGTTGCGTACGGTGCCTTCCGCCAGGTGGAGGCGGGCGGCGATGTCGGCGACGGAGTACCCGTCGCGGGTCACGCGCAGGACGTCGATCTCCCGGTCGGTGAGGGGGCAGTCGTCGACGACGGCGAGGGCGGAGACGTCCGGGTCGATCCAGCGTTTGCCCTCGTGCAGGGTGTTGATGACCGACGTGATGTGCGCGGGTTCCGCCGACTTGCTGACGAAGCCCTGGACTCCGAGTTTCAGCGCTTTGCGGAGCACCCCGGGTCTGGCGTGGCGGGTCAGCATGAGGATCACCTGGTCCGGCCGTACCCGGCGGATCTGCGCGACGGCGCCGAGTCCGTCCACACCGGGCATCTCCAGGTCGATGACGAGCACGTCGGGCCGGTGCCGCAGTGTGGCCTCGACGGCCGATTCGCCGTCCTGCGCTTCGGCGAGCACGGTGATCTCGCCTTCGAGAGTCAGCAACGACGCCAGCGCCTTACGGAGAAGAGCCTCGTCGTCGGCGAGTACCACGGTGGTCATCGGTCGTCCTTCCGTGCCGAGGAGGGCGGCGTCGTCGGGCGGAGGTCTGCCGTCGTCGGGCGGAGGTCCGTAGTGGCCGGGCGGTGATCTGCCGTCGTCGGGCGGAGGTCCGTAGTGGCCCGGCGGAGGTCTGCCGTCGTCGGGTGGTGATCTGCCGTCGCCGGGCGGAGCCCGGGAAACGTCGCGGCCGTGACGAAGCGCCCGTCCTCCTGCTCCACCGTCAGCTCGCCTCCGTCGTCGCCCACGCGTTCCTTGAGGGCGGCCAGCCCGCTCAGCTCCGGAAGGGGGCCCTCCCGCGCGCCGTCGTTGACGATGGTGATGCCCGACTCCGAGAGGGTGATCCGCACCCGTGTGGCCTGCGCGTGGCGCAGGATGTTCGTCGTCGTCTCGCGGAGGACCTGGCCGAGCAGCCCGTTGACTCGCTCGTCGGCCTCGGCCTCACGGTTGACGCGCACACGGATGCCCGCGGCCTCGAAGAGGTTCTTCGCGTTCTCCAGCTCCACGGACAGGTTCAGCCGCCGCTGTGCGTAGGCCAGCTCCTTGGTCTGGGTGATGGTGTCGCTGACCAGGGCGTGCACCTCTCGTAGCTCCTCCTCCACGCGGTCGAGGTCGCTGCGTACCAGCTTCGAGGCCAGCGTGATCTTCAGCTTCACCACATGCAGGGTGTGGCCCTGGATGTCGTGCAGATCACTGGCGAAACGGATGCGTTCCCGGATGACGGCCAGCTCCGCCTCGCGCTCCCGTGATTGCGCGATGACCTTGTAGAACTGGTGGTTGGCGAAGTGGAGGCCGGTCACCACCATGATGATGCCCGTGGGGACGAGGACGTACTGCGTGAGAGCGCCGTGGACATCGCCCGGTGACTGCGTCAGCTTCGTCGCCCCTGCCGCGGCGACGAAGGCGGCGAGTCCCAGGGCCGCCGCGACGCGATGCCGGGGCAGCCGGGGGACGAGATAGGGGCCCACGACCGTCAGGCCGTAGAACGCCGTGGTGCTGTCCGCCACCAGCACGCCGAACGGCCACACGGCCGCGGTGACGATCAGGCAGGGGAGCGCGACACGGGAGGTGTCGTCGGCCGTCCACCGCGCCATGACCACCAGGCCCGCTATCACGCCCAGGCTCAGGACGACGGCGTCCCACCAGGTCCGGGCATCGGTCGCCACCAGCACCGCCCCTACGACGGCCAGCGGCGGGACGAACGTGACACGGTTCCACCGGTGCAGCGGTCCCTGCGGCGTCCCGGTGTACTCGGACATCGTCCGCACCGCTCGCGGGGTCGGGCTCACCGGTCGTCACCCGCGTACGGAGCGGGCAGGCCGAGGACGGCCTTGTCGGCCGTCGGCGGAAGGTGCGGGGGCCTGGCGTCCATGGGCGGTTCTCCGGGATCGGACAGCAGAGTCTGCCCCGCAGTATTCTTCCCGCTCCACGGGTGGCACCAGTGACACCGTGTCATGCGTTCGCCCCCAGGAATGTCACGGCGGAGTGATGACACGGCGCCACTGCCGGACGAGCGTGCCGGCGGCTGAGATCGGGGCATGACCTCGACACCAGTCATCGACGTTGACCATCTGAACCTCAGCTACGGCGACTTCCACGCCGTGAAAGACCTGTCCTTCCAGGTGAGGAAGGGGGAGCTGTACGCGCTGCTCGGCACGAACGGGGCCGGCAAGACCTCGACCCTGGAGACCATCGAAGGCCACCGTACGGCCACCTCGGGCACCGTGCGGGTCTTCGGGCACAGCCCGCGCGACCGGCGCGCCGTGCGGCGCCGGATGGGGATCATGCTCCAGGAGAGCGGCTTCTCCCCGGATCTGACGGTGCGGGAATCGGTCCGGCTGATCGGAGAACTCTCCCAGCGTGCGGACAGGGTCGAACGCGTGCTCGGCATCGTCGACCTCACGCACAAGGCCGGTACCCAGGTGTCCCAGCTCTCCGGCGGTGAGAAGCGACGTCTGGACTTCGCCACCGCCGTGTACGGGAACCCCGAGCTGGTCTTCCTGGACGAGCCCACCACCGGCTTGGACATCCAGTCCCGGGACGCGCTGTGGGACGCCGTGGACAGGCTGCGCGAAGACGGCTCCACGATCGTGCTCACCACGCACTACCTGGAAGAGGCCCAGCAGCGCGCCGATCGCATCGGGCTCATGCACAAGGGCACCTTCCACCAGGAAGGGACCGTCGCCGAGCTGACACAGACCCTGCCGGCCGCCATCCGCTTCTCCCTTCCGGACTCCCTGCCGGCGCTACCGCTGCGGGCCACGCGCGAGAGCGACGGGACGTTCCTCATCGAGACCTTCCAGTTGCAGAAGGACCTTCACATCCTGCTCGTCTGGGCGCACGACAACGCGGTGGAGCTGCGGGAACTCCAGTCCGGCCCAACGCGGCTCGACGACGTCTTCCGTGCCATCGGCAACGCGTAGCCCCCGCTCCCGCCACTTCCCGAGAAGAGGACTCCCACCATGCTCTCCATCGCTCGCAGCGAGCTGATCCAGCTCTTCCGGAACCGGCTGGTTCTGCTCAACAGCTTCCTCATTCCCCTCGGGGCCTGCGCGTTCTTCGTCTACAAGCACGAGACCTTCACGGAGCTGCGCAGTCTCGGATACATCGCGGCGGTGGTGGTGTGCACCGTGGCCGCGTTCGGTCTCTACGCCACCATCGTGACGACGCTGGCGTCGCGCCGGCAGACCCTCTTCCTCAAGCGGCTGCGCTCCACCCCGGCGAGCGACGCCGGCATTCTCTCCGGGCTGGTGCTCCCGGTCACCGTCCTCGCACTGATCCAGGTGACCGTGATCCTCGTCGTCCTGACCGCGGTCGCCGGCAAGCCGGCCAATGGTCTCCTCCTGGCGGCGGCGGTCGTCTCGACGGTGATCATGATGCTCGGCCTGGGACTGGCCACGGCGGGTCTGACGAACTCCCCGGAGCACGCCCAGGTGACGACCCTGCCCGTCAGCCTCGGCGCCGTCGCCGTCACCAACTGGGTGGGCATCACCGGCACCGAGGAACTCACCCTGCTCAAGCGGCTGCTCCCCGGCGGCTCGGCCACCGAACTGGCCATCAACGCCTGGAACGGCGGCGTCCCCGTGGCGGAATCCCTGCCGCTGCTGCTGCCCACCCTGGCCTGGGTCGTCGTCGCCGTCGCGCTGGCCTCCCGACTCTTCCGCTGGGAGCCGCGCCGCTAGACATGCCCTTCGAGGGAGCGCCGTCCGCGGATGAGACGGCGGGCGGCCAGGGCCGGCTTTCAGATGATCAGGACCCGGCGCCCTCGTGTGTGGCCGGCCTGGCTGTCGATGTGCGCCGCCGCGGCCTCGGCCAGCGTGTACGACTTCTCGACCGGGATCCGGAGCTTTCCCCGGGAGATGAGGTCGACGGCCTCGGCGAGCGCATCCGGTACGCTCCCGGCCACGCCGGAGAACCGGACACCGAGCGCCGGCGCACCGAGATCGGCGATGGAGATCACCTTCCCCGGATCCCCGGTCAGCTCGACCAGCTCACGGATCACACCCGAGCCGGCCAGGTCGAGAGCCGCGTCGACATGGCCGAGCCGCCGCACTCGCCCGACCCAGCCCTCGCCGTATGTCGTGGCGAGGGCGCCCAGGCCGCGCAGATAGTCCTGGTTCGCGGCCCCGGCTGTGCCGATCACCGTGATGCCGCGGTCGTGGGCGATCTGCAGAACCGCCGATCCGACTCCCCCGGACGCTCCGCTGACCAGCAGCGTCTGCCCGGACCGCACGCCGACCTCGCGGATGACGCGCAACGCCGTCTCCACCACGGAGGGGTACCCGGCCGCCTCTGCGAACGTCAGCCCCTCGGGCATACGGGCCCAGGCCGACAGCACGGCGAACTCGGCGTAGGTGCTGGAACCTTCGCCGAACACAGGGTCGCCGGCCTCGACCCCCTCGACCCCCTCGCCGACCTCGTCCACCACTCCGGAGGCGTCCAGCCCGACTCCGGAGGGCAACTCGATCGGATGCGCCCCCAGGATCTGGCCTTCGCGGATCCTCCAGTCGACGGGATTCACGCCCACCGCCCGCACGGCGATACGTATCTGACCGGGGCCCGCGTGGGGCTCCTCGGCGTCCACGAGGCGCAGTACGTCCGGGCCGCCGAACTCGGCGAAGCTCACTTTCTTCATGCGGCGGACAGTAGCACTAACGGTTAGCTTTTCGAATCTGTTGTGTTTTTGCATCTGGTAGTGTCAGGTCATGACCGAGCTGTCCGGGCGCCGTGAGCGCAAGAAGGCCGCGACCCGTCAGAAGATCGCCGACACCGCCCTGCGGCTCTTCCTGGAACGCGGCTTCGACGCCGTGGGCATCCGTGACGTGGCCGCTGAGGCCGATGTGGCCGTCACCACGGTCTTCTCCCACTTCGCCTCGAAAGAGGCCCTGGTGTTCGAGCGGGACGAAGACTTCGAGCTGCGCCTCGCGCGCGCGGTCACCGGCCGGGCGCCGGACGAGCCGCTCATCCCCGCGTTGCGCCGCGAGGTCGAGGCCCTCGTGCGACACTGCACGGCGGACAGTGCCACCCCGATCTGGCGCATGATCGACGCGTCGCCCGCCCTGCGGGAGTACGAGGAGTCGATGAGGCTGCGCCACGCGGAGGCGCTGGCGGCGGCCATCGCCGCCGATCCCGGCCTGTCGCGGACCACCACGGCCTGCCGGACCATCGCCAGGTTCGTGATCGACGCCTACGCGCTGGCCCGTGAGGCGGCCGATCCGCAGGCCGCGCTCGACGAGATCTTCCGGATGGTCGAGGCGGCATGGGCGGTCACCCTCGACCGCTCATCCGCCGGATGAGGCACGAGGCGCTACGCTGAGACTGAGCACGGTAGGTGTCATCATCTTCCGGTCCCGACCTGGCTTTGCGTGAAGCTCTGAGCGCGACATCTGTCGCCGAATTCGCATCGTTCCTGACGTGATCTCGTACATCTTTCGGTCATCACCGAGATGCAAATGTGGCAGCCGTGCTCACCAGCCAGCGCAGGACGCTCTGCGCCGCGCTCTCCCTATGACGCTCGCAACTCGACGCGGTCACCGAAAGAGGGCAAGAAGAAAGGGGCAGTGGCCATAGTTGGCGAGTGCCCCTTTAAGTCTCCCAGAAGATTAACACGCCAGGGGAGAGCTCCGCTACGGTACCCGGCGTGAACGCATCATCACACTTCGCACCCGACGCCTATGCGAGACACGCGCTCGCACGCATGATCGACTATTTCACCGACGAAGGCACTCCATGGGCCCGGAGATTGTGGGACATCGGGTCGGTGCTGGCGCTGGAGGAACTGTGGGAAGCCGGTTCCTGGCAAGCCCAGGGCGTACTGTCGCCCGCGGCCTGTGACTGGCAGCGGGCCGAACTGCGCGCACTCATCGGCCCGGACCGGGGGCTGGGCGAGCGTGAGCTGCGCAAGGAGATCACCGCGCTGCTGAGTGCTCCTCTGCCCGACCCGAGCCCGGCCAGACGCCGCCTGCGGGAGATCGTCGATCACGCACGCTCGGGCTACCTAGAGCGCTGGACTGCCGCCGTCGCTGGTAGCAGTCGCCCCGGCCCTGAGCGGTTCTCACGCACTGTTGCCGCGCATCTGCTGGACCTCGGGTACAGCGCGAGTCACCTGCTGGCCTGGGCGCAGGGGCTGTACGCAGAGCGAGCGGACACGGCCCGCATCGCCGAGAGTGCCGCGGCCCTTGCGCGTTCTTCTCCCCGCTCGTTCGACGTCCTGATCGCGCTGCACAGCGTTCCGCAGCGAGATCTCGCTGAACCATTGGCGAACTGGATGCCGAAGGGGAAAGTGATCGCTTGGCTTCGCGAGCACGGACACGACACCGCTGGCATTCGGTCTGGCGGGGGGTTCCTATACCAGTTCACCGCGCTGGACGCCTATGGGGCCGCCGAGCAGGCCCGCCAGATGATCGAGCGCATGGTCGCCCGGTCCTCGTTCCTGCGCCGGAATCGTGGGGGCATCGTCCCGCTGCCGTACATCTGGGTCGCGGGACACCCGCAGCCGATTCCCGTCACCCCGCCGGCCAGGGGCGCCGACGTACTGACGCTGGTCAACGAGGGGCACCTCTACCGCATCCATGAATCCCGCAGCCGCATCGACGATGCGCTGGAACTGGCCGCACCGGTCAATCAGGGCCCTCTCGGGCCTGCCGTCGCCGGCGCCTGGGCCGCCGTCGAGGCACTCCTCTCCCACCCGGACGACCCTCAGGAAGTTGAGCGTTCCGGCAAGGCGGTCGCCGCCGACCGTCTTGCGGTGATCATCGCCTGCTCTTGGCCCCGGGCCGAGTTGACCGCGCTCGCCCACCGGCACAAGCCGCCGCGGCCCGACGCTCTGTCCGAGCGCCTTGCGGCATGCAGGACTAACCTCGACCGTGCGTCTTGCCTCTCCGATGTGTTGCGCGTCTCGGGCGTGGACGCCTTCGACTTCTCGGGTGCCCGCACGAAGCACAGCGACCGCCCGGCGGCGGAACGGATGGCTGCCTTGCTGACAGATCCGCGCCGCGTCCTGAACGAGGTCATGGGCACCTATCGCATCGCGCTGCGTCGTCTGTATCGCACCCGCAACATCGTGCTGCACGGCGGAGCCACGCAAGGGGTCGCCCTGCACGCTTCTCTGCGCACCGCAGCCCCACTCGTCGGAGCGGGTTTGGACCGCATCGTCCACGCCGCTCAAGTTCAGCAGGTTGCCCCTCTCGACTTGGCCGCGCGCGCCGAGGTTGCCCTGCGCCTGGTCGGAGGCGAGACGGGGCTGCCCGTCGTAAAGCTCCTCGAACCGGCGTAATCGTGAACGCGCGACCCTTTGGGCAGGATCAACCACGCTGATGCGACAGATGTCGCGCTCAGACGACAACTACCGTACTCAGCCTCAGCTACGTCACGGCATGCCGCGTGTCACTTTTGCAAGCATGCGCTTGCAATAGTTAGCAGGGCGACGCAGTATGGGCCGTATGGCATCACTCAACGTCGGCAATCTCGGTGAGTATCTGCGCGAGCAGCGGCGCAACGCGCAGCTGTCGCTGCGGCAGCTCGCCGATGCCGCCGGGGTGTCCAATCCGTATCTGAGCCAGATCGAGCGCGGGCTGCGCAAGCCGAGCGCGGACATTCTTCAGCAGCTGGCCAAGGCGCTGCGGATCTCCGCCGAGACGCTGTATGTGCAGGCCGGGATGCTCGACGAGCGGGAGCGGGAGGAGCTGGAGACGCGTGCCGTCATCCTCGCCGACCCCTCGATAAACGAGCGGCAGAAGCAGGTGCTTCTGCAGATCTACGAGTCGTTCCGCAAGGAGAACGCACTCGACACGGACAGCCCGGAGGGCACGGAATCCGCGGTGACCGCGGGGACCGGAGAGCCCGGGAAGACCGCCGAACGGGACGCGGACGCCGGTGGCACCGGTGGCACCCGTGGCGACGGCGGTTCCGGGAACAGTCGCCGGCGCTCCTCCGGCGGCTCCGGTACGACGGACGGCAGTGCTGCCACCCCACCCTCACACTGATCCGGGAGGACCACAGTCATGGCCATCACCGATGACCTGCGCAAGACCCTCACCGACCCGACGCCCCTCTACTTCGCGGCCGGTACCGCCGACATCGCCGTCGAGCAGGCCAAGAAGGTGCCCGGTCTGATCGAGCAGCTGCGGGCCGAGGCCCCCGGGCGGTTCGAGGCCGTACGGAACTCCGACCCCAAGGCCGTCCAGGAGAAGGTCACGGTCCAGGCCAAGGAGGCCCAGGCGACCGTTCAGGCCAAGGTCACCGAAGTGATCGGCTCGTTCGACACCGATCTGAAGAAGCTGGGCGAGACCGCTCAGGACCTGGCGCTGCGGAGCGTGGGCGTGGCCGCGGAGTACGCGGTCAGGGCCCGCGAGACGTACGAGAAGGTCGCCGAGCGCGGCGAGCAGACCGTACGCGCCTGGCGTGGTGAGGCCGCCGACGAGATCACCGAGATCGCCGTCGCGGTCGAGCCCGAGCCGGCGCCGAAGGCCACCCCCGCGACCCCCCGGCCGGCTCCGAGGACGGAGACGCGGACGGAGACGAAGGCGCAGACCAAGGGCGCTGTGAAGACCGCGGTCAAGCCCGCCGTGAAGCCCGCGCCGAAGGCCGAGCCCAAGACCGCCGCCGCGAAGAAGGCCACCCCGCGCAAGACGACGGCGAAGAAGACCACGCCGCCGGCCGGGAAGTAGCCGCGACCGCGAACAGCACACCCGCGACGGAGGCGGGCCGGGCACCTCGGGGGTGCCCGGCCCGTTCTCCAGGTACCTTGGCGTACGGGCCGCGACGTCTCCTCCACCCCTTAGGCGGTGCTCCGCATGTTGCTCGAAGGATTCGGCACTCTTCTCTGGCTGCTCAATCTGGCCATGCTCGTCCTGGCCGTCATCGCGCTGTTCCTCTCCGCCACGGCTCGTGAGGACGCCTATCGCGCGGCGGACAAGCAGACGAAGAAGTTCTGGCTGATCATTCTCGGTGTCACGGTCGCCGTGAACCTCTTCGTACCGATGCTGTTCCTCCAGATCGCCGGGCTCGTCGCCACGATCGTCTTCATGGTCGACGTACGGCCGGCCGTCCACGCGATCTCGGGCGGCGGAAACCGCGGCGGCGGCTCCAGCAGTGACGGTCCTTACGGGCCCTACAACGGCGGCCGCTAGGCCCACGGGGCGGGTCGCGCGGGGCAGGTGAGCGGGCAGGTGCGCGCGGGGCAGGTCCGCGCGGGTCAGGTGCGCGCGGCGCGCGCGGGTGGCTGAGCGCCGTCCCGCCCCAGCAGCAGCACCGCCACATCGTCGGTCAGCTCACCGCCGTTCAGCTCGCGCGCACGGGCGACCGCCGCCTCCAGCAGGTCGTCCCCGCTCAGGCCCTCGGCCAGCTGGCGGTTGATCACCTCGACCATGCCCTCCTGGCCGAGCCGCTGCTTCGCGCCGGGCCCGGTCCGGCCCTCGATCAGGCCGTCGGTGTACATCATCAGGCTCCACGATCCGCCCAGCTCGACCTGGCGGCGCGGCCAGCGTGCGCGCGGCAGCAGCCCCAGCGCCGGGCCGCCCTCCTCGTACGGGAGCAACTGCGCCGCCCGCCCCCGGCGGGTGACCAGCGGTGACGGATGGCCCGCCAGACAGAGGCCCGCCCGCCGTCCGTCGGGCGTGATGTCGACCGTGCAGAGCGTCGCGAAGATCTCCTCGCTCTCCCGTTCGTGCTCCAGGACCTGCTGGAGCGTGGAGAGCAACTGGTCACCGCAGAGGCCCGCCAGCGTCAGCGCCCGCCAGGCGATCCGCAGCTCCACGCCGAGCGCCGCCTCGTCGGGGCCGTGGCCGCAGACGTCGCCGATCATCGCGTGCACCGTGCCGTCCGGCGTACGCACCGTGTCGTAGAAGTCCCCGCCCAGCAGGGCCCTGGAGCGGCCGGGCCGGTAGTGGGCCGCGAAGCTCAGCTCCGAGCCCTGGAGCAGCGGAGTGGGCAGCAGTCCGCGTTCCAGCCGGGCGTTCTCCTGCGCGCGCAGCCGGGACTCGGTCAGCTGGCGCTGCGCGACGTCCGCCCGCTTGCGCTCGACGGCGTACCGGATGGCGCGGCTCAGCAGCCGGCCGTCCAGCTCGTCGCGGAAGAGATAGTCCTGGGCGCCGACCCGTACCGCCGCGGCGGCGCGCTCGGCGTCGCCCTCCGCCGCCAGCGCGAGTACGGCATGGCGCGGTGCGAGCCGCAGGACGTCCTTCAGCGGGGCCAGCTCGTCGCTGTCGCCCGTCCCCGGCAGGGCCAGGTCCACCAGGATGCAGTGGATGTCGTCGGTGAGCAGCCGCTCGGCCTCGGTGAGGTTGCGGGCGGTACGGATACGCAGGCGCGTGCCGGTCCCCTCCGGCAGCTCCGGGGCGGTGAAGATGCCCGTCGGATCGTCCTCGATGACGAGGAGGACGAGGTCGCCGCCCTTGGCGGTCTCCGCGGCGGGCTGCCTCTCCACCGCTGGACCTGTGCGCTGCCGCGGAACGGGTACGGGTACGGGCATCGGTCTGGGATTCCTTTCCCTCCCCCCGAGGGCGCGGGTGGGGCGACGATCGACGCCTCACCAGACGGGGACCATAGCGTTAGCCGCCGCCCCAGCGGAATGCCGTATCGGTGAAGAGCCAGCGTCATATGCCGCTTCCCGTCACGCATCTGGCGGGATCGGGCGCCCAGCGGCCATGACAAACATCACGTACGGCCGCTCCGGGCTCATCGCCCACGTGTACGCGTCGGAAGAAGTCGGTGTGAGTCCGTACAGGTCCCGGTCTGTCCGTATGAGACAAGGCTGCGTGGATCATGCCTATTTATCGGGGCGTACGACCCCGAGGATCTGCATCGAGCCCGCGCCCGCCAGTGTCACATTCCGGCCAGGACGGGGGGAGTGCACGATCGCGCCGTCCCCGATGTACATCCCCACATGACTCGCGTCCTGGTGGTAGATGATCAGGTCGCCGGGGCGCATGTCCTTGATGTCGATCCTGGGCAGCAGCCGCCACTGCTCCTGCGAGGTGCGCGGGATGGGCCGCCCCGCCGCCGCCCATGCCTGGGAGGTGAGTCCGGAGCAGTCGTACGAGTCCGGTCCCTCCGCGCCCCAGACGTACGGCTTGCCGATCTCCCCCGTCGCGAAGGCGATCGCCTTCTTGCCCCGCGCGCTCGACGAGCGGTTGATGTCCTTCAGCGCGCCGGAGCCGAGCCAGGCCGTCTGCGCCTTCAGCGCCGCGTCGCTCTCCAGCCGCGCCAGCCGCGCCCGCTCCTCCTTCTCCAGGCTCGCTTCGAGCTTCTCGGCGGCGGCGATCCGCTTCGTGATCTCCTTCTTCGCCTTCTCCTTCTTGACCCGGCCGGCCTCCAGCCGCTGCCACTGCGTGGACGCGTCGGCGGTGTACGTCTTGAGGTCTTCCTGCGCCCGGGACAGCTCGCCGATGAGATTGTGGGTGGCCTTCTGGCCCTGCTGTATTCGTCCCACCGCGTCCAGGAAGAGCCGTGGATCGTCGGTGAGTATCAGCTGTGCCTCGGGCGGCAGCCCGCCGCCCCTGTACTGCGCGCGGGCGGCGGCGCCCGCGCGCTTCTTCAGCGCGTCGATCCGCAGCTGGCCGGTGACGATGTCCTCCGCCAGCTCGATGACCTCGGCCGACTGCTTCTTGGTCTCTTCCTCGGCGAGGTTGTACGCGTCGGTGGCGGACGCGGCCTTCTGGTAGAGGGCCTCGATCTCCTTGCGGATGTCTTCGAGGGACTTCCCGCCCGAGCCGGTGGTGGAGCCGGGGCCGGCCGACGCGTCGGCGCCCGGCGGCAGTTCGACCGGTGGCGGGGCGACGGCGGACGTGGTCGACGCGGGGGCGGGTGGCGGGGCGGGGGCCGCGTACGCCCCGTTCATCAGGGCCGGCGACGCCAGTACGGCGAGCGCGCAGACCACGGTGATCGCGGCAGCGGCACTGTGACGTCGGTTCACCAAGCTCCCCCTCCGGGCCAACACCACCACATGGCACGAACGAATCTGACCTATCGTCAGCAATCGCATCCGCCGCCGCGATCGTGTCATGCCCTCGGGCAAAGGGACAGAGGGACCCGGCATCTCACAGGAAGCACCCGCCCCTGTGAGGACGAACGGGCGGCCACCCGCGTTCCCCGGTCAGCCGGTGCTGCCCGAACCGGGCGCGAGCGCCGACCAGTTCACCGTCACCTCGCCCTGCCGCCGCCTGCGCGGATCGTCCGCGAGCGGCCAGTCGGCCGCCAGGTCCCGTACGGCCCTGATCCACCGCTGCCGCGCGCCCAGCGAGGCGTACGGAGCCGCCGCGGCCCACGCCCGGTCGAAATCGCGCAGGAACGCGTGGACGGGCTCGCCCGGCACATTGCGGTGGATCAGCGCCTTCGGCAGCCGCTCGGCCAGATCGGAGGGCCGGTCCAGCGAACCGAGCCGGGTGGCGAACGTCACCGTCCGCGGCCCCTCGGGCCCGAGCGCGACCCACACATGCCGCCGGCCGATCTCGTCGCACGTCCCCTCGACCAGCAGGCCGCCGGGCGCGAGCCGGGCGCACAACCGCGCCCAGACCGCGGCGACCTCGTCCTCCTCGTACTGCCGCAGCACATTGGCCGCGCGGATGAGCACCGGCCGTACGCCCCCGGGGAGCGGGACCTCGAAGCCGCCGTGCCGGAACCGGAGCCCGTCCCGCTCGTACGGGAGCGCGGCGGCGACCCGGGCCGGATCGATCTCGACGCCGACGACCTCGGTACGCGGCTCGGCCGTACGCAGCCGCCGCAGCAGCTCGACCGCAGTCCAGGGGGCGGCGCCGTATCCCAGATCCACCACGACCGGGTCCGCCGAGCGGCGCAGTGCGGGACCGTGCGTGGCGGTGATCCAGCGGTCCATGCGGCGCAGCCGGTTCTGGTGGGTGGTGCCACGGGTCACCGTGCCCACCGGGCGGGGGGAACGGGAGGTCGCGGGCGCCATGGGAACGAGCGTAACGACACCGGGCGGCGGTACGGACGACACCGGGCGGCGGTACGGACGGGCCCGGTGGAGGAGCACAGGCCCGGGTGAGGCTGGGCTGGCCCGGTGAGAGACAGGACGGGCCCGGTGGGGGAGCACAGCCGGGGCGGACGGGTTGAGCGTTCACCGGTAATGATTTGGCAAAACGGAAATGCGGGAGGGGATTCCGCTGTTGTGCGCCTTCGGAGGGTGTAGCGACCCTCCTCTCTGCCATGCTCCGATCTCCGCGGGAGAGGACCGTAGACGTGAGCCAGTACGTGTCCCGTATCGCAGGCACGTTCGTGGGACCACCCCGTCTCCGGCTCCCCGGCCAGCACCGCAGACCGCGCCGGATCGCCATGCTCAGCGTCCACACCTCCCCGCTGCACCAGCCGGGGACGGGCGACGCGGGCGGCATGAACGTCTACATCGTCGAGCTGGCGAAGCGGCTGGCGGCCATCGACATCGAGGTGGAGATCTTCACGCGCGCCACGACCGGCGGCCTGGACCCCGCGGTCGAGCTGGCCCCCGGTGTGCTCGTCCGGCATGTGGACGCGGGCCCCTACGAGGGCCTGGCCAAGGAGGAGCTGCCCGCGCAGCTCTGCGCCTTCACCCACGGGGTGATGCAGGCGTGGGCCGGCCAGCGCCCCGGCTACTACGACCTGGTCCACTCCCACTACTGGCTCTCCGGCCATGTCGGCTGGCTCGCCTCCGAGCGGTGGGGCGTCCCGCTCGTCCACGCCATGCACACCATGGCGAAGGTCAAGAACGCCGCGCTCGCGGAGGGCGACCGGCCCGAGCCCGCGGCCCGGGTCATCGGCGAGACCCAGATCGTGCGCGCCGCCGACCGGCTGATCGCCAATACGGACGAGGAGGCCGCGGAGCTGGTCCGCTTCTACGACGCGGACCCGGCCAAGGCCGCCGTCGTCCACCCCGGGGTGAACCTGGAGTGTTTCTGTCCCGCCGACGGCCGCGCCGCCGCGCGCGCCCGGCTGGGGCTTCCGCAGGACGCCTTCATCCCGGTCTTCGCGGGCCGTATCCAGCCGCTGAAGGCCCCCGACGTGCTGCTGCGCGCCGTGGCCGTGCTCCTGGAGAGGGACCCCTCGCTGCGCGGGAAGCTGGTCGTGCCGGTCGTCGGCGGTCCGAGCGGCAGCGGTCTGGCCAAGCCGGAAGGGCTCCAGAAGCTCGCCGCGCGGCTCGGGATCGCCGATGTCGTACGGTTCCGGCCGCCGGTGGGGCAGACCCGGCTGGCGGACTGGTTCCGGGCCGCGTCCGTGCTGGTCATGCCCTCGTACAGCGAGTCCTTCGGCCTGGTCGCCATAGAGGCCCAGGCGGCGGGCACCCCGGTGGTGGCCGCGGCCGTGGGCGGGCTGCCGGTGGCGGTACGGGACGGGGTGACCGGCTTTCTGGTCAGGGGCCACGAGCCGGCGGCCTACGCGCGGGCGCTGC
Source organism: Streptomyces sp. NPDC088147 (assembly GCF_044741565.1). Taxonomy (NCBI): domain Bacteria; kingdom Bacillati; phylum Actinomycetota; class Actinomycetes; order Kitasatosporales; family Streptomycetaceae; genus Streptomyces; species Streptomyces sp. NPDC088147. The sequence goes on along the minus strand of NZ_JBIUSY010000005.1, from coordinate 572,189 downwards.
GCGAGTTCCTCGACCACCCGGAGCTGGTGGACCGGATGGGCGCGGCGGCCTCGCGCCACGCCCAGTCTTTCGGCTGGGACACGGCGGCGTCGGCGACGGCGGACGTCTACACGGCCGCGGTGCACGACCACCGGCGGCGCGCCCGCGCGCATCACGGCTGACGTACTGATGACGTAACGGACGTACGCGCCGACGGACGTACGCGCACGGGCGGACGGACGTACGCGTACGGACTGACACGCGTACGGACTGACACGCCTACGGACTGACACGCCTCCAGGCCGGCGTACCGACCCGGGCCGTGACGTACGTACACGCAGGTACCGCACCGTCTCCACCGCGGTCGCCCGGCCCACGCGCCGACACCCGCTGACGTACGCTCGCTCCATGGCCGACGGACAGCAGACCTCCCGGGACTCCTCGCAGGCGGCGACCGCCGCGCGGGTCGTCGAGCAGACGCTGAAGGACGCCGGGCTGGAGTGGGAGAGCCCGCAGCCCGGCTCGTACGTCATCACCCTCCCCGGCACCCGCAAGCTGTCCACGACCTGCTCCCTGCGCGTCGGCCGGCACGCGCTGTCCCTCAACGCCTTCGTCATCCGGCACCCCGACGAGAACGCCGAGGGTGTCCACCGCTGGCTGCTGGAGCGCAACCTCCGGCTGTACGGGGTGAGTTACGCGGTCGACGGGCTCGGGGACATCTATCTGACGGGCAAACTCCCGCTGGCGTCCGTCACCGAGGACGAGATCGACCGGTTGCTCGGCTCGGTGCTCGAAGCGGCGGACGGTTCCTTCAACACCCTGCTGGAGCTGGGGTTCGCGAGTGCGATCCGCAAGGAGTACGCGTGGCGGGTGTCCCGGGGGGAGTCCACCCGGAACCTGGACGCGTTCGCCCACCTGACCCGGGCCCCGTCCGGTCCATCCGCCTGACCTGCCCTGACCCGTCCTGACCTGACCTGACCTGACCTGTCCTGACCCGCCCTGACGTGACCGTGCTTCAGCTCACGCGATGTGATCCGGCCCGCCTGTCCGTCCGGCGCGAAATTCCGCCGAACGACTCCGCGTTCGACATCTTCCCGGGCGCCCACGGCCATGGCATGCTCACCTCCAGACGCGCACCTGAACATCGTTCATATACATGGAGGCGAGACCATGTCGATGGAGCCCCGACGTCACCGTGCCGTCGGCAGACGGACGGTGCTCGGCACCGCGATCGCCGTCGCCGCCGCGGCCGGAGCGATGGCCACAGGACTCACCGGAACCGCCGCCGCCGGTGAGCGCAGGCCGCCGAGGACGTCCGCGCTGTGGCGCGAGTTCGCCACGTCGCCGTACACCCACCCGCAGATCCCGTACGTGGGGCGCGCGGGCCGGGGCGCCGGTGCGCGCGGCCTGCCGCGGTACCCGGTCGTGGCCGATGTCCGCGCGTACGGCGCCCAGGGTGACGGCTCCGTCGACGACGCCCCCGCCATCAACCGTGCCCTCGCCGCTGCCGCCGAGCGCGGCGGGGGCACGGTCTCCATCCCGCCCGGCACCTACCGGATCGACGACGTGATCCGGATCGCGCACAGCGGCGTCGTCCTGCGCGGCGCGGGCAGCGACCGTACGAAGCTGTACGCGACCCGCAGCCTCACCGAGGTGATCGGCCCCTACGGCAGCCGCTACGGCGGCGACAAATCCAGCTGGTCCTGGGCCGGCGGCCTCATCTGGCTCTGCCCGCAGGAGCGCTGGGACACGCTCACGACCGCCATCAAGGCGCGCGACTGGCCCTTCGAGGGCTGGACCGGCAACGCGCGCGACGAATGGCGCACCCTCACCGCCGTCGCCCGTGGCAAGCGGGGCGACCGGTCCGTGACCGTCCGGGACGCCTCGCGGCTCAGGCGCGGCCAGTTCGTCCTGCTCCAGCTCGCCGATGACGCGGACCACACCCTCCTGGAGCACATGGCGGGCGGGGGCCCCGGCGCCGAGGCGTACGACTGGGCGGCCATGACCAAGCTGACGTCGTACGTACCGTACGAGTGGCCCGTACGCATCACCGCCGTACACGGTCGGGAGGTCACCCTCGAACGTCCGCTTCCGCTGGACGTACGCCCCGAGTGGGACCCGAGGTTCACCACCTCGGTCACCCCGCTCACCGGATCCGGCGTCGAGGGGCTGACCCTGGAGGCCATCGAGACCCCGCAGTCCCCGCACCTCCTCGACAAGGGCTACAACGGGGTCGCGTTCCAGTGCGCGTACGACTGCTGGGCCGAGGATGTCGTCGTACGGCATGTCGACAACGGCTTCGGCCTGATCGGCGCCTCCGCCTGCACCCTGCGCCGTACCCGGGTCGCGGGCCGCGGCTCGCACCATCCGTACTACTGCCGCGAGGGCTCGCACGACAATCTGATCGAGGACTTCGTGATCGAGCGGCGTACGGTTCCGACGCCGGCGGGCACGCAGCTGCACGGCATCAACGTCGAGGGGCTGTCCAGCTACAACGTCTGGTCGCGCGGGCGCATGGAGATGGGCACGTTCGACACGCACCGGGGAATGCCCTTCGCCAACGTACGGACCGAGATCACGGTCAGCAACGACGGCCGGCACGGCGGCGACGCGATCGCGGGGCCGCTGTACGGGGCGCGGTTCGCGCACTGGAACGTCACCGTCACCAACGAGCGCGCCGGGCTGATCAAGATCGACGAGATCGCTCCGTACAGCGTGACGGCCGGGATCAGCGAGGTGCGGGAGTTCGACCAGATCGATGTGCCGGACTTCCAGGGTGAGTTGCACACACGGCTGGAGGCGTACGGCAGCCCGGAGGACATCCGGCCGCGCAATCTGTACGAGGCACAGCGCGAGCTGCGCTGACGCCGTCTGTACTTACGCGACTTACGCGGCCCCCGCCTCCGGAGCGGCGGCCTTGACCGGGGCCTCGGCCGGTGTCCTGACCGGGGCTTCGGCCGGCGCCGCCGTCTCCGCCGGGGCCTCCGTCTCCGCCGGGGCCGCCGCAGACGGCCCGGCCGGTGTCTTCGCGGGGACGCCCTCCGTCGGCTTCTTCGCGGGGACCCCTTCCGTCCCCTCGTCCAGATCCAAGCCGCGCATCAGCAGCCAGTACCCCGCCCCGGCCACCGTCCCCAGCACCGCGCACGCGCCCCAGAGCCACGCCGCCCCGAAGCGGTCGATCACCAGGCCCGACATCAGCGGGGCGACCAGGGCCGCCACCGACCAGGACATGGTGTACATGCCCTGGTAGCGCCCCCGGCCATGGACCGGCGAGAGCCGCACCACCAGCCCGGTCTGGGTGGGGGCGTTGACGATCTCGGCCAGGCTCCACACGCAGACCGTCAGCGCGTAGACGGCGATCGACCCGGCGAACGCCGTCAGACCGAAGCCGTATCCCGCCAGCACCGACGAGACGATCAGCAGGCGGCGCGGATCGCGGTGCTGGATGAAGCGCGTGACCGGAATCTGCATGACCACGATCAGGACGCCGTTGACCGCGATGGCGAAACCGTAGTCGGCGCTGGTGAACCCGTCCGCTCCCATCGCCACCGGCAGCCCGACGAAACCCTGCTGGAAGATCAGCGCCACGACGAAGGACAGCGAGACGACGCTCATGAAGCGGCCGTCCCGCAGGACCGTCCCCATCCCGATGCTCGCCTCGGGCGCCGCCCCCGCCCCCGTCCCCGACCCCGTCCCCGTCCCCGTCCCCGTCCCGGGTCCCGCTCCGGCGTTCTTTCCGGCAGTGGCGCGCGCCGGAGCCCCGGCCGGCCCCCGTTCCGGTCGGGACTCCGGCAGTTTCAGGAAGACCAGCACGGCGCAGGCGAGGGTCATCGCGGCCTCGCCCAGGAACCCCGCGAGATAGCTGTACTGCGCGACGAAACCCGCGCCCGCCGATGAGATCGCGAAGCCCAGGTTGATCGCCCAGTAGTTCAAGGAGAACGCCCGCACCCGGTCCTCGGGCTTCACGATGTCCGCCATCATCGCCTGCACGGCGGGGCGCGACGCGTTCGAGGCCATGCCGACCAGAAACGCCACGGCCGCGATCGCGGCCGGCTCCCGCATGAAGCCGAGCAGCGCGACGGACGCGGCCGTGGACGACTGCGCGATCAGCAGCGTGGGCCGCCGGCCGAACCGGTCGGTCATCACCCCGGCGACCAGCGACGAGATGACCCCGCCGAGCCCGTGCAGCGAGGCCACCAGACCCGCGTACGAGGCGGAGTAGCCCCGGTCCAGGGTGAGATAGAGCGCCATGAACGTGGCGACGAAGGCGCCCAGCCGGTTGACCAGCGTGCTGGTCCACAGCCACCAGAACTCCCGGGGCAGCCCCGAGACGCTCTCCCGCACGGCGCGTCTCAGACCGGCGGCCGACGTGGCGACGGACATGCGGAATCCCCCCGGAAACAGCGGTGACGGCCGGACGGCCCGGTAAGTGGCCGAATGGCCAAGGGCAACTTACGTACCGTGGCTCCAGGACCGCTACTCAATTGACGGCAGACGTCAATCGAAGCCCGTCCGATGGGTCCATTAGGCTTTGGCCCATGGCCGACGCACCGTACAAGCTGATCCTCCTCCGCCACGGCGAGAGCGAGTGGAACGCCAAGAACCTGTTCACCGGCTGGGTGGACGTCAACCTCACCGACAAGGGCGAGAAGGAAGCGGTCCGCGGCGGTGAGCTGCTCAAGGACGCCGGCCTGCTGCCGGACGTACTGCACACCTCCCTCCAGAAGCGCGCCATCCGCACCGCCCAGCTCGCGCTGGAGTCCGCGGACCGCCACTGGATCCCGGTCCAGCGCTCCTGGCGGCTGAACGAGCGTCACTACGGTGCGCTCCAGGGCAAGGACAAGGCCCAGACGCTCGCCGAGTTCGGCGAGGAGCAGTTCATGCTGTGGCGCCGTTCGTACGACACCCCGCCGCCGGCGCTGGAGGACGGCACGGAGTTCTCGCAGAGCGACGACCCGCGCTACGCCACGATCCCGAGCGAGCTGCGTCCGCGCACGGAGTGCCTCAAGGACGTCGTCGAGCGGATGCTGCCGTACTGGTACGACGCGATCGTCCCGGACCTGCTGACCGGCCGTACGGTCCTGGTCGCCGCCCACGGCAACAGCCTGCGCGCGCTGGTCAAGCACCTGGACGGGGTCTCGGACGCCGACATCGCGGGCCTGAACATCCCGACCGGTATCCCGCTCGTCTACGAACTGGACGCCGACTTCCACCCGGTCACGCCGGGCGGCACATACCTGGACGCGGACGCGGCGGCCGCCGCGATCGAGGCCGTCAAGAACCAGGGCAAGAAGAAGTAGACCCGGCGCACGCGCCGACGCGCCGACGCGCGAAAGGGCCCCGTCCGCAGTGTGACGCACTGCTGGACGGGGCTCTTCGCGTCAACCGCAGCCGCCGCCGCACTGGCATGAGCCGCCCGACTGGCAGCCGCAGCCGCAGCCCGAGCCGCAGCCGCATGCGCCGAGAACGGGCAGACGGGTCACGGGGACAGGGGCCGCGGGGGCTTCCTGTCCGGGGACGTGAGTAGGGGAATCGGCCATGGGATCCTCCTCGAAGGCGTGCGTGGATGGCGCCTGAGCCCATTGCATGCCCAGGGGGGCGGGCGCATCAACGGCGCATGTGCGCAGGCGCCGCCGCGCGCTCCTTCGCGCCGTTCCGCTGTCCCGCGCGCCATTCGGCGCTTCCCGGCGCGGTGTCCGCGTTCTCCCCGCGCTCGGGAGGATCCGCCGGCCGGCCCTACGCCCCTTCGACCGGCGTGTCCACCGGCTGGATCTCGTCCGCGTGCTCGCCCGTCACCAGGAAGACGACGCGCTTCGCGACCGCGACCGCGTGGTCCGCGAACCGCTCGTAGTAGCGGCCCAGCAGCGTCACGTCCACCGCCGTCTCGATGCCGTGCTTCCAGCGGTCGTCCATCAGGTGCTGGAAGAGCGTGCGGTGCAGCAGGTCCATCTCGTCGTCGTCCTGCTCCAGCTGGAGCGCCAGCTCGACATCCTTGGTGATGATCACCTCGGCGGCCTTCGCCATCAGGCGCTGCGCCAGCTGACCCATCTCCAGGATCGTCGCGTGCAGATCGTGCGGCACCGGCGAGACCGGGAAGCGGAGCCTGGCCAGCTTGGCGACATGCTGCGCCAGGTCGCCGGAGCGCTCCAGGTCGGCGCTCATCCGCAGCGAGGTCACCACGATCCGCAGATCGGTCGCGACCGGCTGCTGCCGTGCCAGCAGCGCGATGGCCCTGGCCTCCAGGTCGTGCTGCAGGTCGTCGACCCGCTGGTCGGCGGCGATCACGCTCTCGGCGAGCTTGAGATCCGCGTCCAGCATGGCCGTGGTGGCCCGCCCGATGGCGGAACCGACCAGCCGGGCCATTTCGACCAGATCCTCGCCTATCGAGTCCAGTTCCTCGTGGTACGCGTCCCGCATGGGGTTGTCCCTCTCTTCACGTTCCTGCCCGGGGCCGAAGGCCGGGGGCTGTGCCCCCACGCTCCCACGTTCCGGCCGCTACGCGTCCGGCTCCTCCCTCACAAATGAACCGGCACTTTCCCCTCGGTGAACTCTGGGCGACGAGTGTCGCAGGAGACACTCGTAGGGCTGGGAGAGCGTCCGTGACCGCGCATAACCTGGGATACATGGACGTGAACGCGGCGGTCGCCGCATTGGCCGCGATCGCCGGGGTGTGCACCGGCGTGATCGCCATGCTGGCGTTTCGCTGGAGCGAACGCGACCAGGCAAGACCCACCCGTACCTCCCTGCACACGGATGCCGTACTGCCCCCGGGCGTCGACACCGTACTGTCCGTGCTCCGTTCCTCCGCTGTCGTTCTCGACGAGAGCGACTCCGTGGTCAAGGCCAGCTCCGCGGCGTACGCGCTGGGACTGGTCAGGGGCGGCAAACTCGCTGTCGAGCCGATGCTGCACATGGCGCGCGACACCCGGCGCGACGGCGAGATAAGGCAGGTGGAGCTGGATCTCCCCCGGCGCGGTACGGGCCGGGGGGAGGCCCTGGCCGTCTCCGCCCGGGTCGCCCCGCTCGGCTCCCGCCTCGTCCTCCTTCTGGTCGAGGACCTCACGGAAGCCCGCCGTATCGAAGCGGTACGGCGTGACTTCGTGGCGAATGTCAGCCACGAACTCAAGACTCCCACCGGTGCGCTCTCCCTGCTCTCCGAGGCCGTCATGGACGCCTCGGACGACCCCGAAGCGGTCACCCGCTTCGCCGGCCGTATGCAGATCGAGGCGACCCGGCTCACCAATCTCGTACAGGAACTCATCGACCTCTCTCGGGTGCAGAACGACGACCCGCTGGATGACTCGGAGTCCGTACGGGTGGACGAACTGGTCGCCGAGGCCATCGACCGGTCCCGGCAGCCCGCGTCCACCAAGCAGATCACCATGGCCTCGGGCGGTACGGCCGATCTGTATGTATGGGGTAACCGCGGCCAGCTCGCCGCCGCTCTCGGCAATCTCGTCGAGAACGCCGTCAACTACTCCCCGGCCCGCACGCGCGTCGGTATCGCCGCGCACCGCGTCTCCGCCACCGGCGGGGACCTCATCGAGATAGCCGTGACCGATCAGGGCATAGGCATCTCGGAGAAGGACCGCGAGCGGATCTTCGAACGCTTCTACCGCGTGGACCCGGCCCGCTCCCGGGCCACCGGCGGTACGGGGCTCGGCCTCGCCATCGTCAAACATGTGGCCGCCTCGCACGGCGGGGAGGTCACCGTATGGAGCTCGGAAGGCCAGGGCTCCACCTTCACCCTGAGGCTGCCCGAGGCGGGCGCCGGACGGGACCGCACACCCACCGGCCCGGACGAAGTCGACCGGCGCTACGACACTGACCCCAGCATCGAGCTGGATACCCCGACCGTGATTCCTGCCCCGGAGGTCCTTCCGTGACCCGAGTGCTCGTCGTCGAGGATGAGGAATCCTTCAGCGACGCCCTTTCCTACATGCTCCGCAAGGAAGGCTTCGAGGTCGCGATCGCGACCACAGGGCCCGCGGGGCTCGATGAGTTCGAACGCAACGGCGCCGATCTCGTCCTGCTCGACCTCATGCTGCCCGGCCTGCCGGGCACCGAGGTCTGTCGCCAGCTGCGTGGCAAGTCCAATGTCCCGGTGATCATGGTGACCGCCAAGGACAGCGAGATCGACAAGGTCGTCGGCCTGGAAATAGGGGCTGATGACTATGTCACCAAGCCCTTCTCCTCGCGGGAGCTGGTCGCCCGTATCCGCGCGGTCCTGCGCCGTCGCGGTGAGCCGGAGGAGGTGACCCCGGCCGCCCTGGAGGCGGGTCCGGTCAGGATGGACGTGGACCGTCATGTGGTGACGGTCTCCGGCGGCAAGGTCGACCTGCCGCTGAAGGAGTTCGACCTGCTGGAGATGCTGCTCCGCAACGCGGGCCGGGTGCTGACCCGGATGCAGCTGATCGACCGGGTGTGGGGCGCGGACTACGTCGGCGACACCAAGACCCTCGACGTCCACGTCAAGCGGCTCCGCGCCAAGATCGAGCCGGACCCGGGTGCCCCGCGGTATCTGGTCACGGTCCGCGGCCTGGGCTACAAGTTCGAGCCGTAAACCGACTCTCCCCGCGCCTGAGATTCCGCGCGTGACGCGGGTGAACGCGTGACGTGTGACGCGCGTCATGTGTGAGGTGACGCGCGTCAATGTGTGGCGTGACGCGCGTCAATGTGTGGCGCGTGGCGTGTGGCTGTGGTGTGGCGCCCTGCCCGGATCCCGGGCGGGGCGCCACAGCCATGTCGTGCCGTACCTCAGCCCGCGGCGTCGTGCGAGGCGGACGAGGAGTCCGACGGCGTCGTGTCCGCGGGGCCGTCCTGCTGGCCGTTCTCGCCTCCGGTGGCGCCCTCGCCCCCGGTGTTCTCGCCTCCGGCGCTCTCGCCCTCGGCACCCGCGGCGGGCGTTCCCGACGGCGTGACCGAGCTTCCCGGCGGGGTCGGCAGCGCGCTCGGGCCCACGTCCTTGAAGAAGCTGTCCGCCGGCCAGACGAAGGCACGCAGCCCCACGTCGCCGGTCTTGCTGAACGTGAAGACGACCTGCTGCGCGTCGCCGTTCTTCGCGGCCTCGCGGCCGTTCTCGATCACGGCGGAGGCGTTGCCCGCGCCACCGAGCTGGACGGAGCCGTGGGCCGGCACGGTGACCGGGCCCGAGCCCTTGGCCGGCGAGAGCTTCACCGTCGCGCTGGTGCCGGGCAGCTTGACCGAGTCGAGGGTCTGCGCGCTCTTGCCGTTGTTGAAGACCGTGCCGGTGACGACCGCCAGGCCCTCCGCGTCGGCCTCGGGCTGAGTGACGACCGTCGCGTTCTGGATGGTGATGACGTCGACGGAGGTGGCGGCGTTGTCCGGCCTGACGCCGAGGGTCTGCGCGTTGTTGCCGGCCCCGCACGCGGACAGCGTGGCGAGCGAGAACACGAGGGCGGTAGCGGCGAGGGCGCCGCGTCGAAGGCTGCGGCTCACGGCGGCGGCATCTCCTAGGACGTACGGACGGAGGGGCTGAGGACGAGCTGACCAACCTGGGATCGGGCTAAAGAAGCGTCAGCGGCCCTCAGGTTACCGAGCCGTTGTGGCGGCCCCGCACCCGACCCGCCCCCGACCGGTTCCGTCCGGTCCCGGCCGCGTGGGGCGCACCGGTCACCCTGCCGGTCCCGCCTCCGAATCCCGCTTCGGATCGCACCTCTGATCGCGCCTTCGGTCACATCCGCCGCGCCTCTGATCACACCTGCGATCAGCTACGCGATCTCGGTGTTTCGCACGCCGTTCACATAATGCCGGTGATCAATTCCGCCGGGTGTCCACATTCCTTACGAATACCGCGTGGGAGGCCGGGGTGATCAAATTCAGAATCCCTCCCACTTCCGTTGTACTTCCGTCACACTTCCCGTCGTACGAGTGACCTACATCCGAACGGAGTACGGGAAGATCGACCCCTTGAATCCGGCAAATCGGGACGTTCGGTCTCTTCGGGAGGGGTTTCACGGTGGGTGACGAGCATGTTTCCGGGTGCCCGTGCAGCCGCTCCGACCTGCGAATACCCCCTTCCGGAAGCCGCTCGCAGCACGTTCCTGGCGCTGTTGTCAAGCCCCGAGATGCGCCCTGACCTGCGAAAACGCCATTCAGAAGATGCCATTCTCGTGTTACCCTGGATAGCCACGGAAGGGGTACCTGTCACATGACGTTCAAGGTTGGCGACACCGTGGTCTATCCCCATCACGGGGCCGCGCTGATCGAGGCCATCGAAACGCGCCAGATCAAAGGCGTGGACAAGACCTACTTGGTGCTCAAGGTCGCCCAGGGCGACTTGACGGTGCGTGTACCGGCGGACAATGCGGAGTTCGTCGGCGTGCGCGATGTGGTCGGTCAGGACGGGCTGGACCGGGTCTTCGAGGTGCTCAGGGCACCGTACGCAGAGGAGCCGACGAACTGGTCCCGTCGCTACAAGGCAAATCTCGAGAAGCTCGCCTCCGGCGACGTCATCAAGGTCGCCGAAGTCGTGCGCGACCTGTGGCGCCGGGAGCGTGAGCGTGGACTCTCCGCAGGTGAGAAGCGCATGCTCGCCAAAGCGCGGCAGATTCTTGTCAGCGAGCTGGCTCTCGCGGAGAACACGAATGAAGACAAGGCCGAGGCTCTGCTCGACGAGGTCCTCGCGTCCTGAATATCTTGACGCAGTGAAGCACTGAATGCCGTGGTGCCCGCTGACCAGCTATGAGGAAAAGGCTGCGTCGCCGGGCGCTGCGGCATGTCCGTATACCCGCATCCCGTCCGACATTCCGTATGCATCCCCCGTACACATTGACGTGTCGTGCTGCTCGCGACACCACACAAGTGTCGCGACATGTCGCTCGCGGCCGGCGCGGTACGTCTCGATCCGGTGTCACGGAAGGGTCCGGTCAAGGCGTCGCGCCCGGCACGCTGTGGCCATACCCATGTCGGCCGAGGAAACAAACCTGCCGGAGTGCAACCGATGTCAGAGGAAGCCAGGCCCCACCGCACCGCCGCGGTGATCCCCGCCGCAGGCCGGGGCGTACGGCTCGGTCCCGGCGCCCCCAAGGCGCTCCGCACCCTGGGCGGCACACCGATGCTGATCCACGCCGTCCGCGCGATGGCCGCGTCCCGTGCCGTCTCGCTCGTCGTCGTGGTCGCGCCGCCCGAGGGCGCTCCTGAGGTGAAGAACCTCCTCGACGACCACGCGCTGCCCGCGCGCACGGACTATCTCGTCGTACCCGGCGGCGAGACCCGCCAGGAGTCGGTACGCCTCGGTATCGAGGCCCTGCCCGACGGCATCACCACGGTCCTGGTCCATGACGCGGCCCGCCCGCTCGTGCCCGTGGACACCGTGGACGCCGTGGTCGAGGCCGTACGCGACGGAGCGCCGGCCGTCGTGCCCGCGCTGCCGCTCGCGGACACCGTCAAGCAGGTCGAGCCCCGGGAGAAGGGCGAGCCCGAGCCGGTCGTCGCCACGCCCGAGCGCGCGCTGCTGCGCGCCGTACAGACGCCGCAGGGTTTCGACCGCGAGACGCTCCAGCGCGCCCACCGGAGCGAGACGGCGGTCGGTGAGGGCGCGACGGACTGCGCCGGTATGGTCGAGCGGCTCGGCGCGCCCGTGGTGGTCGTGCCGGGACACGAGGAGGCGTTCAAGGTGACCCGGCCGCTGGATCTGGTGCTGGCCGAGGCGGTACTCGCCCGGAGGAGGGCCAACGATGGCTTCTGACAGCCGGCCGCCGCTGGCCGCCGTACTGCCGCGGGTCGGGATCGGCACCGACATCCACGCCTTCGAGGAGGGCCGCGAGCTGTGGTGCGCGGGTCTGCTCTGGGAGGGCGAGGGCCCCGGGCTCGCGGGCCACTCCGACGCGGACGTCGTCGCGCACGCGGCCTGCAACGCGCTGTTCTCCGCCGCCGGCCTCGGTGACCTGGGGGCCCACTTCGGCACCGGCCGCCCCGAGTGGTCCGGCGCGTCCGGGATCACCCTCCTCACCGAGGCCGCGAGGATCGTCCGGGCCGGGGGCTTCACGATCGGCAATGTCGCCGTACAGGTCGTGGGTGTGCGGCCGAAGATCGGCAAGCGGAGGGAAGAGGCGCAGAAGGTCCTCTCCGCGGCGGTCGGCGCGCCGGTCGCGGTCTCCGCCGCCACCTCCGACGGGCTCGGCTTCACGGGCCGGGGCGAGGGGCTGGCCGCGATCGCCACGGCGCTGGTGGTACGGAGCGACTGACCGCCCTCGCGAGGGACCCTGTCCCGCGACGGCCGGTCCGGGACAGGCGTCGGTCCGGGACAGGCCGTCGAGTCCGGGACAGGCGCCGGTCCGGGGCGGGCGTCGGTCCGGGGCGGGCCGGTCGGTGACGGGCCGTCGGTTCGCGACGGACGCCTGCCGACCGACCGGCCTGAAATGCCGGTCCGCGGGCGTGGGTTGAGGGAGCATCGACGGGTACGCGAACCGGTGTCCGTCCCTCCGGTTCATTCCGGTTCACCCCGTTCACTCCGTGTGCCAGGCATCAGGAAGGCAGTCATGTCAGCCGAACTCTCCGCAGAGCTCAAGCACCTCCTCGACGAGCCGATCTTCGTCAGCATCGCCACCATCCAGCCCGACGGCAGCCCGCAGGTCTCGCCGGTCTGGGTGAAGCGCGACGGGAACGACGTGCTCATCTCGACGACGGTCGGCCGCCGCAAGGAGAAGAACCTGCGCCGCGACCCCCGGGTGACGGTCGTCGCGCAGCCCACCGCCGCCCCGTACACGTACGCGGAGATCCGCGGCACCGCGGAACTGACCACCGAGGGCGGCCAGGAGCTGATCGACGAACTGTCCCTCAAGTACACCGGCAAGCCGTACGCCGAGTTCAACCCGGCCTCCGGCGAGGACGCCGAGCGCGTGGTCGTCCGTATCACCCCGCGCAAGGTCGTCGGCCGCATCTGAGCCGTCGGCCGCGTCCGGGCCGGCCGCGTCCGAGCCATCGGCCGCATCCGGGTCGGCCGTGACCGGGCCCGTTTGTGCCGGGCCGGTCGCGTCCGGGCCCGCCGCGTTCTGAGCCGGTCGAGGTCACAATTGTCACGCTTGGGTGTCCCCGTGGCCCAAAGGGTCGCGGGGCACTACCCCAGGCGCACTACCCTTGTCGCGTGACTATTCGGCTGTACGACACCGGCGCCCGGCAGATCCGTGATTTCACCCCGCTCACGCCGGGCTGTGTCTCGATCTACCTGTGTGGCGCCACCGTGCAGGCCGCCCCGCACATCGGGCACATCAGGTCGGGACTGAACTTCGACATCATGCGCCGCTGGTTCGACTACCGCGGCTACGACGTGACGTTCATCCGCAACGTCACGGACATCGACGACAAGATCATCACGAAGTCGGCCGCCCAGGGCCGGCCGTGGTGGGCGATCGGCTACGAGAACGAGCGCGCCTTCAACGCGGGCTACGACATCCTCGGCTGCCTGCCCCCCACCTACGAGCCGCGCGCCACCGGCCACATCACCGAGATGATCGAGATGATGCGCGGCCTGATCGAGCGCGGGCACGCGTACGAGGCCGACGGCAACGTCTACTTCGACGTCCGCTCCTTCCCGGGCTACCTGGAGCTGTCCAACCAGGACCTGGACGATCTGCGCCAGCCCTCGGGCGAGGGCGAGACCGGCAAGCGCGACCAGCGGGATTTCGCCATGTGGAAGGCCGCCAAGCCCGGCGAGCCCTCCTGGGAGACCCCCTGGGGACGCGGCCGGCCCGGCTGGCACCTGGAGTGCTCGGCGATGGCCCACAAGTACCTGGGCTCCGTCTTCGACATCCACGGCGGCGGCATCGACCTGATCTTCCCGCACCACGAGAACGAGATCGCGCAGGCCAAGGGGTACGGCGACGAGTTCGCCAAGTACTGGGTGCACAACGCCTGGGTCACCATGAGCGGCGAGAAGATGTCCAAGTCGCTCGGCAACTCGGTGCTGGTCTCCGAGATGGTCAAGCACTGGCGTCCGATCGTGCTGCGCTACTACCTCGGCACCCCGCACTACCGCTCGATGATCGAGTACAGCGAGGAGGCCCTGCGCGAGGCGGAGTCCGCCTTCGCGCGCATCGAGGGCTTCGTCCAGCGCGTGGTGGAGAAGGCCGGGGGGATCGTGGACGCGGCGGACGAGGTGCCGCCCGCCTTCGCCGAGGCCATGGACGACGACCTGGGCGTCCCGCAGGCGCTGGCGGTCGTCCACACCACCGTCCGGCAGGGCAACTCCGCGCTGGCCGCCGACGACAAGGAAGCGGCCGTCGCCCGGCTCGCCGAGGTACGGGCCATGCTCGGCGTCCTCGGTCTGGACCCGCTCGACCCGCACTGGGCCGGCGAAACGGACCGGGGGGACGATCTGCACGGCGTCGTGGACACACTCGTACGGCTCGTACTGGAACAGCGCGAGGCGGCGCGCGGCCGCAAGGACTGGGCCTCCGCCGACGCCATCCGGGACCAGCTCCAGCAGACCGGACTCGTCATCGAGGACGGCCCTTCGGGCCCGCGCTGGACGCTCGGACCGCGCTGACCTGGGCATCTGTGCCGCCCGGTCCGCCGGGCGGCACACTTGCGTACGCTGACGCGTAACACCTGACGTGGCGCACACACGTCCGAAGCACGTCCGACGCACCCTCCGAAGCATTTCTAGAAGCACTTCTGAAGCAACGAAACAGGTAGGTCATGGCCGGGAACAGCCAGCGCAGGAACCGCCGCACGTCCAACAAGAAGGGCGCGCAGGTCGGCAGCGGTGGCAAGCGACGCCGCGGGCTCGAGGGCAAGGGCCCGACACCGCCCGCGTCCGCGCGCAAGGGCCATGTCCAGAACCGCGTCGCCAACGCCAAGGCCAAGCAGTCCGCCCGCCGCCAGGTGGCGCGTCGCGGCGGCAAGGGCGCCAGCGAGATGGTCGTCGGCCGCAACCCCGTCTTCGAGGCGCTGCGCGACGGCGTGCCCGCCTCGATGCTCTACGTCCAGCAGTTCATCGACAACGACGAGCGTGTCCGCGAGGCGCTCCAGCTCGCGGCCGACCGCGGCGGCATCCATCTGATGGAGGCGCCCAAGCCCGAGCTGGACCGGATGACCAACGGCCTGAACCACCAGGGCCTCGTCCTCCAGGTCCCGCCGTACGAGTACGCCCACCCCGACGACCTCGCCGCGGCGGCCTTCGACGACGGCGAGGACCCGCTGATCGTCGCGCTCGACGGGGTCACCGACCCGCGCAACCTCGGCGCGGTCGTCCGCTCCGTCTCCGCCTTCGGCGGACACGGTGTCGTCGTACCGGAGCGGCGCGCCGCCGGGATGACGGCCGGCGCCTGGAAGTCGTCGGCCGGTACGGCGGCCCGTACGCCGGTCGCCCGCTGCACCAACCTCACGCGCACGCTGGAGGCGTACCAGAAGGCGGGCCTGACCGTCGTCGGCCTCGCGGCGGACGGCGAGGCGGAGGTCGGTGACCTCGAAGCCCTCGGCGGGCCCGTCGTGATCGTCGTCGGCAGCGAGGGCAAGGGGCTCTCCCGGCTGGTCGGCGAGACCTGCGACTTCCGGGTCAGGATCCCGATGCCGGGCGGCGCCGAGTCGCTGAACGCCGGTGTCGCCGCCGGAGTGGTGCTGTACGAGGCGTCGCGCCGCAGGTCCTGAGCGGTACCCGCCGCAGGTCCTGAGCGGTACCCGCCGCAGGTCCTGAGGGGTGCCCGGGGACCCCGGACGAGGTCTCCGTGATGATCTTGACGGGTCTCGGACATTTCCCGCGCGTCAAGGCAGTGTCCTAAACACAAGTCACTCGGTTAGATGAGTGTGGACACCAGAACGCCCCGGCCCGGGTTCGACGATCAGCCCCCGCTGAGCATGCTCAAAGTGGACTGCGACCCCGCGCAGGTCATCGTGAACCACGCCAGCTTCCGGGTGAAGCTCGCAACGCCCCAGCGCCCCGGCGCCGCGCGCGCCGCGGCCGCGGACACCGCGCGTATCCCCGCCATGAGCGGCGGGGGCGGCGGGGGCGGTGGAGGAGGAACGCGCCGCAGGGCGCCCGTCGTCTGGAGCGGAAAGTCCGAGCCGGGGGACCCCGGAGCCAGCGGACTCCTCCAGGCGGTACGGAACTCCTCCGCCATGCCGGCCCGCGGCGGGTACCGCGACACGCCCGGTCTGCCGGACGTACCCGGAAGGGGGTACGACAGCGGCGCCACACAGGTCATCCCACGGATCGGCGTCGACGGCGAGTCGACGGTACCGACACCCGTCGTCGGCGCCCCGCGCGTCGGCGTACCGGCGCCGCCCGGTCCTCGTACCGCCGCCACACCGCTGCTGCCGCCCATGCGGCAGGCGGTCGGCGCGTACGACACGGCCTACGACCCCGATTCCCGCCGCGACACGCGCTACGACTCCCGGTATGACTCCGGCTACGACGCCGGATACGACGCGCCCGACGAGGAGCCGTACGACCTCGGCCCCGACGCCGACGACCGGGACCGCTTCCCGCGGTACGGCGCGGAGGGCGCGCGCGCCGCCGACGCGGGCGTACGGCACGCGTACTACCCCGGCCGCCGGATGAACCTCGGCGTGGTGCTGCTCCCGCTCCGCGTCTTCCTCGGCTTCATCTCGATCTACGCCGGCATGGGCAAGCTCTGCGACCCCGTCTACTTCGACGGCGGCGAGCGCGGCTCGATGGTGAAGTGGCTCAACTCCCTGCACCCCTGGGCCCTCGCGGAGCCACTGCGGGACTTCGCGCTCTCGCACCCCGTCGGCGCGGGCCTCAGCGTCGCCTTCCTCCAGATCGTGGTCGGCGTACTGACGGTCCTCGGCCTCTGGCAGCGGGTCGCCGCCTGCGTCGGGGCGCTGCTCTCGGCGGCGCTGCTGCTCACCGTCAGCTGGCGGACCGTCCCGGCGTACGACGCGCCGGACATCATCTACCTCGCCGCCTGGTCCCCGCTGATCATCGCGGGCGCCCCGGTCTACTCCGTGGACGGCCGGCTCGCGGGCGAGGCGTGGCGCAGGCTCGGACCGCGCTCCGAGATCTGGGACCTGCGGCGCCGGGTGCTGCGCCGGGGCGCGGTCGTGGCGACCGTCGTCATCGGTCTCACGCTGCTGGTCGGTTCGGTCCTGGGCGGAGCCGTACGGTCCTCCGAGATGGTGACCGTGCCGGGCCCCAACGTGGACCCGGTCAACCAGCTGCCGGGCGTCCCGCTGCCGCAGAAGCGCGGCGGAGGCACGAGCAGCGCGTCCGGCGCGCCCGACAGCGGGGGCGCCAAGGGCGGCACCTCGTCCGAACCGTCGGCGACCCGCTCGGGCAGCCCCAGCGCCCCGCAGACCGCGCCGGGCAGCGACGGGCAGGTCCGCGAGAGCGGCGGCGCCACGACGGGTACGGGACGGACGCAGCAGCCCAGCCAGACGCAGGGGACGGTCCAGCAGGCCCCGCGGACGGCGGAGCAGGCCCCGCCGCCGTCCAGCAGCCAGGGACCGTCCTCGTCGGGCGGTGCGGGCGACGGCAGCGGCGGCGGGAGCGGGAGCGGCAGCGGCAGCGGTGGCGGCGGTGACGGGGGATCCGGCACCGGAGGCTCGTCCTCGGGCGGCGGCAACCGCAACCCGATCGGCGGCCTGCTCGGCTGACGCCGTACGGAGCCGACGACCGAGTCCCGTACGGAGCCGACCGAGACCAGGACCGAGACCAGAAGTGAGGGGCGGCCGCCCCGGTCGGGTGGCCGCCCCTCCGACGTGCTCAGGACGTGCTCAGGACGTGCTCAGGACGCGCTCAGGACGCGCTCAGGACGTGCTCGTGACACGCTCTCCGGGGCGTCAGCGTGCTACCGGGCTCCCGGGACTCTCCGGGCTCCCCGGGCTGCCGAGGGGCCCGGGACGCCCGGGGCCGCCAGGGCCGCCGGAAGCCAGCTCCTTGGCCGCCTCCGTGAGGTCCTTCGCGGTGTCGATGGCCCGCCAGTACGCGCCGTTCGGCAGCGGATAGCCCGCCAGCCGGCGCTGCCGCGCCAGCCGGGGGAAGGTGGTCCGCTCGTGGTCGCCGCGGTCGGGCAGCAACTCGACGAAGCCCGCGGAGAACACGTACACCCCCGCGTTGATCAGATACGGCGACGGGGGCGACTCGATGAAGTCGAGGACATGGCCGAATTCGTCCGTCTCGACGGCCCCCCAGGGGATCCGCGGCCGGGCGAGGGCGAGCGTCGCGGTCGCGTCACGCTCGGAGTGGAACGCGGCCATCTCGCGCAGCGAGAAACGCGTCCAGATATCGCCATTGGTGGCGTACCAGGGCTGATCGGGGGCGGGCAGGCGCGCGGCGGCGTACTTGAGGCCGCCGCCGCGCCCCAGGGGCTCGGACTCCACCACGGTGGTGACACGCAGCGGAAGATCCGCCGAGTCCAGCCATTCCTGGAGGACTTCGGCGAGATGGCCGCACGAGATGACGACGTCGGTCACGCCCTCGGCGGCGAGCCAGGAAAGCTGATGGCCGATGATCGGGGTCCCTGTTCCGGGGATCTCGACCATCGGCTTGGGCCGGTCATCGGTGTACGGGCGCAGCCGCGACCCCTGGCCGCCCGCGAGAACCACGGCCTGCGTCGGATACGTATGCATGCCGTGAACGATAGGCGGGCCGGGCAGGGAGCAGGCGGTCAGCTCCCCGCGGTCTGCTGGGAGACGCCGTACGCGAACGAGGTGTCGCACACGGGACGCGAGAAGGACTGCGCGCGCGTGGGGCCGTAGGAGGCGACGGCGGCGCGTCCGAGGGCCCGCGCGATCGACATGCAGTGCCTGGCGAGCGAGGGACGCTCCTCGACCTGCCGCTGTAGGTGCGTCAGGGCGATGCCCGGATCCTTCTCCTGAAGCTCCACGAGGAGCTGGTCGCGGAGAATGTCCTGGGGCGTACGGGACTTGGCCCGGACCGAGGCGGTGTCCGAAGAGGCGGTCAGGACCTGCGACTCGGAGGTGCTGGCCGCCCACGGAACACGGGCGACCGCGAGGGTTCCGGAGAGCACCAGGACGACGGGCAGTACGAGAGCGAGAGTTCGGCCGATACGGCGGGCTGTGTGGGTCACGCAGGCGAGCGTAGCGGGCAGTAATGATTTGGCGACATTTAGTCACTCGTGTGAGGGATGGTTCGACCGGGCCTTTCGAATCGGGCGTTGACGCCCCCTGTCTGAAATGGCCTGTCTGCCGGGGTATTTGGCGCTCCACGCGGACGGCCCCGCACCGGAGTGCGGGGCCGTGCGGACGGATGCGGAGCGGGAGGGCCTGCGGGCGCGTCAGCCGCCCGCCCTGTGTGCCCCGGTCGGCTCGGCCGGCTGGTGAGCCGCTGAGCCGCTGAGCCGCTGAGCCGGTCAGTCGGTGAGCCGACCAGCCGGTCAGTCGGTCAGGCGCTCGCCGGTCGAGGTCGAGAAGACGTGCGTCTCACCGGCGCGCGGGACGACGTGCAGCTTGGCGCCCTTCTCCGGTACGGCGCGGCCGTTGACGCGGACCACGAGGTCCTTCTTCTCGCTGCCGAGGTCGGCGGTGCCGTAGACGTAACCGTCGGCGCCCAGCTCCTCGACGACGTTGACGGTCACGGCCAGACCGGCCGGAGCGTCCTTGGAGAGCGCGCTGCCGGCGCCGCTCTCCTCGGCGAGGTCGAAGTGCTCGGGACGGACACCGACCGTGACGGTCTTGTCACCCTTGTCCGCGGCGGCGGCGAGCGCGTCACGGGAGACCGGCACGACGCTGTTGCCGAACTTGACGCCACCGTCGGTGATCGGCACCTCGACCAGGTTCATGGCCGGGGAGCCGATGAAGCCGGCGACGAAGAGGTTGTTGGGGCGGTCGTACATGTTGCGCGGCGAGTCGACCTGCTGGAGCAGACCGTCCTTGAGGACCGCCACCCGGTCGCCCATGGTCATGGCCTCGACCTGGTCGTGGGTCACGTACACGGTCGTGATGCCGAGGCGGCGCTGGAGCGACGCGATCTGCGTACGGGTGGAGACACGGAGCTTGGCGTCGAGGTTCGACAGCGGCTCGTCCATGAGGAACACCTGCGGCTCACGCACGATGGCGCGCCCCATCGCGACACGCTGCCGCTGACCACCGGAGAGCGCCTTCGGCTTGCGGTCGAGGTACTCGCTGAGGTCGAGGATCTTCGCGGCCTCCTCGACCTTCTTGCGGATCTCCGCCTTGTTCACACCGGCGATCTTGAGCGCGAAGCCCATGTTGTCGGCGACGGACATGTGCGGGTACAGCGCGTAGTTCTGGAACACCATCGCGATGTCCCGGTCCTTCGGCGGCAGATGCGTGACATCGCGGTCACCGATCCGGATGGCGCCGCCGTTGACGTCCTCGAGACCCGCGAGCATGCGCAGGGAGGTCGACTTGCCGCAGCCGGACGGACCGACGAGGACGAGGAACTCGCCATCCTCGATCTCGATCTCCAGCTGGTCGACAGCGGGCTTGGTGGAACCCGGGTAGACGCGGGTTGCCTTGTCGAACGAGACAGTTGCCATGGCGATGTGTCCCCTCACCGGCAGGAACGTGCCGGACGATCCGAGTAAAGGAGTGGGTCCTCCGCCGGGAGGCGGGGGATGGGTCTAGTCCACCTGGGTGAACTTGAGGTGACGGTACCTGCCCGTCAGGGATCTGTCAGTAGTCCTGCACGAACGAAATTTCGGGCGGAGTGGTGATCGAAGCCGGTTACACTGCTCGGGCACGCCTCCTTAGCTCAGTTGGCCAGAGCAACGCACTTGTAATGCGTAGGTCGTCGGTTCGAATCCGACAGGGGGCTCCGAGGTAAGCCCCGGGTCAGCTATCTGGCCTGGGGCTTCTTGTTGTGGATGACCTTGAGATCGACCCGAGCGGTGCACATGCGGTCGGTGCGTCGTGCTGCGCAGGCCGAGGGGGCGGTCGGTGGCGTCGGGACTGTCCGCCTCCACCGCCGCCCGCTCGCGGCGCCCGTGCATTGAAGAACCCTTGTCCGGTTCTTGAATTGGCGGGCGGGTGGGTATGTGGCAAGCCTTGGGGCGGCGGCGCGGGGGGCGCGGTGATGATCGGATTCGGTGTGCTGGGGGAGATCCAGGCGTACAGCGACGGCGTCGCCGTGGACCTGGGGCCGGCGCGGCAGCGCAGTGTGCTCGCGGCACTACTGGTGGACATCAACCGCACGGTGCCGGTGGAAGGGCTGGTCGATCGGGTGTGGGGCGTCCGTCCGCCGCAGCGTGGCAGGCCGACGCTGTACAGCTATCTTTCCCGGCTGCGGCGGGCGCTCGACACGATGGCGGATGAGGCTTCCGCGGACAGGGCGTCCATCGTGCGTCGGCCCGCGGGCTACGCGCTGCTCGCCGATCCTGGCGTGGTGGACGTGCGGGTCTTCAGCGACCTGGTCGGACAGGCGAGAGCGGCGGACGACGGCCGGGCGGCCGTCCTGTTCGAGCGGGCGCTCGGGCTGTGGCGCGGTGAGCCGTTCGCCGGAGTGGATACGCCGTGGTTCAACTCGCTGAGGGATTCACTGCTCGGGGAGAGGCACGCCTGCCGACTCGACCGTAACGACGTCCAGTTACGCCGCGGGCACCATGCCGCGCTGCTGACCGAACTGGCCGCGTGCCACGAGGCGCTTCCGCTGGACGAGCGGCTGGCCGCCCAGTTCATGCTGGCGCTCTACCGAAGCGGTCGCGCGGCCGACGCGCTGCGCTGTTTCGAGCGGGTTCGGCGCGCGCTCGCCGAGGAACTGGGGAGCGACCCGGGCCTTGAGCTGGGGCGACTGCATCAGCGGGTCCTCGCCAACGACCCGGCGATCGGCGCACCCGGCGCGACGGCCGTCGCGGCGCCGGCGGCCGGAGCCGTGCCCATCTCCGGCATCCCCTCGTCACGGGACCGTGCTCTTCCGCGCCAACTGCCCGCCACTCCAGCGTGGTTCACCGGGCGGCAGCGTGAGCTGGCCGAACTCGACAAGGCCCTGGGGCAGGCCGGGCAGCCCGGCGGCGCGGTGGCGGTGTGCGCCGTCAGCGGCAGCGGCGGCGTCGGGAAGACCTCGCTCGCCGTGCACTGGGCGCATCGGAACACCGACCGGTTCCCGGACGGGCAGCTCTATGTGGACCTTCGCGGTTTCGACCCCTCGGGAGAGCCGCTGGCGCCTGCCGCCGTGGTCCGGGTATTCCTTGACGCACTCGGCGTGGGCTCGGGCTCGATACCGGTGGACCAGGAGGCACTGTCCGGGCTCTATCGCAGCCTGGTCGCGGAGCGACGCATGCTGATCGTCCTGGACAACGCCGCGGACGCCGCGCAGGTGGCCGCGGTGTTGCCGGGCAGCGCCGGATGCGCGGTCCTGGTCACCAGCCGCCGCCGGCTGACCGGGCTCGCCGTCACCCACGGGGCGTACCTTCTCCCGCTGGACGTGCTCACCGCCTCCGAGTCCCGGGACTTGCTGGGGCGTCATCTGGGCGAGGACCGGCTGGCCGCCGATCCCGAGGCGGTCACCGCCGTGCTGGAGCATTGCGCGGGATTGCCCCTGGCCATCAGTGTCGTGGGAGCACGCGCGGCCGCCAGGGCCGGGTTCCCGCTGGCTGTGTTCGCCGAGGAACTTCAGGACCAGTCGGCGCGGCTGGACGCTCTGGACGCGGGTGATCTGTCGGCCAACGTCCGGGCGGTCTGCCTCGTGTCGTACCGTGCCCTCACCGACGGGGCCGCCGAGGTCTTCCGGCTCCTTGGAGCGGCGCCGGGCCCGGAGATCGGTCTGGCCGCCGCCGGAAGCCTGCTCGGCCGTTCACCGGCCGCGACCCGGGCGGCCCTGCGGGAGCTGGAGACGGTCCACCTGGTGCAGCAGTCCGCGCCCTACCGCTACCGCATGCATGACCTGATCCGCCTGTACGCCGCCGAGCGGGCCGCCGTGGACCAGAGTGAGGAGTCCCGCGAGCGGGCGCTGCGGCGCGTCCTGGACTTCTACCTTCACACCGCCTACGCCGGTGCCAAGGTTCTCACCCCGCTCCAGCATCACCACCTGGAACTCGAACCGCCCCTGGACGGTGTGAGCCCCCAGACGCCGGCGGACCAGACGGCCGTCATGTCGTGGTTCCGCGCCGAGCACGCTTGCCTGCTCGCCGCCCAAGGCTTCGCCGGCCGGCAGAGGTGGGACGTCCTGGTGTGGCAGCTGGCCCGGGTGCTGGACGGCTTCCTCTGGCGGCAAGGGCGGCTCCACGACCATGTGGCCCTGTGGCGCACGGGCCTTGCCGCTGCCGAACGCCTCGGAGAAGGGACCGCCCGCGCCTGGGCGCACCGTCGTCTGGCCCATGCCTGCGCCCGGTCCGGCAACCACGACGACGCCCTCCACCACGCCGACTCGGCCCTCATCGCGGCCGAGGAGGCCGGTGACCTCTCCGAGCAGGCGCGCATCCACGACGTCACCGCCTGGTCGTGGGCCCAGCGGGGAGACGACCGGCAGGCCCTGACCCATGTCCGGCACAGTCTGCGGCTCCATCGCATGGGCCACGACCCGCTGGCGCAGGCGAACGCGCTCAACGCCGTCGGCTGGTACGAGGCCCGCATCGGGGACTACCGGGGGGCCATGGCCCACTGCGAGGAGGCCCTGGAGATCCACCGGCGGCACGGTTTCCGCGACGGGGAGGCCTGCACCCTCGACAGCCTCGGCTTCATCGCCCACGCGGCGGCCCGGCACGACGAGGCGCTCGCCTACTACCGCCGCGCCCGTGCCCTCTTCCACGACCTCGGCAACCTCTACGAGGAGGCCAACACCCTCGCCAACCTCGGCGACGTCCATCTCGCCCTCGCCCAGCCTGACGAGGCCCGCCACGACTGGCGCCAAGCCGTCAGCCTCTACGACGCCCAGCACCGAACGGAGGACGCCCGCCGCCTCCAGGCGAAGCTGTCCCGCACGCCGGGTGCGTCGACCTGACTGACGTAACGGTCAACTGGCGTGACGGTCAACTGGCGTAACGGCTGATCTCGGTTGTGCGCGCACGATCCGCCGGAGCCGTTTCCGGCCGACCTTCACCGTCCGGACCCGGATGATCTGCCGGACCTTGACCTCGAAACGCCGGGCCGACCTGCTCTTTCCAGGTCTTCACAAGGTTGGCCGAAGGCCGGCTGAGCAGAGTGCCTCTCGTACCACCGCCCACCGGCGAAGCAGTCGGCGGAACGGGCGGGACCATGGCCGAGAGAAGGAGTCAGATCGTGCTCAAGACGATGGAAGCGATGGGGAGCAGCCTCCTCGAACGGTTCGTGCCCAAGGTCAACGCGGACGCGGCACCGGCCCCTTGTTACAAGTGCTTCACCGGCTCGGGCTGCAACGCCACCGCGAACCACTGGTGGTCGTACAGCAGCAACTGCTCCACCGGCTGGGTCTTCATGTACTGCGACAACTGCCGCTAGTCCAGAGCGGTTTCAACCCCGCTCTGAGGCCGGGCCACGCACGGGGGTGGTCCGGCCGGGGCGGCCGGAGGAAGGATCGCGCCTTGGAGACCGTCGCAGCCGCCTGCGCCGTCTGTCTTGTGGTGGTGTTCGCCGCCGCGGCCGTCGGAAAGCTGCGCGGCGCGGGCTCGTTCCCGGCGTTCGTGCGAACTCTGAAGGACCTCGGTGTCATACCGGAGCGCTGGGCGCGCGGCTGCGCGCTGCTCCTGGTGGCCGGGGAGATATCGGTGGCGGTGCTGCTGCTCACCGCTCCGCTCGCCCCCGGTCTCGGGACGGCCGGATTCATCCTCGCCGCCGGTCTGCTGGCGGCGTTCACCGCCGGTATCGCGATCACCGCCGCACGGCGGACCGGGGTGCGATGCCGCTGCTTCGGCGCGTCGGCATCGCCACTCGGCGCGCGGCACGCCGCACGGAACGCCGCACTCGCCCTGATCGCGGTCACCGGAGCCGCCCTGGCCCCGGCCATCGCCCGCGTCCAGCCCGCCGAGGCACTGCTGGCGGTGTGCGCGGGCACGCTGGCCGGCGCCTTGGCGATCGTGTGGGACGACATCGTCGGACTGTTCCGTCCCGTAAGCCACTGACACGTCATAGTTGAGGAGAGAAGATGCCGATCCTGATCGGACTGGTTGTACTGGTCGGGCTGCTCTGTACGTTGGACCTGATCCTGACCGTGGGCGTGATCAAACGACTGCGGGAGCAGTCCGACGAACTCGCCCGTATGGACCGGGGCCCCACGGCCTCCCTGACCAAGGGCGACGAAGTCCTCGCCTTCGAGACGGCCACGACTGAGGGCGAGCGGCTGAGCCGCGAACAGCTGGCTGACGGCACGGCGGTGGCCTTCTTCTCTCCCGACTGCCCGGCCTGCCGGAAGAAGACACCGGCGTTCCTGGAGTACGCGCGGACCGCGCCGGGCGGGCGCGGCCGGGTCGTGGCGGTCGTCGTCGGAGAGCCCGACGAGGCTGCCGCGTACGCCGCCGAACTCGCTCCCGTGGCCCAAGTGGTCGTGGAGGAGCAGGGCGGCCCGATGTCCCTGGCCTTCGCCGTCATCGGCTTTCCCGCCGTGCTCCAGGTGGCCCGTGACGGGAAGGGCACGCTCGTCGTCACCACCGACAACCTGGATCTGGATCGCGTCGGCACGGCCACCGTCGTTCCGGCATGAGTGCCCGTACCGGGAGCGCGCCCACCGGCACGACAGGCGCGGAGGACAACGGCGGGCGCTCGCTCTCCACGGTACGAACGGCCGTCGCGGCCTGCGCGTTGACGGCCACCGCGGCCCCCGGCCCCCTGGCGTTCTACTGCGTGCTCATGCTCGTCACCGGCTCACTCCCGGTGGTGACCGCCTGGCTGACCAAGCTGGTGCTGGACGATCTCGTCGCGGGCGCCACGGCGGGCAGGCTGATCGCTCTCGGCGCGGGTCTCGCCCTGGTCACCGCGGTCGTCGGCACCGTCCCCCATGGGGCGCAATACCTCCGTACGGAGATGGACCGCCGGGCCGGACTGCTGGCTCAGGACAGGCTGTTCACCGCGGTCGGGGGCTATGTCGGGCTGGCGCGGTTCGAGGCTCCGCGCTTCCTCGACCGGCTGCGGCTGGCCGAACAGGCGGGCAGAAGCACCCCCAGCCAGACGGTCGACAGCATGCTGGGCAGCGTGCGAGCGGGTATCACCGTGGCCGGGTTCCTCGGCTCCCTGCTGCTGGTCAGCCCGGTGATGACCGCGCTGGTACTGCTGGCCGGGGTGCCGATGCTGATCGCCGAGCTGGCGCTGTCGCGGCGAAGGGCGCGGATGTTCCTGGCGGTGGGGCCGGCGGAACGGCGGGAGATCTTCTACAGCCAGTTGCTGACCGGTGTCGACGCGGCCAAGGAGGTAAGGCTGTTCGGCATCGGGGCCTTTCTGCGCGGACGGATGCTGGACGAGCGCCGGGTCACGGACGCGGCGAAGCGGTCGGTGGACCGCCGTGAGGCCCTCGTCCAGACCGGGCTCGGTCTGCTGGCCGCGCTGGTGAGCGGCGGCGGACTGCTCTGGGCTGTGGGCTCAGCACGTGCCGGAACACTCTCGGTGGGTGACATCACCATGTTCGTCGCCGCGGTGGCCGGGGTGCAGACCGCTCTGGCCGCGCTCGCAGGACAGATCGCCCTCATTCATCAGGCTCTTCTTATGTTTGATCACTATATGACCGTGACCTCGGCCGGCCCTGAACTCCCTGTCTCCGCCACCCCGCGGGCGCTGCCGGGCCTCCGGCGCGGGATCGAGCTGCGGGATGTCTGGTTCCGTTACTCGGACGACCATCCATGGGTGTTGCGCGGAGTCGATCTGTATCTCCCGTACGGCGGCTCCCTGGCTCTCGTCGGACTCAACGGCGCGGGCAAGTCGACGCTGGTCAAGCTGGTCTGCCGCTTTTATGACCCCACCCGGGGAGCGATCCTCTGGGACGGCGTGGATGTGCGTGACGTCGACCCGGCCGAACTGCGGCGGCGGATCGGCGCGGTGTTCCAGGACTACATGCACTACGACATGACAGCCGCGGAGAACATCGCGCTCGGCGATCTGGAGTCGCTCGACGATCACGCCCGGCTCCGCACGGCGGCCACTCGCGCGGGGATCCACGGGAAACTCGCCGCTCTCCCCAGCGGATACGGCACCTTGCTGTCACGCCTGTTCTTCACGGAGTCCGAGAAGGACGACCCGGAGACGGGGGTGGTGCTCTCCGGCGGGCAGTGGCAACGGCTGGCCCTGGCACGGGCGTTCCTGCGGGACCGGCACGATCTGATGATCCTCGACGAGCCTTCGGCGGGACTGGACGCGGAGGCGGAGGCCGAGATCCATGCCTCGCTCAGGAAGCACCGCGGCGGACGGACCAGCCTGCTGATCTCGCACCGCCTGGGCGCCGTACGGGACGCCGACTCCATCGTCGTCCTCTCGGACGGCCGCGTAACCGAACGGGGCGACCACGCGGCGCTGATGGCCTCCGAGGGCGAGTACGCGCGGCTGTTCCTGCTCCAGGCGTCCGGCTACCAGGCCGAGACGGATCAACGGAGCGCCATGGGAGGACAGGTATGACGACCGAACAAGCGCCCGCCGACGATCAGCCGGAACAGGCGATGGGGAAGCCCGTCGGCGAGGCGCGCGCCTCTCTGCCCGATCATGTCCTGGCCGTGCTGCCCGCCGAAAGACCGCTGGACCAGCAGGCCCCGGCACCGCGGCGGCCTCTGGATGTCCTGACGGGCCTGACAGGGGTGCGGCTGGTGACCGCGTCGCTCTGGGCCGCGGCGCCGCTGCTCCTGCTCATCGACGCACATCTGCTGGCCCTGCCGTGCGCTCTGGCCGCGGTGGCGTTGACTCTGGGGTCCGCGTGGCTTGGGCGCGAGCTGGTGGCCGTGACCGTACGCGGTGAGAGCATGCGGCCCGCCTACCGCGACGGCGACCTGGTGCTCGTACGCCGGGACAGCTCGCCCGCGCCGGGCCAGGTGGTCGTGGTCGAACGTCCCGCGCCCGCCGCGCGCTGGACCAGGCCACCGGTGGGACGCGCGGCCGGGGGCCGCGGCCTCACCGACCGTGAATGGCTGATCAAGCGCGTCGCGGCGGTACCCGGCAACCCCGTACCGACCGACCGGGTCCCCCTCCTGTCCGGCACCACGGGCGAGCTGGTGCCGCCCGGCAGCCTGGTACTGCTCGGCGACAACGACGTGAGCAGCCTCGACTCCCGCATAGTGGGCTACTTCCCCGCCGACCGAGTCCTGGGCAGGGTGGTACGCCCGCTCAGAACGTAGGGCTTGTCCAAGGGGGACATCGCCGTCAGCGGCCCGAGACGCGGTTGGCCGTGCGGGCCAGGGGGTGGGTGTCGGCGGTGGAGGCCGTGGATTCCCTGCGATCCGCCGTGCGGTAGGCCGCGTACATGCCGTGGACGCCCAGCCAGCGGAAGGGTTCCGGTTCCCATCGGCGGACCTTGTGGTTGACCCAGGGGAGCGTGGTCAGGTCCGTGGGGCCCGACTGGCCGGAGTCCTGTTGGATCAGGTCGCGGAGGGTGCGGGCCGCGAGGTTGGTGGTGGCCACGCCGGAGCCCACGTAGCCGCCGGCCCAGCCCAGGCCGGTGGTGCGGTCGAGCGTGACCGTGGCGCACCAGTCGCGGGGGACGCCGAGGACGCCGGACCAGGCGTGGTCGATACGGACGCCCGCGGTGGTGGGGAAGAAGTCGGTCAGGATGCCGCGGAGTGCCTCGATGGTGGCGGGCTCGGTGCCGGACGGGTGGCCGAGGCGGGCCGCCTTCGAGCCGTAGCGGTACGGGTGGCCGCGACCGCCGAGGGCGATGCGGTCGTCGGCGGTGCGCTGCGCGTACATGTAGGTGTGGGCCATGTCGCCGAGGGTTTCGCGGCCGTCCCAGCCGATGGTGTCCCAGATCTCGGCGGGGAGCGGTTCGGTGGCGATCATCGAGGAGTTCATCGGGAGCCAGGCGCGGCGGGCGCCCTTGAGGGTCGCCGTGAAGCCTTCGGTGCAGCGCAGCACGTAGGGCGCGCGGACCGTGCCGTACGGGGTGATGGCGTGCTTCGGCTTGATCTCGGTGACCGGCGTCGACTCGTGGATCGTGACACCGAGCGCCTCGACGGCCGCGGCGAGGCCCTTGACCAGCTTGGCGGGGTGCAGCCGGGCGCCGTGCGGGGTCCAGCTGGAGCCGACGGCTCCGGCGACCCGGACGCGTTCGGCGGTCTCGCGGGCGCCGTGGAGGGTGCGGTCGCGCTCGCCGAAGGCGATCTCGGCGGCGTGGAACGCCTTGAGGCGGGCGAGCTGGGCGGGCGTACGGGCGACTTCGAGGACGCCGCCCCGGTGGATGTCGGCGTCGATCCGCTCCTCGTCGGCCACGCGTATGACCTCGGCGACGGTGTCGTTCATGGCCTGCTGGAGGCGGACGGCGGACTCGTGGCCGTGCAGCTGGGCGTAGCGGTCGCGGCCCGCGACGCCGTTGTAGAGCCAGCCGCCGTTGCGGCCGGAGGCTCCGTAGCCGCAGAACTTGCCTTCCAGGACGGTGATGGTGAGGAACGGGACCGCCTTCTTGAGGTAGTACGCCGTCCACAGGCCGGTATAGCCGCCGCCGACGATGCAGACATCGGCGGTCGCGTCGCCCGGCAGTGGCTCGCGGGGAGCGGGGATGCCGTCCCGCGCGTACCAGAAGGAGATACCGCCGTTGCGGGTGCCGCCGTTGTTCGCGCTGGTCATGAGGGTGTTCGTACACCGTTGTCCGTATGTCTGTCCAGGTTCCGGGGGCGTCCGCGGCCCCGCGTGAGCGGGTAGCAGGCGAGGCCGATCAGCACGGCGGCGAAGTGGCCGAGGTCGGTGAAGCTGCGCTCGGCGATCAGGGGGGTGCCGAAGAAGATGAGGACGGCGCCGAGGTAGGGCAGATGCCAGGGCTTCGGCACGCGGTACGTCAGGACGGCGATGACGCCGGCGAGCGCGTAACTGACCCCGATATCGAGCGTGTTGACGGCGGACTGCGGGGCGTGGCCGTGCCGGACGGCCCAGCTCAGGACGCCTTCGCTGATCAGCGTGGCGCCGACGTGCGCGAGGGCGACGACGGCCAGCCAGCGCGCGGTGCCGAGCCAGTGTTCCGCCGGTGCGTGGAAGACCGTGTAGAGCACGGCGTACGGGGCCCACGCGCCGCCGTCGATGTAGAAGGCGCTGGCGATGAGCACCCGGACCGGGTCGGTGGACAGCTCGTGGATGTTGGTGGAGCGCCGGCGCAGGAAGTCCTCCTCGAACCCCGGTGACATGCGGTGGAGGGCGACGGTGGTGACGAAGAGGGCCGCCAGCCAGAGATAGGTGCCGGGGGCGCTCGTGATCCAGACGGTCCCGGCGCGGACCGCGCGGCGGACCTGGCGGGCCCGGGTGGTCCGGGTGGCCCGGCGGGCCCGGGGTGCCTGGGGTGCCCGGCGAGCCTGGCGTGCCTGGCGGAGGAAACGGCGCATGGGCCGATTCACCCACGACCGTAGGATCGGTGACGTGATTGACATCCCGGTGGAGCTGGTGGAAACACAGTCGAAGATCCTGGGCGAGGCCGGCCGCGCCTTCATCGCGGCGCTGCCGGGCAGGGCGGCCGATTTCCTGGAGCGGTGGAAGCTGCGCCGTACCGGCCCTTCGATGTACGGCATGTGCGCGCTGGTGCTGCCGGTGGAGCGGGCGGACGGTACGCCCGCCGTGCTGAAGCTCCAGCATCTGGACGAGGAGTCGGCCGGGGAGCCGGTGGCGCTGCGTGTGTGGGACGGCGACGGTGCCGTACGGCTGCTGGAGTACGACGACGAGACGGGCACGCTGCTGCTGGAGCGGCTCGCGACCCGGGACCTGGGCGTGGTGGACTCGCGCGAGGCGGTCCGGATCATCGCGGAGTTGCTGGCGCGGCTGACGGCGGTGCCGGCCCCGGCCGGGATGCGCACCCTGGGGGACATCGCCGCGCGCATGCTCGACGACGTACCGGTGGAGTCGCGGTCGCTGCCGGACGAGGGCGAGCGGCGGCTGCTGCGCGACTGCGCGGCGGCGGTGCGCGAGGTGGCGGGCGAGCCCGGGGACCGGCTGCTGCACTGGGATCTGCACTACGAGAACGTGCTCGCGTCCCACCCCGGCGACCTCCGGGATCCATGGCTGGCGATCGACCCGAAGCCATTGGCGGGCGACCCGGGGTTCGAGCTGATGCCGGCCCTCGACAACCGGTTCGACGCGACGGAGACGCTGTGGCGCTTCGACCTGATGACGGACGTGCTGGGCCTGGACCGGGAGCGGGCGCGGGCCTGGACGCTGGGGCGGGTGCTCCAGAACAGCCTGTGGCATGTGGCGGACGGGGAGCGCGCGCTGCAACCGGACCAGATGTCGGTCGCCCGGTCGCTGCTGGCGCGATGACGGTCACGGCGATTGGCGCGACGGCCGGGCGGCAGGGGAGTCTGGAGCCATGATTCGTACCGCCACACCCGCTGACGTTCCGGTGATCCACGCGATGATCCGTGAGCTGGCGGAGTATGAGAAGGCCCTGGACGAGGCGCGCGCGACCGAGGAGCAGCTGCGCGAGGCGCTGTTCGGGGAGCGGCCCGCCGCGTACGCGCACATCGCGGAGACGGAGGACGGGGAGCCGGCCGGGTTCGCGCTCTGGTTCTTCAATTTCTCCACGTGGCGTGGCGTCCGCGGAATCTACCTGGAGGATCTGTACGTACGCCCCGACCGGCGCGGCGGCGGGCACGGCAAGGCGCTGCTGACCGAGCTGGCGCGGATCTGTGTGGAGCGCGGGTATGAGCGGCTGGAGTGGTCGGTCCTGGACTGGAACGAGCCGTCGATCGCGTTCTACCGGTCGCTGGGCGCGGCGCCGCAGGACGAGTGGACGGTGTTCCGGCTGACGGACGAGGCGCTCGGCGCGCTGGGGGCGTCGGCCCGGTAGTCGTATGAGTGACGAGTACGGGCGTGCGTGACGAGGTACGGGGGCGACGGTTTCCGTACGGGGGCACGGGGGTGTCCGTTGCGTATGGGGGCGTCGGTCAGGCGGCCGGTGCCGCCTCGGCCGCCGCCTCCCTGCTGCGCGGCGAACCGCCGTTGACGAGCAGCACGGCGATCACCGCCGCCACCAGCAGGATGATGGCCGCCCAGGCCATGGCGACGGTGAAGCCGTGGACGGTGCCGGTGTTCACGATGTCGGCCCTCTGCGCGGGCGTGAGCCCTCCCTCCGGCGCCGCCTGCCGCTCCGCCGCCGCGAGATGCCCCGTCAGGTACGTCGCCGTGGCGGTCGTCGCGAGGGTGTTGAGCAGCGCCGTACCGATGGAACCCCCGATCTGCTGAGCCGTGTTGACGGTGGCGGAGCTGACCCCGGCGTCCTTCGGCGCGACGCCCGTGGTGGCGGTGGAGATCGCGGGCATGAACGTCAGCCCCAGACCCAGCCCGAGCAGCAGCGTGCCGGGCAGGATGTGGGTGGGGTAGCTGGAGTGGGTGTCGATGAACGTCAGCGTGTACAGCCCGCCGGCGGCGAGCAGCAGCCCCGGCCCCAGCAGCAGCCGCGGCGGTACGGAAGGCAGCAGCCGGGCGGAGATCTGGGTGGATCCGACGACGATCGCGACGGTCAGCGGCAGGAAGGCGAGACCGGTTCTGAGCGGTGAGTAGCCGAGGATGTTCTGAAAGAAGTACGTCATGAACAGGAACGCCCCGAACAGCCCGATGGTCGTCAGGCACATGGTGAGCACCGAGCCGCCGCGGTTGCGGTCGCGGATGATGTGCGGGGGCAGCAGCGGGCCGGGGGAGCGGGTCTGCCACCACGTGAAGACGCCGAGCAGCGCGACGCCCCCGAGGAGCAGACCGAGGACGAGCGGGGCGGTCCAGCCGTCGGTCTCGGCCTCGCTGAGCCCGTAGACGAGGGCGACGAGCCCGCCGCAGCCGAGGACGACACCGGGGAGGTCGAGGTGCGCTCCCCGGGTGCCCGCCCGGTCGCCGAGGAGGGTGAGCGCGCCGACGACGGCGATCACGGCGATCGGGACGTTGACGTAGAGGCACCAGCGCCAGCTGAGGAACTCGGTGAGCACGCCGCCGACGAGCAGTCCGATGGCGGAGCCCGCGCCCGCGATGGCGCTGAAGATCCCGAACGCCTTGGCCCGCTCGGTGCCACCGGTGAAGGTGGTGGTGAGCAGGGAGAGCGCGGACGGCGCGAGGAGCGCCGCGAAGACGCCCTGGAGCGCGCGGGCGGCGAAGAGCATCTCGGGGCCGGTGGACGCGCCGCCGATCGCGGAAGCCGCGGCGAAGCCGACCAGCCCGACGATGAAGGTGCGTTTGCGGCCGACGAGGTCGGCGATCCGGCCACCGAGCAGCAGGAGTCCGCCGAAGGCGAGGGTGTAGGCGGTGATCACCCACTGCCGGCTGCCGTTGGTGAGGCCGAGATCGCGCTGGGCGGAGGGCAGGGCGATGTTCACGATGGTGGCGTCGAGCACGACCATGAGCTGCGCCGTCGCGATGACGGCCAGGGCCCACCAGCGGTGGGGGTCGACCACGGCGCCGGGCAGCGGGCCGGGGGGCGGTGGGGGCGGCGGGGGTGGCGGGGTTGGCTGTCGGGGTGGCTGTGCGCCGGATGCCGGCGGGTCACTCATCGGGATCGTCCCTCACCGCCCTCACAGCTCGCACCGGCACGCACAGCTCTCACTGCCCTCACCGTGGATCTCCGCCGGATCGCCCCTCGCATCGCGTCGTCAAACCTCTGCACAGGACACCACGAATCGGTGCTCTTCGCTTCTCGCGACCCTTCCCCCTTCAGGTGACGCGAAAGGAGTGCGCAGGAAAGTGCGCGCGAATGGAGTGCGAGGGGTGCCGTACCGGCGCTGGACCCCCGTCCCGGCGCCGGTACGGGGTCTTCCCCCCTTCCGGACGGCCGCTTACGGCTCCAGGACGACCTTCCCCATCGTTCCGCGGGTCTCCAGCGCGCGGTGTGCCCTGGCCGCGTCCGCCAGCGGGAAGCGCTGTACGGCGGGGCGCAGCCGTCCCGCGGCGGCCTCGGCGAGTGACCGCTCTTCGAGCGCGCGGATGTCGCCGCCCGCCTTGGCGATCATCACCGGCCCGAGGACGGACTCGGAGGTGATGCCGCGCTCCGCCAGTTCCTCGTCGGTGAAGGTCAGTGGCTCCCCGTCGTGCAGCCCCTCGCTCGACCAGCCGAAGACGATGTGTTTGCCGCCCTTGCCGAGGAGGCCGACGGCGGCGAGCCCGATCGCTCCGCCGACGGAGTCGAAGACGACGGTCGCGCGCCGGTCGCCCAGCCGGTCGCGCAGGTGGGCCCGGACCTGCTCGGGCCAGTCCGGCAGGGTGTAGTCGACGGCGAGATCGGCGCCGTTCGCCGCGACCCGCGTGACCTTGGCCGCGCCGCCCGCCAGTCCGATGACGGTGGCGCCGGCGTTCTTCGCGTACTGAACGAGGAGCGTGCCGATGCCGCCGGCCGCCGCCGGTACGAGGGCGATGTCGTCGGGGCCGAGATCCGTGAACTGGAGGATGCCCATGGTCGTACGGCCCGTGCCGATCATGGCGACGGCCTCGGCCTCGTCGAGCCCGGCCGGGATCGCGTGGAGCCGTGCCGTGTCGGTGACGGCCAGCTCCGCGTAACCGCCCGGGGCCATCCCGAGATGGGCGACGACCCGCTTGCCGAGCCAGCCCGTGTCCACGCCCTCGCCGAGCGACTCGACCGTACCGGCCACCTCGCGGCCGGGGATGGTGGGCAGTTCGGTGGGGGCGGGGTACGGGCCCCGCATGCCCTCGCGCAGGGCGGTGTCGAGGAGATGGACCCCGGCCGCGGCGACGGCGATCCGGACCTGGCCGGGGCCGGGTACGGGGTCGTCGGTCCGCTCGTGGACGAGGTTCTCGGCGGGGCCGAAGGCGTGGAGGCGGATGGCGTGCATGGCGGGCTCCCAAGGGTGGTCCGGCGTACGAAGGTGTCCGGCGTACGGGGAACAGCCAATGACCTCAAGCTTGGTTGAGGTCAAGCGGTACAGCGGTACAGCGGCACGGCGGTCCGGCGCCACGGCGGTCCGGTGGGCAAACGGCCGTGCGTGCGAGCCGCCGAGCCGCCGAGCCGCCGAGCCGCCGAGCCGCCGAGCCGCCGAGCGGTCAAGCGGCGTCGGAGCTGCGCTGGTTGAGGGCCGAGAGCTGCTGGACGGCCAGCGCCGCCGCGCCGATCCCGCTGTTGAACGAGACCTCCGTGAGCACCCCGGGCGCGGCGACCTCGTCACCCGCGAGGAAGACGCCCTGACCCCGGTCGATACGGGGCCGGTCCCGCCAGGTGGTGCCCGGCGGGTCGACGGCTCCGGTACGGCCCGTCGCGAGGGACTCGCGCCGCCAGGCGGTACGGTCGCGCCAGCCGGGAAACCCCAGGTCCAGCAGGGTTTCGGCGCGGGCGATGCCCTCGGCCTTGGACGCGTCGGGGCCGACGGGGAAGTGGCCCTGGAGCAGGTGCTCACCGGCCGGGGCGAGGGACGGATCCTGCGCCGTGAACCGTTCGAGCCAGCCGGGCGCGTCGAGGTCCGAGACGATGAACGGGTCGCCCTTGCGCGTACGCAGCGCGAGGTCCAGCAGGGCGGTACGACCGCCGGTCCAGCGCAGGCTGTCGTCCTTGAGCAGGCGGCGGGCCGCTTCCAGGGAGGTCGCGACGATCACGGGGGTGTGCTCGGGGAGGCTGTCGATCCGTACGCCGGTCTCGATCCGTACGCCCAGACTCCGGGCGTGCGCGGCCATCCGGTCGGTCAACCTGCCCCAGCCGCCGACCGGATAGCGGGCCTCGGGCGGCAGGGCGGTGGCGCGCCGCAGCCGTTCCTGGACGAAGGCGGCGGAGAGCGCGCCGGGGTCGTGGTGGAAGAGGGCGACGGCGGCGAAGTGCGCGGCGGCGCGTGCGGTGGCGGCGCCGGCCAGTCCCGTGGCCCAGGTCATGAAGTCGGTGTCCACCGGGGCGGTTTCGGCCTTGCGGCGGGCGAGGGTGAACACCCCGAGGGGCGGGGTCCTGCGCAGTGCCCCGGCCCGGTGGAAGCGGAAGCGGTGGCCCTCGCGCAGGGGCGCGGACACCATCGGACCGAGCAGACCGCGCCGGCGCAGCCAGGCCCAGTGCGGCCCGCGGCTGTAGAGGGCGTGCGGCCCGTCGTTGGCCGCGTACGGGCCCTGAGCGGTGCGGCCCCGGCCGCCGAGGGTGCGGTGGGCCTCGTACAGGGTGACGGCGGCGCCCGACTCGGCGGCGCTGATGGCGGCGGTGAGCCCGGCGAAGCCACCGCCGATGACGGTGACGCGATGGCTGGGATTCATGGTCTGTCTCTCTCCTTCGCTCGCTCTCACCCCTGTGACGGGAACTGGACAGCCGGATGTGACATCGCCGCGTTGTCAGTGGTGTACGTCACCATGGGGGCATGGCACGGAAGACAACGAAGAGCGGCGCGGGCGGGGCGGGCGGGGTCCCGGCGGCGCGGCGGGCAGAGGTACGGCTGCCGCCGCTGAGTCCGTACGGCGGCGGGCTCGACCCGGACGGCGATTACGACGGGCTGGAGTTCAAGGATCTCGACCTGTCGGGACAGGAGGGACCCGGCTCGCGGTTCATCGACTGCGCGTTGCGGGACTGCGTACTGGACGAGACGGCGCTGGGGCGGGCGCGGTTCATCGACTCCGTACTGAGCGGTGTCCGGGGCGTGGGCACGGATCTGGCCGGGGCGTCGCTGCGCGATGTGGAGGTGGTGGACGCGCGGCTGGGCGGGACGCAGCTGCATGGCGCCGTGCTGGAGCGGGTGCTGATCCGGGGCGGGAAGATCGACTATCTGAACTTCCGGAAGGCCCGGCTCAAGGACGTGGTGTTCGAGGGCGTGGTCCTGTCCGAACCGGACTTCGGGGGAGCGGAGTTGGTACGGGTCGAGTTCCGGGACTGCGTGCTCAGGCGGGCCGATCTGAGCGGTGCCCGGATGAAGGACGTCGATCTGCGGACGGTCGCCGAGCTGGATATCGCGCGGGGCATGGACCGGCTGGCGGGGGCGGTCATCAGTTCGGCTCAACTGCTGCACCTGGCACCGGCGTTCGCGGCGCAGATCGGGGTGCGGGTGGAGGACTGATGAGGACCCGCCCCGTCCTTCGAAGGCCCCGACCTGGGGGGATGGGTCGGGGCCTTCGTGGTGCTCCAGAGGCACGCCTTCTGTGGGGGGAGGAAGCGGTCGCCCGATTCCCGGCAGTGCCCCGGCAGGACCTCGTCTGCCCGGTGCCGGGGGATGTACGCCTGCCGATCTGAAATTCGTTGAGTGGGGTGTGTGACCGCGGTGTGGGGGTGATGCGGTGGCCACGGCCGGCATCGTCGGCCTGCGCGGTGTCCCGTGCCCGTACCCGGCCCTGATCTGGGGCTTCGCCGGGTCGGCGGCTGGTCCTCCGCCTGGGCCGCTGCCTGGTCCTTGGCTTGGGCCGCTGGCTGGACCGGTCAGCTGCGGGGGAAGCGGGACTGGAGATCCCAGACGATCGGGTTGTCGGCCAGGCCCTCGTGCATGTCGGCGAGATCCGCGATCAGATCGTGCAGGAAGTCACGTGCCTCACGGCGCAGCAGACGGTGGCTGAAGGTGAGCGGCGGCTCGTCGCCTGGCATCCAGTCGGCTTCCACATCGACCCAGCCGAAGCGCCGCTGGAAGAGCATGCGGTCGGCGGACTCGGTGAAGTCCAGCTCGGCGTACTGCGGCTTGGCCGCGCGGCTGCCGCGCGGATCGCGGTCGAGCTGCTCCACGATGTCGCACAGCGCCCAGGCGAAGTCGAGCACCGGTACCCATCCCCAGGCGGTGGACACCTCGCGGTCCGCGTGGGTGTCCGCGAGATAGACGTCCCCGCAGAACAGGTCGTGCCGCAGCGCCCGGACATCCGCGAGGCGGTAGTCGGTCTGCGGGGGATCGGGAAAGCGACGGGAGAGGGAGTAGCCGATGTCGAGCACGGGCCCGATGGTGTCACGGCCGGTCCGGCGGGCTCGTGGGGGTGGCCGAGCGCGGGGCGGATGCCTCTGTGCTCCGGTGCTCCGGTGTCGCGACACCTGGCGTCGCGGTGCCTCGGTGCCTCGGTGTCGCGGTGCCTCGGTGTCGCGGAGCCTCACGTCCCGGCGCCTGGCGTCGCGGTGACCTGGTGCCCTGGCGCCGGTGCCTCGACGCTCCGGCGCCCGGTGACCTGGTGTCCCCATGCCCCGATGCCCGGCGACCCGGTTCCCCGACGTCCGACGCCCGAGGCCCGAGGCCCGACGCCCGTGCCCCGGTGACCCGGCGAGTCCCCGTCGACCGGCGCGTCAACGCCACCCGGCCTACGATCACCGGGTGTACCCGCGTCCGGCACTCCGCCCCGCCTCCGCCCCCGTACTCCCTGTCGCTCTCTCCCTCACCACTGCCCTTGCCCTCGTCCTCGGCGGCTGTGTGCCGGGCGGCGGCGTGCACGGCAGGCCGGGCGCCGCGAGTCTGCGCGATCCCTACTTCCCGCGGATCGGCAACGGCGGGTACGACGTCCAGCACTACGGCCTGACCCTCGACTACGCGCCGGAATCCGGCCGGCTCAAGGGCACCGCCGAGATCACCGCCCGCGCCACGCAGGACCTCAGCGCCTTCAACCTCGATCTCGACGGGCTGACGGTGGACTCCGTGACCGTCGACGGCGAGAAGGCCGCGTTCCACCACGCCGGTACGGAGCTGACGCTGCGCCCCGGCGACGACCTCCGCCGGGGCGCCACCTTCCGTACGGTCGTCCGCTACTCCGGCGCACCCCGCCGCATCACCGACCCCGACACCTCGGAGGAGGGCTGGCTGCGGTCCGGGGAGCGCGCGGTCGGGCTGGGGGAGCCGACCGGATCGATGGCGTGGTTCCCGGGCAACCACCACCCGAGCGACAAGGCGTCCTACGACATCCGGATCACCGTCCCCGAGGGGCTGAAGGCCGTCTCCAACGGTGAACTGCGCGATGAGCGCACGGCGGACGGGCACACGTCCTTCGACTGGCATGCGGCGGAGCCGATGGCGAGCTATGTGGCCATGGTCGCCATCGGCCCGTACGAGACGCGTCGGACCGACGGGACGAAGGGGACGGTGCCCGTCTTCACGGCGGTCGACCCGACCGCCGCCCGCAGCGGCGCGCGGCTCCTCAAGGAGCTGCCCGCGATCGTGAAATGGCAGGAGAAGACCTTCGGGCCGTATCCCTTCTCCTCGACCGGTGTGGTGATCGGGCGGCCGGGCGACTCCGGGTACGCCCTGGAGACCCAGAACAGGCCGTTCCTCCCCGGCCCCACCAGCGTCGCGACGCTGGTCCACGAGATGGCCCACCAGTGGTTCGGCAACTCCGTGACCCCCAAGTCGTGGCAGGACATGTGGCTCAGCGAGGGCTTCGCGGAGTACACGGAGTGGCTCTGGACGGAACACACCGAGCGCGTACCGGTCCGCCAGAGCTTCGCCGACGCGTACGACGCCGACGCGAACTGGGCCTTCCCGCCGGCGCGCCCGCCCTCCGCGGTGAACATCTCCGACCCGCCGGTGTACGGACGCGGCGCCATGGTGCTCCAGCGCGTACGGGAGACCGTGGGCGACGCCGCCTTCTTCCGTCTCGTGCGCGGCTGGGCCCGGACGCACCGTCACGGCAACGCGGACACCCACGACTTCACGACGTACGTGGAGCGGGAGTCGGGCCGCGACCTCGGAGACCTGTGGGACACCTGGCTGTACGGGGAGGACAAGCCGTCGCTGGAGTAGCGGGTGAGGGTGAGGGTGGGGGTGCGGGTGGGGGTGAGGGGCGAGGGGTAGTCGGGGCGGCCCCCGCCCGACATCACACGTCCCGGGGCGCCCCGACTGTCCCCGGTGCGCGTCCGCGCAGACGGGTGGGCCCCGGCCGGAGCCGGGGCCCACTCGTTTCGCGTCGCTCCGCGCGCGGCGGTTCGGGTCAGAGGTTGACGCCGAAGTCCGTGGCGATGCCCACGAGACCCGAGGCGTAGCCCTGGCCGACCGCGCGGAACTTCCACTCCGCGCCGTTGCGGTACAGCTCGCCGAAGACCATCGCGGTCTCGGTGGCGGCGTCCTCGCTCAGGTCGTAGCGGGCGATCTCGGTGCCGCCGGCCTGGTTGACGATGCGGATGTACGCGTTCCGCACCTGGCCGAAGTTCTGGCTGCGGGACTCGGCGTCGTAGATCGAGACCGGGAAGACGATCTTTTCGACGTCGGCCGGCAGGCCCGCCAGGTTGACGTTGATCGCCTCGTCGTCGCCCTCGCCCTCGCCCGTGCGGTTGTCACCCGTGTGGACGATCGTCTGGTCCGGCGTCGACTTGTTGTTGAAGAAGACGAAGTGGCCGTCGGAGACGACCTTTCCGCCTCCGTTGACCGCGATCGCCGAGGCGTCGAGGTCGAAGTCGGTGCCGGTGGTGGTACGGACGTCCCAGCCGAGGCCGACCGTGACGGCTGTCAGGCCCGGTGCCTCCTTGGTGAGCGAGACGTTGCCGCCCTTGGACAGGCTTACAGCCATGGGGATGTCCCTTTCGTTGTCGTGTGCGGGCTTCGAGTGGTCCCGAAGCTACCGTCACCCGGCATAACGAAGGCAGAGGCCCGGGAGGTTCCTCACCTCTTTGCTTTCTTTACCTGCGTCGCTCCCCCGCCGCTCCCCGTCGCTCCTCGTCCCGCTCCCCGCCGCTTTCCGCCGGGAACGCCGGGAAAAGAGGGTGACGGAATCGGGCAGGACACGGGACCATGGGGGCATGTCCGGACCCGCTCATGTCATCCGCGGTTCGGTCTCCCTGCCGGAGGCCGAACTGATGTGGCGTTTCTCAAGGTCCTCCGGGCCCGGCGGACAGCACGTCAACACGAGTGACTCAAAGGCGGAACTGCGCTTCGATCTCGCGAAGACGGAAGCGCTGCCGCCGGTCTGGAAGGAACGCGCGCTGGAGCGGCTCGCCGACCGGCTCGTGGACGGCGTGATCACCGTACGCGCGTCGGAGCACCGCTCTCAGTGGCGCAACCGCGAGACCGCGGCCGTACGGCTCGCCTCCCTGCTGGCGGAGGCGACCGCTCCGCCACCGCGCCCGCGCCGTAAGACGAAGATCCCGCGCGGGATCAACGAACGCCGGCTGCGCGAGAAGAAGCAGCGCGCCGAGACGAAGCGTGGCCGTACCGGCCGCGGCTGGACCTAGGCCCCAGGCACAGGCACAGGCCCTGGTCCAGCCCCAGGCCCTGGTCCAGGCACAGGCCCAGCCCCAGCCCCAGGACGAGTACGTCCGGCGTCCCGTCCTTCACCGGTGGCGGTAGAGGTCCCGTATCAGGGCGATCTCGGCCCCGTGGTGCAGCAGTTCCTGGTTGACCCACCACACGATGTCGACGAAGGGGTCCTCCGGATCGCTGCCGTGCGGGTACGTACTGCGTCCCACCGTGTCGAGCGCGGTCTCGTCCGTGGCGAGCAGCGCCTCCCGCCACGCCGTGGCTCCCGCGTCGAAGGCGGCCATCGCCCCCGCGGCGTCCCCGCTCACCCGGTAGTCGTCCCGGGTCAGGGTGTGGGTTCCGGTCGTGTGGTCGGCGCGGAGGGCCAGCAGTTCGCTGAGGTGGCTCAACCGCCACGCGATGGTGGTGAACGGCGGCGGCGAGGGGTGCGGCGCGGGCGCGGAGTCGCGTCCCCAGTCACCCGCGCCGGTCAGCAGCGTCGCCCCGGGCCCCGGGCCGTCCGCACGGCGGCGGACCGACCAGCAGCCGGCCACCGGCTCCCAGAGATACTCCTCGTCGGTCATCGGGACGACATCGACGTCCGTGCCGTTGCCGCTGTCCATGACAGGGCCCGCCAGACGGTCGGCGAGCCGCGTCCGCGCGAAGTCGAACTGATCGAGCAGGGGTTGCAGCCGTGGGGGCAGAGGTGGGTTCAGCGACGTCATCCGCCGATCCTACGAACCCAACTGCCGGTAGCGCCCCTTGAAATACATCAGCGGCCCGCCGTCCGCGCTCGGCAGCTCCGCCGTCAGCACCCGGCCGATGACCAGCGTGTGGTCGCCCGCCTCGATCCGCTGTTCCGTACGGCACTCCAGCAACGCCAGCGACCCCCCGATCAGCAGCGCGCCGCTCACCTCTCCCCGGCGGTACGGGACGTCCTCGAACAGCAGCCGGTCACTGATCCGGCCCTTCATCGCGAACCGGCCCGCGACATGCCGCTGGCTCTCGGAGAGCAAGGAGGCCGCCCACAGCGGCTGTTCGGCGAGCAGGTCGTCCATGCGGGAGCCGTTGCGCACGCTGACCAGCACCAGCGGCGGGTCCAGCGAGACCGACATGAAGGCGGTCGCCGTCATCCCGGCGTCCTCGCCGCGCGGTCCGGTGGCGCTCAAAGGAGGCTCGTGCGCCGTCACCAGCACCACACCCGCGGCCAGCCGGGCGAGGGCGGCGCGGAACTCTTCGTTGCTCACCCCCTCAGGATGAGGGATGGCGTCGACGGCTTCGGTACGGGTGTCAGGGGGCGTTTGGTGCACGGAGAAGACGCTAGCCCCCGGCGGCCCGCGCCCGCATCGGGCCAGGGGACCAGCCCGGTCCTAGGACCAGGAGCCGCCATGTGAGCGCCTCCGCCCCCACCCCCGCCGCTCTGTCCCTCGTTCCCTCACGCGCTGTCACACCGGCGAAAAAGCCCTTGTAACCCGACGCGTTGAAGCGCCCGGAAACCCTCTGTGTGTCATCCTCCTGGATTTTCCCGCCGATCGGGCAGGGGGGATTGGCTGACGGGATCGGAGGCGACGAGAGGGGCGTCTACGGGGCTTCTCGCCCTGGGTCCGCGTGGGACCTTCGGTAATCTGAGAAGCGCCCCGTCGCCCTCCCGGCGCCGGGATCCGCGGGCCCGGAGGGTCCTCTTCGGCCTGCCCGCGACACGTTTTCCGTCCAGCGATCCAACCGCTCTCGCGCCGTGGCGCGCGGCAGCGCGGTTCGCCATGCCCGAAAAGAGAGCCTTGTGACTACTTCCGGCGCTCCCACCGCCCCAGCGACCCCCGAGAGTTCCGGCGTCGAGCAGAACGGCCATGCCGGGTCTGCCGCGTATGACGCCCACGCGATCACCGTCCTGGACGGGCTGGACGCGGTACGCAAGCGGCCAGGGATGTACATCGGCTCCACGGGCGAGAGGGGGCTGCACCATCTGGTGCAGGAGATCGTGGACAACTCCGTCGACGAGGCGCTGGCCGGGGTGGCCGACCGGATCGACGTGACGATCCTGGCCGACGGCGGCGTGCGGGTGACCGACAACGGGCGCGGCATCCCGGTGGGCACGCACCCGGTGGAGAACAAGCCGGCCGTGGAGGTCGTCCTGACCGTGCTGCACGCGGGCGGCAAGTTCGGGGGCGGCGGGTACGCCGTCTCCGGCGGTCTGCACGGTGTGGGCTTGTCGGTGGTCAACGCGCTGTCGACGAGGCTGTCGGTGGAGATCTGGACCGACGGTCACCGGTGGACCCAGGAGTACAAGGGCGGAGCGCCCACAGCGCCGCCGGCCCGCCACGAGGCCACCTCGAAGACGGGTACGTCCCTGACGTTCTGGGCCGACGGCGGCATCTTCGAGACCACCGCGTACTCCTTCGAGACGCTGGCCAGGCGGCTCCAGGAGATGGCCTTCCTCAACCGGGGGCTGACCCTCACCCTCACCGATGAGCGTGCCTCGGCCCGCGCGACGGCCTCGGCCGACGAGGCGGGTTCGGACACCGCCGGGAAGCAGCCCGCGAAGACGGTCTCCTACCGCTACGACGGCGGCATCGCCGACTTCGTCGTCCATCTCAATGCCCGCAAAGGCGAGTCGGTCCATCCCTCCGTCGTCTCCATCGCCGCCGAGGACGCCGGGCGGCTGCTGTCGGTGGAGGCCGCGCTGCAATGGAACAGTCAGTTCGCCGACAGCGTCTACTCCTACGCCAACACCATCCACACGCACGAGGGCGGCACCCACGAGGAGGGCTTCCGCACGGCGCTGACCACGGTCGTCAACCGGTACGCGCGTGAGAAGAAGCTGCTGCGCGAGAAGGACGGCAACCTCACGGGTGAGGACATCCGCGAGGGTCTGACGGCGATCGTCTCGGTCAAGCTGGGGGAGCCGCAGTTCGAGGGCCAGACCAAGACCAAGCTGGGCAACGGCGAGGCCAGGACGTTCGTACAGAAGGTCGTGCACGAGCACCTGACGGACTGGTTCGACAGCAACCCCAATGAGGCGGCCGACATCGTCCGCAAGGCGACGCGGGCGGCCACCGCCCGGCTGGCGGCCCGCAAGGCCCGGGACCTGACCCGCCGCAAGGGCCTGCTGGAGTCGGCGGCCCTGCCGGGCAAGCTGTCCGACTGCCAGTCCAGCGATCCGGCGAAGAGCGAGATCTTCATCGTCGAGGGCGACTCCGCCGGTGGCTCGGCCAAGTCCGGCCGCAACCCGCGCTACCAGGCGATCCTTCCCATCCGCGGCAAGATCCTCAATGTCGAGAAGGCCCGTATCGACAAGATCCTGCACAACCAGGAGGTCCAGTCGATGATCTCCGCGTTCGGCACGGGCGTGCACGAGGACTTCGACATCGGGAAGCTCCGGTACCACAAGATCATTTTGATGGCGGACGCCGACGTCGACGGCCAGCACATCAACACCCTGCTGCTGACCTTCCTGTTCCGCTTCCTGCGGCCTCTGATCGAGCAGGGGTACGTCTACCTCTCCCGCCCCCCGCTCTACAAGATCAAGTGGGGCCGGGAGCACGTGGAGTACGCCTACTCCGACCGCGAACGCGACGTACTGCTGGAACGGGGCCGGCGGGACGGCCGCCGGGTCAGGGAC
Source organism: Streptomyces sp. NPDC088147 (assembly GCF_044741565.1). Lineage (NCBI taxonomy): Bacteria > Bacillati > Actinomycetota > Actinomycetes > Kitasatosporales > Streptomycetaceae > Streptomyces > Streptomyces sp. NPDC088147. The sequence goes on along the minus strand of NZ_JBIUSY010000005.1, from coordinate 527,597 downwards.
GACTCCCTCCAGCGGTTCAAGGGGCTGGGCGAGATGAACGCCGAGGAGCTGCGGATCACGACCATGGACCAGGAGCACCGCGTCCTGGGCCAGGTCACCCTGGACGACGCGGCCGTCGCCGACGCTCTCTTCTCCGTCCTGATGGGTGAGGACGTCGAGGCTCGGCGCTCCTTCATCCAGCGCAACGCCAAGGACGTACGCTTCCTCGACATCTGATCGCACCGGCGATATCGGATCGCGCCCGCTCTCTCCGCATCTGATCGCGCCCGCTCTCTCCGCCGCCGTCGTCAACGCCCGCGCCCGCGTCCCCCGGGGGCCGTCGTAAAATTTGCGTTCACGAAAGGTGTGGAGCGCTCCCATCAGGCTTTTCGCCTCTTGATCGGATCATGTGACTTGACTCACAGAGTGGGGTAATTGTTGACCCTGTGTACCGAGCGCGCAGCTCCCTGTGATTCAGTGGCGATGCCAGTGCAAGACGAGAGCCGATGAGAATCCTGGAGTTGCTGTCGAGGTCTCGGGGAGAGCGAGCAATGGAGACCGAGTCGGAGCCGTATGTCCGTCTTGCGACCCTGCGGCAGCTGCATGAGGCCGTCGCCGAACTCAACACCGCCCGCAGCCTGGCGGACACCCTCCAGACCGTGGCCGACGGGGTCGTCTCCGGGCTCGGTTACGAACTGGCCTGCGTCAATGTCGTCCAGGCCGACGGCGACCTCGTCGTCGCCGCCTTCGCCGGAAGCGCCGCCGCGGAAGCCCTGATCACGGGCCGCGTCGGCTCCCGGGCCTCCTGGGAGCGGCGGCTGCTGATGGGCGAGAGCTGGGGCGAGCTGCGCTTCATACCGCACACCGAGGGCTGGGTGCTGCTGGAGGACGACGTTCCGCAGTGGTACACCGAGGGCCCGGATCCCCGTTTCGAGGACGAGTGGCATCCGCAGGACCGGCTCTACGCCCCGATGTACGCCTCCGGTGGCGGCAGCGAGCTGCTCGGCGTCATCTCCGTCGACCGGCCGCGCGGCGGGCGCCGTCCGGGCCCCTGGGGGCAGGAAGCGCTCCAGATGTACGCGTCCCAGGCCGCCATTGCGATCAGTAACGCTCGCCTCCGAGCAAATATGCAGCGCGCGCTGGTCCGTCTCGAACGCGAACAGCAGGCGCTGCGCGCCAGTGAGGAATCCTTCCGTCAGGCGTTCGAGTACGCACCCAGCGGGATGGCCATCGCCGAGATGGGCGGCGACCAGCACGGCCGGCTGCTGCGGACCAATGACGCGCTCTGCCGGCTGCTGGGCCGCCCGGCCTCCGCGATGCGCCGCCACTCGTTCTCCGATCTGGTCCACCCCGAGGACATCGGGACCCTCCTGCGCACCTCCGCCGAGGGGGGCCGCGCAGAACTGCGGCTGCTGCGGCGCGACGGCACGTACGTCTGGGTCTCGCTGCGCAACTCCGTGGTCGCCGACACCGCCGACGGCCCGCGCTTCCTGCTCACCCACGTCGAGGACATCGAGGAGCGCAAGAGCCGCGAACTCCAGCTCGCGCACCGCGCCTCGCACGACTCGCTCACCGGCCTGCCGAACAGCGCCGAACTGCGCTCCCGCCTCAGCGCCCGGCTCTGTTCGCGGCCCCACGCGATGCGCGAGACCGCGGTCGAGGCGCTGGACGCGGCGTACGGAGGGTACGAGGGCACTGTCCTGTACGAGCCCGGATACGACGCGTACGACGGCTATGACGGCTACGACCAGTACGAGGAGCGCGGCGGCCGGCAGGGCGGCGGGCGCTCCGCCGTCCCCGCGGTCGGCGGCGTGCCCCTCGACCACCATGTGCACATGGTCGCGCCCAGCGACGACCCCGAGGCCGACGACGGGACGAAGGGCCTCGCGGTCCTCTTCTGCGACCTCGACGGCTTCAAGTCCATCAACGACCGGTTCGGCCACAACACCGGCGACGCGGTGCTGATCGAGGTCGCGCGCCGGCTGACCACGGGCGTACGGGACGGGGACACCGTCGCGCGCCTCGGGGGTGACGAATTCGTCGTTCTCGCGGACGGGCTCGGTTCGGCGGACGCCGCCGATCTCGCCGTACGGCTGCGGAACGCGATCATTCCGCCGATCAGGGTCGACGGCCGGGCGGTCCGGGTCGGGGCGAGCTTCGGGATCAGCTGGGCGAGCTGCGGGATGTCGGTTGAGGAAGTGCTGCAATCCGCTGACCAGCGGATGTATATCGAGAAGCGATCGCGGAGCAAGGTTCACCGGCGTGCGGGGTAGACGCTCATGGACGGGTCCTCGGGACGTGTCGGGCCCCCGGAACGGGTCGGAAGGCATGTTCCGGAGTTGTTCGGGACAGGGCTGCGACATGTCCGCGATCCGTTGTTCATCCACGGGGCGCAGACTGGCTGACACCCCTCAAGGCCCGTCCGTGGCCTTGCCCATTCGAGGTAGGCTCGGCCGGTCGGCGACGCTGGCGAGATGGTAAGGAGTGACCAGGGATGACGGCCGGGAACAACGGCGCTAGCACGCCCGAGGACGACGATCCGTTCGGCTATCTGTACGAGGACGGACAGGCGGCGGGCGCCAATCAGCGACGCCAAGGCGGCTACGGCTACCCCGGTCCGGCCGCGCAGCCTGGCGTGCCCAGGACGTCGTACAACCAGGTCAGGACGGTCGGCGAGCGCCAGTACGGCCAGCAGCAGGCGGCCCCGCCGCAGCAGCCGCAGTACGGTCAGCAGCAGTACGGCCAGGGCGGCCAGGCTCCCTACGGCCAGCAGCAGGCGTCCTACGGCCAGGCGCCGTACGGCCAGCAGCAGAACCCGCACTACGCGGCCCCCGAGACCCACCCCGGCGGTGCCACCACCCGTCAGGTGCCGGCACAGCGGGGCGGCGGACGCGGCAGCGGCCCCAACACCAAGGGCCTGCTGATCGGCGCGATCGCCGTCGTCGCGGTGGTCGTGATCGGTATCACGGCCGCGCTGCTCAGCAACGGCGACGACAAGAACGACGGCGCCGACGCGACCCCGTCCGGTGGCCCGGTCCCCTCGGCCGAGCAGCCGCAGCAGCCCACCGACGGGGCGAGCGGCAAGGACGAGACGTCGCCCGACGGGATCGGCCTCCCCAAGCAGGACGCGGCGACCCTCCAGCTGGGCCCGCCCGCCGCCCTCGCGACGGACATCGAGGGCGCCCAGGGCACCAACGGTTCGTATGTGACCGGCTTCAACGCCGTCGGCGCCTCGGTGACCTGGACCGCCGACATCGAGAAGGCCGGCTCCTACGCGCTGTCCGTGCGCTACGCGATACCGGCCAAGGACGCCAACGCCACCCTGACCGTCAACGGCAAGGCGAACAACTCCCCCCTCGGGCTGAAGAACTTCATCAGCTCCGACGACCCGGACTGGTCGAAGAACTGGCAGACCACGTGGGCGCCGGTGGAGCTCAAGAAGGGCAAGAACACCCTCAAGATCTCCTGCGAGCAGGGCAATCAGTGCGACGCCATCCTCGACTGGCTGGAGGTCACGCCCCCCAAGGGGTAGTGATCACGTCGTCGCGGAGCCGACCGCCCGCAGGAAGTCCGCCACCGTCCCGGCCATCGCCTCGCGAGCCGGGACGAGGTATTTCCGGGGGTCCACCGTCGTCGGGTGCGCCGCGAGGTACGCGCGTACGGCGCCGGTGAAGGCGGTGTTGAGGGCCGTACCCACGTTGATCTTGACCATGCCGGAGGCGACCGCCCGGCGGATCTCCTCGTCCGGGACACCGGACGAGCCGTGCAGGACCAGCGGTACGGGGACGGCGTCGCGCAGCGTGGCGATCAGGGTGTGGTCCAGGGCGGCCGTGCGGTGCGTCATCGCGTGGGACGAGCCGACCGCGACGGCCAGCGCGTCCACGCCGGTCTCGGCCACGAAGACGACCGCCTCGGCCGGATCCGTCCGTACCCCCGGGGCGTGTGCGTCGAGGGACGGCTCGCCGTCCTTGCCGCCCACCGCGCCCAGCTCCGCCTCGACCCAGATGCCGTGGTCATGGCCCCAGCGCACGGCTTCGGCGGTGGCCGCGAGATTCTCCGCGTACGGCAGCTTCGACGCGTCGAACATCACCGAGCTGAAGCCGGCCCCGGGCGCGGCCCGCAGCAGCGCGGCCGATTCGACATGGTCGAGATGGAGGGAGAGCGGCGCGGAGGAGGCGCGGGCGACGGCCGCCGCGGCGGCGGTGACCGCGCCGGGGTCGCCGCCGTGGAACGTCACCGCGTTCTCCGATATCTGGAGGATCGCGGGCGCCCCGGCCCGCTCGGCGCCGGTGGCGATCGCCTCGGCGTGCTCCAGGGTGATGACGTTGAACGCGGCGATCCCGTGGTTCCCGGCCCTGGCGGCCGTGACGAGTTCACCGGTGCTGACGAGTGGCATGTGTCCCTCAGTTCTTCCAGCGCGCGGACAGTTCTTCCAGCGCGCGGATCGGTTCCGGCGCTACGGCCCGGGGTGTTCCGTGACCGTCACCCGCGGCAGCAGCTCCTCGTACGCCTCCGCGTCGAACTCGCCCGCCGTCGGCGCCAGGACCGTCGCCGTGGCCAGCGCGACCGCGCGGGCCAGCCGGGCCGGCCAGGGCAGCTGCTCGACGAGACCCGAGAGCAGCCCGGCCACCGCCGAGTCGCCCGCGCCCGTCGGGTTGCCCTTCACGGGCGCGGGCGGGGTCGCCTGCCAGAGACCGTCCGGCGTGGCCGCGAGGATGCCGTCGGGTCCGAGCGAGGCGATGACGGCGTGCGCGCCGCGGCGGCGGGCGTCGCGCGCGGCGCGCAGCGGCTCGCGGGAGCCGGTGAGCCGGGCGAGTTCGTCGGCGTTCGGCTTGACCAGATCGGGGCGGGCGGCGACGCCGCGGCGCAGCGGTTCGCCGCTGGTGTCGAGGAGCGTCGGCACGCCCGCCGCACGGGCCCGGCGGATCAGTTCGGCGTACGCGCCGACATGGATGCCGGGCGGCAGGCTGCCGCACAGGGCCACGGCGTCGGCGCCGGTGAGCAGCCGCTCGTACGTGGCGAGGAAGGCGGACCACTCGCCGGACGAGACGGTCGGGCCTGGCTCGTTGAGCTGGGTGGTGTCGCCGCTGGCCTCGTCGACGACGGCGAGCGTGCGGCGGGTGGACCCGGAGATCGGTACGAGGGCGTCGGCCGGCCGGCCCCTGGAGCCCTCGGGGCCGCAGCCGGCGAGCAGTTCCCGTAGCACGTCGCCCGTCCGGCCGCCCGCGAACCCCGTCACCACCGACTCGTGGCCCAGCGCCGACAGCACCCGTGCGACGTTCAGGCCCTTGCCGCCGGGGCGCTCGACGACCTCGCTGACGCGGTGCGTCGTGTGCGGGATCAGCTCGGGGGTGCGGTAGGTGATGTCCAGCGCGGCATTGAGCGTGACCGTCACGATCATCCGTCGCACCCCCGGGAAAACGCGCTCATGTGGCCGATATCCGCTCGGCCGATTACCGGAGCGATCATGCCAAACAGAAGGCGGTAGGCCCAGACCCCGAGCCGACCGCCTTCGTATGGCTTTCTTCTGGTTTGCGGTGCAATCGGATGACGTGCCGCTTAATGGACCTACTGGGGTTCAATTACCCATTCGCCCTTGTGCAGGACACCCTTGACCGAGAACTCCTCGTCCAGGACCACCAGGTCCGCGTCCTTGCCCGGCTCCAGCGAACCGACCTTGTCGTACACGCCCAGCAGCCGCGCCGGATTGGCGGAGATCGCCTGGACGATGTCCTCCACCGGCAGCCGGTCCACCGTCGCCGCCCGCTTGAACGCGATGTCCTGGGTCAGCGTGGAGCCGGCGATCGAGCCGCCCTCCACCAGCCGCGCGACGCCCTCCTTGACCTCGACCGCGAGCGGGCCGAGCTGGTAGCGCCCGTCGCCGAACCCGGCCGCGTCCATCGCGTCCGTGACGAAGGCGACCCGGTCCGCGCCCGCGCGGTGGAAGGCCAGCTCCAGGGCCGCGGGGTGCAGATGCGTGCCGTCGTTGATCAGCTCGACCGTGACCCGCTCGTCCTCCAGCAGCGCGGCGATCGGCCCCGGGGCGCGGTGTCCGAGCGGCGGCATCGCGTTGAAGAGATGCGTCGCGACGGTCGCGCCCGCGTCGATGGCCCGCATGGTCTGCTCGTACGTCGCGTCCGTGTGGCCGACGGCGGCGATCACGCCGTGCTCCACGAGCAGCCGTACGGAGTCGATGCCGCCCGGCAGTTCGGTGGCGAGCGTGACCATCCTGGCCGTGCCGCGCGCCGCGTCGAGCAGCTTGCGGATCTCGGCCGGGTCGGGGTCGCGCAGCAGCGCCTCGCTGTGGGCGCCCTTGCGGCAGGGCGAGATGAACGGGCCCTCGAAGTGGATCCCGGCCAGCTCGCCCTGCTCGACCAGCTCGGAGAGGAAGCCGGCGCGGTGGGCGAGGAAGTCCATCTCGCCGGTGACGGTGGAGGCGACGAGGGTGGTGGTGCCGTGCTCGCGGTGCGTGCGGATGCCCTTGAGCACGTCGGCCACCGAGCCGGAGGTGAACGAGGCGCCGCCGCCGCCGTGGTTGTGCATGTCCACGAAGCCGGGGACGATCCAGTGGCCGGAGAGATCCAGCGAGGCGGCGTCGTCGCGGGCGGCGCCCGCGATCCGGCCGTCCTCGATGATCACCCGCCCGCCGTCCACGGTTCCGGTGGGCAGCACCACCCGGGCGCCGGTGAGAACGGTGCTGTCGGCGCGTGGGGTGCGTGCGGCGTGCGCGGCGCGTGGGGCGCTAGCGGCCATCAGGCGGATACCTCCGTGGCGAGTGGATCGTCGGCGGGCGGGTCGTTGTCGTCGGCGGGTCGGGCTTCCGCGGGTCGGGCTTCCGCGGGTCGCGTTTCGGTGGGTCGCGTTTCGGTGGGGCGTACGTCGGCGGGTCGTGCGTCGGCGGGGAACCCGGCGGCGGCGAGCAGGTCCCAGGCGAGCAGCCCCGCGCCCAGACAGCCGGCGGTGTCACCGAGGGCCGCCGGGACGATCTCGGGCAGTTTCTGGAACGTCACCCGCTTCTCGACCGCCGCCCGCAGGGGTGTGAACAAGGTTTCCCCGGCTTCGGCGAGACCGCCACCGATGATCAGCGTCCGGGGGTCGAGCAGGGTGAGCGCGGTGACCAGTCCGGCGGCGAGCGCGTCGACCGCGTCCAGCCAGACCCGTACCGCCGCGGGGTCGCCGGATTCCACGGCCTTCGCGCAGTCGGCGGCGTCCGCCTCCGGGTCGCCGCTCGCCGCCGCCCAGGCGCGGGTCACGGCCGCGGCGGAGGCGAGGGTCTCCAGACAGCCGCGCTGCCCGCAGCCGCAGTCGGGCCCGTCGGGACGGACCACGACATGGCCGATCTCGCCCGCGTACCCGTGCGCGCCGGCCTCGATGGTGCCCGCGATGCCGATGGCCCCGGCGATCCCCGTGCCCAGCGGCACGAACAGGAACCGGTCGGCGCCCCCGCCCGCGCCGAGCCGCCCCTCGGCGAGCCCGCCGGTGCGCACGTCGTGCCCGAGCGCGACGGGCACGCCACCGAGCCGGGCGCCGAGAAGATCGCGCATCGGTACGTCGCGCCAGCCGAGGTTGGCGGAGTACACCGCGATACCGCGCTCGGCGTCGACGATGCCGGGCACGGCGACCCCGGCCGCGACGGCGCTCTCGCCGAAGTGCTCGATGCCGTACGCGCGCAGGTCCGCGGCGAAGCCGAGGACGGTCTCCACGACGGCCTCGGGCCCGCGCTCCCTGCCGGTCGCCCGCCGCGCCTGATACAGCAGCGCGCCGTCCGCCCCCACCAGGGCGGCTTTCATGCCGGTGCCGCCCACATCCAGGGCGATGACGTGTCTCACGTGAACAGTCTCGCGCGTAGACCCTTGAAAGGTCTAGTCCACTGTCCCGGATTGTTGAGTCTCCATACAAACGCGCGACCCGGATGAGCGATGGGACGGGCGTTGCCCAGATGGGACAGGCGTTGCCCAAGTGAGATCAACCCCAGGTGGACCCCAAACCTCCGGATGAGGGAAAATCACTTGCCTCTATAACAGTGCGTCACGGGGGACCGACCGGGGCCTTACGCGCAATCGAAGAACAAGGGCGGGAACACAGCCGTGCGACAGCGCTATCTGGGAATGACCGCGGCGATAGCCGCATGGGGCATGACGATGGCGCTGGCCGGCTGCGGCAGCACGGGAGGGTCCGAGGACGAGGTCACCCTCAAGGTCGTCGCCGCGGACTACGGCACCAACTCGGAGAACTCCTCGGAGAAGTACTGGTCCGCGCTCGCCTCGGCGTTCGAGTCCAAGAACCCCGGCATCAAGGTCGACGTCAACGTCCGCCCCTGGAAGACCGTCGACAGCGATGTCGCCACGATGGTCGAGGAGGGCGAGGCGCCCGACATCGCACAGGTCGGCTCGTACGCCAACTACGTGAAGCAGGACAAGCTTTACGCGGCCGACGAAGTGCTCTCCGTCCCCACGCAGGCGAACTTCCTCTCCCAGCTCTCCGACGCCGGCAAGGTCAACCGCGTCCAGTACGGACTGCCGTTCGTCGCCTCCACCCGGCTGCTCTTCTACAACACGAAGCTCTTCGACCAGGCCGGTCTCGACGCCCCGAAGAACTGGGACGACATCCAGGCCGACGCCGAGGCGCTCAAGTCCATCGGTGTGACCACGCCGTTCGCGCTGCCGCTGGGCTCCGAGGAGGCACAGGGCGAGACCCTGATGTGGCTGCTGAGCGGCGGAGGCGGCTACACGGACACCGCCGACGGCTCGTACAACATCGACTCGCAGCAGAACATCAAGACGTTCGAGTGGTTGCAGAAGCAGCTCGTCGGCAAGGGGCTGACCGGCCCCGTCGCCCCCGGGAAGCTCGACCGCGCCATCGCGTTCAAGGCGTTCACCAGCGGTCAGGTCGGCATGCTCAACGGGCATCCCTCCCTGATGGAGGAGGCCGCCAAGCAGGGCGTCAAGGTCGGGATGGTGCCGCTGCCCGGCGTCAACGGCAAGGCCAAGGCGTCCATGGGCGTGGCCGACTGGATGATGGCCTTCAAGCAGAACGGCCACCGCACGGCGATCGGCACGTTCCTGGACTTCGCGTACGACGACAAGAACGTGATGTCCTTCGCCGCGCAGTACGACCTGCTGCCGGTCACCTACAGCGCGAACGAGGCGATGGCGGCGGACCCGCAGTACGGGGACCTGCGCAAGTTCCTGGACGCGCTGCCCACCTCCGAGCTGCTCCCGTACGGCAAGAACTCGTGGGCGAGCGTGAGCGAGAGCTTCAAGAAGAACATCGGCAAGGCCGTCGAGCCCGGCGCCAGCCCGTCGAACGTCCTCGGGGGGATCGCCAGGGACGCGGCGGCGGCCGAGGCCGCCGAGTAGCGTGTGGTCATATGACCGCGCCTGAGCCCGCCGAGTCCGCCGAGCCCGGCGGTCCCGCCGCTCCCGCCGAGCCCTCGGGGCTGTCCGAGCGGGACCGCGCCGTACTCGCCATGGAGCGGCGCGGCTGGCCGGGGCCCGGCGCCAAGGAGCGGGCGATCAGGGAGGGGCTCGGCCTGTCGCCGACCCGCTACTACCAGCTGCTGGGCGCGCTGCTGGACGATCCGCTGGCGCTGGAGCACGACCCGGTGACGGTGAACAGGCTGCGGCGGATCAGGGACGAGAAGCGCCGCCGCCGTTAGGGCAGAGGCCGCCGGGGAAGCCCCATTGGCCGGACAGGCCCCCCGCGGCGGCGGGCGCCGATAGGCTCGGGGGCATGGGCAGCACCCCGTACCCCCTGCCGAAACCGGCCACCCCCGCAGGCGCCGACGCTCTGGCCGCGCTCCTCGCGCGGCCGGGCGAGGCCGTCGTCGCGTTCGACTTCGACGGCACCCTCGCCGAGATCGTCCCCGACCCCGAACAGGCCCGCGCGCACCCGCGCGCCGTCCCCGCCCTCGCCGCGCTCGCGCCGCACGTCGCGTCGGTCGCGGTCGTCACCGGCCGCCCGGCCGGGGTCGCCGTGCGGTACGGCGGCTTCGCCGGAGTGCCGGGCCTGGACCATCTCGTGGTCCTCGGCCACTACGGCGCCGAGCGCTGGGACGCCGTCTCCGGCTCCGTCCACACCCCCACCCCGCACGAGGGCGTCGCGGCGGCCCGCGCCGAACTCCCCGGCGTCCTCGACCGGTTCGGTGCCTGGCGCGGCACATGGATCGAGGAGAAGGGCCAGGCGGTCGCGGTCCACACCCGCCGCGCCTCCGACCCGCAGGCCGCCTTCGACGCCCTGCGCGACCCGCTCACCGAACTGGCGGCCCGCCACGGCCTGATCGTCGAACCGGGCCGGATGGTCCTGGAGCTGCGCCCGCCCGGCGTGGACAAGGGCGTGGCACTGCTGGAGTACGTACGCGAGGTCGGCGCCAGGACGGTCCTGTACGCGGGCGACGACCTGGGCGACCTCCCGGCCTACGCGGCGGTGGAGAAGCTCCGCTCGGACGGCTGCCACGGCCTGCTGATCTGTAGCGGCACGGAAGTACCCGAACTGGCCGAGCGCGCCGACCTGCTGCTGCCGGGACCGGCGGCGCTGGCGGACTTCCTGGCCGCGCTGGCGGAGGCGATGGCCTGAGAGACGGCCGGCGCGCCCGGTCCGGAGCCCCCCCGGGCGCGTCGGGCGCCGTCAGGCGCGCAGCGCCGTCAGCTGGTCCAGGAACCACTGCTTCGGCGGCAGCGCCGTCGCCGCCGCGGCCAGCCGCTTGGCGCGTTCCGCGCGCTCGGCGGCCGGCATGGTCAGCGCCTCGTGGAGGGCCGTCGCCGTGGCGCTGATGTCGTACGGGTTCACCACGAGCGCGTCCTCGCCCAGCTCCTCGTACGCCCCCGCCTCCCGCGACAGCACCAGCGCGCAGCCGCGCTCGGAGACGAGGGGGATCTCCTTCGCGACCAGGTTCATGCCGTCGCGGATCGGGTTGACCAGCGCCACGTCCGCCAGCCGGTAGGCGCCCAGGGAGCGGGCGAAGTCGTCCTGGACATGGAGGACGACCGGGACCCAGCCCTCCGTGCCGAACTCGGCGTTGATCCCGTCGGCCACCCGCTGGACCTCGGCGGTGTACTCGCGGTAGACCGCCAGGTCCTGCCGGGACGGGTAGGCGAAGGCGACATGGACGACGCGTTCGCGCCATTCGGGACGGTCGGTCAGCAGCAGCCGGTAGGCGAGCAGCCCGCGCACGATGTTCTTCGACAGTTCCGTACGGTCCACCCGGACGATGGTCTTCCGCTCCTCGCCCGCGCTCGTACGGCCGATCTGCCCGCGCAGGGTGACGATCCGCTCGTCCACGTCGGGGCGGTGCGCGCGCTCGCGCAGGAAGTCGCCGTCCGCGCCGAGGCCGTGCACACCGATCGCGGTGTTGCCCGTGCCGCCCAGCAGCTCCGTACAGCACGCCGTGAAGGCGTTTGCCCACCGGTGCGTCAGGAAGGCCGCGCGGTCCGCGCCGAGGATGCCGCGCAGCAGCTGGCGCGCGATGTCGTCGGGCAGCAGCCGGAAGTAGTCCACCGGCGCCCAGGGCGTGTGCGAGAAGTGCCCGATCCTCAGGTCGGGGCGCAGGGCGCGCAGCATCCCGGGCACCAGCGCCAGGTGGTAGTCCTGCACCAGCACGGCCGCGCCGTCGGCCGCCTCGTCGGCCAGCGCCTCCGCGAAGGCGCGGTTGTACGTCTCGTACGACGCCCACCGCGCGCGGAACTCCGGGCCGAACGACGGCTCCAGCGGGGTCTGGTAGAGCAGGTGGTGGACGAACCAGAGCGCGCTGTTGGCGACGCCGTTGTACGCGTCCGCGTACACCTCCGGCGCGATGCCCAGCATCCGTACCCGCTGGCCGCCGGTGTCGCCGGTGTCGAGCCGGCCGCCCGTGCGCCGTACCGCCTCGCGGTCGCCGTCCCCGAGCGCCGCGCACACCCACACCGCGTCCGCGTCCTGCCCGATGGCCGACAGGCCGGACACCAGCCCGCCGCCGCCCCGCTTGGCCTCCAGCGCGCCGTCGTCGCGCAGCGTGTACGAGACGGGGCCGCGGTTGGACGCGACGAGGACCTGGGCCTGGGAGGGCGGCTCGGTAACCATGTGCCGAAACCTAGCCCGTCACGGAAACGCTCAAACGTACGGACGCGGCCATGTCGGCGGCTGTGTCGACCGTCACGGAGGCGGCACCGCCGTCAGTCCCGCCGGCGTCACGGGGACGCCACCGCCGTCAGCCCCGCCACCGTCACGGAGGCGCCACCGCCGTCAGTCCCGACGGCCGCGCAGGGCGGCCAGCGCGACCACCCCGGCGCCGCTCAGCGCGAGCACCACCCCGCCCAGCAGCCACAGTCGCTCGGTGGCGCTTCCCGCCCCGGCCATTCCCGCCTCGGCCAGGTGCGCGTGCACGGCGGCGGCCAGCGGCCCGGTCAGCGCTCCAGCCCACACATGATTCATGCCCATAACCGGGCAATCTAGATAATTCACATGATCGCACTCCGTTACGCCGCGCGTCCGGCCGTGTACTCCGCGATCTCCCGCACCGGCGGCCGTTCCTCCGTGTCCACCGCGTGCGTACGCGGCACGAAACCGTGCTCGCCGCGCTCGAACTGCGTCAGCTCCGGCCGTACCAAGTGCGCCCGGGACAGCCTCAGCTGCGCCGTACGGTAGATCGCCGCGGCCATCCGCCCCAGCGCCCGTTCGTCCTGGTGGCGGTGGATCCGCACCCCGACGTCGACCTGCCCCAGCGCGTCGAGACCCGCCGTGTGCAGCGCGTCCACGAGCAGCCCCAGCTCCACGCCGTACCCGACGGGGAACGGCAGCCGTTCCAGCAGCGAGCGCCGCGCCGCGTACTCACCACCGAGCGGCTGTACGAAACCGGCCAGCCGGGGCCAGTGCAGATTGAGCAGCGGCCGGGCCACCAACTCGGTCACGCGCCCGCCCTGACCGCCCTGGCTCCCCCGACCTTCCTGGCTCCCCTGGCCACCCTGGCTCTCCCGGTCTCCCTGACCGGGGTGTCCAGCCGCGGGCTGGAGCAGCGGGCGGTCGTACATCGCCTTGACGAACTGCACGTCCTGGTCGGTCAGCAGCGGCCCCACGATCCCCGACACGAAATCGGCCGAAAACCTCCGCAGATCGGCGTCCACGAAGCACACGACCTCGCCGCTCGTCACCAGCAGCGACCGCCACAGCACCTCGCCCTTGCCGGGCAGGGCCGGCAGCCGCGGCAGTATCGCGTCCCGGTGCTCCACGCGCGCTCCCGCCGCCTCGGCGACCGCGGCCGTACGGTCGGTGGAACCGGAATCGACCACCACCAGTTCATCGACGAGCCGCACCCGCTCCATCAGTTCGCGCCGGATCACGGACACGATCTCGCCGACCGTCTCCTCCTCGTTCAGCGCCGGAAGGACCACACTCACCGTCGTCCCGCGCGCGGCCTTCGCCACCATCAGCCGGTCGAGCGGGCGGTCGGCCACGGACCAGGAACGCCTGGTCAGCCAGTGCTCCACCTCTTCCAGCACGGTCGGTACTCCCTGTGCGTGTGCCATGAACGTGATCCATCTCGCGGTGCGGACCACTATCTCAACCGTCCGTTCCTTCGGTTACAGTCTTGAACAACACGAATGACCCACGCATGCCGGGGGTCGTTACGTGGAAAAACGCACCGGACCCCGGGTCCGGTGCCATAGCGCTCATCCAGAGGGACTGAGGGAACGGCCCGTTGAAGTCCCGGCAACCCTCCCGCCGACCATTCGAGGTCACGGTGGGGAAGGTGCCAATTCCGTCTCGTGGCGAAGTACGTCGCGAGGAAGATGAGGAGAAAGGGCCTCGCCTCCATGGCTGTGCAGACCGCCGAACAGAACACCGGCTCCGACACCGGCGCCGTTGATCTCGGACCCGCCGCCGCACTCTCGTGCCGCGAATGCGGACAGCGCTTCGACCTCGGACCGATCTTCGCCTGCGCCGACTGTTTCGGGCCGCTCGAAGTCGCGTACGACCTGCCGAGCGGCACCCCCGAAGAGCTGAAGAAGCGCATCGCCGAGGGCCCGGACAACATCTGGCGCTACGCGCCGCTGCTGCCCGTCCCCGCCGACGTGGCCACGAAGCCCAACATCAACCCCGGCTTCACCAAGCTCGTCAAGGCCGACAACCTCGCCCGTGAACTGGGCGTCACCGGCTCCCTCCACATCAAGGACGACTCCGGCAACCCGACGCACTCCTTCAAGGACCGTGTCGTCGCCATCGCCGTCGAGGCCGCCCGCGCCTTCGGATTCACCACGCTCTCCTGCTCCTCCACGGGCAATCTGGCCGGTGCCGTCGGCGCCGCCGCCGCCCGCGCCGGCTTCCGTTCCTGCGTCTTCATCCCGCACGACCTGGAGCAGGGCAAGGTCGTCATGGCGGCGGTGTACGGCGGTGAACTCGTCGGCATCGAGGGCAACTACGACGACGTCAACCGCTTCTGTTCCGAGCTGATCGGCGACCCGCTCGGCGAGGGCTGGGGCTTCGTCAACGTCAACCTGCGCCCGTACTACGGCGAGGGCTCCAAGACGCTGGCGTACGAGATCTGCGAGCAGCTCGGCTGGCGGCTGCCCGACCAGATCGTCGTCCCGATCGCCTCGGGCTCGCAGCTCACGAAGATCGACAAGGGTCTCCAGGAACTGATCAAGCTCGGTCTGGTCGAGGACAAGCCGTACAAGATCTTCGGCGCCCAGGCCGAGGGCTGCTCGCCGGTGTCCACCGCCTTCAAGGCCGGACACGACGTCGTACGGCCGCAGAAGCCGGACACCATCGCCAAGTCCCTGGCGATCGGCAACCCGGCCGACGGCCCGTACGTCCTGGACATCGCCCGCCGTACCGGCGGCGCCGTCGAGGACGTCACCGACGAGCAGATCGTCGACGCGATCAAGCTGCTGGCGCGCACCGAGGGCATCTTCGCGGAGACGGCCGGGGGTGTGACCGTCGGCGTGACGAAGAAGCTGATCGAGGCCGGTGTCCTCGACCCGGCGCTCACCACCGTCGTCCTGAACACCGGCGACGGCCTCAAGACGCTCGACGCCGTCGCCCCGACGACGGGCCCGACGGCGACCATCCGCCCGAGCCTGGACGCGTTCCGCGACGCCGGCCTGGCCGGCAGCTGACGACCACCACGACGTTTCCGACGTTTCGGAAGACGGAAGGCAGAACACCACCATGAGCGTCAACGTCCGCATCCCCACCATTCTCCGTACGTACACCGGCGGCAAGGCCGAGGTCGCCGCCGAGGGGGCGACCCTCTCCGAGGTCATCCAGTCCCTGGAGGCCGACCACCCGGGCATCGCCGGCCGCGTCCTGGACGACCAGGGCAAGCTGCGCCGCTTCGTGAACGTGTACGTGAACGACGACGACGTCCGCTTCGAGCAGGGCCTGGAGACCGCCACCCCGGCCGGCGCCGGCGTCTCGATCATCCCCGCGGTCGCCGGAGGCTGACGCGCCGGATTTGCTCCGCTCTGTGACTGGAACGGCCCCCTCCGTGAGAGAAGCGGAGGGGGCCGTTCTACATGGTTGAGCGGGGTACAGTATGGGAACGCCCCGCTGTCGCCGCCGTCGAAGGCATGCGAGAACGCGACAACATGAGGCCGATGTCGGAGTGCCGTATGCGCCGTAGGTGCGCTTTGCCCGGCCCGACTTGCCCTGGAACGCTGGGAATTCATCTCTATGTGTGTTCGGCCATGCCCAGAATTCTCGTCCGATTGACCTGTTGCAGAGGGCAGTTGGGCAGATACATTCAGCCGCGGTCGACGCGTTCCGGCGCGAAGTGTGGCCCCGTGCAAGGGCCAGTAATAGGGGAGTTAGGCATGGCTCAGGGCACCGTCAAGTGGTTCAACGCGGAGAAGGGCTACGGCTTCATCGCGGTAGACGGTGGTGCGGATGTATTCGTCCACTACAGCGCGATCCAGATGGACGGTTACCGCACCCTTGAAGAAGGTCAGCGAGTGGAGTTCGAGATCTCGCAGGGCCAGAAGGGTCCGCAGGCGGACATGGTCAAGCTCGCCGTCTGATCCCGGCGCGATCGGCCACCGACGCACTGACGTACACGTACTCACGCCGAAGGGTCCGCATCCCGAACAGGGGATGCGGACCCTTCGGGCGTTCCCGGTGCCCCCGTCTCCATGGTCATGGGCGGCGCGGGCACCGGGCGGCGGGGGTCATGGGAGCTTGCACTCTCGGGGGTCGAGTGCTAATCATTGGCGTTAGCACTCTGCAAGTGAGAGTGACAACTTAAGGACCGGGTCGGTGAGGCCCGAAGAGCCGGTGGGGCAAGGAACCGCCCGGCTCTCAGGCCGTCCGTCGCGGGCGCCAGCACGGTCCGTGAGCAATCCTTCCCCAAGCTCTCAACTGCGTTCGAGCAGGGGAGACCCCATCCGTCCGGGAGGACCACTTCACATGGCCAAGATCATCGCGTTCGACGAGGAGGCACGGCGCGGTCTCGAGCGCGGGATGAACCAGCTCGCCGACGCCGTCAAGGTCACCCTTGGCCCCAAGGGCCGGAACGTCGTCCTCGAGAAGAAGTGGGGCGCCCCCACGATCACCAACGATGGTGTGTCCATCGCCAAGGAGATCGAGCTCGAGGACCCGTACGAGAAGATCGGCGCCGAGCTGGTCAAGGAAGTCGCCAAGAAGACGGACGACGTCGCCGGTGACGGTACGACCACCGCCACGGTGCTCGCCCAGGCGCTGGTCCGCGAGGGCCTGCGCAACGTGGCCGCCGGCGCCAACCCGATGGCCCTCAAGCGCGGCATCGAGAAGGCCGTCGAGGCCGTCTCCGGTGCCCTGCTGGAGCAGGCCAAGGACGTGGAGACCAAGGAGCAGATCGCTTCGACCGCCTCCATCTCCGCCGCCGACACCCAGATCGGCGAGCTGATCGCCGAGGCCATGGACAAGGTCGGCAAGGAAGGCGTCATCACCGTCGAGGAGTCGCAGACCTTCGGTCTCGAGCTTGAGCTCACCGAGGGCATGCGCTTCGACAAGGGCTACATCTCGGCGTACTTCGCCACCGACATGGAGCGTATGGAGGCGTCCCTGGACGACCCGTACCTCCTGATCGTCAACTCCAAGATCGGCAACGTGAAGGACCTCCTTCCGCTGCTGGAGAAGGTCATGCAGTCGGGCAAGCCCCTGCTGATCATCGCGGAGGACGTCGAGGGCGAGGCGCTGTCGACCCTGGTCGTCAACAAGATCCGTGGCACCTTCAAGTCCGTCGCCGTCAAGGCCCCGGGCTTCGGTGACCGCCGCAAGGCCATGCTCAACGACATCGCCATCCTCACCGGCGGCACGGTCATCTCCGAGGAGGTCGGCCTCAAGCTGGAGAACGCCGGCCTGGACCTGCTGGGCCGCGCCCGCAAGGTCGTCATCACCAAGGACGAGACCACCATCGTCGACGGTGCCGGTGACAGCGACCAGGTCGCCGGGCGGGTCAACCAGATCCGCGCCGAGATCGAGAACAGCGACTCGGACTACGACCGCGAGAAGCTCCAGGAGCGCCTCGCGAAGCTGGCCGGCGGCGTGGCCGTCATCAAGGCCGGCGCCGCGACCGAGGTCGAGCTCAAGGAGCGCAAGCACCGCATCGAGGACGCGGTGCGCAACGCCAAGGCCGCCGTCGAGGAGGGCATCGTCGCCGGTGGTGGCGTGGCTCTGCTCCAGGCTTCCTCGGTCTTCGAGAAGCTTGAGCTGACGGGCGACGAGGCGACCGGCGCGCAGGCCGTCAAGCTCGCGCTGGAGGCCCCGCTCAAGCAGATCGCCGTCAACGGTGGTCTTGAGGGCGGCGTTGTGGTGGAGAAGGTCCGCAACCTGCCGATCGGTCACGGCCTGAACGCCGCGACCGGCGAGTACGTCGACATGATCGCCGAGGGCATCATCGACCCCGCGAAGGTGACGCGCTCTGCCCTGCAGAACGCCGCCTCCATCGCGGCGCTGTTCCTCACCACCGAGGCTGTCATCGCCGACAAGCCGGAGAAGGCCGGCGCGGCCCCGGCCGGCGGCGGCATGCCGGGCGGTGACATGGACTTCTGAGCCTGACGGCTCGGACCTGGTCCATGGTCTGAAGTGACCGAGGGCGGTACCCCTTCGCGGGGGTGCCGCCCTCGGGCTTTTCCGTGAGGCTTCGTCAGCGGGTGTAGTCCTTGAGCTTCTCGGTTTCCAGGGTGATGGAGACGGGGTGGGGGAGTTTGACCGTGGCGCCGTACGAGTGTGACGCGCGGCTCAGGTATGTGCCCTTGTGCGGTTCGGTGTAGACGACCAGCTCTTCGGCGTCCCGGTCGACGAGGAGATAGACGGGGATGCCGGTGGCTGCGTAACCGTCGCGCTTCTCGACGCGGTCACGGAGGTCTGTGTCGCGATCGTGGGACGTGACCTCGACCGTCATGAGGACGCCATCGGCGGGCGCCCACTCGCCCTGACCCACGAAGTGGTCGAGGGGCGCCAGGGCTCCGTCCGGGCGGGCGCGGCCGTTGCGGTAGGACTCGGTGAGGAGCCCCTGCTCCGGGTACAGCGCGAGTTCGGGACGATGCTGCATGCACTGCCGCAGGAGCCACATGACGATGGCTCCGTGATCGCCGTCGGGCACCGGCTTGACCTCTAGCTTTCCGTTGATGAATTCGAGTCGTACGGTCTCGGGCGCGCCGCGTTCGAGTTCTTCGAAGTCCTCGACTCGCATCTGCGGCCTCGCCTGGCGGCTTGAGCTGGGGGTCATGGTGTCGCCTCCTCCCCTCCATGGTGCCCCGGTTTCATGGCGGCGGATCGACTGGATTGGTCATGTACGGGTCCTTTCGGGTGGGTGGGTCGCCGCCGAGCGGGCCTCGGCGACGCGGGCCCGGACCTGGGCGGGGGATAGCCGGGAGGCAGGGCGTACGGGGACGGGCTCGCCCCGGCACGGGCCGCACTCGCCGTCCGTGAGTGCCTCGGGACGGCCGGGGGCGCCGCACTTCGCGCACTCCAGGACCCGCAGTGGCGGGCGTGGCGCGCGGATCCGCTCCGGTGGGAGCTTGGACGTCAGCCGTACGCGGGCGAGCGCCGCCGGGTGGTGGACGACGGCGGGGAGTCCGGCGGTGAGGGCGTGCAGGATGTCCCTCTCGGTGGCGCCCCGTTCGAACCATGGCGTGGTCAGCGGCTCCAGGGCCGCGCAGTCGGCTGCCGACAGCGACATCACCGGCGCGCTGCGGCCGAGCGCGGCGAGCAGGATGAAGGCGCGCGAACGGGTCGGCGGGTCCGAGGTGTTGGCCCGCGCGTCCGCGGTGGCCAGGTCGCCGGAGACGAACGCCGCCCACCAGCCGTTGTCCCGCGCGGTACGGGAGAACCACGTACGCGTCACCCAGCGCATGCCGTCCGGCCCGGAGAGGTGTTCCTTGCCGCGCCGCAGATGCCCGGCCACCTGGAGGCGGCGGAGCGCGGTACGCAGGGCGCACTGCCCGTACGGGAGCACCTTGGCGAGGGCCTTCACCGAGATGTCCGTGCCCTCGGGCAGCCGGTCGAGGAACGCGGCGACGGCGGCCTCGCGCGGCGGCAGGTGCGCGAAGTCGTCGGCCCTGCGGGGCTGTTGACCGGGTGTCGAACGCTTGCCGTAGCCGGGGGACGCCATCGGGGGAGAAGAGGGTGAAGCGGGCGAGGCCGCGTGCGTCTCGGGCGCGGCGGCACTAAGGTGGCTCTCAGCCATGGGATCGCTTTTCTTTGGGTGTCGATCTTGTTGGTTAGGCCCTCGCCAGATGTCGCAAGCATCGGCGGGGGCCCGTTTTGTGCTCTGTGCGGCACGCTAAAGCGTCGCGACCCTGCGTGGCAAGTCGGTCACGAAAAGTCAACCCCCCAGGCAGGGAGGGTGGGTGGGGAGAGACCCGCCTTCCATTCCTTGGAAAGAGGGCTCGGACCCTGAGGCTTGAGCCCCGGGCCGTGAGGAAGTTTTTCGGCGGCGGGCGCAACCCCGGCGGGTGTCGCACGTCTGGTGGGTTGAAGGCGCCCTTCAGCTGATGTTCCAGACCGTGTAGTCGTACAGTTCGGGAGAAACTCATGTCGTCGCACGCCAAACCGAACCGCCGTTCCCTCCGCCGGGGCATGGGCGCCGCCATCGGTGCCGCGCTGCTGCTGGGTGGCGGTTTCGCCACGCAGGCCGTCGCCGACTCCGGCGAGAAGAAGCCGTCCCCGGTCGCGCCGGACGTCGTCGACGACGGCACGTCGGCCGGTGAGGCCAAGGCGCCGAAGGCCGTCGCGCCGGAGGTGGTCGCCGAGGGCAAGCCGGGCGGTGAGGTCAAGGCGCCGGAGGCCGTCGCGCCGAAGGTGGTCGCCGAAGGCAAGCCGGGTGGTGAGGCCGTCGCGCCGAAGGCCGTCGCCGAGGGCGTGGCGCCTGAGGCCGTCGCCGAGAGCGTGCCCGCCGCCGAGGGCAAGGCGCCGAAGGTCGTCTCCGAGGGCCGGCCCGCCTCGGTGAAGTAAGCGGCGGGGGCAGCGCCATGGGGCGGGCCGGCCAACCCCCGGGCCGCCCGCCCCTCCCGCAACGGAACGAGGTCCATGCAGTACGCCATCCCCGCACCGCCGCCCTGGTGGTCCCGCCTGCTCGCCCGCATGTCCCCGGCCGAGGACATGCCGACGCGGGGGCGTCACCCGCGGGCACTCGGTACGACGCCGCACCACGACGAGCCACGGCCCACCCTGGCCGAGCTGTACCGGGCGCGGCGACTCGACATGGTGCGGCTCGCGCTCTTCCTGGTGGACGATCTGCACACCGCCGAGGACGTCGTGCAGGACGCCTTCGCCGCGGTCTGCCGTCATCACGGCACCTCGCTCGACGGGCTCCAGGACCCGGCGGCCTACCTGCACACCGCCGTGGTCAACGCGGCCCGCTCCGTACTGCGCAGACGCCGCACCGCCCGTGGCCACACCCCGCCCCATGAGGGATACGGGCCGCCCGTGGACGAGGGGCTGCTGCTCGCCGAGGAACACCGTCAAGTCCTCGACGCACTCGCCCAGTTGACCCGGCGCCAGCGCGAGGTGCTGGTGCTGCGCTACTGGTCGGAGCTGACCGAGGCGCAGATCGCGAAGACACTCGGTCTGTCGCGCGGCACCGTGAAGTCCACCGCGAGCCGTGCGCTGGACGCGCTGGAGAAGAAGCTGGAGGTGGTCCGATGAAGCAGGATGCCGAGGACCGCCGCCTCGCGACCGAGGACCGGCTGCGTGCCGCGCTGGCCGCGCGCGCCGCGCTCATCACACACCGCGACCTGCGGCACGACGCACCCCCGGAGGGACGCGGCTGGAGTGTGCGCCGGGTGCGCGGGATCGCCCTCGCCGGACTCGGTGTGGCCGCCGCGGTGGTGGCCGTCTACCTGGCGGCGCTGCTGCCCGGCGGCCCGCGCGAGCCCGCTCCGGTGCCGCCCGCCCGAACCCCGGGCATCACCGAACCGTCGGCGGCCACACCCGAGGTCGAGGTGCGGCCGGGCGAGCAGGGGTCCGCACCGGGCGAGCGCGGATCCGCACCCAACGAGCGGGGATCCGTACCGGACGAGCGGGGATCCGCACCGAGTGAGCCGGGCGTCGTATCGAGCGAGCAGGGTGTCCTGCCGTCGGGACGACCGTGAGCGTAGGCGGCAAAAAGGGCAGAGCCATTGTCAGAGGCGGCCCGTAGGATCACACGCGTATTCGATCTTTTGGGGCGGCTGTTCGGGCCGCCCGCAGGAACCTGGGGGGTTCTGATGCGCGAAAGAGCGCTCACCATGGCTGCCGTCTGCGCGGCCGCCATGCTCGGTGTCACCGCCGTGGCACCGGTCGCCGGCGCCGCGCCGGTGGCTGTGGGGGAAAAGGCTGTGGGGGAAAAGGCCGTAGGGGCAGTGACGGCGACGGGAAAGGCCCCAGGGGCAAAGTCCGCTGGGGCACAGGACGCGGACTTCAACGGCGACGGGTATCCGGACTTCGCCACCGGAGCGCACACCGCGACGGTGGGGGCCGTCAAGCGGGCCGGAGTGGTCACCGTCGCCTACGGGTCGGCCGAGGGGCTGAAGCTCAGCAGTGCCTCCATCATCAGCCAGGCCACGCCGGGGGTCCCGGGGGACCCGGTGGACGACGGGAAGTGGCGGGAAGTCGGTTCGTTCGGGGATCTGGACGGTGACGGGTACGACGACCTGGTGCTCAACTGGGCCGAGCGGTTCATGGTGCTGTGGGGGAGCGCGGACGGCATCACCGGCGCGGGCACGGCCATTCCGGTCGGGAAGACCTCCGCCGCGCCCACGACGCTGCTCGGCGGCACCGTCGGCGTGGGGGACGTCAACGGTGACGGGGTGGACGACTTCGTCACCCGCGGACACGACGGCTTGACCTACGGCCTGTCCGTCCGGCTGGGCCCGATGAACCGGACCACGGGCACGTCGGCCGGGGCCTGGTTCCGCAACACCGGGAAGCTCGACAAGCAGTCGACCTCCGCCGTCTACGTGGGGGACCTGACGGGTGACGGCGTCGACGATGTCACCGTGGGCGGCGGTGTCGTGCTCGGGAACGGCAAGCCGGGGGCCCTGGTGCTCAAGGGCACGGCCACCGGGCTGGTCAAGGGCGGCACGTTCACCGGGCTTCACTGGTACGACACCTCCTACCCGTCGGCCTTCGGCGATCTGAACAAGGACGGCTACCAGGACCTGGTCACCGGTCACGCGGACCAGAACAAGGTCTATGTGATCTACGGCGGTCCGAACGGTCTGAGCGACACCGTGAAGCACCGCTCCTACAGCCAGGCCAGCACGGGCGTGCCGGGGATCGAAGAGGCGGGCGACAAGTTCGGGTCGGCGGTGGCCATGGGGGACACCGACCAGGACGGCTACGACGACGTGATCATCGGCGCCTCCTACGAGACCGCCTCCGACCCGGCGACCACCTCGCAGTCGGGTGCGTTCACCGTGCTGCGCGGCAGCGCCACGGGCATCACCACCACGGGTGCCGTGACGTTCACCCAGAACTCCAAGAGCGTCCCCAGCACGTCCGAGAACGAGGACCACTTCGGTGCCGCGGCGGCCGTGCTCGACTCCGACAAGGACGGCAGCCCCGAGGTCTACGTCGGCGGCAACGGCGAGGACGGCTACAAGGGCCGGGTCTGGACGTTCCCGACCGGCCCCACCGGCGTCACGGCCACCGGCTCCACCAGCTTCCACCTGGGCACCCTCGGGGGCCTGACCAGCGGCGGCAACTTCGGCTACCGCATAGCCGGCTGAGTGGGTTCTTCCTGTTGAGTGCGCTCCCGGGCCGACACGGTGATCG
Organism: Streptomyces sp. NPDC088147; assembly: GCF_044741565.1. Lineage (NCBI taxonomy): Bacteria > Bacillati > Actinomycetota > Actinomycetes > Kitasatosporales > Streptomycetaceae > Streptomyces > Streptomyces sp. NPDC088147. Next base: position 504,410 of record NZ_JBIUSY010000005.1, on the reverse strand, counting down.
GTGCCGGGGCGGTCGTTCCCGTGGACCTCAGGGCGTCCACGAAGATCTCCGTCGTCCAGGTGGCCACATCGAGTGACCCCGCACGGACGCGGCAGCGGAACGCGGGTCCGGGGCGCATTCCCTCCGTCTGGACCTCTCCCGCCAGGGGGAGGGCCAGACCGTCCCGCGCGGTGGCCATGGCCTCCTCGGGAGGCGCGGGCCGGATCGTCATCGCGTCGTACACGACGAGGCTGTACATGTCCTCTTCGAGGCTGTCGTGTCCTCATGGGCCCGGCGGATCCACGGCTCCGGATCGAGGACGCCGTGGACGCCCGGAATCATGGTCGGTGCCAGGTGGTGGTCCGCGTGATCGCTCAAGGCCGTTGACTCAGCAGACCTTGCCCGGCCCGGCCGCCGTGGCCCGCAGCAGATCCCGGAGAAGCTCGAAGTCGATCCTCTCCGGCCTTCGGAAGCGCAGGCAGCCCTTGCCCATGTCATGGCCCGCCAGCCGGCCGGCGAAGGACTCGCGGACGTCGCCGCGCAGCACATAGAAGGAGATGTACTGCTTCTGGCTCGCGAAGGCGATCTCCCCCGTGCCGTTCCGCTCGTAGGCGGGCATCCCGTACGCCATCACCTCGGTGAATCCCCGCAGCTCCGCACGGCACAGCGCACGCAGCCGGGTCAACGCCTCCTTGCGCTCCTCGGGAACCTCGGCGAGGTAGCCGTCCACATCGTCCGCCTGGCTCTGCACCATGGTCCGAGCGTAAGGGAGACGAGGCAGCGACCAGGACCTCACATACGTCCGAGGAGGACGCGGGCCAGTTCGTGGGGCTCGGAGAACATCGGCCAGTGGCCGGTGTCCAGCTCGACCAGCCGCCAGCGGTCGCTGGTCAGCAGGGCCGCCACGCGGGGGCTCGGCTCGGCGCCGTCGAGCAGGCACTTGACGTACGTCGCCGGAAGCTCGCCGAGCGGGCGGCGCAGCTTGGCGGGCTCGGTCAGGGAGGCGCCCGGGTGGGGCGTCGAGCCGGTGACGATCCGGGTGATCTGCGCGTCGGTCAGACCCTGACCGGCATAGTCGGGCGCGGGCAGCGGCGGCCAGAAACCACCGGTCTCGGCGATCGCCGCCTCCACCATCGCCCGGCCGTCCGGCCAGTCGGAGACGAACGACTCGCCGTCAGCCGGAACGCTGGAGTCCACGAAGATGACGCGGGTCAGCCGCTCACCGATCAGTTCGGCGGCCTGGCCGACCGGGATGCCCGAATAGCTGTGCCCGACCAGGACGACGTCCCGCAGATCGTCGCGCTCGACCGCGTCGACGATGTCCCGGACGTGCGTCTGCTGTCCGGCCGGTACGCCCTGCTTCTCGGCGAGACCGGACAGCGTCAGCGCGTGGGCGCCGTGGCCCGCCGCGCGCAGCTCCGGCACCACCTCGTCCCACGCCCAGGAACCGAGCCATGCCCCTGCCACCAGTACGAAGTCAGTCATGGCCGGCAGCTTAGAGGCCGCCCCACCCATCCGCGCGACCTCCTACTCGGTCTGGCGAATCTGCTGCCAGGCGGCGGCGAGCCCGGCTCGATCGGGAAGCTGTCCGGCGTTGTGGTCAATGCGCAGGCCGATGAGCTTGGCCACGGTCATGACGCAGAGTTCGGCCACGTCCCGGTCCGGGTCGTCAGCGAGGGGGATCAGCACGTCGATGGCTTCCGGGGTGCCGACCTCGGCCAGCGACCGGATCGCATCGTGCCGCGCGTCGGGGTCGTGTATCAGCGGTGACAACAGTTCGACGGCGTTGGGCGGGCGAAGCACCTCGATGGCCTGCACAGCGCCCCACCGCACCGGCGCCCACTCATCACCGAGGGCATCCACGGCGACGGCCAGCCCGCCGGCGTCGCCCAGTTTGGCCAGCGCGGTCGCGGTCTTCACCTTCAGCCACCGATGTTCTCCGTCACTCTGCCCGGATCCGATCTCCGTCAGCGTGGTCCGCAAACCGTCGATCGCGTGCATATCGCCCCGGTCGCCGAGCGCCTCGGCGACCGCGGCACGCAGATCCGTCGTGTTGCCAGAAGATTCGGTCAGCACCTCAAGCAACGCGGCCAACGTCCGCTCGCCGGGGATCGCCGTAGCAGCTTCGACACACCAATAGGGCAAGGACTGGGCGCAATCGGGAGGCATCTGCCGCGCGCCGGTGACAAGCGCCACCAGCAACGGGATCGCGGTCGGATCACGCAGGGACCGAATCATCGTCTGAGCCGCATTGGCCTGCTCGCTTGGCCACCAGTCGCTGACCTGGCAGATCCACCCGATCGCTCCCTGGTCCAAGCGGACGAGAACGCCGCGTTCTTCGGCGTCAACGGCCTCCCGCACCGCCCGAGTAACCATCTCGTGCACTTCGTCTTCGACCACGACACTGGATTAAAGCCGACCGAGTCGGTAAGAGGCGCGCGGACGGGTGGGGCGGCGTCGCGTGCCGATGGGCGGCGCCCGGCGGCGTTGTCGTCGGCCCCCCATCCGCGCGACCTCTTGGTGGAGTGGTCCGACAACCCGCGTCAGGCCACTCCGCCGGTCAGCCGGCGTTGCTGTCGGCCTTGATGTCGGAGATGAAGGTGGACCAGGACGCCGTACGGAAGACGAGTGCCGGGCGGTCGGGGAACTTGGAGTCGCGGACGGGGACGATGTCGGGGTGCCCGTCGGCCACCTCGACGCAGCTTCCGCCGCTGCCATCGCTGTGGGTGGACTTGCGCCAGACACCGCCCACCTCGACGCAGCTTCCGCCGCTGCCTCCGCTGTGGGTCGACTTGCGCCAGACACTGCCTACTTCGACGCAGTCACCTCCGCTGCCTCCGCTGTGGGTCGACTTGTGCCAGACAGTGCCTACTTCGACGCAGTCGCCGCCGTCCCCGCCGCTGTGGGTCGACTTGCGCCAGGAGGTGCCGATCTCCAGGCAATTGCCACCGCTACCGTCGCTGTACGTCGACTTCTGCCAGCTGCCTACTTCCAGGCAGTTGCCGCCGCTGCCGCCGCTATAACTGGACTTGCGCCAAGACACGCCGCTCAGGTCGTACTCATGGCTGCTGCTTTTCATGCTCGTAATCCTCCGCCACTGATTCGACCAGGGCCAAGGATTTTTCCGGTGAGAGTGCGCTGGCCCCCACTAGATCGTAGGTCAGTTCGTGCCGGGCCACCGTCGCCGGATCGTCCAGCAACTGGCCCGATCCCATCGCCTCCAGGTAGGCGAGTGGGGGTGCGTCCTCGAAGGACATGAGCTTGAGTGCGCCCTCAAGCGCCGCGTGAGCACCTGCGCTGAACGGCAGCACCTGCACGATGATCCTGTGCCGTCGCATCAGAGCAACGACATGGCGCAGCGCCTCCGCCATCACCGCAGGTCCGCCCACCGGTCGGCGAAGAATCGCCTCGTCAAGCACCGTCCACACAACGGGCCTTGTTGGATCCTTCAGCAGCTTGGCCCGATCCAGCCGAGCCGACACCAACTCGTCGATGACCTCCTCCGTCGCCGTCGGGTGGTACCTGCGGAACACCGCCCGCGCATACGCCTCCGTCTGCAATAGCCCCGGGATCAGTTGCGGCGCGTACTCCTTGATCATCGTCGCGATCGCCTCGGCCTCCGCCGCCTCCGCGAAGTGATCCGGATACTTCGACTTCTTCAGCGCCTCGCAATTCCGCAGGAAGAAGCCGTCCGTCTTGAAGACCTCATCGAAGTGAATCGCGTATTCCGGCTGCATTCGGCGCGTACCCGCCTCGATCTGGCCGATGAGCGATCCGCTGACGAAGATCGGCCTGCCCAGCTCTTCCTGGGACATATCCGCTTCGTCGCGCTGATGTCGTAGCTCGGCGCCGAGCATGGCGCGGGGTGATGACGACGGGTCAAGTGGCTTGGGTCCAGGCACAGGTGCTCCCGGTGAGACAGATGTCGGTGTTGTGCTGCTTCCTCTAGGCACGCTAGCGACTGTCGGCCACTCTGTGTAGCCCAAACAGTCACACACAGTGGAGAGTTGCGTTGCTTCGTACCCAGGACACAAGAGATGCCGTCACCCACTCGTTCAGCCTCGTGCACTGCTCAGCCGACAGTTCCCCGGACTTCGACGACCCCCGTTACGACGGGCTCAAGGCCCGGCCACCGGAGGGATGCACGGTGGTGCGATTCGAGGCGTACTTCAGTCTGCGCTGCGTGCGCCGGGGTGCGACCCTGCTCGACGCGGTGGCGCCGCTGTGCGCGGAGATCAGGGCGGAACACGGCCTGCTCATGACCGATCTCGGGATCGAGGGGCTCTGGGAGTGGGCCTCCGACGGGACCGACGGCCGGGGCGCGGAGGTGGTGGGGCAGTTGCTGCTGATGGCCGCCGAGCGCGGGCCGCTGCTCGGGTACAGCGTGGACGACCTGGTGCGGTTCCTGCGTACGGCGGCGGTGGGTTGACTGACCTGCCGGACGTTCACGCGCCCGTCGTGGAGCCGGGGCGGATGATCATCAGGACCGTGACCGTCGCCCACAGGAGGTTGAAGATCCCCGTGTGCATGCCCAGACGCGCGGTCAGCTTGGTCGTTGATGTTCCGGTGGCCTCTTCGAGGTCCGTCACTATCGCCTCCTGGCGCGGCAGTACCAGCACCATGAGCGTGACGGCCGCGAGCCCGGTCAGGATGATCGAGACGATCAGCCAGGTGTCTCCCAGCACGCCCATCGCGCTGCCTGTGGCGAAGCCGAACACCGGCACGGCGAGGCCCACCACCGCGTAGACGCGGCAGATGCGGTGCAGCAGTTGTACCGACGTCAGCGCCCGGGGATCCCCGGGCGCTGCCATCGCCCGCCTCGCGTACGGCGGGAACATGCTGGCGGCGACGGTGACCGGGCCGATCGCGACGATCGCGGCGAGGACATGAACGGCGAGCAGGAACTTCGTCACGGCGGGGATCGCTCTTTCGGCTTCGGCTTCGGCTTCGGTTACGACTTCGGCTACAGCGGGGGGTCCGGCAGTGCTCATGCCGACGCTAAGGCGCTGCTCACGCACGTAGTAGTGGCTCGATTGCCAGGAACCGCCGGATTCTCGCCACCACCGGCCGGGTGGCCACAGGCGGTGCGGAAGGCGCGGCTGAAGCGGGGGTAGCGGATGAATCAGCTCGGGACCTGTGGACGCAGAGACAAGTGTTGTGCACCCTCCGTCAAAGACGGCACGGGCGGGAATGGCGAGAGTGGGTGACGAGCGGAAAGGAAACGAAAACGAAGCTGACGGTCCGCTCGATGCCATCTCTCCGTCATCGAACGCAAACACACCAGACCTCTGGGGGAACACACGTGTCGTGGAAGAAGAGAACCGCCGGCACCGCTTCGGTCATGCTCCTGGCAGCGGGGGGCATGATGGTGACGGCGTCACCGGCCGCCGCGGACGGCCCATGCCCGGCGAACCGCGTCTGCGTCTACGACGCGACAAGCTTCGGTGGTAACCGCATTGCCAGCGGCAGTACCAACTCCTGTTTCTTCCCTCAGGACTTCACGTTCGGCACCATCGTGTCGTACGACAACAACCTGTCGGTGGACGCGAAGGTCTGGCACTACTACGCCGACGTCGGTGTCTACAAGGTGGCCCGTACGTTGGTGGGCGGCGGATTCAGCAGCAATATCGGTGTCCCCAACCTTGGCGCCGCCTATGGCGACCTGGTGTGCATGGGCAACGCGCGCCCGTGAGCCTTGGGTCGGGGCTGTCCGCGGGCTGTCCCCGACCTGGCTTTTCTCTCTTTTCAGGGCACTGTGCTCTCCGGTGGCTGAGGTCACGTTTCCTTGGGTACCTCAGCCGCCGACGCAGCAGGAACGGACAGGAACGGACAGGTATATGGGCACCGTCAGGAACAGAGATGTGCGCAAGGCTCTCACGGCCGTTCTGGCGGCGGTGCTGCTCATGCCGCTTTGGTGGGCTCCAGCCGAAGCAACCGAAGCGGTCGGCGTGACCGGACCGGCCGCCGGTAGCGTCAGCCGTCTCACCCTGGCCGCCGACACGGACATACCCCGAGGTGCCACTGTCGACCTGCTGCGACGGACGATGACCCTTGCGGCCGGGGAGAAACGGCATCTGCGTGGCCGGCTCGAAGCCACCAGCAGCACGACCGGAATCGTCGGTCTGACGGAGCGCATCAGGTGCCTGGACTCAACGGGCGAGACCGTGCCCGTCGTCGCGGCGTCTGCCCGTAACCACGAAGGCAGTGACACCAGCACGTACGCGATCCCGGGCCATCTGCCGCTCTACGCTGATCTGCTGTTCACCGCGCCGACCGCCGGTGTCTATACCTGCGTGCTCCAGGGCACGGCCTACTCGACGCTGCCGGGCACCTACCACCTCACAGCGGTCGCCAACAGCACGTGGCTGGAGAGCGACGACACCCACCAGCAAGGTGCGCGCTGGTGGCAGAACCCTGCCTGCGCGAGTGCCGACACAGCCGGTGCGTGCACGTATGTCGGTGGCGGAGCCGCCCGCCGGGATGCCTGGGTCTTCTACGACGACGGAACGCCGGTCCACAAGTGGCAGGCACACCCCGACGCGGTCAGCGTCTCGGCACAGGCGAATGTCGAACTGACCACGTGCTACCGGGGAACCGCTTCGTGCGCCGAAACCATGCAGGTCCACCCGCGCGGCCGGAACGCGGTCGTGGACACCCGCTTCGAGTTCATCCAGCTCGATGCCACCGCCCATGCGTGCCGGACCCACAGCGCGCCCGCCCGTCGGACCGTCACCGACGACGCGCACCACGCCGTCGGCTACTCCGCCCTGTCCAACCTCCCCGTCGACCCCGCGTGCGGCAGCCGGACATTCCTGATGCGTGTCTACGTGAAACACGTATCCGGACAGACCGTCAAGATCGATGGTGTGCAGAGCGGTATCACCTCCCTCACCAACGGCATCGCATTCAACAACTTTCGCCAGGACGTGTCCGCGCGATGACGCGCGGAGCCGGGAGCGGCCGGACACGGCTCAGCCGTGGAACGTCGTGGTCGACTCAAGCGGAGCCCGCTCGGTCGTGATCCGGTTCACCGGCGCGGTCTCGTCGGCGTAGCCGAAGGAGATGCCGACGAGCAGGCTTCCGCCGGTGACGCCGAGTTCGGCGCGGACCGTGTCGGCGTAGAAGCTCAGCAGCCCCTGCGGGCAGCTGTCCACGCCGTACCCGGTCATGGCCAGGAGCAGCGTCTGCATGTAGGAGCCGACGTCCGCGGCCAGGCGGGCCCCGGCGCCGCCGTCACCGTCAGCGTCACCGTCGACGAACAGGAACGCGGCGTGTGGGGCACCGTAGAAGCCCAGGCTCTCCGCGTCGTAGGCCGTGCGTGACGTGTGATCGTCATGGCCGATGCCCAGCGCTCCGTACAGCTCTGCGCCGAACGCCGCCCGGCGCGCCTGGTGCGCCTCCGCATACATTCCGTCCGAGTACGGGACGTCCACCGAGATGCGCCTCTCGGTGTGGGCCGTCCGCAAGGCAGCCGCCAGACGGTGGCGCGTCGCGCCGCTCACCACCTCCACCTGCCACGGCTGCGTATTGGAACTGGACGGCGCGGCGCCGGCCAGCGAGAAGATCGCGCGCATCGTGTCCTCGGGGACGGCCTCCGGGCGGAACGCGCGGGTCGCGTGTCGGCCGCGTATCAGCTTCTCCGCGAGGCCGCTCAACTCAGTGGGCATCGACTCAGTGGGCATCGACTCAGTGGGAATCGACCGAACCGACCTGTCCATGGGACTCCTTCATGACAGCTCAAGTAAACGGGAGCGTTTACTTGTGTGGTGACCCTAACAGGGCGCTCCGCTCGAAGTAAACGCGTGCGTATACTTCCCGTATGAGTACGACGACGGCTGCGGCATCTCCGCGGCGAGGGCGTGGCGGCCGGGAGCGCGTTCTTGCCGCCGCCGCTCGGCTGTTCGCGACCCAGGGGATCAACGCGACCGGCATGGAACAGGTCGCGGAGGAAGCGCCGGTGTCCAAGCGGACGCTCTACGCGCACTTCCGGACCAAGAACGACCTGGTCATCGCCCACTTGCAGAGCCTCGTCACGTCCGGCGCCACGCTGGAAAGCGTGCTGACCCGCGAGGACATCCCGCCGCGAGAACGGATCCTCAAGCTGTTCGACCCGTCGCCGTCGCCGTCGCCGTCGCCGTCGCCGGCGCCGACCGCGGACGCGGACGCGGACGCGGAGGCTGACACGGGTCCGGTGCGCGGGTGTCCGTTCATCGATGCCGCCGTGGAGTTCCCCGACCCGGACAGCGCGGTGCACTCCTACGCCCGCGAACAGAAACTGCGCATGGTGGAACTGATCGCCGCCCTGCTGGCCGAGCTGGGCTGCCGCGAACCGGTCGCGCTCGCCGAACAGCTGGCCATCCTCGCCGACGGGGCGGCCAGCCGCGCCATGGTGCTGTGCGACGCGGACTACGGACGGCACGCGCGGGCGGCGGCGGAGGTCCTCCTCGGACAGGCTCTGCCGGGCAGGGACTGACGAGGCCCGGATTACCGGCCCTTAGCCTGTCGGCATGCACACCGTGGCCGTACTGGCGCTCGACCGGGTCATCCCCTTCGACCTGTCCTCACCGATCGAGGTCTTCTCCCGTACCCGGCTCCCCGACGGCGGCGCCGCCTACCGGGTCGTGGTCTGCGCGGTCTCGGCCGGGGCCGAGATCGACGCCGGGCCGTTCGCGCTGCGGGCGCCGTACGGTCTCGACGTGCTCGCCGAGGCCGACACGATCATCCTGCCCGGTACGGACGACCCGGCCGCCCCGGTGCCCCCGGCCGTACTCGACGCGCTGCGGGCCGCCGCCGCGCGCGGCACCCGTATCGCGTCCGTGTGCAGCGGCGCCTTCATCCTCGCCGCCACCGGGCTGCTCGACGGGCTGCGCGCCACCACCCACTGGGTGGCCGCCCCGCTGCTGGCCGCGAGCCATCCGGCGGTCACCGTCGACCCGGATGTGCTGTACGTCGACAACGGCCAGTTCCTCACCTCGGCCGGGGCCGCCGCCGCGCTCGACCTGTGCCTGCACCTGATCCGCGGGGACTACGGCTCGGCCGTCGCCGCCGACGCGGCCCGGCTGTCGGTCATGCCGCTGGAACGGGAGGGCGGCCAGGCGCAGTTCATCGTCCTTGAACAGCCTCCGGTGCCCGCAGGGGCCACGATGGAACCCCTGCTCCGGTGGATGGAGGAGAACGCGGGGCGCGAGCTGACCCTCAAGGACATCGCCGCGCGGGCGGCGACCAGTACGCGCACCCTCAACCGGCGGTTCCGGGAGCAGACCGGGACGACTCCGTTGCAGTGGCTGCACCGGGCCCGTATCCGGCAGGCCCAGTACCTGCTGGAGGCGACCACGCATCCGGTCGACCGGATCGCGACCCAGGTGGGGTTCGGGTCACCCACGGCCTTCCGCGACCGGTTCAAGCGTGTCGTCGGCACCAGCCCGCACGGGTACCGGGCCGCTTTCCGGCACGGCTGAGGGTACGGCTGAGGGTACGGCTGAGGGGTCTGCCGGTGAAGCGGTCTCCGCCGGTGCGTTGAGGTCCGTCAGCATCGACTTCGTGAAGCCGAAGTAGTACGTGGCGACGAAGCCCACGGCATAGCCGACCAGCAGTCCGCCCCCGTACACCGCGACCATCTCGCCCAGGCCCTCGTTGCCGTCGAGCAGCGGGAACAGCGCCCAGCCGGACGGGCCGATCGCCGTCGAACCGACCGCCGCGCCGAGCTGGTTGAAGAGCCCCACGAAGCCGCCGCCGAAGGCGCCGCCGACACAGGCCGTGACGAAGGGGCGGCCGAGGGGGAGGGAGACGCCGTAGATGAGCGGTTCGCCGACGCCCAGGAAACCGGCCGGGAGGGCGGACCTGATGGTGCGGCGGATCGAGCCGTTGCGGGGGAGCCGGACGTAGACCGCCGCCGCCGCGCCGACCTGGCCCGCGCCCGCCATGGCGAGGATGGGGAGGAGGACGGTGTAGCCCTGCTGCTCGATCAGGGTGGTGTGGATCGGGATCAGGGCCTGGTGCAGCCCCAGCATGACCAGGGGGAGGAAGAGACCGCCGAGGACGAAGCCGGCGCCCGCGCCGCCGTTCGCCAGCAGCCAGTTCGCGACATCGCCGATGGCCGTGGAGACCTCACCGGCGACGTACATCAGGCCGTACAGCGTGACCAGGCCGGAGACGAGGACGGTCAGGGTCGGGGTGACGAGGACGTCGAGCGCCTCCGGGACCACCCGCCTGCACCACTTCTCGACGTACACCGCGAGCACCGCCGCGCCCAGCGCGCCGAGCACGCCGCCCTGGCCGGGGGCGAGCTTCTGGCCGAACGCGTCGACGTTGGCGACGCCGGGGAAGACGATGATCGCGGCGACCGCGCCGCCCAGAATGGGCGTACCGCCGAACTCCTTCGCCGTGTTGTAGCCGACGAAGACCGCGATCAGCGACATGAAGCCCGACGCGAGGGCGGCGAGCGCGGGGACGAGGGCCGGGAGCCAGTGGAGGTTCGTGAGGAGGCCGTTGAGGCCCGCGATGATGCCGCAGCCGATGAGCGCCGGGATGAGCGGGACGAAGATGTTGGCGATGCGGCGGAGGAACAGCTTGAACGGGGTGGCGTTCCTGGCTTTCCGCGCCGCCTTGATGGCCGCTCCGCGTTCGGCCAGTCCGGCCGCGGTGGGGGCCGCCGCCTGAGGCGCGCGTCCCGCTTCCACCAGGCGCTCGAACTCCGGCGTCACCCGCGCCACGGCCCCCGGGCCCAGGACGATCTGGTACGTCTCGTCCTCGACCACGCCCAGGACGGCGGGGAGCGCCTTGAGCGCCTCGTCCTGGACGAGGGAACGGTCGTGCAGGCCGAGGCGGAGCCGGGTCATGCAGTGGGCGACGGACGCGATGTTCGCGGCGCCTCCGACGAGCGGGAGGATCGCCTCGGCCGTGGCGCGGTTTCTGTCAGGTGTGTCTGCTGGTGCCATGGTGCGTGGTCTTTCCGTGGGTACGGGCGGCCTTCAGCGCGGCGCGCAGGTGGCCATCGGAGTCGGTGAGGAGCGCGGCGGCGGTGGGTCCGTCGACGGCGCCGAGGATGGTGAGGATGGCGTTCTTCACTTCGCCGTCGGTGGCGGCGAGCGCGGCCTCGATCTCGTCGTCCGACGCGCCCGTGGCGAGCGAGACGATCCGCCGGGAGCGGGCGCGCAGCTTCTCGTTGGAGGCGCGGACGTCGACCATCAGGTTTCCGTACGTCTTGCCGCGCCGGATCATGGTGATCGTCGAGAGCATGTTGAGGACGAGCTTCTGTGCCGTACCGGCCTTGAGCCGGGTGGAGCCGGTGAGCAGTTCAGGACCGACGACGATCTCGATGCCGTGCTCGGCGGCGGCGGCCAGCGCGCTGTCCGCGTTGCAGGAGAGCCCGATGGTGAGCGCGCCCAGGCTGCGGGCGTGCTCGACGGCGCCGATCGCGTACGGGGTACGGCCGGAGGCGGAGATACCGACGACCGTGTCCTCCGCGCAGAGCTTCATGGCGGTCAGATCGGCGGCTGCCAGCTCCTTGGAGTCCTCGGCCCCTTCGACGGCCGTCACCATCGCGCCGGGACCGCCCGCTATCAGGCCGACGACCTCCTCCGGGTCGGTGTTGAAGGTGGGCGGGCACTCGCTGGCGTCCAGCACGCCGAGCCGGCCCGCCGTCCCGGCGCCCGCGTAGATCAGCCGGCCGCCACGGGCCGCGCGCTCGGCGGTGGCGTCGATGGCGGCGGCGATCCGGGGGAGCTGGGCGGCGACGGCGGTGGGGACGGTGCTGTCCTCGCCGTTCATGATGCGGGCGATTTCGAGGGTCGGCAGCTGGTCGATCTCGGCGAGCTCGGGGCGGAACGCCTCGGTGGTGAGGGTTTCGAGCTGCGCGCGGAGTTCGCCGTACTGAGAGGTCATGAAAGAGCGCTCTTTCTGCTGAGTACGCGGTTATGCGGGTGCGGGTGCGGGTGCGGGTGCGGGTGCGGGTGCGGACGCGGGGTGCGGGTGCCGTCGCGTACGCGAGAGGTCAGCGGGTGCTGCGCGGGCTGTGGCGGTGGGCGAGGGCCTCGTACGAGTCGGAGAGCGCGGGCGCGGCCGTCTCGTACGTACGCTGCGCCACGCCGATGAACAGGCAGTCGACGACGAGCAGCTGGCTCGTACGGCTCGACATGGCGGCGGGGCGCAGCTCGCTCTCGCGGGCGGTGGACGTGGTCAGTACGTGGTCGGCGTACTGCGATACGGGTGCGTCGGGGCGGCCGGTGATCGCTACCGTCGTCGCGCCCCGGTCGAAGGCGACGCGGAGCGGCTCGATGACATCGCCCGTGGAGCCGGAGTGTGTGATGGCGATGGCGACGTCACCGGCGCGGAGCTGTACGGCGTTGGTGACGGCGAGATGCGGGTCGGAGTGGGCGTGCGCGATCAGACCGATGCGCAGCAGCTTCTGGGCGAGGTCCATGCCGACCAGACAGGAGGCGCCGACGCCGTAGATGTCGATACGGCGGGCGGCGGCGGCAGCGGCGACGACCGCGCCGAGCTGGACGGTGTCGAGTCCGGCGGCGGTATCGGCGAGCGTCTGCTGTTCGTCGTAGGCGAGCTTGGCGACGACGTCCGCGATGGGGTCGTCGACGGCTATGTCGGCCGTGACGGAGGGGGCGCGTCCGGACTGCTGCTGGGCGGCGAGACCGGCGAGCGCGAGACGCAGATCGCGGTAGCCGGGGTAGCCGAGGAGGCGGGCGGTACGGACCACGGTGGCCTCGCTCGTGCCGGTCAGCTCGGCGAGTCCGGTGACGGTGAGGGCGGCGCAGCCGGCGGGGTCACCGGCGACGGCCTCGGCGACGAGCTGCATCGAGCGGGTCATGGTCGGCGCGAGGGTCCGTACCTTGGCGGCCAGGGCGGCGGGGGCGGGTGGGGGCTCTCCGCTGAAACTTTCCTTCACGTCTGGGGTCACTTATGAAAGATATTTTCGGAATTCGGCGGTCGTCAACCCCCCACCGTCACCGACAATGGCTGGATGGACGACCCGAGACCTGATTCGAGACCTGATCCGAGCCCTGATGTGGATGCGCTGGAGCAGGCGCTGCACGCCGCTCGCGCCCTGGTGCTGGCCGACCTGGCGGCGGGCGACGTCGCGCGTGCCGAGGTCGTGTCGCTGGTGGAGGACGCGGTGTCGCACCGGCGCTGGTGGGTCGAGCAGTGGCCGGAGGGCGTCGCGTACGTGGCCGGGCTGGTGGCGCAGGACGTACAGGACGCGTTGTTGGAACGGTACGGGCGGTGGCCGCTGTGCCCGGTGTGCGCCGAGGCCGGACCCGGCGGACCGGGCGGACCGCACGACGGACCCCATGACGGACCGCACGCGCTGGAGGTGGAACCGGAGCTGGGGCCCGACCCGCACTGGGTGTGCGCGAAGGCGGGGGTGGTGGTCGCGGCGGTCGGCGCGCTGGGCACGCGGGGCTCGGGGGGCTCGCGGGGGGACCGGGGCGGGCAGGGGGCTTCGTGACGGTCTACATCGATCCGCCGACCTGGCCGGGACACGGGCGGATGTGGTCACACCTGGTCAGCGACGACTCGTTCGGCGAACTGCACGCCTTCGCCGCGTCCATCGGCTGCCCGGCGCGCGCCTTCGAGCGTGATCACTACGACGTACCGGCGGACCGTTACGGGGACGCGGTGCGGGCGGGCGCGGTGGAGATCGGCTCCAAGGAGCTGGTACGCAGGATTACGGCGGCGGGGCTGCGGCGGCCGAAGGGGCGGCCGGCGGCGTAGCGGGTGTTCTCGCGGAATCGCGGAATCGCGGGGTCGTGGGGTCGTGGGTTCGCGGAGTCGGGGGGCGGGGGGTCGGGCGTTCGGGGGTTCGTGGGTTCGCGGGTTCGCGGGTTCGCGGTCGCAGGCGTCACCGGATGCCGAGGATGGTGACGCCTGCCCGCCCGTGCTCCCGCGTCAGCTCTTCTGGGCCTTGTCGTAGACCTTCTTGGCCGTGGACCTCAGCACCTCTCCGTACATCTTGGTCGGCTCCAGGCTGTCCAGCGAGGCGTTGACCGAGACCAGGACGCCCTTGCCCTTGCCGGTGGTGGCGTCGAAGTCGGCGAGCCACGGGCCGCCGCTGGCCCCGCCGGTCAGGTCGCAGGGGATCATCTGCGTGCCGTGCTCCCGCTTCGTCGTGCCGACGCAGCGGAGGAGTTCCTCGCCGAGCTGCGGGCGGGTGGCGGAGTAGCCGAGGGCGGTGACCGTGCCGCCGACGGCGCGGTCGAAGGAGATGGGCTGGCCGCCCACCACGTCGGTGAGTTCGCGGCCCTTCTTGTCGGCGTCGACGACCAGCGCGGACATGTCGTTGAGGGAGTCGTTCTCCCAGGTGCGCGGGGTCGCGGCGGAGCGGACCGCGAACGCGCCGTACGGCTGCTTGCCCTTGTAGTAGGCGGGGACGAACACCATCGAGGTGTTGGTGTTGCCGGGGGAGGAGCCCATGCGCACGCAGTGGGCGGCGGTCATCACGGCGGAGCGGTTGGTGCTCTTGACGGCGGTGGCCGTGCACCAGGTGTCGGCGCCCCGCGCGTTGACGAAGAAGAGCCGGCCCACGGTCTTCAGCGTGGCGCCCTTGTACGGCTTGGCCTTCGGCCCGGTCGGACCGAGGTCCACGGACTTCCCGACGGCCTTGATGCGGGCGGTCGTCCAGTAGGCGAGAGCCTCGCGCCGTTCCTTGGTCGTGTACGTCAGGACGGAGACCGGGTCGGCGGTGGCGGTGGCGGTGGCGGCGGCGGCGGCGGTGGCGGCGGCGGTGGCACCGGCCTGGGCGCTCGCGGCCATCGCAGGGACCGGGGCGAGGAGCGCGAGGGCCGTACCGGCGACGGCGAGTCCCGTGACCCGGCCACGAAGGCTCCGGAACAGGGAAGGTGAGGTCTCGGGCATGGCGGGCGTCTCCTCGGGTGGCGCGCTGGCGCGGGCGGCGGACGGTGTGTCCCCGTCCGTCCCACAAGAGAGGACAACCGGTGTGATCGGTTCGCGCTGTCGATGATCTGTGACACACGGGATCAGCGGTCTGTGACACGGGATCAGAGGGCGGGGAACCAGGTCTCGGCCTCGTGGCGCATGCCGAGGGCGGTGGCTTGGAGGGCGACGGTGCGGAAGGGCAATCCCAGCCGCATGGCCACGGTGGCGAGGGTGGGCAGCGAGAGCTCGACCGCGTACTCGATGGCGACGATCGGCTCTTCTCCGCGCGAGAGGACATCGGTCAGGTCGGCTTCCGCTTTCCGTTCCTGGAGCCAGGTGTCGGGGATCTCGGCGACGTCGTAGCCGAAGTCCGTGAGCGACCGGGCGACATCTTCCGCGGGGCGCCCCAGGTGTTCGGCCACCGCGTACAACTGCGGGGGAGAGATCACGGTCTGATCGTCATCGTCGGGCAGGGTCCACCGGAGCGCTTCGACGTCGTGTTCCTGGAACTGGTCGAGCAGCCATTGAGCCGGAGCGCAGCGGTACCCCATGCCGTTCAGTCTGGCGGCCGTTTCCGTCATGGAGAGGGTGGAACGGCCTGCCCGCTCCGCGATCGCGCCGAGTCCCATCGGGCGATCCGGCCGGGGCCATGCCTTGCTGGACGACGATTCGTAGCGCGCGTAGAGGAAGTTGATGTCCTGTTTACTCGGCAGCGGCCTGTCGGCGGGGAGTTCGGGGACCTCGAAGCCCAGCGCGCGCAAGCGTACGGCGACCGCCTCCGGTGTCTGCCCGGTGCGGTGCGCCACCCCCACCACATGGGGCAGCGGGACCGGGCGGTCCACATTGAGGGAGATGCCGTTGTAGACGAGCAGCGCCCATTCCTCGTCCCGGAACATCAGGCCGGGCGTGCCGGGGGAGGGCACGGAGAAGCCGGTGTCCCTCAGCAGACCGACGACCGCCTGTGTGGTCGCACCGGAGGCGCGTGCCACGCTGATCAGCTGGGCGTAGCTGATCTCCCGCGCCCGGTCCAGTGGCACCGGATCCGCGTGCAGGCTCCACAGCCGCCGCAGCACCTCGCGGTCTTCCGCGGTCCAGGCGTCGGAGTTCGGATATTCGGCGGGGACGGCGAATCCCAGGTCCCGGAGCCGGTCGGCGGCCTTACGCGTGGACCACTCGGCCATCGCCGCGCTGAGGCAGAGCTGAGCCACTGACAGCTCGCTGCCGGGCTCCAGCCAGCTGTCCGTCACCGAGCCCAGCGGGCGGAGCAGAGGGAGATCCTCCCGCCGGACTTTCTCGCAGCCCGTCGGAGGAACGACCGAGTACCCCAGAGCCGTCAGGCGCTCGGCGACGGCCTCGGCGGTGAGTTCGGTCAGGTCCACCAGGCCGAAGATCTCGTCGAGGGTGACCGCCTGCTCGGGATCGCGCCACACCTCGACGCTGTGGGCGCTCAGGATCCCGGAGTCCACCAGGGTGCGGGACGGACTCTTGAGCAAATAGAAGGTGCTGTTCTCCGGTCCGGTGAGCCAGTCCTTGTATCTCTGGGTCCAGTTGAGCGTGGTGTACGCGCTACGGGCACTGAGCAGCTGATGGTCCGAGGGGCGTGCGCAGGGCAGCGGAGGAGATGCCTGCGCGGCCTCGGTCAGGGGATCCCCCAGGCCGGCCCGGTAGAGCGTGAGCAGTCGCCACCGGAGTACGGGCGTGGGTACCAGCCGGAGATAGGACGGTCCGTGTTCTTCGCGTACCGCCGGGTAGTGGCCGGTCACGAGCGGCAGAAGCGTCTGGTCGGGGCGGAAGAACCCCAGGGCCTCGAAGGGGCGTTCGGTGTCCCCCGCGGGCCAGGGCACCCCGCTGGTACGCGCGCGTTCGGCGACCTCGTCCCCGAAACCCACGGAGGACCGGCTGGCTTCGACCAGCCAGTCGGGCACCAGAAGCGGTCGCGCGGTCGAGAACAGGCTCGGCAGCGCTTCGCTCAGCACCGCGTTGACATGGTCCTCGTCGTTCGAACGGATCGTCTTGCGGTCGACGCTCAGCTCCGGCTGGTGCTGTTCGCGGAGATTGACCACGGCGCCGTAGCGCTCCCGGGCGCTGCCGCCGATGGTCGCCGAGTTGGTACTCGCGAGCAGGCCGTCCGAGAGGAAGCGGCCCGTGCCGTCCACCCACCACACGTCCGGGTTCCCCGACGGGTAACAGGCGCCGGTGCGCCGGAACATCTCCGAGTCATCAGCCCAGACCAGCTCGGGACCGCTGAGCGAGAGCTGACCCGGCTCCCACTCGTGCCGCCGCGAGCCGTGCTCGGCGCTCGTACGGTACGGAGCCAGCCACAGCACGTGCTGCAAGGTGTCCACGCAGGACACGCGCTCCTTGTGGTCGGTCAGCAGCAGCCGCACCGTCGTGCCGGAGTCCGTGCCCGGCCCCAGGTCGTCGACGCGGAACAGGTTCCCGGGGCCCGCGATCTTCACCTGGTACTTGTTGCCGGGGCGGCCGTCGCGGCCCATGCGGCACGTCGTCACCTCGATCTCGTCCGCGAGCATGAAGTAGCTCAGCACGCCGATGCCGAAACGGCTGTTGGGGTGCAGCTCGATGCGGGGTTCGCCCAGCTCGGCCCAGGCCGTCTGCTCCTCGATGTACTCCGGGAGGTCGACGAAGCGGGCGCCGCCCTGGGAGAAGACATCGCGCAGCTCGTCGAGGCCCATGCCGACGCCGTTGTCCCGGCACTCCAGGTACGGGCGGCCCAAGGCGTCGGCCTTCTGGACGAACTCGATGAGGCCGTCCCACCGCGCGGGTGTTTCGCCGGTCCTGCGCAGGTATTCCGTACGGCGGTCCCGGTAGCGGACGGCGTCCAGCGCGTTCTGGTACAACTCCCGGATCGCCAGCTCGCGTTCGCCGTACAGCTCCTCGCCCATCAGCAGCTCCTGCACCCGGTCCTCGGCGAGCTGGAAGCGGATGCCGTCGGCCAGATGCGTGGGGGTGTTGCCGCCGAGCCTGACGCGGTCGGCGTCGGCGTACGGGGGCAGGGAGCGGAGCGGGGCGAGCGCCGAGGTCCGGTTGATGTCGCGCAGCAGTCCGTCCACCCGGCGGGCGTGCTCGCGCAGGGCGATCTGGACGGCCGGATGCCCGCAGACCGCGTTCAGGGAGCGGCCGAGGCCCGACGTGCGCCAGTCGGAGCCGCGGATCGTCGTCAGCAGAGCGGCGAGGTCCACGCTGTCGGAGATCCCGATGTGCTCGACGAGGATCTCCGGCAGGTCCACCGGGTCCACGGCGAACGCCTGGGCGGCCTTGGCGAGGGACGCGACGAGGGATTCGCGTACCTCGTGCTCGTCCCTCGTACTGGCGGCGATGACGTCGCAGTCGCCGTCGCGCTGGTCGCCCGGCCGGCCGGGGGTGTCGCGGGGTACGGCGAACGGGGCCGCCCGCAGTTCCTGGAGGAAGCGCATGAACCGCTCGCCGGACAGGGCTTCCGTCACCCACTCCGGGCACTCCGTGCCGCCGGGCGGCGGGCCGAGCAGCGTCTTCAGGGTCTGGGACGCGTACAGCTCGGGCTGCCGGATGAGCCAGCGGTGGAACAGCCACCAGCGGATGCGTTCGGCCGATCCGTCCGAGACGCCGCGCTGCTCCAGGGTGCGCAGCCGGCGCTGGAGGCGGGGGAACCCCTGGGCGAACTTGCCGAAGCGGTCGCGCTCGGGGGTGGGCTGGTCGGCCGGTCCCGCGGTGACGACCGGCGCCCGCTGGGCCGCTTCGTGCGTCCAGAACGCCTGGCCGAGCAGGGGCAGCAGGACGGTCAACGCGCCTTCGGTCGGGGAGAGTTCCGCACCGGCCGCCAGGCGGCCGGTGAGGAAGCCCAGCCGGTCCTGGGCGCGCTTGGCCAGCTCGGCGTCGTGCCACGGATCGTCCCGCAGTGTGGCCGCCGCCGTCTCGTACCCCTCGGCGAGCCGGGCGGCGAGCGTGGCGCAGACGTCCTTGAGCGCCTCGCGGGCGGCGCCGGGGGTGGTCCGTTCCCATGCGGGGTGGGTGGCGGTGCTGCGTACCCAGGGATGTTCGGCGGCGTCCCGGGCGGGGCCGGGCAGGACCGTGAACTCCTGCCAGGGGATGTCGGTCTCGGCCCTGACCCGCTGGACCGGCTGCGTCTTGCCGTACGCGGTGTGCAGCGCGGTCACCCGGCGCTGCACCTCGTCCAGGAACTCGCCCATGTGCAGGGTGTGCGGCACGGCCGACACGACGTCCGAGACGGCGCGGGAGAAGAGACTGAACGAGTCCTTCGGCTGGGTGCCGGCGGCGTCGGCGTGCTGGGGGAGTACGGCCTCGGACTCGTCCACGTACAGCGCGTACTGGGCCTTGGAGCACGCGTACACGTACGCGACCTTGCGGCGCAGCGTCGCGGCGATCTTGGGGCGTTCCCAGCCGGGCATCCTGGTGGGGGCCTTGGTCCGGCGGGCCGACCCTTCGCGGCAGGCGTCGATGAGGAAGACCACCTGGCCTGCGGGGGAATCCTCCAGCTCCTTCTGCCAGCCGATCTCGACGCAGCTCTCGGCGAACGGCTCGCTCTCGTAGTAGGCGTCCTCCGGGACGAGATAGTCCCGGCCGTCGAAGTGCACCCCGTGGCCGCTGAGCATGATGAACAGGGTGTCGCCGCGGCCGGCGTCGCGCAGGAAGCGCAGGACGTGGCGGTTGACGGCGTTCGGGGTGATGCCGCGCTGGGACTCGGCGATCTCCACCGGGCGGAACCCCCGGTCGGAGAGCGCGCCTTCCAGCCGCTGGAGGTCGTCGCGGACGAAGGGCAGCGAGCGGATCGTCTCGTCGTCGTACTCGCTGGCTCCGATGAGGAGAGCCTTGTGGCGTGGCATGGAGCCGCTACGACGGGCGCTTGAACGTCAGAGTCAGACCGCGGGTCCCCTGCACCTGGCCACTGCCGATGAGCTGGATGCCGCCGGTGGCGGTGACCTGGAAGGAGAGCTGGGCCTCGGCGAGCGGGAGCGCGCCGCCACGGTCGGCGACCTCCTCGAAGACCTTCTGGAGGGCGTCGACCGTATCGGCGAGATTCTTGCGGAGGGGGCCGAGGGGGACCGAGCGCAGGACGGCCTCGCCGTCGTGCCGGAAGAGGCCGCCCATGGCGTTGCCCTCGTCGCCCTCTTCCTCGACGACGTCGACCCAGAACGGCAGCGTCTGTCCCTCGGTCCCGTCCGGCGCGTGCTGCGACATCCCGGTTTCTCCGCCCCCTCGAAGCTGATGGTGCCTCAACTCTAGATTGCCGAGGGGGGCGTGGGGAGTGTTACGTAACAGACGGCAGCGGTGTGATCGTCGTCCGTCAGCGGTCGTCCGTCAGCGGTCGTCCGTCGGCGGTCGTTCGTCAGCGGTCGTCTGTCGGCGGTCGTCCGTCAGCGGTCGGCGGGGGCGGCAGCGGTGTCCGGCTTGCGGGGGACGGTCGCATGGCCATCAGCCGACCCGGCGGACCCGGCCGACTCGGCGGACGAGGCCACGAGCGATCCCGCGACCACCCGGCTGCCCGCCGTCGCGCGGTGGTAGCGCAGCGACAGCGCCGCCAGGCCGATCGCGACGACCGTCATCGCCGCGCCCGCCCAGGCCGTCGAGGCGAAGCCGAAGTCCGCGTCGATGACCGTGCCGCCGAGCCAGGGACCGCCGGTGTTGCCGAGGTTGAAGGCGGCGGTGGTGGTGGCGCCCGCGAGGGTGGGGGCTGCGGCGGCGATGTTGAACATACGGGCGTTGAGGGCCGGGGCCGTGAAGAACGCCGAGACGCCCAGCAGGAAGGCCAGCGTGATGACGGCGACCGGGTGCGAGGCGGTGAGCGCCAGCAGGGCGAGCAGGACCGTCGACGCGATGACGCCGCTGATCATGACGCCGAAGAGATGCGCGTCCGCGAACCGGCCGCCGAGCGCCGTACCGACCAGCGCGCCGACACCGAACAGCGCCAGCACGGTCGGCACCCAGCCGCTGTCCAGCCCGGCCACGTCCGTGAGCAGCGGGGCGAGATAGGAGAACGCGCAGAAGACACCGCCCGCGGCGAGCGCGGTCACGGCGATCGAGAGCCAGACCTGACGGTCGCGGTAGATGGTCAGCTCCCGCTTGAGCTGCGGCTTCTCGGCGGGGAGCGGGATGCGCGGGATGAGTGTGACGACACCGACGAGCGCGACCGCGGAGGCCGCGCCGACCGCCCAGAACGCCGAGCGCCAGCC
This sequence comes from Streptomyces sp. NPDC088147, assembly GCF_044741565.1. Classification (NCBI taxonomy): domain Bacteria; kingdom Bacillati; phylum Actinomycetota; class Actinomycetes; order Kitasatosporales; family Streptomycetaceae; genus Streptomyces; species Streptomyces sp. NPDC088147. Next base: position 483,354 of record NZ_JBIUSY010000005.1, on the reverse strand, counting down.
GAGGTGTTCGCCGAGGAACGCGCCGACCGGGACGCCGAGGACGTTCGCGATGGAGAGCCCGCCGATCATGACGGCCATCGCGCGGGCGCGCGCGGTGTGCGGGACCATCGCGATGGCGACGGCCGCGCCGACCGCCCAGAACCCGGCGCAGGCGAACGCGCTGATGACGCGGGACGCGAAGAGGATCTCGTACGTCGGGGCGAGGGCGCCCGCGACCTGGCCGAGGCCGAAGACCGAGATCAGGGCGATGAGTGTGGTGCGGCGGGGGAGGCGCAGGGTGGCGACGGCGAGCAGGGGCGCGCCCACGACCATGCCGATCGCGAAGGCGGATATCAGGAGCCCGGCCGTGGGGATGGAGACGTTCATGTCGTCGGCGAGGGGCGGCAGCAGGCCGGAGAGCATGAATTCGCTCGTGCCGAGAGCGAAGACGGAGAGGCCGAGGATGTAGACGGCGAGCGGCATACGGGCGGGGGCAGCGGCGGGCGTGGGCGCGGGGGCGGGTGCGGAAGTCCGGGCCGGGGACGAGAGCGGCGTCGGCGCCGGTGTCGATGTCGGCTTCGGTATCGACTTCGACATCGGCTCGGGTATCGGCGTCGGCTTCGGCGGCGGGGAATCGGCGGAGTCGGGCATGACAGGTGCCAACGGTCGTATCGGCCGTTACATTCCGGCGGACCGTCGGCTCTCAGCTGGTGAGACGGGTGAGGCCGCGCAGCTCGTCGGCCAGGTTCGCGCGGGCGCGTGCCTCCCACTCGCGCGCGCCGTAGGGGGTACGGAACAGCGCGGGCAGGCCGAGGAGCTGCTCCAGTACGGCGGCCCTGCCGGTGCGGAACGCGTCGTCGGGGACGAAGCCGTACTCCTCCCGTACCGCCGTGGTGTAGGCCGCGTACGCCTCCGGGCCGCCCGCCAGGACGGCGAGGTCCGCGTCGCACAGGACGGCGCCGTCGCGGTCGCCGGGCGCGGCGGCGTGCGTGGTGGTGAGGCGGACGAGCCGGGCGACCTCGCGCGTACGGTCGTCGCTCAGCCCGGCCTCGGGAAGGGCGCGTTCGGCGAGGCGGGCGGAGCGCTCCTCGTTCTCGGAGCGGTCGGGCTGGTAGACGGCGTCGTGGAACCAGGCGGCGAGGCGTACGACGTCGGGATCGTCGGCGTACTCGGCGAGCGTGTCGATGTGGTCCAGGACGGCGAGCAGATGACCGGTGGTGTGGTAGCGGCGATGGGGCTCGGCCCAGCGGGCGAGGAGGCGGTCGGCGTACGCGTACGGGTCGGGGCCCTCGGCCCTCCCGGCTTCCCCGGCTTCCCCGGGTCCCTCCCGGAGTGCGAGGAGCGTGGTCGCGAACCGGCTGCGCAGATCAGGTACGGGCATGGGACGACGATAGTGCCGGGCCGCGGAACGGAGGCTCCGGGGCCCGGCTCGATGCCGTCGTCGCGCGGCTGCCGCGCGCGGGGTCACACGGCCTTGAATCCGCGGAGCCGGAGGCTGTTGCCGACGACGAAGACGGAGGAGAAGGCCATGGCGGCGCCGGCGATCATGGGGTTGAGGAGTCCGGCGGCGGCGAGCGGGAGCGCGGCGACGTTGTAGGCGAAGGCCCAGAAGAGGTTGACGCGGATGGTGGTGAGCGTGCGGCGGGCGAGCCGTATGGCATCGGCGGCGACGCGCAGATCACCGCGGACGAGGGTGAGATCGCCCGCTTCGATGGCGGCGTCGGTGCCGGTGCCCATGGCGAGTCCGAGGTCGGCCTGGGCGAGGGCGGCGGCGTCGTTGACCCCGTCCCCGACCATCGCGACGGACCGGCCCTCCGCCTGGAGCCTCTTGACGACGTCGACCTTGTCCTCGGGCATGACGTCGGCGATGACCTGCCCGGGGTCGATCCCGACCTCCTTGGCGACGGCGTGGGCGACGGCCTGGTTGTCGCCGGTCAGGAGCAGCGGCGTGAGCCCGAGGGCGCGCAGCCGGCGGATGGCCTCGGGGCTGGTGTCCTTGACGGCGTCGGCGACTTCGAGAACGGCGCGTGCCTCGCCGTCCCAGGCGACGGCGATGGCGGTGCGTCCGGCGGCCTCGGCCGCCTCCTTCGCGCGCTCCAGGTCCTCAGGGAGACGGATCTCCCACTCGGCGAGCAGCTTCGCGCGGCCGACGAGGACGGCGTGGCCCTCGATGACGCCCTGGACGCCGAGGCCCGGGACGTTGGCGAAGTCCTCGGGCGTGGGGAGCGTGCCGACCCGCTCGGCGGCACCGGTGGCGACGGCCTGGGCGATGGGGTGTTCGGAGGCGTGCTCCAGCGCGCCCGCCAGCCGCAGCACCTCGGTCTCGGTGGTGCCGGTGGCGGTGTGGGTGGCGAGGAGGGTCATGTGGCCCGTGGTGACGGTGCCGGTCTTGTCCAGGACGATGGTGTCGGCGCGGCGGGTCGATTCGAGGACTTCGGGGCCCTTGATGAGGATGCCGAGCTGGGCGCCGCGGCCGGTGCCGACCATGAGGGCGGTCGGGGTGGCCAGGCCGAGGGCGCAGGGGCAGGCGATGATCAGGACGGCGACGGCGGCGGTGAAGGCGGCCGTGAGTCCGGCGCCGGTGAGGAGCCAGAAGCCGAGGGTGGCCAGGGCCAGCAGGATGACGAAGGGGACGAAGACGGCGGAGATCCGGTCGGCGAGGCGCTGGGCGGCGGCCTTGCCGTTCTGGGCGTCCTCGACCATGCGGGCCATGCGGGCGAGCTGGGTGTCGGCGCCGACGCGGGTGGCTTCGACGACGAGCCGGCCCCCGGCGTTGAGGGTGGCGCCGGTGACGGCGTCCCCGGCGGTGACCTCCACGGGGACGGACTCGCCGGTGAGCATGGAGGCGTCGATGGCGGACGAGCCGTCGACGACCGTGCCGTCGGTGGCGATCTTCTCGCCGGGCCGGACGAGGAAGTGATCGCCGGTCCGTAGCCGCGCGGTGGGGATGGTCACCTCGGCGCCGTCGCGCAGGACGGTGACTTCTTTGGCACCGAGTTCGAGCAGGGCGCGCAGGGCGGCACCGGCCTTGCGCTTCGAGCGGGCTTCGAAGTAGCGGCCGGCGAGGATGAACGCGGTGACGCCCGCGGCGGCTTCGAGATAGATGTTGCTCGCGCCGTCGGTGCGGGCGACGGTCAGCTCGAAGGGGTGGGTCATGCCGGGCATGCCGGCGTGACCGAAGAACAGCGCCCACAGGGACCAGAGGAACGCGGCCGAGACGCCGACCGAGATCAGGGTGTCCATGGTGGCGGCGCCGTGGCGGGCGTTGGCCCAGGCCGCGCGGTGGAAGGGCCAGGCGGCGTAGGTGACGACGGGGGCGGCGAGGGTGAGCGAGAGCCACTGCCAGTACTCGAACTGGAGGGCGGGGATCATCGCCATCGCGACCACGGGGACGGACAGGAGGACGGCGGTGATCAGCCGCTGCCGCAGTGTCACGTCCTCGGGGTCTTTGGCGGTGTCCGTCGCGTACGGGGTGCCGGCGGTGTCAGCGGTGTCGGCGGTGTCGGCGGTGTCGGCGGTGTCGGCGGTGTCGGTGTCCGCCGGGACGAGTGCGGGTGCGGGCGCGGGCCGGGTGGCGCTGTAGCCGGTGGCTTCGACGGTGGCGATCAGATCCTCGACCGCGACGTCCTGGCCCCGGTAGCTGACCTTGGCCTTCTCGGTGGCGTAATTGACGGTGGCCTCGACCCCGTCCATCCGGTTCAGCTTCTTCTCGATCCGCGCCGCGCAGGAGGCGCAGGTCATACCGCCGATCATGAGCTCGACTTCGGCGGCTGTGCCGGCGGTGGTCCGTGTGGGGCTCATGGCTGACGGGCTCCTTCTCCTCGACAATGTCATCCTACCCCCTAGGGGTATCTCACTCCTCTATCTATACCCCCATGGGGTATGTAACGCAAGGGATGTCCGTGAATGCGCTGATGCGCGCGGGCGGGAGCGCCCCGTAGGCTGGGATATTGGACTAGACCTATATCGGGTCCCGTCCAGTCATGTCCCTGACCCGCCGGCATACGTATGAATGAGGTCCCATGAGTAAGCGTGCACTCCTGGAGGTGATCGCTCTCGACGCGGAGGACGCGGTCGCCGCCCGGAACGGAGGCGCGGACCGCCTTGAACTCGTCACCGACATGGCGGCGGACGGGCTGACCCCACCCCGCGAGACCTTCGCGAAGATCCGGGCCGCCGTCGACATCCCGCTGAGGGTGATGCTGCGGCTGGCCGACGGATTCGCGGTGGGCGAGCCGGGAGGCGCGGACGCGCTGGCCGAGGTGGCGCGGGGACTGCGGGCGGAGGGGGCGGACGAGTTCGTCCTCGGCTTCCTCGACGCGGACGGGACGCCGGACCTGGTCACCGTGGAACGCCTGATCGCGGAGCTGGACGGCTGCCGGTGGACCTTCCACCGGGCGATCGACCGCGCGGCCGACCGGGACGCGCTCCGCAAGCAGCTGGCGGACCTGCCGGGCCTGGACACGTACCTCACGGCGGGCTCGGCGGCGGGCGTGGACGACGGGCTGCCGACGCTGCTGGCGGAGACGGAGGCCGGGGCGCGGGGGGAGCCGGGGTACGGGGCGCGGCTGATGGTGGGCGGCGGCCTGCGGCTGGACCACCTGGGGGCGCTGCTGGCGGCGGAGGTGGACGCGTTCCACATCGGGGGCGCGGCGAGGCCGGGGGGCTGGGCGGGATCGGTGTCGGCGGACGCGGTGCGGGGATGGCGCGAGGCCATCGACGCGTAGCGCCTTCCGGCGGGGGGCGTGGTCGTGGGTGCGTTTCGGCGGGGGCCGGTTTCCGGGTGCTGGTTTCCGGGGTGCGGGGGCGGTGCGTTTCGGCGGGGGCCGGTGGTCTGGCGCGGGTGGTCGCCGGGGTGCGCTCCGGGGCTCGCGTCCGGGACCCCGGCCCGCGACAACGCGACCGCAACCCGGCGACCACCCCCGCCCCCGCCGGAGACGCACCGCCGGACGGCGCTACGGCGCGGGCGGCGACAGCGCCTCCGGCAGCTCCGTCGCGTGCAGGACGATCAGGCCCGACACGGCTCGCGTCAACGCCACGTACAGCCGCCGCAGCCCCGTTCGCTCGTCCGGTTCGCCGTCGACCACCGCCGACGGCTCGTCCAGGACCACGTAGTCGTACTCCAGGCCCTTCGCCAGGGACGCGGGCACCAGCGTCAGACGGGCCTCGGCCGTCGTCTCCTCGCCCGGGGACAGGTACGGCAGCCCCGCCGCCGTCAGCGCCTCCCGCAGCGCCGGGACACGGGCGTCCGCCGCGATCAGACCCGTGGAGCCCTCGTGCGCGAGTGATTCCACGCAGGCGGCGACGACGGCGCCGTCGAGGCCCTCCGCCACCACCGACCGTACCGAGAGCGAGCCCGGCGACTCGCGGACCGACGCCACCTCCGCCAGCCCCGGCGCGATCGACGGCAGCAGTCTCGACGCGTACGCGATCACCTCGCGCGGCACGCGGAAGCCCGCCGTCAGTTCCTCCACCACCGCGTCCGCCTTGCCCAGGTGCCGCAGCGCGTCGGCCCAGCTCGTCGTCGCCCAGGGCGTCGTGCCCTGCGCCAGGTCGCCCAGTACCGTCGCCGAGCCGGTCGAGCAGCGGCGGCCCACCGCGCGGTACTGCATGGGGGACAGATCCTGCGCCTCGTCGAGCACCACATGGCCCAGCGAGTGGGTGCGGGCGATCAGATCGCCCGCCTCGTCGATCAGTACCGCGTCCGCCGCCGACCACTTCGCCGACTTCACGCTCCGCACCGGCTTCGTCCACAGGATCGTCTTCTGCTCCTCGGGCGTGAGGACGCCCTCCGCGTGCGCCGCGAGGAACTCCGCGTCGGAGAGCAGCCGCAGCACCAGCTTCGCCGGATCGACGGGCGGCCAGATCGCCTTCACCGCCGCCTTCACCGCCGGGTCGCGGGCCACCGCGTCCTGCACGCGGTCGTCCGGTGCCTCGCCCGCCTCCTCCATCCGGACGAGCACGGCGTGCGCGATCCGCTGCGGGAGGGCCTCGCGCGCGGCGCCGTAGCGCATGTCCCGGGCGAGCAACTGGCCGACCATCTCGTCGAGTTCGTACGCCGGTACCCGCCACCGCCGCGAGCCGCGTACGACCACGACGGGCTCGGCCGGCGGTGTGACGTGGGACCGTACGGCCCGTCTGAGGACCTCCGCCATGCGGGCGTCGCCCTTGACGACGGCGGCGGGCGCGGGGTCCGTGCCGCGTACGTCGACCGAGGCGACCAGATCGTCCACCGTCGCCTGCCGCACCTCCAACTCGCCCAGCGCGGGCAGGACTTGCTCGATGTAGTGGAGGAAGGAGGCGTTCGGGCCGATGACGAGCGTGCCGGTACGGGCCAGCCGCTCGCGGTGCGCGTACAGGAGATACGCGACCCGGTGCAGGCCGACGGCGGTCTTGCCGGTGCCGGGGCCGCCCTGGACGCAGACGGAGCCGCGGAGGCCGCTCCGTACGATCTCGTCCTGCTCGGGCTGGATCGTCGCGACGATGTCGCGCATCGGGCCGACGCGCGGCCGTTCGATCTCGGCCTGGAGCAGTCTGCTGGAGCGCGCGGCCTCGGCGGGGTCGGAGAGGTGCTCGTCCTCGTACGCGGTGATGTCGCCGGCCGTGTAGCCGAAGCGCCTGCGCAGCCCGACGTCCAGCGGCTCCTTCTTGGAGGCCCGGTAGAACGGCTGGGAGGCGGGGGCGCGCCAGTCGATGACCATGGGATCGCCGTTGGCGTCGTGGACATGGCGCCGGCCGATGTAGAAGCTCTCGCCCTCGGCGCCCTCGGCCTCGGCGGCTCCCACGGGGTGCAGATAGTCGAGGCGGCCGAAGAAGAGCGGGGTGTGGGCGAGATCGGCGAGCGCCTTGATGCGGTCCTCGATCTGGGCCTCCAGGATGACGGCGTCGACCCAGTTCGCGGTGACATCGCGGATGTCGAGCGCCTGCACGTCCTCGCGCATGGCGCGGAGGGCGGAGCGGGAGGCGGCGAGGTGGGCGCGTTCCCGCGCCAGCAGGGGGTCCTGGGAGCCGTCGGCGGGGGTCGTGGCGGGGTCAGGGGCGTGCGCGGACACGGTGGTGCCTCCGGGGGCTCTACGCAGGCCGACGGGCCCCACCCCGTCGGGCGACGGGGTGCGGTGGCCGTTCGGCGTGGAATCACGTCATGGCGGTCGGCCGTCCGGTTTCCGTCCGGACGACGGCGCTCCGCGAGGGAGGCGGGCAAGGTGGGCGATTGTAGCCAGCAGGTGACGAGGAGACGAATGGTTTTCCGCGGGGGCTCGCGCCGCGCGGCCGGGCACCCCCGCGGGGCCGGGCACCCGGGGCCTCCTGCGGGGGTCCTCGGCGGCGGGAGCGCGTCCGTCCCGCGGGCCATCCGCGGCCTCCACCCCGTAGGGGATGCCACGGGACCGGAGTCGTACACGGCCCCGCACGAGGCTCAAACCGCAGGGCGATGACTCACACGGCGCACGTGCCCATCATGGATGTATGAGTACCGCGACCTTTACCCCGGCCCATGCCCCGCACGGTTCGCCGCTCCCCGGCGCGACCGCCACGGGTTCCGTCTCCCACCACGCCCACTACGTCGGCAACGCGCTGCGCGCCGTCAAGGTCTTCGTGAGCGCCGCGTTCAACGTGGCCGTCCTCGGGGAGTACGCGGAGGAGGCGGGTATCAAGCGCCGCTGACCCGTACCGAGCACCGCTGACGCGTATCGCGCCAATCGCGCGCCACCCCGTCCCGCCGCGCTCCTGAGTAGCGCCTCTGATCCACTAGGGTCGCGGCCGTGACCTACCGGACCGTGACGCCTCGTTCACTCGCCGCAGTGGGCGCGCTCGCCCTGTCGCTGGCCGCACTCGCCACTCTCTGCGTCGCCCGGCGCATCCCCATGGCCGACACCCTCGTCTACCGTGCGGAAGGCGCTGCCGTCGTGGACGGCACCGATCTCTACGGTTTCACGGTCACTCAGTGGCAACTTCCCGCCACCTACCCGCCGTTCGCCGCGATCCTTTTCGTCCCCACCACCTGGCTGCCCCTCGACGCCCTCAAGGTCGTCTTCGTCATCGGGAACGCGGCGCTGCTGGCGCTGCTCGTACGGCTGTCCTGGCGGTTCGCGGGGATGCCCGCCGGTCCTGTGCCGCTGCTGGCCGCCGTCGCCGTCGGGCTCTGGCTCGAACCCGTCTTCCAGACCGTTCTCTTCGGACAGATCAACCTCGCACTCGTCTGCCTCGTCCTGTGGGACCTGTCGCGGCCCGAGCAGGCGCTCGGCAAGGGGTTCGCGCTCGGTGTCGCGGCGGGCATCAAGCTGACTCCGGCCGTCTTCATCGTGTATCTGCTGGTGACCGGGCGCGTACGGTCAGGACTGATCGGCCTGGCCGCCTTCACCGGCACCGTGCTGCTCGGCGCGCTCGTCCTGCCCGAGGCGAGTGGCGAGTTCTGGACGACGCGCCTTTTCGAGACGGGCCGGGTCGGCAAGGCGTGGATCGTCGACAACCAGTCGCTGCAAGGGATGCTGGGGCGCCTCCTGCACACCGCGGAGCCGGGCGTGGTGTGGGCGGTGGCCGCCGGGGCCACGGCGGTCGCCGGGCTGTGGATCGCCCGGCGGGCCGTCGTACGGGCCGGGCTGGAGACCTGGGGCGTGCTGGTCATGGCGCTGACCGCGCTGCTCGTGTCGCCGATCAGCTGGTCGCACCACTGGGTGTGGTGCGTGCCGCTGCTGGCGGTGCTGATCGCGGAGCGCCGGTTCCGTACGGCGGCGGCGGTCGGGGTGGTGTGGACGGCGCGCACCTTCTGGATCGTGCCGCACGACGGCGATCTGGACCTCCGGCTGCCGTGGTGGCAGCAGGTGCCGGCGTCGCCGTACCCGCTGTTCGCGCTGGGGCTGCTGGTGTTCGCGGCGTGGCGCACGGGCCCGGGGGCGGACCAGGGGGACTCCGCCCTCGTCCTTCCGGTGCAGCGTGCGGAGGCCGGCTCGGGGGTGAGTACGACGGCGGGTACGGGGTGAGTACGGGCGCCGAAGCGGGGCGCCCCGTCCCGGTGATGTCATCGGGGCATGGAAACGACGACGGTCCCCACCCCCGCTCCGGAGCAGACCACCGACCGCGGCGCGCTCCTCGCGCTCCGGCTCTGCGCGCTGGGCGGTCTTGGGCTGCTGCTGGGCGGCTACGTCCTGCTGGCCGTCATCGCGCTGACCGACGCGGTCGACCCGGGCGACGGCGTCGCGGGCGCGTACATCGACGCGGGCTTCTGGTCCCTTCACCTGTCCGGGCTCATCGGCCTGGCCGCGGCGGCGCTGCCGGGTGGCTCGATGCTGCGGGGCGTGCGGGGCGGGGCGGTGGGGGCGCAGTACGCGCTGCTGGCGGCGGGGCCGGTGCTGGCGCTGATGGACTGAGACGGCCGGAGGCGCGGGGGCCGGGAAGCCCGGGAAACCCGTGGGGCCCGGCTCAGTTCTCCGCTCTCCGCCGTCAGTTCTCCGCCAGCAGCTCGTCCGCGTCCACGATCCGGTACGCGTAGCCCTGCTCCGCCAGGAACCGCTGGCGGTGCGCCGCGAAATCCTGGTCGATCGTGTCGCGCGCGACCACCGAGTAGAAGCGGGCCTCGTGGCCGTCCGCCTTCGGGCGCAGGACACGCCCCAGGCGCTGGGCCTCCTCCTGGCGGGAGCCGAACGTACCCGAGACCTGGATCGCGACCGTCGCCTCCGGCAGATCGATCGAGAAGTTCGCGACCTTCGACACGACCAGCACCGAGATCTCACCCTGCCGGAACGCCTCGAAGAGCTTCTCGCGCTGCGCGTTGCTGGTCTCGCCCTTGATGACGGGGGCGTCCAGATGCTCGCCCAGCTCGTCGAGCTGGTCGATGTACTGGCCGATGACGAGGGTCTGCTCGCCCCGGTGCTTGCGTACCAGCGCCTCCGTCACCTTCCGCTTCGTCGCGGTCGTCGCGCAGAAGCGGTACTTCTCCTCGGTCTCGGCCGTCGCGTACGCCAGCCGCTCGCTGTCGGTCAGATTGACCCGTACCTCGACACAGTCCGCCGGAGCGATATAGCCCTGCGCCTCGATCTCCTTCCACGGCGCGTCGAACCGCTTCGGCCCGATGAGCGAGAAGACGTCCGACTCGCGGCCGTCCTCCCGTACGAGCGTCGCCGTCAGCCCGAGCCGGCGCCGGGCCTGGAGATCGGCGGTGAACTTGAAGACGGGCGCGGGCAGCAGATGCACCTCGTCGTAGATGACCAGGCCCCAGTCACGGGAGTCGAACAGCTCCAGGTGCGGGTAGACGCCCTTACGGCGGGTGGTCAGCACCTGGTACGTGGCGATGGTGACCGGGCGGATCTCCTTCTTCGTACCGCTGTACTCGCCGATCTCGTCCTCGGTCAGTGACGTGCGCTTCACCAGCTCGTGCTTCCACTGGCGGGCCGAGACGGTATTGGTCACCAGAATCAGCGTCGTCGCCTTGGCCTCGGCCATCGCACCGGCCCCGACCAGCGTCTTTCCCGCGCCACAGGGCAGCACGACCACACCCGAGCCGCCATGCCAGAACCCCTCGACGGCCTGCTTCTGATACGGGCGCAGCGCCCAGCCCGACTCGTCCAGCTCGATGGCGTGGGCCTCGCCGTCGACGTAACCGGCGAGATCCTCGGCCGGCCAGCCCAGCTTGAGGAGCGTCTGCTTGATCTGGCCGCGCTCCGAGGGGTGGACGGCGACGGTGTCCGGGTCGATGCGGTTGCCGACCAGAGGCTGGACCTTCTTGGAACGGAGGATCTCCTCCAGCACGGGACGGTCGGTGGAGGTCAGGACCAGCCCATGGGAGGGGTGCTTGGAGAGGGTGAGCCGACCGTAGCGGGCCATCGTCTCGGCGACATCGACGAGCAGCGCGTGCGGCACGGGATACCGGGAGTACTCCACGAGCGCGTCGACCACCTGCTCGGCGTCATGCCCGGCGGCGCGGGCGTTCCACAGCCCGAGCGGGGTCAGCCGGTAGGTATGGATGTGCTCGGGGGCGCGCTCCAGCTCGGCGAAGGGCGCGATGGCGCGGCGGCAGGCGTCGGCCTGCTCGTGGTCGACTTCGAGCAACAGGGTCTTGTCGCTCTGGACGATGAGGGGTCCGTTCACGCGCGGCTGCCTTTCGGGGATGGCTCTGCACGGCCGAATGACCAGTGGCCAAACGACCAGTGTCGCGCATCTTCGGCGGATCGGGGCCGGGGGCGCGTATCCGGGGCCGGGGGCGCGTATCCGTGGCGGGCCGGGGCACCCGGGGTCTATGACCGCAGAGACGGAAAGGCCCAACCCGGCGAAGGCAGTCCCAGGGGGTATCCCGTGGGGGCATGCTGTGCTGCGGATTCTCATCATGACGGTGGCGCTGCTCGGCCTGACGGGGTTCGCCGCGGTACTGGCCGAACTGACTCTGACGCCGTCCCCCGCGTCCGAGGACATCGCGGGTGCCAATCTCAGGCCGGGGCACTCCCTGATGCAGTACGCGGAGGACTACACGTTCCTCGCCGCGTGCAAGCAGGTCGGCGGGAATCTGCTGATGGGGGCGCCGTTCGGGCTGCTCCTTCCGGTGCTCGTACCGCGCAGGCTGCGGATGGTGCGGGTGGTGGTGCTGACGGCGTTGGTGATGGTGCTGGTGGAGCTGGCGCAGGGGGCCGTGGTGCGGGGGCGCGCGTTCGATGTGGACGATGTGATTCTGAACACGAGCGGTGCGTTGATCGCGTATGTGCTGGTGGGGAGGCTGATCGGGCGGCGCTTCCACGCGCTGGGCGCGGTGGACGCGCAGGGCGCGCCGGGTGCGGGTGCGGGTTCGTCCGCCGGGCGGAAGCCGGAGCCTGAGCGGCGGCCTCAGACAAAGCCGAAGCCGAAGCCGAAGCCGAGGAGCAAGGCCCGGATGACGAAGGCGGGCACGAAGGCCGGCACGAAGGCGGGCACGAAGGCCGGGACCAAGACGAAGCGATCCGGCTCGGCGCCCGGGGCGGCTTGGCGCGAACGGCTCGGCCGCCTCGGTCGACGCTGACCGCCTCATGGGGGGCGCGGGTGCGCCGCGCCTCCCGGCGCGGTGTGCGGTGTGCGCCTGCGGCGCGGGGGCCGGTGGGTGGTGGCGGGTGCCGGGGCCGGGCCGGGGCCTCCGGAGGTCCGTGTCCGGACTGCGCCGCGGTCCCTATGCGACTCCGTCGCGTGGTCACCGCGCCTAGCGCGAGCTGCGACGCTGCACATCCGGACACGCACCTCCTCCGCCCCCGCCCCCTCCCGCCCGTGGTCGGCCCCGGCCGCCGCCCGGGGCAGGGGTGCCTCGCACGGCCGTCCGTCCGGGCTCAGTTCAGCGGAAGTTCCGTCAACATCACCGCGTACACCGGCGAGTCAGGGAAGGGCCGGCGCTCCCCGACTTTCCGGAAGCCCCAGGACTCGTACAGGCCCTGCACCCTGGGATGTTCCACGTCCACCAAGAGGACGGCGAGATCCTCGTCGCGGGTTTCGAGCAGCATGCGCGTGACCAACTCGGCGACGCCCTTCTTGCGCCACTTCGGACGGACGGCCAGCTCGGAATAGGCGAACGTACGGGTCTTCTCCGGCGCGGGGACGAGGTGCTCGCGCCACCACTCGCGGTCCGGGTTGGCCGGGGCACCGTACGCGAAGGCCACGGGCTCGTCACCGTCGTACGCGATCACACAGGCGAAGGCGGGGTTGCCGCCCCAGTGATCCACGAACCAGGGGAACTTCTTCTTGAACTCGTCATCCCTGTCGGCGCCTTGGGCTTCGGCGTGCACGTCGATGATCATCTGCCTGATCTGCGGCAGGTCCTCGTGCGTGAAGTGTCGGACGTCCAGCTCGGCGGCGCTCAAGCTCGGCTCCATTCGGATCGGTAGCGGTCTCCCCACTCTCTGGCGACGCTCGCGTCCGGTGCAAGGGTGATCAAGTCCCGGTAGTAGTCCCCGAGCAGAGACCGCATCCTGCCGGGCATCGGATTGCCACTCATCAACGCGAATACGGTCGAGGCAGTGGCGCATGCCTGGTCGATGTCGCGCTGGTGGAGTTGGGCCAGGGCGAGCCTGGTGGTCGCCAGAGCCCGGTTCCGCCGGAACTGAGCGGGGATGGCCGCCAGGGCCTGGTGGGAGGCAGCCTCGGCTTCCACGGGGTCACCGGTTCGATCCCGGATGATGGCCGTCATGGCTGTCAGCTCGGAAGGGCCGTAGAAGGCCAGCCAGCTCGGACGGGGCTCGTCCAAGGCAGCCTTGCCCAGGGCTTCCTCGGCATATCCCAGGGACCGCAGGGCGGCCTGACGGTCACCGAGGTTGGAGTGGGCCACGGCTGTACGGGCGTGAGCGAGGGAGCCATACAGGGGGTTTCGCCGGGCGATGGCCGTCGCCTGGGCCGCGTACCCGGAGTCCACCGCCGCGGTGTGCTGATCGCGCTGATGCGCCAGCATGGCGTACGAGTTCCAGACCCGCAGCTCCGCGATGGGGTCCTTGGCCATTCCCGCCAGGTACAGCGCCCGGTCCAGGAGGCCCTGAGCCCTGTTGGACCGACGGGTGTCGATGGCGGACCAGGCGGCCGTTGCCGTGTAGTCGGCGGCCACGCTGAACAGCCTCTGGCGGATGCGCTGGGATGCCGCCTGTTTCTGCATCTCCAGGGCCTCGTTGGCACTGGTGAGGGCGGCATGCTCCAGACCGTCGTGACCGCCTCGCGTGGCGTCCAGCGCCATGAGCGCGTCCAGGCCGGAGCGCAGCCGGATCACGTCCGAGGTGCCCACAGAGTGTGGGGCGATCAGCGGGGCGACGGCGGCAGCCGTCGTCCCGACGGTCGCGGTGAGGAAGTTCCTGCGCCTCACGGGCTGCTCCGGAGTGGTGAAGGGGCGTCGTCTTGGTGCCGGTGGGCTGAACCCCAGCTCCTCGGCGGTACTGCCGAATACTGCCTTCAAGGCCGCACGCCGGCGGGGGTGAGGCCATCGCGTTTTTCCGGTGAGCCAGTTGCGGACCGTGCGATCGCTCACCGTGCCCTCGTACCCGAGGGACATCAGACGGGCGTTCACCGCGTCGGCCAACTCGGCCTGGGTGTAGCCGCACTCATGCATGGCGCCGCTGAGGCTTTCGTTCCCCTCCACCTACCCACCGTAGCCACCGAAGCCCGGTCGGTGAGCGGAGTCGGCCCGAATTTCCGGTCGGCGGAAGCGGCATCCGACCGATTCTTCCTGCCCCCGCGCTGCCGGCCGTCGTTCACTCGGACAAGACCGCTCACTTCGCACCCATCGAGGTCTCCATGGCTGTGACCAGTACGCCCTGCCGCACAGAGCACCCCGGATATTCCGGCCGGCCGCGACACGCAGAGTCGGGGGCCATCGGATGAGCCAGTTCGTGGAGAGCGCGATCGCCCGGTGGCTGACATCCTCCGGCCCGGACCCCGCTGTCACCAGCGAAGCGTGGTCCCACGGCCGCCCGGCGACGCTGCGCACCGGTGGCGTGTACGACGCCGTACGGATGCCACGGACCCTGGTCGACGCGGCGACCGGCAGCACTGTCCCGGATGTGGTGGCCGGTGTCCTGAACGAGGTGCTCGACGGACCGGTGATCTGCCATCCGGGCGCCTGGTACTACGCGTTGGTGCCACCGGGGACCCGCGAGAACTGGCGCTCCCCGGTGGCTGTGGTCCGGGGCCGGGGCGGCTGGCTCGGTATCCCCCGGCCCGACCGTACGGAACCGGCCCCCGTCGCGCTGTACTGGGCCGTGCCGGTGAGACGGGCCGGGAAGCTGTGCGTCCCGGAGACGGTGGCTGAGCTGCTCCGGGTCGGGCAGGCACGGCTCGAAGGCGACGTCCGGTGAACCGGACTCCGTACACCGCGCCCGCCTGCCGTAACGGCGAGCACGGCATCACGCCGCTGTGGCCCGGCGAACCCATCGCGGACGACGACTTCGCCCCACGCTGCCCGTGCGACTGCCAGGACGCGAGCACCCCGGACCGGCCATGAGCACCCAGCACTGGTGCGGGACGGTGGTCGCCCCAGTCCGACGTACGGGGTGCGGACCGGGGCGGGGTGCCGATTCGTTCCAGGTGCCCACCAACTACGCCGGGTCGTCCGCCAGTTCCGCTACTCCCGTGCTGGTACGCGGGGCGCACCGGCAGGTATGCGGGACGGCCACGTGGGGCCCGTGCCCGCCGCCGTAAGGCCGTCCGGGCGGCTGACCGGCACGGTCCGGGGATTCCGCGATCGCCTTCTCCTTCCCAGGTCACGCCGGCAGTGAGGGAGGGGAGGCGGGCCCTGCGCAAACGCAGGACGCGGCCAGGACACGTCTCCTTTGCGCCGGCGAGGTGGGGGGAGAGAGCCGTATGCCTGGCTGGCCCCGACGGCGTGAAGTTGAGTCAACTGCCTGACCTGTGAAGGCAACAGGATCCACGATGTAACCCCGTGTAGTCGCCTCTGGGGAGGAGTGACGTGGACCGTCGGAGTTTCCTGACCGCATCGAGCGGTGCCGCGCTGTCGTGCCTCGGCGTACCCGACTCCGACGCCATCATCCGTCGTGTCCGCGACACCCCTGCCCCCGCTCTCCGGGTCGGCGACGGTGAGGTGCAGGCGATCAAGACCATGGTCAAGACGCTCGGCGACAGCGCGGCCGAGTACGGCGGAGGCCACGTCCGCAAGATCGCCCGCAGCTACCTGATCGAGAACGCCGGGCCATGGCTGAACGGCCGCTACACGCAAACCACCGGCCGTGCCCTGTACGCCGCCACGAGCCAGCTCGCCCACCTCCTCGGGTGGATGTCCCAGGACGAGGGCGACGACAAGGGCCATCAGCAACTCGCCCGCCACTACTACGCGCACGCCTGGCGGCTCGCCGATGAAGCCGGTGAGCCCGAGCTTGCCGCGACCGCCCTCCGTGGCCTCACGGTGCAGTCCATCGGCCTCGGGCCGCGGCACCGGGCGGAAGCCTTCGCCCTCGCCGAGCGGACCATGACCTACGCGAGCCATCTGGACGACCCGCGCGCCCATGCCTACTACGAGTCCACCTTCGCCGAGGCCGCGGCCCTGGACGGTGACCACAGGGCCGCTACCAAGGCCCTGTCCTCGTCCCAGTCCTCCATCGAGCGCACCGCCGGCACGCCGCCCGGTGAGTCGTGGGCGTCCCACTTCAGCATCGGACGCTGGGCCTACGCCTCCGGCATGATCCTGGCGAAGATGGGCGACTTCACCGCTGCCCAGGAACACCTGCACCAAGCGATGGATGCGTACGGTCTCGACCGGCGCCGTACCCGCGCCGGCGTCCTCGGGAATCTGGGAGAGATCCACCTGCGCCAAGGCGACCTGGACGGCGCTCTGATGGTCTGGACGGAGTTCCTGGACTGCGCCGAAGGCGTGCAGTCCGTACGGGTTCGCGACGCCGCCGAGGACATGCGGGTACGCCTCGCCCGGCACTCGCACGATTCCACCGCGCGCGAGCTGGCCGAACGCGCCGGACGGCTACTCGCCCCCTGACGCACCTGCCCAGGCGTCGCGGGCAGCGCACCGAGCCCTCAAGAAATCACGCCGGGTCGTCCGCCAGTTCCGCTACTCCCGTGATGCGGTGCAGCGGGTACGTGCGGACCTCGTCCGCCGTGTGGTCGTAGCCCGTGACGTAGCCGCCCTCCACCCGGACCGGGGCGATGACGCGCTGGCTGGCCGCGCCCTCCGCGTTGACGTAGCCGATCCAGACCGCTGAGCCGGTCATGGCGGCGGCCTGGACCGTGGCGAGGGTCTCGGCGGAGGTGGTGCGGGGGAGGGCGCCGTTTCTGGAGGCGGCCGCGGCGGAGGCCAGGGCCGCCGAGCCGGAGCCGGAGGGTTCGGGGACCGGTTTGTGGACGACCGTGGCGGCCAGGTCGCCCGCGCGGATCGCCTTCACCGCCGCGCTGAGCAGCGCCGTGTCCGGGGTGGGGGGTCCGTCCGGGACCGGGGCGGGGGCCGTTCTGGGCGGGGTGCGGTGGGCGTGGGCGCGGGTGATCATCACGTCGCCCTCGGCCGACTCCGCGGCCGGTGCGAAGCCCATGACGCGCAGCCCGTCGAGCAGGGTGACCGCGTCGGCGTGGGCGGCCAGTACGGTCGGGGCGAGGCGGCGCAGCCGTAGGCCCTGGGAGCGTTTGTCGGCGAGGATCTCGTCGAGTACGGCCTCGTCGTCGCAGCGTACGTACGCGGAGGCCGCCCCGACCCGGAGGTGGCCGTGTTTACGGGCCACGTCGTCGATGAGGTAGGCGAGCGGCTGGGGTACGGGCGTGCGGCTGTGGTTCCTGAGGAAGTCGTGCAGGTCGGAGGCCGACTGTCCGGCGTCGAGCGCGCGGCGTACGGAGCCGGGGGTGAAGCGGTAGACGGTCGCCCCGCCCTTCGACTCGACATCGGCCGCGATGGCGAGCAGTTCGGCCAGCGGGCGCAGGAGCGGGCCCGGTGCCACGGCGGTCAGGTCCGCCTGGAGGAGCACGTGGTCGAGCGGTTCGGGGAGGAGCGGCGCGAGGGCGCGGGCCGCTCGCGCCCTCGCACCGGCCAGTTCGGCGGGGGTGCGAGCGACGTCGGTGGTGGCCGGGTCGCCTGAGGCGCGTGCGGCGTCGGTGGCAGTGGGGGTGTCCGTGGCGTCCGGTGCCAGCAGTGCGCGCGCGTGCGACGCGAGCGCTCCCCGGCCCGTGATGCCCAGCATCTCCGCCTCGTTCAGCGTCCAGGCCGCCAGCCGCGCCCGCAGATCGTCGTGCCGGCCGGTGCCGGACGCGCCGCGCAGGGGGCGTTCCCAGCGCAGTCTGCCGAGCAGCGATTCGGGGTCGGGGGCCGTGCCCTCGGGAAGGGTGGCAAGGAGGTCGAGGATCCGGCGCCGTACCTCGGGCGCGGCGCCGCGGTCCAGGTCGGGGCCGAGCGCCGCGAGCGTACGGCCCTTGGAGTCCTGGCTGCCGACCAGACCGGCCGTGCGGGTCGCCGTCAGCCAGGCCGTGGCGAGCCGGGCCCACTGCTCCGGGGCGGGCAGTTCCTGCCAGTCGTCGTAGGCGGGCGTCGGGGCGTACCGTTCGTCGGTTTCGCCGTCGGCCGCCAACAGCCCGGCCGCGTAGGCGAGTTCGACCCAGAACGCGGCCACGGGCTCGGTCACGTCGAGAGCGGTGGCGGTGCGCTTGAGGTCGCGTACGGACAGACCGCCGGCCCGCAGGACGTTCGGGCCGCCCTCGTTCCAGTCCTTGGCCAGTTCCTCGATGGTGGCGAGCGCCGTGAACGCCTGCCCGGCCGCCGTGTTGTCCACAACCTGTGGACGGGCACCCGTGCTCGCATCCGAGGCGCGGGGCGCGATGGCGGGCGCCACGGGCTCCGGCGTACGGTGCGCGCGCCCGGCGCGCAGATGCAGCGCAGCCTCGCGCGGCAGGACGACCGTACGCGTGGTCGCGGGCAGCAGCAGCCCGCGGTCGCGCAGCCACTGCACGGGCGGGGTGGGGCTGGAGGTGACCTCGCCGTACGGCGGCCCCCACACCAGCCGGTCCAGCACCGACAGGGCCTCCACGGGGGCCGTGTCGAGCAGCGCCGCCATCCGCGTACGGTCGGTGAAGAGCGCGGTGAGCGAGGCCACGGCGGAGACCGGATCGTGGGTGGACGGCAGCCCGGCGGCGGTCAGGATCTCCTGGAGCCGGCCCGGCGACATGCCCGCGGTGGCCTCGGCGACCGTCGGGCCGAGCCCGGTCGGCGAGGGATGCGTGGGGGAGGGGGCGAGCAGCTCGCGGGCGGTGCGCACCAGCCGCAGCCGGTCGTCCGCGCCCCAGATCAGCGCCCGGTCGCGGAGGGTCTCCACCGCGCGGGGCAGGGCCGCCTCGATCTCCGGGTCGCCCTCGTCGCCGGTCAGCAGCGCGCGCAGCGTGTCGTACGGCGCGGGCTCGGCGGCGACGGCCAGGGCCTCCGCGGTCTGGAGCGTGAACCGGTCGAGCCGTTCCAGCGCCCGTACGACGGAGGCGCGGGTGCCCGCGCGCGTCGCGAGCTGCGAGAGGTCGCTCGGTACGGGATTGAGCAGGTCGGGGCGGGCACGCAGGAGCGCGACGAGCGAGCCGTCACCCTGGGTGCGCAGGGCCTCCGCGAGCGTACGCGGTGGCGTACCGCCGGTTCCTTCTGGCACGTGCGCCTCCTGGTCAGGCTTCGCGGGTCCCCATCCGTTCCACGTTAGCCCCTGGGAGGCGCTCCGCCCGCGCCCCCGGGCCTCGGGGCGCCGCCGCGCCTTCTTCGTACTGGATGTACGAAGAGATGTACGGAGGGATGTACGGGCGGATACGAGGGCGGGTGTGCGGGCGGATGCGAGGGCCGGTGTGAGGCAGGGGTGAGGGCCGCGCGGGCGCATGTACGGGCGGGGCGCGGCGGTGCCGGGGTGGACGTACGGGAGTGACTTCGACACGATCGCCTACGGGTATCCGTCGTGATGGCGGCTGCCGGGCGTGCGTGTGCGGAGGACTGTGTGGGGATCGAGAGCGATCAGCTGGTCTATGACTATCTGAGCCGCGTGGGGGACGAGGCTCAGCAGCGGCATCTGCCCTCCGGGGACCGGATGCGGCTCGTGTCGTCGCTGCGGAACGAGATCGACAAGCAGCGCGGGAAGGCCGGCGGGGACAGCCCGGCCGCCGTGCGCCGCATCCTGGGGCGGCTGGGGACACCGGACGCGGTGGTACAGGCGGCCTCCGAGGGCGCCTCGGGCGGCGACGCCCCCGCCCGCGCGCCGGAACCGCGGACCGCGCTGCCGGAGCAGCGCGCCCGCCGCGTGAAGGGAGCCAGGAGACTGGTCATCCCGGAACAGGCGTCGGAGTCGCCCGCCCCCGCGATGCCCGCCGCGTCGCCGCCGCATCTGGCGGGGATGGACGAGCTGGGCCCGTCCGGCCGGCAGCCCGACTGGTGGCGGATCGAGACGGGGCCGATGGGCGCGGGCCCGGCCGAGCAGGTGCCGGGGTTCGTGGGCGGGGTCGAGATCCCCGAGATACTCAAGCCGCCGCCGAAGCAGAAGCCGGGCAGGACGGCGGAGGACGCAGAGGCCGCGGACGGCGCGGACGGCGCCGAGTCCGCCGAGTCCGCCGAGGACGAGGAAACGGCGGAGGACCAGGCGCGGGCCACGGCGCGGGGCGCGGGCCGTCGCCGCCGGCTGCTCCGGCTGGCCCGCCGGAAGCAGAGCGCGGAGAAGGGGGCCGGCGGACGGGCCGGCGGGCTCGCCCACCCGTTCCTGCTGCTCGCCGCCGCGCTGCTGGTCGCCGGAGCGGTGTTCGGCTCCTTGCTGGCCCTGGGCGGCGGCTGGCTTCTCGCGTACGCCTCCCGCGCGCTCTCCCGCGCCGAGGCGAAGTGGGCGGTCTTCGGCCTTCCCGGGATCTCGGCCGCCGGGGGCCTGCTCTGGCTCTGGGGGCGGCTGGACGGCCGCTGGGGCGAGGCGATCCCGGAGGACGGGCTGGCCGACGCCCTGTCCAGCGCCTGGCCGGTGGTGCTCCGTACGGCGGCGGTGACCTCGGCGCTGTTTCTGGTGTGGCGTGCGCGGCGGAAGGCCGCGGGATAGGGCCTCGGAGGCGGCGTCCGGCGGCGTCCGGCGGCGTCCGGCCGGGTCTGGCGATGTCCGGCGGCGTCCGGCCGGGTGCGTACCGGTGTCCGGACACCCGTACGCACCCCCCGCCCCCGATCAACCCCTCACTCTCAACCGCTCACTGTCACCCCTCACTCCACCTCTCGCTCGACCCGGATCCACAACTCCGCGTCCGCCCGCGTCCCGTCCTCCGACAGCCGGGTGCGCAGCAGCTCCGGGCCCGGCACGCTCCGGTACGGGTTGGACGGGAACCACTGCGTGTAGACGTCCCGCCACAGGTACTGGAGCGCCCGCGGGAACTCCCCCGAGCTCTCGAAGACCGCCCACGTCCCGGCCGGGACCGTCAGCGTCTCCATCCCCTCGGGCGCGGCGGCCTCGGTCACCACGCCGTGCAGGTAGTCGAGTTCGGTGCCCTCCGCGCGGCTCTCGGAGAGGTCGTCGGTGACGGCGACGATCCCGCGCGGCTCCTGGCCGGAGCGCTCCCCGAGCTGCTCCAGCCGCTGGAGCGTCTCCCGGCCGAGTCCCCGGATGAACGAGACGATCGCCGGGTTCATGCCCTCGTGCACGAGCGGGACCCGCGTCTTCGGGCCGACCACCCTGAACTCCGGCTTCTGGACTACTCGGTACCGCATGTCGGTACTCCCTTCGACGATGAGGCGAAAGGACATCCGTGGCTGGGAGCGCAGCGTCGCGCCGGTCCGCCGGGCCTCGCCGGGACCGACGCCGTGCAGGGCGCGGA
Source organism: Streptomyces sp. NPDC088147 (assembly GCF_044741565.1). NCBI lineage: Bacteria > Bacillati > Actinomycetota > Actinomycetes > Kitasatosporales > Streptomycetaceae > Streptomyces > Streptomyces sp. NPDC088147. The sequence continues at coordinate 462,144 of NZ_JBIUSY010000005.1, read as the reverse complement.
ACGCGCGCGCGAACGCCTCGCCCGAGCCGTACCCGTACCGCACCGCGACGTCGAGCAGCGTCCGCTCCCCGCCGAGCACGTCCGCGCCCGCGACGGTGAGCCGTCTGCGGCGGATGTACTCGGAGAGCGGTATGCCCGCCAGCGCGGAGAACAGCCGCCGGAAGTGGTACTCCGACGTGACCGCGATCCGCGCGAGTTCGGCGACCTCGATCGGCTGACCGAGGTTCCGCTCGATGTGCTCCATGGCCTGGTTCAGCCGTTCCAGCATCACCGGACCTCCTTCCCTTACTGATCAGCCACGTTAGGGAGGGGCCGCCCCACCGGACCCGGCAATCCGTGCCCGGTCCTGTCGGGTCGGCCGCCGCGGGGCCACGCGGTGCGGAGGAGGCTACGAAGCCCGCGCGGGCCCCGGCCGGTACGGTGCGCCCGGCACCACCAGCGGCGATCCCGTCACCGGGTCCGGCACCACGACCGACTCCAGGCCGAAGACCTCCCGTACCAGCTCCGCCGTCACGATCTCCCCGGGCCGCCCCTCCGCCACGATCCGTCCCTCCTTCATTGCGACCAGGTGATCCGCGTACCGCGCCGCCTGGTTGAGGTCGTGGAGCACGATCACGACCGTACGGCCCTGGTCGTGGTTGAGGCGGCGGACCAGATCGAGCACCTCCACCTGGTGCGCGATGTCCAGGAACGTCGTCGGCTCGTCCAGCAGCAGCAGATCCGTCTCCTGCGCCAGCGCCATCGCGATCCACACCCGCTGGCGCTGGCCGCCCGACAGTTCGTCCACCGAACGGTCGGCGAGGGCCGTCACGTCCGTACGCTCCATCGCGTCCGTCACCGCGCGCTCGTCCTCGTCCGACCACTGCTGCCACCAGTGCTGGTGCGGCTGCCGGCCGCGCGAGACCAGGTCGGCGACCGTGATGGCCTCCGGGGCGACCGGCGACTGCGGGAGCAGGCCGATGGACTGCGCGATCTTCCGGGTCGGGATCCGCGCCAGCTCCGTACCGTCCAGCAGCACCGAACCGCCGCGCGGCTTCAGCAGCCGGCCGAGCGCGCGCAGGGTCGTCGACTTCCCGCAGGCGTTCGGGCCGACGATCACCGACACCTGCCCGTCGGGGACGGCCAGGTCCAGTTCGTGGACGACCGTGCGGTCCTCGTACGCGAGCGTCAGCTCACGGGCGATGATCCTGCTCATGCCTTGCCTCCTGCGGTACGGCCGGTACGGCCGCGGATGATCAGCCAGATCAGATACGGGGCGCCGACCGCCGCCGTCAGGACACCCACGGGGAGTTCGGTCGGTGAGAGCAGCCTGCGGGCCAGCAGATCGGCGAGGACGACGATCACCGCGCCGGTCAACGCGGAACACAGCAGCGGGATCTGCGCGGTACGGGTCATGCGCCGGGCGATCTGCGGCGCCAGCAGCGCCACGAAGTCGACCGGGCCCGCCGCGCCCGTCGCCACCGACGCCAGCACCACGCCGAGCAGGACGAGCCCGAGCCGTACGCGGCCGAGCCGTACGCCCAGGCCCGTGGCGGTGTCGTCGTCCATCGAGACCGTGCGCTGCGCGCGCGCCGCCCACAGCACCGCGGGCACCAGCGCGAGCAGCAGCCAGCCGAGCGGCGCTGCGGAGTCCCAGCCCCGGCCGTTGAGCGAGCCGGTCATCCAGACCTGGGCCTGCTGGGCGACCAGATAGTCGCCCTTGGTCAGGAAGAGCGTCGTGACGGAGCGCAGGGCGATCGCGAAGCCGATGCCGATCAGCACGAAGCGCGTGGCGTGCAGCCCGCCGCGCCAGGCGAAGAGGTACACCAGCGCCGCGGCGGCGATGCCGCCGGCGACGGAGAGATACGGCAGGACGGTGTACGAGGTGACACCGAAGGTCATCGCGCCGACCGTGAGCGCGCTCGCGCCCTGGCTGATGCCGATGATGTCGGGGCTGGCGAGCGGGTTGCGCGCCACGGTCTGGATGAGCGCGCCCGCGATGCCGAACGCGAGCCCGACCAGCAGCCCGGCCACCAGGCGCGGCAGCCGCAGGGTGCCGACCACCAGATCGGCCGACGAGGTCTGTCCGAGCAGCACCTTCAGGACCTCGGGCGGCGCTATGAAGCTCTCGCCGACGCTCAGATACGCGACGCACACGGCGGCGAGCGCGACGGCGAGCGCGACCGCCACGGCCGCCGCCCGCCGGTGCAGCAGGAACGAGGCGCGTCCGATCCGTATCCGCGTATAGCCCGCCGGGCGGATCCGGCCGGCCCCGGCGACGCGCGCCGGGGCCTCTTCGAGAGCCGTCGTCATGCCGGCACCGCCTTCCGGCGTACGAGAGCGACCAGGAACGGCACCCCGAGCAGGGCCGTCATCACACCCGCCGGGACCTCGCTCGGCGGGAAGACGATCCGCCCGATGACATCGGACACCAGCAGCATCACGGGACCGATCAGGGCCGCCATCGGCAGCACCCAGCGGTGGTCCGAGCCGACGATCGCGCGGGCGATGTGCGGGACGGCGAGCCCGATGAAGGCGATCGGCCCCGCCGCCGCGACCGCCACTCCGGTCAGTACGGTCGCGCCGAGGCCGCCGACGATCCGGACGGCCGCGACGTTCTGCCCCAGGCCCTTCGCCACGTCCTCGCCGAGGGCCAGGGCGTCCAGGCCGCGGGCCACGGATATCACCAGTACGGTGCCGAGCACCAGGAACGGCCAGACCTGACCGGCCACTTCGGCGTCCCGGCCCGCGATCGAGCCCACCTGCCAGAAGCGGAACTCGTCCAGCGTCGCCGCGCTCGTCGTCAGGACCCCCATCGTCACGGAGACCAGCAGCGCGTTGATCGCCGCGCCGCCGAGGGCGAGTGTGACGGGGGTCGCGCCGCCGCGTCCCCGGGAGGCGATCGCGTACACCGCCACCGACGCCACCGCCGCGCCCGCGAAGGCGTACCAGACATAGCCGGAGAGGGTGTGCACCCCGGCGAAGGCGATGGCCAGGACGACGCCCACGGAGGAGCCCTGGCTGATGCCGAGGATGCCGGGGTCGGCGATCGGGTTGCGGGTGATGCCCTGGAGCGCGGTGCCCGCCAGGGCGAGCGCGGCGCCGACCATCAGTCCGATGAGCGTGCGCGGCACCCGTAGTTGGCGGATGACCTCGGCGTCGTCGCTGTGGCCGCCGTGCAGCAGCGCGTCGACGACGGCGGAGGGAGCGACGGCGCGCGCCCCCACCGCGAGGCTCAGCAGGACCGAGAGCAGCACGGCGGCCACGGCTGCCGCCGTCCAGCCGATACGGCGGGCGACCAGGGCGTGTCTGGTGCTGTGGGTCGGCGGGGCGGCGGCTGGCATCGGAACCAATCGGACGGTGCGACAGGGCGGGCGGGGACGGACGAGCGACGACGACAGGACGGACGAGCGAGGACGGACGAGCGACGACGACAGGACGGACGACGGCGGGCGGGTGGTGGTTAGGCTTGGCTAAGTCTAAGCACCCGGTTTCGGCCACCCCCCGGGGCCCGACGCGGGTACCGGCGCCCTGGGCACAATGGCCCCATGGCTTCCCTCACGGCTCGGCGACCGCTCACCGTCGGCTTCGACCTCGATATGACCCTGATCGACTCACGGCCCGGGATCCGCGCCGTCTACCAGGCGCTCTCCGAGGAGACCGGGGTGCCGATCGACGCCGATCTCGCGGTCACCCGGCTCGGGCCGCCGCTCGAACAGGAGCTGGCGCACTGGTTTCCGGAGGAGCGGGTCGGTGAAGTGGCCGACCGTTACCGGGAGATCTATCCCACATTCGCGATCCCGCCGACGCGCGCGCTGCCCGGCGCCCGGGAGGCCGTGACCGCCGTCCAGGAGCTGGGCGGGCGCGCGATCGTCGTCACGGCCAAGCACGAGCCGAACGCCAAACTCCACCTGACCCACCTCGGGATCGAGCCAGATGTGGCGATCGGCTGGCTGTGGGCCGAGGCCAAGGGCGAGGCGCTGCGGGAGCACGGCGCGTCGGTGTTCGTCGGCGACCACATCGGTGATGTGCGAGGGGCGCACACGGCGGAGGCGCTCGCCGTCGCCGTACCCACCGGGCCGTGCGACGAGGAGGAGCTGCGTCGGGCGGGAGCCGATGTGATCCTGCCCGACCTGACGGTCTTCCCCGCCTGGCTGGAGGGTTACGCCGCAGGCTGAGACGGGCGGGCCCGCCGGCGCTGGGCCGCGATCGAGCGCAGCACACCCGCGCCCGCGATCAGGAAACCCACTCCCATCAGCATGCAGACGGCGTACGCGAGGGACGGGAAGGGCTCGGTGCCGAGGAACAGCGGCGCGACGGTGATCAGGGTGGCGATCGCGCCGACGATGAAGACGATCGCGCCGATACGGACCAGCCCGTCGCCGGGGCCGGCCTCTTCCGTCGCACGTGGTTCAGGAGTAGCAGTCACGCCACCAGGGTAGTTCCCTGCGGAAAGCAGCGGACAGGAACCATCCGGCGACGTCTTGTCACCAGCCTCTGGACCATTAGCCTTGGTGATGGCGGGTCGATGGACCCGCTGTAGTGCTATCCAGAGCCGTTTTTGTGCGTCAGGGGGTGTCGACATCCTCCGGCGCCCCAACGAGTACGAGGACGAGGACAGACGTGCCTACCGGCAAGGTCAAGTGGTTTAACAGCGAGAAGGGCTTCGGCTTTCTCTCCCGCGACGACGGCGGCGACGTCTTCGTGCACTCGTCGGTCCTCCCCGCCGGAGTCGACGCGCTCAAGCCAGGCCAGCGCGTGGAGTTCGGCGTGGTGGCGGGACAGCGCGGTGACCAGGCTCTCTCGGTGACGGTCCTCGACCCGACGCCCTCGGTCGCGGCGGCCCAGCGCCGCAAGCCCGACGAACTGGCCTCCATCGTCCAGGATCTGACGACACTGCTGGAGAACATCACGCCGATGCTGGAGCGCGGGCGCTACCCCGACAAGGCGCAGGGCGGGAAGATCGCCGGCCTGCTGCGCGCGGTGGCCGACCAGCTGGACGTGTGAGCCGCGCGGGGGCGGTTCCGACGCGTGCCCCGGGCGGCGGCCGGCCGGACGGTCCGGACACGGGACCACGGCGGTGACCGGCCGGGCGGATCAGACGAAACGCAGCGCGTCGTGGCCGAGAGGCGGTACGAGCCCCTCGGCCGCGGCGCGGGTGAGCAGCCCGCGGACCGCCGCGTAGCCGTCCTCGCCCAGGTCCGCGGTGAACTCGTTGACGTACAGCCCGATGTGCTGGTCCGCGACCGCCGGGTCCATCTCCTGGGAGTGCGCCAGCACATACGGCCGTGAGGTCTCCGGATCGTCCCAGGCCATCCGTACCGACCGGCGGATCGACCCGGCCAGCAGCTGGAGCGCCTCGGTGCCCAGCGAGCGCTTCGCGATGATCGCGCCGAGCGGGATCGGCAGCCCGGTCGTGGACTCCCAGTGCTCGCCCATGTCGGCGAGGCGGTGCAGCCCGTAGTCCTGATAGGTGAAGCGCGCCTCGTGGATGACGAGTCCGGCGTCCACCTTGCCGTCGCGTACCGCGGGCATGATCTCGTGGAAGGGCAGCACGACGACCTCGCCCACCCCGCCCGGGAGCACATCCGCCGCCCACAGCCGGAACAGCAGATAGGCCGTGGAACGCTCGCTCGGTACGGCGACCGTCCTACCGGTCAGATCGGCGCCCGGCTCCTTCGTCAGGACGAGCGGGCCGCAGCCCCGGCCCAGCGCGCCGCCGCAGGGCAGCAGGGTGTACTCGTCCAGGACCCAGGGCAGCACCGCGTACGAGACCTTCAGTACGTCGAACTCCCCGCGCTCCGCCATGCCGTTGGTGATGTCGATGTCCGCGAACGTGACGTCGATGTCGGGCGCGCCGGTGACCCTGCCGTGCGCCCACGCCTCGAAGACGAAGGTGTCGTTGGGGCAGGGCGAGTAGGCGATCTGCAACGGCTGCGGGGTCATGACGGCTCCTCGAATACGGGGGTGAGCAGCGTGAACGCGTACCGCAGCGCGTCCAGCGCCTCGCCGATCCGCCAGCCGGCGCGGTCGCGCGGGCCGACGGTGTTGGAGATCGCGCGGATCTCGGCGCACGGTACGGAGTGGGCGGCGGCGGCCTCCGCGACCCCGAAGCCCTCCATCGCCTCGGCGGCGGCGCGCGGATGACGCGCGGTCAGCTCGGCGGTACGGGCGGCCGTGCCGGTCGCCGTCGTGACGGTGAGGACGGGCGCGAGGACCGAGCGGACCCGCGGATCGGCGTCCAGGACCTTCGACAGCCGGGCGGTCAGCGCGGCCGGCGGCGCGTGGACGCTACGGCCGAACCCCAGCTCCTCGACCGGCAGATAGCCGTCGGGAGAGTCGGCGCCCAGATCCGCGGCGATGATCGTGTCCGCGACGACGAGCGAGCCGAGCGGGGCGTGGGGCGCGAAGCCGCCGCCGATACCGGCGGAGATGACCAGATCGTACGGAGGGTCGTACGGGGAGGCCGCCAGCGCCGTCGCCGTGGCGACCGCGGCGGCCACCGGTCCCGCGCCGCCCGCTAGGACCTCCACCACCGGTATCCGCACGGACCCCGGCCGCGGGGTGAACTGCGCGTGGGTCGTCATCTCGTACCCACCCGTCAGCTCCCGGACACCGGCGCCCGCGAACCGGTCGAGGCCCGCGGCGACGGAGTCCGCCTCCGCGGCCACCGCCGTGACGACAAGTACACGCATGGCGGGAGCCTCCAGGGGCGCCCGGCCTCCGGGGCCGGACCGGCCGCCGGATCACCGGGTCGGTCAGGAATTCTTCTTGAACTCGAAGTGCCAGATGCCGGTCAGCGTCTTGCCGTTGGTCTCGACGATGCTGACCTGCGTGTCACTCGTGGTCTCGCCGGTCTGGGTGGAGAAGAACGCGTTGCCGGGGATGGTCCGGTAGGTCTTCTTGTACGGCTCCTGCTCGGCCTGCTGGCCGTTGATGAAGAGCGTCCAGCCGTGCTCGGCGATCGTCGGGTCGACCCCGAAGTGGACCTTGTCGTCCATCGAGATCTCGACGACCTTCTCCGCCTTCTTGTTCAGGCAGGGCTGGATGTCGGCGGTCTTGATCGCCTTGCCGTCGTTGTAGCAGGCCGCCGCGGTGTTGATCGAGTTGTCACCGACCGTCACGGTCGCGAGCGGCGTCGGCTTTTCACAGGCGGCGAGGACGAGGAGCCCGGCGGACACCGCGCCGAGGGCGACGCCTGCCCGGCGGGACCTACCAGAGAAGAACGCAACGGTCATGGGGCGAAGGCTATCGGTCGCCCGCGCCCACGCCGCGAGGGGGTACGGCGAGCCGTCGACCGGACGTACCCGGGCGCGTGGGGCGGGCCGCCGCCGCGCCGGGCCGCGTCACGCGACGCGCGCGTGGGCCGTGCCGCGACGGGCCGCGGTCAGCAGTCCCCGCGCGGCGGTGACCGCCCCGATCCCCACGATCGCCGCGGCGACCGACATGCCCAGCACCCCGTTGAGCGGCAGCGCGATACCGATCGCGCCGCCCACCACCCAGGACATCTGGAGCAGCGTCTCGGAGCGCGCGAAGGCGGAGGTCCGTACCTGCTCGGGAACGTCCCGCTGGATCACCGCGTCCAGGGACAGCTTCGACAGGGCCTGGGTGAAACCGGCCACCGCGCACAGCACCGCCATCATCAGTCCGCCGAAGAGCAGCGCCGCGACGATCGCCGCGGTGAGGGCGATGCCCAGGACCGTGGCGATGATCAGTTCGGGACCACGGGCCTTCAGCCAGGCGCCGACCGCCGTGCCCAGGGCGTTGCCCGCACCGGCGGCGACGCCCACGATGCCCAGCGAGACGACGGCGCTGTGACCGAACAGCGGATGCTCGCGCAGCAGGAAGGCGAGGAAGAAGGTCAGGAAGCCCGAGAGGGCGCGATGGGACGCGTTCGCCTGGAGGCCGTGCAGCACCGCCGGACCCACCGTACGCAGCGACGGCTTCCGCTTCTCCCCGTGGGCGACCGTGACCAGCCGCGCCCTGCGCTCGCCCTTCGCGGAGTCCACCTTGCCCGGCAGCGTGAACGCCAGGAACGTACCGGCGAGAAAGATCAGACACGCGCCGTACAGAGGCCACTTCGGACCGATCTGATGCAGCCCCGCGCCGATCGGCGCCGCCACGCCGGTCGCCAGCAGCCCGGCCAGCGTGACCCGGGAGTTGGCCCGCACGAGCGAGAAGCGGGGCGGCAGCAGCCGGGGCACGACCGCGCTGCGGACCACCCCGTACGCCTTCGACGCCACGAGCACCCCGAGCGCGGCGGGATACAGCTCCAGACTGCCCGTTATGACGGCCGTCGACATCAGGATCGCGAGCGCGGCCCGGGTGAACATGGCGCAGGCCATGGCGGCCCTGCGGCCGTGCGGCAGACGGTCGAGGAGCGGGCCGATGACGGGGGCGAGCAGGGTGAAGGGCGCCATCGTGACGGCGAGATAGAGCGCGACGCGGCCCCGCGCCTCGTCCGTCGGCACGGAGAAGAAGACCGTGGACGCGAGAGCGATGGTGATCATGACATCGCCCGCGCCGTTCACGGCGTGCAGCTCGATCAGCTTGCCGAGACCCGACTCACCCGCGCCGTGCGCGTGGGTGGCCTTGCGGATCCACCTCGCCCCGGCCGCGAAAGGGAGCCGCAGGGCATGACCGATGGCCCGCCCGGTCCTCCGGAGCGGGCCGGCCGTACGCGTGTCGGACGACCTCACGGCTGTCACCTCGTCATAGTGCCCCAAGGGCCCCTGGTGCGAACCGAACCCGAGCATGACGGGGCCGTGACGCTGCCATGACGGACGAGCCGGCGCGGGTCACCGGCGAGCCGGAGGGAGTTCACCGGCCGGTACCGGAGCGAGGGGGTCCGGCGCCGGGGCGACGGACGCGCCCGGAATCTCTCCCGGGTGGTCTCCCGGGTGGATCCGAACACATTGTCGGCCTCCCACCATGGGGTTTCTCCGGGTCACGGCCTGGTTGCGGTGTGGTCCGAAGTCCGGGAAAGGCGGCGTGCAGGTGGGCGGGGGGCGAGAGAGGGGGTAGCGTGCGTAGCGCGCCACCGGCGGTTGTTCTCGGCCGCGCGCCTCTTCGTCATCCCGCAGAATGGATAACGATAGGTGTGCCCGAGAAGAGATCGGGCGTGGACGTCGATGCGGCCCTCAGGTCCGCTCCGCCCTCGGCTCGTACATCGCGAATCGGCCGGCGCACCCGTGAGACGGCGTAGGAGAGAAGCGAGACCTGTGAGTGCTGCGACGACGCGAAGCCGAACCCCCGACCGCCTGTGCGCCGAGGCGGTAGACCTCGCCAGGTCGGCTGCCGAGGAGGCCGCCGCGCCCGGCGTCGTCGGGGAACATGTCTCGGTGGTGGCGGACGGGGACCGGGTCGTCACGCACTTCTTCGAGTGCAAGGAGCCCGGTTACCGGGGCTGGCGCTGGGCGGTGACGGTCGCGCGGGCATCCCGCGCGAAGGTCGTCACGCTGGACGAAACGGTGCTGCTGCCCGGCCCCGACGCCCTGCTGGCCCCCGAGTGGGTCCCCTGGAGCGAACGGCTCCGGCCCGGCGACATGGGCCCCGGCGATCTGCTGCCCACCGAGGCGGAGGACCTGCGGCTGGAGCCCGGCTACTCCGGCGCGGACGCACCGCCGCCGAACTCGGTACTGCCGGACGTGGTGACCCCGCAGAACCTCGCGGACCTCGTCGAGGCGGAGGACGCGGGACCGGAGACCCCCGAACCGGCCGGCCGCGCGACGGACACGTCGCCCGCGCCCGAGCGTGGCTCGATCGCCTCGGTCGCCGAGGAACTCGGCATGCGCCGGGCACGGGTGCTGTCGCGGTACGGGCTGCACGCGGCGGCGGACCGCTGGGACGAGGCGTTCGGCGCGAAGACCCCGATGGCACAGGCAGCGCCCGCACCCTGCGTGACCTGCGGCTTCCTGCTGCCGCTCGCGGGCTCGCTGCGGCAGGCGTTCGGCGTCTGCGCGAACGAGTTCTCGCCTGCGGACGGGCGGGTCGTGTCGCTGGCGTACGGGTGCGGGGGGCACTCGGAGGCGGCGGTGATGCCGAAGCCGCCGAGGCGGGCGGCGCCGGTGCTGGACTCGATGGCGACGGACGCGTTTCCGCTGAGACCGTCGCCGGACAGCGGATCGGTGGTCACGACGGAGGACGACTCGGAGGACCTGGGCCACTCTTAGCCTTCCGGCTGGGGGTCGTGGGGCGGGGTGCGTTTCGGCGGGGGCCGGTTTTCGTGTGCGGGTTGCCTCGCCGGGGCTCGCGTCCGGGACTGCATGCTGTGCTTTTCCGGGGAACACCCCCGGACCCCCGTACGGCGCGACTCTGCCCGATCGATGGTTCGGGCGTTCGCGCGCCACACATCACGCTCTACGTCCCGGACACGACCCCTGCGCGCCCCCCTTCACCGCCCGCACAAGCGGCCCGGCCGTGCGCGAGGGCAGTCAGGAAGGGCGGATGCGCCCTCCCACACCGGGCCAGGGTGGCGAGTGGCGAGGCCACCGGACTGCACCAGCCCACTCATCTCCACCGGGACGGCGATTGGCCGGGGCCACCGGGCCGCACTCGACCCCACACCCCCCACCAGGTCGGCGGGTTGTGGGGGACCACCGGCGGGAGGGGGTCGGGGGCGTAGGAGGTGCGTGTTCGGACACTAAAGCGTGATTTGTGGCGCACGGACGCCCGAACCATCGTCAGGGCAGAGTCGCGCCGTAAATCATGCCGTCCGGACATGTACCTCCGGAGACCCCGGCCCCCGGCCCACGACAACGCAACCGCAACCCGGCGACCGCACCGCACCCCCCGCCGGAGGCGCACCGCACCCCCCGCCGGACGGCGCACCGCCCCCGCACCCCCGCCGGACGGCGCCTCGCGGTACCTTCGGCCCGCACGTACGCGACAGCGAAAGAGCGGAGTCACAGCGTGAGCGTCAGGACCACCGAAGGGGCCGACCCGTTCGGGACGGCCCGGCTGCGGCGTGGGGTGCTCGATGCCTGGGGTGCCAGCCCCGCGCGGTTCCGGGAGGACGCCAACGCCGAGGAAGACCTCGCGCTCGGCGGCTACCGCGACCGGCTCGTCATCGAGCTGGCCCAGAACGCCGCCGACGCCGCCGCCCGCGCCGGCGTGCCCGGCCGGCTCAGGCTGACCCTGCGTCCCGGCGGCCCCGACGCCACCGCCCCCGCCGTGCTCGTCGCCGCCAATACCGGCGCGCCGCTCGACGCGACCGGCGTCGAGTCGCTCAGTACGCTGCGGGCCTCGGCCAAGCGCGAGGGGCACGAGAGCGCCGTCGGCCGGTTCGGGGTCGGGTTCGCCGCCGTGCTCGCCGTCAGCGACGAGCCCGCCGTCATCGGACGGCACGGCGGGGTCCGCTGGTCGCTCGCGGAGGCCCGTGAGCTGGCCGGGCGGGTCGCCCAGGCGAGCCCCGGGCTCGGGGACGAACTGCGGCGCCGTGACGGGCACGTACCGCTGCTGAGGCTGCCGCTGCCGGCGGAGGGCACGGCCCCCGACGGGTACGACACGGTGGTGATCCTGCCGCTGCGGGACGGCACCGCCGCCGATCTGGTGGCGCGGCTCCTCGCCGGGGTCGATGACGCGCTGCTGCTGACGCTCGCCGGACTCGCCGAGGTCGTGATCGAAACCCCGGACGGGGAGCGGGTGTTGCGCCGCTCACAGGACGGGCCGTACGTCGACGTGGACGACAGCGCGGACGGCGCCACGCACCGCTGGCGGGTCGTCGGTCACCAGGGCGCGACGCCGCCCGCGCTGCTCGAAGGGCGGCCCGTCGAGGAGCGGCTGCGGCCCCACTGGTCCGTCACCTGGGCCGTGCCCGTGGACGGCGAGGGCGCCCCGGTGCGGCCCCGTACCGCGCCCGTCGTGCACGCGCCGACGCCCACGGACGAGCCGCTCGGTGTGCCCGCGCTGCTGATCGCCTCGCTGCCGCTCGACACCACGCGGCGCCATCCCGCGCCGGGACCGCTCACCGACTTCCTGGTCGGGAAGGCGGCCGACGCGTTCGCGGAGCTGCTGCGGGGCTGGGAGCCGGTCTCGACCGGCACCATCGATCTGGTGCCGGGCCCGCTCGGCAAGGGTGAGCTGGACGGCCGGCTGCGGGCCGCGATCCTGGAGCGGCTGCCCCGGGTGGCCTTCCTCGCCCCGGCGGCTCCGAGCGAGGAGCTGACCGCGCTGCGGCCGTTCGAGGCGGAGGTCGTGGAGGGCGCGGGCGCCGACACCGTGAGCGTGCTGGCGGAGGTGCTGCCGACGCTGCTGCCCGCCGGGTTCGAGCGGCGGGTGGAGTTGCGCACGCTGGGCGTCGGGCGGCTGCCGCTCGGCGAGGCCATCGAGCGGATCGCGGGCGCCGAGCGCCCGCCGGCCTGGTGGTGGCGGCTGTACGAGTCGCTCGCGGGCGTCGATCCCGAGCGGCTGTCCGGGCTGCCGGTGCCGCTGGCCAATGGGCGTACGACGATCGGGCCGCGCCAGATCCTGCTGCCGCTGCCCGACGCCGTGGGGTCGGCCGAACTGGCCCGGCTGGGGCTGAAGGTGGCGCATCCGGAGGCCGCGCATCCGCTGCTGGAGAAGCTGGGCGCGCTGCCCGCCACGCCTCGTGCCGTACTGACGACCCCGCAGGTGCGCGCGGCGGTCGCCGCTTCGCTGGACGCGGGCGAGGTCTGGGACGAGGACGCCGACACGCCCGACGCGGAGGAACTCGCCGAGATCGTGCTCGGTCTCGTACGGGACGCCGGTCTGGAGGCGGGGGACGAGCCGTGGCTCGGCGCGCTGGCGCTGACCGACGAGGACGGGGAGCTGGCGCCGGCCGGTGAACTGGTGCTGCCCGGCGGCTCGTTCGCGTCCGTGCTCCGCGAGGGCGAACTCGCCTTCTGTGACGCGGAGCTGGCCGAGCGCTGGGGCGGGCAGCCACTGGCCGCGTGCGGTGTCCTGGCGGACTTCGCGCTCGTACGGGCCACGGACGTCGTGCTGGACCCCGATGAACTGGAGCCCCGCGAAGGGGACTTCGCCGAGCCCGACGACGCCGGGCTGCTGGACGCCGTCGACGTGTGGTGCGAGGACGTACTGGACCGGCTGCCGGAGACGCCCGTACCGCCGGTCGCGACGGAGATCGTGGCCGTACGGGACCTGGACCTGGTCGACGACGACGCGTGGCCGCGGGCGCTGGCGCTGCTGGCACGGCCGCCGCTGCGGGACGCGCTGACCCAGTCCGTACGGGTGCTGCTGCCGGACGGTACGACGGAGGCGGTGCGTTCGTACACCGCGTGGTGGCTGCGCGACCATCCCGTACTCGACGGGCGCCGCCCGGCCGGACTGCGGGCCGCGAGCGGTGACCCGCTGCTGGCGGGGCTGTACGACTCCGTGGACGCGACGGGCTTCGACGACGCGCAGGTGCTGCGGGCGCTCGGGGTACGGACCTCGGTCGCCGCGCTGCTGGACGAGCCCGGCGGCGCGGCGGAGCTGCTGGGGAGGCTGGCCGAGCCGGAGCGTGAGGTGAGCCCGGAGCAGCTGCTCGGGCTCTACACGGCGCTCGCGGACCTCGATCCCGAGCAGGTGACGCTCCCGGACGAGCTGCGCGCGGTCGTCGACGGCGAGGTACGGGTGGCCGACGCGGCGGACGCGGTGATCGCGGACGCGCCCGATCTGCTGCCGCTGGCGGGCGGGCTGCCGCTGCTGCCGGTGTCGCCGGCCCGGGTGGGCGAGCTGGCCGACCTGCTTCAGGTGCGGCGGCTGAGCGAGGTGGTGGCCGGTGCGGCGGAGGTGACGACGGAGGGCGAGGAGCACACCGTCCCGGAGTCCGTGCGCGTACTGCTCGGCGCGGTCACCCCCGACACCTATGTGGAGCACGAGGAGCTCCTCGTGGGCGGCGTCGAGCTGGACTGGCGCCGCACGCCGGACGGAGTGCTGCACGCGGCGACGCTGGAGGGTGTGGCGGCGGGGCTCGCCTGGGCGGCGGGCCAGTGGCCGAGGCGCTTCGAGGTGGCGGCGCTGCTGGAGGATCCGTCGCGGACGGCGGAGCTGGCCAGGGACCGCTGGTTCGACTGACGGGGGCCGTCGGCCGGCCGGCGGCCGGCTCCGGGAGAAGTGCCCCGGCGCCGCCACCTCGCGGGGCGCCGGGGACTATGCCGTGAATCTGCGGCCCACCCACCGCCAGCAGAACTCCAGCGCCGCCGCTGCCACCACCGCGATGGCGACCGCCGTCCACGGCATCGTCGTACCCACCAGTCTCAGCGCGAAGAAGTGCTGGAGCCACGGCACGGCCAGCACCACCAGGAACGCCACTCCCATGGACACCACCAGGCCGATCCGCCACCAGGTGTAGGGGCGCGCCACGATCGCCAGCACCCACATGGAGACCAGGAACAGCGTGAGCGTGGCCGCGCTGGTCTCCGCGTTCAGGGCGCCGGGGCCCGAATAGTGGCTCCGGGCCAGCAGATACGTGACGAAGGTGGCGATCGCCGCGATGACCCCGGAGGGGATCGCGTACCGCATCACCCTGCGAACGAAGTTCGGCCGCGCGCGCTCGGTGTTCGGGGCCAGCGCCAGGAAGAACGCCGGGATGCCGATCGTCAGCGTGGAGAGCAGCGTCAGATGGCGCGGCAGGAACGGGTACTCCACCTGGAAACAGGCCACCAGGATCGCCAGCAGCACCGAGTAGACCGTCTTCGTCAGGAAGAGCGTCGCCACGCGCGTGATGTTGCCGATGACCCTGCGGCCCTCGGCGACCACCGACGGCAGCGTCGAGAAGCTGTTGTTCAGCAGCACGATCTGGGCGACGGCGCGCGTCGCCTCCGAGCCCGAGCCCATCGAGACGCCGATGTCCGCGTCCTTCAGCGCCAGGACGTCGTTGACGCCGTCCCCGGTCATCGCGACCGTATGCCCGCGTGACTGGAGCGCGCCGACCATGTCGCGTTTCTGCTGGGGGGTGACCCGGCCGAAGACCGCGCCGGAGTCGAGCGCCTCGGCCATCTCCGCCCGGTCGGCGGGCAGGTGGCGGGCGTCGACCGTGTGCTCCGCGCCCGGGAGGCCGAGCTTTCCGGCCACGGCGCCGACCGAGACCGCGTTGTCGCCGGAGATGACCTTGGCGGCGACGTCCTGTTCCGCGAAGTAGGCGAGGGTGTCGGCGGCGTCGGGCCGCAGCCGCTGCTCCAGGACGACGAGGGCGGTCGCGCGGGCCCCGGAGGCGGCGTCGGGGGCGTCCAGCGCACGGTCGGTGCGGGCGAGCAGCAGGACGCGCAGACCCTGCTGGTTGAGATGGTCGATCTCGGCGAGCGCGGGATCGTCGGAGGCCAGCAGCACATCGGGCGCGCCGAGCAGCCAGCGGGAGGATGCGCCGGCCGGCTCGCCGAAGGCGGCGCCGCTGTACTTGCGCACGGAGGAGAAGGGCAGCGCCTGCGTGACGGGCCACCGCCCGCTCTCGTCGCGGTACGCGTCGACGATCGCCCGGAGGCTGGCGTTCGGGCGCGGGTCGGACTGCCCGATCGCGCCGAGGACCTGCCGTACGTACGTCACGTCCGCGCCGTTCAGCGGGCGCAGCTCGCGGACGTCCATCCCGCCCTCGGTGAGCGTGCCCGTCTTGTCGAGGCAGACGACATCGACGCGCGCCAGCCCCTCGATGGCGGGCAGCTCCTGTACCAGGCACTGTTTGCGGCCGAGCCGGATGACCCCGATCGCGAAGGCGACGGAGGTCAGCAGGACGAGGCCCTCGGGGATCATCGGGACGATGCCGCCGACGGTCCTGGCGACGGAGTTCTTGAAGTCGTTCTGTTGGACGACCAGCTGGCTGATGATCAGTCCGAGGGCGGTCGGGATCATCATCCACGTGACGTACTTCAGGATCGTGCTGATGCCGTTGCGCAGCTCGGAGTCGACCAGCGTGAAGCGGGACGCCTCCTCCGCGAGCTGCGCGGCATAGGCATCGCGCCCGACCTTGGTCGCCCGGAACGCGCCGCCGCCCACGACCACGAAGCTGCCGGACATCACCTG
Source organism: Streptomyces sp. NPDC088147 (assembly GCF_044741565.1). Taxonomy (NCBI): domain Bacteria; kingdom Bacillati; phylum Actinomycetota; class Actinomycetes; order Kitasatosporales; family Streptomycetaceae; genus Streptomyces; species Streptomyces sp. NPDC088147. The sequence continues at coordinate 446,187 of NZ_JBIUSY010000005.1, read as the reverse complement.
GTCGCCGGGGCGTTTCAGCACCGGATCGGCCTCGCCGGTGAGCAGCGACTCGTCGACCTCGATGCTGTCGGCCTCGACCATCTCGCCGTCGACCACGACCTTGTCACCGGGGCCCAGTTCGATGAGGTCCCCGAGGACGATCTCACTGGTGGAGATCCCGGCGGAGACGCCGTCACGCCGTACGGTCGGCTTCGCCTCGCCGATGACCGCGAGCCCGTCCAGGGTCCGCTTGGCGCGCCACTCCTGGATGATGCCGATCCCGGTGTTGGCGATGATCACGAAGCCGAAGAGGGTGTCCTGGATCGGCGCGACGAAGAACATGATCACCCAGAGCACGCCGATGATCGCGTTGAAGCGGGTGAAGACGTTGGCGCGGATGATCTCGGAGAGCGAGCGGCTGCTGCGGACCGGGACGTCGTTGACCTCGCCGCGGGCGATATGCCGCGCCACCTCGGCGGCGGTCAGACCGCTGTGGCGATCGCTCGGCCGGGGCGGCCTCATGGGGTGTACGGGGTCGAGTTCGGCGCCCGCGTCGACGACCGGGCCACCGGAGCCGGACGGGCCGGTGGGGTGGGCGGGGTCGGTCGGGTCTGTCGGACCGGTCGGGTCGGTCGGACCGGTGGGGCCGGTGGGGCCGGTGGGGCCGGTGGGGTCGGTCGGGCCGTGAGATCCGCGGCCGTGCGGCTCGGGGCCATGGGGCTCGGGGCCGTCGGTGTCGATCTTCGCCCGCTGCGTCATGGTTTCGACGGTACGGCCGGCCGCGCGCGTTCACCCGCCGGCCGGGGGGAAGATCCGACCGGGGAATGAGGCGAATCGTCCTCCGGCGGTACGGCGAGGGGGCCGGGGACGCGACTTTGGCCGGGGGCGCGGTCGGGGTCGGGCGCGGTCAGGGGCCTGGGGCGCGGTCGGGGTCGGGCGCGGTCAGGGGGTGGTGCCGTGAGGGTGGTCGGAGCCGTCCGTCCCGTCTGTCCCGTCCGGCGTGTTCGCCGCCGCGGCTGCCGCGCGCTTGATCGCCGCGTCCCGTCCCCGTACGTACCAGATGCCGATGAGCCCGAGCCCGCCGCCGGCGAGGCAGGTCCAGATCCACCAGGTGTGCCCATGGTCACTGAACCAGCCATAGAACGGGAGCTGGAGAAGGAAGAGGGCGAACCAGATGATCGTGCCGCCCGTGATGGTGCCGACGACCGGCCCCTCCAGGGGCTCGGGCGCCGCACGCCGGGGAGTTCCCGTCCAAGAACCGGTCATGCCGGTCAGTCTATGCGGGGCCTCCAGGGGGCCGCGGAGGTGGGCGTGGGAGGGGTCTACGCGCGGAGATAGCGATCTTCGACTCATGTATTCATACTGAAACGGTTTCTTGCTGACTGGATTTGTTCGTTTGAATGTCCAAGTCCGGCTGGATTTCGCTCGCTCGTCCGCTCATTCCTGTCTCGTTGTTCTTCCCCGCTCAGCTGTCCCGCCTGTCCCGCCTGTCCCGCCTGTCCCGCACGTCCCGCACGTCCTTTGTCCTGCACGTCCTTCTCGTACGACGACTGAGGTTCCGCATGCCCCCCTCGGCCACCGCTCCGGTTGGTTCCGATGCCCAGCCGCCGACCCCCGGGCAGCCGTCCGGCGGGCTGGACCGGTTCTTCAAGATCTCGGAGCGTGGCTCCACGGTCGGCCGCGAGGTACGCGGCGGCTTCGCCACCTTCTTTGCGATGGCGTACATCATCGTGCTGAACCCGATCATTCTCGGCAGCGCGAAGGACATGTACGGGCATCAGCTCGACAACGGCCAGCTGGTCACCGCGACCGTACTGACCGCCGCCTTCTCCACGCTGCTGATGGGGGTCATCGGCAATGTGCCGATCGCCCTGGCGGCCGGCCTGGGCATCAACACCGTCGTCGCCCTCCAGCTCGCCCCCAGGATGAGCTGGCCGGACGCGATGGGCATGGTCGTACTCGCGGGTCTCGTGGTGATGCTGCTGGTGGCGACCGGTCTGCGGGAGCGCGTGATGAGCGCCGTACCGCTCGGGCTGCGCAAGGGCATCGCGATCGGTATCGGCCTGTTCATCATGCTGATCGGGCTGGTCGACTCCGGCTTCGTGTCGCGTATCCCGGACATCGCCCAGACCACCGTGCCGCTCCAGCTCGGCTCCAACGGGCATCTGTACGGCTGGCCGGTGCTGGTCTTCGTCATCGGGGTGCTGCTCACGCTCGCGCTGATCATCCGCAAGGTGCCGGGCGCGATCCTGATCTCCATCGTCGCGATGACGGTCCTGGCGATGATCATCGACGCGGTCGTGAAGGTGCCGAGCTGGGGACTGACGACCCCGAAGTGGCCGGGGAATCCGGTCTCGACCCCGGACTTCAGCCTGATCGGGGACTTCAGTCTGTTCGGCGGCTTCGAGAAGGCCGGCATCCTGACCGGCGTGCTGTTCGTCTTCACCGTGCTGCTGTCGTCCTTCTTCGACGCGATGGGCACGATCCTCGGCGTCGGTGACGAGGCCAAGCTGATGGACAAGCGGGGGAACCTGCCCGGAATCAACAAGGTCCTCTTCGTCGACGGCATCGCGGTGGCGGCCGGCGGCGCGTCCTCGGCCTCGGCGAACACCTGCTTCGTGGAGTCCACGGCCGGTGTCGGCGAGGGTGCGAGGACGGGGCTGGCCTCCATCGTCTCGGGTCTGCTCTTCACGGTGGCGCTGTTCCTCACACCACTGGCGACGATGGTCCCGTCCCAGGCGGCGACGCCCGCTCTGGTGGCGGTCGGCTTCCTGATCCTGGCCGGTTCGGTACGGGACATCGACTGGAGCGACTTCACCATCGCCGTTCCGGCCTTCCTGGCGATGGTGATGATGCCGTTCACGTACTCGATCACCAACGGCATCGGCATCGGCTTCATCAGCTTCAGCGTGCTGCGGCTGGCGGCCGGGCGGGGGCGCGAGGTGCCGGTGGCGATGTATCTCGTCTCGGCGGTCTTCGTCTTCTACTACGCGATGCCGGCGCTCGGTCTGACGTAGCGGCCGGGGCCGGGGCGGCCCGGGGTGGGCGGGCCGGGGCGAGGCGCAGGGGCAGGGGCAGGGGCAGGCCCGGAGCCGGGCCCGGGGTCCGCGGGGGCCGCCTCACTTCACTCCGTAGAACTTTTCCGTCTCCTCGACGGCCGACTTGAAGCGTTCGTCGAAGTCATCGCGAATGAGCGTCCGGACCACATAGTCCTGGACGCTCATTCCGCGTATGGCGGCATGCCGCCGGAGCCGGTCGAGCAGCTCACCGTCGATCCGCAGGCTGAGCACTGTCGATCCCATACGCACCAGGGTCGGGCCCGTACGCGCCCCGGTGTGTCACTTTCCGCAGCGCTCTCACTCGTTTGGGTGATCCTTCGCATGATCTTCGCGGTCGCTATGGGGCATGTCGTGAGGCGTGTGTAGCCGGGTGGTATTTAGGTTGGGTAATGAGTTACGCTAACAAACATGCCTGACCTGCTCCACGGCGACGAGAACGAAGCCGCCGTGAACTCCCTTCGCTCCGCCGTCATGCGGCTGGGCCGGCGTCTGAAGCACCAACGTGTGGACGAGTCGCTGAGTCCCACCGAGATGTCGGTACTGGGCACCCTCGCCCGCTGCGGTTCCGCGACCCCGGGCGAGCTGGCGCGCAAGGAGCATGTCCAGCCGCCGTCGATGACCCGCATCGTGGCGCTGCTGGAGGCGAAGGGTCTCGTCAGGCTCGAGCCGCACCCCGACGACCGTCGGCAGAAGGTGGTCAGCCAGACAGAGCGGGCCGAGGCGATGCTCGAAGAGAGCCGTCGCAAACGCAATGTCTGGCTGGCGTCCCTCGCTGAAGGCCTGGACGATGACGAGTGGGCGAAGCTGCGCGCTGCCGCCCCCGTACTGGAGAAGCTCGCCCACTTGTAATCCGCGCGCCGTAAGGAGGCGAACCCACTTTGAGTACGGGATCCGGAGCAGACTCCGCCCCCGCACCGACATCCGCCCACGACCTCACCACCTCGGACAGAGCCAACAAGGCTTCGGAGAAGACGACTTCGGAGCGTGCGACGCGGGACGGCTGTCCGCGGGACAGCGGCACACCCGCCGGCGCGACAGCCGACAGCGGCACACCCGTCAGCGGCACACCCGACAGCGGGATAGCCATACCTGACAGCGACATCTCCGACAGCGGCATATCCGACGGTGCGATACCCGACGGTGCGATACCCGACCGTGAGATACCTGACGGTGAGATACCTGACGGTGAGATATCCGACGGCGCGGCCGTCGAGCGCACGACCGGCGGCGGGACGTTCTCGTCGCTGAAGATCCGCAACTACCGGCTGTTCGCGACGGGCGCCGTCGTCTCCAACATCGGTACGTGGATGTCCCGGATCACCCAGGACTGGCTGGTCCTCAGCCTGACCGGCTCATCGGCGGCCGTCGGCATCACGACGGCCCTCCAGTTCCTGCCGATGCTGCTCTTCGGCCTCTACGGCGGCGTCATCGCCGACCGCTACCCGAAGCGTCAGATCCTGCTCTTCACGCAGGGCGCGATGGGCCTGTGCGGTCTCGCGCTCGCCGTCCTGACGCTCTCCGGACATGTCCAGGTCTGGCACGTCTATCTGATCGCCTTCCTGCTCGGCATGGTGACGGTCGTCGACAACCCGAGCCGCCAGTCCTTCGTCTCCGAGATGGTCGGTCCGGGCCAGCTGCGCAACGCGGTCAGCCTCAACTCGGCCAACTTCCAGTCCGCCCGGCTCATCGGCCCCGCCGTCGCGGGCGTCCTGATCACCACGGTCGGCAGCGGCTGGGCGTTCATGCTCAACGGACTGTCCTTCATCGCCCCCCTCACCGGCCTGCTGCTGATGCGCCAGCACGAGCTGCACAAGTCCGTCCGCGTACCGCGCGGAAAGGGCCAGCTCAGGGAGGGACTGAACTATGTGCGGGGCCGCCCCGAGCTGATCTGGCCGATCGTCCTCGTCGGCTTCATCGGCACCTTCGGCTTCAACTTCCCGATCTGGCTGACGGCCTTCGCGCACGAGGTCTACGACGGCGGCGCCGGGCTGTACTCCTTCTTCAACATCCTGATGGCCGCCGGTTCCCTGGCGGGCGCCCTGCTCGCCGCCCGGCGCGGCACCAGCCGACTGCGGCTGCTCGTCCTCGCGGCGATGGCCTTCGGCGTGCTGGAGATCGTGGTGTCCTTCTCGCCGTGGGTCTGGCTGTTCTCGCTGCTGCTCCTGCCCATCGGCATGCTGGGCCTGACGACCAACATCAGCGCCAACACGAGCGTCCAGATGGCGTCCGACCCCGAGATGCGGGGCCGCGTGATGAGCCTCTACATGATGGTCTTCGTCGGCGGCACCCCCATCGGCGGCCCGCTCCTCGGCTGGGTCACCGACACGTACGGCGCCCGCGTCGGCTTCGCCACGGGCGGCCTGGTCTCGCTGCTCGCGGCGGCGACGATCGGCCTGATCCTGACCCGGGTGGTGGGAGTACGGCTGAAGGTCGGCCTGCGCGACGGACGGCCGCATGTGGCGTTCGTACCGAAGAAGGAGGAGCTGGCGACGGCGGCGTGAGGCGACGGCGGTCCGTATCGATCAGTACGTCGATACGCACGGTGACCGGGTTACGTACGGTGTCGGACGGCTGGGAGACTCGGCTGAGACTCGGCTTCATGAGCAGGTGAGGTTCATGACCATGAGACTGTTCGCCGCCGTACTGCCGCCCGCCGAAGCCGTCGAGGAACTGGACCGTGCCGTGGACCGGCTTCGGCGTCTGCCCGGCGCCGACGGCCTGCGGTGGACCGGCCGCGACGGCTGGCACTTCACGCTCGCCTTCATGGGGGAGGTCGAGGACCGGCTGCTTCCCGATCTGACCGAGCGCCTGGAGCGGGCCGCGCGGCGTACGGAGCCGTTTCCGTTCCGTATTCAAGGGGGCGGGCACTTCGGCGGGCGGGCCCTGTGGGCCGGGGCCGCCGGGGGGATCGGCGACATGCGCCTCCTCGCGGAGCGCGCCGGTGCGGCGGCGCGGCGGGCCGGGGTGCCGATGGAGGAGCACCACCACTACCAGGCACATCTGACGCTCGCGCGCAGCCGTGGTGGCGGCCGTGGCGGTACGGACGTGGACCTGGACCTGGATCTGGACCTGCGGCTGTACGCGGAGGCCCTGAGCGGGTTCGAGGGCACGCCGTGGGAGGTGGCCGAGCTGGTGCTCGTCCACAGCCGGCTGCCGGTGAGCGGGGTGCCGCGGGAGCAGCCGCGGTACGAGGCGGTCGCACGCATGCCGCTCGGCCGGGGGCGTCCGGGTAACGGGTAACGGGTAACCCGGGCGTCGGTGCCGTCACCCCCGGCCGTTAACCTCGTCGTGTGGACCCCAAAACCCGTAACCGCATCATGGCGGGCGTGCTTGTGCTGATGTTCGCGATCATCGCTGTGGCGGCCGCGGTCGGTTAGGTCCTGTCCGGCCGGACAGGACCGGTCACCGGCCCCGGCCGCGCTCAGCTACATCACTCAGCCGCGACCTTCGCGGGCGGCTGCCTGGCGTCACTACACGGCGTCACTACCAGGAGTCACTACCAGGCGAAGGCCTCCGGCGACGGGCCAGGACCCGGGAAGATCTCGTCCAGCGCGGACAGGACCTCCTCCGACAGCTCCAGCTCGACCGCGCGCCGGGCCGACTCCAGCTGCTCCAGCGTCCGCGGGCCGACGATCGGGCCCGTCACCCCGGGCCGGGTGAGCAGCCAGGCCAGCGCCGCCTCGCCGGGGTCGATGCCGTGCTTGTCGAGCAGGTCCTCGTACGACTGGACCTGCGCCCGGATCGTCGTATTGGCGAGCCCGCTGCCCGAACGGCCCTGGGTCGTACGGGATCCGCCGCCCTCGCGCTCCTTGCGGATCGCGCCGCCCAGCAGACCGCCGCTCAGCGGCGACCAGGGGATGACCCCGAGGCCGTACTCCTGCGCGGCCGGGATGACCTCCATCTCGGCGCGGCGCTCGGCCAGGTTGTACAGGCACTGCTCGCTGACCAGACCGTACGACCCGAGCCTGCGGGCCGTCTCATTGGTCTGGGCGATCTTCCAGCCGGGGAAGTTGGAGGAACCCGCGTAAAGGATCTTGCCCTGCTGGATCAGGGTGTCGATGGCCTGCCAGATCTCCTCGACCGGGGTGTCGCGGTCGATGTGGTGGAACTGGTAGAGATCGATGTGGTCGGTCTGGAGCCGCTTGAGGCTGGCGTCGACGGCGCGGCGGATATTGAGGGCGGAGAGCTTGTCGTGGTTGGGCCACGCGGGGCCGTCGCCGCCCATGTTCCCGTAGACCTTGGTGGCGAGGACGACCTTGTCGCGGCGGTCGCCGCCCTTGGCGAACCAGGTGCCGAGGATCTCCTCGGTACGGCCCTTGTTGTCGCCCCAGCCGTAGACATTGGCAGTGTCGAAGAAATTGATGCCCGCGTCGAGCGCGGCGTCCATGATCGTGTGACTGTCGGCCTCGTTGGTGAGCGGGCCGAAGTTCATCGTCCCGAGGACGAGTCGGCTTACCTTGAGTCCGGTGCGTCCGAGCTGCGTGTACTTCATGACTCCACAGCCAACGCGTTCGAGCGCACTCGAAGCAACCCCTGCTGGGCCTTGTGGCCGCCTCGGGCCCGTGTCAGTCCGTCTCAGTCCATCTCGGTCCGTGTCAGTCCGCCTCGGTCCGTCTCGGCCTGTCTCTGCTTGTCTCAGCCTGTCCCGGTCCGTCTCGGTTCGTCTCCGTTCGCGAACGCGTCGAGGGCCGACCGTACTTCGCGACGCTCCGCCGCGCTGCCCTTGTGTCCCGCGTCCTCGATGACGACCAGCCGGGCGTCCGGCCAGACGTGTGCCAGCTCCCATGCCGTGCCGAGGGGCGCGCCCAGATCGAAGCGGCCGTGCACCAGCACGCCGGGGATCCCCGCCAGCCGCCCCGCGTCGCGCAGCAGCGCGCCCTCGTCGAGCCAGGCGCCGTGCGAGAAGTAGTGCGCGCAGATGCGTACGACGGCCCGCCGGGCGGCGGGTTCCCGGTCGCCGTACGGATGGGCCGAGCCGTGCGGCTCCATGGAGAGCACGGCGTCCTCCCAGGCACACCAGTCGGCCGTGGCCCGCTCCCGTACGGCGGGGTCGGGGTGCTCCGTCAGCCGGGCGTAGGCGGCGAGGAGATCGGCGGTGCGTTCGCCGCGCTCGGCCTCCGGGACGCCCGCGCGGAAGCGGTCCCACTGCTCGGGGAAGATCTGCCCGGCACCCCCGTACAGCCAGTCGATCTCCGACCGCCGGGTCGTGGTGACCCCGGAGATGACGATCTCGGAGACGCGCTCCGGATGCCGCTCGGCGTACGCGAGGATCAGCGTCGAGCCCCAGGAGCCGCCGAACAGCAGCCAGCGGTCGATCCCCAGCTGGATCCGCAACCGCTCCATGTCGGCGATGAGATGGTCGGTGGTGTTGTGGCGCAGGTCGACGGCAGGGTCGCTCGCGTGCGGGGTGCTGCGTCCGCAGTTGCGCTGGTCGAACAGGACGGTGCGGTAGCGCTCGGGGTCGAACAACCGCCCGGAATGCGGGCCGGTTCCCGATCCGGGGCCGCCGTGGACGACGAGCGCGGGCTTGCCCCGCGGATTGCCGCGGACTTCCCAGTGGACGAGGTTGCCGTCGCCGACGTCGAGCATGCCGTGGTCGTAGGGGGTGGTGGGCGGGTAGAGCGGGTCCGGTGACGGGGTCTGGGGCACGGGGCGGGCTCCATGGGTGCGGCGCGCGACGCGCGGGGCGTTGGGTCGGTGTGTTTCGGTTCGCTTCGGTGAGGACGGCGCCGACCTTACCGACGAGCCCTGGCCACCTGATCGGTGAGGCGCTGGACCGCCGCCCGATCACACCGTTACGCGGTGGCGCCGTCACTCGGTCACGCGTCGGGGATCCAACTGCCGTGGAAGCCGAGGGGTACCCGCCCCGGCAGATGGATACGGGCGACCGGCTCTCCCGTGAAGTCCTGGGAGGCGAGGACGACCAGATCGGCCGCCCCGCGCTCGGGGTTGTGCACATAGGCGAGCGCGTAGCCGTCGTCCTCGGTGCGGGTGCTCTCGGCGGCGCCGGTCTCCGGCCGCGACGGTACGAACACGGCCTCGCTCGCCGCCGCGTCCCGGGGGAAGCGGTGCACCTCGGTGGTGCCGCGGAACAGATCGTGCTTGATCAGGGCGTTGCCGAAGGCGCGGTCCGGCGGGACGCCGTCCGCCGTCAGGTACGCCTGCCACATCGCCCCGGCCGTGGCGGAGTACGCGTAGCGATGCCGCCGGGACACCAACGCCTCGTTGACGCGCGGGAATTCCTGCGGACGGTCGTCGAGACGCCGCGTACGCACACGGCCGTGCGCGAGATCGATGGTCCAGCGGTCGAGGGACGGGGTTCCGAGCGCCGTGGGGCCCCCCGGAGCCCCGGCCGGCCGCGAAGAAGGGCGCCGGCATGGTGGTGAGATCCACGACCACGGATGAGCCCTCGTCGTACGCGTTGAGGGTGTGCGAGTAGAAGGCGGACGGCACCTCGAACCAGCGGATCCGGCCACCGGCCCGTGGCATCACCCCGACGCGTGCCGGATGCCGGTCGTTCCAGACGTACGGGACGGCGCCGCCGGCCCCGGCCGCCACGGGGTCGAAGGTGACCGGCATGTCGAAGACGACCACGTACTTCTCGGTCAGGGCGAAGTCATGCATCATCGGGCTGTCGGCCACCGGGATCTTCGTGGTCCGTACGACCCGGCCGGTGCGGTCCACGACGAGATGCCGGACGTGGTCCCACGTCGGGTAGTACGTGATGGCGTGCAACTCGTCGGCCCGCGCGTCGAACTTGGTGTGCGCGGTGAACGCGCCGCTCAGCGTTCCGCCGAAGTCGTGCGTGCCGACGGTGTTCAGCTCGTCGTCGAGTTCGTACGGCAGCGGCCCGCTCTCCTGCACCGCCAGAACGCGCCCCTTGTACGGGATCACATGGGTGTTGGTCGCGAAGTCGTCCTCCGGAACCGGACCGTCGTACGGCTCGCCCAGCTTGCGGGCCACGGCGGCCGACCGTATCCAGCGGTTGCGGTACCACTCGGCGCGGCCGTTCCGTAGGCGTACGCCGTGAACCATCCCGTCGCCGAGCATCCAGTGGTGCGCCAGGGGGTCCTCAAGGCCGAGGGCGTTGGGGCCGTTGCGCAGGTAGCGGCCGTTGAGCTCGCGGGGGATGCGGCCGGTGACGGGGAGATCGAAGGCGGTGAGCTCGTCCGTCACCGGAGCGAAGGGGCCTTCGAGGAAGGGGCGGGTGGGGGAGGGGGTGCGTACCGAGGAAGGGGCGGCGGTCGCCCGTGCGCCGAGAGGCGCCCCGTTGTGGAGGCCGAAGAACCCTCCGGCGGCGGCCACCGCCGCGCCGCGCATGAGGTTCCGCCGAGTCTGGTCGGGCATGGTCGATTCCCCGTCGTGTGGTTGTGGCCGCTGGTGCGCGGAGTGACAACCAGAAGTCTCCGGGGGAGCGCGATCCAGGTCAGGAGGGCTGAGTACCGGATGGCGGTGTTGCTGGGCCCCGGGCGGGGGCGGGGTGGTAGGTGGGGGATCGCTTTCGACTACCGGTCAGGACCGAGGGGTAGTCGGGGTGGGGCGGCCCCCACCCGCCATGACGAGATCCGGGTGACCCCGACTACCCCTCGGCGTGAACCCGTACGCATCCCCGCGCCCTCGGCATCGGCGCGTACACGCTGTCGACCCTGGCCAATCGGCTCACCCGGGCACCGGTCGACCCTCAGCTCGGGGTGGAGTCCGGGGGCGCGTAGGTCCCGGTGGGCGTGACCTGGGTCGAGAGTGTTCGGTGTTCAGCGTTCGGTGTAACGAACGCCCGGTTCGTTATAGTGGGGTTGTTCGGTATAGTGAACGCATGGTTCACTCGATCGACGTCCCTCGGGTAGACGCACGGGCCGGCGTCCACCTCGATGACACGCGCAGGAGCCGCTGATGACGCCCCCGTCGTCCGGCCGTCGGCCGGTGAGCAGCACCGCGGCAGCGGTCGGCGCGAAGATCCGCCTGCGCCGCCAGCAGCGCGGCATGAGCGCCGCGGAGATGGCCCGGCGCGCCGGGCTGAGCAAGGCCACGCTGTCGCAGCTGGAGGCCGGCAACGGCAATCCGACGATCGACACCCTGGACGCGATCGCGATCGCCCTGCGCATCCCGATCGCCGACCTGCTGGCGCGTGACGCGGACACCGGCCCCGTCTTCCGGCCGGGTACGGACATCGAGCCCGGCGAGGTCTCCCGGGAGCTGCTGCGCCGTATCAGCAGCGGCAACAGCCTGGAGATCTGGCGGCTGCGCATTCCGCCCGAGACAGAGCTGCCCGGCGTCCCGCATGCCACCGGCACGATCGAGCACCTGCTCATCGCCACCGGGCATGTCACCGCCGGCCCCGTCGACGCCCCACAGGAACTGGGACCCGGAGACATGCTCGCCTTCGCCGGGGACGCCCCGCACTTCTACCGGACCGGTGCCGAGGAAGTGGACATCACCGTCGTCTTCGCCTCCCCCATCAGCACCTGAGACCAAGGAAGACCACTCATGAGCGCCACCCTCGCCATCACCCCCTCCAGCCGTGCCTTCAGCAGCGACAACATGGCCGGGGCGTCCCCGCAGATAGTCCAGGCCGTCGCCGACGCGGCGGCCGGGCAGGTCCTGCCGTACGGCAACGACCCCTTCACCGAGAGCGCCCGCCGCAGGCTGAGCGAGATCTTCGAACGGGACGTCGATGTCTTCCCGGTCTCCACCGGGTCCGCCGCGAACGGTCTGAGCCTGGCCGCTCTCACCCCGCCGTGGGGCAGCGTGCTCTCCCACCCCGACAGCCACATCAACCACGACGAATGCGGCGCTCCGGAGTTCTTCACCAGCGGCGCCAAACTCGTCGGTGTCCCGGGTCCCGACAGCAAGATCGCCCCCGAGGCGTTGCAGCTGGTGGTGCGCCGCCGGGCCGGTGACGTGCACAGCGTGCAGCCGTCCGTGGTGAGCATCAGCCAGGCCACCGAGAGCGGCAGCGTCTACAGCCTGGAGGAGATCCGCCGCCTGTCCGCCATCGCCAAGGACGCGGGGCTGCGCGTCCACATGGACGGGGCGCGCTTCGCCAACGCCCTGGACCATCTCGGCGCCACCCCGGCCGAGATGACCTGGAAGGCCGGCATCGACGTGCTGTCCTTCGGCGCCACCAAGAACGGCGCGATGACCGCCGACGCCATCGTCTCGTTCGACCCCGCACTCGCCACCCAGCTCGCCTTCCGCGCCAAGCGCGCCGGTCAGCTCGCCTCCAAGATGCGCTTCCACACGGCCCAGATCGACGCGTACCTCACCGACGGCCTGTGGCTGCGCAACGCCCGCCAGGCCAACGCGATGGCCACCCGCCTCGGCGACGGCCTCAAGGCCATCCCCGGCGCCGGCCTTCTGGCCACGCCGCAGGCCAACATCCTGTTCTGCCGCCTGCCCCAGCAGGTCACCGAAGGACTTCTCGCCGAGGGCTACGCCTTCTACCACGACCGCTGGGAGCCGGGGATCGTCCGGTTCGTCACCGCCTTCTCCCACAGCGCGGACGACATCGACCAGCTCCTCGACGCGGTGCGCGGCCACACTCGCTGACCGGCCATCCGGACCGGCCGGTGTGTGCGGGGATGGCAGTCTTGGTGGATGCGTTCGCTTCCGTGCCACCCCGGCCCGCGCGTTTCCGGTGCCGCCACCGCCACCGCCGGTGCCCTCGCCGCCGTACTGCTCACGACGGCCTCGGCGGTGGTGCTCGCGCCCGCCGCCACCCCCGCCGCGGCGGCCGACGGGGCACCCGACCAGAGCTTCACGATCAAGGACTCGAGGATCACCGAGTCCAGCGGTCTGGCCGCCAGCCGGGCCCATCCCGGTGTCTACTGGACACATAACGACAGTGGCTATGGGCCCCAGATCTATGCCGTGGACTCCAGGACCGGTGAGACGGTCGCGACGCTCACCCTCGAAGGCGTGGGCAAGCCCCGGGATGTAGAGGCCATCTCCATGGGTCCCGATGGGAATGTGTATGTCGGCGATATCGGCGACAACCTGAATGGCACCTGGGACCACGTGTGGATCTACCGCTTTCCCGAGCCCGAACAGCTCAAGGACGCGACGGTGCGCGCCACGCAGTTCACCGTGAAGTACGCCGACGGGCCGCGTGACGCCGAGTCGATGATGGTCGACCCCAAGACCGGGCGGGTCTATATCGCCTCGAAGAACGAGAACGGCGGCGGCCTGTACGAGGGCCCGGCCCAGCTGACCTCGTCCGGGACGAACACCTTCCGGCGGATCGACGACGTGCCCTGGGTGACGGACGGGGCGTTCTCGCCGGACGGTAAGGAGTTGGTGCTGCGCTCGTACTTCAGCGCGCGTGCCTACGCGTGGCAGAACGGCCGGCTGGGTAAGGAGCGCTCGGTCAGCGCGCCGTTCCAGCGGCAGGCCGAGTCGGTGACCTACACGGCGGACGGCAAGGCGCTGATGTTCGGCACCGAGGGCAAGGGGAGCGGGGTGGTGCGGGTGGAGCTGGAGAAGGACACCGGCGGCCCGGCCTCCGGCGGCAACTCGTCCTCCGGCGGCGGGAGTTCCGCGTCGGGCGGGGGAGGGGACGGGGGTACCGCCGACGGCGCGGGCGACGGCGGGAAGCAGGGGAATGCCACCCTCGGCGCGATCATCGTCATCGGTGGGGCAGCGCTGGTCTTCGCCTTCAAGCGCATGCGCCGGAAGGGCTGAGGCGGAGCGCCGGCGTTCTGCGTAGGCCCACCGTCCCGCCTCGGCCACCGTTCCGCCTCGGCTGCCGTTCCGCGTCGGCTGCCGTCTCACGTAGGCCGGCCGTCCCGCGTCGGGCGCCGTCTCACGTCGGCCGGCTCCGGCCTCGGCCAGCCGTCCGGGTGCGCGTCAACGCGCCTCGCCCGGCCCCGCCTTGCCCTGCTGCGCCTTGCCCCGCTCCGTCGTACCCCCCTCTGCCGCGCGTCGTTCGACCAGCACCTCCAAACCGTCCAGGATCCGCTGGAGCCCGAACGCGAAGTGGTCGAATTCGGGGGCGAACGCCTCCTCGGACATGGCGGCCATGACCGGATACACCCCGCTGGTCATGGCCTTCGACAGGACGGGCTCCTGCGCCTGCCAGAACTCCTGGTCGGTGATGCCCGACTTCTTCTCCGCCTCGACGGCGTGGACGTGCGTGCGGGCGACGCCGGAGACATAGCCCTCGACCATGATGATCACTGAGATCAGCTCCGGGTCGGTCAGCCCCATGCCCTTGATGGCGGCGAGCTTCCTCTCCAGCCCGCTGACCGAGTTCGGGCCGAGGACCGGCCTGGCCTGGTTCACGGAGAGCAGCCACGGGTGGCGCTGATGGAGCGCGAGCACGTCGTGCGCCATCGCCTCGGCGGCGGCGCGCCAGCCGGTGCCGGTGCCGGGGGCGGAACCGGGGGCGGAGTGGGAGTCGGCGTCGGCGTCGGGGCTTTCGGCCGGCGCGGCCGTCTCGCCCTGTACCTGGTTCAGCATCAGGTCGATCAGCTCGGCCTTGCCCGGCACGTACCGGTAGAGCGACATGGTGCCCGTGCCCAGCTCGGTGGAGAGCCGGCGCATCGAGACCGCGTCCAGCCCCTCGGCGTCGGCGAGCGCGACGGCGGTCGTCACTATCCGGTCGAGCGTGAGGCCGGGTTTGGGGCCGCGGCTGGGGCGTTCGCCCGAGCCCCAGAGGAGTTCGAGACTGCGCGTGACGTTGCCGCTGCCGGTCGATTCCGTCGATGTCATGGGCTCAGCGTAATCCCCTGGAAAGAAAATGGGTACGGTGTACTCTGCTATGGGTACGCTGTACTCAGTTGATCGATGGCTTGCCTTGGAGGGGCTGTGAGCGACCATGCGGTGTTGGCGGAGGCGATCCAGAAGAGGTACGGGGAGCGGGGAGGGAAGTGCGCGCTCGACGGCTTCGACCTCGCCGTGCGCAGAGGCACCGTGCACGGACTGCTCGGGCCCAATGGCGCGGGCAAGACCACCGCGGTCCGTGTTCTGGCGACCCTGCTGCGGTTCGACGGCGGGCGGGCGGAGGTGGCGGGCGTCGATGTGGCGCGTGATCCCCGGCGGGTGCGGAGCAGGGTCGGCCTCGCGGGGCAGTACGCGGCGGTCGACGAGATCCTGACGGGCCGGCAGAACCTGGAGATGTTCGGCCGTCTCTTCCATCTGGGCGGGCGGCGGGCGGCGTTGCGCGCAGGTGAGCTGCTGGAGCAGTTCGATCTGGTGGAGGCGGGCGGCAAGGGCGTCGGCGAGTACAGCGGTGGGATGAGGCGCCGTTTGGACCTGGCCGCGTCGATGATCCTCGCCCCGCAGGTCCTCTTCCTCGACGAGCCGACGACGGGTCTCGACCCGCGCGGTCGCGGTGAGGTCTGGGACGCGGTGCGGGCACTGGTGGCGGGCGGTACGACCGTACTGCTCACCACGCAGTATCTGGACGAGGCGGACAAGCTCGCCTCGCGTGTGACGGTCATCGACCAGGGGCGGGCGATCGCGGACGACAGCCCGGCGGAGCTGAAGAACACCGTGGGCGGTGACCGGATCGAGGTCGTGGTGGCGGAGCCCGCGGACATACCGGCGGCGGTCGAGGCGGTGGCGCGAGTGGCCGACGCGGCGGTGGAGACGGACGACGCGGCGCGCCGGGTGCACGCGGCGGTGAGCGACCGGGTGGCCGCGCTGACGGAGGTGGCGCGCGCACTCCAGGACCGGGGGACGGCGGTGGAGGACATCGGGCTGCGCAGGCCGAGCCTCGACGATGTGTTCCTCCGGCTGACCGGACGCCGTACGGGCGCCGACGCGGATGCCGGTACAGGCGGGGGCGCGGACAGGGACCCGGACAGGGGCCCGGACGGGGACGTGGCCACGGGTGTGAAGGAGGGGATGGCGGCATGAGCGTCGCGCTGGATCTGGAGACCGGGAGCGACTACGGAAGCCGCCATGGCCGTGCGTACTGGGCGGTGGCCGACTGCTGGAACGTCGTACGGCGAGGGCTGACGCACTACCAGCGTCAGCCGGTCTACATCCTCTGGCAGCTGGGCTTCCCGATCGTCTCCGTGCTGCTGTACGGGTATGTGTTCGGCAGCGCCATGACGGTGCCGGGCGGGGGCGACTACCGGGAGTTCCTGATGCCCGGGATGTTCGCGATGACGATGGCCTTCGGCTTCATGAACACGGCGGTGGCGGTGGTCACCGACAGCACGAAGGGGGTCATCGACCGCTTCCGGTCGATGCCGATGGCGCCGTCGGCGGTGGTCACGGGCCGGGGGGTCGGCGATCTGCTCACGGCGGTCGCGGAGCTGCTGATCCTGGCCGTGACGGCGTACGCGATCGGCTGGCGGTGGGACAGCGGGTTCCTGGGTGCGCTCGGGGCCTTCGGACTGCTGCTGCTCCTGCGCTTCGCGCTGATATGGGTGGGGGTATGGCTGGGACTGCTGGTGCCCGGCCCGGAAGCGGCAGGGAACCTCTTCGTGGTCGCCTTCCCGCTCACGATGATCTCCAGCATCTTCGTGGCGCCCTCGCTGATGCCGGACTGGCTGGGCACCGTGGCCGCGTGGAACCCGGTGTCCTCGACGGTGACGGCGACGCGGGAGCTGTTCGGCAATCCGGTGGCGAGCGGCGGCAGCTGGCCCGAGGAGCACGCCCTGCTGCTGTCGGTGGCCTGGCCGGTGGCGCTGACGGCGGTGTTCGTACCCCTGGCGGTACGGAGGTTCCAGCGGCTGAGCAGATGACGTGGAGGGTCCGGCGGCTGAGCAGATGACGCGCAGGGGTCAGGCGGCCGAGCGGATGAGATGAGGCCCGGGGGCGCATGCGACGGGCCCCGGCGCGGTGTGCGTGCGCCGGGGCCCGGGAGGCGAAGCCGAGGATCACCGGATCCGAACCGTCCGAGCCAGCTCGGAGAGGGCTCGGGGAGGGCTCGGAGACCGCTCAGAGACGGGCAGGGGCTGTCAGAGGCGTTCGATCACGTAGTCGATGCACTCCGTCAGCGCCGAGATGTCCGCCGGGTCGATCGCCGGGAACATCGCCACGCGCAGCTGGTTGCGGCCCAGCTTGCGGTAGGGCTCGGTGTCGACGATGCCGTTGGCGCGCAGCGTCTTGGCGACGGCCGCCGCGTCGATCTCGTCCGCGAAGTCGATCGTGCCGATGACCTGCGAGCGCTTCGCCGGGTCGACGACGAACGGGGTCGCGTACTTGGAGGCGTCGGCCCATCCGTAGAGCGTGCGCGAGGAGGTGGCCGTACGGCGCACCGACCAGTCCAGGCCGCCCTGGGAGTTGAGCCAGGTGAGCTGCTCGTTGAGGAGGAAGAGCGTGGCCAGCGCCGGGGTGTTGTACGTCTGGTTCTTCAGCGAGTTGTCGATCGCCGTCGGCAGCGAGAAGAACTCGGGGACATGGCGTCCTGAGGCGTGGACGCGCGCGGCGCGCTCCAGCGCGGCCGGCGAGAAGACGCCGATCCACAGGCCGCCGTCGGAGGCGAAGGACTTCTGCGGGGCGAAGTAGTAGACGTCCGTCTCGGCGATGTCGACCGGCAGGCCGCCGGCGCCGGAGGTCGCGTCGACCAGCACGAGCGACCCTTCGTCGGCGCCCGCGACGCGCTTGAGCGGGGCCGCGACACCGGTGGAGGTCTCGTTGTGGGTGAACGCGTAGACGTCGACGCCCGCCTCGGCCTCCGGGTCCGGGTGCGAGCCGGGGTCGGCGGAGATGACGGTCGGGTCGGCCAGCCACGGCGCGAGCTTCGCCGCCTTGGCGAACTTGGAGGAGAACTCACCGAAGGAGAGGTGCTGAGACTTGTTCTCGATCAGTCCGTGCGTCGCGATGTCCCAGAAGGCGGTGGAGCCGCCGTTGCCCAGGATCACCTCGTAGCCCTCGGGAAGCTCGAAGAGGCTCCGTACGCCCTCGCGCACCGCGCCGACCAGCTTCTTGACCGGGGCCTGGCGGTGGGACGTGCCGAGGAGCGAGGTACCGGTGGCGGCCAGCGCGTCCACCGCCTCCGTCCGCACCTTGGAGGGGCCTGCGCCGAAACGGCCGTCGGCGGGCTTGATGTCAGCGGGAATCTGGATATCGGCCACGGGCCGGAGCGTAGTCCCTTACGTCACACGGCCGAAAACCGTGTCCGTCGGGTGAGACACCCGCGCGGGCGGCGGAAAGGGGGTCACGACGGCCCCGCGCGTGTCGCCGCCGCCCCGGCCTCCCGCCCGGAGCTTCACCCGTACGGAGTACGACGGTCGGAGTGTGACGGTCCTCAGGGGGACACCCCCGGGGCGGACACCCCCGGGGCCGCCGCTCTCTTCTCGGACAGGGCGTGGAGGTACTCGACGAGCGTGATCAGTACGTATTTGCTGGAGGAGCGGTCCCGCGCGTCGCACTCCACGAGCGGCACGTCCGGCGTCAGGACGAGCGCCGCGCGGATCTCCTCCTCGGTGTGGACGGGCCCGCCGAAGTCGTTGCAGGCCACCATGAAAGGTATGCCGTGGTGCTCCAGCCGGTCGATCGCGTACCAGGAGTCGGAGAGACGGCGGGTGTCGACGAGTACGACCGCGCCGAGGGTGCCGGAGAAGAGCCGGTCCCAGAGATACCAGAAACGTTCCTGCCCAGGGGCCCCGAAAAGATAGAGCACCGAGCGCGCGTCGAGGGAGATCCGGCCGAAGTCGAAGGCGACGGTGGTCGTGTTCTTTCTCTGGAGTCCGTCGAGTCCCGCGAGTTCGCCGATGTCCTGGCCCGCGCGCGTCATCGCCTCCTCGGTGTTGAGAGGGCGGATCTCGCTGACGGAACGGACCATGGTCGTCTTGCCGACGGCGAAGCCGCCGACGATGACGATCTTCAGGCCGTTGTCGGCGGTACTGGCCAGGTTCGGCCGGGCCGTTGACGGGCTGGTGGCCCGTTCGGAGGTTGCGGAGTCCAACGCGCACCTGCTCCAGGATGTGGGGATCGGGAAGGCGGTCGGCCGCCCGGCCGTCCGGGGATGAGGGGCGCGGGCGCTGTTGGATAGTGCTCAAACGGTGGCCACTATATGAGAATTGACGATCAGTTTGGGAGGTTCCTGTTTCCTTTCTTCGCTGTTCCGGGAGCGGCGAACCAGGAAAAACCGGGACGGTGAGTGCGACGGGGGCATGCTGGATTCATGGCTGAGCGCGAAACGCGGGATACGCGGGATACACGCACCGCACGAAAAGCGACGGCACGGGCGGGAGACACGGCACCGGCCACCGAACTGGCCGCTGCGCTGACGGCGGCCGTGCGCGGCGAGGTGGACTTCGGCGCGGCTGCCAGAGCCCTGACCACCATGGACGCGTCCAACTACCGGCGGGTACCGGTCGGCGTCGTCGCCCCGTACGACGCGGCGGACGTGGCGGCGGCGCTGGCGGTCTGCCGTACGTACGGGGTGCCGGTGGTGCCGCGCGGCGCCGGGACCTCGATCGCCGGGAACGCCACGGGCCTGGGCGTGGTGCTCGACCTCACACGCCATCTGCGGTCGATCGTGTCGGTGGACGCGGCGGCGCGCACGGCGGTCGTCCAGCCCGGAGTCATCCTGGACGAGCTGCGCGAGGCCGTACGGCCGCACGGGCTGACGTTCGGCCCCGATCCGTCCACGCACAGCCGGTGCACGCTCGGCGGGATGATCGGCAACAACTCGTGCGGAGCGCACTCGGTGGCCTGGGGCACGACGGCCGACAACGTCCACGAGCTGTCGGTGACCACCTACGGCGGCGACGCACTGCGCCTCGGCAGGAGCTGGGACGGCGCCCCGGCCGGAGTGCGCGAGCTGGTGGAGAGCAATCTCGCGCCGCTGCGCACGGGCTTCCCCGCCGGGCTGCCCCGGCGGATCTCCGGCTACGCGCTGGACGCGCTGCTGCCCGAGGCCGGCCCCGATCTGGCCCGCGCCTTCTGCGGCAGCGAGGGCACGCTCGGGGTTGTCACCGAAGCGACGGTACGGCTCGTCGAGTCGCCCCCGGCCCGCGCCCTGGCCGTCCTCGGCTACCCGGACGAGAGCGCCGCCGCCGAAGCCGCGGCCGGGCTGCTCCCGTACGGTCCGCTGACGGTCGAGGGCATGTCCGAGGACCTCGTGCGCGTACGGGGCGACGGCGGGCACGGACTGCCGCGCGGCGGGGCCTGGCTGTTCGTGGAGACCGGCGGCGCGACGCCCGGCGAGGCGCGGGCCGCCGCCGCCACGATCCTGCGCGCGGCCGACGCGCTGGACGGGACGGTCGTGGCCGACCCGGCCGGACAACGGGCGCTGTGGCGCGTACGGGAGGACGCCGCGGGGACCGCGACCCGGATGCCCGACGACACGGAGGCGTGGCCGGGCTGGGAGGACTGCGCGGTGCCGCCCGCCCGGCTGGGCGCGTATCTGCGCGACTTCCGCGCGCTGCTCGCGGAGCACGGCCTGCGCGGCACGCCCTACGGGCACTTCGGCGACGGCTGCATCCATGTCCGTATCGACTTCGATCTGCTGACCGACGACGGCGTACGGCGCTTCCGGCGCTTCTCGGAGGAGGTGGCATCGCTGGTCGTCGCGCACGGCGGCTCGCTCTCGGGCGAGCACGGCGACGGACTGGCGCGCTCGGAGCTGCTGCCGAGGATGTACGGGGAGGAGCTGGCCGGGCTCTTCGGCCGGTTCAAGGACCTGTGGGACCCGGCGGGCGGGATGAACCCGGGCGTGCTGGCCCGCCCGGCACGGCTCGACGAGAATCTCCGCTTCGCGGTGCTGCCGCGCGAGCGCGTCGAGGTCGCGTTCGGCTATCCGCACGACGGGCCGGGAGGCGGGGACTTCTCGGCGGCCGTGCGCAGGTGTGTGGGCGTCGCCAAGTGCCGGGTGGGCGGGCCGGGCCCGGGAGCGACAGCGGGTTCCGGGCCGGGTTCGGGGCAGGGCTCCGGGGTGGCTTCCGGGCAGGGCTCCGGGTCGGGGGTGATGTGTCCGTCGTTCCGCGCGACGGGCGAGGAGCAGCACTCCACGCGCGGGCGCGCCCGGCTGCTCCACGAGATGCTCGCGGGCGAGGTGGTGACGGACGGCTGGCGCTCGACGGAGGTACGGGACGCGCTGGACCTCTGTCTGTCCTGCAAGGGCTGCCGCAGCGACTGCCCGGTGGGCGTGGACATGGCCACGTACAAGGCGGAGTTCCTGCACCACCACTACGCGGGCCGGATGCGGCCCGCCGCGCACTACGCGATGGGCCTGCTGCCGCGCTGGCTGCGGCTGGCGGCGCCGTTCGCGCGGGTGCTGAACGCGGCGGCGCGGGTGCCTCCGCTGGCGTCGCTCGCCAAGCGGCTGGGGGGCATCGCCCCGGAGCGTACGATTCCGCCGCTGGCGCCCGAACCGTTCGGGCGATGGCTGGGGCGGCATCTGAAGGCCCGTACGGAGGTCTTCGCGCGGAGCCGTTCCGCGGTCCTGTGGCCGGACACCTTCACCGAGTATCTGACGCCGTCGGTGGGCCGGGCGGCGGTACGGGTCTTCGAGTCGGCCGGGATCGGTGTCGTGGCGCCGCCTCAGGGGGGCCGGGTCTGCTGCGGACTGACGTATGTCTCGACGGGCCAGCTCGACCGCGCGCGTACGGTCATGCGCCGCACGCTGGACCTGATGGAACCGCTGCTGGACGCCGGCCTGCCGGTCGTCGTCCTGGAACCGAGCTGCGCGGGCGCGCTCACCACGGACCTGCCGGAGCTGCTCGGCGACGACCCGCGCGCGGCGCGGCTGGCCGCGTCCGTACGGACCTTCGCCCAGGCCCTGGAGGAGTGCGCGCCGTGGTGGCGTCCGCCCCGGCTCGACCGTCGGGTCACCGGCCAGACGCACTGCCACCAGCACGCGGTCCTGGGCGACGAGGCGGACCGCAGGCTGCGTGAACGCGCGGGCCTGACCGGCGAACTGAGCGGCGGCTGCTGCGGGCTGGCGGGCAACTTCGGCTTCGAACGCGGCCATTACGAGGTCTCGGTGGCCTGCGCGGAGGACCAGCTGCTGCCGTCGGTGCGGGCGGCCGGAGAGGGGACGGAGATCCTGGCGGACGGCTTCTCGTGCCGTACCCAGCTGGCGCAGCTGGGCGGCCACCGGGCACGGCATCTCGCGGAGGTGCTCGCGGAGGCGCTGAAGGAGGCGGAATCGACGGGGAGTCCGGCCGAGGGGCGGTGACGGGAGGGGCGGTCCGGCGGTGGCCTTCGCGCCGTGCACCGTCCGGATCCCTCGGCCGGATCCCGTGCTTCTGTGTGTGCTCCTGCTGCTCCTGCCTGCTCCCGTGCTCCTGCCTGCTCCTGCCCCTGCTCCCGCGCCGGCGCGCTCGCGCGCGTCAGCTCGCGGTGGGCCGGCGCCTGCGGGTCGCGGAGACCAGGCTCGCCCCCGCGATGACGGCGGCTCCGGCGACCCCGACGACGACGGACGGGGTGGGGCCCGTGGCGGCCAGCGTTCCGTCGGGCTCACCGCCCGCCGCCCGCGACCGGGCGGCATCGAGGATCAGGTCGGTGACGGCCCTGGGATCGGCGAGCATGGCGAGGTGCGGGGCATTGATCTCGACGGTATGAGATCCGGCCCGCTTGGCCTCGAAGCGCTCCAGCTCGGGGGAGATGGTCTTGTCCTGGGTGGAGACGAGGGCCCAGGAGGGGATGGTCTTCCAGGCGGCGGGTCCGGCCGTGTCGGCGAACGCCTGGGCGGCGATGGGGCGTTGCGTCGCCGCCAGTACCGCTGTGGTGGCCTCGGGCAGCGAGGCCGCGAACACCGGCCGGAACCGCTCGGGCTTGATGTAGAGATCGATGGCGGTGGATCCGTCCGGCTGCGTGAACGGTACGGAGTTCGTGGCCGTACCGAGTTCGCTGCCCGGGAACTTCGCCGACAGGACGGAGAGGACCTCGCCCTTGTCGGGCATCAGCGCGTTGATGTAGACGAGCGCCTTGACGTGCGGATTGCCGACCGCGGCGCCGCTGATCACCGCGCCGGCGTAGGAGTGGGCGACCAGGACGATCGGGCCCTTGATGCTTCTGAGGACGCTGGCTATGTATGCCGCGTCGCCGTGCAGGCCCCGCAACGGATTGGCGGGGGCCATGACGCGGTAGCCGTCGTTCTGGAGGTTCGGGACGACCTCGCCCCAGCTCGACGCGTCGGCGAAGGCGCCGTGCACCAGCACGATCGTCGGTTTGGCGGCGGTGACGCCGCGGGACCCCGAGTGGTCGGCGGCAGCGGCGGCGTCGGCGGCGGGTATGGCGTTGACGAGCGCCGTCGCGGTGAACATCGCGGCGAGGGCGCACGCGTGGTGCGAACGTATCCGGGGGCCGGAACGTGAACCTCTCCTCGGGCCCGGACGCGAACGTGTCCGCCGCCCGGGAGTGGATGGCATGGCCATGTCTCTCTCCTCTGCTGAAACGGGTGAGGGCGAGTCGACATCAGTGTGTTCACCCCCTGCCGAGGGGGCGCGCGGTGACGGGCATGCGGGTGAACGGGGCGCGAGCGGGCGCGAACGGGGCCCGGTTGAACGCGGTCGGACGGGGTCGAGCGGGGTCGGACGGGGTCGGGCGCCGCGGTCGGGCGCCGCGGTCGGGCGCGATCACGCTCCCGATGTCAGTTCGTGGGCCAGGGCCACGAGATGGGGAATCGCCGGATGCGCGGCGCCCTCGCGCCAGACCAGGAAGACCTGGAGCCGCGGGGCGTCGGGCAGCGGCAGGTAGGCGACCCCGGGGTGGGGGTGCACGGCGGCCGTCGAGGCGCCCGTGACGCCGATGCCGCGCGCCGCCGCGATGGTCGTCAGCCAGTCGTCGGTGTTGGTGACCGTGACGGTGGCCGAGGGACCCGCGCCCGGCGGCCACAGCGCCGGACTCGTCGTGCCCGAGACCCGGTTGACGATCAGCGGTTCCGTCACCAGGTCCGCGAGCGTCAGGGACGGACGCGCGGCCAGCGGTCCGTCGGCCGGGACCGCCGCGATCCGGGCCTCGGTGAAGAGCAGCTCCGTGACCAGCCCCGGGGTCTCCACCGGGCCGCGCAGCAGCGCCGCGTCGACCTCGCCGCGCGCCAGCCCGGCCGTACGGTCGTCGATCCGCAGCAGTTCGAGCGGGGTCCCGGGCCGCTCCCGCTCCCAGCGGCGCAGCAACGGCGTGGTGTACGGGCCGAAGGCCGACCACGCGTGGCCGAGCCTGAGCGGCCTGCGGCGCAGCCGCTCGGCGTCGAGGGCGTCGTCGAACGCGGCGACGGCCGAGGCCGCCCGCTCGCGGAAGGCGCGCCCCTCGGCGGTGAGGGCGAGATGGTGGGTGGAGCGCTCCGCGAGCCGTACGCCGAGATGCTTCTCCAGAGCGGCGAGGGTGCGGGAGACGGCGGGCTGCGTGAGATGCAGCCGGGCCGCCGCCCGGGTCACGCTGGACTCCTCGGCGATGGCGAGGAAGCAGCGGAGATGGCGCAGCTCGATGCTCATGCGCCCGGAGCATAACGGCAGCCCAATCGGTATTTCACGGGGTGGACTCCAGGGCCGTAGCGTGACGGCGGGACAGAGCCCGAATGGGCGGCGCAAAAGTGCAGTATGTTGGACCGCGAGTACATTGAAGCGAACCAAGGGAGGGATCCGGTGGAAGAGCCGCGTACCGCTGCCGCTGCCGCCGACACCGGCGCCGCTGCCGACACCGGTGCGGCTGTCGCCTTCGATGCCGCGGCGGTCGATGCCACCGTCGATGCCGCCGCCGCTGTCTCGCTGCCGGAAGCCACCGGGGCCGTCCAGGCGGCACCCCCCGGCGACTCCACCGGATCCGGCCGGCCCGCGCGCGGCAAGCGGGCCCTCGGCCCCGTCGCCCTGGTCGTGGCGGGCGGGCTCTCCGTGCAGTTCGGTGCCGCCGTCGCCGTTCTGCTGATGCCCAGGACCGGCGCCCTCGGCGTCGTCTCGCTGCGGCTCGCGCTCGCCGCGATCGTGCTGCTCGCGGTCTGCCGGCCCGCCCTGCGCGGCCACTCGCGCGCCGACTGGGGCACGGTGATCGCCTTCGGTGCCGTCATGGCCGCCATGAACTGCCTCTTCTACCAGGCGGCCGACCGTATTCCGCTGGGCGCGGCCGTCACCCTGGAAGTCATCGGGCCGCTCGCGCTGTCCGTGATCGTCTCGCGGCGGCTGGTCAACCTCCTGTGGGCGGGGCTCGCGCTCGGCGGTGTGCTGCTGCTCAGCGGCGGCGGGTTCGACCGGCTCGACCCGTTGGGCACGGCGTTCGCGCTCGGGGCGGGCGCCATGTGGGCCGCGTACATAGTCTTCAGCGCGCGTACCGGCCGGCGCTTCCCGCAGGCCGACGGGCTGGCGCTGGCGATGGCGGTCGGCGCGCTGCTCGCCCTCCCGCTGGGTATCGTGGAGTCCGGCTCGAAACTGCTGGTGCCCTCCACGCTCGGGCTCGCTCTCGCGGTCGCGGTGATGTCCTCCGTCCTCCCGTACACCCTCGAACTGCTCGCCCTGCGGCGGCTGCCCGCCCCGACGTTCGCCGTGCTGATGAGTCTGGAACCGGCCATCGCGGCGACCGCCGGTTTCCTCGTCCTGGACCAGGCGCTGGCCGCCACCGACGCGCTGGCGATCGCGCTGGTCATCGTGGCGAGCATGGGTGCCGTACGGACGCAGATCGGCCGCGGGACCCCGAAGTCCGGCCCGGAGTCCGGCCCGGAGTCCGCGCCGGCGCAAACCCCCGCGCCGGCCCGGGGCGAGGCCGGGGAAGAGACCCTGTAACAGCAAAGCAAGCACGCTTGATTGTTTCTCCGGGCACTGCCATGCTCCGGGGCACGCACACCGCCGTGTCCCGAGGGGAGCGCATCCGTGTCCGACTCCGGCTCTGCCGCAGTGCACGACGATCCGCACAGCGACCTGCTCGGCGATCTGCGCGGCGAGAGCGAGGAACTCGACCGGCTGGTCGCCCCGCTGGAGCCCGGAGGATGGCTTCTCGCGACCCCGTCACCCGGTTGGTCCCTCGCCCACCAGATCGCTCATCTCACCTGGACCGACTCCGCCGCGCTGCTCGCCATGACCGACCCGGGCGCCTTCGCCGCCGCATCCGATGAGGCGCGCGCCGCCCCCGGCACCTTCGTCGACGAGGGCGCGGCGGCCGGGGCCTTACTCCCGCCCGCCGAACTGCTCGCCCGGTGGCGCGACGGCCGCGCGCGGCTGCACCGGGCCCTGCGCGAGGCGCCGCCCGGCGCGCGTTTCCCCTGGTACGGGCCGCCGATGAGCGCCGCCTCCATGGCCACCGCACGGCTGATGGAGACCTGGGCACACGGGCAGGACATCGCGGACGCGCTCGGCGTACGGCGCGAACCGACCGCGCGGCTGCGGCATGTGGCGTGGATCGGTGTACGGGCCCGTGACTACGCCTATCTCGTCCGGGGCGCGCGCCCGCCCGCCGAACCCTTCCGCGTCGAACTGACCGGTCCTGGCGGGGAGGTGTGGACGTACGGCCCCGAGGACGCCGTCCAGCGGGTGACCGGGCCCGCGCTCGACTTCTGTCTGCTGGTGACCCAGCGGGCGCACCGCGCCGATCTCGCCGTACGGGCCGAAGGCGCCGACGCCGACGCGTGGCTGGACATCGCGCAGGCCTTCGCCGGACCGGCGGGCCCCGGCCGCGCGCCCAAGGGGGCCCGATGACACCCGCGTCGCCGCCCGCGCCCCCGCCCGCGCCCCCGCCCGTTTCCCCGCCCGCGCCCCCGCCCGTTCCCCCGCCCGCTTCCTCGCCAGTGCCCCTGCCCCTGCCCGCTTCCTCGCCCGCGTCCCCGCCCGTTCCCCCGCTCGCTCCGCCGCCCGGAGTGCTGCGGATCGGGAACGCCTCCGGCTTCTACGGCGACCGCTTCGACGCGCTGCGCGAGATGCTCACGGACGGCCCGCTCGATGTCCTCACCGGTGACTATCTCGCCGAGCTGACCATGCTCATCCTCGGCAGGGACCGGCTGAAGGACCCGGACGCCGGCTATGCGAAGACCTTCCTGCGGCAGCTGGAGGAGAGTCTCGGACTCGCCCACGAGCGGGGCGTCAGGATCGTCACCAACGCGGGCGGACTGAACCCGGCCGGACTCGCCGCCGCCGTGCGCACGCTGGCCGGGCGGGTGGGCGTGCCGGTACGGGTCGCCCATGTCGAGGGGGACGATCTCCTCGCCCGCGGCGGCTGGGGCGAAGGCGTCCTCACCGCCAACGCCTACCTCGGCGGCGCCGGGATCACCGCCTGCCTGCGCGCCGGAGCCGATGTCGTGGTCACCGGACGCGTGACGGACGCGGCGCTGGTGACCGGGCCCGCCGCCGCGCACTTCGGCTGGGACGCCGGCGACCCCGACCGCCCCGGTGATCTCGACGCGCTCGCGGGCGCGGTCGTCGCCGGGCATGTGCTGGAGTGCGGTACGCAGGCGACCGGCGGGAACTACTCCTTCTTCACCCGGCACGACGTACGGCGGCCCGGCTTCCCGCTCGCCGAGATCCACGCCGACGGCTCGGCGGTCATCACCAAGCACGACGGCACGGGCGGGGTGGTCGACCTCGGTACGGTCACCGCGCAGCTGCTGTACGAGACCGGCGGCGCCCGGTACGCGGGACCCGACGTCACCGCGCGCCTCGACACCGTACGGCTGGAACAGGAAGGCCCCGACCGCGTCAGGATCTCCGGCGTACGGGGCGAGCCGCCGCCCCCGGCCCTCAAGGTCGGCCTCAACCGGCTCGGCGGCCTGCGCAACGAGATCGTCTTCGTCCTCACCGGCCTCGACATCGACGCCAAGGCCCGGCTGGTGCGCGGTCAGGTGGAGGACGCGCTCGCCGGACGGCGCCCCGCCGAGGTCCGCTGGGAGCTGGCCCGTACGGACCGGCCGGACGCGGACACCGAGGAGACCGCCAGCGCCCTGCTGCGTCTCGTCGTGCGCGACAGCGATCCGGAGGTGGTGGGCCGGGCGGTCAGCGGGGCGGCGGTCGAGCTGGCGCTCGGCAGCTACCCCGGGTTCCATGTGACCGCCCCGCCGGGCAAGGGCGTGCCGTACGGGGTCTTCGAGGCGGCGTACGTGGACGCGTCCGAGGTCGCCCACACGGCCGTGCTCCCCGACGGGCGGCGGGTGGCGGTGCCCGCTCCGTCACATGCCGTGCCACCCGCCCCGGGTACCACGGCACGCGAGCCCGTCCCCGTCCCCGCCCCCGCGCCGCTGCCCCCGCCCCCGCTGCCCGAACCGCTGCCCGCCGGCCTGCCCACCCGTCGCGTGCCCCTCGGCCTCGTCGTGGGCGCCCGCAGCGGCGACAAGGGCGGTGACGCCAACGTCGGTGTCTGGGCACGGAGCGAGGACGGCTGGCGCTGGCTCGCCCATGCGCTGACGACCGACAGGTTCCGTGAACTGATCCCGGAGAGCCGGGAGCTGACCGTCGTCCGCCATCTTCTGCCCCGGCTGCGGGCCGTCAACTTCGTTGTCGAGGGGCTGCTCGGCGAGGGCGTCGCCGCGCGGGCCCGCTTCGATCCCCAGGCGAAGGCGCTCGGCGAGTGGCTGCGCGCCCGGCACGCCGATATCCCGGAGGTCCTGCTGTGACCGTGCTCCCCTCGGCCCTCGACACCGCGTCCCCCGACTACGGCGCCCACCGCGCCGCCATGCTCGGCAAACTCGACGAACTGGCCGCGGAACACGCCAAAGCCCTGGCGGGCGGCGGGGAGAAGTACGTCGCCCGGCACCGCGAGCGCGGCAAGCTGCTCGCGCGCGAGCGGATCGAGCTGCTGCTCGACCCCGACACCCCGTTCCTCGAACTGTCCCCGCTGGCCGCCTGGGGCAGCGACTACCCGGTCGGCGCGTCCATGGTCACCGGCATCGGTGTGGTCGAGGGCGTCGAGTGCCTGATCACCGCCAACGACCCGACCGTACGCGGCGGCGCCTCCAACCCGTGGACGCTGAAGAAGGCCCTGCGCGCCAACGAGATCGCCTTCGCCAACCGGCTGCCCGTCATCAGCCTGGTCGAGTCGGGCGGCGCCGATCTCCCCTCCCAGAAGGAGATCTTCATCCCCGGCGGCGCGCTCTTCCGCGACCTCACCCGGCTCTCCGCCGCCGGTATCCCCACCGTCGCGGTGGTCTTCGGCAACTCCACGGCGGGCGGCGCGTACGTCCCCGGGATGTCCGACCACACCGTCATGATCAAGGAGCGGTCGAAGGTCTTCCTCGGCGGACCGCCCCTGGTGAAGATGGCCACCGGCGAGGAGAGCGACGACGAGTCGCTCGGCGGCGCCGAGATGCACGCCCGTACGTCCGGGCTCGCGGACCACTACGCGCTGGACGAACAGGACGCGATCCGGCGCGCGCGGCGGATCGTCGCCCGGCTCAACTGGCGCAAGGCGCACCCCGATCCCGGCCCGGCCGAGCCGCCGAAGTACGACGAGGACGAGCTGCTCGGCATCGTCCCCGGCGATCTGAAGATCCCCTTCGACCCGCGCGAGGTCATCGCCCGGATCGTGGACGGCTCGGACCTCGACGAGTTCAAACCGCTGTACGGGCCGAGCCTGGTGACCGGCTGGGCGCGGCTGCACGGCTATCCGGTGGGGGTGCTCGCCAACGCGCAGGGCGTGCTGTTCTCCGCCGAGTCGCAGAAGGCGGCGCAGTTCATCCAGCTCGCCAATCAGCGCGACATCCCGCTCGTCTTCCTGCACAACACCACTGGCTACATGGTCGGCAGGGAGTACGAGCAGGGCGGCATCATCAAGCACGGCGCGATGATGATCAACGCGGTCTCGAACTCCCGTGTCCCGCATCTGTCCGTGCTGATGGGCGCCTCGTACGGTGCCGGGCACTACGGCATGTGCGGTCGCGCGTACGACCCGCGCTTCCTCTTCGCCTGGCCGAGCGCCAAGTCGGCGGTGATGGGCCCGCAGCAGCTCGCCGGGGTCCTGTCGATCGTGGCGCGGGCCTCGGCGGCGGCGAAGGGGCAGCCGTACGACGAGGAGGGCGACGCCGCGCTGCGCGCGGTGGTGGAGCGGCAGATCGAGTCCGAGTCGCTGCCGGTGTTCCTGTCGGGGCGGCTGTACGACGACGGGGTCATCGACCCGCGCGACACCCGTACCGTCCTCGGCCTGTGCCTGTCCGCCGTCCACACCGCCCCGGTCGAGGGCGTGCGGGGCGGCTTCGGCGTCTTCCGGATGTGAGGTTGAGGTCCAGATGATCGAGTCCTTGCTCGTCGCCAACCGGGGCGAGATCGCCTGCCGGGTCTTCCGGACCTGCCGCGAACGGGGGATCGCCACCGTCGCGGTCCACTCGGACGCCGACGCGGGCGCCCTGCACGTACGGGAGGCGGACGCGGCCGTACGGCTGCCGGGGGCCGCGCCCGCCGACACCTATCTGCGCGGCGACCTGATCGTGCGGGCGGCGCTCGCGGCGGGCGCCGACGCGGTGCATCCCGGGTACGGCTTCCTCTCCGAGAACGCGGAGTTCGCGCGGGCCGTGCTGGACGCGGGCCTCGTCTGGGTCGGGCCGCCGCCCGGCGCGATCGAGGCGATGGCGTCCAAGACCCGGGCGAAGAAACTGATGGCGGCGGCGGGCGTACCGCTGCCGGCGCTGGTGGATCCGGCCACCGCCACCGGGGCCGACCTGCCGCTGCTGCTGAAGGCGGCGGCGGGCGGCGGTGGCCGCGGTATGCGGATCGTGCGCGAACTCGCCGTACTGGACGAGGAGATGCGGGCCGCCTCGGCGGAGGCGGCGTCCGCCTTCGGGGACGGGGAGGTCTTCGCCGAGCCGTATGTGGAACGCGGCAGGCATGTGGAGGTGCAGATCCTGGCGGACGCGCACGGCACGGTGTGGGCGCTGGGCACCAGGGACTGCTCCCTCCAGCGCCGCCACCAGAAGGTGATCGAGGAGTCCCCGGCGCCCGGTCTCCCGGACGGGCTGCGTGCCGTACTGCGCGAGGCGGCCGTGGCCGCGGCCCGAGCCGTCGGCTACCGGGGCGCGGGCACGGTCGAGTTCCTGCTCTCGCCCCAGGGGCGGCCGTACTTCCTGGAGATGAACACCCGCCTCCAGGTCGAACACCCGGTGACGGAAGAGGTGTTCGGGCTGGATCTGGTGGCCCTGCAACTCGCCGTCGCGGAGGGCGCGGCGCTTCCGGCGGAGCCGCCGGCCGCCCATGGGCACGCGGTGGAGGCACGGCTCTACGCGGAGGATCCGGCGGCGGGGTGGGCGCCCCAGACGGGGCGGCTGCACGCGCTGGAGGTGCCGGGGGCCGGCGGCGGCCAGGTGCCGGGGGCCGGCGGCGGGGCGCCGGGGTCCGTGCCGGTGGACCCCTCCGCGCCACGCCTGCGCGTCGACACCGGTTACACGCACGGCGACACCATCGGGGTGCACTACGACGCCATGCTCGCCAAGGTCATCGTCTGGGCCCCCACCCGCGCCGAGGCACTGCGCGCGCTCCGGCACACGCTGCGGCGCGCCCGGGTGCACGGCCCCGGCACCAACCGGGAGCTGCTCGTACGGTCGCTCGGCCACCCCGATGTCACCGGCGGACGGTTCGACACCGGGTTCTACGAACGCCATCTGGACGCGCTCACCGCCCCCGCCCCGGGCGAGCGGCACGCGGCCGTCGCCGCCGCGCTCGCCGACGCGGCGGCACGTACCACCGGCGGCACGCTCCCCGCGCGGCTCGGCGGCTGGCGGAACATGGCCGCCCCCGCACAGCGCAAGACGTACGGGGAGCACGAGGTGCGCTACCGGGCCACCCGGGACGGGTTCGTCGTGGAGGCCGAGGAAGGTGAGGTAGGCGACGAGGTGCGGGTGGTCGCCCTCTCCCCTCACCGCGTCAGCCTCGACATCGGCGGTGTCGTACGGCACTTCGACGTCCGTACGTACGGCGACGAGGTCCATGTGGACAGCGCCACCGGCGCGTACCGGCTGATCGCCCGGCCCCGGTTCAGCGAGACCGGCCACCGCACCCCGCCCGGATCGCTGCTCGCGCCGATGCCCGGCACCGTCGTACGGCTCGCCGCCGGGCTGGCCGAAGGCGCCCGGGTCACCGCAGGACAGCCGCTCATCTGGCTGGAGGCCATGAAGATGGAGCACCGCGTCACCGCTCCCGCCTCCGGCACGCTCACCGCACTCCATGCCGCGCCCGGCCGGCAGGTCGAGGTCGGCGCCCTGCTCGCCGTCGTCACCGACACAGACGGCGACACAGACGGACAGGACGCACAGGACGCACCGGACGCACAGGACACGCAGGACGGACAGCACACGCAGGACGCACAGGACGGCCAGGAAGCCCACGCCCAGGAGGAATCCTCACCATGAGCCGAAGCACCGGAAGTGGCCACAGCGGCATCATCGAGAGCGAAGAGCACACCGCACTGCGCGCCGCCGTCGCCGCCCTCGGCCGGCGCCACGGACGCGGATACGACCGCGAAACCCTCTGGCGCGAGGCGGGCAAGCTCGGCTATCTCGGCGTGAACCTCCCCGAGGAGTACGGCGGCGGAGGCGGCGGGATCACCGAACTCTGCCTCGTACTGGAGGAGTTGGGAGGAGCGGGCTGCCCGCTGCTGATGATGGTCGTCTCGCCCGCCATCTGCGGCACCGTGATCTCCCGCTTCGGTACGGACGAGCAGAAGCGGCAGTGGCTGCCCGGTCTCGCCGACGGCTCCCGCACCATGGCCTTCGGCATCACCGAACCCGACGCGGGCTCCAACTCCCACCGGATCACGACCACGGCGCGCAGGGACGGCGACGACTGGGTGCTGAACGGCCGTAAGGTCTTCGTCTCCGGTGTCGACCTCGCCGACGCGACGCTCATCGTCGGCCGTACCGAGGACGCGCGGACCGGCAGCCTCAAGCCGTGCCTGTTCATCGTCCCCCGCGACACCGAGGGCTTCCACCGCTCCCCGATCGAGATGGAACTCCGGGCCGTGGAGAAGCAGTTCGAGCTGGTCCTCGACGACGTACGGCTGCCCGCCGGCGCACTCGTCGGCGACGAGGACGCCGGGCTGCTCCAGCTCTTCGCCGGGCTCAACCCCGAGCGCGTCATGACCGCCGCCTTCGCCCTCGGCATGGGCCGCTACGCGCTGGACCGGGCTGTCGAGTACGCCAGGACCCGCCAGGTGTGGAAGGAGCCGATCGGCGCCCACCAGGCCATCGCGCACCCGCTCGCCCAGGCCCATATCGAACTCGAACTCGCGCGCCTCATGATGCGGAAGGCCGCCCACCTCTACGACGCGGGCGACGACACCGGCGCGGGCGAGGCCGCCAACATGGCCAAATACGCCGCCGGGGAAGCCTGCGTCAGGGCCGTCGACCAGGCCGTACACACGCTCGGCGGCAACGGGCTCACCCGTGAGTACGGTCTGGCGTCCCTCATCAGCGCCGCCCGCGTGGCCCGGATCGCGCCCGTCAGCCGGGAAATGATCCTGAACTACGTATCCCATCAGTCCCTGGGTCTCCCCAAGTCCTATTGATACGGAGGATCCTGTCTCTCCCGGTACTCCCCGTACGTCGAGTACTCCCCGTACATCCAGTACGTCCACGCGTCGAAGGGGCCGTCATGGTGTTCCACAGCGAGTACGCGGATGTCCAGGCCGTCGAACGTCCCATCCACGAGGCCGTGCTCGGCCGCGCCGCCGAGTACGGTGACGCCGTCGCCCTCGTCGACGGCGTGACCGGCGCGAGCATGACGTACGCCGAGCTGGACGCCTTCCACCGCCGGATCGCCGCCGCGTTCACCGACGCCGGGGTGCGCAAGGGGGACGTCCTCGCCCTGCACAGCCCGAACACCGTGGCGTATCCCGCCGTCTTCTACGCCGCCACCCGCGCCGGCGCCTCCGTCACCACCGTCCATCCCCTCGCCACGCCCGAGGAACTCGCCACCCAGCTGCGCGACTGCTCCGCCCGCTGGATCGTCACCGTCTCGCCGCTGCTCGACGCGGCCCGCCGGTCGGCCGAACTCGTCGGCGGCATCGAGGAGATCTTCGTCTGCGACCGGGCGGAGGGGCACCGCTCGATCCTGGACCTGGCGCGGTCGACGGCCCCCGAGCCCGAGATCGCCATCGACCCGGCCGAGGACATCGCGGCCCTGCCGTACTCCTCGGGCACCACCGGCGTCCCCAAGGGCGTCATGCTGACGCACTGCTCGATCGCCACCAATCTCGCGCAGCTCGCACCGGTCGTGCCGATGGGGCCGGGCGACCGGATCCTCGCCGTCCTGCCGTTTTTTCACATCTACGGGCTGACCGCCCTGATGAACGCGCCGCTGCGGTACGGCGCGACGGTCGTCGTCCTGCCGCGCTTCGACCTCGACCAGTTCCTCGCCGCCATCGAGAAGCACCGCATCAACGGCCTGTACGTGGCCCCGCCCATCGTCCTCGCGCTGGCCAAGCACCCGGCCGTCGCCCGGTACGACCTGTCCTCGCTCGACTACATCCTGAGCGCCGCCGCCCCGCTGGACGCCCGGCTCGCCGCCGCCTGTTCGGCCCGGCTGGGGCTCCCGCCCGTGCGCCAGGCGTACGGCATGACGGAGCTGTCGCCCGGCACGCATGCCGTGCCGCTGACCGCCCAGGACCCGCCGCCGGGCGCCGTGGGGAAGCTCCTGCCCGGTACGGAGATGCGTGTCGTCGCCCTGGACGACCCGGAGAAGGACCTCGACGCCGGCGCCGAGGGCGAGATCCTTCTGCGCGGCCCGCAGGTCATGAAGGGGTATCTGGGACGGCCCGACGCCACCGCCGGACTGATCGACGCCGCGGGCTGGGTGCACACCGGCGATGTCGGCCGGGTGGACGCCGACGGCTGGCTCTACGTCGTCGACCGGGTCAAGGAGCTGATCAAGTACAAGGGGTTCCAGGTCGCCCCCGCCGATCTGGAGGCCCTGCTGCTCACCCATGAGCGCATCGCGGACGCGGCGGTGATCGGTGTCCTCGACGAGGACGGCAACGAGGTGCCCAAGGCATACATTGTTCGCCAGTCGGGTGCGGACGTGCTCACACAGGAGGACGTCATGGCGTTCGTCGCCGAACGCGTCGCCCCGTACAAGAAGGTCCGCCGGGTCGAATTCGTCGGAGGCGTACCCCGCGCCGCCTCCGGAAAGATCCTCAGACGTGAACTGAGAGACCGGGAAGCGCGGGACCGCGAGAGGAAGAACACGTGACGCAGACGCAGCCACCGGCGTCCAAGCCCGTGCTGGTCACCACGGCGCACGAACGGGGCATCACCACCCTGACCCTGGACTCACCGGCGAACCGCAACGCCCTGTCGGCGCGGCTCGTCGACGCGCTCGGCGACGCCCTCACTGCCTGCGCCGGGGACCCCGCCGTACGGGCGGTGCTGCTCACCCACACCGGCACCACCTTCAGCGCGGGCGCCGACCTGAAGGAACCGGCCAACCCGTACACCTTCATCGCCCTCATGCGGCAGATCGTCGAGCTGCCCAAGCCCGTCGTCGCGCGCGTCAGCGGCCATGTCAGGGCCGGCGGCATCGGGCTGCTCGGCGCGTGCGACATCGCCCTCGCCGACCGCACGTCCGACTTCGCCTTCACGGAGGTACGGATCGGAGTCGCCCCGGCCGTGATCTCGCTGCCGCTCCTGCCTCGCGTCGAACCGCGCGCCGCGGCCCGCTACTACCTCACCGGCGAGCGCTTCGACGCCGAGCGCGCCGCCACCGCGGGGGTGATCACCGAGGCCGCGGACGATGTGGACGCCGCGCTCGCGCCCGTACTCGACGGGCTGCGCAGGGCCTCGCCGCAAGGGCTCGCCGAGTCCAAGAAGCTGCTGACGGTGGGGGTACTGGACGCCTTCGAGCGGTACGCCGAGGACCTCGTCCAGCGCTCCGCCTCGCTCTTCGTGACGGCGGAGGCGCGCGAGGGCATCACCGCGTTCCTCGAACGGCGGGACGCCTCGTGGGTGCGATAGGGCCCGCCGGCGCCACGCCCCGATCCGCCGGCACCGGTCCCGGAGCCGCCGGCACCGGTGCCAGATCCGCCGGGACCGCGCCCAAGCAGGACCGTAGTCGCGCCACCCGGCGCAAGCTGCTGGAGGCCGCCGTGGCCTGCCTCGCCGAGTACGGCTGGGCGGGCTCCACCGTCGCCGTCGTCGCCGAGCGCGCGGGCGTCTCGCGCGGGGCGGCGCAGCACCACTTCCCGACCCGCGAGGACCTGTTCACGGCGGCCGTCGAGTACGTGGCGGAGGAACGGTCCACGGCGCTGCGCGCCCTGGTCCCGGCCGGGCCCGCGCACCGCCGCGCGGCGGTCGAGGGCATCGTCACGCTCTATACGGGCCCGCTGTTCCGCGCGGCGCTGCACCTCTGGGTCGCGGCCTCCGACGAGGAGCAACTGCGGCCCCGCGTCACCGAACTGGAGGCCCGGGTCGGCCGTGAGTCCCACCGGATCGCGGTCGAACTGCTGGGCGCCGACGAGTCCGTGCCCGGCGTGCGCGAGACCGTGCAGGGGCTGCTCGACATGGCGCGCGGCCTGGGCCTGGCGACCCTGCTGACGGACGACGCGCGGCGGCGGGAGCGGGTGGTGGCGCAGTGGGCGCGGATCCTGGACGGCGTGCTCGGCTGAGGGGCGCGTACAACCCCGAGTTCCGGCGGGGCTGTACGCGACGGGGGCCGTATCGCCTCGGGGTTCGTATCGGACGGAGGCCGTATCGCGACGGGGCGGACGGCCCGCTCGGCGCGCGGCGCGTCCTCCGCGCGGCGCGTCCTCCGCGCGGCGCGTCCTCCGCGCGGCGCGTCCTCCGCGCGGCGCGTCCTCCGCGCGGCGCGTCCTCCGCGCGGCGCGCGATCCGCTCAGCGCGTGATCGCGTCGAATCCCTCGATCTCACGCGGGCTGCGCGTCCCCGGCCCGACGTAGCGCGCCGAAGGCCGCACCAGCCGGCCCGTGCGCTTCTGCTCCAGGATGTGCGCCGACCAGCCGGCCGTACGGGCACAGGTGAACATCGACGTGAACATGTGCGCCGGGACCTCCGCGAAGTCCAGCACGATCGCCGCCCAGAACTCGACGTTCGTCGCCAGCACCCGGTCGGGCCTGCGCGCGTGCAGCTCCTCCAGCGCGGCCTTCTCCAGCGCCTCCGCCACCTCGAACCGCGGCGCGGCCAGCTCGCGCGCCGTACGCCGCAGCACCCGCGCGCGCGGGTCCTCGGCCCGGTAGACCCGGTGCCCGAAGCCCATCAGCCGCTCGCCCTGGTCCAGGGCCCGCTTGACGTACGCCGTCGCGTCGCCCGTGCGCTCGATCTCCTCGATCATGCCGAGGACCCGTGAGGGCGCGCCGCCGTGCAGCGGCCCCGACATCGCGCCGACGGCACCCGACAGAGCGGCCGCGACATCGGCGCCGGTGGACGCGATGACCCGGGCGGTGAAGGTGGAGGCGTTCATCCCGTGCTCGGCGGCCGATGTCCAGTAGGCGTCCACGGCCCGCACATGCCGCGGGTCGGGCTCACCTCGCCAGCGGATCATGAAGCGTTCGACGACGGACTCGGCCTTGTCGATCTCCCGCTGCGGCACCATCGGCAGCCCCTGGCCGCGGGCCGACTGGGCGACGTACGAGAGCGCCATCACCGCGGCACGCGCCAGGTCGTCACGGGCCGTCCGCTCATCGATGTCGAGGAGCGGTTTCAGCCCCCACACGGGCGCGAGCATGGCCAGCGCGGACTGCACATCGACCCGGATGTCACCGGAGTGGACCGGGATCGGGAACGGCTCGGCGGGCGGCAGACCGGGCGCGAACGCCCCGTCGACCAGCAGCCCCCACACATTGCCGAAGGAGACCTGGCCGACCAGGTCCTCGATATCGACGCCGCGGTAGCGGAGCGAGCCGCCCTCCTTGTCCGGTTCGGCGATCTCCGTCTCGAACGCGACGACTCCTTCGAGTCCGGGGACGAACGAGGGGTCCAAGGAGGTGTCGGAAGCGGACATCAGGGCGGCTCCTCTGAGGTGGGGGTGGACTTCGGCGGCTCGGTCACCCCGGTGGATGCCCCCTGAGGCAGCGGTCAGGGAGGCGGGAACGTCCGGGAGGCAGGAACGATAGCCCCTGGTGTACGAAGGCCACAGTGGTCTGCCCCAAGATTTTGGCGGGTTCCTCCGATGCGGGGAAGCGTGATAACCGGCACACTGCCAGACTTTGTTCCCGGGGGATTAGCGGCACCCGGTGCCGGGGAAACTGGCCCTGCGGCAGGATGACCGCGTGCCCTATGAGACCCCGGATTCCGTCGATCCCGCCGACCCTGACGACCCCGCCGCCATGCGTGAGCAGTACCGCACCACTCCGCTTCTGGAGAAGGACCTCGCGCCCGCTCCGGCCGACCAGTTCGCCCGCTGGTTCAAGGAGGCCGTGGCCGGCGATCTGC
Organism: Streptomyces sp. NPDC088147; assembly: GCF_044741565.1. Taxonomy (NCBI): domain Bacteria; kingdom Bacillati; phylum Actinomycetota; class Actinomycetes; order Kitasatosporales; family Streptomycetaceae; genus Streptomyces; species Streptomyces sp. NPDC088147. Next base: position 407,970 of record NZ_JBIUSY010000005.1, on the reverse strand, counting down.
ACGAGCCGAACGCGATGGTCGTCTCGACGGCCACCCCCGACGGCCGGCCCTCCGCGCGCACGGTGCTGCTGAAGGCGTACGACGACCGGGGCTTCGTCTTCTTCACGAACTACACGTCCCGCAAGAGCGGCGAGATCGAGGCGAACCCGTCCGTCTCCCTGCTCTTCCCGTGGCACCCCATGGCCCGCCAGATCATCATCACGGGCACCGCCGCGCGCACCGGCCGCGACGAGACAGCGGCGTACTTCCGCACCCGCCCCCACGGCTCCCAGCTGGGCGCGTGGGCCAGCGACCAGTCCAGCCCGATCGCCTCCCGTGAGGAGCTGCTCCACCGCTACGACGAGCTGGCGTCCCGCTATCCGGAGGGCGAGAGCGTGCCGGTGCCTCCGCACTGGGGCGGCTACCGCGTCACACCGGAGACCGTCGAATTCTGGCAGGGCCACGAGAACAGGCTCCACGACCGGCTGCGCTACGTACGCGAGGGGGAGGGCTGGCGGGTGGAGCGGCTCTGCCCGTAGGCACCGAGAACCGGCCGGCAGGGCGAACCGGCAGGAAGAACCACGGGAAGAACCGGCGGGAAAAGCGGAACCCCGCGGGCTCGGGTTCCTCCGAAGAGGAGCCGGCCGGACGTACCGGCGAGCCCGCGGGGCGGTGACTGCTGTGGATTGGGCCGGCGGTTACCGGCTCCGCACTGAGTGCGACAACGGGCCGTCAGCCCGCAGCCACCTCACGAGTCCGGAAAGAAATCACTTCCGAATCACCTCCTTTCAGTGTGTGTCACACCTTAGGAGGGCCCCCGGGGACTCTCAAGCGAATTTCGTGAGGGAGTTTCCCGAGGGATTTCCGGTACGCGCTCAAAGGAAGCCGGGTACGCTCGTATGCGTGTTCCTCGTCGAAACCCTGATCGATGGCCCATGGCGTGTGGTGGCCGGTGTGCGGGACCGCTTTTGGGGTGCGACGATTTCGGGGAACCTTGTGTGTGCTGAGTCACGTTCGAGTTGAATGATCGGACGTGCGTCAGCACAGGCGGAGACGCCCTGCAGGGGGTGCCAGGATGAGTGCTTCTCGGAGTGAGACCACCGATCCGCGCGGGCCGGACGAGCCGGAGCCCGATCACGAATCGGACAGCGGTGCCGGAGTCGGCGCAGGCGCGGACGGCGGGGGCGGGGCGGAGCGGGACGGAGCCGGCGCCGATCTGCTCGCGGCGCTGCTCGACGGTATGGACGCGGCCCTGTGCGCCTTCGACGCGCATGGCGTGATCACCCACTGGAACCGCGAGGCCGAGCGGATACTCGGCTGGTCCGCCGAGGAAGCCGTCGGGCGGCAGGGCTTCGCCGGATGGGCCGTGCGGACCGCCGACGCGGACGAGGTGCAGGCGCGGCTGATGGCCGTGATGGATACGCCGGGGCGGCAGGTGGACGAGTTCGCCCTGCTGCGCAAGGACGGCGGCAGGGTGCTGATCCGGACCCAGTCGTCCGGGATGCGCGGGGCGGACGGCAAGCCCGCCGGGGTCTACAGCGCCTTCAGCGAGGTCCATGAACAGATCGATCTGGAGCGGTCCATCGCGCTCAGCGAGGCGCTCTTCGACGACGCGTCCTGGGGTGTCGTCCTCGTGGACGTCGATCTGCGGCCGACCGTCGTCAATGGCTACGCGGCGCGCGCGCTCGGCTCCGGGCGCGGCTCGGTGCTGGGCCGGCCGCTGGGCGAGCTGGTCGTGCAGGGTGTCGAGGAGCTGGAGGCCGCACTCCACCATGTGCTCGCGGAAGGGGCGCCGAAGTCGGCCGCCGAGCTGTGGGTGTCGGTCCACGCCCCGGACGGGGAGCGGCGGCGCTGCTGGCGCAGCGGCTTTCTGCGGCTGGCGTCCCCACTGGCGGAGGAGCCGGTGCCGCTGGGCGTGGGATGGATGTTCCAGGACGTGACCGAGTCGAAGCTGGCGGCGCAGGAGGCGGACCGGTTGCGGTTCCGGTCGAGCCAGCTGTACCGGGCGGGGCGCGCGGCGGCGGAGTGCGAGGACCCGATGGAGGCGGCGACGGTCTATCTGGATTTCGCGCTGGCCGGTTTCGCGGATCACGCGCTGATCGATCTGGTGGCGGAGGAGCGGCAGGACGGGGCGGCGGCTCCCGTACGGCTGGTGCGGGTGGCGGAGACGCCGTCCGGTGGCGGGTCGGGGCCGAGCACGACCGTCGAGACGGGTGGGATACCGGTGCGGTACATGACCGGGCATCCGGCGCTTCAGGCGATGGACCGCAACGGTGCGGTCCGGGCGAGCGCTCCCGGCGCGTCTGCCGCCTCCGCCGGAGCCGGTTCAGGTTCAGCCGCCACGGCCGGTTCCGCCGGTTCTGCCGGGGCCGCGACGGGCGCCGTTTCCTCCCCGGCCTGGGCGACCGCGCGGCAGTGGCCGCCCGACTCGGTGCACGCCCTGTGCACGGTGCTGCGCAGCCGGGGCAGGTCGCTGGGCGTGGTGACATTCCTGCGGGGCGCGAGCCGGGCCGCCTTCGAACGGCCGGACGCGGTGTACGCCGAGGACGTGACGATCCGCGTGGCGGCGGCCCTGGATCTCTCCGGGGCGCTGTCCGACTGACGACCTGACGACCTGACGCCTGACTACCTGACGACCTGACGTCCTGCCGCGCGGACAGCGCAGACAGGTCCGGCAGCACGGACAGCGCAGGCGGCACGGGCGGCACCGGCGGCTTCCCGCACACGCCGCCGCGCGCCGCCCGCTACTGGCACACCGTCAGGACGCGCCCGCCTTGGGGCCCGTCGCCGGGCCGCCCTCCCGGAGGGACGCCGCCTCCGGGGGCAGCATCCTGACCGGTTCCGTCTCCGCGTCGTTGTGCCGCATCGCCCAGTTCTCCAGGGCGATCCGGCACGCGTGGTCGAGATGGCGCAGGCCGGACAGGTCCAGCTCGATGGGACGGTCCTTCGGCAGCGCCTCCAACTGCTCCATGATGCGCGGCAGTCGCAGGAACGTCGCGTTGCCGGTGACCGACACCACCATCCGTCCGCCGGTGAGTTCATGGACGTCGACGTGGAGATGGGAGATCTCCCACGCGGTCTTGACCACCGCGAGCAGCAGTCCGAGGACCACACCCTCGAAGAGGTTCGTGACCAGGACCGCCAGCGCTGTGATGGCGAGGATCACCGCTTCGCCGCGGTGCTCCTGCCACAACGGGCGCAGGTCCTTGACCGGTACGAGCTTGCAGCCCGCGTGCACCAGGACACCGGCGAGTGCCGCGAGCGGGATGACGCCGATCGCCGCCGGCAGCAGCGCGGCGAACAGCAGCAGCCACAGGCCGTGCAGGATCCGGGAGAGCGGAGTCCGCGCGCCCGCCTGGACGTTGGCGGAGCTGCGTACGATGACCGCGGTCATCGGCAGCGCGCCGAGCGCCCCGCAGACCGTGTTCCCCACGCCCTGCGCCATGAGTTCCTTGTTGTAGTCCGTGCGCGGACCGTCATGCATACGGTCCACCGCCGCGGCGCTGAACAGGCTCTCCGCCGAGGCGATCAGCGTGAACGCCAGCACGGTGCCGATCGCGGCCACGCTCGCCAGCTGCCCGAACTCTCCGAGTCCGGGCGGGTTTATGGACTCCAGCAGACCCTGCACCTCGACCTTGGCGATGGGAAGGTCCAGCAGGAAGGCCGCGCCGGTGGCCAGGGCCACGGCTGCCAGCGGGCCCGGGATCACCCGGGCTCCGGCCGGGAGGCGGGGCCAGAGCACCAGTACGGCGATGGTCCCCGCCCCGATGAGGAACGCGGTCAGCGCCGTACCGTTGGTGAGAATGTCGCCGGCCAGTCCGGGCAGGCCGGCGATCTTGCCGAGTCCGCCGGACGGCTGCGCGGTGTCGGCCATGGCGTACACCTGGCCCAGGACGAGCACCAGGCCGATGCCGGCCAGCATTCCCTGGACGACGGCGACCGAGATGGCCCGGAACCAGCGGCCGAACCCGAGGGCTCCCAGGGCCAGTTGCAGCAATCCGGACACCAGGACGATGGCACCGAGGGTGCCGACGCCGAATTCTTTGACGGCTTCGTATACGAGGACCGTGAGACCGGCCGCGGGGCCGCTCACCTGAAGCGAGCTGCCGGGCAGGAAGCCCACGACGAGCCCGCCGACGATACCGGTGACCAGACCGAGTTCGGCGGGGACTCCGGAGGCGACCGCCACCCCCACACAGAGGGGTAGGGCGACGAGGAAGACGACGAGGGACGCGAGTATCTCGCGTCGAAGGACACGGCGGTCCTTCAGAAGTGGAAGGGAGAGCATGACGGGTTGTCCTAGCTGTGCGGTCCGCGAGCGGACAGAAGGTGGGGAGAGGTCGATGCCGAGGCCGCTGTCACAGCGGTCTGAACTCCCCACCCAGCTCGGGCCGGTGGACGCTGATCGCGCCCGTGTCCACTTCGTAGTACCAGGCGTGCAAGGAGAGACGGCCGTCCGCGAGACGTTCCCGTACGGCGGGATAGCTCCGGAGGGTGTCGAGCTGTGCCGCCGCGTGGTGCCGTACGGCGTGGGCGAGACCGTGCTCCGACGGAAGCTTGGAGGCGCGGAGGCCGAGCCAGCCGCGCACGGCGGGAACGGCCGACAGGTCCTCGCCGCGGACCATGGCGCCGACGGCGCCGCAGTGTGAGTGACCGCAGACGACGATGTCACGGACGTCGAGCACGCGCAGCGCGTACTCGATCGTGGCGGTCTCGCCGCTGGGGCGGTCCCGGTCGTACGGGGGGACGATGTTGCCCGCCGTACGCAGCTCGAACAGCTCGCCGGGGCGGGCGCCGGTGATGAGCGAGGGGATGACACGGGAGTCCGAGCAGGTGATGAACAGTGCTTGCGGCGTCTGCCCCGCCGCGAGATCTCGGAACTCTTCGGGGCGTTCCGCCACCTGCACGGAGAAGGAACGGGCGTTGTCGATGAGGGATTTCATGATGGCCTGCCTCCTGCACTCCCGGGCTCGCCGGGGCGCGGTGTGGTCGGGTCAGTGGGGGGTGAAACGGGTGTGCGAGAACTGCTGGTTGTGCATGAGCGTTGAACCTGGAGGTCGATCGTGAGGGTGAAGACGTGAAGGTGAAGACGTGTGGGTGAAGACGTGAGGGTCGCGTCAGGGGAAAGGGCCGGGCGTCAGAGAGGTCCCGGGCCTGATGGGGAGCCGTGCGGGCGTCGCACCCTGCCGGATCGCGGCAGTTGGGGAGCCCGGCGTGGCGGCTGCCGGGTGATGGTCCGGGCGGCCGGGGTCAGAGAGCGGTCGTCCCGCGTCTGACGGTGGACTCGCGGTCCAGTCGGATTCTCACAGCTCGCCCTTTCCGTCTTTCGGTCTTTCCGTGGTGCCGTGCGGGCACGGCTGTACGGCGCCGACATGTCGTCAGTTCCGATGATGCCGCACCGCAGCCTCACCTACTTTGCCTGAACATTACTTCTTTGTGAAAGATCAAAATTCCGCCAAGTGCTCTCTTGGTGACGCAAAGTGGCGGTTCGTGGGTACGGAAACGAGCTGGGGCCTGCGGGAGCGTGCCCCACAGGCCCCAGATGTCACTCTCGGTGTCCGCTGTTACGTGCGTCGCATTTTCTGTCTTCGGTCGCGTCGCTTTACCCAGGCCGCCACAGTCCGTCGCCGTTCACAGATGCGTTCTAGTGCCGGTAGAAGATCCGGTCGCCGTACTCGGTCATGACGCGGCCGTTCCACTCGGTCCCGCCGTCCACGTTCCCGGAGCGAAGGAGCGGGGGTTCGATTCCGCGTTCGGCGAGTTCTCCGGCGGCGGCGGCCATCATGGCCTGCATCAGGGCGCTGGTGACGACGGTGGAGGCGGGCGCGAAGGGCGCCTCGATGCCGTCGGCCGTCAGTTCCGCGTCACCGACCGCGATCTTGCTGTCCAGCACGATGTCGCAGTGGTCCTTGAGGTAGGTCCCGGTGAGGTGGCGTGACTTCGTCTCCGTCGCGTACGCCACGGACGTCACGCCGATGACCTTGAGCCCCAGCGCCCGCGCGTTCATCGCCATCTCGACGGGCAGCGCGTTGCGCCCGGAGAGGGAGATGATCACCAGCAGGTCCCCGGCACGGGCGGGGGAGGAGTCGAGGACGGCGCCCGCCAGCCCGTCGACCCGCTCCAGCGCGGAGCCGAGGGTGGCCGGCATGACATCGACGCCGACCACGCCGGGCACGGTGAGCAGGTTCATCACGGCGAAGCCGCCGGCCCGGTAGACGACATCCTGCGCGGCGAGCGAGGAGTGCCCGGCACCGAAGGCGAAGAGCCGGCCTCCGGCGGCGACGGTGTCGGCGACGGCGGTTCCGGCGGCGGCGACGCCGGCGGCCTCCTCGTCGCGTACCCGCTGGAGCAGACCGATCGCCGCATCGAAGAACTGACCGGCCAGCTTGCTCTCGCTCATCGAGGAGGCCCTTCCAGGGTGGGGGATCAAGGGCGGAACAGGGGGGTGGTTCACGGCTGGGACCAGGGGCGGGGCGGGCACGGGAATGTCTGTGCCGCGGATCACGTTGAGGTCTGGACCATTGCTCTGTCAATACGGCGACCCGACATGGCTGTCCCGCCGCAACCGGGTTCCGCCCCTTCCGCTCTCCACGCACGGCACGGTTGTCGGTGGTATGCGTCAGAATTGAGTCAGGGCCAGCGCACGATTTATCGAGGGGCATGTATGTCCGGACTGATCGACACGACGGAGATGTACCTCCGCACCATCCTTGAGCTGGAAGAGGAAGGTGTGGTCCCGATGCGGGCCCGGATCGCGGAGCGGCTCGACCAGAGCGGGCCGACGGTCAGCCAGACCGTGGCCCGTATGGAGCGCGACGGACTGGTGCAGGTCGCGGGTGACCGGCATCTGGAGCTGACGGAAGAAGGGCGCCGGCTGGCGACGCGCGTCATGCGCAAGCACAGGCTCGCCGAGTGTCTCCTGGTCGATGTGATCGGCCTGGAGTGGGAGCAGGTGCACGCGGAGGCGTGCCGCTGGGAGCACGTGATGAGCGAGGCGGTGGAGCGGCGCGTGCTCGAACTGCTCCGCCACCCGACGGAATCGCCGTACGGCAACCCGATCCCGGGCCTGGAGGAGCTGGGCGAGAAGGCCGAGGCGGATCCGTTCCTGGATGTGGGGATGGTGAGTCTCGCCGAGCTGGACCCGGGCGCCGAGGGCAAGACGGTCGTGGTGCGGCGGATCGGCGAGCCCATCCAGACCGATGCGCAGCTGATGTACACGCTGCGGCGCGCGGGCGTACAGCCCGGGTCCGTGGTGAGCGTGACGGAGTCGCCCGGCGGGGTGCTGGTCGGAAGCAGTGGCGAGGCGGCGGAGCTTCAGTCCGAGGTGGCGTCGCACGTCTTCGTCGCCAAGCGCTGAGGCACCGGGTCCCGTAGTCGAAGGAGCGTCGTCCGCCCATGGGGGGCGGGCGGCGCTCCGGCGTGTGCGCCTCCGGGGTGGGTGCGCGGGTGTGCTGAGACGCCCGGACGGCGGAGTGACTCAGGGGAGCGTCGCGTGGCCGGACTGTATGCGCTTTCCGGCGGGAGGGGGCGACGGCTGGGCGTTCGCGTGCCAGTCTGTGGCAGAGGCATATGACCTGAGGTGCCGGCCGGGGGTGCGGCTCCGGGTCGGTCCGAGGCCGGGGAGGGAGCAGGGTGATGCGCCTGTGCGGGGGTGTGCACTGTGTGTCGCGTCTGCGGTACGGCGCGTATGTCCCGCCGCTGTCCGGGCCGGGAGAGCTGTGTGATCCATGTGATCCGCGGGCGTGTGACCGAGTGCGTGAGCGAGTGCGTGAGCGGGCGTGTGATCCGCGTGCTCCGCGCGAGCCCGGCGATCCGAGCCCGAGCCGGAGCGTTCTGCGAGGGGGCGGCTCCGGTGCCTTTCGGCACCGGAGCCTGTCCTCCCCTGCGCTGACCCGGAGCCCCGAGCTCCCAGGGTCATTCCCCTCGGACCGTCATCCCCGAGCGGCCCGCCTCCCGGAGAAGATCTCCCCCGGGCCGCGTCCGGCAATCCTGGGGTGTGGTCACTCGAACGAGCGGTGTTGCGGGCGGGAAACAGTTTTTCGAATGGGAGTTCGATAGTCTGGCGTGGCTGGACGCATCGGAACGGGGCCATGGCGGAATCCGACTCGACCACTCAGGACCGAAGGGGGTGCCGGGACGCATGGTGCGGCGCATCGATGTGACCGGAGCGGACGGTGTACGTCTCGCTGCCTGGGAGTTTGCCGACCCGCCCAAGCGGCGGGAGGAGACGGAGAGGGCTTCCGGCGTCTTACTGCTGCACGGCCTCATGGGCCGCGCCTCGCACTGGGCCGCCACGGCGCGCTGGCTCGCGGAGCGGCACCGCGCGATCGCGCTCGACCAGCGCGGACACGGCCGCAGCGACAAGCCGTCCGGCGGGCCGTTCACGCGCGAGGCGTACGTGGCCGACGCCGAGGCCGCGATCGAACAGCTCGGACTGGGTCCCGTCACGCTCATCGGTCACTCGATGGGCGCGCTCACCGCCTGGCAGCTCGCCGCCAAGCGGCCCGATCTGGTCCGGGCCCTGATCATCTGCGACATGCGGGCGTCGGCGCTGGGGGCGGCCTCCCAGCGGGAGTGGACGGACTGGTTCCGCGCCTGGCCGGTCCCGTTCGCCACGCTCGCCGACGTACGGAAGTGGTTCGGCGAGGACGACCCCTGGGTGGAGCGGCCCACGCCGGCGCGGGGCGAGTTCTTCGCCGAGGTGATGGCGGAGAGCGCGGACGGCTGGCGCCCGGTCTTCTCGCGCCGCCAGATGCTGACGTCCCGGGAGACCTGGGTCTATGACGCGCACTGGGAGGAGCTGGCGCACGTCCAGTGCCCCACCCTGGTGGTCCGCGGTCTGGACGGCGAGCTGGGCCGTGCGGAGGCCCAGGAGATGGTGCGGGTGCTGCCGCGCGGCCAGTACGCGGAGGTGACGGACGCGGGCCATCTCGCCCACTACGACCAGCCGGAAGCCTGGCGCGCGGCGATCGAACCGTTCCTGGACGGCGTGCTGACGCCCTGACGCGACGGGACCCGCACCGCCGACATGACGGGCCCCGGACACGTGGGCACCCGCTGACCGCGACGGGACCCGCGGACGCGACAGGACGCCCTGACGCTCCCGGGTGCCCTGACGTGGCTGGGCTGCCCTGACGCTCCGGGGTGCCCTGACGCGCCGGGCTGCCCTGACGTGACCGGGCTCCCCGCCTGCCGCGCCGTCAGCCCTTGCTGACCGCCGAGAGGATCTCCGGCAGGCGCGCCGCCGTCCGCGGAGCCGCCAGGCGCAGGCCGCCCGCCGCCGCCAGGGCGCCGTACACCGCACCGGCCGGGAGCAGCAGCCACGCCCATTCGTCCGCGCCGGACACATGGATCCAGATCGTCAGCGCGAGCACCGGCGCACACAACAGCGCGGCGCCGAGCATGCCGCCGAAGATCGAGATCCACGCGAGACCGGCCTGGCCGGGGGCGACGTTCTTGTAACCGCTGTCCTGCGGTATCGAGTACGGGAAGCGCGCCGAGGCGACCGCGCCCGTCGCCAGCATCGCGCCGAGCAGCGCGAAGGACAGCCCGAGCGCCTCGGGCAGCGCCCCCCAGTCACCCAGCAGCGCCGCCGTGGCCACGGTCACCAGCGCCGAGTACGGCAGGGTGATCACCAGCAGCGCCAGTGCCCGCGCGCGGAGTTCGAGATAGGCGTCCCGCGTCGAGGAGATCGTCAGCGCGACCATCCAGAAGGCCGAGGTGTCCTGGCCGAACTGGTTGTACATCTGGATGCCGAGCATGCCGGCCGCGAAGCACGCGAAGTAGATCGTGCCCCTGCCCTGGAGCGCGTTGAGCAGGGGCACGATCAGGCCGATGGCCAGCGAGGTCACCCAGGCCGCCTTGGTCTTCGGGTCGCGCCACACGTACCGCAGACTGCGCAGCATCACCGTGCCCGTACGCCCCTCGGGCAGCAGCCGCCCCGGCTGCCACACCGACTCCTTGCGTGCCGGTTCCGACGCCGCGAGCGTCGAGCCGTCCGGGGCGGTCATCAGCTTCACCAGCGACCGCTGCCACGCGTACAGCAGGGCCGCCAGCGCGGCCACCGTGAGCAGCAGCTGGGCCGCGGCCCGCCCGTACGCGCCCTCGCTCACCGACTCCACCGCGCCCATCGCGGACGCCGGCGGGAGCCACCGTACGATCCGCGCCGCCGGGTCGAGCGCGGAGAGCCCGCCCGCGTCACCGAGCCGCTGGACACCGAAGTTGACGACCTGGATGCCCACCGCGATCACCAGACCGCTCAGCACGGCCAGATCGCGTCCCTTGCGCGAGGTCAGCAGCCGGATATTGGCCGTCGCGACAGCGCGCGCCAGCGCCACGCACACGAGCAGGACCAGCGCCACCGCCAGGACCGAGACGGCCACGGCCGCCGCGCCGTGCGCCGTGGCCGCCGCCGAGCCCACCGCCAGGCAGAGCGTGAACAGCGGCCCGATCCCCACCAGCGAGGCCGCGAGCAGCGCCCCGACCAGCGCGCGCGGGCGCAGCGGCAGCATCACCAGCCGGGTCGGGTCGAGGGTCTCGTCGCCGCCGGGGAAGAAGAGCGGCATCACGGCCCAGCCCAGCGCCAGCAGGGCGGTCAGCAGCACGACCAGCATGCCCGCGTGGTCACTTCCGCGCAGCAGGAGCAGACCGAGCAGCTGCGCCGCCGCGAGGAGCAGCGCGAAGACCGCCGACGCGATGTACGCGACCGTACGGCCCGACGACTGCCGCAGCCCGTTGCGCAGCAGGGAGAGCTTCAGCCGTACGAAGACAGACGTGAGCGGGACGGACGAGGGCGAGCCGGACGGGGCCTGGGCTGACGAGGGCCGGCCTGACGAGGGCCGGGCGGGCGCCGACGGTACGGGCGCCGCCGGGGCGGTCCCCGGCGAAGGGGGCGTGGGCGGAGCGGAGGTTATCGGCGTGGGGTTGTTCTCGGCCATGTTCATCGCGCGCCGCCCAGCCAGTCCAGCGATTCCCCGGCGCCGTGGCCCTGGACGCCCACCAGTTCCAGGAAGGCGCTCTGGAGGGTGGGCGCGTCACCCCGTACCTCTTCGAGGGTGCCCTGCGCGCGGATACGGCCCGCCACCATCACGGCGACCCAGTCGCACAGCGACTCGACCAGTTCCATGACATGGCTGGAGAAGACGACGGTCGCGCCCGAGTCCGTATAGCGCTCCAGGACGCCGCGGATCGTCTGCGCGGAGACCGGGTCGACGCCCTCGAACGGCTCGTCCAGGAAGAGGACCTGGGGGTTGTGGAGCAGTGCTGCCGCGAGGCCGATCTTCTTTCGCATACCTGTCGAGTAGTCGACAACGAGTTTGTGCTGCGCGCCCGCCAGGTCCAGTACGTCGAGGAGCTGTGTGGCCCGCTTGTCGACCTCGGTGCCCGGCAGCCCCCGCAGCCGCCCGGTGTAGCCGAGGAGCTCCCGCCCGGAGAGCCGCTCGAAGAGCCGCAGCCCCTCCGGCAGGACCCCGATCCGCGCCTTGACCTCGACGGGGTCCTGCCAGACGTCGTGGCCGGCGACCCGTACCCGTCCCTGGTCGGGCCGGAGGAGCCCGGTGACCATGGACAGGGTCGTGGTCTTGCCCGCGCCGTTCGGGCCGACCAGGCCGATGAACTGGCCCGCGGGCAGTTCGAGATCGATGCCGGCGACGGCGATGTGTTCGCCGAAGCGCTTCCACAGCCCCTCGACCTGAACGGCGGGCTCGGCGCGGGGGGTGGTCTCCGCGCCGGTGGCCGGCGGTATCGGCCGCTTCCCGTCGGCCCCCTCGGCCCCGCTGGCCTCCTCGGCCCCGCTGGCCTCCTTGGCCCCACCGACCGCCTCGGCGCCGCCGGCCCCCTCCGCCGGTGTCCGATCCCGTGCCTGGTCCCGTGCCTGGTCCGGCATCGCGCACCGCCTTCCGTGCTTTCGCGTCTCGTACAGATGTCCCCGTATATATCTACGGGGACCACCTTATGTACGGGGCGCCGGACAGGACCTCGGCCGGACAGGACCTCCTCCGGACAGGCCCCATTAAGCGCGGCGGGCCCGCTCCTCGGCCGCCTCCCGCCCGCACGCGTAGGCGAGGGGGCTCATCAGCTCCTCGACATCCGGCAGCCAGCGGTTGGCCTGCGTGGGCCGGCGCGCCCACTGCACCGCGCCGCTGCCGCCGATCCGCGTCGGCGGGGCCGCCACGTAGTCCCCCTCGCCGCGTGTGACCAGGTCGATCGCGCCGGGGGTCCAGCCCAGCTTCCGTACGAGGTCGTCCACCTTGGCCGCGGCGCCCGGCAGTACGAAGAACAGCATCCGGCGGGCCGGGGTACGGGTCACCGGCCCGAGCGTCAGGTCCATCCGCTCCATCCTGGCCAGTGCGAGGAAGCCGGCCGACTCCGGTACGTCGAGCGCGTCGAAGGTGCGTCCCGTCGGCAGCAGGATGGACGCCCTGGGCTGTTTCGACCACAGTCTGCGCGCCGCGACCGCGCTGCCCGTCGCCTGCGCCGCCCAGTCGGGACCCGCCGCGTGCGCTCCCGGCGCCGGGCAGTCCGTCCGGTCGCACGAGCAGGTCTCCCGGCCGTCCGCCGCCTCCAGCCAGGTACCGGGGAACACGTCCCAGTGCCGCTCTTCCGCGTACCGCACCGCGCTGTCCAGCAGCAGGTCGCCCCGCTGTTGAGGGATGTGCGCGGCGTCCGTCACTCCGATGGTCTCTTCCACGAACAGCACAACTACCGCCGCCACCACGGGTTACGGGGTGCCCGTTGCCACGCCGGGGAACGCCCGCCCCGCATATGGGGCGCATGGATGCATGGGCGGGGGCGCGCGGGAAGGGGTGGAGCGGTAAGCGGGTAGCCACCCTCGGGGGTCCGACAACATATGGGCAACGCGGAAGGCATGCGGGCAAGCCTTGCCGTGTTTACCCAAGCTTTCTGAAATTCCTCGAATTTTTCCGTTATCACCGAACATGTGCATTCTCCGCATATGTGCCGGGCAGTGTTCAGTGAGCTGATCACTGCGGCCACAGGGGGTATCCATTGGCAGCCAGACCACTTGTCGCGCGCCAGCCGAACGAACGGCTCCAGGCGCTCATCCAGGAGGCGGGGTGTTCCAACGCCGGGCTCGCCCGGCGCGTCAACATGGTGGGCGCGGAGCGAGGGTTGGACCTGCGCTACGACAAGACCTCGGTGGCGCGCTGGTTACGCGGACAGCAGCCGCGTGGCCGGGCCCCGGGCGTCATCGCCGAGGCGCTGGGCCGGAAGCTGGGCCGTACGGTCACGATCGACGAGATCGGGATGGCGAACGGCAAGAATCTGGCCTCGGGTGTCGGTCTTCAGTTCTCGCCCACCGTCATGGGCGCGATCGAGCAGGCCTGTGAGCTGTGGCGCAGTGATGTGGGCCGCCGTGACTTCCTGTCCGGCTCGGCGGTGGCGTCCTCAGCGCTCGTCGAGCCCAGCAGGGACTGGCTGATCACCGGTGCGGACCCGGCCGTCGCGCGCAACACCGGCGCACGGGTGGGGGATTCGGATGTCGAGGCGGTACGAGCCATGACCGCGGCCCTCATCGACCTGGACCACCGTTTCGGCAGCGGCCATGTCCGTCCCGTCGTCGTCCACTATCTGAACAGCGTGGTGTCGGGCCTGCTCTCCGGTTCGTACCGGGAGGCGGTCGGCCGGCGGCTCTTCGCGGCGGTCTCCCGACTGACCGAGCTGGCCGGCTATATGGCGATCGACACCGGTCAACCGGGGCTCGCCCAGCGCTACTACATCCAGGCGCTGCGGCTGGCCCAGGCGTCCGGGGACCGCGGGTACGGCGGCTATGTGCTGGCCGCGTCGATGAGTCATCTGGCGGCGCAGCTCGGGAATCCGCGCGAGATCGCGCAGTTGGCGCGCGCGGCGCAGGAGGGAGCGCGCGGGCAGGTGGCGCCGAGGGCGCAGGCCATGTTCCACGCGGCCGAGGCCCGGGGCCACGCGCTGATGGGCGACGCCCGTACCTGTGAGGCGGCCGTCGGCCGGGCGGTCACCGCGCTGGAGCAGTCGGGCGACGCCTCGGGCGACGACCCGGACTGGATCGCGCATTTCGATCAGGCCTACCTCGCCGACGAGTTGGCGCACTGCTACCGCGATCTGGGCCGGCCGGAGGAGGCGGCCCGGCACGCCGAGGTCTCGCTGGCGGGCCATCCCGAGACCCGGGCCAGACGGCGCGCGATCGGGCTCGTCCTGCTCGCCACGTCCCAGGTCCAGCAGCGGGAGGTCGAGGAGGCGTGCCGGACGGGCACGCGCGCGGTGGAGCTGCTGGGCGCGCTGCGCTCCAGCCGGGGCGCGGAGTATCTCGACGATCTCCAGCAGCGGATGGAGCCGTACGCGAACGAACCCGCGGTGCGGGAGTTCACGGCGCGGCTGGAGATCCAGGCGGCGTGACGGCGCCCACTCCCGCGCTCCCAGGTCCTGTCCGGTCGGTCCTCGTGCCCCACGAGCACCGACCGGACAGGACCTGGCGGAGCCCTGCGCGTGAGGCGGGCCGTGGAAGTGCTGTGTGGACGCCGTGGGGGTGGCGTGAGGGTGATCAAGTCCAGGACGGGGTGGGCGAATTCGGACCCGTTATCAGCGTCGTGAGGGGGCGAGTTGTTACTGGACCGACGCGCGTGGCAGCGGTCGCGATTCACCCGGTAGCGTGAACCGACGATTCGGTAGGTCCACACGTTCCACACGTAGGAGTCCCGGTGACGCACAGCGGACAAGGGGATGAGCCGCAGCACCCCGCCGCGCGCCCCGCGCACGAAGGCGTGGTGCTGCCCAGCGACGGCAGCGGGCCCTGGATTCCCGGCACGGCCGCGGACCAGGACCGGGCGGTGCCGGCCGGCGGGCAGCCGTGGGGGCAGCCCTGGGGCCCGCAGGACGGCCACCAGGAGCAGCAGCCCGGGTACGGCGGCGCGCCGTCGGCCCCGGAGGGGCAGGGCGTACCGCAGTCGTACGAACAGACCTACGGGCAGACCTACGGCCAGACCTACGGGCAGGCGTACGCGCCGCAGCAGGGCGGCCAGTCGTACGGCGCTCCGCTCCCGCCCGCCCAGGGGCAGCCGGTCCCGGGGCAGCAGCCGGTCCCGGGGCAGCCGGCCGAGGGGCAGCCGTACGCGCCGTACCAGCAGTATCCGCAGGGGCAGCAGCTTCCGCCGGCGCAGTCGCAGCCCTTGCCGCAGCCGCTGCCTCCGGCACAGCCCCACGCGCAGCCTCTGCCGCTGCCCGCGGAGGCGCCCGCGCCGGGAAGCGCGGACGCGACGCAGTATCTGCCGCCGGTGCCCGCGATGGGGGACTCGGACGCCACGCAGTTCATCGCCCCGGTCGCTCCGGTCTCGCCGGGCCCCGGCATGCTGCCGCCGGAGAGCTCCGCGGAGGCCACGCAGTACCTGCCGTCCACCGCGCCCCCTCCGCAGGGCCCGGACTCGGACGCCACGCAGTTCATCGCGCCCGTCTCCGCCCAGGGCGCCCCGGCCGCGCCCTCCGGAGCCCCGTACGGCATCCGGCCCGGCGCCCCGGGCGACCGCCAGCCGCCCGCGGAGTTCGACAACCTCTTCCGTACGGACGGGCCGGGCGGGGGACAGGGCGCGGAGTCGACGCAGCAGATGCCCCCGTTCGGCGCGGGCCGGGGTCCGCAGCCGCCGCAGCAGCCCCAGCAGCAGCGCGCGCCGTACGGTCAGCAGCCCGCCGCCTACCAGCAGCCGGCCGCCGCGTACCAGCAGCCGTCGGCACGGCAGGACCCGGCGGGCGGCGGCCGTGGCACGGGGCGCCGCAAGTCGTCCCGGGCGCCGGTGATCGCGGCCGTGGTCGTCGGCTGCGCCGTTCTCGGCCTGGGCGCGGGCGCGCTGATGAGCGACGGCGGCGATTCGCCCAAGGACGACAGCAAGACGGTGGGGTCGGCGAGTTCGCCCAGCACCGAACCCTCCACCCAGGCCGCCGCCCCGGACCCGGTGAAGCAACAGGCCGAGGCGCTCGACAAGCTCCTCGCGGACAGCAACGACAGCCGCTCGACGGTCATCAGCGCGGTCGAGGACATCAAGTCCTGCGACAACCTGGACCAGGCGGCCACCGACCTCCACGGGGCGGCCGAGCAGCGCCGGGGCCTGGTGACCCAGCTGGAGGCCCTGACCCTCGACAAACTGCCGAACCACGCCGCCCTGACGTCCGCCCTCACCGACGCCTGGCAGGCCTCCGCCTCGGCGGACGACCACTACGCGCAGTGGGCCAAGCAGACCAAGGGCAAGAAGGGCTGCAAGGACGGCCGCGCCCGCACGACCTCGCAGGCGGCCAAGGCGAACCAGGCGAGCGGTGAGGCCACGGCGGCGAAGCAGAAGGCGTCGGGCCTCTGGAACAGCATCGCCAAGAAATACGACCTGACGGAACGCGCCCCGACCCAGCTGTAGCCCACGCGGCCCACGGGCCCCACGCCCCCGAGACGGGGTGCGGGGCCCGTGGCGCGGGGCCGGTGGGCCGGGGCCGCGCGATCTACGGCGCGCCGTCGGCCACATCGGAAGGCGGCCGGTCGCGCGGTACATACGCGGTTGAGCAGGCGGGGCGCGGGGACCGGTCGTCCCGCGTGATCGGATCTCCGTGCCACAGCAGAGTCACTCCGTGCTCGTGGCAGTAGGCGCCGGTCTCGTCCTCGTACGGGAAGTCGTGCCCGCCCGTGACGCATCTGGTCACCGCGTCGGCTCCGCTCCGGCCGTGTCCGGGGCGTAGTGCTCCAGGAGCCACTGACAGTCGAGCGCGAGCAGCCGTACGTGAACGTGTGCCGTCAGAACTCCGGAGCCGAGTCCTCGCGCGGCGTGGCGCTGGATGCTGTCCAGGCGGGCGGTCAGCCGGTACCAGTCGGTGCCGCCACGCCACAGCCGGCCGGCCTCGGCGCGGGCGGTGGGGAGCAACTCGGCGATGTGGTCGCGAAGCACCGAGGCCAGTTCGGACAGCTCGTCGCGACTGCGCGTTCCGGAGCTGACCTGCCGGGCCCGGTCGATGCTGCTCTGCCATCGGGCGGCCCTGTCGTCTCCCGGCGGGGTGATCACCTCTTCAGGAGTGCTACGTGGCAATGGGGTTGTGCCGGTCCCGGCCATGGTCGTGGCTCCTCGTCCTCATCGGTCGCTCGATCCGTGCGATCAGAGTGGCCGTGCCTGACACACGGAGCGAGGACTCCAGGAGGACTTCACAGCGGCTTGAAAAGGACCTTGTTGACCCCTTTCGGGTGATGGGGTGAACGTGAAGCGGGCCTGATGCGACACTGCAAGTCCCCATGCGTCCCGCCCTGGAGGTAGAGCATGTCCCGTCCCTCAGGCAATATCAGGCTCAAGTCCGCCCGGGTGGCGGCCGGCTACACCTCACAGCAGGCACTGGCCGACGCGTTGACGGAGTCGGCCAAGGGGCTCGGGATCCGTGGCCTGTCGGTCGGCGTTCGGCAGGTTCGCCGATGGGAGTCGGCGAATCCGCCCTGGCCGCAGCCGGACTGCCAGCGCGTACTGACGCACCTGCTGGGACAACCGATGGAATCCCTGGGATTCACGCCGCCCTGGGACGCCGTCGGCGCGAGCCCGGACCGCGTGCGCCGGAATCTGATCACGGCCACCGTGGCCGCCGTCGGCCTCGCCGCCGTACCGACGCAGACGGCTTCGGCTGTCCAACCCGCCAGCGTGGCAGCCGATTTCACGGCGGTGACGCGTTCGCACCGACGCCTCTACTGGTCGGTGGCGCCTGCCACGCTGCACCCGTCCGCGGCGGCGCACGCTTCCCTGGGATGCGCGTTGCTTCCCGAGACCGCCGGGCAGACGCGGAAGCTGGTGGCCGCCGCGCTGGCGGAGACATGGATGCTGGTCGGCCGTATCGAGTTCTTCGACCTGCGTGATCCGGACCGGGCGAGCGACACGCTGTTGCGGGCGTTGCAGGCGGCGGGCGAGGCAGATGATTCGTTGCTCGGGTCCGCGATCCTCGCGCACACCGCGTTCATCCCCGGGTGGGAGGGCCGGCGCGACGATGCCATGGAGCGCATGGTGGCGGCACGCACCTACGCGCGGCGGGGGCCGGCGTCAGCGGAGTTCGAGGCGTGGCTGGACGCGGTCGAGGCCGAGTGCGAGACGCGCTGCGGAAACAGCAGGACCGCGCTGAACCTGATCGGACGTGCCGAGGACACCATCGCCGCGGGGTCGGGTCATCCCCATCCGGATTGGATGGACTGGTTCGGCCCGGTACGCCTCGCGGCGTTCAAGGGCAACACGCAACTCAAGGCGGGGCACTTGCCGCAGGCCCGTACCACCCTGCTCACCGTGCTGGACGAGCTGTCGCCCGAGGAGGACAAGCAGTCGACGGTCGTCCTCGGCGATCTGGCCGCCGTGGAGGCGGCGGCGGGGAATCCGGCGGAATCCTGTCAGTACGCGATCCGTGCCCTCGACCAGCTGGCCGTGACGTGGTACGCGACCGGAATGGACCGGGTGCGCGAGGTGCGCAAGTCGCTTGCGCCGTGGCAGCACGAACCCTCTGTCCGGGAGCTCGATGACCGGCTGTACGGCTGGGCGACGACGGTCAGCGCTCTTGCGCGTTGAGCTCGGCGATCTGCTCGGGGAGCTCGCTGAGGCTGTCGATCCGCATGGTCGGCAGCCTCTTCGCCGCCTCGGTGGCCCATTGGATGGTGGCCCACGGGCCGCGTCGGATCAGCGCGGTGCGCATGCCCGCCGCGAGAGCGGGGCGGATGTCGTTGTCGAGGCGATCGCCGACGTAGAGGATCTCGTCGTTCGCGAACGGCACGGCGTCGCCGACACGAACGAAGAACTCCGGGTCGGGTTTGCTCGCGCCCCAGTCGTCGGAGGTGCCGATCAGGTCTACGTCTCCCGTGAACAGCTCACGGAGGATGCCACCGGCCCGTACGGTCTGGTTGCCCGCGATGCCGAGCCACTGTCCGCTCGCGCGTAGCCGGGCCAGGGCCGGGCGGACGTCGGGGTACAGGTCGGTCTCGTCGAAGTGCTCCGGCTGACCCGCTCGCGCGCGGGCCTCACGCTGCTCGTACAGCTCGAACCCGGGCCTGAACTCCTGGAAGACATCCCGGTAGTCCCGGCCCTGGGCGATGACGGCGCCGAACACGGCGGCGAAGGTGTGACGGGGAACCCCGAGCCAGTCGGCCCATGTGCCGTACTCCCGGGTCTCGTCGACCAGACACTCACCGACATCGAAGACCACCGCGCGAATCATGGCCGTGAGTGTATTGCCACCCCGTGGCAGGAGGCCCACGCACCGGCCGGGAGCCGTCAGTGCGTGCCGCTCAGGGTCTGGCCGACGTTCGCGAAGCCCTTTCTCTCCGCCACCAGCCTTCCGTCGCGGACCACTTGGAACGTCACGTTCCCGTTCACGATCCGGGGGAAGCCCGGCGTGCCCAGCATGTCCTCGTAGCGCCAGCGCAGCGGTGGGGTCAGGCCGCCCGTGTCGACGCGTACGCCGCGGTCCAGGCTGTCCGCGATCTTGCCGGAGGTGATCACATCGCTGTTGACCGACTCGATGACCGCCTTGAGGGCGGTGTACGCGATCCAGGTGGTCTGGGCGCCCGGGTCGGTCGGGTCGATGTCGTTGTCGCCGAAGGCGTACTTGTCGATCACGTCGCGCATCGGCTTCCACGCCGGGTCGCTCGCCACCGGGTACCAGCCGGTGAGGTACGCGTCCTCGAAGGGGCCGTCCTTGCCGCCCGTGCGGTTGATCAGCGGCTGGCCGACGCTGCCGAGGACCGACGAGACGCGGATGTCGCGGCCGTCCTCGGGGAGGCGGCGGTAGGAGTCGAAGAAGGTCTCCGTGCGGTCGCCGAGCACCGCGGTGACACAGCCGCCGTCCCCGGCGCCCTCGCGGGCGAGGGTGGACGCCTTGGTGTAGTCGGTGGCGTCCTCCGCCGCGCGGATGTCGGTGGCCGGGCCGCGGTTGCCCTTGGCCAGGCCGGAGTTGAGCAGCTCGGGCTGGTCGTCGCCGGTGATCGTGTCGGGCCGTACCAGCGCGGTCTTCTCGCAGTTGCGGGCCAGTTGGAGGCCGTTGCCCGCGAGGAGCGTGGCCTGGCCGCCGTTGACGGGGTAGGAGAGGAAGCTGGTGAACTCCTCCTCCGTGACGCCGTATCCGCCGAGGTACGGGATCGACGCGGCCTCCAGCGGTGCCATGAACTCGCGGCCGTGCTGGCTGTACGAGCCGACGACCGCGACGGCCTTCTCCTTCACCGCCCGGCGCGCGCACTCGGCGGCGCCCGCCGTGTCGTTGCGTTCGTTGCAGGTCAGGACGCGCAGCTCGTGGCCGTCGATACCGCCCGACGCGTTGACCCAGCGGGCGTACGCCTTGGCCATGGCAGGCATACCGGGCAGGTTGGTGGCGTTGGTGCCGACCGGCGCCCAGGTCATGACCGTGACGGGCTCCCTGGAGCCCCCCGAGCCGCCAGGGAGAACGCCGCAGCCGGTCAGAAGGGAAAGAAGCGAAGCCCCGGCCGCCGTCATACAGAGAGCGCGGACCGCACTGGACTGGAAGGGGCGGGGGGAGGTGGGGCGTCGCCAACCGGTCATAGTCCTGCACACTCGCGCCTTTCGAGTAACACCCGAGTGAGCGGGGACCAACGTTCGGTGTCCTGGAGGTGAATTGCGGGGGCCCGGCCGGACGCCCCCGGGCGGAACGTAAAGTCGTGGACTGTGCAGCAAGGTTCCGAGAACTCTTCCCGTCGTGCCCGTCGCTCCCCCACCATGGGCGGCATGCCGCTCAATGACATGCCGTGGTGGCGCTGGCGCAGCAATGTGCGCTCGGCGCTGCACATGCTTTCCGATCCCGTCTTCCACCAGGAGTACTGGCTGGCCGGCCTGGAGGGGTACGGCGACGTCACCGACGCCGTCTACCGTCTCGTCGAGGACACCTGGCTGGACAACTGGTCCGCCGAGAAATACGTCGGCACGATCTTCCGCGACTCGGGCGAGGCCGCCCTCGTCGATCTCGCCGTGCTCCGGGTGCTGCGCATCATGCACCAGGTCGGCGCGGACGCGCCCGTCTCCGCCTATCTGGAGCATCATGGCTGGCCAGAGGCGGTACGGGCGGCCCGCGAGGCGCACGTACGGCTGGCGACCAGCGACGGGGACGACCCGGATGTGGTGCCGACCTCACTGGATGTGCTGCGGATCATGACGCGGTCCGCCTGACGCCCGCGTACGCCATGTTCGCGTGCGAATGTCCACGTACTGGGCGATTCCGGGGCGCGCGGGGCAGATGTGGGATCCTCTGAGGTCATGACCACCGCCACGCCGCCCCCCGCCGCCCCGCCGTCCGCCCCCTCCGATCAGTACGTCCTGACGCTGTCCTGCCCGGACAAGCAGGGCATCGTGCACGCCGTGTCGAGCTATCTCTTCATGACCGGCTGCAACATCGAGGACAGCCAGCAGTTCGGGGACCACGACACGGGTCTCTTCTTCATGCGGGTGCACTTCTCGGCGGACGCCCCGGTGACCGTGGAGAAGCTGCGGGCGAGCTTCGCCGCCATCGGTGACTCGTTCCGGATGGAGTGGGCGATCCACCGCGCCGACGAGCGGATGCGGATCGTCCTCATGGTCAGCAGGTTCGGCCACTGCCTGAACGATCTGCTCTTCCGGGCCTCCACCGGCGCGCTGCCGGTGGACATCGTCGCGGTCGTCTCGAACCACACGGACTTCGCCGATCTGGCCGCCTCGTACGACATCCCGTTCCACCACATCCCGGTGACCAGGGACACCAAGGCGGCGGCCGAGGCCGAGCTGCTGGAGCTGGTCCGCGCGGAGCGGGTGGAGCTGGTGGTGCTCGCCCGCTACATGCAGGTCATCTCGGACGATCTGTGCAAGCAGCTGAACGGCCGGCTCATCAATATCCACCACTCCTTCCTGCCGAGCTTCAAGGGCGCCAAGCCGTACCACCAGGCACACGCGCGCGGCGTGAAGCTGATCGGCGCGACGGCGCACTACGTGACCGCCGATCTCGACGAGGGCCCGATCATCGAGCAGGAGGTCGAGCGGGTCGGCCACCAGGTCACGCCCGCGCAGCTGGTGGCGATCGGCCGGGACGTGGAGTGCCAGGCGCTGGCGCGCGCGGTGAAGTGGCACGCGGAGCACCGGATCCTGCTCAACGGGCACCGCACCGTCGTCTTCGACTGACGGGAGCCGGTCGACGCGGACCGGCTGACGGGAACCGCTCGACGCGAAACCGGTCGACGCGAGCGGGTCGATGCGAGCCGGTCGATGCGGACCGCTCGGCGCGGACCGCTCGACGGGGCCTGACCGACCGGTCCCGCGTGGGTCCGCGTGGGTGCCTTCAGAGGCGGCTCATCGTGGCCGCCGCGAACAGCACATCCCTGATCGCCTCACGGTCGCCCTCCTGGCCCGCCGCCGCGTCCTCCGGCGAGACCCGCCCGGCCACCAGCTGGCAGAACTCGACACCGTCCAGCGCCACCTGCGCCACGGAACGCTCGCGGGAACCGACCGCCGCCGGTGAGTCCAGCGCGATGAACCAGTCGCCGCCGCCCGCGCCCTCGATCTCCAGATGCAGCGACCGGCCGGGCGAGCCCGCCGTCACCAGCTCCCGGGCCGGCGCCGCGAGACCGCTCCGGCGGCGGATGGCGAGCGCGGCGGGGAGCAGCCGGGTCGCCAGATCGATCATCTCGTGCAGATGGCCGGCGCTGGGCGGCTTGTACGGGTAGTCCACCGCCTCCGCGATGTCCGCGCCGTGCACCCAGCACTCGAAGGCGCGGTCGAGCAGCGCGTCGCGCAGGGGCAGGGCGAAGAACCCGTACGACACGGAGAGTTCGGCGACCCCGCGCCCCGCGAAGGACACCGTCCTGATGAGGGTGTGGCTCTGCTCGCGCCAGGGCTCGTGGACGGTGCGGGTCGGCGGGGGCTTCGCGGCCCGCCAGAAGCTCTCCGTACGCGCGGTCGGGTGGACAGGGGCGTCGGAGCCGCCGAGCGGGTCGTCGAGTCCGAGGGAGGTGGCGACCAGGCCGTCGACGGTCATCAGATGGCCGATCACCCCCGCGACGGTCGTCCGGCGGGAGACGGTCCCCTCGTCCTCGTACCACTTGAGCCGTACGGGCGCGTGCCACTCGGGGTCACCGATGTCCCGCAGGAGCGCGTCGAGCCGCGCGGTCTCGGCGTCGTACGGAGCGGCCCAGCCGGGCACCGGGACACGGGCGGGGCGGCGGCCGAGAGCGTTCTCCAGCACGCGGGAGCGCAGCAGCGGGTCGAGGTCCAGGTTCCCGTCGGCGTGCAGCAGCCCCACGGCGTCGCGCAGCCGGAGCGCCTCGTCCGCGCAGGGGGCGCACTCGGTGAGGTGCGCTTCGACGAGCGCGGTCTCCTCGGCGGCGCAGGCGCTCAGCGCCCAGGCTCCGAGCAGTGACATGAGCACCTTGTGCGACAGCGGCTCGGCGGCGGGCGGCGCTTCACGCCCCTCGGGTGCCTCACGCCCCTCGGGTGCTCCACGTCCCTGGGCTGCTTCACGCCCCTCGGGCACGTCACGCGCTTCCGGTGTCTCACGGGCCCGCGGGCGCTCCCCTTCCGTCACGTCCACGTCGTCCGGCGGCGTCCTCGGACCGGGGATACGGAGGAAACCCGCCGGCTCGTCGGGATCGCGGCCGTCACGGGAGCCGCCGTCCAGCGGGCCGGTCACGAGGAACGTCCGATTCCCGGCGGCGACGAGCCACTCCGTGCCTGGGTGTTGGCCGTGGAGAGCAGTTGCAGCCCGAGCCGCAGCCGGCGCCGCGCCTCGTCCTCCGTGACACCCAGGTCCGCCGCGGTCTGGCGGTAGTCCCTGCGCTGGAAGTACGCCAGCTCCAGCGCGTCCCACAGGGGCGTCGGCATCGACCTGACTATGTAGTCCGCCCGCGCGGCCACCGAGACCCGGCTTATCTTCTGCTCCAGTTCCTCCGCCGAACCGTCGCCGCGCGCCTCGTACGCCTCCGCTTCCGTACGCCGGAGCCGCTGCACGGCCAGCCGCTGTGTGACTTTCGCCACCCAGGAGCGTATGGAGCCCTGTTTGGGGTCGTACGTGTCCGGGTTCTCCCAGACATGACCGAACACTTCACGGGTGACCCGGTCGGCCGCGTCGTCGTCGTCGAGTACCCGATGGGCCAGGCCGTGCACCAGGGACGCGTACCGGTCGTACAGCTCCCCGAGAGCCGCCGCCTCGCCCCGCGTCAGCCGCTGGTGCATCCTGCGGTCCCACCGGGGCGGTGTGTCCTTCGCCATGCGACCCCCAGCCCTGTTCCTCTGTGCGCCTGCCTGTGCCTCTGTCCGTTCCCGTGCCCCTGTCCACCATCATGTCGAAGCCCGTCGGCGGCCACCATTGGCCACCGTTCCCTCGAATGTAGTGGGCGCCGCTGATAACGCACTCCCCTTTGCCCAAGTGCGCCCCCGAGGCGCTCCTGCGGGCCCGGCGCGGGCGGCGGCGGGCGGCGGAGTGAGGTTTGACAACGTTTCACCGGGGCGCGGCGGGGCAGTGGCGGGATGAGGAAGGGCAACTTCCGGATCAGCCTCTTCGGGCTCTTGCGGATCGCCTCTTCCGGATCAGCCCAGGTACCCGAGGAAAGGTCCAGGCGCGTGACGCTCACGATGGAGGAGTCCGAGCAGGACCCGTGGACCGTGCTGCACATCACGGGCGAACTGGACATCGTGACCTCGCCGGAGGTCCGTCAGCGAGTCCATGACGCGGTCGCCGCCGGGCGCCACGCGCTGGTGCTCGACCTCTCTCAGGTGTTCTTCTGCGACTCCAGCGGGGTCGGCGTACTGATCGCCTCGCGCAGACTGCTCCACTCCTGCCGCGGCAGACTCCATGTCATCCTGCCGGCCCGTGGCGCCGAGGCGGGTTCGCACGTCAACCGGGTTCTGGCGGCCCTGGGCGTACGCCGGCTCTTCGAGGTCTATCCGGACGTGTCCGCGGCCGTTGACGACGCGGTCCAGCCGCTTTCGGCATAGCGGGTCCGCGCGTAACGGGACACATCGCGGGCCCCGGCCGTCGTACGCTCCGGGGATGGACAGCGCAGAGTACGAGGCCAAGATCGCCTCCCGGTTCGCAGCCTTCGACCAGGACGGCAGCGGGTACATCGACCGTGAAGACTTCAGCGGAGCGGCGGCGGCGCTGCTCGCCGAGTTCGGGACGACGGCACGCTCCGACAAGGGACAGGCGCTCTACAGCGGGGCCGAGGCGTTCTGGCAGGGCATGGCCGGGATCGCGGACGTGGACGGCGACCAGCGGGTCAGCAGGCAGGAGTTCGTCACCGGCGCGGTGAAGCGGCTGCGCGACAACCCCGAGCGGTTCGCGGAGATCGCCCGGCCGTTCCTGCGCGCCGCGATCGCCGTGGCCGACGAGGACGGCGGCGGGGTGACCCCGGCGTCGGCCGAGCGCGCGCTGAGGGTGCTCGGCGTCGAGCCGGAGGCGGCGACGCGGGTGGCGGCGGAGCTGGACGTGGACCACGACGGCAGAATCCAGGAGGGGGAGATCCTGTCCGGTTTCGCGGCGTACTACGTGACGCCCGAGCCCTGATGAGCGGTCCGGGGCCGGTGCGCCGGCCCCGGTGACTCGCCCGGTCACCGGCCGCGGAGACTCGCCCGGCGACTCGCCCCGGCTGCTCACCCCGGCGACTCGCCCGGTAACTCCCTTCCCGTGGAAGGGGAAAGCTCTGGCCTCAGCGCTCTGATGCGTCACCGTCCGTGGCCGGAACGTGCCGTCCGGGGCCGATACCGGGTTGTGTCCTGCCGGCGGGCCGTCACACGCCGGAGTCGCGTCCGGCCTCCGGTACGCTCCGTGGGGTGCGAGAGGTTGCGAGGCGCGACGGTCGCGGTGCTGCCGGTACGGCGGCTCCGGGATCGCGAATGCGCGCCGCTCGCGCGGTACATGGGCGCCGTGCGCGCCCGTGTTCGACTCCCCGCGACGCGCGTCGCACAGTATGCACTACGCGTACTCCTTCGCGCTGGAATATGCCCGAAGCGCTTGTTGCGGTGACTGTACGTCAACCATGCTGTCTCGCAAGGAAATCACGTTCCGTAACTCTTGAGACTCTTGTGACTCTGTTGAGGACCTTGTCGAGGCGCGAGGCGATGTGTCCGCCGGTTCGGATGGTGTGAGCGGTGCAGGTGCTTCAGGTTCAGTTGGAGGTCGGGCCGGATCCCGCGGAGGTGGGGCGGGCCCGCAGATGGGCCCGTTCCAGGCTGGCCGGTTCCGGCATAGAGGACGATGAGCCGGTCGCCGAGACGCTGATCCTGCTCATCTCGGAGCTGGTCACCAACGCCGTGGTGCACACCGGCTGTCCGGCGGTGCTGCGGATGCTCTTCGGTTCCGGCGCGGCCGAGGCCGGGACCGTACGGGTGGAGGTCGCCGATGCCAGCGCCTGCCCGCCGCGTCCGCGCCACGCGGACGGCGAGGACACCAACGGCCGCGGTCTGGAACTGGTCGACGGACTGGCCGACCGGTGGGGCTGGCAGCCGGAAGGCGCGGGCAAGCGCATCTGGTGCGAGGTCGACAGAAGCGCGCCGGGGGTAGCGCCGAAAGCATATGCCCCGGCCGTCTATGAGCCCTCGTGCGCTGTGCCGCGGCCGGCGTGACGCGCCGATCCCCCGAATCGCCGTTGACGGGGCACTCCGGCGTGATCACGCTGGGGTGAGCGATCCGCCGCGAGGGGACGCCGAGGGCGCGGGCCGTGTCCTCGGCGAGTGCGGTTCGTGGCCCGGCGCCGGTCCTCGGAGCCCGTACGCCGGGGTGAGCCGGATGGCGGACGGCGGCGCGGCGCGTGCGCGCCCGTCATCCGGCTCCTGAACGCCCCTGTACGTACCGGCCCGTAGTCAACGGTCCGCGCGCGCTCCCGCACCCGCTCTCGCACCCGCACCCGCACTCGTACCCGTACCCGCTCCCGCTCCCGCGCGGAACGTACGGCGGTAGACCGTCGGCGGAACGCCCAGCACCGACTGGAGATGCTGCCGCATCGACTGCGCCGTGCCGAACCCCGCGTCCCGCGCCACCTGATCGACCGACAGATCCGTCGACTCCAGCAGGTGTCTGGCCCGTTCGACCCGTTGCAGCACCAGCCATTGCCCCGGGCTGATCCCGGCCTCCTCGCGGAAGCGGCGCGTGAACGTCCGTACGGACATCGACTCCTGCTCCGCCATGTCCCGCAGCTGTATCGGTTCGTGGAGGCGCGTGAGGGCCCAGCCGCGTGCGGTCGCGGTGGTCGCCAGCTGCGGTTCGGGGACCGGGCGTTCGATGTACTGCGCCTGGCCGCCGTCCCGGTACGGCGGGACGACCGTACGCCGCGCGACCTCGTTGGCGACCGCCGTGCCGTGATCGCGCCGGACGATATGCAGGCACAGATCGATCCCGGCGGCGACCCCCGCGGAGGTCAGTACATCGCCGTCGTCGATGAACAGGACGTCCGCGTCCACCTTGACCCGCGGGAACAGCCGCTGGAAGTGGGCGGCGGAGGACCAGTGGGTGGTGGCGGGGCGGCCGTCCAGATAACCGGCGGCGGCCAGCACATAGCTGCCCGTGCAGATCGAGACCATGCGCGTGCCGGGGCGCAGCCGGGCGAACGCGGCGTGGAGTTCGTCGGTGAGCCTGCCCTCGTCGAAGACCGGGCCGAGTTCGTAGGACGCGGGAATGACGACCGTGTCGGCGGTCGCGAGCGTCTCGGGGCCGTTC
The DNA here is from genome assembly GCF_044741565.1 of Streptomyces sp. NPDC088147. NCBI lineage: Bacteria > Bacillati > Actinomycetota > Actinomycetes > Kitasatosporales > Streptomycetaceae > Streptomyces > Streptomyces sp. NPDC088147. The sequence continues at coordinate 380,337 of NZ_JBIUSY010000005.1, read as the reverse complement.
TCGACGAGGATCGAGAAGTCGGCGTCGGTCCGTACCGGCCCCGGTTCCCGGACCGAGCAGGTCACGATCTCGTACAGCGGCTCGCGGGAGGAGTCACGCGCGCGGCCGAAGATCCGCTGGGGAATGCCCAGTTCGAAGGGGATCGCTCCGTCGAGGGCGAGAACGACGACCCGGTGCGGGCGGCGGTCCGGCATGGTGGGGCTCTCCTGTCCTCCGGTCTTGGTGGTCCGTTCCCCGGATGGACCCTGGTGGTCCAGACCATTACTTGATATCAGTCGCGTCTGTGACAGAAAAGCGCACGGTGGCTCCGGGCATTCCCGAACCGGCCGCCCATCCGTACGAAGCACCGGCCGCCCATCCGCACGAAGCCCCGACCGCCCATCCGCACGAAGCCCCGGCCGCAGCGGCACCGGAAGGGCCGGAAGGGGCCGTCCGTACCCTCTGGAACCGTAACTTCCGGCTCTTCTTCCTCGCCCGTACCATCGCCCGCTTCGGGGACGGCATGGTGCCCGTCGCCCTCGCCGCCGGTCTGCTCGACGCCGGGTACGGCGCGTCGTCCGTCAGCTTCGCGCTCGGCGCCTGGATGGCGTGCTTCGCCGGGTTCGTGATCGTCGGGGGAGTGCTGGCCGACCGGTTCACCCCGCGCCGGATGATGGTGCTGGCGGACGGCGTACGACTGGTGGGCACCGCGGTGCTGGCCGTCGCCTTCGCCTCAGGTGCGCCCGCGCTCTGGCTCGTCTACGCGCTCAGCGCGCTCAACGGCCTGGGCGCCGCGATCTTCCAGCCGGGGGTGGCCAGCATGCTCCCGCGGCTCGCGCCCGATGTGCAGCGGGGCAACGCGGTGCTGCGGGTCGCGGAGTCGCTGACCGCGATGGCGGGCCCGGCGATCGCGGGCGCGCTGGCCGGCTTCGGCGGGCCCGGCCTGATCTTCGGGGTCAACGCGGCGACCTTCGGGATCAGCGGGATCTGTCTCTTCCTGACCCGGATGGCGTCGGTCGCGCCGGTGGTGACCGGTGAGTCGATGCTCGCCGAACTCCTCGGCGGCTGGCGCGAGTTCCGGGCCAGGTCCTGGCTGTGGGGGGTCATCGCCGTCTGGTCGGTGTACGGCATCACGGTGCTCGGCCCGATCACACCGCTGGAGGCGGTCGTCGTCACCGAGCGGCACAGCTCGGCGATGTTCGGTCTGATGATGACGGTCCATGGCGCGGGCAATGTGGCGGGCGGGCTGCTGGCGATGCGGCTGCGGCCGGTCAGACCCCTGTTCGCGGGCGCGCTCTCGCTGTTCGGGGTGATCGCGAACGTACTGGTCCTGGCGTACGACGTGCCGGTGCCGCTGCTGGCCGCGGGCTTCTTCGTCGGGGGTGTGTCGCTGGCGTTCTGGCTGGTCATGTGGTCGACGACGGTCCAGACGCAGATCCCCGACGAGGCGCTCAACCGGCTGCACGCGTACGACGTGGCGGGTTCGCTGATCATGCTGGCGGTGGGGCGGGCGCTGGCCGGGCCGGTCGCGGAGGCGGTGGGGGTACGGGAAGTGCTGGTGGCCGGGGCGGTGATCAACGTGGGGGTGTGCGCGGTGCTGCTGGCCGTACCGGCGATCCGGGGCCTGAAACGGGTGGAGTGAGTGGAGCAGGTGCAGTGAATGGAGCGGGTGCAGTGAGCGGAGTGACGGCAGATGTGGTGGGGCGGCGGGAGGGCGGCGCGAGGAGGTGGCCCGATCCCAGCGAATGCTGACCGCCGGGCCACTCGTCGGCGGCGTGACGCCCCCCGATGCTGTCTGACGTGACCCAGACAACCGACCTCTCCTCGAACGGCGCCGAGGCGCCCGACCCGTCCGTGCCGCACGAGCCCGCCGCGCCGCTTGCGCCCCGCACCCCGGGGCGTGTCCACCGGGCGTGGTTCGTCGCCGCCGTCACGTTCGTGACGATCATCGGCGCGGCGGCGTTCGCCTCACTGCCCGGTCTGCTGATCGAGCCGCTGCACACGGAGTTCGACTGGTCGCGCGGCACGATCGGCTTCGCCGTCTCGGTCAACCTGGCGCTGTACGGACTGACCGCGCCGTTCGCCGCGGCGCTGATGGACCGCTTCGGTATCCGCCGGGTCGTCGCCGTCGCGCTCACCATCATCTCGGTCGGTTCCGTCCTGACCGTATGGATGACCGCGGCCTGGCAGCTGGTCCTGTACTGGGGCGTCCTGGTCGGTCTCGGCAGCGGTTCGATGGCGCTCGCCTTCGCCGCGACGGTGACCAACCGCTGGTTCGTGGCGCGGCGCGGTCTGGTCACCGGCATCCTCACCGCTGCGGGCGCCTCGGGGCAGCTGGTGTTCCTGCCGCTGCTCTCCTGGCTGGTGGAGCACCACGGCTGGCGCCCGGCCGCCGTCACGGTCTCGCTGGCCGCCCTCGCGGTGGTCCCGTTCGTCTGGCTGCTGCTGCGGGACCACCCGGCGGATGTCGGCCTGCCCGCGTACGGCGCCGAGACGTTCGTACCCAAGCCCGCACCGGTGACGGGCGCCGCGCGGCGCGCGGTGTCGGTGCTGATCTCGGCGGCGCGCACCGGGCCGTTCTGGCTGCTCGCCGGGACCTTCGCGATCTGTGGCGCCTCGACGAACGGTCTCGTCAAGACCCACTTCGTACCGGCCGCGCACGACCACGGCATGCCGATCACGGCCGCCGCCTCGCTGCTCGCGGTGATCGGCGTCTTCGACGTGGTCGGCACGATCGCCTCCGGCTGGTTCACCGACCGCTTCGAGGCCCGCAGGCTGCTGGCGGTCTACTACGCGCTGCGCGGTGTCTCGCTGCTCTTCCTGCCCATGCTGCTGGCGCCTTCCGTCCATCCGCCGATGATCTTCTTCATCGTCTTCTACGGCCTGGACTGGGTCGCCACCGTCCCGCCGACGATCGCCCTGTGCCGCGAGCACTACGGCGAGGACAGCGCGATCGTCTTCGGCTGGGTCCTCGCCTCGCACCAGGTCGGCGCGGCGGTGATCGCCTTCGCGGGCGGTCTGGCGCGGGATGTCTTCGGCTCGTACGACGTGGTCTGGTACGCCTCGGGGGCGCTGTGCGCGGCGGCGGCGCTGATGGCGCTGGTGATCAGGCGCAGGCCGGTCGTGGCCGGCTCCATCCCTGGTTAGAGAAGCTGATCATCCTGGAGCCCGAGGACCGCGCGGATCCGCGCTCATAGGCTCGATCACATCACGGAACGCAATCGGCGACCGGTTGTTCCCGTTCCGTGCGGTGGCCGATCACCTGCGGCCGCTGATCCGTGTGATGTCCGTTCCGAGGAGGATCTCCATGTTCCAGCGCATCGTCGTCCCGTCACTTGTCGGTGCCGTCGCTCTCGGCGGTGTCGCCCTCGGTGGCGTCGCGTCGGCCGGCCCGTCCGGCACCCCGTCCGGCACTCCGTCCGCCGCCGCGCCCGCCAAGCCGACGGTGGAGAACAGCGCGGCCCGCTACGTCGCCCCCGCCGGCGGCGCCGCGGGCTCGCTCACCTTCACCGCGAAGGTGACCGACGACTCGGGGGTCCGGAGCCTCAAGGTCCTTGCCTGGCCGAAGAGTTCGGACCTCAAGCCGACGGCCGCGGAAGTGGCGACCGCCGAGAGCGCCACGTGCGAGAAGTCCTCGGCGCGGACCTCCGCGTGCACCTACACCCTGAAGGTCACGCCCAGGGAGGCCGCCGAGCTGCCCGAGGGCATCTGGAACGTCTCCGTGCTGGCCACGGCCAAGGATGGGGACACGGCGTTCGTGCCCGAGGCCGCGACGTTCAGCGTCCCGCGCTGACCCCGCCGCCGTGCCCCCTCGTGCGTGGGAGAGGGCACGGCTCCAGGGCCTGACGGGAGTCGACGGGCTCCTGACGAGAGTCGACGGGCCCTGACGGGAGCCGACGGGCTGACGGGAGCCGACGGGCCCTGACGAGCCGACAGGGCCTAACGAGAAGACGCCGTCCGGGAGGAGGCCAGGGCCTTCGCTATCGCGCGCGCGTCCCTCGCCATCTCGCGGAGGTTCCCGCTGATCGGGTTGGTGAAGCCCGTGAAGTAGAGGCCCGGCGCCCGCTCCGGGGTACGGCCGCCGTGGGCCACCGGCCGTCCCCGCTCGTCCAGTACGTCCAGATGCCCCAGCAGGTCCTCCAGGGCCCGGCGGTAGCCGGTCGCCGCGATGACCACGTCGGGGGCGATCCGGGAGCCGTCCGCCAGCACGACCTTGCCGGGCTCGAAGGAATCGACCGCCGCCACCGGTTCGACCCGGCCCTTGCGCACCGCCTTGATCAGACCCACGTCCTGCACCGGGATCGCGCCCTCGCGCACCCGCGAGTACAGGCCCGTGTCCGGGCGCGGCAGCCCCTTCGCCGACAGGTCGGGCACCGAGATCCGGCCCAGCACCCGCGCCGCGCGGTCGACGAGCCGGACCGGCAGCCGGCGGACCAGCACGGCGGTCGCCTGCGCCGGCCAGCCCAGCGTGGAGCGGCGCACGATGTGCGGGACGGTACGGACCGCGAGGCGCACCCGCGCCGCGCCGCCCTCGACGAGGTCCACGGCGATCTCCGCGCCCGTGTTGCCCACTCCGACGACCAGGACGTCCTTGCCCTCGTACGGCCGGGGGTTGCGGTACTCGCCCGCGTGCAGCAGCTCGCCGCCGTACGACTCACGGCCGGGCCAGGACGGCAGCCTCGGCGTGTGGTTGTAGCCGGTGGCCACGACGACGGCGCGGCCGGTCAGCTCCCGGCCGCCGGTCGCCCGCAGCAGCCAGCCGGTCCCGTCGGGGGCAGGCTCGACCCGGGTGACCTCCACCCGGGTGACGACGTCCAGGCCGTGGTGCTCCGCGTACTTCTCCAGATAGCGCACCAGCTGCGCGCGGGGCACCCAGCGCCCGAAGGAACGCGGGATCCGCAGACCGGGCAGGGCCGACATCCGGCGCGTGGTGTGCAGCCGCAGCCGGTCGTAGTGGCGGCGCCAGGAGGCCGCGACGGCGTCGGATTTCTCCAGTACGACGGCCCGTACGCCCTGTTCGCGCAGCGCGGCTGCTACGGCGAGCCCACCGGGGCCCGCGCCGATGACGTACACGGGAAGGCTGTGGGCGCGGTCGGAATCGTCGGGCATGAAAGCTGAGCGTAATCGGAACCTCACTTGTTGGGACTCGGTCAAGACAAGGAAAGGGTTGCGAATCGATCACATCCGGCGTACGGCGGCGTACGCCGGCTCAGGGCCAGAGCAACTCCCGTACCCACAGCGCCCCTTCGCGCCGGTAGCGCAGCCGTACATGCTGTCGGCGCGCGTCGCCCTGGAAGAACTCCGCCTCGTCCGGCACGAGCGTGTACGCGGTCCAGGTCGGCGCCTCCGCGTCCGGTTCCCGCCGCGCCCGGTCCCACGCCGCCGCGCTCGCCTCTGCCAACTCCCCTGCCGAACCCAGGACTTCGCTCTGCCGCCCGACCAGCGCCGAGGCCAGCGCTCCCGTCGAGCGGACCCGCAGATCCGCGTCGCTCTCCTCGGCGCCGGCCGTGCGGACCCCGCCCCGCAGACGTACGGCACGCCCCTGCGCCGCCCAGTAGAAGCCGAGCGCGGCCTCGGGGCGCGCGGCCAGCTGGCGGCCCTTGCGGCTGGTCGCGTGCGAGGCGAAGTGCCAGCCGTGCGCGTCCGCGTCGTGCAGCATCAGCGTCCGGACGTCGGGCCTGCCCTGATCGTCGACGGTCGCGAGCGTCATCGTGTGCGGCTCCGGCTGGCCGGCGGCCACCGCCTCGGCGAACCAGCGGTGGAACAGCGGCAGCGGCTCGTCGGGCGCGTCCGCCGGATCGAACACGGGCAGGTCGGTGTCCCAGACGGGCTGGGCGCGCAGCAGGGCGCGGAAGGTCTCTTGTCGCCGGTCGTCGTCCATGCGGACCATTCAACTGGCTGGTGGTGGAGCGGCTGACGCTTTCGGGGGTGTTCCCGGCGGAGGAGGCCGGTGCGCTGATCGGGGCGCTGGTGGAACGGCTGCTGCCGCCGGCGTGACAGAACGGGGCGGGGCACGTCGTACGTGTGTACGTGACCGCCGGCCCATGCGCCGGCCCGCTTCCGCGGGTTACGTCAGTCGGGGTACCGCTGTGGTCGCTCGGTGCGGCTGGCGCCGCTGTTCACGCGGTGCGTGCGGTTCCTGAGGTTCCTGCTGGTCGTACTGGTCCTGCTGGTCCTGCTGTTTGTGCTGGTCCTGCTGTTCGTGCTGGTGCCGCCGGGCGGCGCGCTACTTCGCGGGCTTCTTGCCCGTGATGCCCAGATGGACCAACTGGGCGAGCGTCGGCCGCAGTTCGGCCTGCTTCACGCCCCAGCTCTGGAAGCCCTTCTGGTGCGAGGCCACCGAGGCGAGCAGCACGACCAGCGAGCCCGCCAGCGCCGCCGGGCTGATGTCCTTGTCGATCCTGCCCTTGGACTGAAGCTCCTTCACGGACTCCGTGAGGGAACCGGTCACGGAGTTCAGGATCTTCATACGGATCTTGTTGAACCTCTTGTCGCCCTCCGCCGCGCCCAGATCGACCACCCGGAGGATGGCGTCGTGTTTGCGCCAGAAGTCGAGGAAGCCGTCGACGAGTTCCTCGGACGTCTGCCAGCCGGCCTTGCCGGCCCAGGAGCGGCCGGAGACCAGTCCGGTCAACCCGGCGCCCTCCTTGGCCATTTCCTCGGCGATCTCGAGGACGGCGCCTTCGACGTCCGGGAAATACTGGTAGAAGGTCGCGGGTGACGTGCCCGCCTTGCGGGCGACGTCGATGACTTTGACGTCCCGGTACGGCGAGGAGCTGAGCATCTCGCCGAGGCAGTCGAGCAGCTTCTGCCGCGTCGCCTGCCCGCGTCGACCAGCCACGCGGCCGTCGACGGTGCGCACTTGTCCTGTCATGCAGTCAGCTTACCGAGGGGTGATCCCAGCGCGATTTGGCCGAAGCAAATGGGGAACCGGCCATCGCGCGGTGGGTCCGGCACTGGCGTCGGCACGGACGTCGTCGGGGGGCGCGCGTGGATCCGGGAGGCGGGCGGCGCGGGCGCGGGCTTGAATAGTGTTATCAACAGCCTGTGGACAACTTCGGTGGATAACTCGGGGTGGTGGCGGGTTCACGCTGCGATAATGAATCAATTGTTCTATTTATCCATACGGAAGGAGTCCGGGACATGGACGCATTCGCGGAAGGCACGCCGTGCTGGGTGGATGTGTCTCTCCCCGACCTGGAAGCGGGCAAGCGCTTCTACGGGGAGCTGTTCGGCTGGACCTTCGGCCGGGCCAGGGGCATGGACGAGGGGCACTACACCGTGGCGTTCAGCGGCGGGAAGCGCGTCGCGGGCCTCATCGCCAAGCGGGACGGCCGGATGCCGACCGTATGGACCGTCTATTTCGCCACCCCGGACGCCGACGCGCTCAGCGAGCGGATCAGGGCGAGCGGCGGCCAGATGGTGCGGGAGCCGCTGACCGTCGGACGGTTCGGCGTGATGGCGCTGGCCGCCGACCCCGCGGGCGCGGTCTTCGGGCTCTGGCAGGTGAGCGAGGACCTGGGCTTCGAGAAGACGGGCCTGCCGGGATCCTTCTGCTGGACAGAGGTCTACACGAGGGACAAGGAGAGCGTCGATCCCTTCTACGAGAAGGTCTTCGGCTTCCGGGGGAAGGACCTCCCGGGGGACGGCGTCGACTTCCGGCTGTGGTCCCCGGCCGGTTCCGCGCCGGGCTCGGACGGCGCGATCGGCGGGCGCAGTGTGATGACGGACGCGTTCCCGGCGGAGCTGCCCGGTCATTTCCTCAGCTACTTCTCGGTCGACGACTGCGACGAGACGGCGGCGGCGGTCGTCCGGCTCGGCGGCCGGATCACCGCACCTCCGTTCGACATCGACTACGGACGGATGGCGGGGCTGCTGGACAACCAGGGCGCGTACTTCGCCGTTCTGGCCGAGCCGACGCGTGAGCCGGAGCGCCCGCCGGGGCCGGAAGGGGCGGTGGTGACAGGGGTGGGACCGGGGGCGGAGGATCGCGCGGCGGAGGGGTCCGAGCGGGACGCGGGACCCGGGCCGGAACGGGAAGCGGAGCCGGAAAGCGCATGAAGTGTCCGGATCGGGATGAGACACCCCGATCCGCCCCCGGGTTCGCAACCGCCGCCTCCGACAGGAAGAATCAGGGGGCACGGGGCCGTACCGTTGTGGCCCGTACGGGGAGGTGGCACGCAAGTGGAGCAGCTGACGCAGCACGACCCGAGGCGTATCGGCCCTTTCGAGGTGCTCGGGCGGCTCGGAGCCGGCGGCATGGGGCTGGTCTATCTCGCGCGCTCGGCGTCCGGCCGCCGGGTGGCGATCAAGACGGTGCGCACCGAGCTTGCCGAGGACCAGTTGTTCCGGGTCCGCTTCACGAGAGAGGTGGAGGCCGCCCGCGCCGTCAGCGGGTTCTACACCGCGGCCGTCGTGGACGCCGATCCACGGGCCGCCGTGCCCTGGCTGGCGACGGCGTATGTGCCCGCCCCCTCGCTGGAAGAAATAGTGAGTGAGTGCGGTCCGATGCCCGCCCAGGCGGTGCGCTGGCTGGCGGCGGGGATCGCGGAGGCGCTCCAGTCCATCCATGGCGCCAACCTCGTGCACCGCGACATGAAGCCGTCGAATGTCCTGGTGGTGGAGGACGGGCCCCGGGTCATCGACTTCGGTATCGCCTCCGGGGTCTCCAACACCCGGCTGACCATGACCAATGTCGCCGTGGGCACGCCCGCGTACATGTCGCCCGAGCAGGCCCGCGACTCGCGCAGTGTGACGGGCGCCAGCGATGTCTTCTCGCTCGGCTCGACGCTCGTCTTCGCCGCCACGGGACACGCTCCCTTCCATGGCGCCAACCCCGTCGAGACGGTCTTCATGCTGCTGCGCGAGGGCCCGGACCTGGCGGGGCTGCCGGAGGAGCTGCGACCGCTCATCGAGGCGTGCATGAAGATGGACGCCTCGCAGCGGCCCTCGCCCGCCGACCTCCAGGCCCAGCTGGCCCCGCATCTCTTCGCCTCGGGCAGCGACGACAGCGGCACCGCGTCGGCGTGGCTGCCGGATCTCGCCACCGCGATGATCGAGCGCCGCCGGGCCGGCGGCCGGGGCCCCTCGCCCGCCGTACGGCCCGCCGGTCCCGTCGCCCCCGTACCGCCCAGACCCGCGCACGAGCCACCGGTGCCCGCGCAGGCGGGCCCCGACTGGGACGCCGCGTGGCGGCCCGGCCCGGCGCGGCGGGGCGGCGGCGGGAACGAGAACCAGCACGGGGGCCGGTCCGAGCCGTCGCCCGCGATGTCGCCGCCCGCCCTGCCGCACGCGCCCCGCTCCGCGCCCCAGGACGGGCCGGTCAGGCTGCCCGGCTCGCCGGTGCCGATCGGTCCAGGCCCCCGGGTCGCGGACACGCGCGTCGGCGTCGGCGGCGCCGACGCGGGCCCCGCCACCGGCTGGATCCGCCCGCCCGCCGGGCTGAACGGCGCGGAGGGACCCACCGGCCACGCGCCCGCCCCGGCCGCCCCGCCGGTGCCCTCACCGGCCCAGCCCCCCGAGGGCGCTCCCGGCCGCTGGCGGCCCTGGCGGTTCCGGATGTCCAACGACGTCTGGGGGACACCGGTCGTCGACGGCGATCTGCTGTACGTCACCTCCTTCGAGGTGCACGCGCTCGATGTGGCCAGCGGACGCCGCCAGTTCAAGACCCGGGACGTGGCGTGGGCGATGGCCGTCGCCGGAGGCCGGATCCATGCCTCGGACGGGCCGACGCTGTACGCGCTCGACGGCGCGGACGGCACCGAGCGCTGGCGGCTCCAGACGGACGCCTGGGTGTACTCCCTGAAGGTCGACCGGGGCACGGTCGTCACCGGCACGCGCGGCGGCGGCGTCCAGGCGTGGGAGGCGTCGAACGGCGACAAGCTGTGGGAGACCGCCGGGGCCCAGACGGACTTCGAGACGCCGGAGGCCGGGCCCGTGATCCACGACGGCACGGTGTACGTGTGGAAGGACGCCCGGCTGCTCGCCCTGGACGCGCGCACGGGCACCGAGCTGTGGTCGTATCCCGTCGGGGACGCCGCCTCCTGCGGGGGCGTGCCGGTGCGGGTACGGCCCGCCGCCGACGGCCAGTTGTATGTCTCGGCCGGTACGCGCGTGCTCTCCATCGACTTGGTCAGCGGCCATGTGCGCTGGCACTTCGAGGCGCCCGCGGTCTTCCTCTCCCCGCCGGCCTTCGCGCCGGGACCGGCCGTGACCGGCGGCGGTGTCTATCTGGCCGACTATCTCGGCACGGTCTACGCGCTGGACGCCACCACCGGCAAGGACCGCTGGCGCATCGCGACGGAGTCCCGGCAGTCGATCGAACCGGTGCTGGTCGCGGACGGCAACATCCATGTCGGCAGCGGCAGCGCGCTGTACACGCTGGACGCGGTGACGGGCACGCCCAAGTGGCGCTTCGCGGCGGGCGGCGAGGTCATCGGCGCGCCGGTCGTCGCCGACGGCCGGCTGCACTTCGGCTCGGCCGACCATGTCCTCTACACGCTCGACGCGAGCGGCGGCCAGCTGCGCTGGAAGCTGGCGACGGGCGGCGAGATCACCGGCTCGCCCGTGGCGCGGCGGGGCGTGGTGTACGCGTGCAGCAAGGACCGCTGTGTGTACGCGCTGGACGCGGTGAAGGGGACGGCGACGGGGCGCGCGTCGAGATGACGAGCCGGTCAGCGTGGCCGGGGGGTCTCGGGCGGTTCCTCGGGAGGCACACCCTCCGGCGGTGTGGAGCTGGGGCTCCACGGCTCGTCGGAGATCCGGGGGAGCGACTGGGTGTCGCCGTCGTGCCGGGACCACTCCTCCGGGGGTGAGGTCCGCGGCGGCTCGGGCTCGTACCCGTACCGCTCGTATCCGTACCGGTCGTACGGCTGCGAGGGCTCGTACGGAGGCTGGTACTGGGGCTGTGGCCGGGGCTGTTCGTACCGCGGCTGCTCGTACTGGGGCTGGTACCGCTGGTCGTACGGGGGCTGGTACGGCTGGGGCTGGTACTGCTGTGGGTACTGCTGTTGATTCGGGGGCTCGTAGTCGTAGCGGGGCTCGCGGTCCCGCCGGGCGCGGCGCAGGCGACCGCTCATCACCAGCGCCGCCAGCAGCAGCAGGATCCCGCCGCCGAGGGCGTACGCGACGCCGGTGCCCAGGCCCGAACCGTTGGCGCTGACACCGAGACCGTCCGCCGACTGGCCCTGGCGCACCATCCACAGGACCGTGAAGCCGAGCACGACAAGACCGGCCAGCCCCACGAACATCCGCGAACGCAGCACGACGGCGAACAGCGTGAGCAGGGCGGCGAAGAAGAAGGGCAGCGCGAGCGAGTAGAAGACGTGGGCGCCGCTGCCCGAGATGCCGTTGAACAGGTCGGAGACCGGGTAGTCGCTCCCCTCCTTGCCGTCGTACCAGGGACGGAAGGGACCGAGGACGGCGGCGACCGCTCCGATGAGAGCGAGCAGCGAGCCGAGGATGTTGCGGACCATCGCCGGCCCTCCTTCGCGGTGCGTGAGCGTGCTCCGCTGGCGACGCTACGCCGCGTGTCCGGCCCCCGCCACGCGACCGCCGGGCGTCCGCCACGTGGCCGGGGGCGCCCGCGCCCCAACTGCTAGGGTGTCGCGCGCTATTGACAGGTCCATGGGCAGCGCGGCCCCTGGGCCATCGGGTGAGTGAGTACCCGAGTACAACGGGGGAGTGGTTCGAACGTGATGCGTCGACGTCTGAAAATCGCGGCTGTACTGGTCGTGGTGGTGCTGGCCCTGACGGGGTTCTCGTCCTCCACGGGCGGCAAGAGCGGCAAGAGCCGCGGATCGAGTGGCGGCAGCGGCGGTGGTGGCGGGGGAGGCTGCTCCAACTCCAAGAAGAGCAACGGTTCGTACTCGGGTTCGCACGCGGACGACGACTCCGACTACGGCTCCGATGACGACTACGGCTCGTCCGGCAGCTCGTACGGCGACCCGACGCCCGCGGCCACGGCGACGGACGGTCCGGAGGCGCGGGTCGTGACCTGCGTCCGCAAGGCGAAGGGCAAGCGGAAGGCCGTCACCTACGCGACCGTGCGGGTGACAGCGGAGTCCGGCCTGACGGACACCTACGAGGTCGACGTGAGGTTCGAGGACGCCTCCGGCTCGGTCGTCGACTTCGGCGACGCGAACGTCGAGCTGGAGGGCGGGGAGACGACGACGGTCAGGGTCCCGATGGACAGCCCGAAGCAGGTCTCGCGGGTACGGGAGTGCGTGGCGACCGTCCAGAGCTGACGCGTGGGGGACGAGAGAGGCGGGGCGGGGGGCCACCCCCCCCCCCCCCCCGGGGGGGGGGGGGGGCCCCCCGGGGGGGGGCGGGCGGCGGGGGGGGGGGGCCCCGGGGGGGGGGGGCCCCGCCCCGGGC
>NZ_JBIUSY010000005.1:0-367973 GCF_044741565.1 Streptomyces sp. NPDC088147 | reverse complement strand
CCCGCCGCCCCCCCCCCCCCCGGGCGGGGGGGGGGGGGGGGGGGCCCCCCCCCGCGCGGGCGGGGGGGGGCCGGGGGGGGGGGGGGGGGCCCACCCCCCCCCCCCCGCCTCTTCGTGCGTGGCCTGCCTCAGGTGGCGTGCACGTCCTGAGGGGTGACGACGACCGGAGGGTCGTCCTGGTCCTGAGGGGCGAACGATATGTGGCTGCCGGCCGCGAGGGCCGGCGCCGCCGAACCCGCGGCCGCCGCGGCCGCCAGAGCGGCCGTGACCAGAATGCGCTTGACGAGTGTCATCTCAAATCCTTTGTGGCAGGGACTCTTGAAGCGTATGCGCGTCGGCCACGCTCGCTAGTGGTGATATCCGGACATGCCACGACCGCGACGGCCCCCCCTCCGCGCCGCCGCGGTCGTCACCCCCGTCCGAGAGGTCTGGTCAGGCGGGTTCACCAGTGGCGTGGATGTCGCCCTGCGTGGTGGCCTCGCCGCCCGTGGCATGGATGTCCTTGACGGTGTTCTCGCCGCCGGTGGACGTCGCGTGGATGTCCTTCGGCTTGAGGACCGTCTCGTCCGTCTTCTTGTCACCCATGATTGATATCTCCCCTGTTGTCCAACATGTGCGTGATGGGCTGGGAGATGCCCGGCCGACAACTCCCCCGGAAACCGTCGGCCGGGCATCTCAGGGACCGTTCACCGCAGTGCTCCGGTCCGTGTCGTTCCGTCTGCCCCCCGATACGACGGCTCGACGTGCACCAGAGTGGCGCGTGGCGATAAACGAACGATGAACGCCCCACTGGGGCCGGAGATTACGCCGGGGGCCGGGCCGGAGGCATGCCGGGGGTCGTGCCGGGGGCCGTGCCGGGGGTCATGCCGCGGCGGCCGGTGACAGCAGCGCGCGTACCTCCGCCGCCTCCGCGGAACCGAGGGCCTCGTGGAGGGACAGCGCCTCGCGCCAGCAGACCTGGGCCCGGCCCGTCTGTCCGATGCCGTGCAGCGCCCGGCCCAGGACCGTGAGCACGTTCCCGCGCCGCCACTCCCCGCCGATGCCGCGCAGGACCGTCAGCGCCATCTCGGCGTTGGACGCGGCCTGCGCCGGCTTGTGCCCCTCCAGATCCGCCTCGGCCAGCCGGCAGAGCGTCATGCCCTCCCACAGCCGCTGACGGCTGTCGCGGAAGACGCCCAGCGCCTCGTGGAGCCGCTGGGAGGCGTCACCGAGCTGCCCGGCCTGGGTGAGCGCGAGCCCCAGCGCGTAGCGGCCGTTCGCCCCGCGCAGGGAGTGCCCGAGGCCGTCGTAGATGTCTATGCCCTGCTGGGCCAGGGCGACGGCGCTGGACGTACGCCCGGTCGCCAGCCGGATACGGGAGAGGTTGCACAGGGCGCTCGCCTCACCGGCGCGGTCCTCCGCCACCCGGAACCGCTCCAGGGAGCGCGTCAGATACTTCTCTCCCTCGGCGTGCCGGCCCTGGAAGAGCGCGATGACTCCCCGGGCGTTCGCCGCCCAGCAGCTGGGCAGCGGGTCCTGCGCCGCCTCCGCGAGCCGGTGCGCCTGTCCGGCCTCCTGGTCCGCCTCCTCGAAGCGGCCCACCATCTGGTGGACATTGGCCAGAATCACCAGTGCGCGCGCCTCGGCCCGCTGGTCGCCCACCGCATGGGCGGCCTTCCGCAGGACGGCGGCGGCTTCCTCGTACTGCTTGGAGTTGGCGCCGGACTCGGCCAGATCGACACTGGCCCAGAGGAGATCGACCGCGCGGCGCAGCGTCGGCGCGCCCGAGCACTGCCGTACGAAGGCCAGCAGGCAGTTGGCCTCCGCGTACAGCCAGTCCTGCGCGTCGTGCCGGTCGGTGAAGGACAGGCCCTGGTACGACGTCGGCTCCAGGTGGTCCACCAGGCGGTCCCCGGGGCGCTCCAGGGCGTACACGCTCGCGGCCGTCGCCAGGTAGAAGTCCAGCAGCCGCGAGAGCGCCGCCTCGCGCTCCGTGGGCGGCTGTTCGTCGCGTTCCGCGCAGGCACGCGCGTAGAGACGTACCAGGTCGTGGTAGCGGTAGCGGCCCGGCGCCGCGGATTCCAGCAGGGAGGTGTCGACCAGCGACTCCAGCAGGTCCTCGGCGTCGTGCAGCGGCAGGTCCAGTACGGCCGCCGCCGCGGCCAGCGAGAGGTCGGGGCCGTCGGCCAGGCCGAGCAGGCGGAAGGCGCGGGCCTGGGCCCGGTCCAGGGCGCCGTAGCCCAGTTCGAAGGTCGCCTTGACCGCGAGGTCGCCCGCCTGGAGCTCGTCCAGTCTGCGCCGCTCGTCGGCGAGCTTCGCCGCCAGGACCGAGACCGTCCAGGTGCGGCGGGCCGCCAGGCGGGACGCCGCGATCCGGATGGCCAGGGGAAGGAAACCGCACGCCGCGACGACATCCAGCGCCGCCTTGCGCTCGGTGGTGACCCGCTCCTCGCCGACGATCCGGGTGAAGAGCTGAAGCGCCTCCTCCGGTGACATCACATCGAGGTCGACCAGATGCGCGCCCGCCAGATCGACCATCCTGACCCGGCTGGTGACCAGCGCCGCGCAGCCCTCCGTACCCGGCAGCAGCGGACGCACCTGCGCGGCGTCCCGCGCGTTGTCCAGCAGCACCAGGATGCGCCGGCCGTCGAGCGTCGAGCGGTAGAGCGCGGAGCGTTCGTCGAGCGAGTCGGGGATCACGGCGTCGGGGGTGCCGAGCGCCCGCAGGAACGAGCCCAGTACGTTCTCCGGCTCCGCGGCCCGCGTGCCCGCGCCCTGGAGGTCCACGTACAGCTGGCCGTCGGGGAAGTACGTCCGCGCCGTGTGCGCGACATGCACCGCCAGGGTCGTCTTGCCGACACCGCCGATGCCCGCGAGCGCGGAGACCGCCATCACGGACCCCTCGACCGTGGACAGCCGCTTGCCCAGCTCCTGCACGAAGGAGACGCGGCCGGTGAAATCGGGCACCGTCGCCGGGAGTTGCGCGGGGCGCATGAAGGTGGGCGGCGGCGCGTGTTCCTCCACGGGACTGGCCAGTTCGGTGTCCGCCTGGAGGATGCGCTGCTGGAGCTGGGCGAGTTCGGGGCGCGGGTCGACCCCCAGCTCCTCGGCGAGCAGCCGGCGGGTGTCCGCGTAGACGGCGAGCGCCTCCGCCTGCCGGCCGCTGCGGTAGAGCGCCAGCATGAGCAGTTCGCGCAGCCGCTCGCGCAGCGGATGCGCGGCGGTCAGCACGGTCAGCTCGGAGACCGCCTCGGCGTGGCAGCCGACCTCCAGGTCCAGATCGAGCCGGGTCTCGGTGAGCTGGAGGCGCCACTCCTCCAGCCGGGCCCGCTGGGTCTCGGCGTACGGGCCGGGTACGGAGGCCAGCGCCTCGCCGTCCCACAGCCCCAGCGACTTGTTGAGCAGCGCGCGGGCCTGGTTGCGGTCCCCGGCGGCGCGGGCCTTCTCCGCGTCCGTGGCCAGTTCCTGAGCCAGGTTCAGATCGAGCTGGTCGGGCCGGGTCCGCAGGGCGTAGCCACCGGCCTCGGTGACCAGCACGCCGGGGGAGAGCCCCTTGCGCAGGCGCGAGGCATAGGTCCGTACGGCGGCCAGCGCCTGCGAGGGCGGCTCGTCGCCCCAGAGCGCGTCGATCAGTTCACCGGCCGTGGCGGTGCGTCCGTCACGCAGTAACAGGGCGGCCAGCAGGGCACGTTGCTGCGGCGACCCGGGCGGTACGGGCTCGCCGCCGCGCCAGGCGCGCACCGGTCCGAGCACGCTGAAGCGCAGCTCGCCCGAGCCACCCTGCACGGCCGGAGCCCGCTGCTCCGGTACGCGCGGCCCGCCGTCACGTTCCATAGCTCCCCCTGCCCCTGCCACTGCCGGTATCGCCCTCGACAGTCTGCCTTGTCGGCGGCTGCGCGTCAGCAGTGAGTAGCGGTCTGCACAAGCCCTCGACAGGATCGGGACCGCGGTTGACGCACGTGTCACGGAGCGCCGGACTTCTGTTGACCAATAAGTATTGGTATGACGGTTGACCGTGCTGGACCATGCCGGTCCGTGCTGGACCGTGCCGTTCCGTGGCGGTCCGTGCCGGTCCGTGTCGGCGAGGAAGACGAGGAGGCAGCGGCCATGACCGATGTGATCGTGGTGGGGGCCGGTCCGACCGGGCTGCTGCTCGCGGGGGATCTGGCGGTCGCCGGACACGCCGTGACCCTGGTCGAACGCCGCGCGGAAGCAGTCGGAAATCTCACGCGCGCTCTCGCCGTCCACGCCCGCACGCTGGAGCAGCTGGACGCGCGCGGACTGGCCGACGAACTGGTGGCGCGCGGATTTCCGGTACGGGAGCTGCGGCTGCTGACGCGGACGGCCATCGATCTGTCCCGGCTGCGCAGCCGCTTCCCGTACGTCCTGGTCGTCGGGCAGTACGAGGTGGAGCGACTGCTGGAACGGCGCGCACGCGAGGCCGGTGTCACGTTCTTGTACGACACGGAGGTGACGGGTGTACGGCAGGGCGGCGAGGGGGCCGGGGTGGAGGTGCGAGCGGGAGGCGCGGGGCCCGGGTCGGGGGCGGGGCCCGGGGCGGGCGCGGGGGCGGTGGCCGGGTCGGGCGTGGGAGCGGTGGCCGGAGCCGGATCGCGCACGCTCCGCGCCTCCTACGTCGTCGGCACGGACGGTGCCTCCAGTACCGTCCGCCGCTCCCTCGGACTGCCCTTCCCCGGCTCCGCCGTCATCCGTTCGATGGTGCTGGCCGACGTCCGGCTGACCGAGACGCCGCCCGCCCCGCTGACCGCCAACGCCGAGGGCGACTTCCTGGCGCTGATCGGCTCGTTCGGCGACGGCTGGTACCGCGTCATGGGCTGGAACCGCGCCCGGCAACTCCCCGACAGCGCACCCGCCGATCTCGACGAGGTGCGGGAAGCCGCCCGGCGGGCGCTCGGCTCCGACTACGGCATGCACGACGCCCGCTGGATCTCCCGCTTCCACAGCGACGAACGGCAGGTGCCGCACTATCGCGTGGGGCGTGTCTTTCTCGCGGGCGACGCCGCGCATGTCCATTCCCCGGCCGGCGGCATGGGCATGAACACCGGCCTCCAGGATGCCGCGAACCTCAGCTGGAAGCTGTCGGCCGTGCTCGACGGACGGGCGGGCGACGCGCTGCTCGATACGTACGACACGGAGCGCCACCCGGTCGGTGCCATGGTGCTGCGCGCCAGCGGGGGCATCATCCGGCTCGCGCTGACCCGGTCCGTCCCGATGCGCGCCCTGGGGGCGATCGGGTCCCAACTGCTCGTCCGGGCACACCCGTTGACGGACCGCGCGATGCGCATGGTCAGCGGCGTCGGCATCGCGTACCGCTCCCCGCGCGGCGCCCACCCCCTGGTCGGCAGGCGCGCCCCCGATCTGGCGCTGTCGTCGGGACGGCTGTACGAGGCGCTGCGGGCGGGCCGGTTCGTGGTGGTGGGACCGCGTGGGGACGAACGCGTCCGGTCGGTGGTGCCGGGCGACGGCCCGGTGCTGTACACCGAGTTCGCGCACAGCACCACGCGCACGCTGCTCATCCGGCCCGACGGCTACATCGCCTGGGCGGCCGACGCCCCGGACCCGTCGGGCCTGCGCGGAGCCCTCGCGGAGTGGACCGGACAGCGGGCCGGACAGCGGACCGGACAGCGGGAGGGGCGTCCGTAGCGCACGGCGGGATCTTCGCGTGCCCACCGGATCGAGGTTTCCACGACTCGGTGGACGAGGACTCGGTGGACGAGGACCCGGCGGCACGGGACGTAGAAAGCTCTCAAGAACCCGGGTAAGAACCCTGCCCAACCACCCCTTTTTCCCGGCAGTCCTCGTCACTCGCACGGGTGAAGAAGGCAACATCTGGTCATGGGTGGCGTGTTGGTGTGGTTACGCTCAGCGACGCAACCCCAAACCAATTCGGCCCCCGGCCGGGACTGGCATCCCGATCGAGGGCCTGACCACCCAGGAAGAAGACACCTTCCCGATGGCTCTTCAGCAGCTTAACGCGCCCTCGCGCGCCCAGTCCGGCATTCCGGCGGCCGTTCCCCCGTCCGGGGTCGCCCACCAACGGCACCGGCACACCGAGAAGTTCACCGTGATCGGCAACCACCTCGCCCAGCACGAGGGAATGTCGCTGGTCGCGCTGGGTCTCGGCGTGTACATCCAGTCCCTGCCCGACGGGGTGAACGTCGGCATCAAGACCCTCGCCGCGCGGTTCGAGGAGGGCGAGGTGACGATCGCCAAGGCGCTGCGGCAGCTGGAGGCGTACGGCTATCTCAGCCGTACGAGGGAACGCACCCCGCAAGGCCGCTGGGTGACGAGGACGGTCGCGTACGACATGCCGCCGCCCCTGACCCAGCAGCCGACCGCGCCGAAGCCGAGACCGAGACCGAAGCCCGCGCCGACCACTGCCCCGGCCCCGGCTCCCGCCATCACATCTGCCCCGACCAACACCCTTTCCCCGGCCCGGACTCCGTCGCCCGCTCCGCCCCTTCCCGAGCCCGGCCATCCCGACCTCACCCGCCACCGCACCGCCACCGAAATCCTCGCCGGACTCCGACGCCACGACCCGCGACTGGTCCTCTCCGAACGGGACGTCCGCCGCCTCGCGGGCGCCGTATCGGCCTGGCTGGAGCGTGGGATCGAACCCGCCGCCGTGCAACACACCCTGACCAGCCTGCTCCCGCACGACCCCATCCACTCCCCGGCGGCCCTCCTCGCCCACCGCCTCACCACTCTGCTGCCTCCGCCACTCCCCGCCGCACCGGCCCGAGCACGCGTCGTCCCCCTCCAGAACTGCGACCGCTGCGACCACGCTTTCCGTGCACCGGAACCAGGCAACTGCCCCGGCTGCCGAGCGGCCTCACGGCCCGGCGCCGGCCTTCTCCGCAGGTGACTGGCCGCCGCCCGCGGCAACGCGGCTACGCCTACGCCTACGGCTCGACGATGTGCCGCAGATAGGCGTTCGGGTCGGCGAGATAGCGGCGCCAGTGGTCCACGACACCGAGCTCCCGCCAGGCCACCCTCCGCATGCCGTGGTCGCCGACCTCGATGATGTCCGCGCCCGGCAGGGCGGTCAGCAGCGGGGAGTGCGTGGCGCAGATGACCTGGCCGCCCTCCTTCGCCAGCCGGTCGATGTGGCCGATCAGTTCGAGGCACGAAGAGAACGAGAGCGCCGCCTCCGGCTCGTCCATCACATAGAGCCCGGTGTGGAGGAATTTCCCCCGGAACGCGGCGAGAAAGCCCTCACCATGGCTGACCGAGTCCGGCGAGAACCCCTCCCTGCCCAGGGCGTCCATCGCGGTCTCGGCCCGCAGGAAGAAGCCCTTGCGAGCCGACCAACTGGTTGCCATGCGGCGCCCGCGCGCGCCCGCGTCGAACTTCATCCGCTCGCCGAGCGCCGACTTGCCACGCGGGGACGCGTAGCGCCAGTCGTGGGAGCCGCCGTAGGAGTCCAGACCGAACCCCTCCGCCAGCGCCTCGACCAACGTGGACTTCCCCGAACCGTTCTCACCGACCAGAAAGGTCACGGGCGTGGTGAAGCGCAGCCCCTCGTCGAGCAGCTGCCGGACGCAGGGCACCGACCACGGCCAGGCGTTCTCGTCGTACGAGGAGAGATGGGCATACGCGCGTTCGACAATCACCCGAGCAGTGTCGCCCATGACGCGGAAGACGTACGGCTTCCCAGGGCGTCGCGCCCCAGCTCGGCCCACTCCTCGCGTGGTGGCGCGGGGTGCCGCTTCTCGAAGTGCGCGCCGGTCCTGATCTTTATCGCGTGCCGCGGCCGGCGTCACCAGGTGCGGTCGCCATCGCCGTCCCATCGGCTGGAACGCCCCCTTATTCGGTTGCCTCCGGTCGGCCCGGTTGGATAGGAAGCCTGCATGCTAAGGGGCAGCAAGGTCGGGCTCAGGGCCCGTCACGAAGACGACATTCCGATCCTGGAGACCGAGCTCCACGCCGATGTGGCCGGCCACGCGCGGGCCGACGGCCGGCCGTGGCGGCCGATCACGCCCGGCTCGAAGAACTCGAAGTTCGCGGTGGACGACGAGGAGCAGCGGCACGTCCCGTTCTCCGTGGTGGAGCTGGACGGCGGCACGCTGGTCGGCACCGCGGTGCTGTGGGACATCGACAACCACAACCGGTCCGCGCACATCGGGCTGGGGCTGCTGCCGTCCTCCCGAGGCATGGGCTACGGCACCGACGTGGTGGCGGTCATGTGCCACTACGGCTTCATCGTGCGCGGCCTGCACCGGCTACAGATCGAGACGCTGTCGGACAACGCCGCGATGCTGCGCTCCGCCGAGCGCAACGGCTTCGTCCGCGAGGGCGTGCTGCGCGCCTCGTCCTGGGTGATGGGCGAGTTCCTGGACGAGGTACTGCTCGGTCTCCTCGTCCAGGACTGGAAGCACGACCCGAGGGGGTAGGCGGGCGCCCGCCGAGGCCGAGAACCTCATCCGCTATCGCGCCGGACACGCGTACTCCGGGCGCACCCGGTGCGGACCGCACGCAACCAGATTGACGGAGAGGAAACGGCCACCCGTCAGCCACCAGCCCCCCACGAGATCCTCGCCGGTCGCCAGGCGTCGTACGAACTCCTCGCGGTCGGCCGTCGGAGCGTAGGTGCCCGTGAAAGTCTCGGCGTGGTGCGCCAATTGCTCTGCGTACCAGTCCGCGGCCTCATCCGGCTCGGCGAACGTCGCCTCGATCCGGGCCGCGGATTTGAGGAGCCAGTCCGCGCTTTCCAGGGGCATCACCTGGGCGGACGGGAATTCCGGGTGTCCCGCGCGACGATGTGCGTCGCCCGGCTTCACCAGTACGTCTCCGTGACCGAGCCATACGTACGCGTGGTGGTGCGGCGCCACTTCTCTCCTTGAGGTTCGGCAGGCGGCCCCGCCCCGATGTGCGAGGCCGCCCGGTTCAACGGTGTGCTGTTACTTCCGGCCGCAGCCGTCGCCGTCCCCGCAGCCGCCGGAGGGGCTGCCGCCCTTGCCTTCGTCCTCGCCGGTGTCCTCTCCGCCGACCTTGACCGGCTCCATCAGGTGTCGCATGGTGACCTCCTGTGCCTTATCGACGCCCGGTCCGTCCGGGCGAGCCGATTGGTGCAGTGCTGGGCCCTTGTGGCCCGACCCGTTCCGGTCGGCAATTCCTTCGCCGGGAGTCCGGCCGGAACGGGCGTATGCGTACCGTCCGGAGACGGTGATGCGACCCTGACCCGAAGCGGTCGCCATGGGATGCGGACACCGGTTCTCCCGGTGCCGATTGCACTCTTACTCGGAGGGCCCGTAATCGGGGCACAGGGAATGCCCGCATTCACACGGGGGCCAGCGCAGTGCCGACCCGGGGACGAGGTCGGTGTTTTCCCCTCCGGGATCACACTTCGGTATGGCGAGGAGGCCGTCCGTCCCGAACTCCTCCGTCAGCTGGGCCAAGAGCTTCCGCGCCTTGCTGTGTGTCATTCCGCCTCTCGCCTCAGTCCGTGGAGTACGCGCTCCAGGAGCGCCTTCGTCACCGGGTCGTACATCCGGGGGACGGATTCGGGCACCAAGCGCCAGAAGCCACCGCTGTGGACCGTGGCCTCAAGTTCGGCTGCACGGACCGCCGTTCCGGGGGCTTGCTCGCACATGCTGGGTCCGCGCCTTCCGTCATCGCGTCGCCACCCTCCGTAGTGGTGGCTGTGCATCAGTGAACGACCGGGCGGGCACAGGGGGGAGGAAAAGCCGGAACGGCACGCGTTGAAGACAACCGGAAATTTCACAGTTGTCCGCTTCTGCCTCAGTGGCATGACTGGCTACGGTGCAACGGTGGAGGGCAACCAGAAGCTCATGAGCCGTATGGACGAAGCGGGTTTCACCCAGAACGAATTAGCCGAAGCGGTGAACGCCTATCTGCGTGCCCTCGGCCATGACGGGACCGTGAGCGACCGCACCGTACGCAACTGGCTGACCGGAAAAACTCGCTGGCCCCATTCGCGGCAGAGGGAAGCGTTGGAGACAGTCTTCAACTGCCGGATCAGCGAGCTGGGATTCGCGCCTCGGGGAGAAAAAGATCCCCTGCCATCGGGACCAATGGAGGACCGTGTGCTTCGTCGCCACTTCATCAGCGCATCGGCCGGAATCGCTCTGACTGCTGCCTCTGCCACCCCCGCCCATGGCCATTCCGTGCAACGACGCGTCGGAGCGGGCGACGTGGAGCGGCTGTTGAGCAAGTTCTCCGCTCTTATCATGAGCGATCAGCAGTACGGCGGCCGACTCACCATCGAGACTCAAGCCTCCTCCCTCGCTGCCGAAGCCCTGGCTCTTCAAGAACGCGGCACCGCAAGCCAGCGGGTAAGGGGTGCCCTGTATGCCTGCGCGGCTTCCTTCACCTCCAGCGCTATGTGGGCCGCTATCGACGGACGCCGCTTCGATGAGGCACAGACCCACTTCGACCGTGCTGCCAGCCTCGCCGCCATGTCCGGTGACAGCACCATCCAGTTCCGCATCTGGTCCCACGCAGGCAGTCTGTACCGGCATCTCGGGCGCCCTGCTGATGCCCTGGCGGCCAACGACGTGGCACGCGGCCTGCCCATCGCTCGCCGCGACCCGCTTTTCGCCTCGCTCGGCCACGCCCGCCATGCAGTCATTTGCGGTCTTGTCGGCAACGCCACAGATGTGAGGCGTGCGATCGGCCACGCCCGAGAGGCACTCGACCGCGCAGATCCGCACGCCTCCCGGCCTGTATGGATGACTGCGGTCCGTGATCAAGGAGAGATCGAAGAACTCGCCCTCTCCGCACATCTCAGCCTGGGGAACTTCGAAAGGGCCGAAGCTCATGCCCACCGCAGCCTGGTCCTGCTGCGCCCCTATATGCAGCGGGACCGCGCCATCGTCACCGCACGGCTGGCCCACGCACAACTCGGTCAAGGTGACATCGAACTCGCCATCGGCACAGCACAATCCATCCCCTCAGGCGTCTTCACCCGTCACCCGCGCGTCACCAGATTGCTCGGCGACTTCGGCGTCAGGCTTCACACCGCCGCGCCGTCCAGTTCGTTCTCCAGGGCGTGGGACGAGTACGCCCATGACAGTCGAAGGGACAACGCGTGACACTCAATTGGCATCGAACCGCGTCACGCCCACGACAGGGGAACTTGATGGAGCGGTACGGCGAGCGGCTGGCTCGGCATGCGTCCGAGCCCGGATGGGAGGCCGTCATCGCCTACCACGGCCAAGAGCCGGTGGGGTACGCCTACGGGAACACGCTCCCGCCGGATGACCGTTGGTGGCGGCGCATGACCACCATCCTGCCCTCGGGATGCACCGACACACCCACCCTGGCGCTGAAGGAGATCATGCTCCGCAAGCCCTGGCGAGGCACCGGCACCGCCCTGCGGATTCATGACGAACTGCTCGCGCACCGCCCGGAGGAGCAGGTTTCCCTCCTCGTGAACCCGCAGGCCGGAAACGGGAAGGTGAAGGCACTGTATGAGTCGTGGGGCTACGAGACGATCAGCGAGCAGCAGCCCTCCGCCGATGGACCCGTCCTCACCGCCATGCTGCGCGCCATCCGGAGGACGGCGCCCTCTTCGAGCGGTCCTCTGGAGTAGCCACACACCGCATACCTGTAGGGGGCGCACCATGCGCGTGGGCATCACTGGACACCGTGGCCTGTCCAAGGAGATCGGGCAGCAAGTAAAGGCCATGCTCGCCGAACAGATCGCCACGCTCGACGCACACGACCTCGTCGGGATCAGCTGTATCGCCGACGGCCCGGACGCGTGGTGGGCTCAAGCCGTCCTCGACGTCGGCGGGCGCATCGAGGTCGTCATCCCGGCAGCGCGGTACCGCCAGGGCCTGCCCGACTGGCATCACGCTGAGTACGACGCGCTGTTCTCCAGCGCCTCCGATACTCACCACACGGGCATGACCGAATCCACCTCGGAGGCACACCAGGCGGGAAGCGAGATCCTCGTCGGCCTCTCCGACGTCGTACTCGCCGTTTGGGACGGCCTTCCGGCCCGGGGATACGGCGGTACCGCCGATGTCGTGGCGTACGCGGCACGCGTAGGTGTACCCGTCACCGTCCTGTGGCCCGGCGGCGCGACCCGGTAAAGCCCCTTACCCCAGCAGGGGGCCCGGCCGACACCTGTTTCTGGTGGGTGTCGGCCGGGCATCGTGCGGGCCGTCGTCACTCCCCGAGGAAGACCGGGTTCGTGAACGCCGCGAGCGCGCCCGGGAAGCCCGGTGTCGTCGGGGCGTGGCGGACCTCCGCGCGTACGTACGTGGCGTAGGCGGGGGTGGTGCGCCATTCGACCGTGCCCGTGCCGGAGTCCGGGAGCGTGGCCGTGTGCAGGGTGCCCTGGTCGGTGACGAAGTGGGCGGTGCGGCCGGGGGCGCCGGTGACCTCCAGACGTACCGTCACCGGTTCGTCCGCGCCGACGCGCAGGCGGTCGCCGATGCCCGCGTGCCTGCCCCGGCCGCCCGCCGCGCCGAAGGTCAGGGAGACCGAGGCGGACTCGGCGATGTAGCTGTGGCCCGCGCGGATGCCGGCGAGGATGGCGTCGCGGGTGAGGTCCTCGGCCAGGACGACGGTCTGCGGGGTGCCGATGGGGTCGGGGTCGCGGTGGGCGTCGCTGCTGCCCATCGCGGGGGTCCAGGGCCGTCCCGAACGGGCCGCGGAGACCAGGGTGTTGTCCCAGTCGGCGAGGGAGACCTCGTCGTCGACCGTGTACGGGCCGTTCCACACCTCCACCGCGTCGGCGTCGGCGAAGCCGAACTTCCAGTTGCAGCCGATGCAGGTGGCGTGCGGGTGGGCCGGGACGACCAGGCCGCCGGCGCGGCGGACCTCGCGGGCGTAGTGGCCGAAGCGGTTGTCGCGGGCACGGTAGCGCCAGTCGATGAACGTACCGCCGTCCATGCCCAGCGCCACGACGTGCCCGTTGCGGGTGGTGATCTCCTCGCCGGTGAGGATCAGCAGGTCGTCACCCCACAGGCCGTCCCAGACGCGGTGCGCGGAATGCGTGTTGTGCTCGCTGGTGTTGATGAAGTCGAGGCCCGCCTTCCTGGCGAGCGCGGCGATCTCGGCGGGCGTCCGCTTGCCGTCGGAGTGGACGGAGTGGATGTGGCAGTCACCGCGGTACCACGCCCGGCCGCGCCCCTTGGCGCGCCGCGGCGGGTACACGGGCTTGGGGGTCTTGCCCGGGGCACCGAACCGCAGCGTGATCGTCACCTCGTACGCCAGGCCCTGCGGGGCGACGGTGTACGGGCCGAGCGCGATGTGCCAGGTGCCCGCGTTCACCGGGCCGGGGAGGTAGCCGGGGGTGGCCTCGTCGGCGCGCAGGAAGAACTCGGTACGGGCGCCGCCGGACCAGCCGCGGAAGCCCTCGCCGCCGAGTCGTGTGCCGCGCTCGTCGAAGATGCCGATGTCGAGGGCGTTGCCCTGGGTGCCGGCCGGCATGGTGGGGCGCTCGTAGGAGTAGGCGACATGTATCTCGCGGACCCCGCGCGGTACTTCGACGGGCAGGTGGACGAAGTCGGGGGAGCCGGGCGGCAGCGTGCCGCGGACGGTTCTGGTCTGCTCTCCGGACCCGTCGCCGGCCGCACCGGTCGCACCGGCGGCGCCGGAAGGGGTCGCGCTCGCGAAGCTCACGGTACTCAACGTAAGCGCGGCGGCGGCTCCCGTCACCAGAAGACCTCGTCGGGCGATCCCGGCGTCGTGAGCGGCGTCGCGGGCGGTGTCGCGGGCGGCGTCGTGGGTGTGATGAGTGTCGTGGGTCTCTGCGTGGTCCTTACACATGCCGGCGGCTCCCGAGGTGCCAAGAGGGACAAGTGGTCACGAATGCGACCACCGATGGGTGCGTTCGAACTCTGGTATCGAGCCGTGAACCAGGAAGCAAGGGAAGGGAGTCGGCAGATGGCTGAAATGAGTCCAGGACCTGGACGCGTACGGGGCGACGGCGTCCGAAGTCCCGCGTCGTCGCAGGCCACAGCACCGAACGTATTCTCGGAGGATGATGACGCGCGTGCCTGAGGAATCCGGAACAGGACGACCGACGACCCCCCGGCCCGCCGGAGAGCGGACCGCACCACCGGCAGCACCGGCCCAACCGGCACCACCGGCCCAACCGGCACCACCCGGAGGGACGGCGGCCCCCACCGCCAACGCCATGCGGCGCGCGCTCAAGCGGGCGCGGGACGGGGTCGCGCTGGATGTCGCGGAGGCCGCCGTGCTGCTCCAGGCGCGCGGCGACGACCTCACCGACCTCGCCGCGTCCGCCGCGCGCGTGCGGGACGCCGGGCTGGCGGCGGCCGGGCGTCCCGGCGTCATCACGTACTCCCGCAAGGTCTTCATCCCGCTCACGCGGCTGTGCCGGGACAAATGCCACTACTGCACCTTCGTCACCGTCCCCGGCAAGCTGCGGCGCGCCGGGCACGGCATGTTCCTCTCGCCGGACGAGGTCCTGGAGATCGCGCGCCAGGGCGCCGCGCTCGGCTGCAAGGAAGCGCTGTTCACGCTCGGCGACAGGCCCGAGGACCGGTGGCCCGAGGCCAGGGAGTGGCTGGAGGCGGAGGGGTACGACGACACCCTCGCCTACGTCCGCGCGATGGCGATCCGCGTCCTGGAGGAGACCGGGCTGCTGCCCCATCTCAACCCGGGCGTCCTCTCCTGGACCGATCTCCAGCGGCTCAAGCCCGTCGCGCCCAGCATGGGCATGATGCTGGAGACGACGGCCACCCGGCTGTGGTCCGAGCCCGGCGGCCCGCACCACGGCTCGCCGGACAAGGAGCCCGCCGTACGGCTGCGGGTGCTGGAGGACGCGGGCCGCTCCAACGTCCCGTTCACCACCGGCGTGCTGATCGGGATCGGGGAGTCGTACGAGGAGCGCGCAGACGCCCTCTTCGAGATCCGGCGCGTCCAGCGGGCGTACCACGGCATCCAGGAAGTCATCGTCCAGAACTTCCGCGCCAAGCCGGACACCGCGATGCGCGGAATGCCGGACGCCGAGCTGGCGGAGCTGGCCGCGGCCGTCGCCGTGACCCGGCACGTCCTCGGCCCCGCCGCCCGTGTCCAGGCCCCGCCCAACCTCGTCGACGCGGAGTACGCGCTGCTCATCGGCGCGGGCATCGACGACTGGGGTGGCGTCTCGCCCCTCACCCCCGACCATGTCAACCCGGAACGCCCCTGGCCGCATATCGACGAACTGGCCGCGCGTACCGCAGAGTCCGGCTTCGAGCTGCGCGAACGGCTCACCATCTACCCGGAGTTCATCGCGCGCGGCGAGCCCTGGCTGGACCCGCGGCTGATGCCGCACGTGGGGGCGCTGGCCGATCCGGAGACGGGCCTCGCCCGCGAGGACACGCGCCCGGCCGGGCTGCCCTGGCAGGAGCCCGATGAGGGCTTCACCGCCACCGGCCGCACCGATCTGCACCGCACGATCGACACCGAGGGCCGCACCACCGACCGGCGCGACGACTTCGACGAGGTGTACGGCGACTGGGAGGCGCTGCGCGAGGCCGCCGCCCCCGGCATGGTGCCCTCCCGGATCGACACGGACGTACGGTCGGCCCTCGCCCAGGCCGCCGACGACCCGGTGAAGCTCACGGACGACCAGGCGCTCGCGCTCCTCCACGCGGACGGTCCGGCGCTCGACGCGCTGACCCGGATCGCCGACGAACTGCGCGCGGACGTGGTCGGCGACGACGTCACGTACATCGTCACGCGCAACATCAACTTCACCAATGTCTGTTACACCGGCTGCCGCTTCTGCGCCTTCGCGCAGCGCCGCACGGACGCGGACGCGTACACCCTCTCCCTCGACCAGGTCGCGGACCGCGCCCAGCAGGCGTGGGAGGTCGGGGCCACCGAGGTCTGCATGCAGGGCGGGATCCACCCGGACCTCCCCGGCACGGCGTACTTCGACATCGCGCGCGCCGTGAAGGAACGCGTCCCCGGGATGCACGTCCACGCCTTCTCCCCGATGGAGGTCGTCAACGGAGCCTCGCGCACCGGCCTGTCGATCCGCGAGTGGCTGACGGCGGCGAAGGAGGCCGGACTCGACTCGATCCCGGGCACGGCGGCGGAGATCCTCGACGACGAGGTGCGCTGGATCCTCACCAAGGGGAAGCTGCCGACGGCGACCTGGATCGAGGTCGTCAGGACCGCCCATGAACTGGGCATCCGGTCCAGTTCCACGATGATGTACGGCCATGTCGACCAGCCGCGCCACTGGCTGGGCCACTTCCGTACGCTCGCCCGGATCCAGCAGGAGACGGGCGGCTTCACGGAGTTCGTGACGCTCCCCTTCATCCACACCAACGCCCCGGTGTATCTGGCCGGTATCGCCCGCCCCGGCCCGACGGACCGCGAGAACCGCGCGGTCATCGCGATGGCCCGGCTCCTGCTGCACCCGCACATCACCAATATCCAGACGAGCTGGGTGAAGCTGGGCACGGAGGGCGCGGCGGAGATGCTCCGCTCCGGCGCGAACGACCTGGGCGGCACGCTGATGGAGGAGACCATCTCCCGGATGGCCGGATCCAGTTACGGTTCGTACCGCTCGGTCAAGGACCTCGTCGCCATCGCGGACGCGGCGGGCCGCCCGGCGAAGCCGCGTACGACGCTGTACGGCGAGGTCCCGGAGGAGCGTGTCCGGGCGGCTGCCGCGTCGGACGGACATCTGCCGCAGCTGCTGCCTCTGCTGGCGGACTGACGGACTGACGGACTGGCGGACGGACTGACGGACTGGGCCACTCGTCGCGGCGGGGCCACTCGTCACGGCGGGGTCGCCCGTCGCAGCGCACAGCCCGCGCGGGCCCGGCCCGCGCGGGCCGGGCGCTGTCGCTGTCGCCGCCGTTGCCGCTGCTGGCAGACTGGGCGGGCGAGAACGGAACGGACACGGGGGAGTACGTACGTGGCGCACGCGCATCAGCCGTCGATGGCCGAACTGATCGCGCGCCGCCGCAGATTCGTCGGCCGTAGCGCCGAACTGACCGCGTACCGCGACAACTTCGGCTGCCCGCCCGAGGACGAGCGGCACCGGTACCTCTTCCACATCCACGGCAACGCGGGCGTCGGCAAGACCTCGCTCGTACGGGAGATGGAGCGGACCGCCCGTGAGTGCGGCGCGCTGACGGCGTACGTGGACGAGTCCGTCAGCAGCGTTCCCGAGGCGCTGGCCGCGATCGCCGAGCAGCTCGGCCGGCAGGGGCATCCGCTCAGGCAACTGGACCGGCGGCTCGCCACGTACCGGCAGCGGCGGCACGAGGCCGAGTCGGCGGCCCAGTCGGCCGCCGGTACGGAGGGCGCCGCTCCCGGCGCCGCTCCGGCGGGCGGGGAGTCCCCCGTCCCGTACGCCGGGGCCGCCGCGCCCGCCCCGTCCGCCGGGTCCACCGCCGCCGTCACGGCCGGGGTGATCGGGCTCCGTATGGTCCCGGTCGTCGGAGCGTTCGCGGACGTGGTCGACACCCAGCAGCTCGCGGCGGGAGCCGACCGGCTGCGGGCCACCCTGAGCGCACGCTTCCGCGACCAGGAGGACGTCCAGCTCGTCCTGCGGCCGGACCAGGTGCTCACCCCCGTACTGGTCACCGAACTGACCGAGATCGCCCGCTCCGTCCCCTGGATCGCGCTCTTCTTCGACACGTACGAACGCACCGCGCCCTTCCTGGACACCTGGCTGCGCGACCTGATGACGACCAGCGCCTACGGCCGGTTCCCGGGCACGGTCGTCGTCACGGTGGCGGGCCAGCGCCCCTTCGGCGCCGCGCGCTGGGGCGAGTTCGCGGACTTCGTGACGGACCTGCCGCTCGCGCCCTTCACGGAAGGGGAGGCGCGCACACTCCTCGCGGCGAAACGGGTCACGGACGAGTCCGTCGTGGAAGAGGTGCTCAGGCTCTCGGGCGGCCTGCCCGTCCTCGTCTCCACTCTCGCGGAGAACCAGCCCGCGGACCCGCACGACGTGGGCGACCCCAGCGCCACCGCCGTCGAACGCTTCCTCAAATGGGAGCAGGACCCGGTACGGCAGGCCGCGGCCCTCGCCTGCGCCCTGCCGCGCCGGCTGGACGAGGACGTCTTCCGCGCGGTCGTCGCCGAGGACGCGGCGGGGCTGTACGACTGGCTGCGGACGCTGCCCTTCGCCACCCTCAAGGACGCGGGGGTCTCGTACCACGGCGTGGTGCGCGCCCCCATGCTGCGCCTCCAGCGCACCCGCTCCCCGCGCGGCTGGCGCGAGCGGCACACCGCGCTCGCCGCGTGCTTCGCCCGCTGGCGCGCCGAGGCGGAGACGGACCTGCGGGCCGACGAGGTGTGGGCGAGCGCCGAGTGGCGCGCGCTGCGCTTCGAGGAGACGTACCACACGCTGTGCGCGGGCCCGCGCGGCGCGCTCCCCGGGGCGCTGCGGGATGTGGTCGAAGGCTGCCGCGAGTCCCCGGCGGCGGCCCGCCGCGCCGCGCAGGTCCTGGCGGAGGCCGGTACGGACACCGACGACGAGGCGGCCCGCGAGTGGGGACGGCGGCTGGTGACCGCCCTCGACGACGCGAAGGAAGGGGTACGGGTGGCCCTCGGCCTGCTGCTCGACCGACCGGGTCTGGACACCCGGGGCCGCGCGGCGGCGCACACCGTACGCGGACGGGAACTGCGTGAGGCGGGCGGGTACACACAGGCGCTGGCCGAGTACGACCGGGCGCTCGCCCTCGATCCGGACGAGCCCAGCGCCTACTACGGCCGGGGCTACACCCACCAGTTGGACGGCCGGCTCGACGTCGCCCTGGTCGATCTGCGCCGGGCCGACGAACTGGCCCCGGACACGGTGTGGATCCTTGAGGAGTACGGGGAGACGCTCCGCCTCGCGGGCCAGGGCGAGGAGGCCGTCGAACTGCTGGACCGTGTCCTCGTACTCGACCCGACCAACGCCTACGCACTGGCCTGCCGGGGCGCCGCCCACCACGGGCTGGGGCGGCACACGGCCGCTCTGGCCGACTTCGGCCGCTCCCTGGAGCTGGACGCCGAGTACCTGTGGGCGCTGGTCCGCAGAGCCCGGTTGCTGCGTGACATGGGGGAACCCGACCGGTCCTTCGCGGATCTGGACCGTGCGGTCGAGCTGGCCCCGGACAGCGTCTGGGTCGCCTCCGAGCGTGGTGAGGCCTACCGGATCACCGGCCGGAACGAGGACGCGGAGAGGGAGTTGACCCGCGCCCTGGGAATCGACGCCGATCATGCCTCGGCCCTGGCGGGCCGGGGGTATGTCCGCCATCGGCTGGGGCGGCACGCCGAGGCGCGCGCCGATCTGGACCGCGCGATCGAACTGGACGCCGAGTACGCCTGGGCGTTGGGGCACCGGGCCGGGCTGCGCCAGGAACTGGACGACCCGTCGGGCGCGTTGGCCGATCTGGACCGCGCCGTCGACGCCGATCCGGACCTCGTGTGGATCCGGCGGGAGCGAGGAGAGGCCCGGCTGGACGCCGGACAGTACGAGGAAGCGGTCGCCGATCTCACCGAGGTGCTGAACCGACAGCCCTCCGACGTCTGGGCGCTCACCCTGCGTGGCCGTGCCCACCACGCCCGCGGCCACTACGGTCACGCCTTCGCGGATCTGGACCGGTCCGTGCAGCTCGATCCGGACGGCTGGTGGGCCTACTACTGCCGGGCCACGACGGCACGGGCCACCGGCCGCGCGGAGCAGGCGTACGCCGATTTCGCACGGAGCGTCAGTCTGTACCCGGAGGCGGACCACGCCCGGCGCAGAGTGGCGGCCATGAGCCTGCTCCTGGGCAGGCCCGAGGAAGCCCTTCACTGGCTGGACGAGCTGACCACCGCCGACAACGACGACCTGGAAGACCGCTGCGAGGCGCTGCGCCGTACCGGGCAGTGGGCCGAGGCGCTCGCGGTGGCCGAGCGGTTCAGCGTCGAGGAGCCGGTGTACGGCACGCTCCAGCGGGCCCTGGCGGTGACGGTGGCCGAGGGCGCGGACGCCGGGGTCCCGGTCTGGCGGGAGCTGGAGCGACTCCTGTCGGAGGCCGAGGACCCCGCGGTCGAGATGCCCGCGTACGGCGCCATGCTGAGCGCGGCCGTCCGGGGGGACTGGGAGGTGCTGGACGCCTCGCTCACCACCCTGTTCGCCACGGAACACGAGTGGGACGATCTCGCGCACATGACCTCCCATCTCGAAGAGCTGCTGCGCGCGCCCGGCGTCGACACCACCGGCCTGAGCGCCCGGCTCGCCCGGGTCGTCGCCGCGCGCGACGCGTTCGCCGCCCGCTGGGCGTGAACCGGGGGACGGGGGACGGGGGATCACCGGAGCGTTCCGCGAGAAAGACCTCCGCGAGAAAGACCTCCGCGGGAAAAGACCGAAGTGAACCGGTCGCGCTACTTTGGTCGGATGCCGTGCCCGGCCCGCCCTCCGTAGCGTCGTACGGTATGACACCACCGTCTCCGACCGAGCCCGCCGGCGCGGGCACGTCCGCGACCGCGCGGCTCGCCGATGTCGACGCGCTGCGCGGCTTCGCGCTCTTCGGCATCCTGATGGTCAACATCCCGTTCTTCGCGAGTGGTTACACCCTGCTCGACCTGCCCGACCCGGCCCGGATCGCCTGGCACGACGAGGTCACCAAGGACCTCGTCACGTTCTTCTTCGAGTCGAAGTTCTATCTGCTCTTCGCCTTTCTCTTCGGCTACAGCTTCACTCTCCAGATCAACTCCGCCACCGCGCGCGGACTCAGCTTCCGCCCCCGCTTCCTGCGCCGGCTCGGGGCGCTGTTCCTGATAGGTGTCGCCAACGCGGTCCTGCTCTTCTACGGCGACATCCTGGTCACGTACGCCGTGCTCGGCCTGCTGCTCTTCCTGGTGCGCGGCATCTCGCCGCGCCGCGCGCTGTGGGTGGCCGGGATCATCACCGGCACGATCGCGCTGCTGTTCCTGACCGTGGCCGTTCTCGTGGCCGTCATCGACGGTGCCTCCGCGACCGCCACCGCCTCGGAACAGGCCAGGATGCTCGCCGACGGACGGGCCGGTACGGAGGCGATGCGCGGTGGCGTCGGATCGGTCATCGGCGAGCGGGTCTCCTCGCTGGGCAACGCGTTCCCGCTGATCTTCTTCTTCCAGGGGCCGCTGGCGTTCTCCGCCTTCCTGGTGGGGCTGGCCGCGGGCAAGCGGCGCGTACTCGCCGACCCCGCGCGGCACAGCGGGAAGCTGCGGCTCATCCAGCTCATCGGCTTCCCGGTGGGGCTCGCGGGCTCGGCGTTCTACACCTTCGGCGGGGACGACAACCTCTTCTCCAACGCCGCGCACCTCGTGACCGCGCCCTTCCTCACCGCCGCGTACGCCGCCACGCTCCTGCGCGTGTTCAGGACCGCGCGCGGTGCGCGGCTGGCCGGGATGCTCGCCGGGCCGGGACGGATGGCGCTGACCAACTATCTGAGCCAGTCGTTGCTCTGCGGCCTGATCTTCACGGGGGTCGGCCTCGGACTCATCGGCCATGTGCCGTACGCGCCGGTCGCCGCCATCGCGGTGGTGATCTTCTCCGTACAGGTGGTGTGGAGCGCCTGGTGGATGCGGCGGTTCCGGATGGGCCCGGTCGAGTGGCTGCTCCGGGCCGCCACCCAGTGGGAACGGCCCGCCATGCGGCGGCGCGAGAGCCCCGGCCGCAGCCCGGCGTCCGTGTGACACCGGCGGTGCCGGAGGCGTGAGGCCGGTCCCCGGGCAGGGCGGCCCGTCGGGCAGCGCGGCGGGCACCACGTAACCATCACGAAACCTTCGCGGCCGGGCCCCGCCGCCCAAAACCGACCTGCCGGGCGACCGCCGCCCATACCGCCCCACCCGTCCCCAGTCATCCCGAAGCGCGCCCTCAACCCACTGTTCCCGGTCGATTACAGTGCTGCGCAGTTGGTGCGGTCGCTCGGAGGCACAGGGGAGGGAGGGGCGCGTGAGCACACCGTCCGGGGCCATCTGGGGCCGTGCCGAACAGCAGGATTTCCGCAGCCGGGTGCGGGGCTGCCTGCTCGGCGGTGCCCTCGGGGACGCGCTCGGGGCCGGGGTCTCCGCGCTCACGCTCGACGAGATCAGGGCCGCCCACGGGGAGGGCGCCGTGAACGACTTCGTGCCCGCCTTCGGCCGCCGCGGCGCGGTGAGCGCGGCCACGCAGCTGACCCTGTTCACCGTCGACGGGCTGATCCGCGCGCAGGTCCGCAGGGACACCGGCGCCTGGCATCCGCCCACCGATGTGCACCGCGCGCATCTGCGATGGGCGGCGACCCAGCGGGACTGGGGGCCGGACCTGCGCCGCAAGGACGCCGGCTGGCTCGCCCAGGAGGAGTGGCTGTACGCGCGCCGCGACCCGACCATCTCCTGTCTCACCGGGCTCGGCGACACCATCATGGGCACGCTCGACAAGCCCAAGAACACCATCGCGCGCGACTCGGGCGCCCTCGTACGGTCCGCGCCGTTCGGCCTGCTCGTGGGCTGGGAGCCGCAGTTGGTGTGCCAGCTCGCCGTGGAGTGCGCCGTCCAGACGCACGGCTCCCCGGGCGCGTATCTGTCGGCGGGTGCCTTCGCGGTGATCGTGCACGCCCTGGCGCGCGGCGAGACGCTGGACGCGGGCGTGCAGCGCGCCCTCACCCAGCTCACCCCGCGCCCGGGGCACCAGCCCGTCTCGGACGCCCTCCAACAGGCGCTCGGCGCCGTACGGCAGGGGATTCCGGGCCCGGAACGGATCGCCGCGCTCGGCGAGGGACGTACCGCGGAATCGGCGCTCGCCGTCGCCGTCTACTGCGCGCTGGTCGCCGAGGACATCCGCCAGGGGCTGCGCCTGGCCGTCAGCCACGACGGCCCCTCGGCGGCGACCGGCACGCTCTGCGGCGCCCTGCTCGGCGCGCTCCACGGGGAGACGGCCCTGCCGCCCGCCTGGCTGGCGGAGCTGGAGGGCCGGCCCACCCTGCTGGAGATCGCCGACGACTTCGCGATGGAGATGACCCAGGGCCCGGCGCTGCACAGCCCGGGGGCCGCGGCCTCGGCCTGGCTGGTCCGGTATCCGCGCGGCTGAGGCGGCCCGCGCCGGGGCCTCGCGCGACGGTGCGGCGGGTGCGGGCGTACGTACGCCCGCACCCGCCGCACAGGTCTCAGCGGTGTCAGTTGTGCCAGTTGTGTCAGTGGTGCCAGTGGAGTCGGAGGTGCCGGACGTGTCGGAGGCGCCGGAGAGGCTCCGGCGGCCTGCTCAGCCGTCCGAGCCCTTCTTGTCGGTCGTCGTCTCCGATGTCCCCGTCGGTTCCGCCGTCTTCGCGTCACCCGGCGCCGCGGGCGCGGGCACCCGCAGCGAGGCCGCGGTCAGACCCGAACCGTCGCCGTCGCCCTCCCCGTTGATCCGGGCCAGCAGCACATCGATGTCGGGAGACTCCTCCGGCTTCAGGAAACCGATCGCGATGTAGAGCACCAGCGAGACCGCGAGCGGGATGGAGACCTGGTACTGGAGGGGCACACCGCCCTCGACGCTCCAGTTGATCGGGTAGTTGACCAGCCAGAAGGCCAGCAGCCCCAGCGCCCAGCTGACCAGCGCCGCGGTCGGCCCCGACCTGCGGAACGGCTTGAGCAGACCGAGCATGAACGGGATCGCGATCGGGCCCATCAGCCCGGCCACCCACTTGATCACGACGGTGATGATGTCCTTGAACGTCGGCGAGTTGACCTGCGTGGCGATCGCCATCGACAGCGCGAGGAACGCGATCGTCGACAGCCGCGCCGCCATCAGCCCCGCCCGCTCCGACCAGTGGCGCGCCGCCTTCGAGACGACGGGCGCGATGTCCCGCGTGAAGACCGCCGCGATGGCGTTGGCGTCCGAGGAGCACATGGCCATGGTGTGCGAGAAGAAGCCGACGATGACCAGGCCCAGCAGACCGTGCGGCAGCAGCTGTTCGGTCATCAGGGCGTACGAGTCGGACGCGTCCGGCTTCTGCGCGTCGACGAGCAGCGGCGCGCACCACATCGGGAAGAAGAGGACCAGCGGCCAGACGAGCCAGAGGATGGCGGAGAGCCGGGCCGAGCGGGTCGCCTCCCGGGCGTTGGCCGTCGCCATGTAGCGCTGGGCCTGGTTCCACATGCCGCCGTTGTACTCGAACATCTTGATGAAGAGGAAGGCCAGCAGGAACGTCACGGTGTACGGCCCGGCCGTCGGGTTGGCGTGCCCCTCGGGGAGCTTGTCCCAGACCGTCCACAGCGCGCTGAAGCCGCCGAGCTTGCCCATGACGGCGACGAGCATCGCGATCCCGGCGAAGAGCTGGATGATGAACTGGCCCAGCTCCGTGAGGGCATCGGCCCACAGACCGCCGACGGTGCAGTAGATGCCGGTGATGACACCGGTGATGAGGATGCCCTGGTTCAGCGACATCCCGGTGAAGATGGAGAGCAGGGTGGCGATGGCCGCCCACTTGGCGCCCACGTCCACGATCTTCAGCAGCAGCCCCGACCAGGCGAGCGCCTGCTGTGTCTTCAGGTCGTAGCGGTTCTTGAGGTATTCGAGCGGCGACGCGACATGGAGCCGGGAGCGCAGCCGGTTGAGCCGGGGCGCGAACAGCTTGGCCCCGATGCCGATGCCGATGGCGATCGGCAGGGACCAGGTCACGAACGAGGTGACACCGTAGATATAGGCGATGCCCGCGTACCCCGTGAACATCACCGCGCTGTAACCGGACATGTGGTGCGAGATACCGGAAAGCCACCAGGGCATCTTGCCGCCGGCGGTGAAGAAGTCGCTGACGTTGTCCACGCGCTTGTGCGACCAGAGGCCGATCGCGACCATCACACCGAAGTATGCGATGAGCACGATCCAGTCGAGGCTGTTCATGTGCCCCCTCCAGGGGTCCGCCTTGTGAACGTCGAGTGCTCTTCGTCAGTTCGTCCGGTCGGCGCTTCCCCGTGCGGGAGCGGGGACTTTGGGGATTGAACCGCCTGGCGCGGCGGCTGGTCAAGGGCTTCTCGGTCATAGATGTGAACTCAAGTCAGAAAGCCGAACGATTTTACGTGTTCTTGACCTACCGGGGCGTTGTCGGGACCGTGACGGCGCCCACACGATGAGCGAGCACTTCGTCAGGCTTCGGTCACAACGACATGACCGCAGGGGATGCGGGTCCCATGCGGCCGGGAGAGGGAGTGGGGGAACGGAAGACGTACAGAGGGGACACGGACGCCGGGCATGGCCGAGCCCCCTCGGCCAGGACGGCGGACCGGTCGAGAGGGCTCTTTCCGTGATGCGGGTGCAGGGTGCCGAATGGCCTCAGCCGAGGTCGAAAGCGCCCTTGTTCATTTCCTGTACGAAGGCATTCCATGAGGTGGGGACGAAGGAGATCGAGGGCCCTTCGGGAGCCTTCGAATCCCGGACGGCAATGGTCTGGACGACGGGGGACTTGACCTCAACGCACGCGCCGTTTCCGCCGGAGTACGAGGACTTGGTCCACGTGTCCGTAGCGCCCTGAAGAATTGCCATGTTCGCTCCGGTTCCGCAATGGGTGTGAAATAGCGCCAACTTCCTGCTGGCATGATCGACGCTACTAGCCCCACTCCAAGGGCGGGACGGGCGTTCACTCGTCCTGATGGCTTATGCCCGGCGGGTCTTCCGCATCCGGGTAGCGGAGGTGTACCTTCCCCTCCCTCTGGCCGGAAAAATCGGCGTACTCGACATTCCGCGCAAATGCCTTGGTGGTGGGCCCAGGCCGGAGCGGCCGACCGGCCGCCGGCGGCCGTCCTCGGGGCCGGGCGGCCGGTATACGGCTCGAAGATCCGCTAGCGGGCGTATTCCTTGGCGATATCCGCGATGAACTGCCGGGTCTGATCGGCATTCAGCGCCTGTGCCCGCAAATGCTCGTACATCACGCTGTAGCGCTGTACGTCATTCGCCTTCTCCAGATAAAGGTCGCTCGTCACGCCCTCGATGTAGACCACGCTGGAGTCCGACGCGTCCGGGAATTCGAGAATCGCGTAGTGCCCGGTGATCCCGGGATGCGCGCCCATGTCGAAGGGCAGCACCTGCACCGTCACATGCGGGAGCTGCGACTGCTCGACGAGGTGCTCCAACTGCTCGCGCATCAGCTGCCGGTCGCCGACGCGACGGCGCAGCGCCGCCTCGTCCACCACCGCCCACAGCCGCAGCGGATCGTCGGGCGTGTTGATACGGTCCTGCCGCCGCAGCCGGACCCCAACGCGCTTCTCCACGTCGAGCACGGGGGATTCGGGCAGCGCGCCGTTGATGAGCGCCTCCGCGTACGGCCGGGTCTGGAGCAGTCCGGGGACGACCTGGGGCTCGTACACGCGCAGCGACGCCGCGTCCGTCTCCAGACCGATGTAGACGCTGTACGGGATGTCGCCGAAGGCGTGCCACCAGCCCTGCTGGCGGGAGTCCTTGGCCATTTGCATCAGCGAGTCCACGATGCGCTGGTCCTCGACCTCGTACACCCCGCAGAGGTCACGGACATCGCGCTGGCTGATGGAACGGCGGCCGTTCTCCAGACGGCTGATCTTCGACTGGGAGACCAGCAGGCGCTCCGCCACCTCCTCGGCCGTCATGCCCTTCAGCTCGCGAAGCCGGCGCAACTCCTGGCCCAATCGGCGTCGCCTGACGGTGGGATTGACGTTGGACGCCACGGAAACTGCACCTCCGGCTGCGTAGCTGTACGTATCTACTGCTCAGCAGACTGCCACCAAATGCCGTGACTGCGCTGGAAAATGGCCACAGAGGCCATGGGGCCCGGTCTGCGCGGTTCCTCCGCGCGCCGGTGCGAGCGCCCTCGCGCCGGGACGGACTCCTGTCCGCCTCGGGCGCCCTGATGGCCCCTCTCCCCCCGCCGTCCCCGCCCACGGGCCGTCAGGGGCCCGCCCCGGGCCGTCAGGGGGCCGTCAGGGAGCCGTACGAAGGCCATCAGGGGGCCAACGCGCGACGCGCGGGGCGGTCAGACTGGTGTGGTCTGACCGCCCCGCGCGTTGTGTGCGGCTCCCGAACCGGCTCTGGGGACGTCGGTGCGGCGGACTGCTGTGGTGACGCTTCCCGCGGTTCCCGCGCGTGCTGCGGGTGTTCGGGGTCATGCGGGTGTCGCGGGTCGTGCGGGTGTCACGGGTCGTTCAGTGCGCCGGAACGCGGGCCATGCCGCCGTGGTGCGGCTGCATCGGCACAGCCCCTGGGGGCCGTCCGCCGCCCGGGGCGCTGGGGGCGCCCTGGGCGGGATTACGGCGCGGCTGTGCGCCCACGCCGTTCTGGACGTCCATCACGGCGTGCGCGACGAGACCGCCCATGGGGTCATGTCTGATCAGGTCCCGGAGCCGGGAGCGCGACGAACGCCCCTCGTTACCGGGATACAGGTGCTTGCCGAGTCCGACCGCGTGGGCCAGCGCGGCGAGCGCCGCGGTCCGCGGGTCCGGCGGTACGCCGGTGCGGATCGCACTGTCCAGCCGGGTCCTGATCTCCCGGCTGATCGCCGTCTCCGTCGCCTGGTAGCGAGTCGTCGGCAGCACTCCGCACATCTGGCCCGCCACGGCATGCACCATGCCGCATCGCTCCAGATGCGAGAGATAGGTCTGGCGCAGCCCCAGTCGGGGCCCGCCAATCCAGTGGACGGCCCGGACCGGGCTGCCGCGTCTGCGCAGCAGCTCCAGTGCGGAGTCCAGAGTCGGATCTCCGGTCGGCCGTGGCATCACCACGGCGATACGATCCCCGTCAGGGGCTATCCGTCCTGCCAGAGCCAGCTCCACTAGCTGTGCTCCGGCCAGGCCGAGGTCGAGCGACTGCGGCTGCGCTGTGGTACCCGTGGCCGGGTCCAGAGCGAGCAACAGAAGCTCCTCCGGAATTGTTCTGCGGCTCCTGCCCATCCATGCCTCCCCGCGTGGATGAATGACAGGGTGACCCCTCTCACATTGGTCTGTCGAGGGTGCCTGGGTGCTTTGTGCGGGAACCGTTATGTATGTCGTTCTCGTCTAGCACGTTGGCCGAGGTCTCAGAGCAGGACACTGATAGATGCTTCGGACAGTGCGGTACGTCGGATGAGACATGAAGGAGACACGGTGGCGGGCGAGTCCCCCGGCAAGTCGGATCAGCGGAAGTCATCGGGGGAGACGGCTCCGGGAGAGCGGGACCCGCGGCTCGCGGTCTTCCGCGAACCGGCGACAGGGGCGGCGGACGCGGCAGGGCGGGCGGAGCGCGATGACTCCGGCTCGGCGGTGTCGACGAAGGTCGCGATCGCAAATCGCACAGAGGAGTCCACGGAGTCCGAGGCGGCCGAGGACGCACGCGAATCGGACGGTCGGCGCATTGCTCCGGCCCCGCAGCCGCGGAAGGCCGAGCCCGCGAAGGCGGAGGGCGGGAGCGGGAGCGAGCGCGACG
Source organism: Streptomyces sp. NPDC088147 (assembly GCF_044741565.1). Taxonomy (NCBI): domain Bacteria; kingdom Bacillati; phylum Actinomycetota; class Actinomycetes; order Kitasatosporales; family Streptomycetaceae; genus Streptomyces; species Streptomyces sp. NPDC088147. The sequence goes on along the minus strand of NZ_JBIUSY010000005.1, from coordinate 339,679 downwards.
CGGAGGGTGAGGCGGAGAGCGCTGACGCCGGCTCCGGAGCCTCGAAGGGCGACGGCCCGGGGAAGCCCGCGTCCGCCGACGCGGGTGCCGATACGAGTGCCGATACGGGTGCCGACGCGGACGCCGGTGCGGACGTGGACACGGACACCGAACCGGATACCGGCACTGGTGCGCCGAAGACCGACAAGGACGACAAGGGCGGCCAGTCCGACGCATCGGGCGAACCCGTCAAGGGGGGCAAGGGCGGCACGGTCCCCTCCTGGGCCACGCCCGCCGAGGAAGACGTCACGACGGACACCAAGGCCGACGCCAAGGACGGCGCCAAGAAGGCCCCGGAGGCCGGCTCCAAGGACTCCGGTACCGGCTCCGGCACCGACGGGCCCTCCGCCGACTCGGAGCCCGTCGACCAGCCCACGGCCGTCTTCAGGGCGCTGCCCCGGCCCGCCGTCGATCAGCCCACCACCACGCTCACGGTGCCCGGGAAGCGCGAGGAGAAGGCCAAGGCCGCAGAGAAGGCCGCCGACGGGAAGCCCGCTGAAAAGCCCGCCGAGAAGGCCGAGTCGGCCGCCGAGCGGACCAGCACGTTCGTACCGCTGCGCCGGGACGACACGCCGCCCGCCGCCGCGACTCCGCCCCGGTCGTCGTACCCGTCGCCGTCCCCGGCCGCGCCCACCGCGCTCCCCGAGGCGGCCGAGCGGACCCGGCAGCAGCCGATGCCGCCGATGCCGCCGCTCGATCTGCTGGCCGAGCTGACGAACAAGCCCGCCCCGCCCGAGACTCCGGTCCGCACGGCCGTCCGGCGGGTCAAGATCTACACGCCCTTCGCCCTGCTCCTCCTGGTCGTCCTGGGGATCGTGCAGGCCGTACGGCCGCTCCCGGCGCCCACGCTGGCACTCTCCGCCGACCCCACGTTCACCTTCGAGGGCGGCAAGCTCGACATGCCGTGGCCCGGCGAAGGGCAGGGCGGCGTCGAGGTCGAGGGCGTCGGCACGATCGGCATGTACGGGGAGCAGAAGCCCGCTCCGATCGCGAGCGTGGCGAAGGTGATGACCGCGTACGTGATCCTCCGGGACCACCCGATCAAGGGCGAGCAGGTGGGCCCGGAGATCGAGGTCGACAAGAAGGCGGGTGAGGAGGCCAACCGCCCCGACGAGTCGACCGCGCCCATAAAGGAAGGGCAGCGGTACACCCAGAAGCAGATGCTCCAGCTGCTGATGATCCCGTCGGGGAACAACGCGGCCCGGCTGCTGGCCCGTTGGGACGCGAAGTCGGAGCCGGCGTTCGTCGAGAAGATGAACGCCGCCGCCAAGGACCTCGGCATGACGAACACGACGTACACGGACCCGAGCGGTCTCGAGTCCACCACCGTGTCCACCGCCGCCGACCAGATGAAGCTGGGCAAGGCGGTCATGCAGAACGATGTCTTCCGCGAGATCGTGAATCTGCCCCAGGTCAGGATCCCGGGCATCGACAACCTGATCATCAACAACAACTCGATCCTGCTCGAACCCGGCGTGAGCGGGATCAAGACCGGCTCGTCCACCCCGGCCGGCGGCAATCTGCTGTGGTCCGCCGACACGATCGTCGACGGCCAGAACCGCCGGATCATCGGTACGGTCATGGGCGCCCAGGAGGGCGTGAAGCTCTGGGACAAGCTGGAGCTGTCGATCCAGAACAGCCTCAAGCTGATCAAGGCCGCCCAGGACGGCGTCACCTCCGCCACGGTCGTCAAGAAGGGCGATGTCGTCGGGTACGTGGACGACGGCCTCGGCGGCCGGACCCCGGTGGTCTCCACCAAGGACCTGAAGGCGGTCGGCTGGGCGGGCCTCCAGGTGAAGCTCCACCTCGGCGCGGGCAAGGAGACGGTGCCGCACACGGCCGCCTCCGGCACGGTCGTCGGGGAGGTCACCGTCGGCACCGGGGCGGGCAAGGTCTCCGCGCCCGTGGCGCTCCAGGGAGAGCTGGCGGAACCGGGCTTCGGCGCGAAGCTCACCCGGGTCGGCTGACCCGCCGGCCACACGTCGGACAGGCCCCCGGGGCCTGGCGGCCGGGGAAGGCGCCGGAAATGGCGTCCTCCCCGGCCGCCGTCACGTGTTAGCGTCCCGAAACGGACATCTGCATGAGGCACCCGCTCGGCCGGCCGTCCGGGCAACCGCCGGACGCGGGGACGGCGTCTCGCAGCATGTCGGGGGTCGGCACACCGGGTGGGACAACGGTGAGACGGAAAGACGTGGAGAGCCGTAGTGACCACCACTGAGCCGACGCAGGCCGACGGCGCCGCCCCGCCCGGCGGCGTCACCTCTGCCGACCGGCGGGACACCGCCCGGCCACGAATACGACTGCCCGCGCAGCGCGGTGGCGGCGAGCCGCCCGAAGGTCCCCGGCGGTGGGCGGCCCCCAGACGGTGGGTGTCCCGGCATCCCGTTCTCCTCACCACCGCAGTCGCCGCCCTCACGCACGTGGTGTGGTTCCTCTTCTTCGCCAACAGCGGCGGCGACATCGCCGCGCAGGACGCCTGGGCCGAGTTCGTCGGCCGGCACCCGGACTCCGCGTACAACCTCGCCTGGTACGGCGGGATGCACCCGGTCTCGTACAGCGTGGTCTCGCCCTATCTGATGTCCGTCCTCGGCGTCCGTACGACGATGATGATCGCCGGGACCGTCTCCGCCGCCCTCACCTCACTGATCCTCGTCCGGGTGCGGGCCGTCCGTAACCCGGTGGCCTGCTCGCTCGCCGGGGTCTTCGCGTTCCTCTGCAACGCCCTGTCGGGGCGGGTGACCTTCGGCCTCGGCATGATGTTCGCGCTCGGCGCGGTCGCGGCGGTGTTCTGCTGGCCGTACCGCTGGCGGACCAAGCGCTGGGCCAAGGCGATCGCCGCCGCGCCGCTCGCCGGTCTCGCGACCGCGGCGAGCCCGGTGGCCGGGCTGTTCCTCGGGGTCGTCGCGGCGGCGCTGTTCCTCAACAAGCGGCGCCCCGGGGCGTACGCGCTCGGTCTCGCGCCGGCCGCCGTGGTGGCGCTCTCCTCCTGGCTGTTCCCGTTCTCCGGGACGCAGCCGATGTCGGTGGGGACGGCCTCGCTGCCCTTCCTCTTCGCGGTGCTCGTGTTCGTCCTCGTCCCCAGGGCGTGGCGTACGGTCCGGGTCGCCGCGGCGGTCTACGGCGTCGGGGTGCTGCTGACCTATGTGATCGATTCGCAGATCGGGTCCAATGTGTCCCGGTTCGCGATGGTCATCGCGGGCGTGGTGCTGCTCGCGGCCCTGCCGTACACGGCCCCCCGGTCACGCCGCTGGTACGCGCTGGTGGTCGCCTTCGCCGGGCTCAACGTCTGGATAGGGTTCAAGGGCGTCGACGACATGGTGCGAACGGCGCCCACCGCGTCCTGGACGCGTGAACTGGCGCCGCTGGTCAACCAGTTGCAGCTGACCGGCGCGGAGAAGGGCCGGGTCGAGGTCGTCCCCGCCAGGAGCCACCGCGAGGCCTCGGCGCTCGCCCCGTACGTCAATCTCGCCCGCGGCTGGAACCGCCAGGCGGACATGGAACGCAACCCGCTCTTCTACGACGACACCCTGACCGCCGAGAGCTACCGCGGCTGGCTGGACCGCTGGGCCGTGCACTACGTGGTGCTGCCCAAGGGCAAGCCCGACTCGGGCGCGGGTCTCGAGGCCGAACTCGTCCAGAAGGGGCTGCCCTATCTGCAGCACGTCTGGGGCGACTCCAACTGGCAGCTCTTCGCCGTCAAGGACCCGATGCCGCTGGCCGATCCGCCGGCCACCGTGGACCGCGCGGGCGCGGGCGAGCTGACGATCCATGTGAAGTCGGCGGGACGGGTGCTGATCCGGATCCCGTACTCGCCGTGGCTCGGCCTCGTCGACGCGGAGGGCAAGAGCGTGCCGCCCCCGGAGGAGACCCCGGCGTCCAAGGCGGACAAGGACGGGCCCAAGGTCTACACGAACCCCAACGGGTGTCTGCTGAAGGCCGAGACGAACGTGGAGGGCGACGAGTGGACGGAGCTGCTGGCGCCGCGCCCCGGCGTCTACCGGCTGGCCGCGCCGTACCAGCTGCCGCGCGGGACCGGCTGCCCGGAGGAGCTGCGCTGAACCGGCGTGCGACCGGCCGGGGGGCCGTCCGTCCCGTCAGGGCCCCAAGGCCGGACGGACCCCGCGCTCGTCCTCAGAGGCGCTTGGCGCTGCGCAGCGTCGCGGCGTAGTACCCGTTGCCGTCCAGGCGCGACGTACCGCCCTTGTCGCCGATCGTCGGGCCGTTGACCTCTTCGCGGCTGGACACGAAGATCTGGTGCCCGTCCGTGTCGTTGCCCATGTACATCCCGACGTGGTCCAGACGGTTCTTGGTCCGCGCGTCGAGCTTGAAGAAGACCAGGTCGCCGGGTTGGAGCACGCTGATGGACTTCGGCCGTTCGTAGCGCGGCTCGGGCCCCGACAGCTTGATGACGTCGACGCCCGCGTCGGAGCGCGCCATGCCGTTGGCGGTGCGCGGCAGTCCGTCGCCGGCGACGTCGGAGACCATCAGCGGGTAGCGGCCCCGGTAGCCGAACACGGTCCGGATGAAGCCCGAGCAGTCGATCGCGCGGTAACGCGCCGACTGCGGCTGCTTGGTGGTGCCGTCACGGAAGGTGTACGGGATGCCGAGGTAGTCGTAGAAGTCGGACTGTTCGAGGCGGTAGTCGTTGCCCTCGCTGCCCTCCGGGTTGACCGGCCCGAAGGCGGCGTCGCCCGCGTACGGAACGCCCTCGTCGTCCTTCTTGATGGGCGCGCCCTCGACGTACTGGAAGGCGAACGCGAAGAGGTCGTCCTCCTCGCTGCCGTAGTACTCCTTGAACCAGTCCTTGAACCACTTCTCCTTCTCGGCGCCCTTCTTCCACGCCTCCGGCATCAGCCGCACCCAGTTCTCGGTGACCACCCGGGTCTTGGTGTTCGTCGGCTCGTCGAAGGTACGGCTGGGGCCGGTCAGGGTCGCGGTACGCGCGTCGTCGGTGAAGGTGGCGAGGATGTCGCCGTCCCCGCTGCGCAGCACCGAGCGCTCCGGGTTCTTCAGCCGCTCCCAGGTCTGCTCGCCGGCCGTGCTCCCGTTCCCGGACGTCAGCGCCGGGATGTCGGTGATGGCCTGGACGGCGGGCGCCTTCGCCTGCTCGTCCTTGCGGAGTTCAACGGTGAGATAGGCGCTGCCGGCCAGCAGCGCGAGGACCGTCGCGGCATGCAGGACCGGACGGCCCCGCTTCTTGGACTTGGCACTCATGACGATTCGGCTCCCGTGGATGGGCTGGTCAGGCTGACGGCAGGGCGCCGAGCAGGATGCCGGCGGTGAGGACTACATAGGCCGTGAGCGTGACCGTGCCGGTGGCGAGGATGGTCGCGCCCTTGGGCTGACGTACGAGCTGGTAGGCGATCAGACCCGGGACGATGAAGCCGAGCGTCTGGTTCGCGTACAGGAGAGGGAATTCGAGCGAGAGCACGATCATCACGGTGCCCTGGAGGAGCACACCGATCATGACGACCGCGGAGAACAGGCGCTTTCCGTAGAGGATCACGAAGCGCTGGACGAGCAGCGTGGTCACGTACGTCAGTACGGTCACGCCGACGACCATGGCGGCGCGCTGGAGGTCCTCGACGAGGGTCAGCGCCAGCCAGCCCGGCGTGATCATGCCGCCGGGGGAGAGGTTGGTCGTGAGATAGCAGATCAGGGAGAACATCAGGCCCAGGCCGATGCCGATCGCGGCGATCTCGGGGGTGAGGACTGCGGGGATCAACGGGGTTCTCCTGGGTTCTGCGGCGCCACGGAGTGCGAGGGGTTCGGGGTGTGCGGGGCGTTCGGGTGCTGCGGCTGCTCGGGGTGGTGCGGCTGCTGGTGGGGCGCGGGGTGCGCGGAGTCGTCCCGCGCGGGATCGCCGGAGTCGTACGGCTCCTGCTGCCGGCCCTGTGCCTGCTCCGGCATCTGGACCGGTTCGAACAGGCCGCGCTCGCGCGGCGGTCCGGCGGCGGGACGCTGCTGGTAGCGCTGCTCGTACGCCTCCGGGTAGGGCTGGAACGGGTCGAGGCGCGGCGCGTAGCGGGCCAGTGCCACCGTCTCGTCGTGACGCGGGTGCTGCTGCTGGGGCTGCTGCGGGGTGGTCTCGGGGGCGGCGGCGTCGGCGTTGACGACCGGGATGGCGACGGTGTCCGACGCCTGCCCCTGGTCCTGTGTCTGCCCCTGTGTCTGCCCCGGCTTCTGTGCCTGTGCCGGGATGTGGGGCTCCGCCGTCCGTACGGGGGCGGGCGGGTCGGTGGGCCCGTCCTCCGGGTCCGGTGTCTCGTCCGGCGGCAGCTCCGCGAGGTGTTCGAGCAGCAGCTCGCCCTGGCCGTGGATGTTGCCGATCGCGACCAGCGAGGAGTCGGGCCCGAGCATGCCGAGCAGCTCGTGCATGAACTCCTCGGGGTCACGCTTGTCGCCGCCCAGGTCGACCGCGCGCGAGCGCCATTCGGCCGGGATCGCGTCGATGGCGCTCTTGGCCGGGTGGCCGATGACGAAGACCTTCTCCGGCTGGAGCTCGGGGATGATCTCGCCCATCTGGCCGTTGCGCTCGACGCGGTCGGGACGGCAGTTGATGACCACGTGGAGCGGACGGTTGATCGCGCCCAGGTCGAGCAGCTGGTTGATGTTCATCAGCGTCGACTCGGGGTCGTTCGCCGCGAAGACGTTCGCGAACCGCAGCCGCTTGGCGTCCGGCGTGAGGTAGCGCTCCACGGAGAGGACACCCGGGTCCGGCGGCGCGTCGTACATCCCCTGGAGCGCGGTCTCGCGCTCCACGCCCAGCAACTCGGCGACCTTCAGCGCGATGGCCACGTTCTCCTTGAACGTGAACCAGCTGAAGCCGCGCAGCTCCTCGTCGGAGACCGTCTCCGGGTCCGCGTAGATCAGCTGGCAGTTCCGCGCGTCGGCCTCCTCCTGGAGGATCGCGAACCGGTCCTTCTCCGCGGTGACACAGATGCCGTCCTCCGGCATGGAGCGGGAGAGCGAGCGCGCCACGTCGTCGAGGGTCGGGCCCATCTCGGCGAGATGGTCCTCACGTACGTTGCACAGCACACCGATCGTGGACCGGATCAGCTTCGACTGGTTGATCTCCTGGAGCGCCGGCATGACGGCCATGCACTCGATCACCAGCGCGTTGGGGTTGTACGCGGCGGCCCGGCGCACGATACCGATCTGCTCCACCACATTGGCGATGCCGAACTTGCGGTAGACGGGCTCCTCGGTCGCGTCCGGGTGGATGAAGCGGGCCGCCGTACCGGTGGTCTTGGCGACCGTGACCAGATCGCCGCCGCGCAGCGCGCCCGCGCACAGCCGGGTGATGGAGGACTTGCCGCGGATGCCGTTGACCAGCACCCGGGTGGGGATGCGGTTCAGGTTGGTGAAGTGCCGTCGCTGTTCGACGAGTCCGGCGACCAGCAGGATCGCGCTGCACACGAGCAGCACGAAATAGAGGAAGAGCACGGTCGGTCAGATCCTTTCGGCGAGGGCCGGCGGCGCGCCTTCGCGCCTGCGCTGCTCCTGGAGCTGCTGGCGCAGCAGTTCCAGGGAGCGTGCGATGGCCCCGACCTCGTCGTGGTGGCGCGGGTAGAGGACGGTGCGGCGGTCGCCGTCGGCCAGCGTCTCGGCCTGCTTGGCGAGTTCGCGCAGGGGGCGTACGACGACGATGTGCAGCCAGCCGAGGCAGGCGGCGGCGGCGGTGACTCCGAGCAGGCCGGCGAGGACGGTGCGGTTCTGTGCGCTGTACTCGGGGATGGCGAGGGCGGAGGCGGGCTGCCAGCTGACGACGGTCCAGCCGAGCGATTTGGCCGCTCCGCCGCCGGCGAAGGGGGCCGCCGCGGCGATCTGGATGCCGTCGCTGTCACGGAAGAGGACTCCGCTGGGGCGTGTGCTGAGGCCGACCTTCTGGCCGGTGGCCTCGACGAGGGAGTCGAGCCTGCTGGAGGGCAGTTTCTGGAACGCGCGGTAGCCGGTGTTGGAGCCCACGGTCCTGCGCTCGGCGTCGACGATCCGTATCTGGCCGAGACCGGGCCGCTTGAGGAGCGAGTTGAGGAAGTCGACGCGGAACTCGCCGACCACCGAGGCGCCGTCGCGGCCGGGCAGCTCGGCGTATCCGGCGACCTGCGGTTCCTTGGCGTCGGTGTTGAGAATGCCGATCGGGTCGGTGCTGGTGCGCTTGCCGCCGGGGTGCTGCGGGTCGTCGCCCGCCTTGGCGAGGACCGAGCCGTCGGCGGAGAGCACGTACAGCGAGCGGTAGCGCGGGTGCTCGGTCCTGGTGCGTTCGAGGACCTTCGCCATGTCCGCGGGTGCGGTCTGGTCGCCGATGAGGGTGGCGACGGACAGCAGGTCCGCGTGGCCCTCGTTGAGGGCGCGGCGCACCCGGTCGGTGACGGTGTCGGTACGGTCGCGCTGGTCGTTGACGAGCTGCTGCGGTACGACGGCGGTGTCCCCGGCGCGGTTGAGCAGCAGCATCATCGGGGCGGACCAGATCAGCAGCAGGATCCCGCCGCCGGCCAGCAGGGCGCGGGTGCCGACGCGCCGCCCGCGCCGCTTGGAGCCACCGGTTCCGGTGCCCTTGTCCGTGGCCGGGCCCGCGCCGGGCGCGGGGGCGCCGAGCAGCTGGAGCCGCAGCTGTTCCAGCGCGTCCCCGATGCGTCGCGTCTCGCCGAACCGGGGCACGGTCACAGGCCGGGTGAGATCGCCGCGGGTGAGGCGGCGGCTCTCCAGGAAGAGCCGGAGCAGCGGGCGCTGGACCGTACCGAGCAGCAGGGCCACCGCGAGCGCCCCGATGACGATCAGCGCGGCGGCGGACAGCAGGCCGAACAGCGGGTCGTTCACCCGGCTGGTGTTCTCCGGGACGGCGACCTGCGTGACCACGGAGAGACCGAGGCCGGTCGCGTCGGTGCTCTCGCCCGCCTCGGGCGCCGCGAGCGTCGCGTACCCGGCGACCGTGCGCTCGTCGGTGATCCGGGAGCCCGTCATCGTCCCGCTGACGCCGAGGAAGCCGCCGGAGCCCGGCTCCTTGGTCGTCTGCGGGTTCTGGCCGGACTTCTGCGCGGCGAGCTTCGCGAACTCCTTGAGCTGCTTCTCGGTCTGCTTCAGCTCGTCCTTGATGCCCTCGGAGTCGGTCTCCTCGGGGACCTGGAGACCGTCGCTGCTGAGGATCGAGCCGCCCGCGTCGACCACGGCGATCACCCGGAACTTGCCGAGGCTGATACCGGGGACCTTCAGGCTGTTCGAGGTGACCAGCAGCTGCTGCGGCCGGCCTTCCCACGACAGCAGCGCGAAGGTGAGCAGCCGGGTCTCGCCGTTCTTCAGCCGCACCATCCGGGGGGCGAGCCCGTTCTCGTCGGACAGTTTCTTCCGGTCGACCGCGAGGAGCGGCACGTTCTCACCGCGCGCGGCGAGCAGCTTGCCGGACTTGATCTCGACGATGGCCGAGCCGCGCCACTTCTGGTAGACGCTGCCGAGCTTGTCGAGGACGGTGTCGGCGGAGACGGGGTCGCCCGCGTTGAACAGGGCCGCCGTCCGGCTGAGGTCCGTGATCGACTCGTCCAGCGAAGCCCGCAGCGCGATGGCGCCGTCCTCGGCGAAGTGCTGCTGGGAGATCCGGACCGCCTTGGGGAGCGCCTCGTTCTCCGGCTTGCCGAAGCCCAGGGCCGTGAGGCCGGCCAGCGCGAGCAGCAGTGCCGAGAGGACCGCGATCGGTGGGCGTATGCCGCCCAGGAGCGACATGTCGGCCCGTCTGCGGACCTTGTGCCGCCGCTTCGCAGACGAAACGGCCATGGGGTACCTCTCTCAGCGTGGTGCGGGCAGCGCCGTAGCGCGCGCGTCCGTGCGCGCAGGCGGATGAAGCGGATAAAGACGGGCGTGTGGGGGAAGGAGGGGGACGGGGGGATTTCCCCCACCGTTCCCACGCGTCCCACGCGCGAAATTAGGACCGGTCGCGCTGTCGAATGGTTGTGCAAAATCAGACAGTCGCGCGTGTGATCTGTATTACAGATGTTACGTACCGGACATGCGGAACCAGCGGCCGGATGCTGCCGTCAGGGTGCCTCGCACCGTAGGGATTCCGGGCCGCGGGGCGTTGGAGCGCGGTATCCGCGTCCGAAACCCCGGCAGACCGAACAACCTCCGGAATCAGCCTAGTTGGGCGGCTCCTCAAGAGGCGTCAGCCCGTCCTTCGCCGCACCGCGGTTCAGCATCGTGCCTTGTGTACGGTCGAAGGCCAGCCGGTAACGGGCGAGTTGCACCTCGGTGTACTTCTTCCCCTCGTCCGGAGTGCCGCTCTCCGGCTTGCCGTTCCTGAGTGCCCGCGCCACATCCACCAGCCGGTAGTCCGTGACCGCGCCGTCCGGCAGCTTGTCGGGCGTCTCGGGGTCCTCCGGGTCCGGCGGGATGTCGACGAACGTCGGCACGTACTGCGCCCGCACGTCCCACGTACCGCCGCGCTTGGTGAAGGTGAACCAGCCGATGACGCCTTCCTCGGACTGGCCGCTGGGCACCTCGTGCCGGGCGACCTGATTGCCGAGGCTGTAGGCGACCCAGGTGTCGTTGACCTTCTCCATCGGCTGCACGACATGGGAGTGATGGCCGATGACGAGATCGATGCCGGTGTCCTTCGTGAGGCGCTCGGCCAGCTTCATCTGCGGGGGGCTCGGCGCGTTCTGGTGCTCACGCCCCCAGTGGATGCTGAGGATGACCACCTCCGCACCCGCCGCGCGGGCCCGCTTCTCGGCCGCCGCGATCTCCTTGAAGGATGTCTTGTTGACCAGCCACGGCTTGTCCGCGGGCACCTCGTCGGTCCCGAATCCGAAGGCGAAGGAGAGCTGCGCCACCTTCACGCCCTTCACCTCGGTGATGAGTGGCGTGCGCCACTCGTCCTCGCTCCTGGCCGAGCCTGTGTGGCGCAGACCGGCCGCGTCGAGCGCGTCCAGGGTGCGCTTCACGCCGGCGGCGCCGTGGTCGATCGAGTGGTTCGACGCCGTCGAGCAGGTGTCGTAGCCGACGTCCTTGAGCGTGGTGGTGATCTCCGGCGGGACCTGGAAGTTCGGGAACCCCTCGTAGGGCCCGCCCTTCTTGGCGACCACCGGCTCCATGTGGCAGATCGCCAGGTCGGCCTTGCTGATCACCGGCTTCACCCCGGCCATCAGCGGCGCGAAGTCGAGCGTCCCGGCCTTGCCTCCCGTGGCCTTCGCGTCCTTCGTCGCCTGATCCGTCAACGGCGGATGGATCAGTACGTCACCGGCCGCGGCGACCGTGAACGACGGGCCTCCGCCTCCCTTGGCGTCCGTGCCCCCGTCGTCGGAGCCGAGGACGGAACAGCCCGCGACGGCCGTGGCGAGGCAGGCGGCGAGACAGGCTGTCGCGGCGGTACGGAGGGCCGTACGGCCGGCGGCACGTCGTCCGCGGGGCAGAGAGAGCCGTCCGCGGAGCAGGGGGAGTCGTCCGCGGAGCAGGGGGAGTCGTCCGCGGAGCAGAGGGAGGGGTTGTTTCACATAGGTATTTTGAACGTCATATGACACGATCTCCGACCGTGAAGATAACAATCATGGCAAGCCTGCTGGTCGGGGTCCTGATCGCGGCAGCTGTGGTGATCGTCACTCCGGTCCTGGACCGGCACTCCGACGACCCCTCCGCACCCGCCACCGGCAACGGTACCGACCTCGATCTGGAACGCCGGATCGCGGGATTCGCCACGGACACCGTGGCCGACGCCCGCTTCCTGCCGCCCAACCGCGTGGAGCGCGAGACCGTCGCCGCCGGGGTCGGACTCTACCTCGACGGCAAGCGCGGTGAGGCCGAACGCAGGCTCGCCGAGGTCGACTTCGGCGTACACATCCTCCGGGACACCGTGCGGGGGCGGCGGTACGCGGAGATCGCCGACCGGGCCCGCGAGGGCGCGCGCGGCTGGGGGCGGATCTACATCGACCTCGACGCGCCCGCCCGCTTCTCGGTGCAGGTGCCGCACCCCGTCGCCGACGCGTACAGCGAGACCCTCGGCGTCGGCGTGCTGCGCGGCGCCTCCGGCGGGGTGCTGGTCGTGGCCGGTGCCCATCGCACGGCGGGCGAGGGGAACGCCGCGGACGTCGCGCACCGTACCGACACGGTCTTCCACGCGGTCTGCGCGGAACTCGTCGCCCGCGGGCTCGGCGGCATCCAGGTCCACGGCTTCGCGGACAAGACGGCACGGGCGCACGACGCGGTGGTGTCCACGGGCGCGGGCGACGACGGCCGCCCGCAGGCCGTCACCCTGGCGCGGGCCCTGACGGACGACGGCTTCCGGGTGTGCCGCGCCTGGTCGGCCAAGTGCCCGCTGGCGGGGCGCGCGAACAAGCAGGGCCGGCTCGCGGCGGACGACGGAGTCCCGTTCATCCACGTGGAGTTCAGCCGTACGGTCCGGGAGGACACGGACCGCGGGCGCCGGGTGGTGGCGGCGATGACGACGGCGGTCGCGGAGTGGAAGACGACGGCGGGGAAGGCGGCGGGGGGGAAGGCGACGGCGGGGGGTTAGCTCTCCGTGCCGGCCCGCCGTGCTCCGACCTTGGGGAAAGGTCAACCGGCCAATCGTGAGCTTCCGCTGCCGGAGAGTGGCGGGATCCCCCATAGTGGGGCGGCATGAGGTGCGAACGGTGCGGGAGTGGCCGGGGAGTATCGCTGCCGGGCGTGGTGTGCCCCGTGTGCGACACCGTCGCGGGCGGGCCCGAGCGGCACACGGCCCCTGACGACCGCCGCTCGCGCCGTCGCCCGCTGGTGACGGTCGCGGTGGTGGCACTGGCGCTGGGCACCCTGGGGGCGACGGTCGCCCTGGTCACCGGATCCGGAGGCGAAGGCGGAGGCGGCGCGAGCGGGGCGGACGGTGCGGCGGCGGATGGGGTCCCGACCAGGATCGGCCCGCCGGAACTGCCGGGCCTGGGCGGCGGAGGCTCGTCCGCGTCTCAGTCCTCGTCTCCGTCCGTGTCTCCGTCCGGGCCTTCCGCCGACTCTCCGACGGTGTCACCGACCGCGTCACCGACCGAGACCCACGACCCCGACGCGCCGGGCTACTCGGCATGGGCGGGCCCCGGCTGCGCCTCGGGCCAGTACACCGAACACGGCCGCTTCGAGAACGGCGACGCCGCCTGGTACACCGTCACCGACGGCGGCTACGAGGGCGGTTCGTGCGACGGCCGCTTCTCCGCCGTCCCCATGTCCGGCAGCCCCGCCCGGGACCGCGGCTCCACGGCGACCTGGTCCTGGAAGCTGGGCAAGGCGTACGAGAAGTGCGCGCTGGCCGTCTACGTCCCGGACAGTGGCCGCCCGGCCGACACCGCGGGCCACCCCACCGTCTACCGCGTCCTGCGCGACCCCGCCGACACCTCGTCCGCGTACGCGGCCTTCGGCGTACGCCAGACCGCCCACCGCGGCAGCCTGGTGAGCGTCGGCAGCTACCGGGTCGAGGGGGAGTCCTTCTCGGTCCAACTCCTGGACCGTGGGCGGGACTGGGGAGGCGAGGACCGCTACGGAGCCCACCACGCGGCGGCCCAGATGAACCTCTACTGCACGTGACGGGGCTACGGGCCGTTCCCGGGGCCGTTGCCGCTGCCGGGGCCGTTGCTGGGGCACGGCACGGCTTGGTGAGCCGCGCCGTGCCCCGGGCGTGGTGAAGCGGCCGGTTCTGTCGGCGACGTGCCGTCACGTGCCGTCAGGCGCCGTCAGGTGTGGTCACCTGTGGTCAGGTGCGGTCAGTCCTGGTGGACGACGTTCTTGCCGGGGCCCCCGGAGAGGGTGTCCGTGCCGGGACCGCCGTACAGCTCGTCGTCCCCGCTGTTCCCGTAGATCGTGTCGTTGCCGCCCTCGCCGTGCAGGATGTCGTTGCCCTTCCCGCCGTAGATGAAGTCGTTTCCGGCGCCGCCGTGGATCGTGTCGTTGTCGTCGCCGCCCTCCAGCCTCTGCTCGCCCGCGTCGCCGTGGATCTCGTCGTCGCCCGCGCCGCCGTCGACGGCGCTGCCGTCGCCGTTCGAGTAGATCGTGTCGTTGCCGTTGCCACCCAGGGCTATGGTTCCGGCGGCGGCGCGGATGGTGTCGTTGCCCTCGCCACCGGAGGCCACGGTGACCTCGTCCACCGTGAGGTTGTCGTCGCCCTCTCCGCCGATGACGGCGTTGCCGTTGACCCCGCCGGTCTCGGTCAGCGTGTCCTTGCCGGCGCCGAGGTCGATGGAGGCGAAGTAGTACGTGTCGTCGGTGGTGTTGTTGTAGGTGACGACATCGTTGCCGTCGCCGAGGGTCACCTTCAGGGTGGGGTACGGGTCCTGACTGTCCAGCGTGGCGACCGTGCAGGAGACCTTGGTCAGGTCCGCGCTACTGGGGTGGACGCAGTCGGTGCCCGCGGCGATCGGCACGGAGTCGTCGATCACGTAGGTGATCTCCGCGGCGCCGCTGGTCTTCGACGCGGTGACGCTCACGTTGTTGGTCTGGCCCGCGGCGGCCGTGTAGAGGATCGCGTGGTCGGTCGCGCTGAACGCGGCGGTGGCCTCCGGCGCCGCGGCGCCGGCCGTACCGGCCAGGAAGAGCGGAGCGACCAGCCCCGTACCGAGAGCCAGCGTCAGCGCCGATGCGGCACGTACGACTCGGTGGCTGACGAGGGGAGAGGGCATGTGCAAAACCTCCGTGGGGGCGTATGTGGTTCTTACAATTAGTTGTGACCGCCTGGGATCGGAGTTGGTTGCACCCCATGGGTTCGGCATATATCCGCGCATCCGTGGTGCAGTCGCATGGAATATCTGCTGACCAGCGATGTTTGGCTGATGGGCGGCAATACGGCCATTCATCGTCGGGCGCAGTTCAGCGGAAATTCATGAAGGCGAGGAGAATGCCGCGCGGAAAGCGACAGGGCCCGCGACAGCATTCAGGCCACGGACGTCACAGGGGCCGGACCCAGGCGGGTCCGGCCCCTGTGACGGGTGCTGCGCTACGCGGTTATCCGGTCATCCGGCTATCCGGCTATCCGGCGAGGACGTCGCCGAAGTACGACAGACCGGCGGGCCCGCCGACCGAGGCGGCGCCGAAGGTCGTCGAACCGGTGGCGGTGATACCGCTCGTACCGGACTTGAAGAGCCAGACCGACCCCGCGCCCGCGTTCTCGGCGAAGGCGCCGGCCACCAGCTCCGCGCGGCCGTCCTTGTTGCTGTCCGTGAGTTCGACGGAGGCGCCGAACTGGTCGTCGGCCTCGGCGGCGCCGGGCACGTCCGCCGTGTCCTGCGTGAAGCTCTTGGAATTTGTGCCGGTCAGCCCCTTGGCGGAGCCCCGCAGCACGGTGACCGTGCCCGTGGCCCGCTTGCTCCCGATGGCCTCGCCCGGCGCGCCGATCGCGACGTCCGCGTACCCGTCGCGGTTGGTGTCACCCGCGGCCAGACTCCAGCCGAAGCGGTCACCCTTCTTGGCGGTGCCGGGAATTCCGGTGGTGTCCTGGGTGATACGGACCGGCGTACGGGTGGACAGCCCGGCGGCGCTGCCGTACGTCACGGTGATCGCACCTCCGAGGCCACCGTTCGGCTCGTCGGCGGACTTCTCCATGAAGTTGCCGGTGACGATGTCGCCGTAACCGTCCTTGTCGACATCGGCGATGACCGCCTCGTACCCCCCGGCGACCTTGCTCGACGCCTTGAGCCCGGTCTTGCCCCCCTTGTAGAGGACGCTGCGGGTCCGGTACGCGTCGCCGCTCTCCTCCTGGCCCATGACCAGGAGGTCGGTCGCGCCGTCGCCGTTGACGTTCCCCGCGACGATCCTGTCGGCGTTGATGCCGGTCTGGCCGTACGTGTCGATACCGACGAGGCCCGCCGTCTTGCCGGTCCGGGAGATCGGTCCCTTGAAGATGTTCAGTTCGGGTGCGGCGATATTGACGGCGGCCAGGTCGGTGCGTCCGTCCCCGTCGAAGTCACCGGAGGCGAGGCCCCAGCCGAGTTCGTTCCGGTACGTGGGCAGCGGCGCCGAGATGTCCACGGCGGACTTCAGCCCGCTCGCGCCGCCCCAGACGACGGTGAGGACGCCGAAGGAGTCGGTGTCGCCGATCCGCTCGGCGTGCACGCCGACCACCAGGTCGGTGTAGCCGTCCCCGTCGAGGTCACCGGTGGTGAGGCGGTCGCCGAAGTAGTCACTCGTCTCCGGCGTTCCCGGAATACCGGTGGTGGCCTGGCTGATGATGGTGCGCTTGGACTTGTCGAGCCCGTTCTTGGTGCCGTAGACGACGGCCACGTACCCGGCCCCCGCCTTTCCACTGATCTTCCCGAGGGGCGCGGCGATCGCGAGATCGCGGTAACCGTCGCCGTTGAAGTCACCCTGCACCCCGGACGGCGCGGCGACGGCACTCCCCCCGGCGGCGAGAAGCAGCCCGCTGACGAGGGCGGCGGAGGCGGTGGTGGCGAGGATGGTGCGAAGGTGCTGCTGCATGCGTGTCTTCTTCTCCTACGGCACGCCGGACGCCGTGACGGCCGCCCGAGTCGGTATCCCGAACCGACGACACACGGGGGCCGGATCCCTTACCAGGCCTCCGACCCCGCACACGCGCATCGCTCGGTGCAGGTGTGACCACCGAAGGGGCCCGGGGGTTGTACGCACCGCACAGAACGCACTCGCCCCCCGCCCCCACCCCAACCGCGCGGAGCCTCCGACAGGATCCGGACCCACGGACGACGTGTCACGCTCAGCGTGCCGTGAGGTGCCGCCGGGCCGCGGCCCACACGTCGTCGAATTCCCGAAGGGTCAGAGGCTCCTCGACATGCCCTTCCCAGTCGGCGACGGGCGACTCGGCGGTGAAGCCGTACCGGGCGTCATCCTCCCCGACCGACGCGGCCACGACGGGGCGCAGCGCAGGCCCTTCGAGTTCGACCTGCCGGCTCACCCATCCGTCGTCGCCGACCTCGAAGTAGAACCATGTGTCTTCTTCATCCCAGTAACTGCGGAACCATCTGGCCACCGGCTCATCCTGTCCCTTGGCTGTCGTATTCCACTACCTCCACGGTCAGTTGATCCAGGTGACCATCTGTACATTCTCCGATACCGTGCGGCGTTGGTAGCCTCGGGGCCGGCCGAGGACATTTCTGCCGGAGGGCGTGCTGACGCCTGCATAACCGATTCCCTGACGACCTGCTTCGATTACTTCCACGAGGAACGCGTGTTCGGTCAATTCTGGCTGAGAAGCAAGAAAACAGGCCACATCCCGTCCTGTCTGTTTGCCGGCGCTCGGCTCGACGGCAGCATGGTCAGGCTTGAGCGGCGCGTCGCACCGCGGAATGCGATTATCGGGGGTGCTGGTGAATCACGCGTGGCCACCGTCCACGTTTCTCGGCCGGTTGCGAGACACGACGCGGGAAGAACTCCTGAGCCAGGGCACGCCGATGACCTATCCGCCGCATCGCGCCCTGCTCCAGCAGGGCGACGAGAGTCGGCACGTCCTGTTGATCACGAGTGGAGTCGTGAAGGTCGTCGCGAGCGCGGAGAGCGGTTACGACATGCTGCTCGCCGTCCGCATAGGGGGTGACCTGGTCGGTGAGATGGCGGCCTTCGAGGAGCGCCCCAGGTCCGGCACGGTGGTGGCGTGCGGTGACGTGACCGCGCGGATCATTCAGGTGCGAGCACTGGAGACCTTCCTCTCCCACCATCCGGACGCCATGCGGGCCATCCTCCACATGCTGTGTGCCCGGCTGCGCTGGGCCAACCTGCGCCGGATCGAATTCCAGGCCTACGACTCGCTGACTCGGCTGGCCAGGGTCCTTGCCGAGTTGTGCAAGGCCTACGCCCAGCCCGATCCGGACAGTGACGGCAAGCGGTGCGACCTCGGCGTGACGCTCACACAAAAGGAACTCGCTTCGCTGGCCGGCCTGAAGCTCAACACGGCCGAAAAGAACCTGGCCGCCCTGACAGCTCAGGGGCTGGTGGAACGCAGTTACCGAAACATAACCATCTGTGACGTTCCGAAGTTGCTCGAATTCGCCAAAGTCGTGGCTGACAACCCGTACTGATACGGAATCACTTCGCGCACTCTCTCCTAGCCTCTCGGACAGCACCTCGTGGGCAGTGTCTGCCCATCACCTGTCCAGAGAGGAAATGATCGGGTGGCTGCGTGGCCTGACTTCTATCCCTGTACCTGTATCGCCGTGGACGCACAGGGCTACGGAAGCAACAACGACCGTAGACAGTCCGAAATCCAGCACGATCTGCCGCGGCTTCTCGACCGTGCCGCCAGGCGTGCCGGCCTGGACCGCGCGGAGTGGCAGATTCAGCGCAAGGGCGACGAGCAGCTGGCGGTGCGGCCCCTCGACGGCAAGGAACCGCGGCTGGTCGACGACTACATCCGCCAACTCGTCGCCGAACTACGTGAGTACAACGCTCAGCGGGTCCCCGAGGCACGCATGCGGCTGCGGGCCGTCATCCACCAGGGACTGGTGGAGCTGGCCGACAACGGCTTCGCAGGTACGGCCGTGGTGGCCACGGCGCGCCTGCTGAACGCGCGTCCGCTCTACGACGCCCTGGCCGCGCATCCCGGGGCCGACCTGGCGCTGTTGCTGTCCGACGACGTCTTCAGGTCCACGGTGGCGGGGCGTCACACGACCCTGACTCCCGAGGACTTCACCCGCGTCACCGTCCAGGTGAAGGAGTACGAGGCCACGGCCTGGCTGCGCGTGCCCGCGCTCGGCGCGCGGGCTGCCACCACAAACGAGCCCAGGACCGGGGAGACGGGGTGGCCCGAGAGCCCGGCATCGGGGAAGCCCACGGCGGCACGGCCCGGACCGTCCGCCACGGGCGGAGCCGATAGGGCGGGGATCAGCAACGAGTACCGGGCAGACGAGATCAACGTCACCAATGTCGCCGGTCCCGTGGACGCCCGAGGCGCCGTCTTCGGCTTCAGGAGCGCCGGTGGCTGACAAACCGGACCCGGACGACCGGTCCGCCGTACCGCCCGTACCCCCTTCCGACGAGGCGCCCGTACCGGACGACGTCGGTGGAGAGCCGGAAGCCGGGGAGGACGGCCTCGGCCCGGATAGCGGACCGGGCGCGGCTCCCGAGCGGCGTCCGGAGGCGGACGAACGAGAGGAGGACGACCGGGGCTATGACGATCTCCGCCGCGTCCACCAGCTCGTCAACAACAACTTCTACGGCGTTGTCGACGCCTCCGGAGCGGCGTTCGGCTTCGGCTCCGTCTCGTCCCCCGGTCTCGCCCCCGGCACCATCGAGCCCGAGGAGTCGGACCGCGCCCTGCGGTTCTACATCCCGCCGCAGCCCTGTTTCGACGAGGCCCTCGGCAAACTCCGCGAGGACGCCTTCGTTGTGCTGACCGGCCAGGACAACTGCGGCCGGGGCGCGGGCTCCCTCGCTCTGCTCAGGGAGATCCTCGGCGAGGGGGCCGGGCTGCGCAGCCTGTCGCCGGCCAACGCCCTCGCCGAGCTGGCCGTGTCGAAGGACCTCAAGCCGGGGCAGGGGTACGTCATTCTCGACTATGTCGGCGAGCTGAATGTCGAGGCCGTGCAGGCGTACTCGATCGGGCGGCTGAGCGGGGAACTGCGCCGCAAGGGGTCGTACCTGGTGATCACTGCGGGCGGCACGACCCATCGGCGGCTGGCGCTGCGGGACCACTGTGTGGAATGGCGGGCGCCCGACCCTGTGGAGTTGTTCGCGCACTGCAGGGAACTGCTGCCCCACGTCGCCCTCGCGCCGGACACCGAGCGCGAGCTGCGGGAGCGGGTCGGCGAACAGCGCCGCCCCGCGGACGTTGTCGACGCAGCCCTGGTCCTGTCCCAGCAGGGCGCGGAAAGGGCGCTGGACACCCTGCGGGACCGCTGCCGGGAGCTGGTCCGGGAGCTGTTCCGCAGGCAGCCGTCCGCGGACGACCTGATCCCGCTCGCGGCCCTGGCCTTTCTGGAGGGCATCCCGGAGCGGACGTTCGAGAAGGAGTGTGCCGCGCTCGCCGCCCACGTGCGCAACTGGGAGCTGAGCGGTGAGACACCGGCAGCGGAGCCGGACCACGACGACAGGACGGCGCTGCACGGTGCGGTGGCCCAGCAGTCCCGGGCCCGGTGGAAGGAGCGGGCGGAGGGGCTCGTGACGGTCGAGCACCGGCCTGGGCCGAGCCGGAACGCCGGGCGCAGCGAACGTCATCTTGTCTTCACCGAGCCTCGTGTCCGCGAATTCGTCATCGCGGAACTGCATGACCTGTACGGCTATGAGCTCTGGTACCCGCTGCGCCGCTGGCTGACCGAGCTGGCACTGCTGGGCGACCTGGGCACTCGTACGGAGGTGGCCCGCGGTGTAGCGCTCCTCGCCCGACACGCGCTTGTCGAGGTCGACGAGAGCATGTTGAAGGCGTGGTCCGAAGGACTTACCAGTCAGCGAGTGACCGCCGCGCTGACGCTGCAGTTCATGTGCGACGTCGAGCATCTCGCGCCGCAGGCTCTGAACATCGCCCTGGGCTGGACGGAGAACAGCGGGCCACGCCGTGCCGTGACGGCGGCCATGGCCCTGACGGGCCGCCTGGGCGCCCTCTACCGCCTGGAGGCCCTCAAACGGCTTTGGTTCCTGGCACAGCGCGGGGAGCGGATCGCGTTCTCGGCGCACCGCTCGTTGGTTCTGCTGCTGCAGACCGCCGATCAGGACCCCGAGCGTGCGCTGTTCATCCTCCGGTACGTACGGACGGTGATCGCCAGGACTGCGCCGAGGTCCCGCGAGCGGACGATCGCGCTGCGGGCCGCCGTTCAGCTCCTGGAAGCCGTCCGGCTGGAGGCTCCGGAACCCGTCACCGCGGCACTCCTGACCACCGTCCCGGACAGTGCCCGCCACCTGGGGTCCCTGTGGGCGGATGTCCTGCACAGCGGCAACCGAAGCCGGGCGGTCGGCGCGCTGTGCCGGACGCTGGTGCAACTGCGGGACGACCCGTCCGTCACCGACGCCGTACGCGAACTCGGCGAGGCGATGCGGAAAGCCATGAGCGAGCGCCAGTGGGCCGCGCTGTGCCACCACCTGTCCATTGCCCTGAAGCACCCCGACTACGCGATTCCCGGCGCCCGCCAAGTGGCGCAGGTGCTCATCGGATCACTGCGCGGCCGAGCGCCGGCGGACTCCCGGCGTTCCACCGCGTCCCTCATATCCACTTCTCCCTTCACTTCCGCTCAAGGAGGACGAAGCAAGTGAACTACCCCGTCATCGCCGAGCACATCCTGGCCACGGTCCAGGGCACCTGGTGGTCTCGGCGTCGCCGTCGCGACGACGTGCCGCAGCTGCCGCCCGGCGCGGTCTACGTCTTCAGGGTCGGCGGGAACTACCGCCCGTTCCCCGAGGGCATGGTGTACGACCCGTCCCACCCCGACGTACTCGACGCCTCGTCGGTCAGCATGGTCGACACCCGGGCGCGCCTGGTCGAGGTGGAACGCACGCTCCCGTCTGTGAGTGAAGCGGACAACTTCACGGTGCGGGCGTCCTTCACCTGCCAGGTGACCGACCCGGCCGCCATCGCCCGGCAGGGCATCATCGACGTCACCGTCCCGTTGCGCGCCTACCTGGTGGGCGACGGGGACCTGCCGCGGGTGAGCGCCGGGCATCGCGTGGAGGAAGTCAACGCGGTACGGACCGAAGTCAGTCACCGTATGACCGCCTACAGCGCGATCGTGCCGCCACGGGTCACGGGCATGAGCGTGGAATTCGTCAGCGCCGAAGTACACGCGTCGGACGACCTGCGGGACTGGGAACAGAAGCTGCGCGACGAGCGACGCTCATGGGAACTGCAAAGGGGGCAGCGCGACTTCGAGACGCAGGACGCACTCCGGATCGCGGAACTGCTCTCCCAGGGGTCCGACCACGTGGACGCCTTCGGCATCACCCGGAAGGAGATCGACGTCACCGAGGCCGCGGCCCGCATCCATCGGATCACCGAGAAGGAGTCGGCCCGCCGTCACGAGGCCGAGACGTCGGACCGGGCCCACACGCAGGCGCGGGAGACGGCGGAGGTGCAGATACGCCGCGACATGCTGCTGACGCTGCTGCGGCAGATGGGCGGCAGCGAGTACGTCGACTATCACCAGGTACTGGAACAGGTCCTGCAGGAGACGGGCGGTCAGGCCGCGCCCGGCGTCGGAACCGCCGCCGGTACGACCCGCATGGTCGAATCGGGGCAGGCGCGCTCCTTCCGCACGGAAACCGGCAGGGACGGCTCACGCGACCCGCAGGGTGGTCTCGTCGAGGACGAGGACGATCTCGTTGACTGACTTCCTGACGGACCAGGTGACGGCCCCCGGCACGGCGGCGGGCGGCCGGGACACCGGCGATGATGCAGCCGCGCGTAGTGCGAGCGGCCGGACCACCACCCTCACCACGGAGGATGTGTCCGCCGCCCGCACCACCGGTCACGAGGCCCTCGCCGCCCGCCGTCCCGTCGATTTCGACGTCGCACGACGGCTGCGTGCCCTTACCGGCGTCGACGAGGGACTGCTGGCCAGGGTCAAGTACGAGCGGAGCAAGTACACAGCCCTCGGCGGGGTGGTGCTCGGCACCTCTGTCATCGCGGCGTTCTCCATGTGGAACTTCGCGACCGAGGCGCTCGGCAGGGTCTCCATCATGGCCCTCGTCCCGACGGTAATCTGGATGCTGTTCGTGCTCAACCTCGACCGCTGGCTGGTCACTCCACAGCCCAACGCGCGGCGACGGGTCGGCCCTCTTGTCACGCGCTTGCTGATCGCGCTGATGCTCGGCATGGTGATCGCCGAGCCCCTGGTGCTGCGCATCTTCCAGACGGCCATCGAGCAACGCGTGGCCGACGAACGAACCGACACGATGGACCAGTTGCGTACCAACCTGGTGCGCTGCAACCCCGTACCGTCCACGACGCAGACCGTCACGCCGGAGGGCTGCGGCAGGAACTACGTCCTCTCCTTCGGCAGGACACCCGGGGAACGGGTCGAGGAACTGGCCGCCCTGCGCTCGGATGCCGCCGTCCTGCAGAAGCGCGTGGACCGGGATACCTCCAGGCTGGAGGCCATCGACTCCGATGTACGGAACGAGTGTCGCCGGCTGATCCGCATAGCGGCCACCGGCTTGTATCAGCGGACGTCCGAGTGCTTGCGCCTGCGCGACAAGGCACAGGACTACCGGACGACACACCGCACCGATGAGAACGAGAAGCGCCTGGCCCACATGAACAGCCGTGTCTCGGGGATCGAGGCCGAGCAGACCGTCTCACGCGGCGCCTTCCTCAAGGCCCGCGCCGACGGCATCGAGCAGCGTCTGGGCGAGGAGCGTGCCAAGCAGAAAGAGATCGGTGTCCTGGAACGGATGCGGGCGCTTGATCAACTCGCGGCCGGGAACCCCGTGCTGTTCGTGGGCATCTGGCTGGTCCGCCTGCTGTTCGTCCTCCTCGACGTACTCCCCGTGCTGGTGAAGTACCTGAGCGGCGAATCCGCGTACGACCGGATGCTCACCAGCGCGAGCAACAGTGCCGTCAAGATCCACGACGAAGAGGTCCGGCTCGACGAACGCCGGGCCATGGCGAACCTCGAGATCGCCCAGGACGCCATCGAGCAGGAGGTGCGGCGTCACCGCGCCGAGTCGGAGGCGGCGTTCCGGGAGCACAGGGCAGCGATGAACATCCGGGTCCGGCAGGCGGTGAACGCGCTGGAGGACGAGATCCGCCGCTCGACGACGGTCTGACGCACCCGCCTGCACCAGGGACACAGCACCACGGCCGCCCCGCACGCCGGGGCGGCCGCCTGACACCGACGGTACGGAGGGGAAACATGACCACGCCCGGAGACGACGCCGACGTGGACCCGAACACCGCCACCACAGCGGACCGGGGCGCGGAACTCGCCAGGATCCTGTTGTCCGAGGCCCGTGAGGAGCTCACGAAGGCCGACAACAAGGCCGGCCTCTTGCTGGCGTCCCTGGGCGCGGCCCTGACAGCCTTGCTCGGCGCGATCGGCAGCGACGTTATCGCCCTACGACAGTACGCCGCCGTCCCGCAGTTCCTCCTCTGGGCGAGCTGCGCCGCTTGCGTACCGGCACTCGTTCTCCTGGGCCTGGCCATGACCCCACGGCTGGGAAACCCCCGCCGCTCCCGAACTCACTACTTCGGCGACGCGAGGCTCGCGATGTCGGTCGCTCACCTGGAGCGGACAGTCCGCCGTACCGACCCCATGTCCCGTGACCTGAGCCAACTGGCGATCCTGTCCCAGATCGCCTGGACCAAATACCGCTGCATACGCCACGCACTGGCCTGGGGCATGGTCTTCTTCGCGTGCGCGCTGCTGGGCATAGTGACGGGAGCCTCGAACTAGCGGCACAGCGGCTGAGGAACGGCGAGGCCCTGGTCATGACGCGCTCAGCGAGCTCCGCACGCCGATGGCTGCCGAGATACTGCCCGACCAGATCCGAAACGGCCCCACAACCACTCAGAGGTCTGACCCTCGATGCACGTCCGGGCGGAGCTTGTGCCGGATGGTGCTGATCCGGCGGGAGAAAAGTCGGGGCCTGGCGATCCGCCCGCTCACGCAAACGGCCCCGGACGGGAAGTCCGAGGCCGAACAGAACGCCTCCCTGAGGAAGAAACCCCAGGTCAGCGCCGTAACGCGCTGTGCCCCCGGCAGGATTCGAACCTGCGACACCCGCTTTAGGAGAGCGGTGCTCTATCCCCTGAGCTACGAAGGCGGGGGCTTGCCGAAAACCGTGCCGGAAACCCCAGTGGGGGGTGCCGGGCGGGATGAGGCAAACGCCCTGGTCAGGTTTCCGTCGGGGCGCTGTCGGGTGAGGTCCGGAGGGACACTTTCCCAGGCAGGCGCCCTGGAGGTCGACTGACCGCTGACAGCCTAGCGGATAGGGGTTACCGAGGTCGCCCCCGTTGCCACTGCGCGCTGCTGCACGTTCTTGTATACCTTCTGACCTGCGAGTTTCCGGCGGGATGTCTGCGGATGGGACTCGATGCGGTCAGGTGTCGGCAGTGCGGGGGTGGGGCGGCATGTCCGTTTTGGTGAGTAGCTCCGGTTGTTGACCCGCTAGCTGCATCACCTGACCAGGTGGGGGGGGGCACGCCAGGACGCCGCGCGATGTGGACGCGGAAGGGGGAGAGGGCCCTGGGGCCGGGTCGGAGCCGCCGTCCGGTCAGCGGCAGGCAGGTGCCGACGGCGGGGGTGGCACCGGCAGGATCCGATGCTTCTGCTGAGGTCGGGCGGGCCATGGCGTCCACAGGGCACACTCTGCGCACTCTCGCCGACTCGACGGGCGTGACCCATTCCACGGTTAGTAGGGTTCTCAATGGCAAGGTCATGCCCGATCTGGGGACGCTCGCCCGACTTGAGGCGGCCTTCGGCTTCCAGCTCTGGCCGGGGCCGGCGGCCCTGCCTCCGGATCCTTCCTCCCGCTGAATCACCTGCCCGTACGCCTTTCGGCTGCTGCCGCCTTGCGTGGCCACCGCGCGGCGCGATGATTTTTTCATGTGCATGTATGCACCGCCTTTGCGGCGGATGGTCTACCTGCTGTGCTTCGACCCGCGACGCAGGTTGCTCCTGACCTCCGGCACGCCACCCGCTGGTGGTGGCGTGCCGACGCTCCCGGTGATCCGATGCCAGGAGCGTGAGACGTACGAGAGGGCGGCGCGACGGCTCCTCTCAGGCCGATCGGTGCGGCGCGGGGATGTCGTCGCACGTGTGCGTGCGGCACCTTTCCCGGGGGGGTGGGTACCGCGAGGCGCGCGTCTACACGGCCCACTCGCTCGCCACGCAGGCCGACCTTGAAGGCTGCTGGATCCCCTGGTGCGACGCCGTTCAGGACTTGGGTCATCTCGAGATCCCGGAGCTCGCCGTCTTCGTCGAGGGGTACCTCGGTGGCTGGATCCCAGACGGCTGGATCACGCTCGAGCCGTGAGTTCTAAGCCACATCTGGCCCCGTAGCAAGAGGGACAGGCGGGCTACCAGCCGCGGATCTTGCGTCCGAAGTCGGTGTCGGGCCCGAGCAGCGCGTCGGCGACCCGGCCGCCGGAGTCCTTGACGCCGCCGCCGAAGTTCAGGACACCGACCGCGTTGGTGCTGGCGGCCACGCCGTCCCAGTAGCGGGCCTCGCGCTCGAAGCGGACCGGCTCCAGCAGCCGCAGCAGTTCCTCGATGCTGAGTCGGCTGCCACCGTTCGCTCAGCTGGTCGCCTGGTGGGCGGCGATCCGAGGCCGGCGAGCACGGCGGGGGTCGAGACAGCGCCGCGCGTGTGAAGTGAGGGAAGAGCGCCGAGATCACCTGGGACAGCATCGGGACGAGTTCGCGCTCGGCCTGCTCGGCGCTCACGCCCTCCGCCAGGTCGCCCTCGTGGGCCGTCGCCGAGGACAGCCCGAGCCCGCCCCGCCCGTGCAGCGCCGTGATCACCAGAACCCGCAGCGCGGAGAGCGTCACGGCCTCCGGGTCGGTCTTGGTCAGCTGGCGCTTGCGGCCACCGAGCGAGACTTCCACGCGCCGATTACCTCCAGCAGATCCCCGAAGCTACCCTCGCCCACCAACTCGTCTACCCCCACCGCAGTGACGCCGAGTCCCTCCACAACCAACTCGACCGGAGCATGTGGAACAGACGCCTGATCTCCTACGGCCTCGATCGCCAGAAGGTGTTCACGCTCGGCTTCGTCCTGGCCCAGAACGCCACCAGTCAGCGGCTGCACGTCGCTTGCCGTGCAATGGGCGGTGAACCAGCAGGACGGGTCGGAATCAGAACTTGATGAGCCCATACAGCAGGTACCTGCGCCAGAGGACGAAGACGAAGCAAGCGAAACTTTGGCAGTGGCTAGGCTCGTGCCGACCCGCTGCCACAGATAGCGCGCGGCCCGGGCTACGCCGGCGAGACACTGCAGTACTCCGTCCGTGCCTTCAATGACCGCCCGAAGGCCGCGGGAGCAGGTGCCCCCGCGGCATGCCTCACGGTTCTACAGCCAAGGCCAGTGGCCCCAACTCACCGCCCCGAGTCCCAGGCACGCACCTGCTGCACCTGCCACAATCGCGGGCGAGATGTACACCGCGAAGACGGTGCGGCCGCCGACCAGCAGTTGTACGTTTGCGCGCCGTACATGGGAGGACGTCGACGATGGAGCCTCCGGGAACCGGGCGTCGTCCGCGGGGCCATCCCCGCGTGACTGCCGACTGGAACCTGTGCCATGGTGTGTACTCACCAGTTGTCCTTACGCATGAGCACGGCTGCCGTCTCCCTGGCCGCCAAACCTGAAGAAGACGGTGGCACGCGACATTCGGTCCCCCCGGGTTCGAGAGGACACAAAAGGGCCCCACCAGACCTAGGCATGGTGGGGCCCTCATTGATGACGCGACCGTATCGGAAGCGCCAGGAGCGAGGCAAGTTGACCCTGCGACTCGTGCCCTGGCGTCAATGGCCAGGCATTAACCGGGAGTTGTACTGGTACTGCGCACGCACAGGTCAGTGCCACGCGACGCCCACACCAGCGCCCCCGATGACGTCGCCAACGGTGATCAGGTGCTCGCGCTCGCCTGCTTGCGTCGTCGAAGGAGGGCCAGCACGGCGATTGCAGCGAAGGTCATCCACGCCTTGCCGAGAATCTGGCCGGGCAGGTACTCGAAGGAACCGAAGGCCAACTTGAGGAAGAGGAGGCTGTCCGCGAGCAGGCCGACGGCGTTCGAGGCGAGCATCGCGATCAGTAGGCCGCGTTTCCGGAGAGGCTCGTAGACGACGAAGTCCATTGTTTCGGCCACCGCGAAGGCGGCAGCTGAGGCGCCAGCCAGCGCCGGGTCAGCAAGGAAGTACGACAGGATGGTGCCGACGGCTATGGCCGCGAGAACAGCACCACGGCCGGCGGACTCACGGGCAAGGTCCCGAAGTACCAAGGCGAGACCCACCATGTAGACCCCGGCAGGGGCGGCGTAGCCGAAGCCGACGGAGACGGCTCCGAAGTGGGTGACGGCAAGGTTCGCAGCAGGGATGGTGGCGACGTAGGCGACGAGGGTCGCGATACCGGCAGGGGCGGGGACGTTCACGGTCTTCTTTCTGTTTTCGGTGATGTGGTGGTTTGTGCCAATACCGCGCCGTGGACGGACAGCGAGGCGAACGCCCAGACAGTACAACCCAGGCCACTGACATCGGCACGGCTCCTGGCCTTGGAGACTCTGTCTGGGATTGAGTGCACTGCCAGGCGGCATATGCGGATCAGGGCAGCATGGCTCGGCTACATCCGGGCGCACCAGGGAGTGCGCCTGGAGCATGCACGTGCAGGTCAGGCGGAGGTCGTTCCCCGGCGGCGGCGCGAGCGTCGTTGCTGTGCACGGCTCGCTGCGATGGCGGTGTCCCCTCCGGGCAAGATGTTGTTTCGGTCGTATTTTGTGGCGCGATGCATTTAGCGAGCCAGTCCGATAGATCCATTTAGTGCGCATTGGGCGGGTACATGACGACCGTAGAGGGATGCCGCAGGAGCACCTACTATCCAGTATCGAAAACGCATGCGAATTCGCGATCTACTCCGTCGACTGCGTTGTCAGTGGATGCGCTTAAGCTCGTGCCAGTTGTTAAATCAGCAGGTGGGGGCGAGCAGAAGTATGTCTTCGGGCTTCGCGGTTGGACACCTCGTCGAGTTCACGGGGGCTCCGGGCATCGGCCGGGTTGGCGCCATCGACGGCGAGCTGCTGCGCGTCGACTTCTTCGAATCAGTAGCTGAGGAGGTCGTCCACTCTCAGCGTGTGCCGGCGAAGAGCTGCTGGCGGGCCAAACTCGAAGCAGAAACGCGGGTCTATTGGCGCGAACCGAGCACCGGAGATTGGCTCGCTGCCCGGGTCACGGGGGAGCATCTCCCGGAATACTTCATCCAGGTCCCCAACAAGAAGTGGAACGAGCGCGCGAACGAGTGTGATCTCCGAGTGCGCTGGGACCGCCCCGTTCACGATCCCCTCCAAGTCCTCACGAGTGGTGGTGGCGAGTCGGGGTTCTTCCGCGACGCTCGGCTTCCCTTCCTACGTGACCTCGTTGCACAACGGGCTGCTTGCGCGAACATGGCTGCGCTGCTGTCCTCGGCTGCCGAGGTCTTCCCACACCAGATCCGCGCGGCAATGACGGTGCTCACTGATCCGGTGCAGCGATACCTCATCGCAGACGAAGTAGGCCTGGGGAAGACCATCGAGGCTGGGTTCGTCATCCGGCAGACCCTCCTGGACGATCCGCAGGCACGAATTACAGTCGTTGCCCCCGAGCCACTGCGGCGCCAGTGGGACAAGGAGCTCCGCAGCAAGTTCTTCGTCGACGACTTTCCTTCAGCCCGGATTGTGATCACGTCCCACGAGACGCCGGAGAAGTGGTCCGCGTACCACGACAGTGCACTTGTCGTCGTGGACGAAGCCCATGCACTGGTGCAGAACGCCGACGAGGGCCTCTCGCCCTACCGGGAACTATCCGCCCTGGCGCACTCCGCACCGAAGCTTCTGCTCCTGTCCGCGACCCCCGTGACTTCGCACTACACCACTCACCTCGGCCTGCTGCACCTGCTCGACCGCGACCTCTACAGCTGGGACGACCGCGAAGCTTTCGAGCACCGCTACGCCCTACGAGCCGAGTTGGCCGACAGCGTCTACGCCCTGGATGCCACCTTCACCTTCCTGCTGAGGTCCACGCTCAACAACATCCGGCGGATCCTTCCCGATGACCCCCGATTTGAGCACCTTGCAGATCGGATCGTCGAATGCCTCACTGAGGACGATGACCTCCGCGATGAAGTAGAACCCGATGAGCTCTCCCTGCGCGTGGAGGAGTTGCGGGGGCACATCAGCGAGACGTACCGCCTACACCGTCGGGTGATCCGACACCGGCGCGACCAGGTGGAGAGGCCGGAAGACGATACTGAAGAAGGCGAATCCTACGCTGTCCGCGGGCGGAAGCTCTCGGACGTCATCACCCTGCCGTCCACCTTTGATGCGGTCGAAACTGCCCTTACAGAGTGGCGCATTGGCGTCTCGAGTTCCTTGCTCGATGCCGGGCTTGAAGATCAGACCACCGCGTACGCCCGCATCCTCGGTGTCCTCATGTCCAGGACGGGCGGGCCCTTCGACGACTTTGTCGATGCCCTGCGCTGGCGGGTCCGCAGAGATGCCGAGGCGGCGCAACGAGCCGGCCTCAGTGCCCAGGAACAGGCCATGCTCGCCGTGCCCACTCTCATCCCTGCAGAGGTGGAAGCACTCGACGAGCTAGAGAGGCACCTCGACGAAGCAGAGGGCAACCAGCCACTCAAGGCGACGGTCAACGCCCTCGTCCCAACTCTGAATCGCGGTGGACGCATCGTTGTCTTCTGCGGTGCGGGAGTGCTGGCGCAACAACTGGCGTCGTATCTACGGCGGTTGTCTCGTACAGCCTGTGTTGTGGAGCACACCGCACAGGCCGGAGCGGCGGCTTCTGAGGATGCGGTCACGAAGTGGCGCACGGCGCCGGGCACGTCCGTCCTTGTCGCCGACCACACCGCCGAGGATGGCCTGAACCTTCAGGTCGCGAGTGCCGTTGTTCATATGCGCCTGCCGTGGAACCCCAACCAGCTCGAACAACGGATCGGACGGGTTGACCGTTATCCCAGTGGCGAGTCCGGCAGCCAACTCGATGAAGCCAGCCAGTACGTGGTCAGCGCAAGCGCCGAGGATGAAGCCCTTGGCACGGCGTGGCTCAACCTGTTGCGTGAGGGCTACGACGTCTTTTCGAGGTCAGTGTCGACACTGCAGGACGCCATCGCAGAAGGCCGCGATGCTGTCTGGAACGACGCCCTACGAGATGGCCCGTCCGGGCTCGCGTCCGCCCAGCAACGAGTTCAAGATCAGCTCCGCGAAGCGCGCCAACAGATCGAGAAGATGGACATGCTCGAAGCCATCTACCTCGATGTCGATGACCGAGACAGCATGGTCAAGACCCTCAGGGGGCTAGAACTGGAGTGGAGAGAGATTCAGCGCGGTGTCTTCCGGTACACGAGCGCAGGATCTGGCGGTATCAACATCCGCCACTACGAGCGCACGGCCGGCAAGAGCGCCTTCGATCTCGTTGGGTCACGGCCGCAGGTGCCGCCGCGGCTCTACGTGGCGCAGACCGCGGCGCTGGGTCCTGCCATGGCCCAGGGGACGTTCAACCGGTCCAGGGCCCTGCGTGATCCTGGCACAAGGTTGTTCCGCATAGGCAACCCCTTCATCGACGCGCTCGCCGCGTTGAGCGGCATCGACGAACGTGGCCAGGCCACTGCCTACCAGCGAGCGGACCCCAGCCACATGGGTGACCCGGAGCCTTACTTCGGCTTCGACTTCCTGGTTGAGGCCGACATCTCCGTGGCGGCAGAGGCGATGGCCAACCGGGGAGAGGTGGAACGGGCGTTGCAGCGCCAGGCCGATTTCCTGCTTCCGCCGTTCACGCACAGAGTGTGGGTGCGGGCTGGAAGCACCGAGGCACTGACGCTGGCCTCGGCGCTCGAATGGCTGAACGACTCCTACAGCAACCAAGAGTGTCAAAACCTGAGTGGTCAGCGGATTCGTGTTCTCATCGACGTGTTCGGTGGCTGGTCGGAGTTCCGGCATGCTGCTGAGACCGCCGAGAAGGTCGCACGCGACGAACTCTTCTGCGTCACTGACCTGAAGGCACTCTGTGCCGAGGCCCAGGAACGCGGTCGCCGACGACTCGCCGTGACTCGGGCGCAGGCAGAGGCCCGCAGGGCTGCCGGTCGCCTCCTGCGTGAGGACGAAAGCCAACTGGCAGATGTGAAGACCGCTGGTCTGCTCATCGACGGCCTCATGCAGCCCAGCGTACGGCTCATGGTTGCAACCTGCGTTCTCCGCGCTGAGCGAAAGGGGGCACAGGCAGGTGCGTGACAGTTGGATTGGGGCACAGCAACTCTTTGACGCCTGGCCGTTCGTTGTCCCGACGCCGGAAGAGGCGGAATACAGCGGCACATTGCGGCGGCTCAAGGATGCCCTCGACGGCCTGACTGAACAGAGGGCCTCGTGGCGTGACGTGGCAGCATTGACACGGCAGATCCTTCTCGAAGCTCAGGCCGGCGGAAACACCTTTGGCCTTTCAGTTCCAACTGGCGCACCGCTGCCCACGCGAGAACAGTGGGAACAGATGCGTTGCCATGCGCTCCCGGACAGCCGTCGTGTCTTGGTCACAGCCCGGCCGTGGCACCCTGGCGGGGAAGATCAGAAAGCTGACGAAGCAGCCACGTACGACTTGGAGAAGGTCCACCTCGGGGAAAGCCTTCAAGCACACCTTGAGTTGGAGCCGTGTCCAGCTGACCCCTTTTGGATCCGTGCTCTCGGCAGCGGTTACGCTCAGTACAAGTCAATCGGGCAGCGGCAAGCTGCGCGCGCTGTGGCACTCGCAGAGCCTGGCAGCACTGTCATCGCTTGCTTGCCGACCGGCCACGGCAAGACCGCCCTCGTACAGGCTCCGGCTCTGCTCGCAAGCAACCGTACCGGAGTCACGTTGGTCGTAGTGCCGACTGTCGTGCTCGCGTTGGACATGGAACGTCGCGCCCAGGAGTTGCTGAACAGCCGCGGACGACAAAGTCCCTCCGGCCGCTACGCCTACATCGGCGGCCTCGACGAGAACCTCAAGCAACAAATACGAGAAGATATCCGGACAGGTAAACAGCGGCTAGTCTTCACAAACCCTGAATCGCTCGTTTCTGGACTTAAGTCTGCGCTGGAAGATGCTGCCGAGGCAGGCCACCTTCATTACTTCGTCATTGACGAGGCCCACCTCGTCGAGCAATGGGGCGAAGGCTTTCGACCTGAGTTCCAAACCATGTCCGTCCACCGTCGGACCTGGCTGAGCGCAGCACCGCCCGGACGTGCACCCGTGACGGTCTGCATGAGCGCCACACTCACCGAACAGCAGGTAACCACGCTCGAGAAACTCTTCGCAGACCCCAAGCCAGCCGAGATCGTTTGGGGCGCCCAGGTGCGCCATGAACCCAGCTACTACATCGATGCCTTCACGGACGAGGAGCAGCGCACCGAGGCAATCCTTCGCGCCATCGACCGTCTACCGAAACCACTAGCTCTGTACGTGACAGAGCGGAAGGACGCTAAGGCGTGGCTCGACCGCCTACGCACAGCCGGCTTCGCACGAGTAGCTGACGTCGCAGGCTATTCCAGCTCCGACGAACGCCGAAACGCAGTGGAAGGCTGGAGCGGCCGTTCCGCTTCGGGCCCTATCCCCACCAGATACGACATCGTCGTAGGAACTTCAGCCTTCGGCCTGGGTGTAGACCTACCCGACGTCCGCAGTGTGGTGCACGCTTGCCTGCCCGAAACCGTCGACCGCTACTACCAGGAGGTAGGGCGCACAGGCCGGGACGGACGTCCGTCCGTGGCCTACCTGGCGTCCGCCCCTCGGGATGAGCCCGTCGCCGAAGGCATCAATCGGCAAGCGATCATCGGTGCAGACAAGGCGTGGTCGAGGTGGCGGTGGATGTGGACGCTCAGAGACAAGACCTACGCACGTCCGCGTCACTACCTTGTCAATCTTGACTCCATCCCGGACAACGTCCACGACACCTCCGAGGCCAACCGCGACTGGAACATCCGCACCCTGAACCTCATGCTGCGCGCCGGGCTCATCGGTCTCCACGTTCCTGAACCGCCCCAGCGACGCGATGACGAACCACGCGCAGCCTTCCAGGAACGCCTCGACCGGTTCTACGAGGTGGCATCCACGCACGTGGACGTCACGCTCGAAGACACTCAGACCAACGACGAGGAGCACTTCCGGACTCGGTTCGAAGCGGAGCGCCGACGCTCAATCACCGCGCAGCGACACGCCCTAGCCGATCTCCGCACCCTGCTACGTGGTGATCGATGCACAGGCGAGGTTCTCAGCACCTACTACCGCGTCCAGCAAGGCGGTGCCCCACTGCTGACAGGGGTGAATTGCCGAGGCTGCCCCAGTTGTAGAACGACAGGCCTTCCACAGGAGAACGGCTTCTACAAGCTGGCCGGAGACCCTCATCCACTGGTTCCAGCCCCTAGCCGGACCAGCCACGATCCACTCCGAAGCATGCGAGGCACAGCGTCCTGCCTCAGTTTGTGGTGGGGGACCGAGAATGACCGTCAGGTCAAGGTGCCTAGGCTGTTGGAGATGCTGGCCCTTCGTGGCATGAATGTCATTGGTGGGCCAGGAATCACGCCATCTCTAGCTGAAGCCCTTCAGGAGGATGTGGCACCGCACCCGATCATCTGCGACACCGACGCGGATCTACTCCGCTTCTACGAAGGCCCCATCGTCTGGGTTCTGGAAGACGATCCCTCACCGATGGACCGGGTACTCAGGTCGCGACTTGACTCACCAGACGTGACCTACTTGATCCACCCGCGAAGCACGCCGGATCCGAGTTGCCCAGCCCTGGCCTTCGGCGCTTTTCATCCTCAAAGTTTCTCCGTTCAGACCGCGTTGGAGTCGTTCTGATGGCCCTGATCAACGTGGACGCTTCGCGCCCCGACCCCATGTGGGCAGTCGTCCGTCTACTGGCTCACTCGAAGAAGCCAGTACCACTCAACGGCGCACGCGCTCTGCTGAGTCCACCGACCCTCGCATCTGGTGACAAAGATGCGTCGGAGATGTTCAACAAGGCCGTCAAGACGCTGCGGGAGCTCGGGCTGCTTCACGTCGACGAATCCACCGGTGAGCTGACGCTCATGGGACCCGCTGAGCATCTCGACGGCCAAGACTGGGACGCATTCGCGGCTGCGCTGCGCAGCGCCGTCTTCGCATCTGAGCGCAACAGTGGTTTGGGCGACAACGATGAACAGAGAGAATCCCGAGACCTCACGCGTGCCCTGACATGGTTCCTCACGCTAGATCCCATGGGCCCTCCCGTGGACTGGGACCAGGCGCAGGACCTCATGAAGGAGACCCCTCTCAGGCCCGAGGCGGGACCGGCTGTCGTAAACGCCGAGCGATGGCGACAGTTCTGCGAATGGGCCCCGGCGCTAGGGCTCGCAGCACGACCACTCCTTGCCGGCGGAGGTGGCAGTCGATTGGTACCCGACTGCACCGCTGCGGTCAGATACGTCATACAGCGCCTGTGGGAGACGGGCCGCCAGGTGAATGCCGTAACAGCCGTCCGAAGCATCCGCGAGCACTTGCCCATACTCTCCGGCGCCCAATACTCCCTGGCTCTCGACCTCCCCAACCCCGGTGACCGTGTAGCGGGCCCTGTCCTCTCCTTTGCGCTGCTTCGCGGTAACGACGAGGGCTGGCTGCGCCTGGAACTCGATTCCGATGCCGCATTGGTGCTGCAGGTGACCGATCCAGAGCAGCCCTCGAGTCCGCGCTACGTAAGCGACATCACGATCGAGGAGGTCCCAAGTGCCTGACTTCCGCGGGAAGGTCTGCTGGGATCCCGCTACGGCCGCCAACACCATCAGCGTGGAGGCGATCTCCCCTTCTCCTGCTGTCTTTCGGGCCACTCATGCGCCGTTGCGTATCCAACGAGCGCGGCTTGACGGCCGGCAACTCGCGCTTGAAGGCCAGCCGATTGACGAGCGGACGGTCCTTCACGACTTCCTGAACCACGAGTCCAACAGCGGCGCATTGCTTATGCCCATCGTGGGCGAGTCCGGGTCCGGAAAGTCTCACCTCGTCAGATGGGTCCGTGAGCACCTCGAACTGGTCGACGACAGGCCTCATGATCGCGAGATCATCTACCTTGAGAAGCACAGGACAAGCCTCAGGGCAGTGGTGCAGAGCCTGATCGCCAAGGCGGACAGTGACGAACTGAAGCAACTCAAGTCGGAGATCGACAAATTCACCGCTGATATCGATGCGTCAGCTCTTGCTCGGCGACTGATCCATTCCCTTAATGAGACCCTCGTAGCCGAGACTGGAAGCGGTGTATCAGGACCGGCGCGGCAACTCTTCGGCCCTCATGGTCTCGGAGCACTCCTTGACGATCCGCACGTCAGTGAATTCATGCTCCAGCCCAAGAAATTTGTTCCACAACTGGCCATTTATCTCCTTCGGGACCGCACCAAGGGAGATGAAGATCGCCCACCGAAGTTCACAGTTGATGATCTCCCGCTAGACATCACTGACGTCAGTAAGGCTTCGGCGCTCGCCAAGAAGTGGGTCCAGGTTCTCAGCTCCAAGGCCGAACTCCAAGAGATCGCGATCGACCTCCTGAACGAGCACTTGGAGACTGCGATCAATCGCAGCTTCAACCTGGGCATGGGCCGCTTGCTAGAGGCCATGACCCTTGTCCGTGAGGAGTACCACCGACAGGGAAAAGAGATCATTCTTCTCATCGAGGACTTTGCCCTCATTCAGGGGGTGCAGAAGGACCTGCTGGACGCCGTCGTCGAAGCCGCCCACCGGGAGGGGGCGACACGGCTAGCCCCCATCCGTACCCTTATGGCGGTAACGACTGGTTACTTCCGTGACTTGCCAGAGACTGCGCTCACCCGTGTACAAGCAAACCTGGGATACGCGTATGACCTGGATGTTCCGTTCAGTGAAGAAGACACCGGTGAAGAAGCCATCGCTGCATTCGTTGGCCGCTACCTCAACGCAGCGCGCATCGGCAAGGATCAACTGGAACAGGTAGGCGGTGCCGAACCGCCGAACGCATGTGACGCCTGTCCCCAGCAGCCTCGTTGTCACGACGCGTTTGGAGCATCGGGCGAGGGATATGGGCTCTACCCCTTCAATCGCCCAGCCTTGACTCGCATGGTCCACTCCACAGCTTCGAAGGATGAACCGTGGGGGTTCGTCCCCCGAACGGTGCTCGGGAGTGTGGTACGACCAATTCTCATTGAGCACGCTGGGTCGCTGCGGCGCGGGGAGTTTCCCGACGTGGCCTTCTCCGAGAGCTTCCCTACGGCTGACATCGACACAACGCTCGACACAGCCGTGCGATCGTTCATCGATACCAATGATCGGGTGGCCGGCCCACGGCGGAAGCTGATCCTTGAGTTCTGGGGCGACGCGGCTGCTCGGGGCATCGAAATCGATTCCACAGTGTTGGAGGCCTTTGCTCTCAACCCCATGGCTGCTGGGGTCCAAGCCCCTCCGCAGCAGCCACGACGTGAGGTTGAG
The DNA here is from genome assembly GCF_044741565.1 of Streptomyces sp. NPDC088147. Classification (NCBI taxonomy): domain Bacteria; kingdom Bacillati; phylum Actinomycetota; class Actinomycetes; order Kitasatosporales; family Streptomycetaceae; genus Streptomyces; species Streptomyces sp. NPDC088147. Next base: position 302,602 of record NZ_JBIUSY010000005.1, on the reverse strand, counting down.
CCTTCCCCCCAACACAGCGCCACGCCAGGCACTGCCAAGACGGAATACAAGATCTATCCGCTGTCTGTTCAGCGGAGCCTCCAGAACATCGAGGAGTGGGTGACCCGCGGCGACGACCTCAAGCAGGATCATGCCCGAGCCATCCGCACAGTCATCGCCACAGCAGTAGCCGAGCGGTATCGCTGGAATACGCCGCTCATGCAGGCCCAGGGCAACGTGAAGGAGAAGGGCTGGCCGAACAACGCGACCGTCGTCAGCATCGAAGGCTCTGCTGTCGCAGGCATCACAGGTGCTGATAGCGCGCCGATCCAGTTCAAGCGGAGTGCTACGAACAGCAGGTTCTTCCAGAGCTTGATCCGCGCACAGAACGGGTTGGACCAGGTCCGCGGAGAGGACATCCGGAGGCTCGCGACCCTCGCCGAGCGGCACGCCGGTGCGCTGGCATCCCGGGTTCAACGCAACTTGGAGGTCACGGACGACGACCTTGTCCTGGGCCTACGGGCGTCCGTTCTGGGAGCAGTTCTTGCTGGCCGCTGCTGGCCTGGCATGAGCATCGAAGAGCTCCTGGCGGCAGCGGTGGACGACGGCGACGCTTGGAGAGGTGCCGGCGTCATGTCAAGGCCGGACCGGTGGACCGCCGCCCTCAACCAGCACCTGTCGGCGCGCAGCGCCCTGGTGAAGCGTATTCGTACCGGAATCGGCATCTCGCAGGGCAGCAGGGGAGCCGTGGGCATGATCGATGCAGCCCGGGCAGTCCCTCTGCTGGAAGAGGCAACAGGCACCTGGGCGTGGGAAATGCCAGCGGGCAGCATCCCAGAGTGGGTGAAGCCCGCAGTCAAACCATTCGCGTCGTGGTCCACGCTCATCGACGGGCAAGTCACGGTGCTCAGGGACTGGCTGAGCGACATCCGGATGCGGCAACCCCGCAGCACCCCGGGGAATCACACCCTGGCCAGCATCAGATCTGCCGTTGATAGGGCAAGAGAGGTCAGTCTGTCGTTGCCCGCCCAACGAGCGCGTGAACTCGATGCTCTCCTTGAGCAGGCCGCTGCTGTGGAGTGGTCCGCGATCTCCGCTCTGGAAGACGACCTGGGTCGGTGTTTCGACGACGATCGCCCTGAGGCGTCGCGTCTGACTGCGCGCATCCGTACGGCCGCCCAGGACCGAGGAGCTTCCATCGCAGTTATCCGGAACCTGCTTTGTGTCGCTGATGAGTGGCTTGATGAGGCACTGAAGGGCGCCGAGATGCGGGCGAGTTCTTCGGCCGCAAAGAGCGCAGCCGAGGGCGTGCAGGAACTCGTTGCCGAATGGCGTTCCCTGGCAGTTGAAGGGGTTGATCAACAGTGACCCGGATGTCCGTGTACGAGAAGGCAAAGCTGCTTGAGGATCACGCTTCACGCATCGCGGATGGCGAGGACTCTCAGCGGCAGGCCGCTCGTGTATCAAGCCGGTTGCTGGAACTCCGCTCTCAGCTCAACCAGCTTCGCTCGCAACTGGCCGTCACGCAGGCTCTGCAGTCCCGCGGCGCGGGAATCGGCATCGACTTGTCCGGCATCGATGACGGCAGAGTTGGATTTGAACGCGGTCTGGGACCTAGCGGACTCCCCTCCAACCAGGTGTTCAACACGGCGAAGAGGAAGGCACAGGCGGCAACCGATCGCCTCGCGGAAGAGAATCAAGCGGCTTGGTCTGCCTGGACGGAGCAACTCCTCGCGGAACTTCCCCTGGCACGAATCTCGATGCTTGTCGAATTCGAGGCCGAGGAGCAGGCATCCAGGCGACAACTCGAAATGGAGCGAATCGCCAAGGGTAAGGCGTCCAAAGACGCCATCACCACATTCGCAACCACGTACGCCGGACTGGCGGAACTTCTTCAAGATACTCAAGATCCGCCGGAAGCACTTGTCGACCTGCTGAATCGGCTACGCGAGCAGCCTGGCCTGACGCTAGGCGACGTCACAGACGAAGAGATCGCGCTCCTTCGCGAATGCCGGATGGACGCCCACATCACCCTGAAGAGGAAGGGTTCGTGAACCAGAGCCCCGTAGACCGGAAGTTCGTCAACGAACTCCTGAACCAACTTGAAGATCTTGAGTTGCCCCTCCTCATGTGGGGCGTGACGGAAGGTGCGCTCTCAGAGGATGACGTCCTCAACTGTACTGAGCGGTTCCTCGACGAATGCGAGAATCCGCCAGCACTATCAGCTGTCGAGATCCTCCGCGAGATGCAGGGTCGCGCGCTGCTCTTCAAGGTGTCCTGGCCTACTGACGGATCGATCCGGTACCGCACTCGTTTTGCTGAAGCTCTGCGCTTGACCGCGGGACTGCGTCAACTGTTCCGTCCTCGCGGAGACTGGGCAGACGACACACCCAACGGGTGGTGGCGGCAAGGGAAGCGGCTCGTTGCTGACTACCGCCTACACGTTCGCTACCGCCGTTACCCGGATCGAGACATTCCGGGCTCCCAGGCACTCAAGGAGTTGCGCGCCCTTCCCGGTTGGGGCGATCTTCAAGACCGCGTTGCCCAGGATCAACTGGGCGGCAAGAACCTCGCCCGTTTTCAATTGGAGTCAACGCAAGCTGTCTTCTCCTCACTGCGAGGCCAAAACCGTTCCAAGGGCGTCATCGTCAGCGCCGGCACCGGCAGTGGCAAGACGCTGTCCTTTTACCTGCCCGCCTTCGCGGCCATAGCGGAGTACGCCCACAGCAGGGTTCAGAACAGGATCCACACTCTGGCTCTGTATCCGCGAACTGAGTTGCTGCGGGATCAGTTGCGCGATGCGATCGTCAATGCTCGCAGCGTTCAGAGCGCGCTCGTCAGTCAGGGGAAGAGGCCTCTGCGTCTCGGCGCACTCTACGGAGGCACCCCGAATCACGCCGACGACTGGCGACTTCAGCCCGGACGAGGTTCCGGCCGTTGGGCACGTGTAGGGGACGGCGCCGTGTGTCCCTTCCTTCCCTGTCCCAGCCCTGAGTGTGAAGACGGCGAGTTGGTTTGGTCCGACAGGGACCGCGCTGAACGCGTTGAACGCCTCATATGCCGACGCTGCGGGGACGAAATCCCGGAGGGTCAACTCGCCCTGACTCGCGAGTCCTTGAAGAAGAACCCGCCGCACCTGTTGTTCACCACTACCGAGATGCTGAACAATTGCAGCGCCGACGGCTACCTCGATAGCCTCCTGGGCTGGCGCGGGGGAAGCGTGCCGTCCCTGATGCTCCTCGATGAGGTGCACACCTACTCGGGAGTGCACGGGGCGCAGGTCGCCTACCTCCTACGCAGATGGAGGGACGCAGTAGGCAAACCCGTAACTTTCGTGGGCCTCAGCGCCACACTGCGCGACGCGAACCAGTTCTTCGCACAGTTGGTCGGCCTGCGCGAGAGCGACGTGGACCCCATTGCACCCGACGATGCCACCATGGTGCGGGAAGGCCGCGAGTACGCGCTCGCGCTGCGAGGCGACCCAGTCTCGGGAGCCAGTCTCCTGTCCACGTCGATCCAGACTGCGATGCTCTGGGGCCGCATACTCGACAACGGTGACGACGCCTTCCTCTACGGCTCGACCGGGTTCCTCTTCACGGATGCCCTGGACGTCACCAACCGCTTCTACAAGTACCTCCGCGACGCCGAGGGCGACCAGGACCACCGTGGGCGCACGAATCGCCGGGGTGACGTGCTGGCCGGGTTGCGGTCACGTGCGCGCCCTGAGCCCGGGCCTCGCTACCTCGAGGGACAGAACTGGGAACTCGTCGAGCGGATCGGTCATGAACTCGACCCCGATCTCCGCATGCATCCCTTGATCATCGGGCGGACCTCATCCCAGGACGCGGGGGTGAACCGCAATGCGAACCTCACCATCGCTACGGCTTCGTTGGAAGTGGGCTTCAACGATCCCCGGGTTGGTCTTGTCCTTCAGCACAAGGCACCGCGGAATGCTGCTTCGTTCATCCAGCGCCGCGGCCGCGCTGGCCGAGAGCGCGGGACTCGGCCGCTGACCATTGTGACCTTGTCGGACTACGGTCGCGATCGCCTGGCCTACCAGGGCTACGAAACGCTCTTTGCTCCGGAGGTCGCTGCCACGACCTTGCCGCTCAAGAACCGGTACGTCCTCAAGATCCAGGGAGCGCAGGCTCTCCTTGACTGGGCCGGGCGCAGGATGCGTGTCCAGGTCGGGCGGGGCGACGTGCGTAAGCTCCTGACAACCCAGGATGACCTGAGGATCTTGTCCGAGTACGAGAACGAGCGCCTCGGACTGATCAAGATCCTGCATCAACTGCTGACCGAGGAGCGTGTCCAGGACGAGTTTGCACGACACCTCGTCAAGGCGTTGAAGATCAGCGTTGACGACGCGCAGGCCGTGTTGTGGGAACAGCCTCGCTCCCTCCTCATGGCCGTCGTGCCCACGGCTCTTCGCCGGCTCCGCTCTCGTTGGGAACCTCTTGTAAACGACCCGGGCATGGGCAAGAAGGCCATGCTGCCCGAGTTCATCACCCGTACCCTGTTCGAGCCGCTGAACCTTCCTGAGGTCGATCTGGAACTCCCCTTCGACAATGGGGACGGATCCATCGAGCACATGCCCATCGGTAAGGCGCTGACTGAAGCCGTGCCGGGACGGGTCAGCCGACGTTTCGGATACCTGGACGACACTCACCGCACGTGGCTCCCCATCCCCGACGAGGACGGCCACGTGCTCAACCTGAGGGAAATCGTCACCGAGGGCAGGCTGGAGGGAACCTGGCAGCCTCATGGATGCGATGGCGCCCACTTCGAAGTCGTCCGCCCCTTGAGTCTCGCACTTTCCCAACCCGATCCCGACATCGTGGACCAGTCCCACGGACAGCCGCAGTGGGGCACCCAGATGGTAGTGGAGGACGACGCACCCCTCAGTGAAGGGACCGTGCCGAAGCCTTCTCCCTGGCAACGTCGCATTGACAAGGTCAGCTTTGCGACTCACGCGGCCGGCAACCCTGTACAAGTGCGCCGCATGACGTTCGGCGCTGAGTGCAACGTCCGCCGGGAACGCCAGAACAGTCAAGCCCGCACTGTTCGATACGAACTCCGGGGACGACCGGCCGCACTCGGATTCGCCTTGGGTGTCGACGCCATCCGCTTCGCACTTAAGCCGCTCAACCTCGACGATCCAGCTGTCAGGGAGTACCTCACTACGCCTCAGTGGCGCTCTCTGGCCTTCTTGCATACGGTTCAGGATGATCCGGCCTTGGCCGAGATCTCCGACAGCTTCCAGAGGGAGCGCCTGGCTCAGATCTATCTGACCGCGTTCGCTCTGACCGGACTCGACGGGAACCGCACGAACGCTGACGTCCGTGCGCTGCTGAAGAACGGTTCCTGGACTCACAATCTCTCCAAGATCTTCCAAGTGCTCTACCGTGACTCCGACGTGACTGAGCAGGAGGTCGACGGTGATCGACTCGTGTCAGAGTTGATCAAGCTTGTCGCCAACAGCACGGTCATCACAGCTCTGGACAGGGCAGCAGAGCTGCTGGTAGCAGAGGACATTTCAGCTGAGACCAGCCCGCTCGCGCGGCGCACATACCGCGACACGATGGCAGCTGCGATTCTCGCTGCTGCTCAACGCGCGTGCCCGAACGCACAGGACGGCGATCTCATCGTTGACACACTTCCCGGTGCGGGAGAGGACTCGCTCACCGAGGTGTGGCTCAGTGAAACGTCCGTGGGTGGGTTGGGGATCGTTGAGCAGTTGGTCGACTTCTACTCGAAGGATCCCCGGCAGTTCTGGGGGCTTGTGACGAGCAGCCTCGCGCCAAGCGAATACGAGTACGTCGACGCCACGCTGACCCGGTTCCTCCGGCACGTCATCGACGAACCCAGCGGAACAGCTGCCCAGGCAATGGCGACACTCCGGGCTGGCAGTTCCGCCAAGGAGGCCGAGGACGCTCTGGACGTCCTTCGCGAGGCCTGGGCACGGCTCGACGGCCCGCCTCGGCATGCAGCTGTTGCTGCCCTGTCCACGCGGCTTCTGCGCCCGGGGTCTGGACCCGATACTGACGTCACCGCTCTCGTCCTTGTTGACGCATGGACGGAGTTGGAGCAACGTCTCCGGGTCGAGGTCGACGCTCGCGTAATCGCATACGCCGTAGGATCCGGCAAGCTCCAGATGGAAGGCGCCCGGTCCCTGACCGCAGACCAGGTCTTCAGTCTTCTGTGGCCCCGTGGCCACCAGGCCCGCACTCAAGACCTGAAGCACTACCAGCCATACGCCGACAGCCCCGTCCTCGAGCGTCTGCTGGTCCAAGCCGCACACGATGACCGTATACCGGTGATCGACGTCACCAAGCCCACCTGGGATAACGCCTACCGGCAGCAATTGACCGCGACCTCGGCTGTCGAGATGGTCTGTCCAGCGGGAGACGCAACTCTGATGGCTCAAGCCTTGAAGCAAGTTCCGGTCACGCCCATCGACCGGGATGTGCTGCGCGTCTACGGAGAAGTCTGCGGCGTGGTCCGCCACCAGAACGAGATTCGAGTCAGGGTCGAATTGAGGGAGGCAGCCCAGTGAAATCCCAGGAACGAACCCTCCGCACTGGGCAGCACACCGCGATTCGCGTTGACACCATGCTGTCCGCCGCGCTGATTGCGGAGTTCATCGCACCCAGCGACCACCTGTGGTTGGTGTCCGCATGGATCACTGACGTCCAGGTCCTCGACAACAGCCACGGCGCCTACGACGCACTCTTTGGCGACACCCCTCCCGTGGGGTGCCGACTCTCAGACGCCGTGGCCCGCATCGCCCATGGTGGCGCACAGGTACACGTCGTGACCCGCGATGATCCCCACAACGAGGACTTCCTGCGCCGGCTGATGAAGGCGGCATCAGGAAGGAAGCCTCACATCGTCCGCGACCCGGATATCCACGAGAAGACGCTGTGCGGGAATGACTGGATGCTGAGTGGATCGATGAACTTCACGATCCGAGGCATGGCCCGGAACGACGAAAAGATCACTTACCGGGCAGGCGGCGACGCTGCCGCTCAAGCACGCATTGACCTGGCCGAGCGGTGGGGGAACGGAGAATGAACCAGACCACGTCCTGGACCATTGATCGTATCCAGGCGTTCCTGCACAGGTTCTTCGGCGATGGCAACGACGCATGGCCCAAGATGGACCCCAAGCACTCGTGGACAGCGCGCACCGAGCCCTTCGTCAAGATTGCGCTGGGCGATAACGACGCGCCCATCGTTCTCCCTCGTTGGGTCGCCGAAAACCAGTCGTACTCGATGTACGCCATTGCACGTGACCCAGCAGATGCCGGCAAGACAGCTGAACTCATTGAGGCATTTGCCGGGCCTACGTACATTTACTGCAACATGGAGCGCGGTGGCCTTCGTCCAACCCTCCTCAACCGGGACGATCCCGTGGAACGCGCCGTCATCGACCTGGCTGGCGAACGTTCCACTTTCCGGCTGACAACCGGGGAGAGCGACAAGTACCGGCAGGGCCTGACTGATGCTCTGCTACTGATGCAGCAGACCTACCTGAGGCGTCCGCCAAGGCTATGGCGCGTCGTAAAACCGGTCGGGCGTCTCATCGCCGAGTTCGACGCGGCTCTCGCGGCCGGCGGCGAAGCTGCGTCGCTTGACCTCCTTGAGCAACTCGCTGCCGCGGGCGGGCTCACTGCGACGAATCTCGCGCATCTCAAGCTCAAGAGACTTGACCGTCTCGGAGCGAGTACCAAGGTGCTGGAGTTCCCGGCACTCCAGGACGTGGCCCGGCAAGATCCTCCTGCGCCGGTGAAGGCAGCAATCCTGAACGCCGTGTACACCGTTGCTCTGGAGGAGCCACTCGCGGCTCGGAATCTGGAGGCGGCCAAGTCCAACCTCATCACCCACGGCAGGGCCGTCCCCGAGTTGCTCGCAGGCGACCCGCGGTTGTATGGACCGCAGGCCATGACGGTGCTCCTACTGGCTTGCGTGATTCTCAAGAACGCAGAGGCCGCACGCCGGTTTGTGACGGCTGCTGAGGACCTTGACCAGACACCCGAGATCCCCACGCTTGTGTTGAACGAGGCCAATGTCCTCATTGCGCAGGCTTCGGACGACCTCGATGCCTCCACAGCCGCGCAACCCGAGGAGTCGGCCGACACGGCCACTCCGATCAACGATTGGCCAGCCCTGTTCTTCGCGCTCGCCGAGGGCGACAGCGCGGCGAAGGACGCTCTGGATGAGGAACAGTGGACCTTGTGGCCCACTCCTGCAGAGCACGATGGGACCCTCGCCGAGTTCCTGGACGGGTTGAGCGACGGTGCCGCGCGAGAACTATGGCGGGCAGTAGGCTCGTTCATCGATGCCGTGGGCTACGATGACCCCGCACCCGAATGCGCCCACGCATTCATCCGCAACGCAGTGCTTTTCAACCGCTACAGCCCTGGCGACTTGGCGGCCTTGCAGGCGCTGATGGAGATCGCATTTCGCGCTGCTCCCTCTGCCGAGCAGTACGCGGAGATCCTAAAGGACATCGGTTCGGACTCGGAACGGTGGGTTGCTCCCGAACGGGCCTCGGCCGTCTTGGACTTCGTCGACCGCTTGTTCCTTGCAGCGTGCCCTGATCCTGAGGCCCGCACGAGCCTGTGCTCGCAGCTGCTCGGGCCTCTGTCTGCACACAGCCGCCGTCTCACTGAGGCAGACCTTGCCTTCGCTCGCCGGCTCTCTGAAGACCTCGGCATCAACTTCTCCTGGGATGCTCCTGCTGGCGAAGACGGCAAGGAGAGCACGCCCGTCGAGTTCCCCTCGGCGACACTGCTGCTCTACTCACTGGACGAGGCAGTGCTCACCCGATGCCAGGAGGAACTGAAGCGGCTCGCTCCCGCTGTGAAGGTCTTGACGGCCTACGACCATGTAGGCACGCCGCAGCTGCGGCAGAAGGCCCGTACTGCCAATGTGATCGCTGTGGCCACGCGCTGCGCCAAGCACGCGGCCACCGGCTTCATTGATCAGAACAAGACGACAAAGCACGTCGGATATGCGAACGGGAGTGGCTCCGCGTCGCTCCTCCGCGCTGCCGTCGATACGCTCCGTCTCGCAGCAGCAGAGTCTTAACAGAGCGGGGGCCGCCCAGGACAGGGCGGCCCCCGTAGCAAGCGCGAGCTATGGGCTATGCGCTGACTCGGGCTTGCAGATAGCTGCTGAGCAGCCGTACGTCCTTGGACGTATTCTGCAGGCTGTTCCAGTTGGGCTGATGGTCATCTCCGAAGTTCCACTTCCCCGTGGTCCAGGCCACGTGCTCTTCCAGCCCACGCAGAATGGCACGAACGTCATCCCAGTCGACCTTGTCGACCGGGACATCCGCAGTGAGCCGGTCCATGACGAAGCCCATCGCCTGGATGCCCACCCCATGGGTCAGCCTGGACTCCTTCGGGGGCTTCCCCCACGCCTCGCGGAAGATACTTGCCACTGGCGTCCAGAAGGCCATCAGATGGGCCAGCATCCGCTCCTCGTCCCCGGTGCCATCGGTGGCGTTGCGGTACTGGTACAAGGCGCCCTCGTAGATGCTGTGCTCCAGCATCTTCAGAACGCTGTTGTCCTTGATGTCTCCGGTCGGGGATGTGGGACTGCTGATCCTTCCGCTGAAGGGACCGTCCCCCATATTCAGGTGCACCATGAGCCTCGCGGCGAGTGCCCTGCGCGCGAGAGAGCGCGGCAGTTGGCCGGTGGTCTCGGGCAGAAGCTCGTACACCAGTCCCTTGGGGAGCGGCTTGGTGGAGTTGACCAGGATGAACTGCGACCGCTGCTCTTCCTGCCCGGACGCGATGAAGCCCACGGCAGCGACAGGGAACTCAGCGAGGTCAGCATCCCTGATGGCGGCGCTGCGCTGCTGTCCGTCCACGAGCCAGGCCGGCTTCTCGTCGTCGGCCAGTGACTCGTCGACCGGGATGATCAGCTCGCCCGGGATGGAGTACTTCACATCGCCACTACGGACCGCTGGTTCGAACCTCACCCGCTCGTCGAATGCGAGGACCACGGCGTTAGGGAGCATCGCTCCCTCGGACTCGAGGTAGCGGCGGATTGAGCGGATGTGGCTGAGGACCTCGGGCCGCTGGTACCCCTGCAACCGCTTCTGGTCATCACGGCGGATGCGCGACACGGCGGCGAAGTCATGCAGTTTCTTGCCGTCGACGGCGAAGCAGTAGATCTCCTTGGTGCCTTGGAGGATCTTGAGGGCGGGTAGCTTCAGCTCGTAGCGGTCGGCCACATCAACTCCTGTTGGGTTACTTTGGATGTTATGCGCGTTCTGGGTGATTATGTGAACGACAGCTTGCGCATCTTTGCTTCGAGTACCGTCATGTTATGGAATCCGCGGCGCTTGTTACGCTCAGACCCACGGAATATGACCATCTCGATCTTGTGTTCCCGGCAGAGGTCGCATGTGCAGTGCTTCCATGGCCTGTCAGCCAGCGTGGCGCCGTATCGCTTCAGTTGGTTGTCCAACTGCTTCAGCTTCTTGGCGTCGCCGAGGAGCACCTGGTAGCGGCGCAAGGCATCCAAGACCTCTGAGGCATCCACCAAATCCTTGTCGTAATCACGCAGCAATTGAAGGCACTCTCGCTCGGCCTTGATTGCTGCGGATTGGGATACGAGGCCGGCTAGGATCAATCGCTTGAGAGCTGGATTTCCGTCGACCTGCGGAACGCGAATCGCCGTGTAGGCCGTATCCGCGGTGTGATAGTTGTTGCGCTCATCCATAAAGGCCTGACGGAAAGCGGAAGTGCTATCAAAGCTTTCTACGTGGAGTTTTGCGAAATCTTGCATGCTGTCGACGCGAGTGATTCCGAGGAGATGGAGGTCAACTCCTTGTTCGCGAACTTTCGCAATCTTCTTGAGGCATTCCACGATCTCGGGCGTCTTCAGTGGAACCATGCCGCCTAGGGCGATTCGCTTATAGCCCATTCTCTGAAGTCGAGCAACGCTGTCGGCGTAGCTGTCCGGGCTCCATCCCTGGGCTGCACCGACCGGTTCGATCTTGTCGTCTTCTTCGAGGATCTTGGAATTGCGCGATCTGACACCAGAAATGAATTCTTCAGCCAACTCCAGTGAGATCTCACGTCTCTTTACCCATGCAGGATTTGCATCATCTTCGGTGAGTTCGGGATCATATCCGAAGATTACGTGGTCGATGCTGATCCCGGAGTTGAACTTGCAGCCGATATAGAAGTCGAGTACCTGATCAACCGTGTAGGGTGGGCGTTCTTCGTCGATGTAGTTGAAGGCTCCGCAGTCTCCAAGACTGCTCATCGTCTTGGGGAGCCTGAAGAAGTCCCGCACGCCAAGCCGATAGAGCCGTTCACGCTGCGGTGCGCTGTACTTACCCGCCCCCTTGACGGATCCGTCGACAATGGCCTTGCTGACCAGGATGCCGTCATACGGTGCCGGCTTCACAGCCTGATGGGCATAGAAATCGTCCCGTTGCCGGACGCGAAAAGGAGAATACTCGTCATTGAGGAAGTCATAGCTCGGACTGACCTGGTCCTGGCTGTCCGGAAAGTAGAACCTCACGCTGCGCCCGTCCTTGCCTTCTGGTAAACGCGAATCAGGTAATTTGACAGGATGTTGATGTGCTTTGTGATGTTCTCCAATTCGTTCCAGGCGTAGTTAATCTCGGGCCAGCGCCCCTTGGTCCAGCGGCAGTAGGGTTCGACCAGAGCCAATTCGGCCATGACCTTGCTGTAGGCATCGTCCGAGTTGATGTCTACTTCAAACATCACTCGCTCCATGACGCGGTCCATGAGCTGCCCCATTGACCGAATGCCGACGCCGTGCATCAGTCGGCTCTTGTTGGGGGAGATTCCCCAGGCGTCCGGAAAGGTGTCCCGCACGGCCGTCCAGTAAACGACAAGGATCTTGCGAATAGTGCTCGTATCGATGGTTCCGCTGGACAAATCCTTATAAGGGAAGAGCACCCCGGAAGGCGACAATGACGCAGTGATCGCCTGAAGTAGGCTGTTGTCCTTAACGACAGTCTCAGATTTCCTGCTAGCTGTCGTCGACGCTTGTTTGATAAGGCCCTTAAAGGGTGAGTCGCCATCCTGGCTTAGTGCATTCACCAAGATCGCCGGAAGCTTTCGAGACGAGAGTTTGGTGGGTAGCTGAGTGTTCACTTCCGGCAGGAGTTCGGAAACCAGGTCGCTGGGAAGCGGCGACACTGTGTTCACCCGCAAAAATTGCTCGCGCTGGACATGCACATCTTCGGAAACGAAGCCGGCCACTGTGATAGGCAACTTGGAATTCCGAGTACGCGCAAGGGCCAGGCTCCGCTGCTGGCCATCAACGATCAGAGCTGGACGTGGAGCCTCGCGTGACTCTGGCAGCGGGATCTCAAGCATCCCAATGGTTGCAAGGCCGTCGCTAGGGTTCGGGCCACGGCTTCCCCTGAAACGCACTGAGGAAGGAAGCGCGAGGATGAGTCCGTTCGGAAACAGCACCTCGTCCCCATCCAGATACTCCAAGATCTGCTTTACGTGCTGCTTTTTCTCAGGTCGCTGGTAGCCGAGGAGCTTTCCGGCTTCATCGCGAGAGATCCGCGCAACGTCGGCTACGAGGTCGACTTCTCCGGCTTCCAATGCAAAGAGGTACAAAGGGATGCCGGGGTGCTGATTGATGCGCAGAGCTCTGCGCGTGATGAGGTTCTCGGTCACTGATCCCCCATGGTTCGCTTGAACAAGCTGGCAAACCTGCTCTGTTCACATGCTCGGCCGCTGTCGCGCAAGATCCGCAACAGCCGTGTCCGTGAGACCCTCGGTTGAGTTCCCATCTCATGCCTGATGAAGGCGATGACCTGTGCATCGGTCATGGGCTGACGATTGAGTTGTTCCGGCTTCGGTACAGCCGACGCCCACTCGTGCCAGGCAGAACTGGTGGCCTCAGAGGTCAGTCGACTGTCTTCGCAGTGCTGGAGCCAGGAGGCAGCCATGCGCACATTGAGGCTCGTAAGTGTTCCGCCGAGCGCGGGTCGCAGCCCTGCATCGGAGGCGACTCTTCGGATGCCGGGAATTCCTTCGATACCGCCTACCAGCAGTGCCTCGCTCGCAACGGCACCCAGAGCTCGGAGTTCTGCTTCCATGGCTTTCGCGTAGACCTCAGACAGAACCATCAATATTGGTCCGTTTTTTCCGAGTTCCTGCAATGTTGTGCGACCTTGTTCCTCTTGAAGGTGCATCCACCACTGGGCGCTTCCGTCCGCAGAGGTGGCCACCGAGTCAGCGTGTCGCGTGCTGAATGTCGCCGCGTATGCCGGGGCCGACTCGGATGCTGGCCGAAGACCGAGGCCTGCGGACGCGACCCATAGCCGTGCGTCGAAACCAGCCTTGGCGGCCGTAGCGACGAGGTGACGCGACTGCGTCCAGTGGTCGCCGCAGTAGAGCCTGTCGAGTGGCTGGGTAGCGGAGGCGTCTGCGACGCGCCTCTTCCAGATGGTCGAGCGTTCCTCCGCGGTCCCAACTGGCAGTGACCTTGCGTGCAGTGAGGCTTCCGGCGCCACAGCCTTACGGTCAGTGCATGTGACCACAAGTGAAAGTTGCCTCACGCGGCTCGGCTCCCGACGCTCATAACTACCAGTCTGTTGTCGTTACTCTACCTGTCACTTTTCGCGTAGGCTGCCGCAGTACACACGGAGCTAACTAGGAGCAGGCATGGCGGAGCGTCCCGCGATCGTTCTACTGAGTGGCGGACTGGACTCAACGACCGTTCTGGCGATCGCCAAGGACCAGGGCTACACGCCGTACGCGCTGAGCTTCCGCTACGGGCAGCGGCACAGCGTGGAGCTTGAGGCCGCGAAGCGCGTGGCTGAGGCGCAGGGGGTCGCTCGGCACGTCATCGCGGACATCGACCTGCGAGTTTTCGGCGGATCCGCGCTCACGTCGGACATCGACGTTCCGAAGCACGAGTCTCTGGACGACGCTGGCGCCAGGGACACCGGCAGCAGTGTCCCTGTTACGTACGTCCCGGCACGCAACACGATCTTCCTCTCCTTCGCCCTCGCCTATGCGGAGACGGTTGGGACGAGCGACATCTTCACCGGAGTGACCGCGGTCGACTACAGCGGCTACCCGGACTGCCGCCCCGAGTACATGGAGGCCTACGAGCGCATGGCCAACCTGGCCACCCGCGCCGGGGTCGAGAGCACGCAGAGTCTCAAGCTCCACTCGCCGCTCATCGCCATGTCGAAGGCCGACATCGTCCGCGAGGGCCTGCGCCTCGGCGTGGACTACTCCCTCACCTCCTCTTGCTACGACCCGGACGAGCAGGGGCGGGCATGCGGACATTGCGAGACCTGCCTGCTCCGCCTCAAGGGCTTCGCCGAGGCCTGCGTCACCGACCCCGTGCAGTACCAGGGCGCGTGAGAATGACCTACCTGGTCAAGGAGATCTTCTACACCCTGCAAGGCGAAGGGAGTCACGCCGGCCGTCCAGCCGTATTCTGCCGCTTCTCCCGGTGCAACTTGTGGACGGGCCTGGAGAAGGATCGTCACCGTGCGATCTGCCAGTTCTGCGACACAGATTTCGTCGGAACCGACGGGGAAGGTGGCGGCCGGTTCAGCACCCCGGACGACCTTGCTCGAGCCGTCGAGCAGGCGTGGCCGTCGTCGTCCAGAGAGCACCGCTTCGTGGTATGCACCGGCGGCGAGCCCCTCCTACAACTCGACGAAGCGGCGATCGACGCGCTGCACGCCCGAGGCTTCGAGGTAGCCGTCGAGACGAACGGCACCCGCGTACCGCCGAACGGCATCGACTGGATTTGCGTCAGCCCCAAGATCGGATCCGAACTGATCGTGACCAGCGGAGACGAACTGAAGCTCGTCTACCCTCAGTTGGGTGGCGACCCCCGTCAGTTCGAGCACCTGGACTTCCAGTACTTCCGGCTCCAGCCCATGGACGGCCCGGACGCTGAAGCCAACACCACGGCGACGGTCGACTACTGCATGAAGAACCCGCGCTGGATCCTCTCTCTCCAGACGCACAAGTACCTGGGAATTGAGTAATGGAAATCTTCCGCGAGTTCACCTTCGAGGCTGCGCACCGCCTGCCCAACGTGCCCGAGGGTCACAAGTGTCAGCGCCTGCACGGCCACTCCTACAAGGTCATCGTCCACGTCGAGGCTCCCGTCGACCCTGAGACGGGCTGGGTCATGGACTTCGGCGACCTCAAGAAGGCCTTCAAGCCCCTCGAAGCACGGCTCGACCACTACTACCTCAACGACATCGAAGGCCTGGGGAACCCGACGAGCGAAGTTCTTGCCCGCTGGATCTGGGAGCGACTGAAGCCGACCCTGCCCGACCTTTCTGCGCTCACCGTTCGCGAGACGTGCACGTCCGGCTGCACCTATCGGGGCGAGTGAGCGATGCACGACATCCAGAACGAGACTGACACCCGCGGCATCGAGATCGACGGCGTTGGCATCAGCGGCTTGCGCTACCCGCTGTACTTCGAGGACGGCCACCTCCGCCAGGAGGGGATTGCCGAGATCGAAGTGACCGTGCGGCTCCAGCATGACCGCCGTGGCACCCACATGAGCCGCATGGTGGCTCTTGCCCACGAGCACCTTCGCCGGTTCGACCCGCGCAGGCTGCCGCACGTGCTGAAAGTCGGTGCGGACCTCCTGGATGCACCGGAGCTCGCAGTGTCGGTAGCCATCCCGCTGAGCACGACGGTGATCGCGCCTGCGACTGGCGCCGAGTCGTTTCAGGTCCACGATGTCCGGTTCGACGGCCGCTGGGACGACGGAGACACGACAGTGATCACGTCGGTTACCACCGAGGTCACCAGTCTGTGCCCGTGCTCGAAAGCGATCTCTGACTACGGCGCCCACAACCAGCGCAGCCGTGTCATGCTGTCCGTGACCGGGCACGGGGACACCCCCTATCCTTTTGGGGTGCAGCAGGCCGTACGACTCTTGGAACGCTGTGCGTCCGCGCCCGTCGTGCCCTTGGTAAAGCGTCCAGATGAACGTGTGCTGACGATGCAGGCGTACGACCACCCTGTGTTCGTCGAAGACATTGCCCGCGAAGTCAGCCACGTCTGCCGCGAGCGGGGTCTTCGTCACTCGGTGAGGGTCTGCAACCTAGAAAGCATCCATAGTCACGACGCCATCGCATACATCGCTGGCTGAGCCCCGCACTCAATCCAGGGCGTGCCACATGGCCTGCTCCGGTCGGGGCTTGCCTTGACGGAACCGTGGAATGATGTGGCTGACCTGCACCTTCGCACGCCCGTGGGGGTAAGCCCAGCCAAACGGTCCGGGATAGCAACAGGGCGGTGCCTCGGCCTCGGACTCTACGAAACTCGGAGCAGCTCACTGTGGGGCGATACCGTCCCTCTCGGTGACGACATTTGGATCACCGGCAACCATGTTCAGTCCGCAGCCGCCGCCTTGAAGACCGTCGGCGCGCGTCGCGTGGCGGTCGTCGTTCTCGGCCGCTACCTTAACCCCTCGCACCGCGACATCGGCGAGGTCGAGCGGGCCCGGCTGCGCCGCTTTTCCTGGGACGTGTACCCGCTGCGGAACTGGTCTCATTCTTGAGGGAAGAGAAAGTGGCACCAGGGCCGACGGGTGCCTGCGGGTGGTTCAGCTGTCCAGAGTGATCGGTCCGTCAGGAATCCAGCGATCCACGTATCCCCCGACGAGTAGTGGGGGTTTGGTCGGAAGATCGGCGTCTCCGGCAGGTGCGCGAGTGGATGCCAACTCCCGTCGTGGGTCAGTGAGCTGATGTCCGGTGCGGACAGTCTGAGGATGACGATCGCGTACAGGTGGAGTTCCGCCTCGACCATCACGGAGATGCGGCCGGTGACGGTTCCGCGTGTCATCGTGGGAAGCGCGGTGTGACACCGCCTCCACTGTTTGAGTGCCTTGGTCTCGGTAAGGCAGGCTGAGACGGGCCACTGCAGTGGCGTCAGGCGATGTGCCCAGCGCGTTTGCGCAGGAACACCGCCCGGCCGTCGTGGGAGAGCAGCACGATCAGGCTGCGGCGGATGCGTGGTACTCGGAAGGCCATGGTGCCCACGTTGATCAACAGTGGCGGCCTGGGCACAGGGGATGAGGCGTTGTGGGGAAGCGCTGAGCGACAGCAACCGCCGTCAACCGGACTGTGGCCGGCTGTGCTGCTGACCAGCAGCTATTCGCTGAACGTTCCCGAATCGGGAGCCGACCATTTCCGAAGCCTCTGCGACCACCCCGCTGGCCTGCACCGATGGAGTTTTCTGCAAGCCCCACGAAGGCGGGGCTAGCGTGAAACCTTGCGCGCATCTCGCTGACGAGTCACGGCCAGGTCTCTTGATCAAGCCCTGAGCGATTTGGGGGTAGGCCGCTACGTCGTAGGGTCACGCGGAGCCCGCGTGGTACGGCGCAGCGCCCGCCAGAGCGCTCGATCCACAGGGTACCGGATCGGGGCTCGGGCGGGCGCTGGTGTGGAGGAGCTGGGTGGGAGGGGAGCGGCCGTAGAGGTGAGACGTCCGTTCCACAGGGAGGCGTCGAGGTGTTGTGAGTGATCCGCGTCCGCGTCGCTGGGGTAGGGGTGGACCAGCTGATGGGTGCGGGTGAATTCCGGAATCTGCTGCACGTGCTCGGCGCAGTCGAAGCCGCCGCGCTCCTCGTCGCTTTCACCGGGTGGCCGTTCTCCCTTTCGGCTGGTCGTTCCGACAGTGACACTGTGCTCTTGAACGTGGTACCAGCGGAATGTCCGGGACCCGCGTCGTTCCGTCCGCGTAGTGGAATTTCTTCGCGGGTTCAAGAATTCTTCCGTTGATCGGTGTCACGGCACACGGTTGGAGCGAGGGTGACGATGCCGCTAGTTTCCACAGCCGAAGAAGTAGACGCGTGGCTGGCAGAAGCCGGATGGCATCCGGGACGCGACGTCGGGGAGGAGGCGGCGTCCGAAGCGGTCGCGGCCGTGGTCGGGCGATACCGTTCGTACGGCGTGGACATCGAGCCTTCCGCACCTGCCTTCGCTTTCATCCGCGAGCACGCGTTCCTTCGAGCCGTCATCGACACCGTTCCGGAGAACTTCGCGATATTCACGCCGCATCTCGTCTTCAAGGGAGACGCCGAGGAGATCTCCGAGCTGGCCGGGGATCTCGACACGAAACTCTTTCCTGTCGGATATGACACGTACGACGGCTCCACCGTACTCATGGACGAAACCGGTCGGTTCTTCTTTTCGCACCACACCGGGGCGTACTATCTCGGCCGCGAAAAGTACGAGGCATTGATCCGCCTGATGAGCAGTGAGATGGAAGATGCGGAGGACTATTTCGTCTGACCTCGTTCCCGGATGTCGAGCGGGCATTGCGCGCATTCCACGGACTGCGGGGATTCAAGCAGGGGTTCAAGCGGGGACTCAAGCGGGGGTTCGAGCAGGCGGAGCGATGAGTTCTGGGCGGCCTGGCAGTCGTTCGTTGTGGTGGCGCGTACGTGCGCCTCATTCGGATGCGAGAAGGGGAGAGCGGACATGCTGCTCAGGAACAAGACCGCTGTGATCTATGGCGGCAGTGGGGCCGTCGGGGGCGCCGTGGCACGGACCTTCGCGCGCGAGGGGGCGCGGGTCTTTCTCGTCGCCCGTACCGCCGGGCCGCTGGAGGATGTGGCGTCCGGGATCAGGGCCGAGGGCGGCGCCGTCGAGACCGCCGTCCTGGACGCGCTCGACGAGAGAGCCGTGGACGCGCATGCCGACGATGTCGCCGAGCGGGCGGGCGGCATCGATGTCTCGTTCAATCTGATCTCGCACAACGATGTGCAGGGCACCCCGCTCGCCGACATGGCGCTCGCGGATTTCGAACAGCCCGTCGTGACCGCCCTGCGGACGAACTTCCTGACCGCGCGCGCCGCCGCCCGCCATATGAAGCCGCGCCGTTCCGGAGTGATCCTCGTGTTCGGGGGGTACGGCGATCCCACGCCCGAGTTCAGTCTGGGCGGGCTCCAGGTCGCCTTTCAGGCGCTCGACTCGCTGCGACGCCAACTGGCCTGTGAGCTGGGTCCGTTCGGGATCCGGGCGTTGACGCTCCAGACCGCGGGCATCGCGGAGACGCTTCCCGCCGGCTTCGACGGGCGCGAGGCCATCGTCCACGACATCGAGCGGCGCACGATGCTGAAGCGCGCCGCGACGCTGGAGGACGTCGGGAACGTGGCCGCCTTCGCCGCCTCCGACCGTGCCCGCTCCATGACCGCGACCGCTCTCAACATCACCTGCGGGACGCAGGTGGACTGATGAACGGCCGCGCATGCCCGCCGGGGACGCGCTGCGCGGCGGACGGGGGCGGCCCGGGTCGACTCCATCCAGCCGGTGGAGTAGCGTCGCCCTCGTACTGAGCTGGCGCTTGGAAAGATTCCCGAGGTGCCCGTGTCGCACATGCTCACCGCGCCCGGGGCGCCCTTCGCCGTCGTACGCGCCGAGAACGGCTCGCTCGTCTACGCCGAAGGGCCGCGCACCCTGCGTGAGTTCGTCGAGCCGACCTGGATCTTCGGCGATCAGCCGTTCCTGGTGGCGGAGGACCGGACGTATACGTACGGGGAGTTCTTCGCCGCGGCCTCCGCCCTCGCCAACCGGTTCGTCGAGACGTACGGGCTGCGCCCCGGCGACCGCGCCGCCATCGCCATGCGCAACCATCCCGAGTGGCAGATCGCCTTCTGGGCCGCCCAGTTGGCGGGGCTGATCGCCGTACCGCTCAACGCCTGGTGGACCGAGGACGAGTTCACGTACGCGCTGGACGACTGCGCGCCGCGCGTGCTGCTCGTGGACGGCGAGCGGCTGCCGCGCGTCAGCCGATGGGCCGAGAGGCGGGGGGAGCGCGAAGGCGGGCGCGAGCCGGTGCGGATCGTCGTCTTCCACTCCGACGGCTCCGACAGCTCCGACGGTGCGGTTGGTGCGGTCGGTGCGGTCGGTGCAGTCGGCGTCGGCGTGGAGCGGTACGAGGAACTCCCCGCCCCCGATCCCGCCGCCGCGCCCCCCGACATCGAGGTGCGCCCCGAGGACGATGCCACCATCATCTACACATCGGGGACGACGGGACGGCCTAAAGGCGCCGTCGCCACCCATCTCGCACAGGCGGGCGCGGCCATGAACCCGCGCTTCCAGGCCGCCGCCTCCGCCCTCGGGCGCGGGCAGCTGCCCGGCCAGGGGCCCGCGCCCATCACGCTCATGACGTTCCCGTTCTTCCACGTCGCGGCGTTCACCAGCCTCTATTCGGCGATGGCCGTCGGCGGCACGCTCGTCCTGATGCCGAAGTGGGACGCGCGACGGGCCCTGGAACTGATTCACGAGCACGGGGTGACGCACTACGCGGGCGTCCCGACCACCGCGCTCCAGCTGCTGGACGAGGCGACGGCCGGGAACGACCCGCTGGAATCCCTCGTCATGCTCGCCACCGGCGGAGCCGCCGCGCCGCCCGATCTGATCGCCCGGCTCACGGCCAGCTACGGGGAGCGCATCGAAGCGCGTAACGGTTACGGTCTGACGGAGACCTCCGGCGGCGTGCTCGCCAACTTCGGCGCCGACTACCGGCGGTTCCCGGCGAGCGTGGGACGTCCGACGCCGGTCACCGAGGTGCGGATCGCGGACCCGGCCGGCGAGACCCTGCCCGAGGGGACGGTCGGGGAACTGTGGCTGCGCGGCCAGTCGCTCGTGCGCGGCTACTGGCGGGACGAGGCGTCGAGCGCGCGGGCGTTCTCCCGCGACGGCTGGTTCAGGACGGGTGACCTCGCGGTCGTACGGGATGACGGGCGCGTCAGCATCGTGGACCGGCTCAAGGACATGATCGTCCGCGGCGGCGAGAACGTGTACTGCGTCGAGGTCGAGGACGTACTCCACGCCCATCCGGACGTCGTCGACGCCGCCGTGCTCGGCGTCCCCCACCCCGTGCTCGGCGAGGAGGTCGCGGCGGTGGTGCGGGTCAGGCCGGGGGCCGGGACGGACGCCGGGGAACTGCGGGCCCATGTCGGCCGTCGGCTCGCCGCGTTCAAGGTGCCGGCGCATGTGCTCGTGGGGGAGGAGCCGCTGCCGCGCAACCCGACCGGCAAGATCCTCAAGCGTGAGCTGCGGGACCCGGTTGTGGAGCACATCCGTGCACGCGAGGAATGACGCACACGCGCGAGGAATGACGGGAAGAGCGTGCGCGGGAACCGCCCGGAGACGCTCAGGGCCGCTTCCCCTGACGCTCAGAACCGCTTCACCCTGACCTTGAAACTTCCGTCCGACTCCTGCTCCAGCACCGAGATCCGGATGCCGTTCTCCTGGTCGGTGAAGGTCTGACCCGGCCGGTACGGCGCGTCCGACAGCTCCGCGTGCACATTGGGCCTGCGCGTACAGCCGCCGCTGTTCGGCTTGGCGTCCGCGACGGTGATCGGGCCGCGGCCCGTGTCGACCCCCGAGTCCACGCGGTAGATCAGGACACCCGGTTCGCAGACCGCCTCGTCATTGCCCTCGCGCGTCCGTACCTCCACCGCGTACCCCGACTCCTTGGAGATCGGTACGAACGCCAGCTTCGGCCCGCCCGTGGTGGCCAGCGGACCGAGCACATGGTCGCTGATGCCCGCACCGGACGCGCAGCGGATCTGTTCGTCGTCGAGCCAGCCGAGCTTCCACTTGTGCCAGCCCAGCAGATCGTTGTTGGCGCCCCAGTCCTCGGACATGATGTCCCAGTGCCCGACCGAGCCGCCGCCGTCCATCGTGTAGAGATCGGGCAGTCCGAAGACATGGCCGTTCTCGTGCGGGAGCACCCGGTAGCCGGTCTCGGCGTACGACCCGGAGCCGTCGTCCTGGCGGCTGTAGACGAACGACGTGTTGGAGAGCGGGGCGCCGTCGGCGTGCGGGGCGTCCGCGTTGCCGGAGAAGGTGACGGACAGGACGGTGTCCAGCGCCGAGGGGCCCGCGTTGGGCGTGACCAACACGTTGACCAGGTCGTACGCGCTGAAGTCCACTTCCGGGTCGGCCACGGCCACGATGTCGTCGACCAGCTTCCGGTAGCCCGGCTCGTACGGTGACCCGCGCGCGATCCCGTACTCCGCGAAGGACAGCGGCATCCGTACCCAGTCCCGCAGCGGGGCCTCGGGACGGTAGTCGAGCCGCCCGTACGAACTGGTTCTGAACCACTGCGACGTCTTCGGGAAGAATTCGGAGAGCCGGTCGAGCGCCTTCCCCGTGCCCGGCGCGTCCGGAAAGTCGATCATGAGGTTGAGAGCGCGGATCTTGCCCGTGGAACGGGAGTAACCGGCCGGGGTGGGCAGGCCCTCCGACATCTGTACGGCGGCGTTCGCGGTGATACGGCACGGCCCGAGGGCGGAGCCCATCGCCAGTCCGGGGCCCCCTGAGGTGGGGGCGGTGGCGTGGAGGGACGAACCCGCCGTGGTCAGGGCGGCGAGGGTGAGCGCGGTGAGGCCGGCGATGGCGGTGAGCCGGCGGGGGCACTTGGTACGCCTGAGGCGGCCAGCGGGCCGGGGGCGTCGGGCGTCGGCCGCGCTGTCGGTGTGTCCGGCCGCCCCGGTGCTTCCGGTGCTTCCGGTGCCGTTCGCGCCTCCAGGGCCACCGGGGAGTCCAGGGCCTCCAGGGCCACTAGGGCCTCCAGGGCCTCCAGCGCCTTCCGTGTCCTCCGCGCCGTCTGCTTCTGCTTCTGCTTCTTCTGCTTCTTCGGTGTCTTTGCTGGCTCCGGTGGCTCCGGCGCTGTCGCCGGCTCCGCGTATCTGACGCCTCTGCTGCATGCGGTCGCCCTTTACGTCCGCGGCAGTCGGCCGTACTGACTGCGCTGTTCGATCACCCTGCGTCGGTCGGCGTGTCGGCGCTCGCTGGGTGCGCCGATCGTGGGTTCCTGACACCGAATGGAGCAGAGTGACCCAGCTCACATGTTTGAGTGAAATAACCGGGGATGGCTTCCCCGTTTGCACGTGTGGTTCTGGGAAACGGGGAGGCGATCCCCGCTTGCGACCTACGAGCTACGACGTCGCACTACGACGATGTGTGAGACGTATGGCGACGTATGACGATGAATGACGACGTACTGACTACGACCGAGGGAAGGGTCCGACGTGACCGCCACCGCAGCTGAAACCCCGGCGCGCCGAGCACCCCGTCCGCGCGCGGACGCTCTGCGCAACCGGGAGCGGATCGTGGCGGCGGCCCGTGAGATGTTCGTGGAGTACGGGGC
The DNA here is from genome assembly GCF_044741565.1 of Streptomyces sp. NPDC088147. Classification (NCBI taxonomy): domain Bacteria; kingdom Bacillati; phylum Actinomycetota; class Actinomycetes; order Kitasatosporales; family Streptomycetaceae; genus Streptomyces; species Streptomyces sp. NPDC088147. Next base: position 279,450 of record NZ_JBIUSY010000005.1, on the reverse strand, counting down.
CGACGCCCCGCTCGACGAGATCGCCCGTCGCGCCGGTATCGGCAATGCCACGCTCTACCGGCACTTCGCCGACCGGTACGCCCTCGTTCACGCGGTAGTGCGCTCCGTCATGGAGAGTGTCGCCGACCAGGCGGACCGTATCGCCGCGGAGGAGCCCGACCCGTTCATCGCACTGCGCCGCTTCGTGCACGCGGCGGCCGACGAACGAGTCGGGGCGCTCTGTCCGATGCTGTCCGCCGCGTTCGACAGGGAACGTCCCGATCTGGACGCCCAGCGTGTGCGTCTGGAGACGGTCGTAGAGGGGCTCATGGAACGGGCGCGTCAGGCCGGGCGGTTGCGTACGGATGTCGCCGTCGGCGATCTGATGGTCGCGCTGTCCCAGCTCACCCGCCCACTGCCCGGCACCGGCTGCCTGGATATGGACCGGTTCACCCACCGGCATATCCAACTGTTCCTCGATGGCCTGGAAGCACCCGCCAGGTCCGAACTCGTCGGCTCGGCCGCGACTCTGGAGGATCTGCGCCGCGCCGCTCCGTGACGCGCCCTTGAACCAACGCACCGGCCAGGCCCGCGAACCCCGGCGGCCAGGCCCCCACCGTCCCAGTAGCCCATCCCGTGACCGAGGCGGCTCCGGCAGTTCAGCTGTTCCGGCAAGCCCCAGTGGTCACGCCCAGTTCAGAGGTCCGCCGGCGCATGTCCGTGCCCGTGCCCGCGGCCTGCGGCTCGTTCTCCAGCGGCCGCACCGAGACTCCGTCGACTCCATGACTTCGTAGGTCACGCAGCGTCGCGTGCGCTTACGTACGTTTTCGCCTTTACGCATCCTTAGGTGGATACCTCCATGTCAAAAACAGCCGAATCGCGGCTCCCCGATCCGGGGGCCACGGCCGCCGACCCCAGCCGCTGGAAGGCGCTGGTGTTCATCGCCCTCGCGCAGCTGATGGTCGTACTCGACGCGACGATCGTGAACATCGCGCTGCCCTCCGCCCAGCAGGACCTGGGCATATCGGACGGCAACAAGCAGTGGGTCATCACGGCCTACGCCCTCGCCTTCGGTGGTCTGCTCCTCTTCGGCGGTCGTATCGCCGACCTGTGGGGCCGTAAGCGCACGTTCGTCACCGGCCTCATCGGCTTCGCCGCCGCGTCCGCCATCGGCGGCGCCGCCAACAGCGAGGGGCTGCTGCTCGGCGCCCGCGCGCTCCAGGGTGTCTTCGGCGCGCTGCTCGCGCCCGCCGCTCTGTCGCTGCTCGCCGTGACCTTCACCGATGCCAAGGAGCGGGCCAAGGCCTTCGGCATCTTCGGGGCGATCGCCGGTGGCGGTGGCGCCGTGGGTCTGATCCTCGGTGGATTCCTCACCGAGTACCTGGACTGGCGCTGGACGTTCTTCGTCAACATCCCGTTCGCGATCGTCGCCGCCCTGGGCGCGTACTTCGTGATCCGCGAGCCCGCGGCCGGCCGCAACCGCTCCGCGCTGGACATCCCCGGCGTCGTGCTCTCCACGCTGGGCCTGGTCTCGCTGGTGTACGGCTTCACCCGCGCCGAGTCCGACGGCTGGAGCGACGCGACGACGATCTCGCTCTTCGTCGCCGCCGCGGTCCTGCTGGCCACGTTCGTGGCCGTCGAGTCGAGGGTCAAGGCCCCGCTGCTGCCGCTGCGCGTGGTGACCAACCGCAACCGCGCCGGTGTCTACCTCTCGCTGGGTCTCGCCATCATCGGCATGTTCGGTCTGTTCCTCTTCCTGACGTACTACCTCCAGGTCGTCGAGGGGTACTCGCCGGTCAAGACGGGCTTCGCCTTCATGCCGATGATCGTGGGCATGATCACGGGCTCGACCCAGATCGGTGCCCGGCTGATGACCCGGGTGGCGCCCCGCTATCTGATGGGCCCCGGCTTCCTGGTCGCCTCCGTCGGCATGCTCCTGCTGACCCAGCTGGAGATCGGCTCCTCGTACACCGGCCTGATCCTGCCGGCGGAGCTGCTGCTCGGCCTCGGTATGGGTACGGCGTTCATGCCGGCCATGGCGCTCGCCACGCACGGCATCGAGCCGCGTGACGCGGGTGTCGCCTCGGCGATGGTGAATACCTCGCAGCAGGTGGGCGGCGCGATCGGTACGGCGCTGCTGAACACGATCGCGGCCTCGGCCACGACCGCGTACGTCGCCTCCCACGCGGCGACGGCCACCAACGCGCAGCTGTTGCAGCTCCAGGCCCTGGTGGCCGGCTTCTCCAGCGCGATCTGGTGGGCGGTCGGCATCCTGCTGGTCGCCGCGGCGATCGCCGTGACCCTCATCAACACGGGCCGTCCCGGCACTTCGCCGGTCGCCTCGGGTGCCGAGGGCGTGGAGGACGAGATCAAGATGCCGGTGGCGATGCACTGACGGTCGCTGCTCCACGGTACGGAAACGCCCCGGTGCCGCCGCGATTCAGCGGTGGTACCGGGGCGGATTCGTACCGTGGTCCGTGCCCGTGGTCCGTACCCGTAGTTCGTACACGTGGTTCGTACACGCGGGACGTAGCGACTCCTGCGGGACGTACGTCAGCGGCGCCAGGGCAGATCCGCGCCCGTGCCCTCCGGCTGGAGCCCTTCCGCCATCACCCGCATGATCTCGCCGAGCTGTCCGACCTGCTCGGGGCTGAGCCGGTCGAAGATCGCCTGGCGTACGGCGGCGACATGGCCCGGCGCCGACTTCTCCAGGACCTCGTTTCCCAGGTCCGTCAGGAACGCGTTCTGTCCGCGCTTGTCGGAGGGACAGTCCTCGCGCTGCACCCAGCCGTGCTGCTCCAGCCGCGCGATCGCGTGTGACAGCCGTGACCTGGTGATTTTGGCGTCTTTGGCCAGTTGGGTCATCCGCATCCGGCGCCGCGGAGCGCGTGCGAGATGCACGAGGAGGGCGTAGTAGATGTGCGGCATTCCGGCGTCGCGCTGGAGCTGGCGGTCGAGATGGTCCTCCAGCAGCGTGGTCGCCTGGAGATACGCCTGCCAGACGCGCTGCTCATCGCCGCTGAGCCAGCGAGGCTCCTCGCCCGTACCGGCGTCGTTGCCGGTGGATGCCGTGGTCATGTGTTCCACTCTACCCATTCTTGAAAGTTAAACTAGGTTCGGTTAGGATTATCGGCGAATACTTGATAGTTCAAGTAGAAGTCGCGGTGGGAACAGCGGGATCCGTGAACAGAGAGATCCACGGACAGGGGCAGGCCAACAGACCGGGAGTCGCCATGAACGCCGTCGCCGAGCGCATGCCGGCCCTCTACCTCTCCCACGGGGCCCCGCCGCTGGCCGATGACCCGGTCTGGCCGGGCGAACTGGCCGCCTGGTCCGTGACGCTGCCCCGCCCCAAGGCGATCCTGATGGTCTCCGCGCACTGGGAAGAAGCCCCGCTCGCGCTCGGCGCGACCGAGACCGTGCCGCTGGTGTACGACTTCTGGGGCTTCCCCGAGCACTATTACGCGGTGCGGTACGCGGCGCCGGGGGCGCCCGAGCTGGCCGACTCCGTACGGAAGCTGCTGCGCGGCGCCGGAACGCCGATGCAGGACGTGCCGGACCGTGGGCTCGATCACGGCGCGTATGTGCCCCTGGTGGAGATGTTCCCGGAGGCTGATATTCCGGTGCTCCAGGTCTCCATGCCCACGCTCGACCCGCAGAGGCTGCTGGAGATCGGGCGCAAGCTGGCGCCGCTGCGGGATGAGGGCGTACTGATCGTCGGCAGTGGCTTCTTCACCCACAATCTGGCCGCGCTGCGGCACGCGGGCGGCGCGGTGCCCGGCTGGTCGGCGGAGTTCGACGACTGGGGTACGCGGGCGCTGCGGGCGCGGGACGTCGATGCCCTGCTCGACTTCGAGCACAAGGCCCCGGCCGGCCGGCTGGCCCACCCCCGTACTGAGCACTTCGCGCCACTCTTCGTGACGCTGGGTGCGTCGGAGGGCGAGCTGGAGAGCTGCCGGAGCGTGATCGACGGCTTCTGGATGGGCCTGGCGAAGAGGTCGGTGCAGTTCGGCTGATGGTGTGGTTCTGCTGATGGTGTGGTTTGGCTGATGGTGTGGTTCGGCTGACGGTGCGGTTTGGCTGCCGGTCCGGCCGGCCCGGTCTGCGCTGAGCAACCAAAGACAGGCGCGAGCCGTCTTCAGGGATGTGGGGTTACAGGGATCCGCAGGGGTATCCGCAGGGATATGGGGCGACCGGGGCCCGGTCCGGATCCCGGCCCTCACCCCTGCTCTGACCTGCGCTTCTGGCCCTCCCCGCAGCGCCGGCGAAGCCGTCGTGGCGGCACAGGGTACTGCATGATCACAAAATCCATGTACGGCATGGGAATTCTGTCCGGATTCCAGTCGTTGTTTCCTTCGGATGCAGGGCACCCGCAAGGGTGTCGCGACCTACTCAGTTCAGTAAGGGAGCTCGCATGGCAACCCGTGCCGTCGCCCGTCGTACCGCCTCTGGCGGGACGAAAGCGGCAAGCAGTGTTCGCGCTGTAGGCGGGGAGATCGCCGACCGCGACCTGGTCGGCATGTACCTCGACGAGATCGCGCGTACGCCGCTGCTCGACGCCGAAAAGGAAGTCGAGCTGTCCCAGACCATCGAGGCCGGAGTCTACGCCCGGCAGATCCTCGACGGCGAGGTGAAGAGCGAGGCGGGTGGCGCTTCGCACGAAGAGCTCGAGGCGCTGGTCGCCGCGGGCGAGCGTGCGAAGGACGTCTTCATCCGCTCGAACCTCCGCCTGGTGGTCGCCGTGGCGCGGCGTTACCCGCGCAGCGGTCTGCCCCTGCTGGATCTGATCCAGGAGGGCAACGCCGGCCTGGTGCGTGCCGTGGAGAAGTTCGACTACGCCAAGGGCTTCAAGTTCTCCACGTACGCGACGTGGTGGATCCGCCAGGCCATCACGCGGTCCATAGCGGACCAGTCCCGGACGATCCGGCTGCCGGTCCACCTGGTGGAGGAGCTGGGCAGGATCCGGCGCGTTCAGCGGGAGTTCAACCGTGAGAACGGACGGGATCCGGAGCCCGAAGAGGTGGCCGCGGAGCTGGGGTCGAACCCGGCGCGGATCAACGACGTACTGGACTGGGCGCGTGACCCGGTAAGTCTGAACATGTCGGTGGACGACGACGGGGACACGCAGTTCGGTGATCTGCTGGAGGACACCTCCGCGGTATCGCCCGAGCAGTCCGTGCTCACGCTGCTCCGCAGTGAGGAGCTGGAGGACCTGATCGGCAAGCTCGACCAGCGCACGGCCTCGATCATCAGGATGCGGTACGGCATCGAGGACGGCCGCGAGCGCACGCTCACCGAGGTGGGCAAGCAGCACGGCCTGACCCGCGAGCGGATACGGCAGATCGAGAAGCACGCGCTGATGGAGCTGAAAAAGATGGCTCGTGACACAGGTTTCGACGCGGCGGCGTGACGTCGCCGTTCTGTAGCCGTAGTGTCCCCCTTACTCGTACTGTCTCTCCGAGCGGTACGTACGGGCCGATACGTCGGCCCCCGAGAGCGAGCCCCGGCACCAACCCCCCCCAGGTGCCGGGGCTCACCTCTGTCCGGGGCGGGTTGGAGAGGGCTCTTACGGTGTCTCTCCCGGGGCGGTCGGGCCGGTCGGGGAAGCCGGGGAAGCCGGGGCGGTCGGTCCCGAGAGGGTCGGTTCGGAGACGGTCGGGGAGGCCGGGGCGGTCGGGGAAGCAGGGGCGGCCGGGGCAGCAGAGACGGCTGGGGCAGCAGGGATGGCTGGGGCAGTCGGGGCCGTCGCCCGGGTGATCCTCGCCCCCAGTTCCCGCAGGTAGTCCGTCAGCCGGTCCGGCCGGTGCACCGTGAACTCGCAGTCCAGCAGCGCGAGCCGGAGTGCCAGCCACTCCATCGAGTCGTTGACCGAGGTGCGCAGGCGGCAGGAGTCCGGGCCGGTGGCTTCGGGCGTGCCGAGATGGGCCGGGAGCCGCGCCGCCACGAATCCCGCGGGCGCCAGGAAGGTCACGTCCACCTCCATCGCCGGCTGCATCCGGGACATCGACCGGCTCAGGAACTTCGCCGCGTCCCCGGTCGGCAGCTCGCGCGGGCGGAATCGCGCGCCGGTGGCGAAGGGCTCGCTGACCCGGTCGACCCGGAACGTACGCCAGTCCTCGCGCCCGAGGTCGTACGCCACGAGATACCAGCGCCGGCCGGTGGAGACGAGACGGTACGGCTCGACCTGGCGCTTCGTCTCCGTACCGTCGCCCGAGCGATAGCCGAACCGCAGCCGCTCGGTGCCGGTGACCGCTGAGGCCATCACCGTCAGAGTGCGCGGATCGATGGTGGCGCCGTCGCCCTGGGTGAGCGGGATCGTCGCGGCCTGGAGTGTGGAGACGCGATGCCGCAGCCGGGAGGGCAGCACCTGCTCCAGCTTGGCGAGGGCCCGTACGGAGGCCTCCTCGACGCCCTCGATGGCATGGCCCGCCCCGGCCCGGAGCCCGACGGCGATGGCGACGGCCTCCTCGTCGTCCAGGAGCAGCGGCGGCATGGCGGTGCCGGCGACGAGCCGGTAGCCGCCCACCGCGCCCATGGTCGCTTCGACGGGGTAGCCGAGGGCGCGCAGCCGGTCGATGTCGCGGCGGATGGTGCGCGGGCTGACGTCGAGCCGCTCGGCCAGCTCACTGCCCGGCCACTCGCGCGGAGTCTGGAGGAGGGAGAGCAGACTGAGGAGCCGTGCCGGGGTGTCGGTCATGGATCCATGGTGCGCGCCATCTAGGACATGGACTGGCCTAGATGGTCTCTAGCTTCCTCGGCATGAGTTCTTCGCCCGCTTCTTCTCCGCCTTCTCCGCCTTCTCCGTCATCTCTGCCATCTCAGCCTTCTTCGCCGTCTTCTCTGTCTCCCTCGACCTCGACCCCTGTGGCTGTTCTGGACAAGGCGGCCGAGTCCCATCCCGGCGCTTCGGACAGTGGCCCGGCCGTCGGCGGCGGGACGGTCTCCGCGCCCGCCGGAGACCGTCGTCGCTGGCTGGCCCTGGCCATCGTCATGACCGCCGCGTTCATGGACCTGGTCGACGTCACGATCGTCAATATCGCCATCCCGAGCATCGAGCGGGATCTGGGTGCCTCATTCGGGGCCATCCAGTGGATCACCGCCGGATACGCTCTCGCCTTCGCCGCCGGACTGATCACAGGCGGTCGGCTCGGCGATATATACGGCCGCAAGCGTCTCTTCCTGATCGGTATCAGCGGCTTCACGATCGCCTCCGCGCTCTGCGGATTCGCCGCGACCCCGGAGATCCTGGCCGGCTCACGGCTGCTCCAGGGGGCGATGGCGGCGCTGATGGTGCCGCAGGTGCTCGCGATCATCCATGTCACCTTCCCGGCGCACGAACGCGGCAAGGTCTTCGGGATGTTCGGCGCGATCGTCGGCCTCGGCGCCGTCTCGGGACCGCTGCTCGGCGCGCTGCTGACGCAGTGGAACATCGCCGGGCTGGAGTGGCGGCCCATCTTCCTGATCAATCTGCCGGTCGGGATCGCGGGCGTACTGCTCGGCCGGAAGTTCATCACCGAGTCCAAGGCGCCCAAGGCGCTCCGGCTCGACCTGATCGGCGTGGTGCTGGTGACCGTCGCCCTGCTGATGCTGATCTACCCGCTCACGCGCGGGCGCGAGCTGGGCTGGCCGCTGTGGGGCCATCTCTGCATGGCGGGGAGCGTGCTGGTGTTCGCGGGCTTCGTGGCGTACGAGAAGCGGAAGACGCGCAAGGACGGTTCGCCGCTCGTCGAACTGTCGCTGTTCAGGGTGAAGAGTTTCGCCGCGGGCATCACCGTGCAGCTGACCTTCGGGATCGTTCTGGGCATCTTCTTCCTGGTCTGGACGCTCTATATGCAGATCGGTCTCGGCTGGAGCCCCTTGCGGGCGGGGCTCACGGGAGTGCCGTTCTCGCTCGCGGTCTCGGTCGCGGCGGGGCTGTCCGTACAGAAGCTGGTGCCGCGCTTCGGCCGGAAGGTGCTCCAGACCGGTGCGCTGACGATGGCCACGGGGCTGCTCGTCTACATCTGGGAAGCCGGGCGGTACGGAACGGACATCCACGCCTGGCAGATGGCGCTGCCGCTGACGGTGATGGGGCTCGGCATGGGACTGATCGTCGCGCCGCTGACGGACGCGGTGCTGTCCGGAGTGCCGCGCGAGCACGCGGGCTCGGCGTCCGGTCTGATCAACACGACGCAGCAGATGGGCAGCGCACTTGGGCTCGGGCTGGTGTCGGTGGTGTTCTTCGGCGTGGTCGACGACCGCGTCGGCTCGGCGGCGGCCGGCTCCGCGGCGGTCGGCCCCGGGGCGGTCGGCATGGCTTTCGTGGACGGATTCCAGCACGCGATGTGGTGGGTGGTCGCGGTGCTCGTGGTGATCTTCGGGGTGATGTTCGCGCTGCCGGCGCGGCCGAAGCAGCATGTGGAGGAGTCGGCGGTGGAGGCCGCCTCGTAACAGGGGGCGACGGCGGCACAGGGTGACCCGCACTGGGGAGGCGTCAGGGTGCGGGTCACCGTCGTTCGCGTATCGCTGAGTTGAAGACCGAGTTGTTGAGGACCGAGCTGAGGGTCGAGCTGAGGACTGAGTTGAGGACCGAGCCGAAGACCGGGTGACGGCCGAATTGAAGACCGAGTGACGGCCGGGTGACGGCCGATCTGAAGACGGGGCCGAACACCCCGCCGCACACCCGGCTGAACACAACTCAGATCTCCTGCGTATGAAGGCCCGTAGCGCGTAGCGCGTTTCGTCTGCTGCCGACGAGCGGACTCCGTCCCCCACAGGAGGTCACGAGTTGAGCCACAAACGCATACCCAAGCGGAAGATCGCCTTCGCCGGGGGCGGTGCCGCCGCCGTGGTGGCAGCCGCGATTCTGCTGCCCCAGGCCAATGCCTCGCAGGACGGATCCGACGCCTCTCCGGCTCCCGCGCCCAAGACGCTGAGTGCCTTGTCCGCGGGCGGCCTCGCCTCACGGATCGCCGAACGACTGGGCCCGGCCTTCGCCGGTGCCTACTACGACAAGGACAGGCAGCAGGTCACCGTCAATGTCGTCGGCGACGACAACGACGCGCGTGCCGAGGCCGCCAGGGCCGGTGCCGTGGTGCGGAGCGTCAAGAACAGCACGGCCCAACTGAAGTCCGCCGCCACGACGTTGCGGCAACAGGCCACCATTCCGGGCACCGCGTGGGCCGTCGATCCGAGGACCAACCAGATCCAGGTCACGGCGGACCGCACCGTCACCGGCGACAAGTGGGACCGGATCGAATCCACGGTCCGGTCGCTCGGCGCCGACACGGCCCGTATCAAGAAGTCGGCGGGCGAGTTCAAGACCGTCGCGGCGGGCGGTGACGCCATCTTCGGCGGCGGCGCGCGCTGTTCGCTCGGCTTCAACGTCATCGACGGGAACGGCGCGCCCGGCTTCCTCACCGCCGGCCACTGCGGAGTCGCCGCCGATGAATGGTCGGACGCCGCGGGCGGGGCGCCGGTGGGCACCGTACAGCAGGCGACCTTCCCGGGCGACGGAGACTTCGCGTTCGTGAGCTACGACGACGCCGCCACCGAGGCCCCCAGCACGGTCGACACCGGCGACGGACAGACCGTGGACATCACCGGGGCCGCCGAGGCCACGGTGGGCCAGGCGGTGATCCGTATGGGCAGCACCACGGGGCTGAACGACGGCTCGGTCACCGGCCTCGACGCCACCGTCAACTACGCGGAAGGTACGGTCACCGGCCTGATCCAGACCGACGTCTGCGCGGAGCCGGGCGACAGCGGCGGTCCCCTCTTCACCGCGGACGGCAGCGCCATCGGCCTGACCTCCGGTGGCAGCGGTGACTGCACCGTCGGCGGCGAGACGTTCTTCCAGCCGGTGACCACCGCGCTGGCCGCAGTCGGCGCTCAGATCGGCGACGGCGCTGCCGGGAACGACGGCGGCGACGGCGCTGCCGGGAACGACGGTGGTGCCGCCGGTAACGACGACGGTGGTGCCGCTGGGAACGGCGAGGGCGGCGGCGAGGTCGGGAACGACGGCGGTGCCGTTGGAGACGACGGTGGTGCCGTCGGAGAGGGTGACGGCGCTGCCGGGAACGACGGCGGCGGGGGAGCCCCCGGACACGGCGAGGGAACCGTCGGCTACGGCGAGGGCATCGTCGAGAACGGCTGACGCCCGACTCCGACTGACGCCCGACCCTGTCCGTACCGTGCCCGGATCTGTTTACTTTCTGGAAATCTGGGCGTAGCGTGTCGCCGAAACCACAGGTTCGGGCACGGAACGGACGTAAAACCACATGTACGCACCGGAGCGCCAGCAGGAGATCCTGCGCCTCGCCCGCGAGCGCGGTCGCGTCGATGTGCTGTCGCTGGCCGAGGAGTTCCAGGTCACCGCCGAGACCGTACGGCGTGACCTCAAGGCGCTCGACAGGGCCGGGCTCGTACGGCGTGTGCACGGTGGGGCCATACCGGCCGGGCGGCTCGACTTCGAGCCCGACCTCGCGGAGCGCGAGTCCACCGCCGCCGATGAGAAGGACCGTATCGCGCACGCGGCGCTCGCCGAGCTGCCGGAGGACGGCAGCGTGATCCTGGACGCCGGTTCGACCGTGGCGCGGCTCGCGGCGGCGCTGCCGCTGGAATGCGGGCTCACCGTCGTCACGCACGCGCTGCCCGTCGCGGCCCGCCTCGCCGATCACCCGGGCATCGATCTCCATCTGGTCGGGGGCAGGGTGCGGCACCGTACCCGCGCCGCCGTCGACGCCTGGGCCCTGCGCGCGTACGGCGAGATCCGCGCCGATGTCGTCTTCCTCGGCACGAACGGGTTCTCGCCGGAGGGCGGTCTCACCACCCCTGACCTCGCCGAAGCCGCGGTCAAGCGCGCGCTCGTCGGCGCTGCCCGGCGGGTGGTGCTGCTCGCCGACTCCGCCAAGCACGGCCAGGAACACTTCGCGCGCTTCGGCGCTCTCGCCGATGTCGACCTGCTCATCACCGACAGCGGGCTCAGCCCTTCGGACGCCGCGGCGGTAGAGGCCGCGGGCACCGAAGTGCTGTGCGTCTAGGAGAGCGCCGCATGATTCTCACCGTCACCCCGAACCCGAGCCTGGACCGTACGTACGAGGTCCCGGCGCTCGACCGAGGCGAGGTGCTGCGGGCCACCGCCGAGCGCATGGACCCCGGCGGCAAGGGCGTCAATGTCTCGCGGGCCGTCGCCGCGGCGGGCCGGCGTACGGTCGCCGTACTGCCGCTCGGCGGTGCGCCCGGCGCGCTCGTCGCCGAACTCCTCGCGGAGCAGGGCATCGAGGTCGCGCCGGTGCCGGTCGCGGGCGCGACCCGGTCCAATATCGCGCTCGCCGAGCCGGACGGCACCCTGACGAAGATCAACGCGCCGGGTCCCGAACTGACCGCCGTCGAGTCCGAGTCGCTGCTCTCCACGATCCGTACGCACGCGGGCGCGGCCACCTGGATCGCCTGCTGCGGCAGTCTGCCGCGCGGCCTCGCGCCGGAGTGGTACGCCGAGCTGGTCGCCCGCGCGCACCGCGCCGGGGCCAGGATCGCGCTCGACACCTCGGGCCCCTCGCTGCTGGCCGCGCTCCGGGAACGGCCGGACGTGGTGAAGCCGAACGCCGAAGAGCTGGCCCAGGCCGTCGGACGCCCCCTCGCGACGGTGGGCGACGCGGTGAAGGCCGCGGAGGAGCTGCGGACGTACGGCGCCGGGTCCGTGCTCGCCAGCCTCGGCGCGGACGGCCAGCTGCTGGTCTCGGGCGCGGGGACGTACTTCGGCTGCGCCGCCGTCACCACGGTCCGCAGTAACGTCGGCGCGGGCGACGCCTCACTGGCCGGATTCCTGGCGGCCGGCGGCGAAGGCCCCGAGGCCCTGGCGTCCGCCGTCGCGCACGGTGCGGCGGCCGTGCAGCTGCCGGGCAGCGTGATGCCGTCGCCCGTGGACCTGGACCCGTCGGCGGTCACGGTGACCGCGGACGTCCCGCTGGACCGTCCTCTCGCGGAGCCCGCCTCATGAGCCCGTCCCCTGCCCCCTGGACCCCCGCCACCCTTTCCCCTCCCCTTCCTCCTCCCTCTCCTCTTTCTCCCACTTCCCGCACTTCTCCTCTTTCTCCCACTCACCTGACCCGCGCGATAAGCAAGCGAAGGAGCCCGCGATGAGCGACATGATCACCGCGGACCTGGTCGACCTCGACCTGGCCGCCGAGACGAAGGAAGCCGCGGCCCGCTCGCTGGCCGAACGGATGGTGACCCTGGGCCGGGTCACCGACCTGGACGGCTTCCTGGCCGATGTGGCCGCGCGCGAGGCGCAGATGCCGACCGGGCTCGACGGCGGTATCGGCATCCCGCACTGCCGCAGCGCCCATGTCAGCGAACCCACGCTGGCCTTCGGCCGCTCGGCGCGGGGCATCGACTTCGGGGCCCCGGACGGTCCGGCGGATCTGATCTTCCTGATCGCGGCACCGGCCGGTGCCGACGACGCCCATCTGACGATCCTCTCCGCCCTGGCCCGGCGTCTGATGAACGAGGACTTCACGACGGCCCTGCGTACGGCGACGGACGCGACCGCGGCGGCGTCGCTGATCCGCGGCGAGGACGTCACACGGACCGAGCCCGAACCGGGGCCCGAGCCGGACCCTGGGCCGCGCCCCGCGTCGAAGTCCGAGCCGGACCCTGAGCCGCGCCCCGAATCGCGGTCCGAGCCGGACCCCGCGCCAGGCTCCGCGTCGCCGTCCGAGTCGCAGCCCGAGCCGCAGCACGGGCCCGCCGCGCCCCCGGCGGCGGAGGAGCCGCAGAAGCCCGCCGACCGCGCCTTCCGGATCGTCGCTGTCACCTCCTGCCCCACCGGCATCGCGCACACCTACATGGCCGCCGAGGCGCTGGAACAGGCCGGGCAGCAGGCGGGCGTCGAGGTGGTCGTCGAGCCGCAGGGATCCGCCGGGTTCAACCGGCTCGACCCCGCCGTCATCGCCGCCGCCGACGCCGTGATCTTCGCGCACGACGTGCCGGTACGGGAGAAGGGCCGGTTCGCCGGGAAGCCGACCGTCGACGTCGGCGTCAAGGCGGGCATCAACCGGCCCGCCGAGCTGATCGCCGAGGTACGCGGCAAGGCGGAACGCGGCGAGATCACCGGTACGGCCGGCGACCACGCCTCACCCGTGGACAACGCGGGCGAACCGGGCGAGGGTTACGGCACCAAGCTGCGCAAGTGGCTGATGTCCGGCGTCAGTTACATGGTCCCCTTCGTGGCCGCGGGCGGGCTTCTCATCGCCCTCGGCTTCGCCATCGGCGGCTACACCATCGACAAGGCCCCCTCCGTCGCCGAGCACTTCATCTGGACGGACCACACCAGCTGGGCCGCCCTGCTGTTCCAGATCGGCGGCCTGGCGTTCAGCTTCCTGGTGCCGGTCCTCGCGGGCTACATCGCGTACGGGATGGCCGACCGCCCCGGTCTGGTGCCCGGCTTCGTCGGCGGCTCCATCGCCCTCACCATCAACGCGGGCTTCCTGGGCGGCCTCGCCGCCGGTCTGATCGCCGGCGGCACGGTGATGGCCATACAGAAACTGAGGGTCCCCGCCCCGCTGCGCGGCATCATGCCGGTCGTCGTGATCCCGCTGATCTCCTCCGCGATCGTCGGCTTCCTGATGTTCCTGGTGGTCGGCAAACCCATCGCCTCGCTCCAGAAGGCGCTCACCGACTGGCTGTCCGGGCTCTCCGGCGCCAACGCGATCATCCTCGGCGTCATCCTCGGTCTGATGATGTGCTTCGACCTGGGCGGCCCGCTGAACAAGGTCGCGTACGCCTTCGCGGTCGGCGGTCTCGCCAACCCCAACGAGGGCAGCCTCAAGGTCATGGCCGCCGTGATGGCCGCCGGCATGGTCCCGCCGCTCGCCATGGCGCTGGCCACGACCGTACGCGGCAGGCTGTTCACCCGTACCGAACGGGAGAACGGCAAGGCCGCCTGGGTGCTCGGCGCCTCCTTCATCACCGAGGGCGCGATCCCCTTCGCCGCCGCCGACCCGCTGCGGGTGATCCCGTCCGCGATGGCGGGCGGCGCGGTCACCGGCGCGCTGTCGATGCTCTTCGAGTGCACGCTGCGGGCCCCGCACGGCGGCATCTTCGTGATCCCGCTGATCGGCAACCCGTTCCTCTACCTGATCGCGATCGCGGCCGGTACGGCGGTGAGCGCGGGGCTGGTCATCCTCCTCAAGGGAGCCCGCAAAACGGGCCGTCCCGACCAGGCGGCGGAGGCCGGAAGCACCGGTGACGGTGTCCCCGGCGACGGGGAGGCCGGGGCGGACGCCAAGATACCGGTGGCCGCCTGAGCAGGGTCCTCGCGGTCGTACGGCCGTCCACCCCTGGCGGCCGTACGACCCACCCCGCTTCCCGCCCTCACCTCACCTCATCGCACCTGCGCGCAGAGCTCCATGGCTTCGCGCGCGAGGTCTTCCGTCTCGTACACCTCGCACATATGACGGCCGTCCGGAGTCGCCGTGTGCTCCACCTCCCACAGGCTCGTCTCGTCGCCGTCGATCAGCAGGAACGCGTGCTCGTAGAGCATGAACCCGGCGTCCTTGCCCTCGACCTGGCACTGTCTGCCGAAGACCTGCGTGATGTGATGCGCGAACGCCGTCCGCAGCAGCTGCGCCGTCTCCTCGCCCGGCCGGTCGGCGTTCTCCGCCCGGCGCAGCACCCGGCGCGCATGGTCCGGGGAGTTGTCCGGCGAGTACGTCCGGTGCCGCGGAAGCGGGGTCGAGGGCATGGCGCGCAGACCGCGGAGCAGCGCGAGATGCGCGTCGATCTCGGCCGTGCGCTCGGACTCCAACTCCGCGAGCAGCCCCGCCGCCGCATCGTCCATGGGCGGCCCGTCGGGATCGCGTACCGCCTCCGGGCCCGCTGACCCGTCGTCGGAGAGCCGTGGTGCCTCGGGGCTGCCGGGGCGGCAGAGACGGGCCGCGGCGAGCTGCGCCTCGGACTCCTCCGCGTACAGCTCGTGCGACCGCGCTTCGTCCCGGCCGGTGTTGTGCACCAGCTCCCAGAGACTCAGCGCGCTGCCGTTCATGAGCAGATACGTGTGTCGGTAGGTCTCGCGGTGCAGCCCCGCACTGTGGTGCGCGGAGCACAGCGAGCTGGCGTGCGCCAGCGCATGGCTGAGTTGCTCGACCAATGCGTCCGGCAGGTCGAAGGAGTTGAGTGCCCGACCCAGGAGTCGCTCGAGGTGCGTCTCGGTTGTCTCGTAGGGATCGTTCAAGATGGGTCTCCAGGCCGTCGCCACATGTCACTTGGTGATTGCATAACGTAGTGCCTAGGGCTTACATCGCGTCCTAAGTTTGAGAAAACGAAGGGGGCGTACGTGAAGTTCCCGCGCGCCCCCGCCAACTCGGCGACTACGCCGGTCAGTCGAGCCCGTACAGCTCGCGGTACGAGGGAAACGTCCCGCCCGGCCCCGCCACGCTCTCCGCCGCCACGACAGCGGAGACGATTGCCCTGGTCACGACGTCGGCTCCGGCCGCCAGTACCTCATTGAGCGCGAGCGGAGCCCCCTCGGCGAGGGGGAGTTGACCCGTCGCCAGGGCGAAAACCGTGTCCCCGTCATTGAGCAGATGCACGGGACGGACGGCGCGCGCGATACCGTCGTGCGCCGTGCCCGCGAGCTTGTGCGCCTGTGCCCGGGACAGTTCGGCGTCGGTGGCGACGACGGCGAGCGTGGTGTTGAGCGGCGGGGGCCCGTTCCGTTCGAGCAGCTCGGCCAGCCGCCGCTGGGCCGCCTCGTGGACCTCGGACGCCGGGTACTCCGTACGGCCGTCGAGGTAGCGCCCGTACAGCACGCCCGTCAGCGGATCGATCGCGGAACCCGCGGCGTTGGCGACGACCAGGGCGGCCACCGTGATCCCGGACTCCAGGACCAGGCTCGCCGTACCGATCCCGCCCTTGACCGGGCCGACCAGAGCACCCGTCCCGGCGCCCACGCCGCCCTCCGCGACCGGTGCCCCGTTCGCCGTACCGGCCGCCGCCTCCACCGCCGCACGGCCCGTCGCCGCGTCCGGGCGGACCCGCCAGTCGCCACCGCGCCCCAGGTCGAAGACCCCGGCCGCCGGCACGACCGGTACCACCTGGGACGGGTCGGGACCGACCCGGACGCCCCGCCCGCGCTCCTCCAGCCACGCCATCACCCCGGACGCCGAGTCGAGCCCGAACGCGCTGCCGCCCGTCAGCACCACGGCCTCGACGCGCTGGACGATATTGCGTGGATCGAGGGCGTCGGTCTCCCGGGTGGCCGGCCCGCCGCCCCGTACATCCACGGCGGCCACCACGCCGCCCTCCGGGGCGAGAACGACGGTGGTGCCGGTCAGTGCCCGGTCTCCCGCCACCCGGGCGTGCCCGACCCGCAGGCCCGCCACGTCGGTCAGTGCGTCATTCGATGTCATGAACCCCCATCCGTACCACGGGTATCCGCGTGCTCGGCAAGCGTCACCCCCACCGCCACGGTCGCAGCCGCCACCGCGCGGTCGGCGCCACCCGCATCACCAGATAGCCGATGACGGTGGGTCGACATCATGCGCCCAGCACAGCAGAGATACGGGTGGCGGGACGGTGCGGCGCGCGCTGAGCGCCACCCGGGCCGCGGCGGCTCCCGCCCCTCCTCGCCCGCGTCGGCCCGGACCGCGCCCCCGTACCCTGGAGCTATGAGCACCGCCCCCAACCCCGAGCCGTCGGCGGTGGAGTCGCCCCAGCCGGCCCAGTCGCCCCCGCCGTCCCGGCCGCCTCGCCCCAGTCCGGCGTTGATCTTCGACGATCCGCTGGACCAGCAGTCGACGGACGACACGGACCGTGGCTGGGGAGACCGGCCCACCGGGAGCGGCGACAGCGCCGCCGATCTCGCGCGTTTCCTCGACGAGAAGCCGCCCCACCACCTCTGACCGGTGGTACGGCCCTCAGCCGTTACGGCTTGCCCTGCCCCGGATTGTTCGGCCCCGAGGCTGTCTGACCAGGAGTCGCCTGCCCAGTGGCGGCCTGCCCGGGGACGGCGGTCCCCGAGCCACGCTGCGAGATCAGCGTGTCCCTGATCTCCTTCAGCACCTCCAGCTCGCTGAGCTCCGTGACCTCCTGGACCTCTTCCTTGGCGGCCTGCTGCCTGGCTCGCCTGGCGAGGTACTTGGACATCGGCAGGACCATCAGGAAGTACACGACGGCCGCCGTGATCACGAACGTGAGGACCGCGCTCAGCACCGTTCCCCACATGATCGGGATGCCGCTCACGACCTCGCCCGCGCCGTTCGTCTCGCACGGCGCCTTCAGGCACGAGCTGTACTTGTTCAGATCCTGGGTGCCGAACGCGCCGACCACCGGGTTGATCAAGCCCTTCACGACCGAGTTCACCACGTTCGTGAACGCCGCGCCGATGACCACCGCGACCGCGAGATCGATCACGTTGCCGCGCATCAGGAAGGCCTTGAAGCCCTCCAGCACGCTTTCCTTCTCCTTGCTCACGAGTGAGCCTTTCTTCGCATGTGCGGTAGAGGTGACAATCAGCTTCGCAACCTACGGCAGCGCGTGCCCGCACTGTCCAATCCGCAGACGCGATCAGGCGACCCCACAGCTCGCCAGTGCGAGTGCGAACGTGTCGGCCCAGTGCGAAGCGCTCCGGCACCAGCCTCCCCCGCGCGAACCTCGGCACCAGCCGGCCCCGCACGAGCCGACCCCGCACCAGCCGACCCCACACCAGCCGACCCCGCACGAGCCGGCTCAGCACAGCGTCACCGCCAGCCGTGACGTGGCGCCCGCGCCGGCCAGCTCCGTGGCGGTCGCGCGTGGAACGGACAGGACGATCAGCGCCCCGCCGTCTCCGGTGTCCACGACGGTCTCCCGTGCCTTCGGAACCTCGGTCACCCGGGCTCCCGAAGCCACCACCCTCGCCTCCGGCGCTCCGTCGGCCGCCGCGATCACATCCACCCGGTCTCCCCGGCGCAGCAGCCGGACCGTCGCCGCGTCAGCGATACGGACCGGCGTGGACACCATCTCCGCCGCCCGCTGAGCGCGGGACGGACGGGACGGCGCTTCCGCCACGGCGCCGGCCGCCGGGGACTCCGCATGGGCGTCGGCATCCGCCGCCGCGCCGACCGAGCCCCCCGCCCCGGCGGTGGCCAGCGCGGCAGCCGTCATGGCCAGACCGGCCGCGGTCGCCCGACGCCGCCTGAACAGCGCCCTGCGCAGCCGTCGGCCGGAGCCCCGGACCCGCAGCGGATCGAAGAGCGGCACACCGCACGGCTCGGGCGCGGCGGGCGCGGGGAGGGGAGAGGGGGACGAGAGCGGGGAGAGCCCGGGGAGGCCGGGCGAGGGGTACGGGAGGGCAGGACGGGACGGATCACGCGAGAAGGAGCGGGACATGGCAACCACCACCGTTTCGTGAGGAGCTCTGCGGTCGCTCCTCACGATGCACGGTCCGTCACGATCCCGTCGCGGCCTGTGGATCGGTCGGCGGTTGTGGACAACTTCCTCACCCGCCGGAGTGGTTCAGCCGGGTGTCGCCGCAATTCCCGGTTTCCCACGCATGGTTCGCGAGGGGTCCGGGCACATCCGGATCAGGGCAGCTCGATCCCGGTGTCGACCCCGTCCAGAGCGTGTGCGCACAGGCAGTCGCGCGTCTCGCTCGCCTGCAATCCGCCCACCGCGTCGAACAGCACCGTGCGCAGCCGGTCGACGTTCGAGGCGAAGACCTTGAGGACCTCCTCGTGGGAGACGCCCTCGCCGGTCTCCGCGCCCGCGTCCAAGTCCGTCACCAGAGTCATGGAGGTGTAGCAGAGCCCCAGTTCACGAGCGAGTACCGCCTCGGGGTGCCCGGTCATCCCGACCACCGACCAGCCCATTGCCGCATGCCACCGCGATTCCGCACGCGTCGAGAAACGCGGTCCCTCGATGACCACGAGCGTCCCGCCGTCCACCGGCTCCCAGTCGCGCCCCCGCGCCGCCGCCAGTGTTGTCCTGCGTCCCTCAGGACAGTAAGGATCGGCGAGCGAGATGTGCACGACCTTCGAGGTCTTTCCGTCAGGCAGCGGCAGCCCGTCGTAGAAGGTCTGCGTGCGTGCCTTCGTACGGTCCACCAACTGATCGGGTACGAGCAGCGTGCCCGGCCCGAACTCCGGCCGCAGCCCGCCCACGGCACACGGTCCCAGAACCTGCTTCACACCGACGGAACGCAGTGCCCACAGATTGGCGCGGTAGTTGATGCGGTGCGGCGCGAGGCCATGGGAGCGTCCGTGCCGGGGCAGGAACGCGACCTGCCGGCCCGCGATCTCGCCGAGGAAGAGGGAGTCGCTGGGAGGCCCGTAGGGGGTCTCCACCTCGACTTCGGTCACATCTTCCAGGAAGGAGTAGAAACCCGAGCCACCGATCACACCGATCTCTGCGTTCGCCATCCGATCACACTAGCCGTACTCGCCCAGGCGTACGCGAAAGACCCCGGCCGTTCAAGACAGCGGGGTCTCCACGAAAAGAGCACGAAAAGAAAGGAGCGGAAAGAGACAGCGTCAGGCGGCCGAGGAGCCGCTGGAGCTGCTCGACGAAGTCGAGCTGGAGCCCGAGCCGGACCCGGAGCCGCCCGAGCCGGAAGAGGACGAGGCCGACGCCGGGGCCTTGGACTCCGACGACGACTTCGTACCCGCGGAACCCGAGGTGGAGCCCGACGAGCTCGCCGAAGCAGGCGCGCTGCTCGACGACGAGCCACGACTGTCGTTCCGGTAGAAGCCGGAGCCCTTGAAGACGATGCCGACCGCGGAGAAGACCTTCTTCAGGCGTCCTTGGCAGTTCGGGCACACGGTAAGGGCGTCATCGGTGAACTTCTGCACCGCCTCGAGGCCCTCGCCACACTCGGTGCACTGGTACTGATAGGTCGGCACTTGCTCCTCCTGGCACTCTCACTCAATGAGTGCTAACGACGCTCCATAGTGACGTATTCCGCGCGATCAGTCCACTGTCACCGGCAGGCGGTGACTCATCCCACGCGCGGCGACCCGTCCGGAGGCCTTCGGGGCCAGCCTCGAACGCAGCGCGATCAGTGTGACCAGCGCCAGCGCGGTGCCCACCAGAGGCACCAGGAACCCGGCGCTCGCGCCATGGACGTCCGCCAGCTGTCCGGCGACGGTGACCGCCGCGGCCTGGCCGAGCGCGACGGCGCCGGTCAGCCAGGTGAACGCCTCGGTGCGGGCCGAGGCGGGCACCAGCGACTCGACCAGCGTGTAGCCCGTGATCAGCGCGGGAGCGATGCAGAGTCCGACCAGCAGTCCGAGTCCGGCGAGCAGAGGCACCGAGTGCACGGCCCACAGCGCCGACGCGGCCAGCGTCAGCCCCGCGTATCCGACCACCAGCCTGCGACGCGGCCCGATCTTCCAGGCCACGGCGCCGCAGACGATTCCGGCGAGCATGTTGCCCGCCGCGAAGACGCCGTACAGCAGACCGTTCACACCGGGGTTGCCGATCTCCTCGGAAAAGGCGGTCAGCGAGACCTGCATGCCCCCGAAGACCGAACCGATTCCCAGGAAGGAGATGGCGAGAACCCGCACACCGGGCACGGAGAGCGCGGAGACGCGTGGCTCGGCCGAGCCGCCTTCTCCATGTCGGCCGGTCTTGGGCTGGGTACCCCGCTGGGCGGCGAAGAGCAGCCCTCCGGCCAGCGTCAGCACGGCTTCGGCGATCAGTCCGGCCGCCGGGTGGACGCCGGTGCACAGGGCGGTCGCCAGTACCGGGCCGATGACGAAGGTGAACTCGTCCGTCACGGACTCGAAGGCGGCAGCCGTCGGGAGCAGTGACGCGTCGCCACGCGGTCGGGAGCCGGGACCCGAACCGGAGTGTGAGCCGGGACCCGAACCGGAACCGGAAGGGCTGCCTCCCAGTAGGGCGGCCCAGCGTGACCGGACCATGGGGCCGATCTGCGGGACGGAGGCGCCGGTCGGGACAGCGGCGAGGAACAGCGCCCAGAGCGGGGCGCCGGCGAGCGCGAGCACGATCAGCGCCGCGACGGACGCCGTGTGCAGCAGCACGCCCGGGACGAGCACCGCCCGCTGCCCGAACCGGTCGGCGAGCTTTCCGCCCTGGGGCGCGAAGACCGCCATGGAGACGCCGGTCACCGCGGCGACGGCTCCCGCGCTGCCGTACGAGCCGGTGGTGTGCTGGACCAGGAGCACGATGCCGATCGTCAGCATCGCGAAGGGCTGCCGGGCGGCGAACCCGGGGAGCAGGAACGTCCAGGCGCCGGGCGTGCGCAGCAGCCGCCCGTATCCGGGGCGGGGCGTCGTGGCCGGAAGCGTCGCGTCCGGAGGCGTCGCGGCCGGGGTGCCGCCCTCGGTGGTGTCGACCGTGTTGTGGGACACGGTCCTTGCCTTTCTGCCGCCTGGTAGCGCGCCCCCGGATGGATACGGGCACCGCCGAGAGCTGTCCTCTTGCGCGGAACTGCGGTAGATACCAGGGCCCACATCGGGGAACGCCACGGCCGCCATACGGTCGCGCCAGCACTGCGTCAGGCAGAGTTGGTCGATCAACTGTGCCTTCATCGTACAGGTACGAACACCATGTCACCTGGGAAAGGAACGAACACCGTGCAGGTACGCCTGAGATTAGGAACGGAGCTTGCTTCCGGTCCCGGCCCCGGTCCCCGCCCCGGTTCCGGCCCCACCGCCCGTACCGTTCCCCGCGCCCGTCCCCAGCCAGTCGGCCAGCTTTCCGCCCTGCCCGACCGCCCGGAGCCGTCGCTCGGCGGCGTCCCGTACCGGATCGGTCGCGACCACCAGAAGCTCGTCGCCGCGGCGCAGTACGGTCGCCGGCTGCGGTACGAAGCTCTTGCCGTCCCGTACGACCAGGGTCACCGCGGATCCCGCGGGCAGCCGCAGCTCCCCGACCTCCACGCCGTGCATCTTCGAATGCGCGGGGATGGCCACGGACAGCAGATGGCCGCGCAGCCTCTCCAGCGGCGCCGACTCGATGCCCAGGTCGGCGGCCTCGGAGGGATCGCCGAGCCGCAGGGCCTTGGCCAGCCAGGGCAGTGTCGGCCCCTGGATCAGCGTGTAGACGACGACCAGGATGAAGACGATGTTGAAGATCCGGAGGCTGCCCTCGATGTTCGACACCATCGGGATGGTCGCCAGGATGATGGGCACCGCGCCGCGCAGACCGGCCCAGGACATCAGCGCCTGTTCCTGCCAGGGGATACGGAACGGCAGCAGGCTGACCAGCACGGACAGGGGCCGCGCCACCATCGTCAGTACGAGACCGACGACGACCGCGGGCAGGAAGTCGTCCCCCAGCTCGTGCGGCGTCACCAGCAGTCCGAGCAGGACGAACATGCCGATCTGCGCGATCCAGCCGAGCCCTTCCGCGAACCCTCGGTTGGCCGGGGCGTGCGGCAGTTTGGAGTTCCCCAGGATCATCGAGGCGAGATAGACGGCGAGGAAGCCGCTGCCGTGTGCCGTGGCACCGATCGCGTACGCCGAGACGGCGATGGCCATCACGGCGATCGGATAGAGCCCGGAGGCCGGCAGGGCCACATGCCGCAGCCCGAAGGCGCCCGCCCAGCCCACGGCCAGTCCGACGCACGCGCCGATCGCGAGTTCCAGCGTGATCTCGCCGACCAGCACGTACCAGTGCTCGACCGGGCCCGACGCCGAGAGCGCGACCACAATGATCACCACGGGCGCGTCATTGAAACCCGACTCGGCCTCCAGCGCCCCGGTCACCCGGGACGGCAGCGGCACCTTGCGCAGTACGGAGAAGACCGCCGCGGCGTCCGTCGAGGAGACGACCGCGCCGACGATCAGCGCCTGGCGCCAGTCGAGACCGATCAGATAGTGCGCGGCCGAGGCGGTCACCCCGACGCTCACCGCGACGCCCACGGTCGAGAGCGCCGCCGCCGCGGGCAACGCCGGTTTCACTTCTTTCCACTTGGTGCCCAGACCACCCTCGGCCAGGATCACCACAAGGGCGGCGTACCCGATTACCTGCGTCAGTTCGGCGTTGTCGAACTTGACGTGAAAGAGGCCGTCCTGCCCTATGACGACCCCGATCCCGAGATAGAGCAGCAGGCTGGGGAGCCCGCTCCGGGAGGAGATCCGGACGGCCGCGACCGCGATCAGCAGCACGAGGGAGCTGATGAGCAGAAGTTCATTGAGATGGTGGACAGACAGCGGCCGATCCTTCCCCTCGCGCATGCCGGATCGTTCCTCCGGCAGCCGGTACTTCGTTACCTTACCTAATCTTTAACGTTTTCTTGACGCTTTCGATCGCCAGTACGACCCGATGTGATCTGCGCCTCCCTTCCGGCCGCTATCCGCCGGGAACCATGGCGTGATCACCTGTGTGATCGTCCGATGAGTCGCACTACATGACACCGCGTCCGGGACGATGAACGGCTGCGCCTATGGTTGCTCCAGCATTCCAGGACCACCCTGCCCCTCGAAGGACAGCGATGCCCGCCAACACAGCCCCCCCTTCCGCCAAAAAGAAGGGGCGACGCGCCCGTCTGATCGTGATCGTCCTGGTGCTGGCGCTCGTCGGCGGTGTCGGCTACGGCACGTACTGGGGCGTCAGCACGGTCCGTGCCTCCTTCCCGCAGACGACGGGGACGCTCGAACTCAAAGGGCTCTCCGGGCCCGTGGACGTCAGACGCGACAGCTACGGCATTCCGCAGATCTACGCGAACAGCGACCAGGACCTGTTCCGCGCCCAGGGCTTCGTCCAGGCGCAGGACCGCTTCTGGGAGATGGACGTCCGGCGCCATATGACCTCCGGCCGGCTCTCCGAGATGTTCGGCAAGAGCCAGGTCAACACCGACACCTTCCTGCGCACCCTCGACTGGCGCGGGGTGGCACAGCGCGAGTACGACACCAAGCTCTCGGCGGAGACCAAGAAGAACCTCCAGTCGTACGCGGACGGCGTCAACGCCTACCTGGAGGGCCGCGACGGCAAGGACATCTCCTTCGAGTACGCGGCCCTGAGCTTCACCAATGACTACAAGCCCGAGAAGTGGACGCCCGTCGACTCGGTGGCCTGGCTCAAGGCGATGGCCTGGGACCTGCGCAGCAACATGCAGGACGAGATCGACCGCTCACTGCTGACCAGCCGGCTGAGCGACCAGCAGATCGACGACCTGTACCCGTCGTATCCGTACGACCGGAACAAGCCGATCGTCAGCGCGGGCGGGATCGACCCGATCACCGGCAAGTACGACCCCAAGGCCGAGCCCGGCGACGGCGCGGAAAGCGGTATGGGCGGCAACGGCTCGGACCTCGGCACCGGCACCGGCACCGGCATAGGGACCGGCACCGGCACCGGCACGGACAGTGGCACGGACCCCGGCACCGGCGACGCGATCACCGCCTCCGGCGCCACCGAGGACTTCAACTCCCAGCTCGAAGCGCTCTCCGGCACGCTCGACGAGATCCCCGAGCTGCTCGGCCCGAACGGCAGCGGCATCGGCTCCAACTCCTGGGTCGTCTCCGGCCGGTACACGACCACGGACAAGCCGCTCCTCGCCAACGACCCGCATCTCGCGCCCCAGCTGCCCTCGCTCTGGTACCAGATGGGTCTGCACTGCCGCAGCGTCTCGGCGACCTGCAAGTACGACGTCGCGGGCTACACGTTCTCCGGAATGCCCGGCGTGATCATCGGCCACAACCAGGACATCGCCTGGGGCTTCACCAACCTCGGCGCCGACGTGACCGACCTCTTCCTGGAGAAGGTCAACGGCGACTCCTACCAGTACGGCGACAAGGAGAAGCGGTTCAGGACCCGTGAGGAGACCATCAAGGTCGCCGGTGGCCCGAGCAAGACGATCACCGTCCGCTCCACCGACCGCGGCCCGCTGGTCTCGGACCGCAACAGCGAATTGGTGAAGGTCGGCGAGAAGGCCCCGGTCGGGGATGTCGCCCCGGACCGCGGCGACGGCTACGCCGTGTCGCTCCAGTGGACGGCGCTCCAGCCGGGCAAGTCCATGGACGCGGTCTTCGAGCTCAACAGGGCCAAGGACTTCGGCGAGTTCCGCAAGGCCGCCGAGCACTTCGAGGTCCCCTCGCAGAACCTCATCTACGCCGACACCAAGGGCCACATCGGCTACCAGGCGCCGGGCAGCATCCCGATCCGCTCGGACGGCTTCGACGGCCGCACGCCGGCTCCGGGCTGGGACCCGAAGTACCAGTGGAAGGGGTACATCCCCTTCGACGAGCTGCCGTACGAGTACGACCCGGAGCGCGGCTACATCGTCACCGCCAACCAGGCCGTCATCGACTCGAAGAAGTACCCGTACCCGCTGACCGAGGACTGGGGCTACGGCGCCCGCAGCCAGCGGATCAACGACCTGATCGAGTCGAAGATCAAGGACGGCGGGAAGATCTCGACCGACGACATGCAGACCATGCAGATGGACAACACCAGCGAGATCGCGAAGCTGCTGATGCCCTATCTGCTCAAGATCGATGTCCCGGACCCGTCCGTACGCGAGGCGCAGAAGCTCCTCGAAGGCTGGGACTACACCCAGGAGCCCGACTCGGGGGCCGCGGCCTACTTCAACGCGGTCTGGCGCAATGTCCTCAAGCTCGCCTTCGGGAACAAGCTTCCCAAGGAGGTGCGCGTCAAGGGCGAGTGCCTGAACGTCCGTCCCGCCGACAGCACCGGTCCGGCGGACGACGACATACAGCTGGTACGGGAGTGCGGCCAGCGCGCGCCCGACGCGGCCCAGCCGGACGGCGGGGACCGCTGGTACGAGGTCGTGCGCGGCATCATCAAGGACGAGGACAACGCCTGGTGGAGCTCCCCGGGCAGCCGCAGGGACGACGCCACCAAGACCCGCGACAAGCTGTTCGAGCGCGCCATGGAGGACGCCCGCTGGGAGCTGACCGCCAAGCTCGGCAAGGACGTCTCCAGCTGGAGCTGGGGCCGGCTGCACCAGCTCCAGCTGGACAACCAGACCCTCGGGACCAGCGGCCCCGGCTTCCTGAAGCAGATGCTCAACCGCGGCCCGTGGAACCTCGGCGGCGGCGAGGCCGCGGTCGACGCGACGGGCTGGAACGCGGCGGGCGGCTACGAGGTCGTGTGGGTGCCGTCGATGCGGATGGTCGTCAACGTCGGTGACTGGGACAAGTCCCGCTGGATCAATCTGACGGGCGCCTCGGGGCACGCGTACAGCGCGCACTACACCGACCAGACGGACAAGTGGGCCAAGGGCGAGCTGCTCGACTGGCCGTACAAGGTCAACACGGTGGAGCGCGCGACGAGCGACACCCTCACGCTCGAACCGCCCGCGTCGTGAGCCGGGGCGGCCAACGCCGGCGGTCGGCTACCGTCGGCCGTCGAAGCGCCTGACGCCCCCCGGCGTCACCACGGCCCGTACGGGGTGGTCGTGCGGCTCCTCCGGGACCCGCGCGACCACCTCGTTCTCGTACAGCAGGACGGTCAGCGCGGGGTCCGCTCCGGCGCGGGCCAGCCGGTCCAGGACCCGGTCGTACGAGCCGCCGCCCCGCCCCAGCCGCATCCCCCGCCCGTCCACCGCGAGACCGGGCAGCAGCACGACCTCCGCCTCCAGGACCGCGTCCACGCCGAGCCGGGTACCGTCCGGCTCCAGCAGCCCCCGCCTCGCGGGCACCAACCGGTCCGTACCCCCGTACTCCGCCCAGTCGAGGTCGTTGTCCGCCAGGAGCACCGGCAGCAGGACCCGTACCCCCCGCGCACGCAGCGCGTCGAGCAGCGCGCGCGTGCCCGGCTCGCGCCCCACCGAGACATACGCGGCGACGGTCCGGGCGCCCGCGAGCTCCGGCAGACCGAGTGCGCGCCGCGCGAGAACCGCCCCGGTTTCGCGTGCGTCCTCACTGGACAGGAGCGCCCTCAGGGAGAGGAGTTCGCGGCGCAGCGCAGCCTTTCCGGGCATGTCGTCACTCATCATTGCGCACCGGACATCACAAACCTCGCGTCTGATCGTTTATGAGACGAAAGTTAACCGGAGTATCATCTTCCGCCTATAAAGCGCGGATAGTGTACTCCGCATGACTCACTCGCCCTCCCGGATCACCAAGGCTGTCATCCCCGCCGCAGGCCTCGGCACCCGGTTCCTGCCCGCCACGAAGGCCACTCCGAAAGAGATGCTGCCGGTTGTGGACAAACCCGCTATTCAGTACGTCGTCGAGGAGGCGGTAGCCGCCGGTCTCTCCGATGTCCTCATGGTGACCGGCCGCAACAAGCGCCCGCTGGAGGACCATTTCGACCGGAATTACGAGCTGGAGGAGGCGCTGACCCGGAAGGGAGACGCCGGCCGGCTCGCGAAGGTCCAGGAGTCCAGCGACCTCGCCACCATGCACTACGTGCGTCAGGGCAACCCCAAGGGTCTCGGCCACGCCGTGCTCTGCGCCGCCCCCCACGTCGGTGACCAGCCCTTCGCGGTGCTGCTCGGTGACGACCTGATCGACCCCCGCGACCCGCTGCTGTCCCGCATGGTCGAGGTCCAGGAGCGTGAGGGCGGCAGCGTCATCGCGCTGATGGAGGTCGACCCGAAGCAGATCCATCTGTACGGCTGCGCCGCCGTCGAGCCCACCGGTGACACCGATGTGGTCAAGGTGCACGATCTGGTCGAGAAGCCCGACACCGCGGACGCCCCCAGCAATTACGCGATCATCGGCCGCTACGTCCTCGACCCCGCCGTCTTCGACATACTGCGCCAGACCGAGCCGGGCCGCGGGGGTGAGATCCAGCTCACCGACGCGCTCCAGCAGCTGTCCGTCGACGAGAAGGTGGGCGGACCGGTCCATGGCGTGGTTTTCAAGGGCCGTCGCTATGACACAGGCGACCGCGGCGACTATCTGCGTGCCATTGTCAGACTCGCGTGCGAACGTGAAGACCTGGGCCCGGACTTCCGTGCCTGGCTCCGCAGTTATGTCAGCGAGGAGATGTAGCACGTGAGCAGCACGGCAGAATCGGTACCGGCCGCCGGCCATGAGCGGCTGTGGTCGGTGGACGACCATCTCGCGGACATCCTCGCCGCGGTCCACCCGCTCGACCCCATCGAGCTGCAACTGCCCGACGCCCAGGGCTGTGTGCTGGTGGAGGACGTCACGGTACCGGTGGCTCTGCCGCCGTTCGACAACAGCTCCATGGACGGGTACGCGGTCCGCACGGCCGATGTGGCGGGCGCCACCGACGAGTTCCCGGCCGTGCTGACCGTCATCGGCGATGTCGCGGCGGGCAGCGGCGCGTTGCCCGAGGTCGGCCCCGGGCAGGCCGCCCGGATCATGACGGGCGCCCCGCTGCCGCCCGGTGCCGAGGCCGTCGTCCCGGTGGAATGGACCGACGGCGGCGCGGGCGGCGGCGCGGCCACCGCCATGCGCCCCGCCGGCGCCGGCGGCGAGGGATCGAGCGGTGAGGTACGGGTGTTCCGCTCGGCCGAGGCGCGCGACCACGTCCGCTCGCGCGGCAGCGACGTGCGCGCCGGTGACCTGGCCCTGGAGGCGGGCACGGTCCTGGGGCCGCCGCAGATCGGCCTGCTGGCCGCCATCGGCCGCGGTTCGGTACGGGTCAGACCCCGCCCGCGCGTGGTCGTGCTCTCCACCGGCAGCGAGCTGATCCAGCCGGGCGAGGAGCTGGGAGAGGGCCAGATCTACGACTCGAACAGCTTCGCGCTCACCGCCGCCGCCCGGGACGCGGGAGCCATCGCGTACCGGGTCGGCGCCGTCACCGACGACGCCGACACACTCCGCGCCACGATCGAGGACCAGTTGATCCGCGCCGACATGGTCGTCACCACGGGCGGCGTCAGCGTCGGGGCGTACGACGTCGTCAAGGAGGCGCTCTCCTCCGTCGGCGACGAGGACGAGCCGGGCGGCGGTGTCGACTTCCGCAAGCTCGCCATGCAGCCGGGCAAGCCGCAGGGCTTCGGCTCGATCGGCCCGGAGCACACCCCACTGCTCGCGCTGCCGGGCAACCCGGTCTCCTCGTACGTCTCCTTCGAGCTGTTCGTCCGCCCCGCGATCCGCGCCCTGATGGGCCGGGAGGACGTGCACCGCCCCGTCGTCCGGGCGACGCTCGCGGCCGGCAAGACGCTGTCGTCCCCGGCGGGGCGCCGCCAGTTCCTGCGCGGTACGTACGACGCCGAGGAGGGCACGATCACCCCCGTGGGCGGGGCCGGTTCCCACCTCATCGCCGCCCTCGCCCATGCCGACGCGCTGATCGTGATCCCGGAGGAGTCCGTCTCGGTGGAGCCCGGCACGGAG
The DNA here is from genome assembly GCF_044741565.1 of Streptomyces sp. NPDC088147. NCBI lineage: Bacteria > Bacillati > Actinomycetota > Actinomycetes > Kitasatosporales > Streptomycetaceae > Streptomyces > Streptomyces sp. NPDC088147. The sequence goes on along the minus strand of NZ_JBIUSY010000005.1, from coordinate 250,270 downwards.
GTCGACGTCGTCCTGATCGGCTGAGCACCGCGCGGTGGCGGTACCGTGTCTGCCCACACAGGCCCCGTCGGGCCCGGACCGGGAGCGCCACAGCGAATGACCGTGTTTTCCCGGGGGGAGACCCCCGGACCCCCTCAGCAAGGCAGCTTGACGCATATCGACGAGTCGGGCGCGGCTCGCATGGTCGACGTCTCGGCGAAAGAGGTCACGGCGCGCGTCGCGCGCGCCAGCGGCCGGGTGCTGGTCTCGCCGCGCGTCGTCGAACTGCTCAGGGGCGGGGGAGTGCCCAAGGGGGACGCCCTCGCCACCGCGCGTATCGCGGGCATCATGGGCGCCAAGCGGACCCCCGACCTGATCCCGCTCTGCCATCCGCTCGCCGTCTCGGGGGTCACGCTCGACCTCTCGGTCGCGGACGACGCCGTCGAGATCCTCGCGACGGTGAAGACCACCGACCGCACGGGCGTCGAGATGGAGGCCCTGACCGCCGTCTCGGTGGCCGCGCTGACCGTGGTCGACATGGTGAAGGCGGTCGACAAGGGCGCGGTCATCACGGACGTACGGGTCGAGGAGAAGACGGGCGGCGCATCGGGGCACTGGACCCGGCCCGAGGCGGTGGTGCCGCCCGGGGCGGCGGTCCCCGAGGCGGACGGAGGTGCGGAGTGAGTACGCCCGCGAGAAGCGGCGGTCCCGGTCCCGGGGCCGAGCCGCGGTCCGCCTCCCGGTCCGTCCCCCCGCCCGTGTCCCGGCCCGCCTCCCCGTCCGCCGGCCCGACCGCCTCCCCGTACCGCGCCCTGGTCGTCACCGCGTCCAACCGCGCCGCCGCCGGGGTCTACGCGGACACGGGCGGCCCGATCCTCGCCGACGGCCTGACCGCGCTGGGCTTCGCGGTCGACGGACCGAAGGTCGTCCCCGACGGGGATCCGGTCGAGCAGGCCCTGCGCGAGGGCGTCGCCGCCGCGTACGACGTCATCCTCACCACCGGCGGTACGGGCGTCTCCCCGACGGACCGCACCCCGGACGCCACCCGGCGCGTGCTCGACTACGAGATCCCGGGCATCCCGGAGGCGATCCGCGCCGAGGGCGCCGCGAAGGTCCCCGCCGCCGCCCTCTCCCGGGGCCTGGCGGGTGTGGCGGGACGGACCCTGATCGTGAACCTGCCGGGCTCGACGGGCGGGGTACGGGACGGTCTCGCCGTGCTCGGCCGGCTGCTCGTCCACGCCGTGGACCAGATCCACGGCGGCGACCACCCCCGTACCTCCGGATGAACCCGGCCTGGCCCGCGATGCTGGTGGACGGAGACATCACCCTCCGCCCCATAAGGATGCGCGACCAGCGCGCGTGGCGTGAGGTGAACCGGCGCAACCGCGATTGGCTGCGGCCCTGGGAGGCGACCATCCCGCCGCCGCCCCCGGGCGGCCCGGTCGCCCAGCGCCCCACCTACCGTCAGATGGTCCGCCACCTGCGCGGCGAGGCCAACGCCGGCCGGATGCTGCCCTTCGTCATCGAGTACCGGGGCCGGCTCGTCGGCCAGCTGACCGTCGCCGGCATCACCTGGGGCTCGATGTGCTCGGGCCATGTCGGCTACTGGGTGGACCGCGAGGTCGCGGGCCGCGGTGTCATGCCGACCGCGGTCGCCCTCGCCGTGGACCACTGCTTCCGTACGGTCGGATTGCACCGCGTCGAGATCTGCATCCGCCCCGAGAATGGCCCCAGCCGCCGGGTGGTCGACAAACTCGGATTTCGCGAGGAGGGCCTGCGCCCCCGCTATCTGCATATCGACGGAGCGTGGCGGGACCATCTCATCTATGTGCTCACCGCCGAGGAGGTGCCCGAGGGGCTGCTCCGCCGCTGGCGCAGGGCCCGACCAGGTGCGACCGGAAACGATCAGAAAATGAAATAAGTGTTCGATAATGATCGGCATATGGCCATAAACTGATCCGCACCATCACAAAAAAATTCAGTGTTATCAGATGGATCGTGCGACACACCGGCTCAATTGGCGGATGCCCTCGTGCGAACCCCTCTACGGTGTGAACCGTGAGCAGCAGCGGCCTGATCTACGCAGTCATTGTCGGGGCCTGGGCCGCCTACTTGGTGCCGATGTGGCTCCGCAGGCAGGACGAGCTCAATGAGGCACGCCCGACGGAACGCTTCAGCACCGCCATCCGGCTGCTGTCCGGACGGGCGGCCATGGAGCGCCGTTACGCCAAGGAGCTTCAGGAGCGCACCGCCGAGGAGGCGGGGCCCGACCGGGAACCGGACAGCCGCACGGAGTCGATCAGCTCCGTCGATGTCCGGGCCTTCTCCGCGCCCCCGGCCCGTACCGAGGCCCGGATGGACATCCGCGCGGACGTCCCGGCTCCGGCCAGGCCGGAGGCCGCGCGCCCGGCGTCCCGTCCCGCCCAGGCGTCCCGCCCCGCGCCCGCGCGCCCCGCGCCCGACCGTTCCGTCCCCGCTCCCGGGCGGCGCGTACGGCCCTCGGGCGCCGCGGCGGAACGCGCCCGGCGCGCACAGCGCCTCCAGGTCCTCGCCCGGCGGCGCCGTACCACCGTGGTCCTCTTCCTCGCCTTCACACTCGGCACGGTCGTCGCGGCGGTCGGCGGCCTCGGCTTCCTCTGGGCGCCGGCCGTCCCGGCCGTACTCCTGAGCGCGTACATCGTGCATCTGCGCGGCCAGGAGCGACGGCGCTTCGCGTTCACCATGGACCGGCGCAGGGCCGAGGCCGCCGCGCAGCGGCTCCGTGAGAACCGCCCGCGCCGCCACCAGCCGTCGACGGCCGCCGCGGGCGAGCCGGACGAGGAGCCCGAACCCGGCCCCGAGCCTGCCCCCGCGCCCACGGTCTCGCCCCAAGAGGCGGGCCGCCGCGCCCTGGTCGAGCAGACCGACCACGCGGAGTGGGTGGACCAGCAGCGCGAACGCGGCCCGGCGAGCGGCGACAGCTGGGACCCCGTACCGGTCCCGCTCCCCACGTACGTCACGGCCCCGGTCGCTCCCCGCGCCGGCGGCGGCGTCGAGGTCGGCGACCCGGAAACGTGGAGCGCGGCCCGCTCCTCCACGGCGGAGCCCACCGTGGAACCCCCACCCTCGCCCCGCGCCCCGGCCCCCCGCCGCACGCGCGACCGCGGCAGGACCCCGCTGTTCGACCAGTACGACGAGGACGACCGCCCCCGAGCGGCCAACGAGTGACCCAGCGCCCCCCACCCCGCCCCCGCTCACCCCGCCCGCCCCCCGGCCCGGTGACACGGTGCCCCGGTGACCAGCCCCTCACGGATTTCCGGGCACGGCGGCGAGGGTGCTAAGGTTTCACTCGTTGCAAGGGCCTGTGGCGCAGACTGGTAGCGCACCTCGTTCGCATCGAGGGGGTCAGGGGTTCAAATCCCCTCAGGTCCACAACAACAACGAGAATCCCGTCCGGTCGGAAGACCGGACGGGATTCTCGCGTTTCCGGGGACTGTTCAGGGCGGCTCGGGTGAGTCGGCGCCCGGCCTCCACTCGGCTGCCAGATCCATACGCTCCTCCCTCCCGTCACCCCGCCTCGACGCGGAAGCCGGTTCATCCGCCGCACGGCCATGGTGAGAGCTGGGTCACAGCGCGGTCCTGCCGTCGAAGCGGCGGTACGACGCGCCCCCGCGCGAGGCGCGAGGACAGATGAATAAGTCTCGTACTGGAAAACGAAAGGGAGAGAGTGATGTCCCGAAGTGGCGTGCGTGGTCCCCCACTTGGGTGAAGCGGGCTCACGGATATTCCCCGCGGGCCACTAATGTGCCGCAACATGACCTCTACCAATTCCGTTTCGATCAGTGCGCGGCACGCCTCCAGGCTGGGCACTCTCTCGGTGATTCCCTGGACCAGCGACCCCTCCGGCAGCGAACGCAACGCCCCTTTCCTGCTCGCCTATTCACTCGGGGACGGCAAGGACGGGGCGGAGGCCGGCGAGGAGACGATGCGTACGGTCCTCGCCGAGATCGGGCTGATCCCCGGCGGCGATCTGGTCGATGTCTCGAAGACCCCCAACGTGTCGATCACGCTGCTGGTCGAGGCGGGCCGCGCCGTGCTGACGATGCCGTATCTGAACGCGCAGTGCCCCGTCCCGCCGGAGTGGGAGCGGGACGCGCGGGACCACGGGCAGGTCTACTTCATCGTCGCCACCCGGCCGTGGGCCGAGGCGACCCCGGGCAGGCCCGTCACGGAGGAGCAGCTGCGCGCCTTCGCGGGCGACGAGGCGATGCTCACCAGCGCCGCGCACTGTCTGGTGCCGGTACGCAGCCTGCGCGGCTGAGCGTCGGAAGCCCGGACGGATACCGGATGAGCACCGGAAGCAGGGGAGCGGACGTCATGGCGACGGCACTGGCCGAGAACACGGCCACCGATGAGCGTACGGACAGCACCGGCGGTACGTGGGGCGGCGGCCGGGCCTTCGCGCTCGTGCTGATGATCAGCGGCGCGGCCGGGCTGCTGGCGGCCTGGGTGATCACTCTCGACAAGTTCAGACTGCTGGAGGACCCGGACTTCACCCCGGGATGCAGTCTGAACCCGGTGGTCTCCTGCGGGAACATCATGAAGAGCGACCAGGCGTCGGTCTTCGGGTTCCCCAACCCGATGCTGGGGCTGGCCGCGTACGCGGTGGTCATCGGCGTCGGCGCGGGGCTGCTGGCCGGGGCGCGCTACCGGCGCTGGTTCTGGCTCGGCCTGAACGCCGGAACGCTCTTCGGCGTCGGCTTCTGCACGTGGCTCCAGTACCAGTCGCTCTACAGCATCAACTCGCTGTGTCTGTGGTGCTGTCTGGCCTGGGTCGCCACCATCGTGATGTTCTGCTACGTCACGGCCCACAACATCGAGCACGGGATCCTGCCCGCGCCCGCCGGGCTGCGGGCGGCGCTGAGCGAGTTCCACTGGGTGCCGCCGGTGCTGTGGACCGGGATCATCGGGATGCTCATCCTGACCCGCTGGTGGGACTTCTGGACCAGCTGAGGTCAGGTCCTGCGGGGTCCGGCCACCGCCGGCCGGCTACGGGGTCCGGGCCCGCGCGGGGCCCGGACCGTCCCGTCCGGTCACGCACGGGAATCGCCGCGCCTCCGGACACCGTCGGGGGAAGCCGTCATGCCGTCTCCGGAAACCGCTGCCGGGACTACGTGCCGACCGGGGACTACTTGCCGAGCGGAAGCCCACCGAGCAGCTTGTTGCCGGTCGACGTGCCGACGATCTCCCTGGCGCCCGTCTTGCCCGACGTCTTCTTGCCGTTCGTCTTGCCGCCCTTCTTCTTGTTCAGGCTGTCCGTGGCACCCTTCACGGCGTTCAGCACGGACCCCGGGTTCTCGGTGTCCAGCGCGTTGGTGTTCAGCGGCCGGGGGTCCTTGAGGCCCTCGCTCATCACGGTCTCCAGCCCGCCATTGAGGCTCATGCCTTCGGCGGCGAACGCCGGAGCGGCGGCGCCGAGAGCCATCACGGAACCGGCGACGACAGCGGCGACCTTCATGGGCTTCATGGTGAATCCTTCTTTCGGTGATGTCTGTCGCGAGACAACTCACGCTTCGCACAGGCTTCTTGGAGAACCCTTTCGCGCGGTCGCTCGTCATCAGTAACGACGCGTACGTGCGGCGGAAACTCCGTCGGGAAGGAATTCTGGACAGGCCACTCGAATGAAGGGGACTCGCCCTATTCTCGTATCGAACGAGCAGCCGGGCGGGGGCTGTTCACGGCTGTCGGGGATCGGCCGCGGGAGCCGGTTCGGTCGATGATCCGGTGGACTTCTGTACGGTCGCGACCACTTCGGCCAGCGCGTCGGCCGGCACGGTGGCCTTCAGGGCGGCCACCGCGTCCCTGATGGCCTTGGTGTGCTTCTCGATGTCAGCGGCGGTCAGCTCTCCGCCGGGAGCCTTCAGCGCCGCCTGGACCAGATCCGCGATGGGCTTCAGCACGTCACTGGCGTCGTCCGAAGGCTTGGCCTGGTGCGCGGGCGCCGCGGGTGCGTCGGGCGCCGCGGGCGCCGTCGGGTCCGGCGCGGGATCAGCCGCGGGAGCCGGAGCGGTGTCGGTTCCGGTGTCGCGCGGGAGTTCACGGGCGGCGGCGGGGGCGACGGTGCCGAGCGCGAGCGCGGCACACACGGCGGCGGTCGTGAAACGGCGGGAGAGCGGGAGACGCATGCCTGGTCCTTTCGGGCTGAGCCGTAACGTTCGGGACGAGTCGTAACGTTCTCCTCACCGTCGGTTCCCCACCCGGGGCCCGCAACCGAACAGGCACCGTCCCTACGGCCGGTATCACGGCCGCCGTATCCGTCCCGGCCCGCTCCGACCCGCTCTCACCTGGTCCGACGCGTCCGGACGGTGCCCGCGCGGGCCTGTGCCGCGCCGCCGTACGGGTGGCCGCCGGGGCGCGTAAGGGTGACCCCCGGACAGCGGAAGAGCCGCTCTGCCCCCGAGGGAAAGAGCGGCTCTCGCGTGCGACGTCGGCGCGACGCCGGCGTGGCGCCGACAGCGACAGCGAAGGTCGTCAGTTGTTGACGCAGGTGTTGCCGAAGGCCGGGTTGAGGATGCCGACGACGTCGATCGTGTTGCCGCAGACGTTCACGGGCAGGTGGATCGGGACCTGGATGACGTTGCCGGAGATGACACCCGGGGAGCCGACAGCGGCGGCCCCGGCGTCGGCGTCGGCGAAGGCGACGCCGGAGGCGCCGGCGACAGCGGCGGCGGCCGCGGTGGAGAGAACAACAGCCTTGGCGATACGCGACATGGAGAAGGGCTCCTCGGTCGAAAGGGACGCAGTACGTGTCGGGCGCGATTGCCTGACCTATGCATCAACGCCGAAGGCGCTCATCGGTTGCGCGCCCGAAAGAGTGACGCCCCGTCTGCCACTCGGCCGGGCGCGGTGGCCGATCGGGTGAGAAGTAACGGTTGTGCGTGTAACTACCGCTCTTAAGAGTCCTTTTGTACGTTCGGCTCGATTCAGCGCGTCTCACGTGATTTTCAGTCCGCCCTCTGTAAAGGTGCCTGATTGTTTCGGTCTTCGAGACGGAGAGCCACTATGTGGAATTCGGAGGTTCTCGGGGACGGTAATGAATTCGCGGGGCGCCGGATGACTCATGCGTTCGATTCGGTGTCCGGCGTGACCCCTGTCGTGCCGGTGCGTTTTTCGTAGGAGCGGAAAACCGGAACGGAACACCGGGCGCCCGAGCCCGCTCGAAGAGATCGTTTTTCCGTATCCACGAGTGGAGGAGTTGCGCGTGCAGCCAGAACGGCGCCGGCCCGGGGCCGGCTTCACCGCGCTCCACCTCGTCCAGCCGGTCGACGGCGGAGTGGCGAGGGTGGTCCTGGACCTGGTCGGGGCACAACGGGACGCCGGAGTACGCGTGGCCGTCGCCTGTCCCGTGGAAGGGCCGCTGGCCGCGGCGGCGGCCCGGCTCGGCGCCGAGGTCCACGGCTGGCGGGCGACCCGTGACCCCGGACCCGGACTGATCCGTGAGATCGGGCAGGCCGCCCGCGTGGTGCGGCGGGTCCGGCCCGATCTGGTGCACGCCCACAGCGCGAAGGCCGGACTGGCCGGACGGCTCGCCGTACGCGGCCGGGTGCCCACCGTCTTCCAGCCGCACGCGTGGTCGTTCGAGGCGGTCGGCGGTGTGACGGGCCGGCTGGCCGGATACTGGGAGCGGTGGGCCGTCCGGTGGACCGACCGGGTCGTATGCGTCAGCGACGCGGAACGGCGTACCGGCGAGCGGGCCGGCATCCGCGCCCCCTGGTCCGTCGTCCACAACGGGGTCGATGCCGGGCGGTTCGGATCCGCCGACGGGCCGTCCGGGCCCGCGGACCTGACCGACACCACCGCCGCGCGGGCCGCGCTCCCGCCGTTGGCCGCGCTCCCGCCGGACACACCCGTCGTGGTCTGCGTCGGACGGCTCTGCAGGCAGAAGGGGCAGGACATCCTGCTGCGGGCCTGGCGGCAGGTCCTCCTGCAATTGCCGCGGGCGCGGCTGGTCCTCGTCGGGGACGGTCCCGACGCCGCCGCGCTGCGCGCCGCCGCGCCGCCCTCGGTGCTCTTCGCCGGGGCCGTACCGGACACCGCGCCCTGGTACCGGGCGGCCGATCTGGTCGTCCTGCCCTCGCGCTGGGAGGGCATGGCGGTGGCCCCGCTGGAGGCCATGGCGAGCGGCAGGACCGTCGTCCTCAGCGACGTGGACGGGGCGCGCGAGAGCCTGCCGCCCGGACGCGAAGCGCTCTGTCTCGTACCGCCGGAGGACCCGCCCGCGCTGGCGGCGGCCCTCGGCACTCTGCTCCGCGACGCGCCACTGCGCGAAGCGATCGGCCGCCAGGGCCATCAGCACGTACTCAGCACCTATGACGTGCGGCAGACAGCGCGGGCCATCGCGGATGTGTATCGCGAAGTCGCCTCAGTGCCGCGCCCCGAACGCAGGGAGCCGATTCCCCAGTGACCACGGAAAGCACCAGCGTTCCCCCGCCCACCGGGCGGGCGCGGACGGCGGAACAGGCCATGGGGCAGCAGGCCCTGGGACAGCAGACGGCAGGACAGCAGACCCTGGGACAGCAGACCGTCGGACCGCGGACCCCGGGGCCACAGACCCTGGGGCAGCAGGTCCTGCGGCGCGTCTCGATCGCCTCCCCGCGTGACACCCCGGACCGCCTCGCGCGGCCGGCCCGCCGTCCCGCGGGCTCCCCGCTGCGCTTCGGCCTGCCGCTGTTCGCCTCGGACGTGTTCGCGGCGCTGCTGTCCACCGTCGTACTCGGCGACGAGCAGCGCGACGCCGTCCTCCTCGTCCAGCTCGTCGTCTGGGTGACCGTACTGAACGCGACCGCCGGGCTCTACCGCCCCGGTGTCGTCCTGTCGGGGCTGGACCAGCTCCCCGCGCTGGCCGCCCGGATCGCGGTGGCCTGGTGCGCCGCCGCCGCCGTACTCGCCGCGCTGTTCCCCTCGCTGGCCGTGGGTGTCACGGACCTGCTGGGCGGCTGCGCACTCCAGCTCGTCGTCGCGTGCGGCTGCCGCTCGCTCCTGCACACGCGGCGCCGCGCCGTGGCGCGCAACCGGCTGCGGTCCGCGCTGGTCGTCGGTTCGGGACCGGCCGCGCGGCGGCTGGCCGCGCTGCTGGCCCAGCATCCCGAGTACGGCCTGCGGCCCGTCGGGATCGCCGGGTCCGCCCAGGACGAGGACGAGGCGGACCGCGCCGCCGCCAGGACGGGCGGCCGGGACGGCGGAGTGGCGGACGCCCCCGCCCTGCCGGTGCTGACCTCGGCCGAGGAGATCCACCGGGCGGTCATCCAGAACGGTGTCCAGGACGCGCTGTTCATCGACCACCGGTTCATCGACTTCACCGACCGCGAGCGAGGACTCGGCGACTCCGGGTTCAGCCAGGCGGGCTTCAACGAGACGGGGTTCAACGAGACGGGGTTCAACGAGTCCGGGTTCGCCGAGCCGGGGTTCGGTGAGTCCGGGTTCCCCGACGTCGGGTTCCCTGACCCCGCCGACCCCGGCGACGGCACGGAGCGCGCGGCCCTCGTCGCGCTCTTCCACGAGTACGGCTGCGCCACCTGGTTCGTCGGCGCGGGGCCCTGGGACCTGACCGCCGCGCCCGTCGCCATGGAGCGGCACCTGTGGGGCTTCGCCGCCCGTCGCGTCGAGCCGTCCCCCGTACGCCGCCACCGCCGCGACGCGGCCGTCAAGCGGCTGCTGGACGTGGTGTTCACGCTCCCGCTCCTGCTGGCCGCCTCCCCGGTGCTGCTGGCCTGCGCGCTCGCCGTCCGGCTCTGCGACGGCCGTGACGTGCTCTTCCGCCAGGAACGCGTCGGACAGAACGGCCGTACCTTCACCCTGCTGAAGTTCCGCACCCTGCGCCCGGCCGACGAGCACGAGTCCGCCACCCGCTGGAACATCGCCAACGATCTGCGGATGAGCCCGGTGGGCAACTTCCTGCGCCGTACGTCGATGGACGAACTGCCCCAGCTCTGGAACGTGCTGCGGGGTGACATGAGCCTGGTCGGACCCCGGCCGGAGCGTCCGTTCTTCGTCGCCAACTTCAGCAAGACGCAGCCCGGTTACGCGGCCCGGCACCGCATGCCCGTCGGCATCACCGGACTCGCGCAGGTCCACGGGCTGCGCGGGGACACCTCCATCGAGGAGCGGTCGCGGTTCGACAACCACTACATCGACCACTGGTCGCTGTGGCAGGACGTGTGCATCCTGCTGCGGACCGCCGCGTCCCTCGTCCGCCCGGCGGGCAGCTGATGGCCTCGGACGCCACCGGCGTCGGTTTCACGGGCGGCGTCGGGATCGCGGGGCTGACCGCGCGTCATCCCGCCGCACGCCGACCCGCTGCCCACCGGTCCGCCGGCCGGCCGTTTCCGGCGGCGGGTCCCTGGGGGCACGTCCTGCGCCGGTCGGCGCATCTGCTGCCGGCCGTCGCGGTCGTCGCGCTGCTCGCCGTGCCCTCGGCGCCCGCGGGGGACGGCTCCGCCGGGTCCGGGAGCGTCGCGGACGCGGCCTCCGGCCTGCTCGTCCTGCACTGTCTCGTACGCGTCCTGCGCGACCGCGCCAGGCCGCTCACCCGGACCGCCGCGGTCGTCCTCGGGCTTCCCGTACTGGGCGTGACCGTCGCGGCCCTCACCGCCCACGACCCGGGCTCCACCCTGCCCGGCATCGCGCGCTACCTCCAGATCTTCGTGCTGGTGCCCGGCGCGCTGCTGCTCCTCCTGCGCGACCGCCGTGACGTCCGGCTGGTCGCCGGGTCCGTCGTCGTCCTCGCGCTGGTACAGGGCGCGATCGGCGTCACGCAGTATCTGACCGGCACCGGCGCCTCGTACATGGGCGAGGAGATCCGCGCGGTCGGCACCTTCGGCCCCACCGACGTGATGGGCATGGCCACGGTCGTCGCGTACGGACTGGTCATCTGCGTCGGCTTCGCCCTCAGCCCGGGGGCGGACGGCTCGGCGGCGGACGGCCGGGGGCAGCACGTGGCCCGCGTGCGGCGCGCCGTCGCGCTCGGCTGCGCCGGACTGCTCGCCGTACCCCTCGTCCTGTCCTTCAGCCGCGGCGCCTGGATCGCCACCGCCGTGGCCGTCGCCCTCCAGCTGACGCTCTCGGGTCCGCGCCGCGCCGTCGTGGTCGTGCTCGTGGCCGGGGCGCTCGGCGTCGTACTCGTCGGAGGTCTCGGTATCGGCTCGCAGATGATCACCGAGCGGCTCGACAGCATCACGCGGGTCACCGACGCGCCCGACCAGTCCGTCACCGACCGGTACACCATGTGGGCCGCGGCCACGGACATGTGGCGCGAGCACCCGGTCACCGGCGTCGGGCTGAAGGGCTTCCCCGCCCACCGCGACAGCCACGCCTCGCTCGCGCTCTCCGCCGCCAGCGACACCGAGGGCGCGGGTCTCGGCTTCCAGCGTCAGCCGCTGCTCTCCCCGCACAACATGTATCTGCTGGTCCTCAGCGAACAGGGGCTGCTGGGCATCGTCGCCCTGGCGGGCAGCTGGGCCGCGCTCCTCGTCCGCGCGCTGCGCCGGCTGCCCGGCGCGCACCGCTCCCGTACCGGCGCCGACTGCGGCCTCGCCGTCACCGGGCTGCTCATCTGGCAGCTGGTGGACTTCAGTTACGCGGACATCGGCGGCCCGTCGACCGTACTGACGGCCGTGATGCTCGGCCTGGCGGCACGGTGGGCCCTCGGCTCCGCCGGGCGCCCCACCGAGAGTGAGGCCGGCCGCGCGTGAGCGATACGAGACACTCCCTTCCCGCCGTACCGCCGCAGCCCGAGTCGCCCTCCGTGGAGATCGCGAAGGGCGGGGGCACGGGAGGCGACGACACAGGAGGAGCCGGCGCGGGAGGAGCCGGCACAGGAAGGAAGGCCCGCCCCGGCGCGGAGGGCCGCGGCTCCTTCTCCTCCGGACGGTTCCTGGCGCGCGCGGCGTTCCTCACCGCGCTGCTGACCGCCGCCGGGGCGCTCCTCGGACTCGCCCGCGACCAGACCATCGCCCATCTCTACGGCGCCGGTCCCGACACCGACGCCTTCCTGGTCGCCTGGACCGTGCCCGAGGTCGCGGCCACGCTCCTCATCGAGGACGCCATGGCGCTGATCCTCGTACCGGCGTTCAGCCTGGCCCTGGCCCGGCGTGCCACCGCACCGGCCCTGGACCCGGATCCCGTACGGCTCCTGGTGCGGAGCACCCTGCCCCGGCTGTTCCTCGCCCTCAGCGCGGGCTCGGCGCTGCTGGTGGCCACCGCACCCTGGGTGGTGGCCGTCCTCGCACCGGGACTGCCCGAGCCGGGGCTCGCCGTCGACTGCACCCGGCTGACCGCCACCTGTGCCTTCACCTTCGGCATGGCCGGGTATTGCAGCGCGGCGCTCCGCGCGCACGGCAGCTTCACGGCGCCCGCGATGATCTACGTCGCGTACAACGCCGGGATCATCACCACCATGCTGATGGTCTCCGACCGGTGGGGGGTACGGGCCGCCGCCGCGGGGGTCGCCATCGGCGGCGTACTGATGGTGCTCGTCCAACTGCCGGTCCTGTGGCGCAGGCTGCGCGCCCGCCGGCCGGTGGACGTGACCGTGACCGAGCGGGGGCCGGAGGACGCGGGCGGCGGGCCGACCGTCGCCCTCGCCCTGCTCGCGCCCGTCATCGTCTTCGCGCTCAGCCGGCAGTCCCAGGTCCTCATCGAACGGTTCCTCGCCGCGCCGCTGCCGGCCGGCGCCATCTCGCATCTGAACTACGCGCAGAAGGTCGCGCAGATCCCGATGACGCTCTCCATGATGCTGTGCACCGTCACCTTCCCGGTGGTCGCCCGCGCCATGGCGGCGGGGGACACCGAGCGGGCCAGGCGCCGGGTCGAGCGCGATCTCGCGCTGGCCGGGATAATCGTGCTGGTCGGGGCCGCCACGGTGGTCGCCTGCGCGCCGCAGATCATCGAAGTGCTCTTCCAGCGCGGCGCGTTCGAGCCGGCGGACACGGCGGCGACCGCCGATGTGATGCGGGTGTACGCGCTCGGTCTGCTGGGCCACACGCTCGTCGGGGCGCTCGTACGCTGCTACTTCTCCGCCGCGCGCCCGCTGTGGTTCCCCGCGTTCGCCATGCTCACCGGGCTCGCGCTCACCACCGGCACGGGCACCCTGCTCGTCCAGGTGTGGGGCGTGCTCGGCATCGCCGCCGCCAACGCGCTCGGCATCACCGTCACCGCCGCCCTGATGCTGCACGGGGTCGGCCGGCACAGCGTGCCCGTCAGCCTCCGGTTCATGACCGGGGGGCTGGTCAAACTCAGCGCCGCCGCGGCGGCGGCCACCGGCTCCGGATGGCTCTGCGGAGCCCTCATCCCGTCACCCGTCCTGGGCGCCATGGCGGCCTGCGTGGTGGTCAGCGCGGTGTTCCTCGTCATCGCGCGCGCCCTGCGGGCCCCCGAGACCGACACCATCCTCCGCTTCCTCTCCCGCCCCCTCACACGAAAGCTCGCGCATGCCCGCTGACACGGTGTCCGCCGGCCCCCTGTGGGCCGCCATGTACCACTCCGTCGCCGACCCCACCGACGACCCCTACCGGGTGACGGTCTCGCCGGACCGGCTCGACCGGCAGCTGCGCTGGCTGCGCCGCCGTGGGCTGACCGGCGTCAGTATGGACCGGCTGCTGAGCGCCCGCGCCGAAGGGCGGGGCGCCGGACTCGTCGGGCTCACCTTCGACGACGGCTACGCCGACTTCCTCGAAGAGGCCGTCCCGCTGCTGCGCCGCCACGCCTTCACCGCGACCGTCTTCGTCCTGCCCGGCCGTCTCGGGGGTACGAACGAATGGGACACCCCCGGCCCGAGCAAGTCCCTCCTCACCGCGGACGGCATCCGCGCGGCGGCGCGGGCGGGCATGGAGATCGGCTCGCACGGACTGCGCCACACCGATCTGACCAAGGCCGACGACGCGGTGCTCGCCGCCGACACCGCGCGGAGCCGTGAGCTCCTGCGCGAACTGCTCCGGGATCTGACCGGCCGTCATGAGGTCGCCGGTTACTGCTATCCGTACGGCACGGTCGACGCGCGCGCCATCGAGGCCGTACGCGCCGCGGGGTACGCGTACGCCTGCGCCATCGACCCGGGGCCGCTCACCGGTGTGTTCGCCCTGCCCCGCGTCCATGTCGGGGAGAGCGACACCGGCCTGCGGCTGCACCTCAAGCGGCGGACGCACCGCTGGCGCCGCGAGCCGGTCCCGGCGGGGGAGTACGCCGAGTACGCGGCGCACACACGGCGGACCGCGCGGGCCGCGCGGGCCGCCCACACCGCGCAGGCCGCCCACACCGCCCACACCTCGCACACCGAGCGGACCGTGCACGACGACACCCGGGCGGCGACGACGACATGAAGGTGCTGCACATCATCACCGGTCTCGGCATCGGCGGCGCCGAGCAGCAACTCAGGCTCCTGTTACGGCAGTTGCCGACGCACAGCGAAGTCATCACGCTCACCAACCCGGGGGCGGTCGCCGAGGGCATCGTCGCCGACGGCGTCCCCGTCACCGACCTCGACATGGCGGGCAACCGCGACCTCGGCGCCCTGCCCCGGCTCGCGCGGCTGATCAAGCGGGGACGGTACGACCTGGTGCACACGCACCTCTACCGCGCCTGCCTGTACGGGCGGTTCGCGGCCCGGATCGCCGGCGTGCGGACCATCGTGGCCACCGAACACTCCCTGGGGGCCGTCCAGATCGAGGGCCGGCCGCTCTCCGCGGGCGCCCGCGGCCTCTACCTCGCGGGCGAACGCCTGGGCACCGCGACCGTCGCCGTCTCCGCCACCGTCGCCCGGCGTCTGGAGCGCTGGGGGGTACGCCCCGACCGTATCCATGTGGTCCCCAACGGCATCGAGGTCGGCCGCTTCGCCTACGACGAGACCGCACGCCGCACGGCCCGCGCCCGCCTCGGAGTGCCCGAGAACGCCTTCGTGGTCGGCGGGGTCGGACGGCTCACCGGCAGCAAGCGCTTCGACCGGCTCGTACGGGCCGTCGCCGAACTGCCCGGCGCGCGGCTGCTCCTCGTCGGTGACGGACCCGAGCGCGACCGGCTCCTGCGGCTCGCGCGGGAGCGGGGAGCGGCCGACCGGATCATGCTGCACGGCTCCTGTCAGGACCCGCCGCCCCCGCCGCCGCCCCCGTCCGCGGCGCTCCCGCGGCAGCACGGGCCGGATCTCCCCTCGCTGCTCGCGGCCATGGACGTCTTCGTCTCCACCTCCCACGACGAGGCGTTCGGGCTCGCCGTCGTGGAGGGGCTCGCGGCCGGGCTGCCGGTCCTCCACGTCACCTGCCCCGCCCTCCAGGACCTGCCCGCCGACGCCGCGCCGGGAGCGCGCCGGGTCAGCGGCTCCGTACCCGGACTCGTCGACGAACTGCGGCGGTTCGAGGAGGCGGGGCCGCGGCGGCTGCCCGTACCCCCGGCCGCGCGTCACTACGACATCGCCCACAGCGCACGCCAGCTGATGACCGTCTACGAGAACGCCGTCCGCGGCCCGGCCCCCTCCGAGAAGTGAGCTGCTCATGACTCCGCACAGCAATCCCCCGCGCCGCCCGGCGGGGCGGCGCCGGCCCGCCGTCCCCGAATCGGCGTCCGCCCCCGTGGCGGAGCGTGGCCCCCGTCTCGTTCGTCTTCCCCACCTTCCCCGGCGCCCCCGCCGCCGCCGTCTCGGCCGCCTCTCGCGTCGCCTCCGTCTCGTACGTCTCCCGCGTCTCCGCCGCCCCCGTGTCCCGCGTCTTCCGCTGTCGAAGGCGGCGGCCCTGCCCGCCCGCTGGATCGTGCCGGTGGCGGTCCTGGCCGGGGCGCTGGCGGGTGGTACGTACGGGATGCTCCGTACCCCGCAGTACTCGGCGACCAGTTATGTCGTCGTCGTACCGACGGAGAAGTCCGACCCCGCCGCCGCGCTGGGCTTCGCGACGGCCTACGGGCGCGTCGCCGCGCAGGTCGCGCTGATCGGTGACGCGGCGGTCTGGGCCGGGGTGCCCGCGCGGACGCTCCAGGAGAGCGTGCAGACGGCCACCTCGCCGGACGCTCCGATGATCTCCGTGACGGCCACCTCGGACCGGGCATCGAACGCGGTGAACATGGCGAACGGGGTGGCGCGGGCGCTGGTCGTCAACGGTTCCCAGTTGCAGGGGAGTACGAAGGTGCGGGTGCTCCAGTTCTCCCGGGCCGTGGAGCCCTCCGGCCCGGTCACCCCCTCGGCGGGGCTGTCGGCCCTGGTCGGCGGCTGCGCGGGCGGGCTGCTCGGCGGGCTCGGCCTGCTGGTCAGACCGAAGCCGCGGCGTGGTGAGTTCCACGCGAGCGTGCCCGGTCCGACGTCCGCCCCGCCGCAGTCCCAGGCGCAGCCCCTGCCGCAGTCGGAAACGGTGTGAGTCCGATGGCCGCCGAATCGAGCGCGCGCACCGCCGCGGCCCCCACAGCTCCTCCGGTCACGCACCTTCGCGTCTTCGCCCCGCTCTCCGCCTCCGCCTCGCGGGCCGCCGGCCCGGTGTTCACCACGGAGCTCTGCCGCGATGCCGGCCGCTTCGCCGAACTCGCCCCCGCCTGGAACGAGTTGTACCGCTGCTCCCGCACGGCCACGCCGTTCCAGAGCCATGCCTGGCTGCACTCGTGGTGGCTGTCGTACGGGAACAGGCGCGGGCTGCGCGTCGTGCTCGTACGCCGGGGCACGAAACTCGTCGCGGCCGCCCCGCTGATGCTCGTCCACCGCCCCCTGCCCGTCCTCGTCCAACTCGGCGGTTCCATCTCCGACTTCTCCGATGTCCTGCTCCACGACGACTGCACCGAGGCCGCCGCGGCGGCGCTGGCGACATCGCTCGCGGGGCTGGCCCGTACGGCGGTGATCGATCTGCGCGAGGTACGGCCCGGGGCCGCGGCGGAACGAATCTTCGCCTGCTGGGCGGGCCCGCGCAGGAAGCTCGACGACTCCCTCTGCCTCGAACTGCCCGGCGTTCCCATGGACGAACTGCTCGGCAGACTCACCTCCTCGCGCGCCCAGCGCGCCCGCGCCAAGCTGCGCAAGCTGGACGCGCTGGGCATCGAGGAACGGGTGGTGCCGAAGGACGAGATCCCGGCGGCGATCGGGCGGCTGCTGGAGCTGCACCGGCTCCAGTGGCGGGGCCGCGGGGTCACCCCGGAACATCTCAGCCCGCGCTTCGCGGACCATCTGATCCGGTCCGTACGGTCCATGACCGAGTACGGCGACGCGCGGCTGACCGAGTTCCGGCTGTCCGGCGCGGTGGTCGCCGCGGATCTCACCCTGATGTCCGGCCTGCTGGAGGGCGGCTATCTGTACGGGGCCGATCCGGTGCTGCGCGCCAGGAAGGTGGACGTGGCCTCGATGCTGCTGCGGAGCGGGGCGCGGCGGATCAGTACGAGCGGTCGCGCCACGCTGAGCATGCTGCGCGGCGACGAGCCGTACAAACACCACTGGCGCCCCGAGACCGTCCGCAACCAGCGGCTGCTGCTCGCCCGGCCGTATCTGGCACCGTCCCTGCGGCTGCTGGTCGGGCTCGCGGCGGGCCGCGACCGGGCCGCCGTGCTCGTCAAACGGCTGCGGGGCGGCGGCGCCGGGGGATGACCCCGGGCGCCCGCCGCCCCGTAGCGGGGGGGGGGCTGGTCAGCCGTCCTCGCGCCGTGACCAGTTGAGGTGGACGCAGATCTTGCCGCCCAGCCACTTCTCCACCCAGGGACCGAGGTCCAGCGGCATGCAGGTCCGCGGCGGCTCGGTGGGCGCGGGGGTCGGCGCCGGCGTGGGCAGCGGGGCCGGCGTGGGCAGCGGGGTCGGCAGGGGCAGCGGCTTGAACCCGTACAGCAGGGCCCGGAACATCTTCGACGACTTGGGATTCTGCCCGCACTGCCACACACCGTGCGGGCAGTAGTCGGTCAGCGTGCTGTACACGGGCTTGTACGTGTCGATCCATTGGAGCATGCGGCGCATGTATTCCGGGTTGTCACCGTTGCGGAAGAGGCCCCACTCCGGATAGGAGATAACCTTTCCGTGTGCAGCGGCGAAATCCACGTGCTCCTGAAGCCCAAAGGGCTCATTCACCTGTTCATCAAATGTCCGGCCCGGTGGCTGGTCATAAGAATCCATGCCCATGATGTCGACGACATCGTCACCCGGATAGCACTCGGTCCAGGGAATGTCGTCCCTTCCGCGGTTCGGAGCGAAATCGAACCGGAACTTCTGTCCGGGTACTGCACGCATGGTGGTGACGATGCGATTCCAGTATTTCTTCCACGACTCCGGGTCGGGCCCGCAGCGATGGGTGTACGTGACCCCGTTCATTTCCCAGCCGAGCACGATCACCGTGTCCGGGACACCCAGGCCGACGAGCCGTTCCGCCAGGGCCTTGAAGTGGCTGTCGTAATCGCCCTGCGCGGCCCGGCGCAGCTCACGGCGGACGAGACCGTCCGGCACCCGTTCCTCATTGCGCTCGAGCATGGGGACATTGAGGACGAACAGCCGGTCGTCCTTCGCCTTTCGCCATGCGGCCCAGTCCTCCAGGAAGCCGGGTTTGCCCTCGATGTTGGACCACACGTCGCCGGGAAGATAGGTATGCCCCACCCGCAGCTCCCTGCCGCCCAGCCATCTCTCCATGCCCTCGATACGCCGGACGCCCTTCGGGCCGTAATCCAGATACGCGCCCAGCGCGGGTGAGGCCGCCCGCGGCGGTTTCGGTTTCCCGCGTCCCGTCGAATCCTTCGCCGCGGCGGGTTCGTCCGCTTCATGGGTGACGGGCAGTGCCGCACCGGACGCGAGGAGGCCGGCCGCGACCACTCCCAGGCAGGTGGTCGTCAGCCGTCGTCGTCGAAGGGGCATGTCCGCTCCTCGTGAGTAGGACCTCTTTCCGTGGCCCCGAGCCGTGGTCACGTTGATCACAAAGTATTTCTAATAAGCCGATCGGGAACCCGGCCTGGCGTTCCAGTAGTCCGTTCGTGAATTTCATCCCCCGCATGGGTTACCGAAATGAAGGACATCACCGTGCCGAGCTTTGACACCCGAGTCCCCGCCGTACTCATGAGGCTCGACCGCAACCCGTTCCACCACGGCACCCTTGGCGCCGTCAGATCCCTTGGCCGCGCCGGGATCGAGGTCCACGCGGTGATCGAGGCGGCCCGCAGCCCCGTGGGGCGCTCCCGCTATCTGCGCCGGGCGCATCTACGGCCCGACCGCCTCACGGATCTGACGGAGCCTTCGGATCTGGCGGAGATTCAGCGGCTGCTGCTCGGCATCGCGGACCGGCTCGCCACCCCGCCCGTGCTCATCGCCATGGACGATCTGAGCGCGATCGCGGTCGGCCGGCTGCGGGAGCGGCTCGACGGCCGCTATCTGCTCCCTGAACAGCCGTCAGGGCTGCCCGAACGCGTCGCGGACAAGGCGGAGCTGGTCGGGATCTGCGGCACGCTCGGCATCCCCCATCCGCGCACCGTCATCCCCTCGGGCGCCGAGGAGGCCGCGGCGGCGGCTTGGTCGCTCGGGCTGCCCGTGGTGGCGAAGTGGAGCAGGCCCTGGCTCCTGCCCGAGGGGACAGGACTGCGCTCCACCCTGGTCGTGCGCTCCCCGCAGGAGGCCCGCGAGCTGTACGGGCGCAGCGCCGAGGCGGGCAGCCGGCTGCTCCTCCAGGAATTCCTGCCGCAGGGCCGGGACCTGGACTGGTTCTTCCACGGCTACAGCGGCGGTGGCGGCGAGTGCCTGATCGGGGCCGCGGGACGGAAGGAACGGTCCTGGCCGGTGGGGGCGGGACTGACCGCGGTGGGCCGGTGGCTGCCCAATCCGGCGGTCGAGCGGATGGCCCGTCAGATGGTCACGGCGCTCGGCTACCGCGGGATCCTCGATCTCGACTTCCGGCTCGACACCGCCACCGGCGCCTACCACCTGCTCGACTTCAACCCCCGGCCCGGCGCGCAGTTCCGGCTCTTCACCGACCGGTCGGGCACGGATGTCGTACGGGCGCTGCATCTGGACCTCACCGGCAGGGCCGTTCCCCCGCAGGAGGCGGCGCACGGCAGGACCTTCGTGGTGGAGAACTACGCGCTGCTGTCCTTCCTCGCGTCGCTGCGGTCGACCCTCCTCACGCCCTTCCGTTACTGGGGCGTGCGCCGGGGCGGGGGCGGCGTGCTGCGGCCCCGGTCCACGGAGGCCGCGTGGTTCGCGCTGGACGATCCGCTGCCCGCGTACGCCATGGCCGTCGCATGGATGCTGCATGTCGTACGGCGTGGCTGGCGCAGGCTCGGACGGGCGCTGCCAGGGCGCCGTACGGCCGGCGCCGAGCGGCCTCGTACGTCCCCCGTACGGCAGCGCGGCCGGGGCAGGAACCGCGCCAATCCACGCCCCCCTGTCTCCCACACGCCCTAGACGGGCGAGTCCGCCCCTGACGCACCGTCCGTCAACCACCCAAGCCCCACGTCCGCACGTCCGACACAGAGAAGCGGGACACACGATGTACGACCTGGTAGTTGTGGGCGCCGGCCCCTACGGACTCTCCATCGCCGCCCACGCGGCGGCGGCCGGCCTCGATCTGCGGGTGTTCGGCAGACCCATGGCCTCGTGGCGGGACCATATGCCGCCCGGCATGTTCCTGAAGTCCGAACCGTGGGCGTCGAATCTCTCCGACCCGAAAGGCGCGTTCAGCCTGGCCGCCTACGCCGCGACCCAGGGGGTGGAGGTACGGCACGCCTCCCCGCTGCCCGTCGGCTTCTTCGCCTCGTACGGCCTGTGGTTCGCGGAGCGCGCGGCGCCGCCGGTCGACGAACGCATGATCACGTCCGTACGGGCCTGCCCCGGCGGATTCCGGCTCGACACCGACGACGGGACCACCGTCCTCGCCCGGACGGTGGCGCTCGCGGTCGGGGTGATGCCCTTCACCGACATCCCCGCCCCGCTCCGCGGACTCCCCTCCGACCAGGTGTCGCACAGCAGCCACCACGCCGGTCTGACGCGCTTCGAGGGCCGGGACGTGACGGTCATCGGCGCCGGGCAGGCCGCCCTGGAGACCGCCGCGCTCCTCGCCGAACAGGGCACCGTCGTACGGGTGGTGGCCCGGTCGGACCGACTGAACTGGAACACCCTGCCGCCGCCCCGGCAGCGCCCCGCCCTGGAGGCGGCCCGCGCCCCGCACACCGGTCTGGGCTGCGGATGGAAGAACTATCTCTACGCGGAGACCCCGGGCATCTTCCGCAGACTGCCCGAGACGACCCGGGCCCGGGTCTTCACCTCGGCGCTCGGCCCCGCCGGCGCGTGGTGGCTGCGGGACCGCTTCGAGTCGGCGGTGGACGTCCGGCTGGGCGAGAGCGTGGCGGGCGCGGTCCGGGCGGACGGGCGCGTACGGCTGGAACTGGTCGCCACCACCGGCCGGGTCGAGACCGTGGACACGGACCATGTCATCGCCGCCACCGGATTCACGCCGGGGCTCGAACGGCTCGGCCTGGTCGACCGTGAGCTGCGGACCGGCATGCGGACGGTACGGCCGAGCAGCGCGCCCGAGGCGAGCGCGGTCTTCGAGAGTTCGTACCCGGGGCTGTTCGTCGCCGGTCTGCTGAGCGCCCCGTCGTTCGGCCCCTCCATGCGGTTCGTGTACGGGGCGGCGTACACCGCCGAGCGGCTGGTGGCGGGGGTGCGGCGGCGGCTCGGATCACGTGGCGGCTCGCTCGTCACGGTCCGCCAGCGGCAGACCTCGCCGGCGCCGGTGGGGGAGCCGAGACTGTCCTGACGGCGCCGCCGCGCCGGGGCGGCGACGGCCGCGGCGCGTTCACGCCGGCCGGGAGAATCCGTGGTGATTCTCCCGGCCCGGCGGATGGGCCGTCAGACGCGCGAGGCGGCGGTGCTGCGGCGGTAGAGGATTCCGCCACCGAGCAGCAGACCGGCGCTGGCGGCTCCCATGGCGAGCAGGTTCAGATCACTGCCGGTGGAGGCCAGCTGAGCGAACTCGTCCGAGGCCGTGGTCAGGTGCGACGAGGCGGGCAGGATCGCTTCGGAGGAACCCCGGGGGGCCGGGGTACGCGGCTGCGTGGCGGGGCCGGCCGGGTCCACGGCGCGGTCGTCCGGCGGAGTGACGGTCCCGGGCGCCTCCGGGGATCCGGGGGTTCCGGGGGTTCCGGGGGTGCCGTGGGGCGCCTGCGGGGTGCCGTTCACGCAGAGGTTGCCGAAGGCCGGGTTGAGGACGCCGATCAGATCCACCGAGTTCCCGCAGATGTTCAGCGGGATGTCGAGGACGGCCTCCAGGACGTTGCCGGTGAGCACGCCCGGCGAGCCGACGGCCCCGGCGGAGGCGTGCGTGGAGCTGGCGGCCTCGTCGTGATACCCGCCGGGGGACGCGTGGCCGGGTGCGCCGTGGTGCGGCGCGTGGCTGTGGGGCGGGGCCGGCGGTGTGACGGCGTCGTCCGCCTCGGGAGCCGGCCGGGTGGCGTGCGCGGGGGGAGCCGCCTGCGCCGGGGGACCGGCGTGGGGCGCCGGATCCGCGTGCGGCGCGGGGTCCGAGTGGGGCGCGGGAGCCGTCTGGGGGCCCGGCGCTGCGTGGGGCGCGGGAGCCGGATGTGCCGCGTGCCGCGGTCCGGTCGACGAATTGACGCAGGCATTGCCGAAAACCGGGTTGAGTACCCCGATGGGATCCACCGTATTCCCGCAGACATTGACCGGGATCTCCACAGGCACCTGAATGGTGTTCCCGGACAGTACGCCCGGTGAACCGACGGCTGCCCCGTCGGCGTCCACCGCCTGGGCGTAACCGCTGCTCATGGAGAGGACGCTCGACGCCGCTGCGGCGGTGAGCAGTCCTTTACTGATGAGATCTCGCATCTGGTTCTCCTCCTGCCCGCCGGTTCGACGGGCAGTGGTCGCTGGTTGAAATCGGTGCCAACTGAGGCCGGTCCCGGGGCGCAGGTCGTACGCGCCCCGGGACCGGCCGAGAACACCCCCGCGGGGTGCCCTTAGAACGTCACTGCAACGTCACTTGTTGATGCACTTGTTGCCGAACGCGGGGTTCAGCAGGCCGATGACGTCGATGCTGTTACCACACACGTTGACCGGAATGTTCACGGGAACCTGAATGACGTTTCCGGAGAGAACACCCGGCGAGTGGGCGGCGAAGCCCTCCGCCTCGGCGTCGGCCATGGCCGGGGCAGCGGAACCCATGGCCAGGAGCAGGCCTGCGACGACCGTTGCGGCCTTCTTGCACTTCATCTTGAGCCCTTTCCGCAGCGGCGAATACGTTCGCACGGCTTTCGTGGAACGCGAGCACGGCTTTTCCGGCTCATACGTCCGCTGCTGGAAGTCCAACGATTATGTGCTGTCGAAGAAACTGTCCAGGATTCGTGCAGCCGTTTGTTCACTCGGTTGCCACGATAATGTTTTCTTCTTCGCGCATCCCGGAATACATGCGGAATTTTTCCGCAATTCCGCGCCCCGGGCCCGTCCCTGATCGGCCGTCGTCAACGCCGTACGGGCCGGCGGGGGCTCCATCGCCCCGGCCGGCCCGTACGTGCTGCGGGAGGTGCGGGATCAGCGGTTGCCCGCGCCGTTCCCGGACAGGACCGGGATGTCGTCCAGGACGTGCGACAGCGGCTCGTCGCCCTTCGCCTGGGTGGAGTTCTCCGCGCACTGCTGGTTCTGCGGGCTGGACAGGACCTGAAGGTCCTGGACCGTGACCGGCAGGAGGAGGCCGACCAGCGAACCGACGTTGGCCTTGACCGGCACGCCGAGGCACAGGTCGTTCAGCGAGCCCTGGATCAGCTCCGCCTGCGGGCTCAGGTCGCCCCGGGTGGACTGGTTGCCGAACGCTTCCTCCGCACCGTTTCCACTCAGGGAGGTGGTCCCACCGTCGTTGGCGGTGGCGAACGCCGAGGGCGCCGCCGCGGCCGTGACACCGACCACCGAGACGGCGACGGCCGCGCCGGCCATAATCTTCTTGATCACGATGTGTTTCCTTTTCTCAAAGAATGCATGCGGAGCGACCTGCACAACCGGCCACCAGCTGTTTAGTTCCGCTGCTTCACCCGATCGGCTTGCCGGTGAACGCGGCATTGTCCTGTGGCGTCGGCCGGGAGTGGCGGGCCTGTTGATCCCCGGTAATACGCCGTTGGAGTGAAGGGCCGGAACCAAACCCGGGGTCTGGAGTTGCACCAGTAGCCCCGGGGATTTTGGGGCTTCCTTCAGAAGGGGACTCATCGTGATCAAGAAGGTCATGGCCGGTCTGGCCGTCACCACCTCCGTGGTCGGCGTTTCCGCCGCCGCCGCGCCCACCGCGCTCGCCGTCGGCAACGACGGTGGCACCACGTCCGCCAGCGGGAACTTCGCCACGCAGGCGTACGGCAACATGGCGACCCACGGCAACATGAGCCCGCAGATCGCCCTCATCCAGGGCTCGCTGAACAAGCCCTGTATCGCACTTCCGGCCAAGGCGAACGTCGGTTCCCTGCTGGGTGTCGTGCCGATCTCGGTCCAGGACATCAATGTCCTGTCCTCTCCGCAGAACCAGCAGTGTGTGGAGAACTCGACGCAGGCGAAGGGCGACGAGGCGCTGTCGCACATCCTGGACAACATTCCGATCCTGTCCGGGAACGGCACGGGCAACCGCTGAGAAATCGGCCGGGCCGCCGGGCCGGGCCACCGCTGAATTCCGCGGTGGCCCGGCCTTTTTCTCTGAATAATGCATTACGCCATTCGGGGGAACCGCCGCAACTAATCCATCCGTGAGCGAGTTGAGCAAGTCGGACTCCACCGGTGGAGTCCGACTTTCCGGAAAGGCATTTACATGAAGAAGCTGTGGGCAACCGCCGCTGTGGCCGCGTCGATCGTCGGAGCCACGGCCGCCGCCGCGTCGCCGGCGCTCGCCATCGCCGATGACGGCGGCACCACCTCGCTCAGCGGCAACGGTGCGAAGCAGGCCTTCGGCAACCAGTCGACCAGGGGCGACATGAGCCCGCAGCTGGGCCTGGTCCAGGGCTCGCTGAACAAGCCCTGTGTCGGTCTGCCGCTCAAGGCGAACGTCGGCTCCCTCATCGGCCTCGTGCCGATCACGGTCCAGGACGTCAACGTGCTGTCCTCTCCGCAGAACCAGCAGTGTGTCGAGAACTCGACCCAGGCGAAGGGCGACGAGCCGCTGTCGCACATCCTGGACGACATCCCGGTGCTGTCCGGGAACGGTGTCGGCAACCGCTGATCCCACCCGAAGGCCCGGCCCCGCGCACCGCGCGGGGCCGGGCCTTCGGCATGTCCGGGCTCTGTGGGTGACGGGTGCGGAAAAACTCCCGGAACGGTGTCAACCGGATCACCGCCCCCGTGCGTATACGTCTTGAGATCTGGCCACGTCCTGGGAGCCGCATGACCGTCGAGGAGTTTGAGGAGTTCTACGCTCACTCCGTTCAGCAGCTGGTGGGACAGGTGTACCTGATGACCGGAGACCTTCACGAGGCTCAGGACGTCGTGCAGGAGGCTTTCGTACGTGCCTGGGGCCGCCGGGCGAAACTGGACAGGGACGCGGGGCCCGAGGCGTGGATCCGTATCGTCGCGTTCCGGCTGGCGGTCAGCCGGTGGCGAAGGCGCGGCCGGGCCCTGGAGGCCTGGCGGCGGTACAGCGGAAGCGAAGCGCACATCCAGGCCGCGCCCGAGCCGGGCACGGTCGCCCTCGTCTCCGCGCTCCAGCGGCTGTCGGCGCGACAGCGTCTGGTGGCGGTGCTGCACTACGTGTGCGACCTGACGGTGGAGCAGGTGGCGGCAGAGGCCGGGATCTCGACCGGAACCGTCAAGACTCATCTGTCCCGGGCCAGGGCCGCGCTCGCGGCCGGGCTCGACGACTCACCCGCCTCCGAGGAGGAACACGGTGCCTGAGTTCCATCGCAGTGGCGGCGAGGATCCCCTGGAAGATCCCCTGTCCGCCGCACTCAAAGACGCCGCGGACCAGGGCGGGCGGCGGGTGTCACCGCTGCCTGTCGAGGAGATCGAGGCACGGGGGACCCGGCGGCGGCGTACGACGCTGGCCCTCGCCGCCGCCTGCGCGGTGTGTGTGCTGAGCGGAGCGAGCGCGGTCGCCGCGCTGAACCTCACCTCCGAGCAGCCGCCCGCCCGTCCCGTCCCCTCGGTCACCTCGTCGCCGTCCGTGTCGCCGTCCAGTCCGCCGCCCCCACGCACCTCGTCCGCCACGCCGTCCGGTCCGAGCACGTCCGCCGTGGCGCCCACCGGCTCACCGTTCGGTGGGGGCGAGTCTTCGCCCGTACCGGGGGCGGGGTCGGCCGGCGGCGCGCCGACACTCACGCCGCCGCCCATCGGCCAGGGGACCGGCCTGGGCCCGTCGGTCACGGTGTCGCCCGGCTCCAGCGCGAGCACCTCCCGGCCGCCGGCCGACTAGCCCGGCAGGTTCTGTCCGGTCCACCGGCGCGTACCCACAGAGAGACCTCACACCCATGCACGGAGTCAGCCTCGCCCTGCCCGAAAACGGCACGCCGAACCCGCCCTGCGCGTCGCTTCCCGAGCCGGACGCGAGCCCGGCGGGGCCTGTCCGGGTCCGCGATCCCTACGTCGTGGCCGTGATCCTGTTCTGCGCGTACGCCGCCCTGTCCATATCCCGGTTCTGGCAGCTGCGGACGATGTCCTGGGACCTGGGCATCTTCGAGCAGGTGATACGCGCGTACGCGGAGCTGCGGGCGCCGGTCGCCGACCTCAAGGGGCCGGGCGTCAATATCCTCGGCGACCACTTCAGCCCCGTCACCGCGCTGCTGGCCCCGGCGTACCGGCTGTTCCCGTCGCCCGTCACGCTGCTGGTCGCCCAGGCCGCGCTGTTCGCGCTCTCCGCCGTCCCCGTCACGCGCGTCGCGGCGCGTCTGCTGGGCCGGTGGCAGGGGCTGGCGATCGGTGTGGCGTACGGCCTGTCGTGGGGGGTGCAGCGGGCGGTCGAGTTCGACTTCCACGAGATCGCCTTCGCGGTCCCGCTGATCGCCTTCTCCCTTGAGGCGCTGCTGACCGGCCGCCTGCGGGCCGCGCTGTGCTGGGCGTTGCCGCTGGTGCTGGTGAAGGAGGACCTGGGGCTGACCACCGCCGCGATCGCGCTGGTCGTGGCCCTGCGCGCGCGGCACGCGGCACCCCGGTTGGTGCGCGAGGCGCTCGCGGTGGCGGCGCTGGCGGTGGTGGTCGCCGCGCTCACGTTCACGGTCGTCATACCGGCCTTCAACTCGGGCGACACATACGACTACTGGGACAAGGTCGACGGCGGGAACGGTCCGCTGGACGGCTTCGGCACCAAGTTCCGTACCCTCGTCTGGCTCCTGCTGCCGACCACGGGGCTCCTCGCGCTGCGCTCCCCGCTGATACTGATCGCCCTGCCGACGCTGGGCTGGCGCTTCCTGTCGTCGGACGACCACTACTGGGGCACGGGCTGGCACTACAGCGCCGTGCTGATGCCCGTCGTGGCGCTCGCGCTGGTCGACGCCGTCCATCGGATCCGGCGCGACGCACGCCCCTGGCTGCGTTCGTACGCGCGCCATCTCCCGGCGGCGGTCGCGGGCGCGGCGCTCGCCCTGACGACGTCGCTGCCGCTGTCGGCCCTGACCGAACCGGACACCTACCGCGTCCGGCCCGAGCCGAGAGCGGCGCAGCGGCTGCTGGACCGTATCCCCGACGACGCGACGGTCGAGGCGAACGTGGGGCCGGTCAGCCTGCTCACCTCGCGCTGCCGGGTCTTCTGGGTGGGCGATACGCGAGGCATCACCCCGGACTACATCGCGCTCAACAACACGAGCGGGTGGGTCGGTGACCCGGTGGGGTACGCGAAGCGGCTGCATCCACGGGCCACTTACACGGTCGTGGGCGAGGTGGGCGGCTATCTGCTGCTGGAACGGTCCTCGAATCCACGGACCTAGCGCGGGCGCGGCGGGCGCGGGAGCGGGTCCGGCTCGCTCATGCGTTCAACTCCCCTCTGTTCCATATGGGTTGTCGCGGAGAATTCCCCATGCGGAGTAGTGAGGAAAGGTCACTTCGGGTGTAGAAACGAGGAATTGCACGCGAAGAGGCGAGGACTCGCAGCTATGGCTAGGGATTCACTCTCGATCGAAGAGATCGGTAAGCCGGCGATGTCGGGCGGGGTCCGGGACTATGTGCGAGGGGACCCGGATTGGGTGCCGCCGGATTTTCCCGAGCCCACGCGCGAGTTGGTGGAGCGCGTCGCCGTCGGACTGCGGGGGCTGGCCGAATGACCGTACGCGGAGTAGAGGGCGCTGATCTGGTGCCGGGGTCCGGGCTCCGGTGGCCCAAGTGCGAGTGCGGACAGTCGATTTGCCCCGACGGCAAGGGATCGGGCGCGGCGCGCGGCGGTGCCGGTTCCGGGGCGCTCTCCGCACGCGTGGCGGAGCGGAACAAATGGAGCGGTCGCGGCGGGGTGTGAGGGGCGTGAACGCCCGGGGAATTTCCCCTCGCCCGGGATTACCGGCCGTTACGGGGGAACGCGGAATAGCCGTGACCGGGCCCGGGGGCGCCTGGGCCGGGCGGGTAGTGTGTCGGAATGCTCACTGTGACCTCCGTGAATGTGAATGGACTGCGCGCCGCCGCGAAGAAGGGTTTCGTGGAGTGGCTGGCCGGCACCTCCGCCGATGTGATCTGCCTCCAGGAGGTACGCGCCGAGCCCCAGCAGCTCCCGGAGGAGGTCCGTGCCCCGGAGGGCTGGCACGTCCTGCACGCGCCCGCCGCCGCGAAGGGGCGCGCGGGTGTCTCGCTCTACGCGCGGCGGGAGCCGGAGGGCACGCGGATCGGGTTCGGCAGCGCGGAGTTCGACGGGAGCGGGCGGTACGCGGAGATCGATCTGCCCGGTGTCACGGTCGCCAGCCTCTATCTGCCCTCGGGCGAGGTGGGCACGGAGCGCCAGGACGAGAAGATCCGGTTCATGGACGAGTTCCTCCCGTACCTGGAGCGGCTGAAGAAGCGCGCCGCGGCGGACGGGCGCGAGGTGCTGGTGTGCGGCGACTGGAACATCGCCCACCAGGAGGCCGACCTCAAGAACTGGCGGGCCAACCGAAAGTCGTCGGGCTTCCTCCCCGAGGAACGCGCCTGGCTGACCCGTGTCTTCGAGGAGACCGACGGGGACTACGTGGACGTCGTCCGCGCCCAGCACCCGGACCAGGAGGGCCCGTACTCGTGGTGGTCGTACCGCGGTCGTGCCTTCGACAACGACGCGGGCTGGCGCATCGACTACCACGTGGCGACGCGGGGCCTGGCCGCGCGGGCGGTCAAGGCGTACGTCGAGAAGGCCGCGAGCCATGAGGAGCGGTGGAGCGACCACGCGCCGGTGACGGTCACCTACGACCTCGGCTGACGCCCTTCCGCGTAACGGCGCCGTAGAGGGACGGTTCTCAGCCGTCGGCGGGCTCGGGCGGGTCGGGGGGCGCCGCGGCTTCCGGTTCCGTACGCAGGTGGCGGTCCAGGGCCAGTGAGAATTCCGCCTCCACCACGCTCTTCGCCAGCGGGCGGAGCTTCTCCGCGTCCGTCGTGGTGGTGTGGGCCCGCAGGACCGCGGCGAAGAGCCCGGCCAGGGCGTCCGCGTGGACGCGGACGCGGCGGGCCGCGTCGAGGACCGCCGCCAGGGGGACGCCCTCGCGGACCAGGGCCGCCGACACATCCAGCAGGCGGCGGCTGATGTGGACTATCTCGTCGCCGTCCGTGGCCAGATAGCCGAGGTCGAGGGCGGCCCGCAGATTCTCCGGGGTGACCTCGCCCTCGAAGTAGTCGGCGAGTTCCTCGGGGGAGAGCCGGACCGGGGTCTCCTCGGTGGGTTCGCCGAGGCCGAGCACCTCGCCCACGTCCCGGCCGCTCTCGAAGGCGGTGGCGAGATGGGCGATGCCGGTCAGGGTGTGGCCGCGCTCCAGCAGGCCCGCGATCGTACGGAGCCGCGCCAGGTGGTGGTCGTCGTACCAGGCGATCCGGCCTTCCCGGCGCGGCGGCCGGATCAGGCCGCGCTCGCGGTAGAAGCGCACGGTACGGACGGTGATGCCCGCCTCGCGGGCCAGCTCCTCCATGCGGTACTCGCGGGGTCCGGGGCCTTCTGCCATGCCCGCCAGCTTATGGCGTGCCGGGGCGGGTTGGGAAAGTCCCGCCCGGCCCGCGGCGCCCGGCACGCCCGTCTCGCGACGCCCCTCCCGTACCGCCCGTACCGCCCGTACCGCCCGTAACCCCGGCTCGCTCCGGCGGCGACTTTCCCGTCCCCAACCCCTACCCATCAGTACGGCACTGCTCTACTCTCCAATCGTGCCAGTGATTACTGGCGCAGTTGTGCGGGTGTCGTCCGGTGTCAGGAGGCGGTATGGGCCAGCACGAACACGACCACGAACATGACCACGAGCCCGAGCACGTCCATGTGGCGGTGGTCGGGTCCGGGTTCGGGGGGCTCGGGGCGGCCATCCGGCTGCGCCGGGAGGGGATGACCGACTTCGTCGTGCTGGAGCGCGCCGACTCGGTCGGCGGGACCTGGCGGGACAACAGCTATCCGGGATGCGCCTGCGACGTCCCCTCCCATCTCTACTCGTTCTCGTTCGCGCCCAACCCCGACTGGCCGCGCACCTTCTCCGGGCAGCGGCACATCAGGGCGTATCTGGAGCATGTCGCGGACACCTTCGGGCTCCGGCCGCATCTGCGGCTGAACCACGAGGTACGGCTGATGCGCTGGGACAACGACGCCCTGCACTGGAAGATCGAGACCTCGCGCGGAACGCTCACCGCCGATGTCATCGTCTCCGCGACCGGGCCGCTCTCCGATCCGAAGATCCCGGAGATACCCGGGCTCGCCGGTTTCCCGGGGAAGGTCTTCCACTCGGCCCGCTGGGACCACGGCTACGACCTGCGCGGCAAGCGCGTCGCCGTGATCGGTACGGGCGCCTCCGCCATACAGATCGTGCCGGCGATCCAGCCCGAGGTGGGCAGGCTGACGCTGTTCCAGCGGACACCGCCCTGGGTGATGCCGCGCGTCGACCGGGCGATATCCGGGGCCGAGCGGCGGCTGCACCGGGCGCTGCCGTTCACCGGGACCCTGCGGCGCCGGATCCTGTGGGGCATAAGGGAGTTGCAGGTCCAGGCGTTCACCAAGCGGCCGGACGAACTCGGGCTCGTCGAGTCCCTCGCCAAGGCCAATATGGCGAGGGCCATCAAGGACCCGGTGCTGCGCGCCGGACTGACGCCCTCGTACCGCATCGGCTGCAAACGCATCCTGCTCTCCAGTACGTACTATCCGGCGCTCGCCCAGCCCAATGTGGACCTGGTGACCTCGGGGCTGGCCGAGGTGCGCGGCTCCACGCTGGTCGCGGCGGACGGTACGGAGACCGAGGCCGACGTGATCGTCTTCGGGACCGGTTTCCATGTGACGGACATGCCGATCGCCGAGCGGGTGGTGGGCGCCGACGGGATCACGCTCGCGGAGGCGTGGAAGGACGGGATGCAGTCGCTGCGCGGCGCGACCGCGGCGGGCTTCCCCAACTGGATGACGATCATCGGCCCCAACACCGGGCTCGGGAACTCCTCGATGATCCTGATGATCGAGTCCCAGCTGAACTACATGGCCGACTATCTGCGGCAGTTGGACGGGCTCGGGGGCCGCGGGGGCGGCCCGAGGAGCGCGGGCGGGACTGCGGGCGGGAGCGGGCGCGTGGCGCTGGGGCCGCGGCCCGCCGCCGTACGCGCCTGGAACCACCGGGTGCAGGAGCGGATGAAGCGGACCGTGTGGAACACCGGCGGCTGCACCAGCTGGTACCTGGACGAGCAGGGCCGCAACACCACCGTCTGGCC
Source organism: Streptomyces sp. NPDC088147 (assembly GCF_044741565.1). Classification (NCBI taxonomy): domain Bacteria; kingdom Bacillati; phylum Actinomycetota; class Actinomycetes; order Kitasatosporales; family Streptomycetaceae; genus Streptomyces; species Streptomyces sp. NPDC088147. The sequence continues at coordinate 218,535 of NZ_JBIUSY010000005.1, read as the reverse complement.
GGGAACGACGGCGGAGTTCCGCCGGGTCACCCGGGAGGTCGATCTCGCGGAGTACGAGGTGATCCGCGCCGCCGCCGTGTCCGTACGGGTGCCGCGGCAGGCGGAGAAGCCGGTCGCGGAGACGCGGACGCCGCAGGAGCGGGCGTCCGGGACGAGGACGACCGAGAGGTCTGCCGGGGCGCGGGCCGGAGCGCGGGCCGGGACACCGGCCGCGAAGGAGGGCGTCCGATGAGGCAGCCGCACAGGGAGCGTGAACTGACCGCCGTCTCCGCCGACGGTACCCGTATCCATGTCGAGGTCCACGGCGACGACGGCCGGCCCGCCGTCGTTCTGGCGCACGGCTGGACCTGCTCGATCCGGTTCTGGGCGGCCCAGCTCGCGGACCTGGCCGCCGACCACCGGGTGATCGTCTACGACCAGCGCGGCCACGGCCGTACGCCGCCGCCGGCCGGCCACTCCGCGGGCTACACCACGGACGCCCTCGCCGACGATCTGGAAGCCGTGCTCGCCGCCACGCTGGAGCCGGGGGAGCGAGCCGTCCTCGCCGGACACTCCATGGGCGGGATGACGCTGATGGCCGCCGCACGGCGGCCCGCCTTCCGGGAGCACGCGGCGGCCGTACTGCTGTGCAGCACGGGCAGTTCGCGGCTGATCCCGGAGGCGCTCGTCGTACCGATGCGGCCCGGCAGGACCCGTACCTGGATCAGCCGGCGGATCCTCGGCGCGCGCGCCCCGCTGGGGCCGGTCACGCCGCTGTCGAAGCGGATGCTGCGCTACGGGACGATGGGCCCCGGCGCCGCGCCGGACCGGGTCGCGGAGTGCGCCCGGATCGTGCACGCGTGCCCGCGCCCCGTCCGGGTGGCCTGGTCGCATGTCCTCGGCGCGCTCGATCTCGACGCGGAGGTACGGGAGTTGAGGGTGCCCGCCGTCGTCGTCGTGGGGCGCGACGACCGGCTGACCCCACCGGTCCAGGCGCGGGCGCTGGCCGCCGCGCTGCCCGACCCCGCCGGGCTCACCGAACTCACCGGGGTGGGACATATGACGCCCGTGGAGGCCCCGGAGGCCGTCACCGGAGCGATCCGGTCCCTCGTCGGTACGTACGTCGGGAACGCCGAGAGCGCGAGGAGCGCCATGGGCGCGAAGGAGGACGCGGCATGAGCGGGGCAGGGGCAGGGGCGGGGGCAGGGGCACGGGCAGGAGCGGGAGCCGGCCGGCAGGGTGTCCGGAATCTCGACGGACAGGTCGCCGTCGTCACGGGCGCGGCGCGCGGCGTCGGCGAACTGCTGGCGCGCAAGCTCTCCGCGCGCGGCGCGAAGGTCGCCCTCGTCGGTCTGGAGGAGGACGGGCTGAAGCGGGTCGCCGCCCGGCTGCACGCCGACTGTGATCAGTGGTACGCGGATGTCACCGACGACACCGCGATGGCGCGGGTCGCCCAGGAGGTCAGGGCGCGCTTCGGCACGGTCGACATCGTCGTCGCCAACGCGGGTGTGGCGGCGGGCGGTCCCTTCGCGGACTCGGACCCGGACGCGTGGCGGCGGGTCATCGAGGTCAATCTGATCGGAAGCGCGGTGACGGCGCGGGCGTTCCTGCCCGTCCTGCGCGAAAGCCGCGGCTACTTCCTCCAGATAGCGTCGCTGGCCGCGATCACACCGGCGCCGATGATGACCGCGTACTGCGCGTCCAAGTCCGGGGCCGAGGCCTTCGCGCACAGCCTGCGCTCCGAAGTCGCCCACCAGGGGGTCAGGGTCGGGGTCGGCTATCTGTCCTGGACGGACACCGACATGGTGCGCGGCGCGGACCGGGACGAGGTGATGCGGGAGCTGCGGCAGCGGCTGCCGTGGCCGTCGAACCGTACCTATCCGCTCGGTCCCGCCGTCGACCGGCTCGTCGCCGGGATCGAGCGGCGCTCGGCGCATGTGTACGCGCAGTGGTGGCTGCGCGGGATGCAGTCCGTACGCGGATATCTGCCGGCCGTCATCGCGGCGGCCGGACAACGCGAGATGCGGCGCTTCGGACCACGTCTGGCGGGCGTGCGAAAGGGGCTGGTCGGGGCGGGCGGGGCGGCCGACGAACAGGAACGCACACAGCGTTACTGATCGAAATGCGCGGAATGTCGGGGCATGTAAGTCTGGTCGAGGCCCCACTCGGGTCCCCCCAAGCTCCCCACACCCCATCAGGAGTGACATTCCATGGCTATTGCCGATCAGTTCAGGGACAAGGCCGAAGAGCTCGCCGCCCAGCAGGCGAAGTCGCGGCAGGGCGACAAGAAGGACGACCGGACGCAGCAGCCCGGCCGCCCCGGCCAGCCCGACCGCGGTGCGCAGCCCGGCTCGCCGGCCAGGGACCGCAACCAGGGGCAGCACAACGCTCAGCACGATGCCCAGCAGAACGACGCCCAGCACAGCAACGCCCAGCACAACAACGCGCAGAACGATGCCCAGCACGACGCTCAGCACACCAACGCGCAGCAGAACGCGCAGAACAGGGCGCAGAGCGCGCGCGATGAACTGGATGACCGCTTTGACGCCTGAGTGAATGGCTTGATGATCGCGAGGCGCACCCGGTTCCGCCGGGTGCGCCTTCTTTAGTTGTTCGCGGGTGTGGTGAACGTTTCTTGCGCGCGTGGCGGTCCTACGCGCGGGGCGGGAGCGGCGGGCGGCGCAGGTCCGGAACCGCTCCGTATCCCGGCGGTGTCGACGCCGGATGCCCGGCCAGCAGGTCCAGCGCCACCCAGACCGCGTCGTCGAGCTGGGCGTGCCGTCCCTCCGCCCAGTCGAGCGGCGTGCGCAGTGCCTCGATGTCGGGCTCCACGCCGTGGTTCTCGATGGACCAGCCGTACGCGTCGAACCAGGCGGCGTTCATGGGCACCGTGATCACCGTCCCGTCGCCGAGCCGGTGCCGTCCCGTCATTCCGACCACCCCGCCCCAGGTGCGCTGGCCGACCACGGGGCCGAGGTTCAGCAGCCGGAAGGCCGCGGTGATCATGTCGCCGTCGGACGAGGTCGCCTCGTCGGCGAGCGCGACGACCGGGCCGCGCGGCGCGTTCGACGCGTACGAGACGGGCTGGGCGTCGCGCGTCAGATCCCAGCCGATGATCCGGCGGGTCAGCTTCTCGACGACCAGCTCGCTGATGTGGCCGCCCGCGTTGCCCCGTACGTCCACGATCAGCGCGGGGCGCGAGACCTCCAGCCGCAGATCCCGGTTGAACTGGGCCCAGCCGGAGCCGCCCATGTCGGGGATGTGCAGATAGCCGCATCGGCCGCCGCTGATCTCCCGTACGGCCTCACGGCGTTTGGCCACCCAGTCCTGGTAGCGCAGCGGGCGTTCGTCGATGAGCGGCACCACCGCGACGCGGCGGGACGGACGGTTGCGCTCCGCGGGCCGGAAGGTCAGCTCGACGGTCGTGCCGCCCGCGGCGGACAGCAGGGGATAGGGACCGGCCACCGGATCGACCGGCCGGCCGTCCACATGGGTCAGGACCGCGCCCTCGCGGATGCCCGTACCGGCCAGCGGTGAACGCGCCTTGGAGTCCGAGGAGTCGCCGGGCAGGATCCGCTTGATCATCCACTCGCCGTCCCGGCAGACCAGATTGGCGCCGAGCAGACCGATCGGACGCTGGTAGTGCGGCGGGCCCTCGTTGCGGCGGGCCGGGGTGACATACGCGTGCGAGGTGCCCAGTTCGCCGAGGACCTCGCGCAGCAGATCCGCGAACTCGTCGGGGGAGCTGACCCGTTCGACCAGCGGACGGTACTGGTCGAGCACCCCGTCCCAGTCGATGCCGCACATGTCCGGCTCCCAGAAATAGGCGCGGATGACGCGCCCCGCCTCGTCGAACGCCTGGCGCCACTCCGCGCCCGGGTCGACGTCGTGCAGGATCCTGCGCATGTCGAGATAGACGGTCGAATCGCCGTCACCGGGCTCGGTGGCGGGCACGGCGCGTAGCTCGCCGTCGTCCACGACGACCAGCCGGGAGCCGTCGCCGCTGGGCACGAACCAGTCGAGATGGCCGACGAGTTCGCTCTTGCGCGCCTTCGTGATGTCGAAGTGTTCGAGGGTGGGGCGGCCCGACATGTCGGCGGGGTTGGCGAACGTCTCGCCGAGCGCGCCGGAGATCGGCCAGCGCAGCCAGACCAGACCGCCGCCGCTGACCGGATACAGCGCGGAGTACTTGGACGCGGTGACGGGGAACGGCGTGACGCGGTCGGCCAGCCCCTCGACCTCGACGGTGACCGTACCGTCGCCGGACTCGCCGACGGACGGATCGAGTCCGCCGGCCGCGGGGCGGCCCTCCGGCGACAGAGCGAAGGGCGACGGGGTCGCGGAGGAGAGCGGTACGAGATAGGGGCGGCAGCCCAGCGGGAAGGAGAGGTCGCCGGTGTGCACGTCGTACACCGGGTCGAAGCCGCGCCAGGACAGGAACGCGAGATAGCGGCCGTCGCTGGTGAAGACCGGATTCTCGTCCTCGAAGCGGCCGTTGGTGACGTCGACGACGGTACGGGCGAAGCTGCCCGCGATCTTGGCGAGCTTGATCTGCCGGAGGGAGCGGCCGATACCGGGGTGGGACCAGGTCAGCCAGTCGCCGTCGGGGGAGAAGGCGAGGTCGGTGACGGCGCCGTTGATGGAACGGATGAGTTCGGTGACGGGCTCCGGGGCGGGGGCGGAGTCGGCCGCTGGTGTGGTGTCGGCGGTCGATTCCGTGATGTCCGTGGTGTCCGTGGCCGGATCGGGGTCCGGTTCCGGCCCGGGTTCCGATTCCGATCGCGGTTCGGGTTCCGGTTCGGGTTCCGGTTCCGGTTCCGGTTCCGCCGTGTCTATCAGCAGCAGTCTGCCGTCGTGCGAGGCGATCGCGATCCGCTCCCCGTCCGGGGCGGCCACCATCTCCCGTACGCGGCCCAGTTGTCCGGACGCCAGCCGCCGAGGCCGCCGCTCACCGCTCGCCCTGGGCAGATACGCGATCTCGATCGCGTCCTCGCCCTCCGCGTCGGTGACATACGCGACCTGGCCGCTGTCGCCGAGCATCACCGGGAACCGGACCCGGACGCCGGGGGTGTCCGCGATCGTGCGGGCCGGGCCGTCGCGGTGGGTGAGCCAGTACAGGCTGCCGCGTACGGACACGGCGCTCGCCCGGCCCGTCATGTCCACGGAGATCCCGGCGACATGGCTGCTGGCCGGGACCTGGTAGCCGCGCCGCCCCGCGCGCTGACCGCCCAGCCGTACGTCCAGCTTGCGCGGCACCGAGTCGGGCGTCAGCGCGTCGACCAGCCAGAGGTCCCCCGCGCACTGGTAGACGACCCGGCGCCCGTCGGACGAGGCGTGGCGGGCGTAGAAGGCGTCGTGGTCGGTGTGCCGGCGCAGATCGGTGCCGTCGGGACGGCAGGAGTAGAGGTTGCCGACGCCCTCGTGGTCGGAGAGGAACGCGATTCTGCCGTCGACGAACATCGGGCAGTCGAGATGGCCCCCGAGATCCGCGAGCAGCCGTTCGCCGTGCAGCCAGAGCCGGCCCATGGCGCCGCCGCGGTACCGCTTCCATGCGGCGGGCTCGTGCGGCGGCTTCCCGGTGAGCAGGAGCGTACGGTGCGCGCCGTCCACGTCCGCGACGGCGATGTCGTTGACCGGGCCCCAGGGCAGCGCGCCGCCGGGGGAGCCGTCGAGGGGGAGGCTGTAGGCCCAGGCGAAGTACGAGAACGGCTGGCCGTGCGAGGAGACCGCGAGGATCTGGGACTCGCCGTTCTTGTCGGGGGGCGTCCAGCCGCAGACGCGGGTGTCGGTGGCGCCCCAGTAGGTGAGCCGGCGGGCGGGCCCGCCCGCGACGGGGACGAGATGGATCTCGGGGTCGAGGCTGCGCCAGGTCGTATAGGCGAGGTGGCTGCCGTCCGGGGAGAAGCGGGGGTGGCCGACTCTGGTGCGGTCGACGGTGACCCGCCAGGCGCGGGCGGGCCGGTGCCCGGCCGGGACGAGGGGAGCGACCCAGAGGTCGTCCTCGGCGGCGAAGCACAGGGAGTCGTCGTGAAGGTGCGGGAAGCGGAGATACGCGACGTCGTCACTCACCCACCTAATGCTGCACTTTTCGTGGGCGTGGCGCCTCCCGGCGGGGGGTGCGGGTTGCGGTCGCGGTGCGGTGCGCCTCCGGCGGGGGTGCGGGGTGCGGGGTGCGGTCGCCGGGTTGCGGTTGCGTTGTCGTGTGCCGGGGGCCGGGGGCTCCGGAGGTACATGTCCGGACGGCATGATTTACGGCGCGACTCTGCCCTGACGATGGTTCGGGCGTCCGTGCGCCACAAATCACGCTTTAGTGTCCGGACACGCACCTCCTCCGCCCCCGACCCCCTCTCCCCGGTGGTCGCCCAGCTCAACGCGCGGGGTGCGCGCTGGGGTGGGGTGCCGGTTTCGTTCCGGGTGCCGTCTTTCCGGAGGCGAACCGAGCCCTCAAAAAAAGGTGTCGCAGCGCACATGCGAAACGGTTTCGTTTCGTTGGGGGGTGGGGTTATCTTCGTACTGTACGAAACCGTTTCGTTTGGCAGGAGCAGACCCGTGGCGCGCAGCAGGCTCACCCCCGAGCGTGAAGCAGAGCTGTACGCCGCCGTGCTCGATCTGCTGCGCGAGGTCGGTTATGACGCCCTCACCATGGACGCCATCGCCGCCCGCACCCGTTCCAGCAAGGCCACCCTCTACCGCCAGTGGGGGAGCAAGCCCGAGCTGGTCGCCCATGCGATGCGGCACAACAAGCCCATCAAGCTCGTCGACGTGGACACCGGCTCGCTGAGCGGTGACTTCCACGCCGTGATGGCACACACCGACGACTGCCAGATGGAGAAGGACAGCGCGCTGATGCGCGGTCTTTTCCATGCCGTCCACGACAACCCCGATCTCCATCAGGCGCTCCGTGAGCTCCTGATCGAGCCCGAGCTCAATGGGCTCGCGCAGATCCTCCAGCGCGCTGTGGACCGGGGCGAGGTCTCCCCGGACAATCCCGCGCTGAAGTACGTCACCCACATGCTGGTCGGCGCCATCGTCGCCCGGCAGCTGATCGAGGACCGGTCGCCCGACCGGGACTTCCTCACTTCGTATTTCGACGCCGTGATCCTCCCCGCCCTCGGCGTCTGACCGTCCCCCTCAGCACCCGCAGTACCTGACGCGTGCCGCTCTCTCGCCGTCGGGCCGGCTCCCCATGCCCTCAGATCCATTCACAGACCCGGGAGTACGCCCTCGTGGCCACGTTCCTCTACAAACTCGGACGGTTCGCCTTCCGGCGCCGCAACTATGTCGCCCTGGTATGGGTGGCACTGCTCGCGCTCGCCGGTGTCGGAGCCGCCTCCGCGTCCACGCCCACGTCCAGTTCCTTCTCGATACCGGGGACGGAGGCCCAGAAGGCCTTCGACCTGTTGGAAGAGCGCTTCCCAGGAGCCAGTGCCGACGGTGCGACCGCGCGGGTCGTCTTCAAGGCACCGGCCGGCGAGAAGATGACCGACGCCGGTCACAAGGCCGAGGTCGGCAAGATCGTCGATGAGCTGTCGGGCGGGTCCGACCAGGTCGGCTCGGTGACCGATCCGTACACCGTGAACGCCGTCTCGAAGGACGGCTCGACGGCGTACGTGCAGGTCTCCTACAAGGTCACCTCGATGGAGCTGACCGACGAGACCCGTACCGCTCTGGAGGAGACCGGCGCCGAGGCGAGGGCGCAGGGGCTGACCGTGGAGGTCGGCGGGGACGCGCTCCAGGCCACCCCCGAGATGGGGTCCACGGAGATCATCGGTGTGGCCGTGGCCGCGGTGGTGCTGGTCATCACGTTCGGTTCGCTGGTCGCGGCGGGGCTGCCGCTGGTGACCGCGCTCATCGGGGTCGGCGTCGGGGTCTCCACGATCACCGCGCTGGCCAGCGTCCTCGACCTGGGCTCCACCACCTCCATCCTGGCGATGATGATCGGTCTGGCGGTCGGGATCGACTACGCGCTGTTCATCGTCTCCCGCTACCGGGCCGAACTGGCCGAGGGCAGGGAGCGCGAGGAGGCGGCGGGACGGGCCGTCGGCACCGCCGGGTCGGCCGTGGTGTTCGCCGGTCTGACCGTGGTGATCGCGCTCGCCGGGCTGGCCGTCGTCAATATCCCGATGCTCACCAAGATGGGCCTCGCCGCCGCCGGTACGGTCGTGATCGCCGTCCTCATCGCGCTCACCCTCATCCCGGCGACGCTGGGCTTCGCGGGCAAGCGGGTGCACGGGCGCAAGGACCGCAAGGCCATGGACGCCAGGGCGGCGGGCGGCGAGGAGACCGGGAAGCCGAACATGGGCACCCGCTGGGCGCGCTTCGTGCTGCGCCGTCCGGTCGCCGTCCTCGTCACGGCGGTGCTGGGGCTCGGGGTCATCGCGATTCCGGCCGCCTCGCTGGAGCTGGGTCTTGGCGACGACGGTTCGCAGCCGCCGAGCACCACCCAGCGCAAGGCGTACGACCTGCTCTCCGACGGCTTCGGGCCCGGGTTCAACGGGCCGCTGATGGTCGTCGTGGACGGCAAGGCCAACGACAACGCCAAGGCGGCGGCCACCGAGCTGTCGGACACGGTGAAGAAGCTGGACGGCGTCGCCGTCGTCACCCCGTCCACCGTCAACAAGGCGGGTGACACCGCGACGATCACGGTGATCCCCGAGGACCGCCCCTCCTCGGTCACGACGGAGGACCTGGTCCACTCCATCCGGGACACCGGCGGGGAGATCACGGCGGACAACGGTGCCCAGGTCCTGGTCACCGGTGCCACCGCGATGAACATCGACTTCTCGCAGAAGATGAACGACGCGCTGCTGCCCTACCTCGCGCTCGTCGTCGGGCTCGCGTTCCTGCTGCTGATGCTCGTCTTCCGCTCCGTGCTCGTACCGCTCAAGGCCGCTCTCGGCTTCCTGCTCTCCGTGGTCGCCGCCCTCGGCGCGGTCGTCGCGGTCTTCCAGTGGGGCTGGCTCGGGGGGCTGCTCGGGGTCGAGCAGACCGGTCCCGTGATGTCGATGATGCCGATCTTCATGGTGGGCGTGGTCTTCGGTCTCGCCATGGACTACGAGGTCTTCCTCGTCACCCGGATGCGGGAGGCGTATGTCCACGGGGAGCGGCCCGGCGAGGCGATCGTCACCGGGTTCCGGCACGGCGCGCGGGTGGTCTCGGCCGCCGCGGTGATCATGATCGCGGTCTTCGCCGGCTTCATCGGCTCCAGCGAGTCGATGATCAAGATGATCGGCTTCGGGCTGGCCATCGCCGTCTTCTTCGACGCGTTCGTGGTCCGGATGGCGATCGTGCCCGCGGTGCTCGCGCTGCTCGGTGACAAGGCGTGGTGGCTGCCGCGCCGGCTGGACAGGGCGCTGCCCAACGTGGACGTGGAGGGCGAGGCGCTGCGCCACCGGCTCGGGGACGACACGTCGCAGGGTCCGGACGGCGGGCCCGGTCAGGACCGTGAGCTTGTGCGCGTCTGACCCCTGGTACCCCGGGGCCACCGCATGAGCGGTGCGTGGCCCCGGATCGCGCCGGCGGCCGTGGGGACGGGAGCCGGAGCGTCATGCGCGGCCCGGTCGTACGCCCTGAGGGGCGGCGGCCGGGCCGCGGTGCGTCTCAGGTCCGGTGGAGGAGCTTGCTCAGCTCGGTCTCGACCTCGATGTCGTGCCGCTCCTGGCCGGCCGGGACCATCGCGTACGAGCTGTCCAGGAACCGGCGCAGCGGCGCCGTGTCGAACTGGACCACCGCCACCCCGTCCGGCGAGTGGAACTCCACGACGATCTGGGCCCGTCCGCAGGGCCACACCTGTACGTCGCCCTCGCCCGAGGGGAGCCGCAGGCCGGATTCGAGCAGGTCGCGGGCGAAGGCCCAGACGACCTCGTCGCCGTTGAGGGAGACCTCGGGAGGGAACACGATACGTATGGCGAGCGGATCGGCGCCGTCGTAGCGGAGTGTGACGGAAACGGTCTTGGGGTGCGGGGCGTCCGTGATGAGACGCGCTGTGGCGGACTGCACGACGATGGGTGACATCGACCTGGCTCCTCGGTGGCTGCTGCGACGGCTGCTTGTGGCTGCCGGTGGCTGGGCGGGATCGGGAGCGCGACTCCTTGAACAGAAGAACCGGACATTTGGCTCTTAATCATACAAAACCTCCCGCATTTGTCCATGGCTTTGCTGTTCGTATATCCGTCGAACACCCTCCCGTCACCGTGCATGTCACATGCTCTTGCGAGGTGTTCGCAAGAGGGCCCTATCATCGAACGGCTCATCACCGCGCCATACGAGCAGGAAGCGGAGCCCCCGCCATGCATGTCCCCGACGGATTCATCGATCTGCCCGTCTCGGCCGCCTCCGGTGCCGTCGCCGCGGGCGCCGTCGCGGTCAGCCTGCGCGGCGCGCGCCGGGAGCTGGACGAGCGCACCGCACCGCTCGCCGGACTCGTCGCCGCGTTCATCTTCGCCGTGCAGATGCTCAACTTCCCGGTGGCCGCAGGGACGAGCGGTCATCTGCTCGGCGGCGCGCTCGCGGCGATACTCGTCGGTCCCTACACCGGGGTCCTGTGCATCTCCGTCGTCCTGCTGATGCAGGGCATCCTCTTCGCGGACGGCGGGCTCACCGCGCTCGGGGTGAACATCACCGACATGGCCGTGGTGACCACCGTCGTCTCGTACGCGCTCTTCCGCGCTCTGGTGAAGCTCCTGCCGCGCACGCGCCGCTCGGTGACCGTCTCGTCGTTCGTGGCGGCGCTGGTCTCCGTACCGGCCGCGGCCCTCGCGTTCACCTTCTTCTACTGGATCGGCGGGACGACCGACATCCCGATCGGCAAGGTGCTGACCGGGATGGTCGGGGTGCATGTGCTCATCGGCATCGGCGAGGCCGCGATCACCGCGCTGACGGTCGGCGCGGTCATCGCCGTACGGCCCGACCTCGTGTACGGAGCCCGGGGGCTGTCCGCGCCGCTGAAGCTGCGGGTGGGCGGTGAACTGGTCGACGCCGCCCCGGCGTCCGGCCCGGTGCCGGTGGCCGCGCGCTCCACCCGCACGCTCTGGGCGACCGGGCTGGTCACCGCGCTCGTCCTGGCCGGTTTCGTCTCCTTCTACGCCTCCGCGAACCCCGACGGCCTGGAGAAGGTCGCCGCCGACCAGGGCATCGACCGGAAGACCGAGCCGCACCACACCGCCGACTCCCCGCTCGCCGACTACGGCGTCCGGGACGTCGACGACGCCCGGATCTCCGGCGGGCTCGCCGGCGTGATCGGGGTGGGCGCGACGGTGGCCGTCGGCAGCGGCGTCTTCTGGGTGGTACGACGGCGCCGCACCGCGGCGGACACGGTCGCGGCCGGCGGGAACGCCTGACATGGGCGCGGGCCACGCCCACACGCTGTACCGGCACGGGGACTCACCGGTCCACGCACTGCCCCCGCACTGCAAACTGGCCGCCGTCTTCTGCTTCGTGCTCGTGGTGGTCTCGACCCCGCGCGAGGCCGTCTGGGCGTTCGCGCTGTACGCCGTGCTGCTCGCGGCCGTCACGCGCGCGGCCCGTATCCCCGCGGGCGTCCTGCTGCGCCGGCTGCTGATCGAGATCCCGTTCGTGGCCTTCGCGTTCCTCATGCCCTTCGTGGTCCCCGGCGATCACGTCCAGTTCCTGGGGCTGTCGTTGAGCGTCCCCGGACTCTGGGGCGCCTGGAACGTCCTCGCGAAGGGGACGCTGGGCGTCGCCGCGTCCGTGATCCTCGCCTCCACGACCGAGCTGCGCTCCCTGCTGCTCGGCCTCCAGCGGCTGCGGCTGCCGCCGATGCTGGTGCAGATCGCGTCCTTCATGATCCGCTACGGCGATGTCATCACCGACGAGATGCGGCGGATGTCGGTCGCCCGGCGCTCACGCGGCTTCGAGGCCCGGGGCGTCCGGCACTGGGGCGTCCTCGCCAAGTCCGCCGGCGCGCTCTTCATCCGCTCCTACGAGCGCGGTGAGCGGGTGCACCTGGCGATGGTCAGCAGGGGGTACGCGGGCAGCATGCCCGTCATCGACGAGGTGACCGCGTCCCGGGCGCAGTGGACGTACGCCGCCGCCCTCCCCGTGTCGGCGCTCGCCGTCTGTCTGCTTGGCTGGACCCTATGACCGAGCCTTCCGCCCCCGCCGTGCCCGCCTCACTTGAGGTCAGCGGGCTCGCGTACGCGTATCCCGACGGCCATCAGGCCCTCTTCGGCGTCGAGCTGACCGTCGGACGCGGTGAGCGGGTGGCCCTGCTGGGGCCCAACGGCGCCGGGAAGACCACGCTCGTCCTGCATCTCAACGGCATCCTGACCGCCGGGGCCGGTTCGGTCGCGGTCGCCGGGGTGCCGGTGGCGAAGCGGAATCTGGCCGAGATCCGCCGCAGGGTCGGCATCGTCTTCCAGGACCCGGACGACCAGCTGTTCATGCCGACGGTGCGCGAGGACGTGGCGTTCGGCCCGGCGGCCTCCGGGCTGCGCGGCCCCGAGCTGGAGGCCCGGGTCACGGCCGCGCTCGGCCAGGTCGGGATGGCGGAGTACGCGGACCGGCCGCCGCACCATCTCTCCTTCGGCCAGCGCCGCCGGGTCGCGGTGGCGACCGTCCTGGCCATGGAGCCGGAGATCCTCGTCCTCGACGAGCCCTCGTCCAATCTCGACCCGGCGTCCCGGCGCGAACTGGCCGACATCCTGCGGGCGCTGGACATCACCGTACTGATGGTGACGCACGATCTGCCGTACGCTCTCGAACTCTGCCCGCGTGCGGTGATCCTCAGCGAAGGCGTCATCGTGGCGGACGGGCCCACGGGGCAACTGCTCGGCGACGAGAAGCTGATGGGCGCGCACCGGTTGGAGCTGCCGTTCGGTTTCGACCCGCGTTCCGTGTCGCCGGGGCACGTTGCACCATAGAAGGGGTCGCGCCGCCGGGGCGTGGCGGGACGACGAGCGGTACGAGGCGTGGGTACCGACGGGCGGGAGTGCGGGCGTGGACGTCCAGGGCACGGTGGAGGCGGGCTTCGAGCCGGTCAGGGACGCGTTCGTACGGAACTTCGAGCGGCTCGGGGAACAGGGCGCGGCCGTCGCCGTGTACCGGGACGGGCGCAAGGTCGTCGATTTGTGGGCGGGCACCCGCGATCTCACCGGACGCGATCTCACCGGGCAGGAGCCGGGGGACCGGGGCGCGGGCGGCACGGACGGCGTGGACGCGGCGCCGTGGGCCGTCGACACGGCGCAGATCGTCCGCTCCGCCACGAAGGGCGTCGCCGCCGCCGTACCACTGCTCCTGCACCAGCGCGGGCAGATCGACCTCGACGCCCCGGTCGGCACGTACTGGCCGGAGTTCAAGTCCGCGGGCAAGGAGCGGGTGCTCGTACGCCACCTCCTGTCGCACCGCGCCGGGGTGCCGGTGCTCGACCGGCCGCTCACCCCGGCCGAGGCCATCGACGGGGAATCGGGCGCGCGGGCCCTGGCCGCCCAGCGGCCGGAGTGGGAGCCGGGCACCGACCACGGCTACCACGCGCACACCTACAGCTGGCTGATCGCCGAACTGGTCAGGCGGGTCACCGGCCGCGGCGTGGGCCGGTGGATCGCCGAGGAGATCGCCCGTCCGCTGGGGCTGGACTTCTGGGTCGGACTGCCCGCCGAAGAAGCCCACCGGGTCGGCCGGATCGGACCGGTCGAGGAGCCGACGGCGGTCGGCGGCGCGCTCAGACTGCGGCCCAAACGGTCCGTGTCGGAGGCGTACCGCGACGCGGAGTCCCTGACGCGGCGTGCGTTCGGCGTCATCGAACCCCGGCCCGACGAGAACGACCCGGCCTACCGCGCCGCCGAACTCCCCGCCTCCGGAGGCATCTCGACCGCCCGCGCGCTGGCCCGCTGCTACGCCGCGATGATCGGCCCCGTCGACGGCCACCGGCTGTTCGCCCCCGCGACGCTGACGCTCGCGCGTACGGAGGAATCCGCGGGCCCCGACCGGGTCCTGGTCGTCGCCACCCGCTTCGGCCTGGGCTTCATGCTGCACGGCCCGGCCGCCCCGCTGCTCGGCCCCGGCTCCTTCGGACACCCGGGGCGCGGCGGCTCGCTCGGCTTCGCCGACCCGGAGTCGGGCATCGCGATGGGGTACGTGACGAACGGCATGCGCAAGGGAGTGACGGCGGACCCCCGCGCACAGGCTCTGGTGCGCGCGGTGCGAACGGCGACATCATCGCCGGATGAAGCGATTTGACGGATACGGAGTCCTGATCACCGGCGCGGGCCGGGGCATCGGCGAGGCGACCGCGCGCAGGCTGGCGGAGGAGGGCGCGCGCGTCCTGGTCACGGACCTGGACGAGAAGCGGGCGGTGACGGCCGCCGAGTCCATCCCGGGCGCGGTCGCGCTCGGCTGCGATGTGGCGGACCGGGCGTCGGTGGAGGCGGCGGTGGCGTACGCGGCCGAGACCTTCGGCTCGCTGGACGTGCTGGTGAACAACGCGTACTCGTGCACCAAGGACGCCCCGCTCTTCGAGGACGAGCCGGACGAGGTCTGGGCGCTGGACCTCGACATCACCCTGACCGGCGCCTTCCGCTGCGCCCGCGCGGCGCTGCCGTATCTGGCGGCCTCGGGCCGGGGCGCGATCGTCTCGATCGGCTCGGTCAACGGCGAACAGGACTTCGGCAACCACGCCTACAGCGCGGCCAAGGCCGGCCTGGCGGGCCTGACCCGTACGCTGGCGGGCCACGCGGCGCCGCGCGGTGTCCGCGTCAACCTCGTGGAACCGGGGACGATCCGCACCGGCGCCTGGGCGGGCCGCGAGGCGGTGCTGGACCGCGCGGCGGCCCACTACCCGATGGGACGGGTGGGCACGCCGGCCGATATCGCGGCGGCGGTCGCGTTCCTGGCCTCCGCCGACGCCTCCTGGATCACGGGGGTGACGCTGCCGGTCGACGGCGGGATCCTGACCAGCAATCTGGGGTTGCGGAGGGCGTTCACGGACGAGGAGTAGCGCGCGGAGTCGCGGGGGGCAGGGGCCGCGGGGCGAGGAGCGGGGAGAGGCGCCGGGCCCGGCGGGGCGGGGCGCCGCCGCCCGAGCCGCTGTGGCGCGGCGAATCCCCGCCCGCCCGGCGGGCCGACGGCCTACACCCCGCGCCCGCGCGCGACCCCGACGACGTTGGTGGCGTCCACCGCCTTGCGCAGGGTCCTGGCCAGACCGACGGCGTCGCCCACGGCCCAGAGGTGGATGAAGAACAGCCGCGGCTCCTCCCTGAGTCCGTGGTTGTGCAGCTCGACCAGGCCGATCCCGCCGTGCCGCAGGATCTTGATGACGTCCTGGACCTCCTCGGCGACCATCACGACATCGCCGTTGAGCGCGGCCCTGCCGCCCCCCAGCGGCTGGAAGATGAAGGCGGAGATCGTGCCCAGGCCGCGGGGCAGCGCCATACCTCTGTCCACGACGACCTCCCGGCGCGCGAAGGTGGTCTTGTAGACCCGGCCTTCCTGCCAGCCCTTCATGCCCAGCGCGGCATCGATGGCGCCGGTGTCCAGATCGACGGGACCCGGCGGTCGCGGCGGCTCGTCGGGCGGGGCCGCGGTGCGGTCGAGCGCCGCGCGCAGACCGCGGGCGATGGCCACCGGATCCCGTCCGTGCGCGTGGACATGGGTCCACCAGACGTCGGGGGAGTGGGCGAGCAGATGCTTGTGCAGCGCGGTCTGCTCGATGCCGTGCGCCTGGAGGACGTCCGTCACCTCGTGCAACTCGCCCTCGGTCACCGTGAGATCGCCCATGGCCAGCACGTTGCCGTCGGCGTAGCGGACGAAGGCCACATGCGAGCCCAGGGCGAGTTCCGGTGAGACGGGGACTCCGTAGGAGACGACATGGAGGTCCCGGCGCGGGAAGTGCGTGTTGTACGCCATGTCGCCCGCCATGAAACCCCGCCGGCCCAGCGCCCGCGCGACCTGCTCCCAGTCGGCCGGGGTGGTGGTCACCGGCTGGACCGGCGCGTGCGCGTGGCCGCCGCCCTCCATCGTGGCGGGGGCCGGATCCTGGGCCTGGGCACGGGCGGTGGTGGCGCCGACCCCGGCCAGCAGCGGCGCCAGCGCGGCGGCGGTGGTGGTCAGCAGAAGACGCCGCGGCGTCCCCGATGCGTGGTCCGAGTGCCGGTCCTGGTCCCGGTCCTGGTCCGTGTCCCGGTCCGTGTCCCGGTCCTGGTCCGTGTTCCGGTCCTGATTCCGGTTCGGGTCGCTGTCAGATGTGTCGTGATGGTCCGCTTCTTCGTGTGGTTGTCCGCTCATCACATCGATACCTCCGTGACGAGAGGAGACCATGAGCGACTGGATAAACCAGGATCTGCCGGGCGCTGCCCGGCGAGTGTTGCCAAAGTGGCACCGTCCGGACCAAAGGCCCGGGTGGAGGCCCTCAGGGGGTGGTCGGCGCCCGCGCCCGCGGCGGGGCGTATCAGCCCGCGTGCAGCATCAGCCCGATCCCCACGACCATCAGACCCGCCGCCGCGATGCGCGGCGTACCGAAGCGCTCCTTGAAGAACACCGCCCCGATGGCCGCGCCGACGATGATCGACGACTCCCTGAGCGCGGCCACGGGGGCGAGCGGGGCGCGGGTCTGGGCCCACAGGACCAGGCCGTACGCCAGCATGGAGAGGGCCGCGCCGAGCAGCCCCCGCGCCGCGTGGGGCCGCAGCTGGCCGAGGAGCCGGCCACGGCGCGCGTACAGGGCGTACGCCGGGATCGTGAGTCCCTCCAGGATCATCAGCCAGGCGATATAGGCGAGCGGTGAGCCCGAGGCACGTACCCCCGCACCGTCCACCACCGTGTACGCGGCGATCGACAGCCCCGTCGCGACCGCGGCCGGCAGCGCCGGCCAGTCGGGCGTCCTCCCCGAGCCCCTGATGCCCCGGAGCGCGAGACCGACCAGCCCCGCCGAGGCGACGGCGACGCCCGCCGCCTGCCAGGCGTCCAGCGACTCCCCGACGAAGACGGCGGCCAGTACGGTCACCACGAGCGGCGCCGTACCGCGCGCGATCGGGTACATCTGACCGAAGTCGCCCAGGCTGAACGAGCGCATCAGCAGCGCCTGATAGCCGATGTGCAGCAGCGCGGAGACGATCAGATACGGCCAGGCCGCCGCGTGCGGCAGCGGCGTGAAGCAGGCGAGGGCGGCGCCGATCACCGCCGCGCCCCCGCCGATCAGGGTGAAGGCGACCAGCTGATCCTTGATCGTGTGCGCGAGGGCGTTCCAGCCGGCGTGGGTGAGAGCGGCGACGAGGACCGCGGAGGCGACGAGCGGTGTCACCCCGCGGCCAGTACGGACGCCACCACCGGGCCCGCCGCGTCGCCGCCGTGGCCGCCCGCCTGGACGACGGCCGCCGCGGCGAGGTCGTTCTGGTAGCCCGTGAACCAGCTGTTGGAGGTGGCCTGTCCGTCGACCTCCGCGGAACCGGTCTTGGCGCCCTTGTCGCCGCCCAGCCCGGACATCGCGTTCGCCGCCGTACCGCTCGTGGCCGTGACCCGCATCATGGCGCGCAGTTGGCTCGCCACGTTGTACGGCAGCGGGCGCGCGGCGGTGGCCAGTTCCCGGTCGTCCAGTGAACGCGGCACGATGACGGGCTGCTTGAACGAACCGTTCTTGGCGGTGGCCGTGATGGACGCCATGTTGAGGACGTTCATCTGGACCGTGCCCTGCCCGATGTACTGCGCCGCCGCCTCGCCGCCGGCCGCGGCCGGCACGCTGCCGTCGAAGGACGCGACGCCCGTCTTCCAGTTGTCCAGGCCGATGCCGAAGACCTGCTCGGTCTCGGCCTTCAGCGCGGCGTCGTCCTCGGCATCGTCGATCAGCTTGATGAAGGCGGTGTTGCAGGAGCGGGCGAAGCTCTGTGTGAACGTGCCGCCCGCGATGGAGAAACCGTCCAGGTTCGTGAACGTACGGCCCTGGTACAACGCTTCCTTGGGGCATTCGGCCGGACGGTCGGCGCCCACCAGGCCCTTCTCCAGCAGCATCGCCGCCGTCACGATCTTCATGGTGGAGCCCGGCGCCTGCCTGCCGAGCATCGCCGCGTTCCAGCCGTCCTCGCGGTTGTTGGCGACCGCCAGGATCTCGCCCGTACTCGGCTTGACGGCGGCGACCGACGCCTCGCTGTACTTCTTCACCGCCTGCTCGGCGGCGGCCTGCACGTTCGCGTCCAGCGTGGTCGTCAGCCGGCCGGCCGTGCCTTTGGAGACCGTGAGCAGCGTCTCGTCCGGCACGCTCTCGGTGTCGCTCCTCAGCACCAGCTCGACACCGGCGGAGCCGCCCGCGTCGTCGCCGTACCGCTTGCGCAGCTCGTCGAGGACCGGCCGGAGCGAGGGGTACTTCTCCTTCGTCAGCTCGGCGCCGTTGCGGTCGACGGCCTTGATCGGGGGCGCGGACGCCTCGTCGGCGACGAGGCGGGTGTCCTTCGTCAGCTTCGGATGGATCACCGAGGGCGCCCAGTCGACCAGTGGCCGGCCGGTGGTGAGCCCGCGCACCACGGTCAGTTCCGAGGTGTACGACCAGGGCTTGGTCTTCCCCTCGAACGTGACGGTGGCCTTCACGGTGAACGGGACCTTGGCGCCGACCGCCGGGCCCGGCGTGATCACCGCGGTGGTGACACCGGCCGTGTCGCGGTAGCCGCCGATGGCGCTCTCGGCGGTGGCCGGGTCGTTGGTCAGCTGGGCGACCGCGCCGGGGTCGCCCCCCTTCGCCCACGCCGTCAGGAAGTTCTTCGCGGCCTTGTCGACCTCGGCGGCGCTCAGCGGCCCGGTCCTGACCTCGCGCGTCGTGGCGGCGAGGTCGCCGCCCGATGATCCGTTGCCGCCGGTGAGGCCGTCGTACACGTTGTAGGCGCCGTACCCGACCCCGCCCGCGACCACGGCGAACACCCCGCCTATCACGGCGATCTTGGCTCCACTGCGCATGAGTGCAGTCCCCCTCCCCAGGAGTCCCCCGAACTTCTGAACGCGTTCAAGAGGACGACATGTGCACCCTACGGGACCGGTGTGTCACAGGGGGCGAGTGCCGGGTGAGCGTTATCGGACTGACGCGCGCCCCGATCGCCTCCCCCATCGCCGCCCCGACCGCCCCCGATCGCCGTCCCGGCCGCCGTCCTGGTTGCCGCCGTGGCCCGCCGCCGTCGTCGTCAGACCCAGGTGTCCAGCCACATCCGGTTGCGCCACGCGTCCAGCGGGATCGCCGTGCCCGTGTACAGCGGCCAGAAGTAGATGAAGTTCCAGATGATCAGCAGGACCAGCACCCCGGCACCGACCGCGCCGATCGTCCTGCGTCTCTCGTCGGAGCCCGCGGGCCCCACGATCGCGCCGATCATCATCGCCACCGCGAGAC
This sequence comes from Streptomyces sp. NPDC088147, assembly GCF_044741565.1. Classification (NCBI taxonomy): domain Bacteria; kingdom Bacillati; phylum Actinomycetota; class Actinomycetes; order Kitasatosporales; family Streptomycetaceae; genus Streptomyces; species Streptomyces sp. NPDC088147. Next base: position 199,238 of record NZ_JBIUSY010000005.1, on the reverse strand, counting down.
AGAGGAACGGGACGAACACGACCGCGTAGAAGAGGAAGATCGTCCGCTCCTGGTACAGGAACCAGGGCACCCAGCCCGCCGCCACCGCGCAGGCGATCGCTCCCGCGCGCCAGTCACGGCGGAAGAACCAGCGGTACAGGACGTAGCAGAGCGCGAAGGCCCCCGCCCACCACAGCAGCGGGGTGCCGATCGCCAGCACCTCGCGGGCGCATTTGCCGGCCGTGGACGCCGGGCAGCCGTCGGTGCCGGCCTCCGGGTCCTCGTAGAAGTACGAGACCGGACGGCCCAGGACGATCCAGCTCCACGGGTTCGACTGATAGGTGTGGCCCGACGTCAGATTGACGTGGAAGCTGTAGACCTCGTTCTCGTAGTGCCAGAGGCTGCGCAGCCAGTCCGGCAGCCAGGTCCAGGAGCCGCCCTTGCCCGCCGTCTCGGCCCAGTTCCTGAAGTAGCCCTTGTCGCTGACGATCCAGCCGGTCCATGAGGCGATGTACGTGAGGATCGCGACCGGGACCGTCGAGAGGAAGGCCGGCAGCAGATCGCGCCGGAACACCCCCCAGAACGGGCCCCCGCCCGCCGTCCGGCGCGCGCCCAGGTCCCACACCACACACATGATCCCGAAGGCGGCCAGGATGTAGAGCCCGTTCCACTTCGTCGCGAACGCCAGGCCCAGCATCAGTCCCGCCGCGATCCGCCACGGCCTGAGGCCGAGCCGCAGATTCTCCGCGACCTCCCGGTCCGGGCGCAGCACGCCGTCCTCGTCCACCGGCAGCGCCGCCGCCAGTCTCCGCCGTGCCCAGTCGCGGTCGATCAGCAGACAGCCGAAGGCGGCCAGGACGAAGAACATCAGCACGAGGTCGAGCAGGGCCGTGCGGCTCATCACGAAGTGCAGGCCGTCCACCGCGAGCAGCGCGCCCGCCAGACACCCCAGGAACGTGGAACGGAACAGCCGCCGCCCGATCCGGCACAGCATCAGCACCGAGAGCGTGCCGAGCACCGCCACCATGAAGCGCCAGCCGAAGGGGTTGAACCCGAAGAAGTGCTCGCCGAGGCCGATGACCCACTTGCCCACCGGCGGATGCACCACATAGCCGGGATCGACGGGCACCGGGACCGAGGACGGATCCTTCAGGATCGACTTGTCGATGTCCTTGGGCCAGCTGCCCTCGTACCCCTGGTTGATGAGCGCCCAGGCGTCCTTCGCGTAGTACGTCTCATCGAATATCACCGCCTTGGGGCTGCCCAGGTTCCAGAACCGCAGCACTCCGGCGACCAGCGCCACGAGCAGCGGCCCGCCCCACGCGGACCAGCGGATCATCCGGTCCGCGAGCCGGGGAGGCACGCCGAGCACGGCCCACAGCCGCTCCGAGGGCCGGGTGTACGGCGGCACCAGCCGCTCGCGCAGCCCGGTCACCGGCCGGGGCACATGGCCGAATCGGCGCAGCCGCTGAGGCCATGAGGGCGGCTTGTCGCCGGCGTCGTGCCCGTGGAGGGCTTCTGGCGCAGTACTGGTCACCGCGCCATCGTAGGGAACGCCGCTGTGCGTGGGGCGCCTCGCGCCCTGCGAGGATGGCGGATGTGATTGGAACGCTGGTACTCGCAGGGACGCCCATCGGTGATGTCACGGACGCGCCGCCCCGGCTCTCCACCGAGCTGGAGACCGCCGATGTGATCGCCGCGGAGGACACGCGGCGGCTGCGCAGGCTCACCCAGGCGCTCGGGGTGCAGACCCGCGGCCGGGTCGTGTCGTACTTCGAGGGCAATGAGTCCGCGCGCACGCCGGAGCTGGTCGAGGCGCTGACGGGCGGGGCGCGGGTGCTGCTCGTCACGGACGCGGGCATGCCGTCCGTCTCCGACCCCGGCTACCGGCTGGTGGCGGCGGCCGTCGAACGGGACATCAAGGTCACGGCCGTGCCGGGCCCGTCGGCCGTGCTGACCGCGCTGGCGCTCTCCGGGCTGCCGGTGGACCGTTTCTGCTTCGAGGGTTTCCTGCCCCGCAAGGCGGGCGAACGGCTCGGCCGGCTGCGGGAGGCCGCGGACGAGCGCCGCACGCTCGTCTACTTCGAGGCGCCGCACCGCCTGGACGACACCCTCGCCGCGATGGCCGAGGTCTTCGGCGCCGACCGCAGGGCGGCCGTCTGCCGCGAACTGACCAAGACCTACGAAGAGGTACGGCGCGGCGGGCTCGGCGAGCTGGCGGCCTGGGCGGCCGAGGGCGTACGGGGAGAGATCACCGTGGTCGTGGAGGGCGCCCCGGAGCCGGTGCCCGGCGATCTGGACCCGGAGGAGCTGGTGCGCCGGGTGCGGGTGCGGGAGGAGGCGGGGGAGCGGCGCAAGGAGGCGATCGCCGCCGTCGCCGCCGAGGCGGGCCTGCCCAAGCGCGAGGTGTTCGACGCGGTGGTCGCGGCGAAGAACGCGGCGCGCGCGGCCCCCGGCGCGGCCCTCGGCGCGGCCCCCGGAGCGGCGCCCGGGGAAAGTCCCCCGCGGACGGCAAAGGAATAGCGTGAAATGCAAAGCGCAGACCGTGTGCCGGGCCCTTTGGGCATGAGAAGGCCAAGACCAATCCATTAATCGACAGGGCTGATGCGCTCCCGCTGTCAAAGGCGTCCACTTGGTCAGTGGAGAGGAGCTGGCATGAGTGAGATCACGGGTACAGCCGCTGCCCACGAGGCATATGCCTTTTGTTGTATGCGTTGTGGGCACGGCTGGGAGCAGGCGTACGACATAGAGCACCACGTCGACGGCTCGGGCCACAATTTCGTCGTCTACAAGTCCGAGGGTGTGCGGGTGGCTTCCCCGCTGTCCAGCCCGAATTGCGTCAACTGCGGGGGGCACGTCGTCCGCATCATGCGTTCCGGCCAGGTCTCGTCGGTACGGGCGCTCATGGCGGAGCAGCACCACCCGGCGAAGGGCAAGCGCGGCGCGGCGGGCAAGGGGATACCGGCGCAGGCGGGCGAGGAGATAACCGACGGTGCCACCGGGGCCGCCCCGTCGGGGGAGGACGGGGCGGGCACGGCGGCCAGGCAGCACCACTGGCATCTCTCCGACCTCCTGCACCCCTTCCAGCACCACCACCGCACATGACGCACCGCGCGTCACGGGGGCACCCGTACCACCGCGTGTGACCGGCCGGGCGCGGCCCTCGTAGGATCGCGCCCATGAGTGCGAAACAAGCCCCGCCACCGCTGCCCGAGCCCCTTCGGGTCCCGGTCGCGGACGCGCACACCCACCTGGACATGCAGGACGGCACGGTCGAGGACGGTCTCGCCAAGGCCGCTTCGGTCGGTGTGACGACGATGGTCCAGGTGGGGTGCGACATCAAGGGCTCGCGATGGGCCGCGGAGACGGCGGCGGCGTACGAGAACGTCCACGCGGCGGTCGCGCTGCACCCCAACGAAGCGCCCCGGATCGTGCACGGCGACCCCGACGGCTGGTCGCGGCAGGGGGCCCGCGAGGGCGGCGGCGACGAGGCGCTGGACGACGCGCTGGCCGAGATCGACCGGCTGGCCGCGCTGGAGCGGGTACGGGCCGTCGGCGAGACGGGACTCGACTACTTCCGTACGGGCCCCGAGGGCATGGCCGCCCAGGAGTGCTCCTTCCGCGCCCATATCGAGATCGCCAAACGCCACGGCAAGGCGCTCATGATCCATGATCGCGAGGCGCACGCCGATGTGCTGCGCATCCTCGCGGAAGAGGGCGCTCCGGAACGCACGGTGTTCCATTGTTATTCCGGTGACGCGGAAATGGCCGAGGTATGTGCGGCGGCCGGGTATTACATGTCTTTCGCGGGCAATGTCACATTCAAAAACGCTCAGCCGTTGCGTGACGCGCTCACAGTAGCGCCATTGGAGCTTGTTCTCGTCGAGACGGATGCGCCCTTTCTCACACCGGCGCCCTATCGCGGCCGGCCCAATGCGCCTTATCTCATTCCGGTGACGCTGCGGGCGATGGCCGAGGTGCGGGGGATCGGTGAGGACGCCATGGCCGAGGCGATTTCCGGCAATACGGCTCGGGCGTTCGGTTACTGACGCATAACGGACCGGGAGGTGCCGGGAGGGCGCAGGGTAGCGTCGGCACGCTGCGTAGTCGAGTCGCTTTGGAGAGTGACGGCGGCTCCATTAGTCTCCGGGGGCACCGCGGTCGTGGGCGTCCGGGCCGTGGTGGACCGGACCGGACCGGATGCCGTGGAGCGTCGTGAGCAATGCGCAGGGCAGTCACCGTGCCGCACGGGGCGGGTTCGGCCGCCGTCAACCCGCCCCGTCCGATGTCCCGACGTCCGGGGGCGCGGCATCCGGAGGCGTGGCATCGGACGTTTCGCCGTCCGGGAGCGCGCCGACAGGGGGCGCTCCGGCGCCCGGAGTCGTCCCGGCGCCCCGAGCCGTCCTGCCCGAGGTCTCCCGGCCCGAGGCCGCTCCGCCCCAGGTCTCCCTGCCCAGGCCCGCCGCCTCCCCCGAGGCGCTGCGCCGGCTCGTCCCGCAGGCGCTCGTCGTCGCCTTCCTCGCCGGTGGCACCTCGGCGTTCGTCGTCAACGACAAGGCCGTGAACCTCACCGTCGACGGAGGCGAGCCGCGCACCCTGCACACCTTCGCCGGGGAGGTGGAGGAACTGCTCGCGCACGAGGGCGTGTCGGTCGGCGCGCACGACATCGTCGCCCCGGCACCCGGCGCGGAACTCGTCAACGGTGACGACGTCGTCGTCCGCTACGGGCGGCCCGTCCTGCTCACCCTCGACGGACACCGGCGCCAGGTGTGGACGACGGCCCGCACCGTCGAGGGCGCGCTGCGCCAGCTCGGGGTGCGCGCGGAGGGCGCGTTCCTCTCCGTCTCGCGCTCCGCCGCGATCTCCCGTTCCGGACTCGCTCTGGACGTACGGACCGAGCGCACCGTCACGTTCATGGCGGACGGCCGCGAGCACACGATCCGTACGAACGCGGCGACCGTCGCCGAGGCCCTGGCGCTGGCCGGCCTCGCGCTGCACGGGCAGGACACCACGTCCGTACCGCCGGACACCTTCCCGCGCGACGGCTCGACGATCACCGTCATGCGGATCACCGCGGGTGAGCGGGTACGCGACGAGCCCATCCCGTACGACACCGTACGGACCGAGGACCCCGGCCTCTTCCGGGGAACCGAGGTCGTCGACCAGCAGGGCAGGCCGGGCGCGCGCCGGGTCACGTACGCCCTGCGCACGGTCAACGGCGTCAAGGAGAAGCCGCGGAGGATCCACGAAGAGGTGGTGCGCCGCGCGGTCACCCAGCGGGTGAGGGTGGGGACGAAGACGGCGCCGGTCTCCGTGTCGGGCGCGGACGGGCTCGACTGGGCCGGGCTCGCCGCCTGCGAGTCGGGGGGCCGGCCGGGGGCCGTCGACGCGTCGGGGAACTACGGTGGGCTGTACCAGTTCGACACCGCCACCTGGCACGCCCTCGGCGGCAGCGGACGCCCGCAGGACGCACCGGCCGCGGAACAGACGTACCGCGCGAAGAAGCTCTACGTGCAGCGGGGGGCGAGCCCCTGGCCCCACTGCGGCCGTAGGCTGACCGGGTGAGCACCACTGAGCCCGATGCCCCTGAGCCCCACGCCGCTGAGCCCGACACCCCTGATGACCCTGACGCCGCTGACGCCCCTGGTGGCCCCAGCGGCCTCGGCGGCCATGAGGGACTTCTGGGCCCGGCGGACATCCGCGAGCTGGCCGCGGCGCTGGGCGTACGCCCGACCAAACAGCGCGGACAGAACTTCGTCATCGACGCCAACACCGTCCGCAGGATCGTCCGCACCGCCGAGGTGCGCCCGGACGACGTCGTCGTGGAGATCGGCCCCGGGCTCGGCTCGCTGACGCTGGCGCTGCTGGAGGCGGCGGACCGCGTGACGGCCGTGGAGATCGACGACGTCCTGGCGGGCGCGCTGCCCGCGACGATCGAGGCGAGGATGCCGGCGCGCGCGGGGCGCTTCTCGCTCGTGCACTCCGACGCGATGCGGGTCCGGGAACTGCCGGGCCCGGCGCCGACCGCGCTGGTCGCGAACCTTCCGTACAACGTGGCCGTGCCCGTCCTGCTGCACATGCTGGAGCGCTTCCCGACGATCGAACGCACGCTGGTGATGGTGCAGGCGGAGGTCGCCGACCGGCTCGCCGCCGCGCCGGGCAACAAGGTGTACGGGGTGCCGTCCGTGAAGGCCAACTGGTACGCGGACGTCAAGCGGGCCGGCGCCATCGGCCGTACCGTCTTCTGGCCCGCGCCCAATGTGGACTCGGGCCTGGTCTCGCTGGTACGCAGGGCCGAGCCGGTGAAGACGACGGCCTCCAGGACCGAGGTCTTCGCGGTCGTCGACGCGGCCTTCGCGCAGCGCCGCAAGACGCTGCGCGCGGCGCTGGCCGGCTGGGCGGGTTCGGCCCCGGCGGCGGAGGCGGCGCTGGTCGCGGCGGGCGTCTCGCCGCAGGCGCGCGGTGAGGCACTGACGGTCGAGGAATTCGCGCGGATCGCGGAGTCGAAGGGGGCGGGCGCGTGAGCGTCGGCACAGGGGCAGCAGGAGCGGCAGGGATGGCAGGGGTGGCGGAGACGGCCGGGGCGGCGGGGACGGCCGGGGCGGCGGGGACGCGCGTACGCGTACGGGTGCCCGCGAAGGTGAACGTACAGCTGGCGGTGGGCGCGGCCCGCCCCGACGGCTTCCACGACCTGGCGAACGTCTTCCTCGCCGTGGGCCTGTACGACGAGATCACGGTCACCCCGGCCGACGAACTGCGGATCACCTGCACGGGCCCGGACGCGGCGCAGGTCCCCCTCGACCGCACCAACCTCGCGGCCCGCGCGGCGCTGGCACTGGCGGAGCGACATGGCATCGACCCGCGCGTCCATATCCATATCGCCAAGGACATCCCCGTCGCGGGCGGCATGGCGGGCGGCAGCGCGGACGGCGCGGGCGCCCTGCTGGCCTGCGACACCCTCTGGTCGCTGGGCTCCTCGCGGGACGAACTCCTCTCCATCTGCGCCGAGTTGGGCAGTGACGTGCCCTTCAGCCTGATCGGCGGGGCGGCGCTGGGCACCGGACGGGGCGAACAGCTCACGCCCCTGGAGGTCGGCGGCTCCTTCCACTGGGTGTTCGCGGTCGCCGACGGCGGTCTGTCCACGCCGACGGTGTTCCGCGAGTTCGACCGCCAGACGGAGGGAACCCCCGTCCCCGCCCCGTCCGCGGACCCGTCCCTGCTCGCCGCCCTCCGCACGGGCGACGCCACCGCCCTGGCCGCCGCGCTGTCCAACGACCTCCAGCCCGCGGCCCTCACGCTGCGCCCGTCCCTCGCCGGCACCCTCGCCGCGGGCAGGACAGCGGGCGCCCTCGCGGCCCTGGTCTCGGGCTCGGGCCCGACGACGGCCTTCCTGACGAAGGACGCGGACACGGCGGAGGAGGTGTCCCGGGCGCTGCTCACCTCGGGCACGTGCCGCACGACCCGGGTGGCCCCGTCACCGGCGCGGGGGGCGACGGTGGTGGAGCGGGCCCCCGCCTGACGGCCGAGCCGCGGGTGGGTGGGGGCAGCCGCGTCGGCGGAAGCGGCCGGTCGCCCCTCACCACCTCACGCACCGGGCCGCCCCGGCGCCCGCTCCTTCTCCTTCTCCCCTCCCCCTCGTCACCCGGGGCTTGTCCGGTCGCGCCGTCACACGGTGAATCCGTCGAGGGTGCTGTACTGACCGGACAGCTTGGTCACCACGATGGTGTGTCTGCCCGGGGAGAGCGGACCGGACGTGTACACCGCGACGTTCGCATGCCGTACGCCGTCGCTCGGCAGTGTGCTGACGACCTGCTGCGGTCCGCCGTCGATGCTGATGCCGATGTTTCCCTGGTCGGTGTTCCGCTCGCCGTGCACCGTGACTCTGGTACCGGTGAAGGTGAGCGACGCGGTCGACCCGTTCGACGTCGCGTAGTGGACATCGTTCCGGTGGTCGCCGTACGAGCGGCCGTCCGCGTACGCGAATCCGCTGTAGGTGATCGCGCCGTCGTCGTCGTTGAGCCGGATGGATCCGGGGACCTGCGGGGTGACGGAGATCTGCCCGGCCGAGGTGCCGGGCGGAATCGGGACGATCATGAAGCCGCTGGACAGGTGGGTCACATCGGCGACCGGGGTGGTGCCGATGTACACCGGCGTCGCCGGGCCGAAGCCCTCACCGGCGACGAGGACCTCCGTCGCGTTCGCCGTGGGCGACACGTAGAAGATTCTCGCGGGGACGGAGAGGACCGGCGTGAAGGAGCCGGAGCCCGTGCCCGCGGCGCGCAGCAGGGCGTGGGGAAGGTCGGCCGGCCCGGGGGTTGCCGGGATGGCCGTGTTCCCGCTCGCGTGAGTGTCGACCGGCTGGGCGCACGGGTACGACTGGATGCCGGCGGAGAAGTAATTGCCGGTGATCCAGAAGTGACCTGTCGGGCTACAGCCGCCGTGTGCTTTGTCACCGGCGCGGAAGGCCACGTTCCGCTGCCAGTTGATCCACTCCGAGCCGGCGTCGTTGTAATAGGTGAAGTTGGTCGTGGGGCCGTTGTAGGCGATGTTGCCGCTGACCTGAAGGCCCTTGGCCAGAGTCCGCACCGGGTCGATCGTCGTCCCGTCCGCCTCGTACACGTACCGCGCCTGGTGTCCCTCGACGTAGACGGCACCGCCGTCGCTGCGGACGGACAGGTAGTCATGGAGGATGTTGTCGCTGATGGTGTTCGAGCTGTTGATGTTCGTGGTGTTCTGCGGCGTGCTCGCCTGATTGACGTGCCCCTGGATCACTCCGGCTGTGATGCCGGTGTAGGGCAGGTCGTACAGGTTGTTCCGGGTGATGGTCGTGTGCTGCGAGAACAGCAGGGTGATGCCGCTGGCCGAGGAGTAGTCGGTACCGATGTGATGGATGACGTTGTCCGCCACGGTGGTACCGGTCAGGATCTCGTTGGTGCCGATCGCGGCGGTTTCGTTCGCTCCGTTGGGGGTGCAGTTCCGCTTGATCCCCGCGGCGTCGGACGGGTTGGTCGGCAGCGGGTCGTAGGTGCAGCCGAGGAGGATCGCGGTGGAGGCGATATCGGTGAACTCGTTGCCCTGAATGAGGGTGTTGGCCGCTCCGTACATCACGCCCAGTCCGGCTCCGCCGAGTCCGGTGAACCGGTTGCCGGTGAGCGTGATGTTCTTGGAGGCGGTGAACGAGACGTTCGCCAGGGGCTGGGTCAGCGATCCCCAGGGGCAGCTTCCGGCGGGGTTGGAGAACGTGCACATGCCCTGGTTGTTCGCACCGGTCATCCTTTTCCGACTGGGGTGTTGAGCGTGCGGTCGCCACCGCACGCTTACAGTGCCACCTGAACTGCCCACAGGCATGGATTCATCGGGTGTCTGGTTCGTCGGCCCAGGGCGGCGGTGAAGAGAGCAGGGACGGTCGGGCTCTCACGGCAACCGGCTTCTCCGGTCATCGCGCCGGGGCAAGGCCGTGATCATCCCGTGCCGGTCCTGCGGGGCGACCGGACCACCTCTTGTTCCTTGACGCGCTCTTCCTGACGTGGAAAGCCGGGCGAGGGCCGGGGCTCCCCGTCTGAAGCTGGGTGGCCCTGGCCGCGTCAGAACTGCTTCTGTTCGGCGCCGGGAGGGAGGAGGCAGGGGGTGCTGACGATGAGTACGAGGTGCTCCTCGTCGCTGTCCCTGACGGAGATGAACTGATGGTCCTCGGGATGCTTGGCATACAGGAGATTGGGCGGGCTGACCTTGGGATCGGTGCGGAAGTCCTGAATCTCCAACCCTTGTTTCTGGAGAGCATCCCTGACCGCAGAGACCGCTTCGGCGTGCTGGGGCTGTGGCAGCTTCGCGCGTACGGAGTAACGCAGCGTGAACCGACCATCATCGGCGGATTCGTTGTTCTTGCCGATGCAGTTGGTGAACTTCGCTGCGGGGAGATCGGGATCGGTTTCGGGTACGATCTCGGCTTTCGCGGTGCGGGCCATGGACACGGTCCAGTGTTTGGCCCATTGCTCTGCCTTCTCCTTGCTCATCCGGGGCAGGGGGGCATTGACGTCGTCGCCTGCGTCGCCTCCGTTGTCGGACATACAGCCTCCCAGTAGCAGGGCGAGAGTCAGAACGGTGATGCTCCGGCGCGTTGAGCGCATGAACTTGCGTCTCCTTAAATCAAGGACTGGCCCCAGCACCCGGCTGCTGCCCGGTGATGATGGCTCCCATGTTCTCCAAGCTCTGGCTCCCGTCGTTCCAGTAGCCACCGTGGCCTTGGGTGTCCACGTACATCCTCTGGGCACCGAACTCGGATTTTTTGGGGTCGGCGCCGAGCGTCAGATCGGAGGTCAAATTGGATACCTGGTCGTCGTCGGCGGCGCCCACCCACAGACGCTTGGGATCGACATGGAGTTGATCCGCTCGGTCCACCGTCAGCCCAGGACTGCCGACGACAACCATGTCGTCCGCGTCCAGCCCTCGGCCCCCCGCATCGGCTGCGCCGGCGGTTGTGGAGCCGTAACTGTGGGCGAGGACCGTCAGATGGCCGCGCTCTCCCTCATGCGCGGCGCGGAGTCCGTGGGTGAACTCGCGAAGATCCTCCGCTCCGTCTTTTGCCCGTCCATCAGTGGCGATCGCCAGATTGAGTTCCGGATCCGTGGGCGTGAAGTTGGCCTCGGGTGCGTTGTAGTCCAGCCAGGAAATGACGGAGATGTCCGCGGGCCCCTTTGCTCCGTTCCAGCCCGCGGCGGCGTCCTGCAACTTCTCGACGCGGTCGATCTGGCTGCCCACATTGTCCAGTTGGTTGCTCGTGCCCGGCACCTGCACCGCCGTGTGCTTGGCCGTGTCAGGATTTCCGACAGCGACGATCGCCCGCCCGTCCTTCTCGGTGCTGAAGCCGAGCAGATACAACTGCTTGGACGAGGGGGCGGTGTCCATCTTGTCCAGGCGGTCCTTCAAGGCGCTCAGAGACTGGTAGCTGGAGCGGTCGTGGTAGCCCAGGCCGTTCTCCCGCTGCGCGTAGTCGTTGAGGCGCATGTCCAGCAGTGTGCGATTGGCATGGTCCCGCGTGGTGGCGGGCAGACCGTCCAGCGTGCCCAGTTGGCCGGGAAACGCTGCGAGATAGAAGTGTTGCTTCTCCGCGTCCAGACCGGCCCACCAGTCCGCCGTACGCCGCGAGTCCTTCCCGTCCGGGATGTCCTTCGCACTGATCCCGGCGAACTCGGCGACCCGTGCGGCGTCCTCTTGGGCATTGGCGGCGCCGTACCGTTTGTCGAGGTCGAACGGGTCGATCTGGTACAGGATTTCGGCCGCCTGGTAGCTGGCGGTCTCGGCGTCGGTGAGGGCTTCGTCGATACGGGCACGGAATCCGCCGAGTCCCGTGTTCGCCTGCTTCTGGAGGCCCTCGTAGTCCGGGTCGTTGTGGTACTTGGGATCCACCGCTTGCTTTGGCTCCACCCATCCGTCTTCCCGGACCCGGTGGCCCGCTGCTTCCGCGTCGGCCACCGCGTTGCGCAGCTTGCGTTGGGCCGCCTGCATTTTGGTATGGAGGGTGTCCAGGGTGGTGGTGATCAGCTGGGCATCGAGCTGAGCCGTGCCAAGCTTGCTCTCCGTGGCCTCCATCGCTTCGAAGCCATAGGTGGCGCTGACTCCGCTCCAGCCCGCCTTGTGGAGTGGGCCAGTCACCCGCTTGCCGCTGCCGGTCTGCGTCTTCCCCAGTGCCTCGGTGAGCTTCTTCCAGGAGGACACGGCGGAGTCGAGATCGGAGAAGCTCTGCTTGAACAGTTGCGTGAAGTTTTCGGGCACGTCGCCGTCTCACCAGCCCGTGAAGCTGTCGAGAACATCCTGCTCCATGATGTCGCGGCCGTTCGCCAGCAACCGCATACCCTGTGCATGCCGCGACAGGTTGTCGCACAGCGTGCCGAGTGCGGTCCCCCACCCGTCGGCGGTCCCACCCATCCGGGCCCCGGCCGACCAGTCGCGGAAGGAGGCCGACGCGGCGGTCAGGTCGTCCATGGCCTTCCTCACTGACGGGCGCAGATCCGCTACCAGACTGTCCGCGGCCCCGGCCGAAGCCCTCAGCTCGCCCGCGGAGATATTGAGATCCCCTGCCATTCTTTCCTCCCCCTGTCTCTGCCGTTGAGTGCTCCCTCGGCTGATCTTATTGAGGTGGGCTGTTTCCCCGAGCAAACAGTGGCCGGATACCGGCGGGTCGACTGGTCGTCCACCGCCGCTCGCCACGCCACTCCGGGCGATTACCCTGGGATGTCGATCCGTCCCCCCGTACAGGAGTGAAATGGCCGTCAATCTGGTCAATGTCGAGGCAGTCACCAAGGTGTACGGCACCCGTGCGCTGCTCGACGGTGTCTCTCTCGGCGTCTCCGAGGGAGACCGGATCGGCGTCGTCGGGCGGAACGGCGACGGTAAGACGACCCTCATCCGGCTGCTCAGCAAGCTGGAGGAGGCCGATACCGGGCGGGTCACGCACAGTGGCGGGCTGCGGCTCGGGGTGTTGACGCAGCATGATTCGCTCGATCCCGCCGCCACGGTCCGGCACGAGGTCATCGGTGATCTCGCCGATCACGAGTGGGCCGGGAACGCCAAGATCCGTGATGTGCTCACCGGGCTCTTCGGCGGGCTCGATCTGCCCGGGTTCCCGCAGGGGCTCGATACCGTCATCGCGCCGCTCTCCGGTGGTGAGCGGCGGCGGATCGCGCTCGCGAAGCTGCTGATCGGCGAGCCCGAGCTGATCGTGCTGGACGAGCCCACCAACCACCTCGACGTCGAGGGCATCGCCTGGCTGGCCGAGCATCTGCGGGCGCGGCGGTCCGCGCTCGTGTGCGTGACGCACGACCGGTGGTTCCTCGACCAGGTCTGTACGCGGATGTGGGACGTCCAGCGCGGTGCGGTGCACGAGTACGAGGGCGGCTACTCCGACTATGTCTTCGCGCGCGCCGAGCGCGAGCGCATCGCGGCGACCGAGGAGGCCAAGCGCCAGAACCTGGTCCGCAAGGAGCTGGCCTGGCTGCGGCGCGGGGCTCCCGCGCGTACGTCGAAGCCGCGCTTCCGGGTCGAGGCGGCCAATGAGCTGATCGCGGACGTACCGCCGCCCCGTGACACCTCCGAGCTGATGAAGTTCGCCAATGCCCGGCTCGGCAAGACCGTCTTCGACATGGAGGAAGTGACCGTCCAGGCCGGCCCCAAGGTGCTGCTCACCCATCTCACCTGGCAGCTCGGACCGGGCGACCGGATCGGGCTGGTCGGGGTGAACGGCGCGGGCAAGACCTCGCTGCTGCGGGCCCTCGCCGAGGCCGCCCGTTCGCAGGGCGATGTCCAGCCCGCCGCGGGGAAGGTCGTGGTCGGCAGGACCGTCAAGCTGGCGTATCTGTCGCAGGAGGTCACCGAACTCAAGCCGTCGCTGCGGGTCCTCGAAGCCGTGCAGCAGGTACGGGACCGTGTCGACCTCGGCAAGGGGCGGGAGATGACGGCGGGCCAGCTGTGCGAGCAGTTCGGCTTCACCAAGGAGAAGCAGTGGACGCCGGTCGGCGATCTCTCCGGCGGTGAGCGGCGCCGCCTTCAGCTGCTGCGGCTGCTGATGGACGAGCCGAACGTCCTCTTCCTCGACGAGCCCACCAACGACCTCGACATCGAGACGCTCAACCAGCTGGAGGACCTGCTCGACGGCTGGCCGGGCTCGATGGTCGTCATCTCGCACGACCGGTTCTTCATCGAGCGGACCACCGACAAGGTGATGGCGCTGCTCGGTGACGCGAAGCTGCGGATGCTGCCGCGCGGGATCGACGAGTATCTGGAACGCCGCCGCCAGCTGCACGCGTCCGGGGTTCCGGCCGCCGCGCAGGCCCCCGCCGAGGTGCGGTCAGCGGGTACGGGGACGGGAGCGGGCGCCGGTACGGCTGCCGGTACCGGGGCGGTATCGGCCAAGGACGGCCGTGCGGCGAAGAAGGAACTTCAGAAGATCGAGCGGCAGTTGGACAAGATGTCCAGCCGTGAGACGACCCTCCACCAGCAGATCGCCGACCACGCCACAGACTTCGAGAAAGTGGCCAAATTGGATGCGGAGCTGCGCGAACTGGTGAGTGAGCGCGACGAGTTGGAAATGCGCTGGCTGGAGCTCGCGGAGGACGCGTAGAGACGCTGTGCAGAGCGCGTAACGGGCACATCACGGGCCGGTCCTCCCTTGGGAACAGGGGCGGACCGGCCCGTCCCGTACGGATGTCCGGGTGATAGAAAGAAGCGCCGCTCGACTGATATGACGATGCGGAAACCGCGCCCGATTCGCTCCATTCCGGTGGCCGGTGATTATCAGCCACCGGAATCGCGGGGGAGTCCGACCGGGTAGCGGACCGAACTAACAGGGGGAAAGCGCTGATGAGCCAACCGCCCAGTCAGCAACCGCCGCAGGGCGGCTTCGGAGCTCCGCAGGACCAGCCGCACGGCGGCCCGCCGGGACAGGGGGGACCGCAGAGTCCGCCGCCGCCCGCGCAGCCGCCGCAGATGCCACCGCCGCCGCAGACGCCGCCGGGTCCGCCGGCCGCACAGCCCGGTTACGGCTATCCGCAGGCGGGACCGGCCGGGGAGGGGCAGCCTCAGCCCGGACCGTACGGCCAGCCCGGACCGTACGGTCAGCAGCAGCCCGGCCCGTACAACCAGCCGGGGCCGTACGGTCAGCAGCAGCCCGGCCCGTACAACCAGCCCGGCCCCTACGGTCAGCAGCCCGGTCCTTACGGTCAGCAACCCGGCCCCTACGGCGGCGGCTATCCGCCCCAGCAGTTCCCCGGCCCGCCCACCGCGCCCGGCGGTGGCGGCGGTGGCGGCAAGAACCCCTTCAAGGGCAAGCCCGGCATGATCGTCGCGGCGGCCGTCGCGGGAGCGCTGGTCATCGGCGGCGGGATCTGGTTCGCCGTCGGCGGTGACGACAGCGCCGACCGGCCGGACGTCAGCAAGAGCGGCGACGCCGCGCCGAGCGGTTCGCCGAGCGTCGACCAGGGCGACGGCAGCGGCACGGGCCGCGAGGCCGCGGACGACCTCAACGCCGGGCGCAAGGACGGCGAGGCCAAGATCGAGTGGCTCCAGACGAACGACGTGGACCTGCCGCGCAACGGAGCGGATGTGGAAGGCCCGTGGTTCGCCGGCGACACCGTCGTCAAGGCCATGTACCGGCAGGTCGTGGGGTATTCCGCCGCCGACGGCAAGAAGAAGTGGACGCTGTCGCTGCCCGCCGAGATCTGCGCGGCGCCCGTCGCGTCCACGGCCGACGGCAAGCTGGTCATCGGGGTCAAGAACGGCACCACGGAGAAGGCCGACTGCAACCAGCTCCAGCTGATCGATCTGACGACCGGCAAGGCCGGCTGGAAGAAGGAGATACCCGAGACGGGCGCCTTCGACCTGCTCTCCGACATCACCCTGGCGATCAGCGGCGACACGGTGACCGCCGCCCGCACCGGCGCCGTCAACGCGTTCCGGGTGAGCGACGGCAAGGAACTCTTCGGCAAGCTCCCCGGTGACTGCCAGCCGTACGCGCTCACGGGCGGCCCCAAGATGATCGCCGCCGAGAACTGCAACTCCGGCGCGAAACAGATCCAGGAGCTGGACCCGACGACCGGCCGGGCCAAGTGGACCTACAAGCTGGCCGCCGACTGGGACACCGACAAGGTCTACTCGATCAACCCGCTGGTCGTCTCCCTGAAGAACGACGAGAAGGACACCTGGAGCGTCGTCGCGCTCAACGCGAACGGCACCCTGCGCTCGCAGATCCAGGGCGGCACGGACAAGTTCGCACCGAACTGCGGTGGCGGCTTCATCGTCTTCGGCCAGAACCTGGAGGGCTGTGTCGGTGTCGCCGCCGACGCGAACACCTTCTACATGGCGACCGCGCCCGACAGCAGCGGCACCTCCCGTACCAACGAGATCGTCGCCTTCAGCCTGGACACCGGAAAGTCCACATGGCGCGCCAAGGCGCCCGAGGGCCGCACGATGACGCCGCTGCGCATGGAGGGCGGGAAGGTCCTGGTCTATCTGGACGCCACGTACGACACGGGCGGCGCGGTCGCGACCGTGGCCCCGACCGGTGGCGCCCCGACCACGCTGTTGCAGCACCCGGCGTCCACGGCGGAGATCGAGAACTCCTTCTACTCGCCGAAGTACGCCTATGTGGACGGTCGTTTCTATGTGATGAGCGGCCGGGTCAGCGCGAGCAACGACGAAGAGGAACTGAAGACGAAGACGATGATGGCCTTCGGGAAATGACGCTCCCGGGCCTCCCGGGCCTCCCGGGCTTCCCAGGGCTGCCAGGCATCCCGCGCCTCTCAGGCATCCCGGGCCTCCCGGGCCGCCCCGGCCTCGCTGCCCCCCTCGTCCTCCCCGTCCTCCCGGTTCCCTCCGTCCTCTCCGCTCTCTTCGTCCCCGACGACTTTCCCGAGGTACGCACGTCATGACGCAGCCGCCCCAGCCACCCAACGAGCCCCCGCAGGGAGGGTTCGGAGCCCCGCAGGAGCCCCCGGCCGGTGGGTTCGGAGCCCCGCAGGAGCCCCCCGCCGACGGGTTCGGTGCTCCACAGGACCCGCCGCCCGGTGGGTTCGGTGCTCCGACGCCGCCCCCGCAGAACCCTCCGTACGGCTATCCGCAGACGCCGCCGCAGGGCCCCCCGGCCCAGCCGCCGCAGACACCGCCCGGCCAGCAGCCGGGGTACGGGTACCCGAACCAGCAGCCGGGATACGGATACCCGAACCAGCCGCCCGCGTACGGATACCCGGGCCAGCCGGGCCAGCCCGGCCAGCCGTCCCCGTACGGTTACCCGACCCAGCCCATGCAGCCGGGGGCCCAGCAGCAGTACCCGTATCCGCAGCCCCCGCAGGGAGGCGCCGGCGGCGGTGGCGGCAAGAAGCTGACCCGCCAGATGCAGATCATCATCGCCGCGTCCGTCGCCGTCGTACTGATCATCGGCGGCGGCATCCTGTTCGCCTCCTCCGGTGGCGACAGCGGGAAGACCGACGACGCCAAGGGCGGCTCGTCCGGCTCCTCCGAGGGCGGTACGGGCGGCACCGGCGGCGGGAAGGCCGCCGACGGCGCGGGCAAGGAGAAGGCGCCGGGCAACACCAGGTCCAAGATGGCCTTCCAGCTGCCGACGCCCAAGGTCACCGACGTCACCACCGTCACCGGCTCCTGGATGACCGACACCGCGTACGTGAAGACCGGCATCAACGAGATCGTCGGCTACGACCTGGACAAGGGCACCAAGCTGTGGTCGATCCCGCTCCCGGGCCAGGTCTGCGCGGCGTCGCCGCACGCCACCGGGGACAACAAGACGGCGGTCGCCTTCGCCGCGGCCAAGACCACGGCCGACAAGAACTACCAGCAGTGCACGGAGATCGGCGCGATCGACCTGACGGCCGGAAAGCTGCTCTGGTCCAAGTCCGTCAAGGGCTCCAACGTGGGTGACGAGAAGGTCCGGTTCAGCGAGGTCACCCTCAGCGGGAACACCATCGCGGCCGGCGGCACCGACGGCGGGGCGGCCTTCGATCTGGCCGACGGCTCGATCCGGTGGAAGCCCGAGGTCAGCGCCGAGGGCTGCTACGACATGGGGTACGGCGGCGGCGCGGGGCTCGTGGCGGCCCGCAAGTGCGGTTCGTACGACGACCCGCAGGTCTCCATCCAGAACCTGAACCCCCTGACCGGCGCCCCGATCTCCACCTTCCAGATGCCGACCGGTGTCGAGTACGCGAGTGTCATCTCGACCGATCCGCTGGTCGTGGCCGCCGACGTCGGCGACACGGCCGGGGACGGCAGCGGGATCTCGGACTTCTTCTCGATCGACGCGAAGACCGGCAAGCTGATCGCCAAGATCCCGGCGGACGCCGACAAGTACGCGGCGAAGTGCCGCTCCACCGAGGTCGAGTCCTGCCAGATGCTGGCGGTGGGCAACGGCCGGCTCTATCTGCCGACCGAGGAGCACGAGGGCGGCGGGGAGTACGGCGACACCAACGAGATCGTCTCGTTCGACCTCGCCACCGGCAAGGGCACCTCGGACCGCGCCGACGCGGGCGACCGCTACACGATGGTGCCGCTGCGCATGGACGGCGGCAACATCATCGCGTACAAGCGGCCTCCGTACGACAAGGGCGGCCAGATCGTCTCCATCGACGGCGGCACGTTCAAGCAGACGGTGCTGCTGGAGAACCCGGCCGGCGAGACCGTGCGTGACGCGGAGACCAGCTTCCTGCCGGACTACGCGGAACTGCTATACCAGGACGGCCGGTTCTTCATGTCCGACACCACGCTGAGCGAGCCGTCGAATTCGTCGCTGGACGAGAAGTCGTATCTCGCGGTGTCCTTCACGACCAAGTAGCCCTGAGGGCAAGGAAATTCGGGCCCCGGCCCGTGGGTGACACCACGGGCCGGGGCCCCTTTCGTAGCCGCTCCGGCCGGTCAGTAGTCCCGAATGGCCGGGAATTCGGCAATCCGAGGGGCTTCTGACCGGTAGGGGGCGCGCGATGTCGAACAAGCGTGTAGCTTGCCGGGTCTAGAGGCCGGGGGCCGGGGGGCCGGGCAGGTACCGGGGGACGGGGGGAGGGTTGCTCATGGGTGTGCGGATCATGGTGGTCGACGATCACAGACTGCTCGCCGAGGCGCTCGCCTCGGCGCTGAAACTCCGCGGGCACCGGGTGCTCGCGGCGGCGGCGCCCACGGCGGGCGTCGCCGAGCTGGTGGTGAGCAGGGCGCCCGAGGTATGCCTGCTGGGCACGGCGGCGCCCGCGGAGCCGGGGACGTTCGACCCGATCGTACGGATCAAGCGGGAGCGCCCGCAGGTGGCGGTGGTGGTGCTCGGACCGGTGCCCAGTCCGCGCGGGATCGCCGCGGCCTTCGCGGCCGGCGCCTCCGGTTACGTACGGCACGACGAGCGCATCGAGGGCGTGGAGCGGGCCATGGTCAAGGCCCGTGCCGGGGAGGCCGCGGTGGCGCCCCAGCTGCTCCAGGGCGCGTTCACCGAACTGCTCAATCCGGTGGTCCAGCCGGACGACGAGGGCCAGCGGCTGCTGCGGATGCTCACCCCGCGCGAGGTGGAGGTGCTGATACGGGTCGCGGAGGGCGAGGACACCCGGCTGATCGCCGCCGGGATGGGCATCGCGCCGAGCACGGCCAGGACGCATGTGCAGCGGGTGCTGATGAAGCTGGGGGTGGGCTCCCGGCTGGAGGCCGCGGCGCTGGCGGCGCGTACGGGGCTGCTGGACCGGGCCGCGCGGCCCGGAGGGTCCGCGGACATGGTCAAGGGGCCGGACCACCGCACGCGTCGTGGGTGAGGTCCGGCCCCCGTGACGGCCGTTACTCGGCGGGCGAGGCGGACGAGTTGGGTGAGTTGGGCGAGGCGGGCGGAGCGGGCGGCGTGGGCGGCGCCGTGGGGCGCAGCTTCAGCCATATGAGGAAGAAGAGCCCCAGGGCCAGCATCCCGAGCCCTGTCCACAGATTGATGTTGATGTCCTGCGCCTTCTTCAGATCGGCGTCGGACGCGGTGATCCCGGCGATGGTCACGATGATCCCGTAGACCACGAAGAGCCCGCCGATGATGCGGCGGATGTCGAAGAGCCGTGCCGCGGTGGCGGACTTGGCCTCCAGTTCCTCGACGTCGTTGCGGTAGTCGCTCATGGTGATGTGTTCCTCTCGGCGCCGTCAGCGCCTGGGCGTCAGAACGTCAGAAGGAGAACGGCACGTAGCAGATGGCCGCGAGGATGATCGCGCCCCAGCCCAGCAGGGCCGGCCTGCGGTACCAGGCGTCGTCGCCCTCGGCCGGCAGCTCGTCCATGTCGGGCGAGCGTGTGCCGTACACCAGCCCCGCGAGCTTCTCGGCCGGCTTCGGCCTCGTCACGTACGAGACGACGACCATCACCACGGCGCCGACGACGAACGCGACGATGGAGGAGACGAAGTTCGCGCCCTGGTCGCTCGGGATGTCGACGATCCCGCCCTTGTAGAGCCAGAAGTAGTTGACCATCGCGGCGACCGTGCCGGAGAGCAGCCCCCAGAAACCGGCGGCCGGGGTGGTCCGCTTCCAGAACATGCCGATGATGAAGACCACGAACAGCGGGACGTTGAAGAAGGAGAACAGCGTCTGGAGGTAGTTCATGATGTTGCTGAAGCTGGAGGCGATGAACGCCGTGCCCATGCCGATCAGCACACCGACCGCCGTGACGACCCGTCCGGTCTTCAGGTAGTAGGCGTCCTCCCGGTCCTTCTTGAGGTACGCGCCCCAGATGTCGTTCGTGAAGACGGTGTTGAACGACGAGACGTTGGCGGCCATACCGGCCATGAACGCGGCGAGCAGACCGGTCACGGCGATGCCCAGCACACCGTTCGGCAGCAGATCGCGCATGAGGACCGGGATCGCGTCGTTGTACTGGAGGCCGCTGCCCGCCTTGCCCAGCGTCGGTTCCATGATCAGCGCGATCAGACCGGGGATGATCACGACCATCGGTATGAGGATCTTGGGGAACGCCGCGATCAGCGGGGTGCGCTTGGCCGCTGAGAGGTTCTTCGCGGACAGCGCGCGCTGCACCTCGGCGAAGTTGGTGGTCCAGTACCCGAAGCTCATCACGAAGCCGAGGCCGAGGACGATGGTCAGCCAGTTCGCGCCGAGCGGGTTGGGCGAGCCGACGCCGGTGCCCTCCCAGGCGCTCAGGAAGGCGCCGCCGTGTGAGCTGGTGAGGGAGTCGGTCAGCCCGTCCCAGCCGCCGACCCGCTTGAGACCGACGATGGTCAGCGGGATCAGCGCGGCGAGGATGACGAAGAACTGGAGCACCTCGTTGTAGATCGCCGAGGAGAGCCCGCCGATGGTGATGTAGGCGAGGACGAAGAAACCGGCGACGACGATCGCGACCCACTCGGGCCAGCCGAGCAGCGCCTCCAGCACGATCGCCATCGCGTAGAGGTTGACGCCCGCGATCAGCACGGACGACACCGCGAAGATGATCGACGAGAGCAGATGGGAGGAGGGTCCGAAGCGGTGCAGCAGGAACTCCGGTACGGAGCGCACCTTCGACCCGTAGTAGAACGGCATCATCACCAGGCCGAGGAAGACCATGGCAGGGATGGCGCCGATCCAGTACCAGTGCACGGTGTAGACGCCGTACTGCGCGCCGTTGGCCGCCATGCCCAGGATCTCGGTGGCGCCGAGGTTGGCGGCGACGAACGCGAGGCCCGTCACCCAGGCGGGCAGGGAGCGCCCGGAGAGGAAGAAGTCCAGGCTGGTCTTCACGCTGGCACGGGCGGCGAAGCCGATGCCGAGGACGACTATGAAGTAGATCGCCAGGATGGTGTAGTCGAGCCCGTTGGTGGGGAGCCGGAGCCCTTCGGCCAGGTATCGCATGGGGGGTACTCGCTTCGTCGCAAGAAGATGACTCCGCCGGAACCTACGCTCCTGTGTTCAGAAAATGAACACTTCTGTTGATTTTCTTTGTTTAATCTTGATCGAGACGTTCGAGGTGTCGGACGCACCTCGCCGCGCGTGATCTCGTGTGCCCACCCTGTCGCCGTTGACGCATCTGTTTACTTGTGATTTGTTATGTGCGATTCTGTTGATGAGTGGTGTGTAGGTGCGGGCCGTGGAGGCAACCGATGAAGAAGACGGTGACGAGGCTCGCCGACGGCCGTGAGCTGGTCTATTACGACCTGCGGGACGACACCGTGCGCGACGCCCCCGACCGCAGGCCCCTCGGCCCCATCTCCACCACCTCGGAGATCCGCCGGGACGCGCTGCTCGGTGACGCGGTCGCCATCGCCTCGCACCGCCAGGCCCGTACGTACCACCCGCCCGCCGACGAATGCCCGCTCTGCCCCTCGCGGGACGGCCGGCTCAGCGAGATCCCGGAGCCGGACTACGACGTCGCCGTCTTCGAGAACCGCTTCCCCTCCCTCGCCGGGGACTCGGGACGCTGCGAGGTCGTCTGCTTCACCTCCGACCACGACTCCTCGTTCGCGGACCTCACCGAGGAGCAGGCCGGTCTGGTGCTGGAGGCCTGGACCGACCGCACCGCAGAACTGGCCGAACTGGACCAGGTCGAGCAGGTGTTCCCGTTCGAGAACCGCGGCGCCGAGATCGGCGTGACACTCGGCCATCCGCACGGGCAGATCTACGCGTACCCCTTCGTCACCCCGCGCACCGCGCTGATGCTCCGCTCCGTACGGGAGCACCGCGCCGCGACCGGCCGCAACCTCTTCGACGACCTCGTCGCGCGCGAGCGGACCGAGGGCGGCCGGGTGGTGCTCGAAGGCCGGCACTGGGTGGCGTTCGTCCCCTACGCGGCGCACTGGCCGTACGAGGTGCACCTCTACCCCGTCCGGCGGACCCCCGACCTGCGGGGGCTCGACGACGGGGCGCGCACGGAGTTCCCACAGATATATCTGGAACTCTTGAGGCGCTTCGACCGGATCTTCGGCGAAGGTGAACCGCCGACGCCGTACATCTCGGCCTGGCACCAGGCGCCCTTCCGGGCCGAGGGGCGGCACGACTTCGCGCTTCACCTTGAGCTTTTCACCATCCGCCGCACTTCCGGCAAGCTGAAATTCCTCGCGGGTTCCGAATCCGGCATGAGTGTGTTCATCAACGACGTGCCGCCGGAGGCCGCGGCCGAGCGACTGCGAGAGGTAGCGAGCGAGTGAGCAAGACTGTGTCTTCCCCGGAGACGACCCCCGTACCCCGGAAGTACTTCGTCACGGGCGGTGCGGGCTATGTCGGCGGCGTGGTCGCGGCACATCTGCTGGAGGCCGGTCACGAGGTGACCGTGCTGGACGACCTCTCCACCGGATTCCGCGAGGGCGTCCCGGCGGGGGCCGACTTCATCGAGGGCCGGATCCAGGACGCGGCGAAGTGGCTCGACCCCTCGTACGACGCGGTGCTGCACTTCGCGGCGTCCTCGCAGGTCGGCGAGTCCGTCGCCAAGCCCGAGAAGTACTGGGACAACAACGTCGGCGGCTCGATGGCGCTGCTCGCCGCGATGCGCGCGGCCGGGGTGCGCACGCTCGTCTTCTCGTCCACCGCCGCGACATACGGGGAGCCGGTCTCCAGCCCCATCACGGAGAGCGACCCGACGGCGCCCACCAGCCCGTACGGCGCCACGAAGCTGGCCGTCGACCACATGATCAGCGGCGAGTGCGCGGCGCACGGCCTCGCGGCGGTCTCGCTGCGGTACTTCAACGTGGCCGGGGCGTACGGCAGTTGCGGCGAGCGGCACGATCCCGAGTCGCATCTCATCCCGCTGGTCCTCCAGGTCGCCCTCGGCAGGCGGGAGGCGATCTCGGTGTTCGGCGAGGACTACCCGACGCCGGACGGCACCTGCGTACGCGACTACATCCATGTCGCGGATCTCGCCGAGGCCCATCTGCGCGCGCTGGCCGCGGCCACCGCCGGCGAGCATCTGATCTGCAACCTCGGCAACGGCGCGGGCTTCTCGGTCCGCGAGGTCATCGAGACCGTACGCGCGGTCACCGGTCACCCCGTCCCCGAGGTCGTGGCCCCGCGCCGGGGCGGCGACCCCGCCGTCCTGGTCGCCTCCGCCGAAGCGGCCCGCGACCGCCTCGGCTGGACCCCGAGCCGCGCCGATCTGGCGGGGATCGTCGCGGACGCGTGGGCGTTCGCACGCCGGAAGGAGAACCAAGGGTGAGCCGCAGCGGTACGGGCGTCGACGGCACGGTCGTCGGTGACACGGGTATCGGGGACGAGGGCGTCCGTGTTACGGACGCCCGTGGCACGGGCGTCGGCGAGACGGGCGTAGTCGAGACGGGCGTCGGCGGGACGGGCGTCGGCGAGACGGGCGTAGTCGAGACGGGCGTCGGCGGGACGGGCGTCGGCGGGACAGGCGCAGTCGAGACCGGCGCAGTCGAGACCGGCGCCTTCGGGACGGGCGTCGGTGAGACGGTGGCCCAGGAGTTCCGGCGGCTGTACGGCGCCGAACCCGAGGGCGTCTGGGCGGCCCCCGGCCGGGTGAACCTGATCGGCGAGTACACCGACTTCAACGACGGCTTCGTGATGCCGCTGGCGCTGCCGCACCGGGCGGTCGCCGCGGTGTCCCGCCGTACGGACTCGGTCCTGCGCGTGCACTCCGCGGATGTCCAGCAGGGTGTCGTCCAGCTCGACGCCGACGCGCTCGTACCGCTCTCCGACACCGGCTGGGCCGCCTATCCGGCCGGTGTCGTCTGGGCGCTGCGCGAGGCCGGGCACCGGGTCGGCGGCGCCGACATCCATCTGGCGTCGTCCGTCCCGACCGGCGCGGGCCTCTCGTCCTCGGCCGCGCTGGAGGTCGTCACCGCGCTCGCCCTGAACGACCTGTACGGACTGGGCCTGTCGGCACCCGAGCTGGCGGTGCTCGCGCAGCGCGCCGAGAACGACTTCGTCGGCGTGCCGTGCGGGGTCATGGACCAGATGGCCTCCGCGTGCTGCACCGACGGACACGCGCTCCATCTGGACACCCGCGACCTCTCCCAGCGCCAGGTGCCGTTCGACCTGGCGGCCCACGGACTGCGGCTGCTGGTCGTCGACACCCGCGTCAAGCACGCGCTCGGCGACGGCGCGTACGCCGAACGGCGCGCGGGCTGCGAGGCGGGCGCGCGGGCGCTCGGCGTGCGCGCGCTGCGCGATGTGGCGTACGAGGACCTGCCCGGGGCGCTCGACCGGCTGGCGGCGGCGGGCGAGAGCGAGACCGTACGCCGCTACGTCCGCCATGTCGTGAGCGACGACCACCGCGTCGAACAGGTCATCGCGCTGCTGGACGCGGGCGACGTCCGCGCCGTCGGCGCGATCCTGGTCGAGGGCCACGCCTCGCTCCGCGACGATCTGCGGGTCTCCTGCGCCGAACTGGACCTGGTGGTCGAGACGGCCACGGCGGCCGGCGCGCTCGGCGCCCGGATGACGGGCGGCGGCTTCGGCGGCTCGGCGATCGTCCTGGTCGAGGAGACGGACGCGGAATCCGTGACGAAGGCGGTCACGGAAGCCTTCACGACAGCGGGCCACACGGCCCCGCGGGTCTTCCCGGCGATCCCGTCGCGGGGGGCGCACCGGCTGGCCTGAGAGCCCTGCCGGGTGGCGGGGAGGGGTGTCCGGGGACGGGAGGGGAGCGCCGAGTCCCCGTCCCCCACGTACGGTGGGTGACGTCTGTGAACGTCCACGTACGTGGGGCCTCGGCTGGACTTGGTCCAGTGCTTAGTCCGCCCTTGAACGCCTGTGAGGCAGCAGCCATGGAAGCAGCCCGTCAGTACAACGTGCACGAGGCGAAGACGCACTTCTCACGCATCCTGGAGCAGGTGGCCACCGGCGAGGAAGTCGTGATCAGCAAGGCCGGGGTGCCGGTCGCGAAGGTCATACCGCTGCGGCCGGAAGTCAGGCGGACGGGACGCGGCTCCCTCAAAGGGCGGATCCGTATCAACGACGACTTCGGCGAACTGCCCGACGACATCGCTGACGCTTTCGGGATGTGCTGATGAGGCTGCTGCTCGACACCCACATCATCCTGTGGTGGCTGGCCGACTCCCCTGATCTGGACGACGGGGGCAAGGATCTGCTGGACAAAGAGCCTTCCGTATATGTCAGCGCGGTGTCGCCATGGGAAATCGCCATCAAGCAGTCGCTCGGCAAACTCGAAGGACCCGAGGACCCGAGGACCCGAGGACCCGAGGACCCGAGGACCTGGCGGAGCGCGCCCGGGACAGTCAGTTCACCCCACTGTCGATCACCGCGGGGCATGGAGTGCGTGCGAGCCGGCTGCCGGCACATCACCGGGATCCCTTCGACCGGCTGCTCATCGCTCAGGCGCAGACCGAGGGCATGACACTCGTGACCCGTGACAAGTGGATTCCGCACTACGACGTCCAGGTCATGCTTGTGTAGCCCGTCGGCGCACGCACGATTCAGGCGAGTGCCCTGCTCAGGTCAACGCCTTGATCAGGATGTACTCCGTCACGCCCGGCGGGTAGTCCGTGACCTCGCCGACGACCTGGTAGCCCTGCTTGCGGTAGAAGTCCGGGGCCTGGAAGTCCCAGGTCTCCAGGCGCGCCCGCGCGCACGCGCGCTCCGTCCTGGCCACGCGCTCCGCCTCGGCCAGCAGCCGGCTGCCCAGGCGCCCGCCGCGGTGGCGGTCGTCGATCCAGAGCAGATCCACGTGCAGCCAGCGGGCCCAGGTGCGTCCCGCCAGACCGCCGGCCAGCTCGCCCGTCGTATCGTCCAGCAGCCAGACATGGAGCGGGACTTCCTCGCCCAGCGGACTCGTACGCAACGCGCGGAGCACCGGTGAGCGGTGCGAGTTGGCCGCGCCCAGCCGTTCGCCGAGCGCGGCGTGCCGTTCGTTGTCGACTTCTGTCTCCATACGAAACATGAGGCCCACCATAAACAGGGCGGCCAACGAGTTCTGCGAATTTCCTTCCGCTTCGGGCCCGCGCCCGTACGCTGGGAAAAAGCACCGGTGGGGGCCGGTGCTGTTCAGGGGTGGAGACACGTCGGGTACGACGCCCGGAGTGGGGCAGCGGTCATCAGGCGGCGGCGGCCGCGTCGTTGACCTGTCGCCCCGCGTACCGGGCGCCGTGCCCGCGCTGTCGGCCGCCCGCCTTCAGGGGGTGTCCATTGGTACGTATCCGGGTTCTCGTGGTGGACGACCATCGCATCTTCGCCGAGTCGCTCGCCGCCGCGCTCGCGGCCGAGTCCGACGTGGACGTGTCGGCCGCGGGCAGTGGGCCCGCCGCGCTGCGCTGTCTGGAACGCGCGGCGGCGGAGGGGCGCAGGTTCGATGTGATGCTGGTCGACGCCGATCTGGGCACGGTCCCGGGCGCGGCCGGAGGTTCGGTCAACGGCGCGCTCAACGGGACCGCGGGCGGTTCGGTCAACGGCTCGCTCAGCCTCAACGGCTCGGCCAACGGGACGGCGGCACCGGGGCAGGGGCCGGCATCGTCATCGGCATCGGGACCGGCTTCCGCTCAGAACGGCGGGCCGGTCCAGGTGCCGGTCGCCCGTGCCGTGCCCGACCACGGCGATGTCGTCCTGGTCGACGGCATCTCGCTGGTGGCCGGGGTCCGTTCGGGCCAGCCGTCCGTCCGTACGGTCGTGCTCGCCGAGAAGGACGACCCGCACCGCGCCGCCCTGGCACTCCAGGCGGGCGCCTCCGGATGGGTCGCGAAGGACTGCTCGCTGCAACGGCTGCTCGCCGTGATGCGGGGCGTCCTGCGGGACGAGACGCATCTGCCGCCCGCGCTGCTCACGGGCGTCCTGCGCGAGCTGACGGCCGCGCGCAAACACCGTACGGAGAGCGAACGGCTGGTCGAGTCGCTGACGCCGCGCGAGCGCGAGGTGCTGCGCTGCATGGTCGCGGGGCTGGGGCGCAAGGCCGTCGCCGAACGCCTCTTCCTCTCCCCGCACACCGTCCGTACGCATATGCAGAACGTGCTCGGGAAGCTGGGCGTGCACTCCACGCTGGCCGCCGTCGCCCTGGCCCGCCGGGCGGGCGTCGGGCCGGTCGATCTGGTGCCGCCGCTAGGGAACGTTGTCGAACGGGGCGGTCAACTGGCGTAGCAGCCCCGCCAGTTCACCACGCTGGGCGCGAGACAGCTCGGCGAGGATCGCGCGCTCCTGGGCGAGCAGCCCGGCGAGCGCCTGATCCGCGCGGTCCCGTCCCTCGGCGGTGAGCCTGACCAGCACGCCGCGCCGGTCGCTGGGGTCGGGCAACCGCTCGACCAGGCCCTTCTTGGCGAGCCGGTCGATACGGTTCGTCATCGTGCCCGAGGTGACCAGGGTCTGCGTCAGCAACTGGCCGGGCGAGAGCTGATACGGGGCGCCCGCGCGCCGCAGCGAGGTCAGTACGTCGAACTCCCACGGCTCCAGGCCGTGCTCCGAGAACGCGATACGGCGCGCGCGGTCGAGATGGCGGGCCAGCCTGCTCACACGGCTGAGCACCTCGAGTGGTTCCACGTCGAGGTCGGGGCGCTCCCGGCGCCATGCTGCGACCAGTCGGTCGACCTCGTCCTCCATGACGATCAGTGTAGAGGGTGCCTCGACATGAAGTCTCTTGACGTCAAGATATATGACGGTGCAGGGTGGGAGACGACCGCCGTGGGCCGCTCCCGCGGTGTACTCCGCGACCGCGATGGGGGCTCCACCATGCACTCCGCACCGTCCCGTTCCTCCTCGGCCGCTGAGCCGCCCGCCGCGACCTGGGACCCGGCGCAGTACCTCAGGCACGCCGGCCATCGCAGCCGTCCGTTCCTCGATCTGCTGGCCCGTATCCCCGAGCCTCCCGCGGGCGACGGCGGAGCCGTCAGGATCGCCGACCTCGGCTGCGGCCCCGGCAATGTCACCGCGCTCCTCGCCGACCGCTGGCCCGCCGCCCGGATCACCGGCTTCGACAACTCGCCCGCGATGCTCGACCGGGCCCGCGAGGGGTACGAGGGCCCCACCCCGGGCGGTGGTGCGCTGGACTTCCGGGAGGGGGACGCCGCGCACTGGACGCCCGGCGAACCGTACGGCCTGATCGTCTCCAACGCGGCCCTCCAGTGGGTGCCGAACCATCCCGAGTCCTTCGCCGGCTGGATCGGCGCCCTCGCCCCCGGCGGCACCTTCGCCTTCCAGGTCCCCGGCAACTTCACCGCCCCCAGCCACGCCCTGCTCGCCGAACTGTGCGCCACCCCGCGCTGGCGCGACCGGCTCGACCTCCCGGCCCTGCGGACCGTGCGCGTCCTGGAGCCCGCGGACTACCTCACGCGCCTCTCGGACCTCGGCTGTGCGGCGGACGTCTGGGAGACGACGTACCTCCAGCTCCTCACCGGCGAGGACCCGGTGCTCGACTGGGTCAAGGGCACGGCCCTGCGGCCCGTCCTCACCGCGCTGGAGGGCGACGAGGCGGCCACGGAGGAATTCACGGCCCAATACCGCGACCTGCTCCGCACCGCCTACCCCCCGGGCCCGCACGGCACGGTCTTCCCGTTCCGCCGGATCTTCGCGGTCGCACGCACGGCGGGATGAGGCCCGGTGGCCCGCCTGGCTCAGGCCCGCCGCTTCAGGGCGTCGAGAGTGATGTCCAGGTCGATGGTGAACGGGACGCTGAGCTTGAGACGGTCGTGGTGGATGCCCGTCAGCTGGTACGACTTCGAGAGCGGGTCCAACTCGTAGACGCGTACGACCGGATGCCGGTCGGCGCCGGCCATCTCGACCAGCCAGAAGTTCGGGATGCCCGCCGTGGCGTACTTGTGTGGCTTGCTCTCACGGTCTCGCGCCTCGGAGTCCGGGGACACCACCTCGACGGCAAGCAGCAGGTCGGCCGCCTCGAAGCGGGTCTGTTCCAGGTCGGTGGCCGCCTCGGCCCGGACGACGAGAACGTCAGGCTCAGGGCCGTTGCGGCGATCGAGGATGACGGTCATCTCTCGCTCGACTTCGACATCCGACGGCGCCGACCGGCTCAGGCCGGTCACTAGCAGGTCGATCATTCGGGCATGGAAACGGCGCTGCGGACTCACGAAAACAAGGCTCCCGTCGATCAGCTCGGTGTGCGGCGGGAGTCCTGGCAGGGTGAACAGATCGTCCACGGTGTAGCCGTCCTGCGGGGGCACAGGCCACTGATGCGTGGCCTTGACTGGCTCTGCGGTCATGATTCCTCCCATGGACGGAATGCTCGGCCCTGTTTCTCCACCGTAGCGGTGGAATAACGACGTCGTCATCACAATGAGTGACCGTTTGCCCCTGAGGCTGACCGTATGATCAACGGGCGCCGGTCTCAGATCTTGCGGTGGCCTATGAGCCGCGGCTTCGGTTCCAGGTTCTCCAGGCCGTGCCACGCCAGGTTCACCAGATGCGCCGCCACCTCGGACTTCTTCGGGCGGCGCGCGTCCACCCACCACTGGCCCGTCAGCGCCACCATGCCCACCAGCGCCTGGGCGTACAGCGGTGCCAGCTTCGGGTCGAAGCCGCGGGCCTTGAACTCCATGCCGAGGATGTCCTCGACCTGGGTGGCGATATCGCTGATCAGCGAGGCGAACGTCCCCGTGGACTGCGCCACCGGAGAATCGCGGACCAGGATGCGGAAGCCGTCCGTATACGTCTCGATGTAGTCGAGCAGTGCGAACGCGGCCTGTTCCAGCAGCTCACGGGGGTGGCCGGCGGTGAGGGCGCTGGTGACCATGTCCAGCAGCTGGCGCATCTCGCGGTCCACGACCACCGCGTACAGGCCCTCCTTGCCGCCGAAGTGCTCGTAGACGACGGGCTTGGAGACCCCGGCCTTCGCCGCGATCTCCTCGACCGACGTGGCCTCGAAGCCCTTCTCGGCGAAGACGGTGCGGCCGATGTCCAGCAGCTGTTCGCGCCGTTCCGCACCGGTCATCCGGACCCTGCGAGTCCGCCGCCCTCCCGTGGTCCGGCCCTTGTCGGTGCTGCCCTTGCCGCTCGTGCTGCCGTCGATCGCCACGGTGCCCATCATGCCTTGGCGGGTGCGCTCTTGCGGCGAGTGTCCAGCCGGGAAGCGCTCGGCCAGCGGACGTCCGACGCCCAGCCCAGCAGCTCGAACCAGCGGATGATCCGGGCGCTGGAGTCGAGCTGGCCCCTGAGCACGCCGTGCCGCGCGCTGGTGGGGTCCGCGTGGTGCAGGTTGTGCCAGGACTCGCCGCAGGACAGCACCGCGAGCCACCAGACATTCCCCGAGCGGTCCCGGGACTTGAAGGGGCGCTTGCCGACCGCGTGACAGATGGAGTTGATCGACCACGTGACATGGTGCAGCAGCGCCACCCGCACCAGCGAGCCCCAGAAGAACGCCGTGAACGCCCCCCACCAGGACATCGTCACCAGCCCGCCCACCAGTGGCGGGATCGACAGCGAGACGACCGTCCACAGCGCGAACTGGCGCGAGACCGCCCGGATCGCCGGGTCCTTGATCAGATCGGGCGCGTATTTGTGCTGCGGCGTCTGCTCCTCGTCGAAGAGCCAGCCGATGTGCGCCCACCACAAGCCCTTCATCAGCGCGGGAAGGGTCTCGCCGAACCGCCACGGGGAGTGCGGGTCGCCCTCCGCGTCCGAGTACTTGTGGTGTTTGCGGTGGTCCGCCACCCAGCGGACCAGCGGGCCCTCCACGGCGAGCGAACCGGCCACGGCGAGCAGGATCCGCAGCGGGCGCTTCGCCTTGAAGGAGCCATGGGTGAAGTAGCGGTGGAAGCCGATCGTGATGCCGTGGCAGCCGATGTAGTACATCGCCACCATCAGACCCAGATCGAGCCAGCTCACGCCGCCCCAGGCGAACGCCAGCGGCACCGCGGCGAGCAGCGCCACGAAGGGCACGGCGATGAAGAGCAGCAGGGCGATCTGCTCGATGGTCCCCTTGCTGTCCCCGCCGAGCGTGGCGGAGGGAAGCGGGGTGCCCTCGGCGTCCGAGCCGGGGGAAGAGGAGCCGGTGGAAGAGGTGGGGGGAGTGGAGGGATCGTCGATCACATCGGGGGGTGTGGGCATGAGGGGGTCCCCTGGGGGTGAGGAGTAGGTCAGAAGTACGAATAGGGCAGAAGGTTGGATACGGGTGCGTAACCTACGGCATCGTAAGTATGGCAGCGCCGCACGGCGCGGCAAGAGGCCTGTGGATAACACCAAGCGAAGGACACCTATCCTTGTTGTCGTCGGACAGCGCGGTCCGCGAGACCTTCTCCCGGAAGGTCTGACGCCTCCAGAACCCTCCAGACGTGCTCAAACACTGCAAGGAGCCGCACCTGTGAGCAGTGCCGACCAGACCTCATCCGCCAGCGCGGAGCTGCGCTCAGACATCCGCCGTCTCGGTGACCTCCTGGGCGAGACCCTCGTACGGCAGGAAGGCCCGGAGCTCCTCGACCTCGTCGAGCGAGTACGCGCGTTGACGCGCGAGAACGGGGAAGCCGCCGCCGAGCTGCTCGGCGACACCGACCTGGAGACCGCCGCCAAGCTGGTGCGCGCCTTCTCCACCTACTTCCACCTGGCCAACGTCACCGAACAGGTCCACCGCGGCAGGGAAATGCGCGAACGGCGCGCCGCCGAGGGCGGCCTCCTCGCCCGCACCGCGGACCGGCTCAAGGACGCCGACCCCGAGCATCTGCGCGAAACCGTCAAGAACCTGAACGTACGGCCCGTGTTCACCGCGCACCCCACCGAGGCCGCGCGCCGCTCCGTCCTCAACAAGCTCCGCCGCATCGCCGAGCTGCTCGAAGCACCCGTCATCGCCTCCGACCGGCGCCGCCACGATCTGCGGCTCGCCGAGTCCATCGACCTGATCTGGCAGACCGACGAACTGCGCGTCGTACGGCCCGAACCGGCCGACGAGGCCCGTAACGCCATCTACTACCTCGACGAACTCCACGTCGGCGCCGTCGGCGACGTACTCGAGGACCTCGTCGCCGAACTGGAGCGCGTCGGCGTCGAACTGCCCCCCGGCACCCGCCCGCTCACCTTCGGCACCTGGATCGGCGGCGACCGCGACGGCAACCCGAACGTCACCCCCGAGGTCACCCGCGAAGTGCTGATCCTCCAGCACGAGCACGGCATCACCGACGCGCTCGAACTCATCGACTACCTGCGCGGCCTGCTCTCCAACTCCATCCGCTACACCGGCGCCACGGACGAACTGCTCGACTCGCTCCAGACCGACCTGGCACGCCTCCCGGAGATCAGCCCCCGCTACAAGCGCCTCAACGCCGAAGAGCCCTACCGCCTCAAGGCCACCTGCATCCGCCAGAAGCTCGTCAACACCCGCGAACGCCTCGCCAAGGGCACCCCGCACGAGCCCGGCCGCGACTTCCTCGGCACCGCCGAACTGCTCGACGACCTCACCCTGATCCAGACCTCGCTGCGCCAGCACCGCGGCGGCCTCTTCGCCGACGGCCGCATGGACCGTACGATCCGTACGCTCGCCGCCTTCGGCCTCCAGCTCGCCACCATGGACGTACGCGAACACGCCGACGCCCACCACCACGCGCTCGGACAGCTCTTCGACCGCCTCGGCGAGGAGTCCTGGCGCTACACCGACATGCCGCGCGAATACCGGCAGAAGCTCCTCGCCAAGGAACTGCGCTCCCGCCGGCCGCTCGCCCCCACCCCCGCGCCCCTCGACCCCGCCGGAGAGAAGACGCTCGGCGTCTTCCACACCGTCCGCCAGGCCTTCGAACGGTTCGGGCCCGAGGTCATCGAGTCGTACATCATCTCCATGTGCCAGGGCGCGGACGACGTCTTCGCGGCGGCCGTACTGGCCCGCGAGGCCGGACTCCTCGACCTGCACGGCGGCTGGGCCAAGATCGGCATCGTCCCGCTGCTGGAGACCACGGACGAACTGCGTGCCGCCGACGTCATCCTCGACGAGATGCTCGCCGACCCCTCCTACCGCCGGCTCGTCTCGCTGCGCGGCGACGTCCAGGAGGTCATGCTCGGCTACTCCGACTCGTCCAAGTTCGGCGGCATCACCACCTCGCAGTGGGAGATCCACCGCGCCCAGCGCCGGCTGCGCGACGTCGCCCACCGGCACGGCGTACGCCTGCGCCTCTTCCACGGCCGCGGCGGCACCGTCGGCCGCGGCGGCGGCCCCTCGCACGACGCGATCCTCGCCCAGCCCTGGGGCACGCTGGAGGGCGAGATCAAGGTGACCGAGCAGGGCGAGGTCATCTCCGACAAGTATCTGATCCCCTCCCTGGCCAGGGAGAACCTGGAACTGACCGTCGCCGCCACCCTCCAGGCCTCGGCCCTGCACACCGCGCCGCGCCAGTCCGACGAGGCGCTGGCCCGCTGGGACTCGGCGATGGACACCGTCTCGGACGCCGCGCACGCCACATACCGCGCGCTGGTCGAGGACCCCGACCTGCCCGCGTACTTCTTCGCCTCCACCCCCGTCGACCAGCTCGCCGACCTCCACCTGGGCTCCCGGCCCTCCCGGCGGCCCGACTCCGGCGCCGGTCTGGACGGACTGCGCGCCATCCCCTGGGTCTTCGGCTGGACGCAGTCGCGGCAGATCGTGCCCGGCTGGTACGGGGTCGGCTCGGGCCTCAAGGCCCTGCGCGAGGCCGGACCCGACACCGTGCTCGACGAGATGTACGAGCACTGGCACTTCTTCCAGAACTTCCTCTCGAACGTCGAGATGACGCTCGCCAAGACGGACCTGCGCATCGCACGCCACTACGTGGACACCCTCGTCCCCGACGAGCTGAAGCACGTCTTCGGCGCCATCGAGGCCGAGCACGCGCTCACCGTCCAGGAGGTGCTGCGGATCACCGGCGGCGAGAAGCTCCTCGACTCCAACCCGGCGCTCCAGCAGACCTTCGCGATCCGGGACGCCTACCTCGACCCGATCTCCTACCTCCAGGTCTCGCTGCTCGCCCGCCAGCGCGCGGCGGCGGAGCGGCAGGAAGCGCCCGATCCCCTGCTGGCACGGGCGCTGCTGCTGACGGTCAACGGGGTCGCGGCGGGGCTGCGCAACACCGGCTGACCGCCCGCCGTACACGCGGAAACGACGACCGCCCCCGGCCCGGATCTCCGGGCCGGGGGCGGCGTCATACCCACGACATGCCGCTTCTCAGAGCGCGAAGAACGTGGCCAGCAGCAGCGCGGCGCCCGCCAGCGCCGTCCCCCAGGCCGTCCGGGTCATCCGCAGACCGCCGCCGATGACGAGCGAGGCCAGCAGCAGCGCCCCGCCCAGCGGCACCCACGCGTACAGCAGCCCCGCCACGCCGGTACGGACCAGATCGTCGGTGCCCGGCTTCACGACGACCGGGAACCGCTCGCCCTTCTTGACGGCGACCGACTGCTCGATGGCCATCCCCGCGCGCGGGCCGTCCGGACCGTCGGGATCGTACGGCCCGGTGCAGGTCCCGTCCGCGCAGCGGGACACCGTGAGCGTGCCGTGCTCACGGCCCTTGGAGAGCACCACGTGGTGGGCGGAGTCCCACGAGGTCCAGACGGCCGCGACGAGCAGCAGCACGGCGACGCAGCCCATCACCGCCCGCCGGCCGAAGGAGAGCACACGGCCGGAGGAGTTCCGCTTCCGCCGCTTCCGCTCTGTCGTCCGTCCCATAGGGCGGGATCTTTGGCCATAGGCATGCGCCCGGTCAACTCAGCGCGGTAAGAGACCTGCCGGAGAGCCCTCGGGACGCCGCCCGTACCGCCCGTACCGCCGTACCGCCTTACCGCCCGTACCGCCGTACCGCCCTGACCGTCGCCCCCGCCCGTCCCCGCGGTCAGTGCAGGATCTTCTCCTTGGCCCGGCGGAACTCCTCATCGGAGATGTCGCCCCTGGCACGGATCTCCGAGAGTTTCGCGAGTTGCTCGACCTCGCTGGATTCCCCCGAGCCCCTGGCGGTCTCCCGCACATAGGAGTCGAACGCCTTCTGCTGGGCCCGCACATGCTCCGTCTCCCGCCTGCCCATGCCCTTGCCGCGAGCGAGGACGTACACGAGGACGCCGACGAAGGGGAGAACGATCACGAGGACGAGCCACCCGGCCTTGGCCCAGCCGCTCATGGCGTCGTCGCGGAAGATGTCGACGATGACCCGGAACAGCAGGACGAACCACAGGATCCAGAGAAAGATCCACAGCATGGTCCAGAACGCACCCAGAAGCGGATAGTCGTACGCCAGATACACGGAACCGTCCATTGTCCTCTCCCCAATCCACCCCCCGCGGTCCGAGCCGCGCGGCGGGGGCCGACGGCTCACCCTTTCCATGCTCATGCGCTCAGCCGATGATCGCCACGCGACCGCCGGAGATGCGGTCCGCGGACCGGGTCTGTGGAATGGAGGACAAGAGCGGTCCGACCGGCGGGAGGCTTGATCGCGTGGACAGGCGCTGGGCCGCACGCCTCGCACTGGCGGCGGGAACGGCGGCCCTGCTGGTTCTCCTGGTGTCCGCCGGGCTGCGGAGCGTGGCGCTGGTGGGCGTGGGGCTGGCGGGACTGGCCGTCACGGCCGCCGCCCTGTGGTGGGTGCTCGCGCGCACGGGGCCGGTCAGGGCGCTCGCTCTCGTACTGGCGACCGGCGCACCGATCGCCGTCCTGGTGTTCTACGCCGTCGCCGGAGTGCTGTGGGTGGTGCTCGTCTCGCTCGCCCTGTGGATGCTGGCGGTGTCCGCCGGCAGAACGGCACTGGCGGACCCGGGCCCGCCGCCCACGCCGGAACCCCGGGCCGCTCCTCCGAGACGGCCGTTCCTCATCATGAACCCGCGCTCGGGCGGCGGGAAGGTCGAGAAGTTCCGCCTGGTGGACAGGGCCAGGGCCCTCGGCGCCGAAGTCGTCGTGCTGGACCCCGCGCATCCGCAGGACGTGGCCGACCTGGCGAGGCGGGCCGTGGACGACGGCGCGGACCTCCTCGGCGTCGCGGGCGGCGACGGCACGCAGGCCCTGGTCGCGGGCGTGGCGATGGAATGCGGCGTTCCGTTCGTCGTCATCTGCGCCGGGACCCGTAACCACTTCGCCATGGACCTCGGCCTCGACCGCGAGGACCCGGCCGCGTGCCTCCAGGCACTCACCGACGGCGTCGAGATCCGCGTCGACCTCGGCTTCATCAGCGTGGGAGCGCCCTCGGCAGCGGGCCGGGAGCGCGTCTTCGTCAACAACGCGTCCTTCGGTGCGTACGCGACCGTGGTGCAGAGCCCGGCCTATCGCGACGACAAGGCCCGTACGACCCTTCGGATGCTGCCGGACCTGCTCACCCACCACAGCGGCCCGAACCTGAAGGTGCACGCCGATTCCGTCGCCCTCGACGGACCCCAAGCCGTCCTGGTGAGCAACAACCCCTACCGGATGGGGGACCCCGCGGGCCTGGGATATCGGGACCGGCTGGATTCCGGCGTCCTGGGAGTGCTCGGCATCACGGTGGACAACGCGGTCCAGGCGGCCTCACTGCTTCGCGGCCGGCGTGCGCTCGGGCTGACCTCGGCCACCGCCCGGCAGGTCGTCATCGACGCCGACGCTCCCTCCGTCCCGGCCGGCGTCGATGGCGAGGCCCTCACCGTGCCCGTCCCCGTACGCTGCCGGATCGAGCCGGGCGCGCTGCGCGTACGACTGCCCCGCCACCGCCCGGGTGTGCGGCCCGGGGCGCCGCCGATGAACTGGCGCAGAGTGCGCAGGCAGGCCCTCACGGTGGGACGGGCCGCGGCGGGGCGTGACCCACGCTGACCGACGGCGGCGGCGCGGGCCGCGGGCGGGAGCGCTCGCCGACCGTGATGTCAGAGGTGCGCGGTAGCGTCGGCCGTACCCGACAGAGGAGGGGCCTCGCATGGCGACCAACTGGAGTCTGACGATCGACTGCGCGCACCCGGCGAAGCTGGCGGAGTTCTGGGCACTGGCGCTGGGCTACGCGGAGAAGCCCGCACCCACGGGGTTCGGGAGCTGGGAGGAATGGTTCTCCCATCACGAGGTCCCGGAAGACGAGTGGGACGACGGCGCGTACCTCTGCGATCCCGAGGGGGCGGGCCCCCACATGTCCTTCCTGAAGGTGCCGGAGCCCAAGGCGGCGAAGAACCGCGTGCACCTGGACGTACAGGTAGGCGGCGGCCGGGAAACACCGTGGGAGGTGCGATGGCCGCGCGTGGCCGAGGCGGTGGAGCGGCTGACCGCCGCGGGGGCGACCGTGATTCGTGAGGAGGGCCTGCGGGGCAGACCCGATCATGTGGTGATGGCTGATCCGGAAGGAAATGAGTTCTGCCTGGTCTGACAGCCCGGTCTGACAGCCCGGTCTGACAGCAGCCCGGTCCGACAGCGGAATTCACCAGCCCCTCAGGAGCCGCGTCAGGAGCCGTTCAGGAAATCGCGTCCGGAATCGCGTCAGGAGTTGTACGTGCTCTGCGCGCGCTCGAGTCCCTCGATCACCAGAGCCTCCACCGCGTCCGCCGCGCGGTCCACGAAGTACCCCAGCTCCTTGCGCTCCACCGACGAGAAGTCCTTCAGGACGAAGTCCGCGACCTGCATCCGGCCCGGCGGCCGGCCGATCCCGAACCGTACCCGGTGGTAGTCCGGGCCCATCGCCTTCGTCATCGACTTCAGACCGTTGTGGCCGTTGTCCCCGCCGCCCAGCTTCAGCCGCAGCACGCCGTAGTCGATGTCCAGCTCGTCATGGATCGCGACGATGTTCGCCGTCGGGACCTTGTAGAAATCACGCAGCCCGGTCACCGGACCACCGGACAGATTCATGTACGAGCCGGGCTTGGCCAGCACCACCCGGCGGTTGGCGGGACCTGGCGGCCCGATCCGGCCCTCGATCACCTGCGCCTGCGCCTTCTGCGCCCGCTTGAAGGAGCCGCCGATACGCTCCGCCAGCAGATCGGCCACCATGAACCCGACATTGTGCCGATTGGCCGCGTAACCGGGCCCGGGATTCCCCAGGCCGACGATCAGCCAGGGGGCATTGGCATCCGTGGTCATCCGCGCTGCGTCTCCTCTGGATCGGATGGATCGGGTCGATCGGGTCGATCGGATGGATCGGGTGGATCAAGGTGCATCGGCGAGATCGAGGTGCATCGGGTGGATCAAGCGGACCGGAGCCGATCGGGGGCGTACGGACAGCCGAACGGGGTGGCGGGCCGAGGCCCGCCACCCCGTGGGGCACAGCGTACGGATCAGCCCTCGGCGCCCTCGGCCGCCTCGGCCTCGTCCGCCGACGGCTCCTCGGCCTGCGCGGCCAGGATCTGGATGACGACCGCGTCCTCGTCCGTGACCAGCGTGGTGCCGGACGGCAGCGGGACGTCCTTGGCGACGATCGAGTCACCGGCGTCCAGACCCGCGATGGAGACCGTGACGGACTCCGGGATGTGGGTGGCCTCGGCCTCGACGGTCAGGGTGTTGAGGACGTTCTCCAGCAGGTTGGCGCCCGGGGCCAGCTCGCCCTCGGTGTGCACCGCGACCTCGACGGTGACCTTCTCGCCGCGCTTCACCGCGAGCAGGTCGACGTGCTCGATGTGGCCCTTGATCGCGTTGCGCTGGACGGCCTTCGGGATGACCAGTTCCTTGCGGCCCTCGATGTCCAGGGAGATCAGCGCGTTCGCCGTCTTCAGCGCCATCATCAGGTCGTGGCCCGGCAGGGTCACGTGGACGGTGTCGGCGCCGTGGCCGTAGATGACGGCGGGGACCTTGTTGGCACGACGGGTACGGCGGGCGGCGCCCTTGCCGAACTCGGAACGGACCTCGGCGCTGATCTTCACTTCAGCCATGACGGCACTCCTCGTAGGTGACAGGAAATCGGCCGTCACCCGGCCACGACAGGCCTGCTACGAAGAGCACGTCGATAACGGACCGCCGCACATGAGTGCGGCCTCCCTCGCCGAGCAACTCGCTGAGTCTACCCGGCGGGGAGGCCGCCTCAGAAATCGATCTTGCGGGCCCAGGGCTCATGGGCGCTCCCGGTGCGCTGCGGGCGCTCCGGAACCGTGAACCCAGAGCCCTGAGCCCAGCAGTACCGTTACGCCTGCTCCTCGAAGAGGCTGGTCACCGAACCGTCCTCGAACACCTCGCGCACCGCACGGGCGATCGTCGGCGCGATCGACAGGACCGTGATCTTGTCGAGGTCGAGGTTGCCGGGGTCGGGTAGCGAATTCGTGAAGACGAACTCGCTGACCTTCGAGTTCTTCAGCCGGTCGGCCGCCGGACCCGACAGCACGCCGTGCGTGGCCGTCACTATGACGTCCTCGGCGCCGTGCGCGAAGAGCGCGTCCGCCGCCGCGCAGATCGTGCCACCGGTGTCGATCATGTCGTCCACCAGGACACAGACCCGGCCGGCCACATTTCCGACGACCTCGTGGACCGTCACCTGATTGGCGACGTCCTTGTCACGGCGCTTGTGCACGATCGCCAGCGGCGCGCCCAGCCGGTCACACCAGCGGTCCGCGACCCGTACCCGGCCCGCGTCCGGCGAGACCACCGTCAGCTTCGACCGGTCCACCTTCCCGGCCACATAGTCCGCCAGCACCGGCAGCGCGAAGAGATGGTCCACCGGACCGTCGAAGAAGCCCTGGATCTGGTCCGTGTGCAGATCGACCGTCAGGATCCGGTCGGCCCCCGCGGTCTTCATCAGATCGGCGACCAGCCGGGCCGAAATCGGCTCCCGGCCACGGTGCTTCTTGTCCTGCCTGGCATAGCCGTAGAACGGCACGATCACGGTGATGCTCCGGGCCGAGGCCCGCTTCAGCGCATCGATCATGATCAGCTGTTCCATGATCCACTTATTGATCGGAGCGGTATGGCTCTGGATCAGGAAGCAGTCCGCGCCACGGGCCGACTCCTGATAGCGCACGTAGATCTCACCATTGGCGAAATCGAATGCCTTGGTCGGCACAATCCCGACACCCAGCTGTTGCGCGACCTCCTCGGCCAGCTCGGGGTGGGCGCGGCCGGAGAAGAGCATCAACTTCTTCTCGCCGGTCGTCTTGATCCCGGTCACAGCACTGTCTCCTCAGACGTGTTGATGGCCGCTGCACCCGCGCGTCCCTGCGAGCCAGCCGAATCGTGCAGTTATCACGGTACGCCGAGATCGGCGCATCTCTTTCCGGTCAGCTTTCCTTCTCGTCGCCGACCGAGGTGGTCCCGGCCGCCTGAGCCGCCTGAGCGGAGGCACTCCCCGGCCGCTTCCTGGCCACCCAACCCTCGATATTCCTTTGCTGGCCCCGGGCCACGGCCAGCGAACCGGGCGGTACGTCCTTCGTGATGACCGACCCCGCCGCCGTGTACGCGCCGTCCCCCACCGTGACGGGCGCCACAAACATGTTGTCCGAGCCCGTCTTGCAGTGTGAGCCGACCGTCGTGTGGTGCTTCGCCTCGCCGTCGTAGTTCACGAACACGCTCGCGGCACCGATGTTCGTGTACTCACCGATCGTCGCATCCCCGACATACGACAGATGCGGCACCTTCGTGCCCTCACCGATCGTCGCGTTCTTCATCTCCACGTACGTACCGGCCTTCGCCCGCACACCCAGCCGCGTACCCGGCCGCAGATACGCGTACGGCCCCACCGAGGCGGCCTCACCGATCTCCGCGCCGTCCGCCACCGTGTTGTCCACCCGCGCGCCCGCGCCGACCACCGTGTCCTTCAGCCGCGAATTCGGGCCCACCTCGGCACCCTCGCCCAGATGCGTGGCGCCCAGCAACTGCGTACCGGGATGCACCACCGCGTCCTGCTCGAACGTGACCGACACATCGACGAGAACCGACGCCGGATCCACCACCGTCACCCCCGCCAGCATCGCCCGCTCCAGCAGCCGCGCGTTCAGCAGCCGGCGCGCCTCCGCCAGCTGCACGCGGTTGTTGATGCCCAGGATCTCGCGGTGATCGACGGCGACCGACGCGCCGACGCGATGGCCCGCCTCCCGCAGGATGCCGAGCACATCGGTGAGGTACTCCTCGCCCTGGCTGTTGTCCGTGCGCACCTTGCCCAGCGCGTCCGCCAGCAGCGGCCCGTCGAACGCGAAGACGCCCGAATTGATCTCGCGGATCGCGCGCTGCGCGTCGGTGGCGTCCTTGTGCTCCACGATCGCCGTGACCGCGCCGCTCGCCCCGTCCCGGACGATCCGCCCGTACCCGGTCGAGTCCGGGACCTCGGCGGTCAGCACCGTCACCGCGTTGCCGTCGGCGGCGTGCGTCGCGGCCAGCGCGTTGAGCGTGTCGCCGGAGAGCAGCGGGGTGTCGCCACAGGCGACGATCACGGTCCCGTGCGGCGTGGACCCCAGCTCCTGGAGGGCGATCCGTACGGCATGGCCGGTCCCGTGCTGCTCGGCCTGGTAGGCGGTACGGACACCGGCGTGCTCGGCGGAGAGATGCCCCTCGACCTGCTCACGCGCGTGTCCGACGACCACGACGAGCTGCTCGGGGCCCAGCTCACGGGCCGCGGACACGACATGCCCGACGAGCGAGCGCCCACAGACCTCATGCAGAACCTTGGGGGTCTTCGACTTCATGCGGGTTCCTTCACCCGCTGCGAGAACGACGACGGCGGCCGGTGGGGTCTCCCCGGTTCGAGCGGAGCCGAGAACTTGGGGAAGGTTGGCGCTCACGGGAATGCCCTTCGGCTTCGGGTGATGGACAACCGCAGGATACCGGTGGGTTTCGGGACGGAAACGAGGACGGGTCCTGACCGGCGAGGTCAGGACCCGAACTGCGCAGCTCCCCCACCAGGATTTGAACCTGGACATACGCAGTCAAAGTGCGCAGTGCTGCCGATTACACCATGGGGGATGGTGAGCCACCGCAAACCAGACATTCGGCTATTCGGTGAGAGTGGCCGCTCCTACTATGCCGTACCACCAGCCCTCGATGCGACAGTAAAGCTCGGCGCCTTGGGCGACCCGGATGACCAGGCAACCCCGGTATGTCTCGCCGACATTCTTCCGTACCGTCTTCGGATTGTGCTTCTTCAGGGTCGTCCTCTGGAAAGTGGACACATCGGCGCGGACTTGATCGGCCCAGTACTTCTCCGCGGCTTCCACGTCGGCGGACTCATGGA
Organism: Streptomyces sp. NPDC088147; assembly: GCF_044741565.1. Taxonomy (NCBI): domain Bacteria; kingdom Bacillati; phylum Actinomycetota; class Actinomycetes; order Kitasatosporales; family Streptomycetaceae; genus Streptomyces; species Streptomyces sp. NPDC088147. Next base: position 156,845 of record NZ_JBIUSY010000005.1, on the reverse strand, counting down.
TCATCACGCGGTAGCGCACGCGGTCGCGCTCCACTCCGAGCAGGTCGAGCCAGGCGAGATATACATGGATCATGCCGACGTCGCTGTTGACGAAGATGACGGCCTCTCGGCGGTCATATGGCTTGTCCTTGGTTCCTTCGGCCCAGTAGAGGCCGACGCCGAGCAGGAACAGTTCGCGGTCGGACATCGCGCCGATCTCGGCCGCCGCCGCGGCCTTCGTCCGCTGGCGCCTCTCGTCGCGCACCGCCAGCTCGTGGTCCCAGCGTTTCCGGGCCGCCAGCTTCGCCTGCTCCGCCGCTTCGCGCCGCTCCGGCCTCGGCAGGTCCCGTACCCACAGCGAGATCGAGCTCTTCGAGCAGCCCAGCTCCAGCTGGATCTGGTCGTACGTGAGCCCCTTCAGGCGCAGCTCGCGTGCCTTCGCGCGCAGGTCGTCCTTCGCGTTCGGGCGTGTCGTCCAGTCCGGGGGCGGCTCGCCCTCCAGGAGGCGGTTGAGGATGTCGTTGTTGTGTACGTGGAGCCGGTCGCGTATCTGGCGGCGGCTGAGGCCCTGGCGGCGCAGTGCGACGGCCTGTTGCCGCAGTCCCTCGAAATCGGCGTATCCGCCGTGGATCGCTGTCATGCGGAGATCGTCGTCCGGAATGCGGACGTCCGGCTCGAATGTGCGGGCGATTCACCAGTTCGAGGTATCGATGTGCCTTCCCCGCGTGTCCCGTCCCGGTTCGTGCTGCGGCGGTCGCCGGAAAATGGGGAGCGGGCGCCCGTAGGCTGGGAGACATGACCACAACGGGGGCACATCAGGACGCTGCGGGCGCGAACGCTCGCGGCTGGTGGTGGTGGGGACGGCGGCGTAGTGCCGTACTGGATGTGGGGCTGGCGCTGGTGTCGGCTCTGGAGTGCGGGCTTGAGGGGATCAGGTTCGCGGACGCGGCCACGCTGCCCGTGCCGCTGGGGGTGGTCTTCGGGCTGCTGGCTGGTGCGGTGCTGTTGGTGCGGCGTCGGTGGCCGTTCGTCGTGGTGCTTGTCTCGATCGCGATCACACCGGCGGAGATGGGTTATCTGATGACCCTGGTCGGGCTGTACACGCTCGCCGCCGCGGAGACGCCGCGCCGGATCGTCGGCGCGCTGGCCGGTATGTCGCTGGTCGGGACGCTGATCGTCACGTACGTACGGACGCGGCAGAACGTGGTGGCCGACTCGGGGTTCGATTCGGCGCAGTGGTACGTGCCCATGGTCGCGGTCCTGATGTCGCTGGGGATGACGGCGCCGCCGGTGCTGTTCGGGCTCTACGTCGGGGCGCGGCGGCGGCTGATGGAGAGCCTGCGCGAGCGGGCGGACAGTCTGGAGCAGGAGCTGTCGCTGCTGGCGGACCGGGCCGAGCAGCGGGCGGAGTGGGCGCGTACGGAGGAGCGGACACGGATCGCGCGGGAGATGCATGACGTCGTGGCGCACCGGGTGAGCCTGATGGTGGTGCACGCGGCGGCGCTCCAGGCGGTGGCGCTGAAGGATCCGTCGAAGGCGGTGAAGAACGCCGCTCTGGTGGGGGACATGGGGCGGCAGGCGCTCACGGAGCTGCGGGAGATGCTCGGGGTGCTGCGGGCCGGGGAGCAGGTGGCGGCGCGCCAGGCGTCGGACGCGGTGTCGGCGCACGCTCCGGCGGCGGTGCCGCTGGCGGCTGTGGGCGCTGCCGCCGCTGCCGCCGCTGCCGCCGCCGCGGAGGACGGTCCGGGTATGGGGGATATCGAGGTGCTGGTCGGGGAGTCCCGGGACACGGGGATGGTCGTGGAGCTGACGGTGCAGGGCGAGTCCCGTGCGTACGCGCCCGAGGTGGAGCAGACGGCGTACCGCGTGGTGCAGGAGGCGCTGACGAATGTGCTGAAGCACGCGGCGGGCGCGAAGGTGATGGTCCGGCTGGCGCATCGTGAGGAGGAGGTCGCGATGCAGGTGGAGAACGGGCCTTCGGAGGTTGGCGCGCAGGATGTGGGGCTGCCGAGCGGTGGCAATGGTCTGCTGGGGATGCGGGAGCGGGTGATGGCGCTGGGCGGGGTGTTCGTCTCGGGGGAGACGGACGCGGGGGGTTTCCGCGTGTCGGCGGTGCTGCCGCATCGTCGGGCCGCCTGATGCCTGATGCCTGATGCCTGATGCCTGATGCCTGATGCCTGACGGCTGACGGCTGACGGCTGGCGCCTGGTGCCTGACGGCTGGCGCCTGATGCCTGACGGCTGGCGCCTGATGCCTGACGGCTGACGTCTCCGTTCTGGCCGTCCGGTCCGTCCTGGCCGTCCGGCTCGGCGGCGGGCGTGTCTCGGCCTCCGGTTCGCCCCGGGCGTCAGCCCGAGGTCAGGCGCGCCGGTTCCAGGCCCGTGAGCAGCGTGCCGAGCGCCCGGTCGAGGTCCGGTCCCAGGTACCAGTCGCCGGTGTGGTCGATGCTGAAGACGCGGCCCGTGCTGTCGATCGCGAGGGTGGCCTGTCCGTCGCCCTCCTCGCCGAGCGGGCTGATCTCCGTGTCCAGGGAGCGCCCGAGGTCGGCGAGCGTACGGGCGAGGTGGATGCCCGCCATGGGGTCGATCCGTACGACGGCCGGGGCGATCTGGCGGCCGGGGCCGGGCGCGATGACGCGCAGTCCGCCGAATTCGGCCCACGCCTCGACGGCGGCGGGGAAGACGGCGTGCCGGTGGCCGGCGGGGGTGATGTGCGCGCGCAGGGCGTCGGCCCACTCCTCGGCCTGCCGTATGTCCCAGCGTCCTGGCTGCCAGCCGGCCTCGCGCAGGGCGGCGTCGACGGGGACGGGGAAGCGGGTGGTGTGGAGGTCGCGCATGCTCAGCCGTTCTCGGTGGGGTCGACGGGCCGTACGCCGAAGTGAGCGAGGAGCGGCGCGCAGGAACGGCAGGGCGGGGCGTAGCTGCCGTGCTGCGGGTCGCCGTCCTCGCGGATGCGGCGGGCGGTCAGCTTGGCGTGTTTGAGGGAGCGGCGTGCCTCGCTGTGGGACAGGGGTTTTCGTCTCGCGCGTTTGGAGCGTCCGGCCTCGGCGGCGGTCAGATGGCGGGAGAGCAGGATCGCCTCGGGGCAGCGGCCGGTGAAACGTTCGCGCTGGCCGCTGGTGAGGGTGTCGAGGAAGTCCTGTACGAGAGCGTGGAGTACGGGTGGCTGATCGGCCTTGCCCGCGGTACAGGTGAGGGTCTCGCCGCGGACGGAGAGTGCGGCGGCGACCGCGGGCAGGATGCCGTCCCGGCGTCGGTGGAGCACCGGTGGACGGTGTGGTTCGGTGCTGCTCCAGCTGAGGCGTGGGTCCCCGGACGCGTCGGTTGGTGCGGTGTGCATGTGCTGTCCCCTCCCGGTGCCGGCGGCCGGACAGCCGCTCGTTCACGCCCCCGTTTTCCCGCTGTCACGCCCCTGTTTGCCTGCACAGCCTGCCAAATGCGGCGCGCTGTCGGGAAGCTGGGGCGTGGATCGTGGCGTGGCGTCGGCGCTGGGTCACGCCTGCGTGACCGTTGGTTACGGGGTCGGCCGGTCCCGTAGGAGTACGCCCGATCGGCGTACGGGGAAGAGGCGGCGTTACCGCGGGCGGGAGTTGGGAGCGACGTTGGAAGCGACGTTGGGACGGGTCCATGACGGGCGCCGTGACGGGTGTCGGGCAGGGCGCCGGACAGGGCGTCGGAGCGGGCGTCGGAACGGGCGGATACGGCCGGGGGAGGAGCGTCGGATCCCCTCTTGCCCCACCACATAGGCTGTCCTGCAACCAGGGCTGTGGAACCAGCCGGAAGCGCAGCAGGGGGCAACCGCCATGACGACAGGTCGGCTCGGGCAGCAAGCCGCGCCACCGAACGCGGCCTACGCCGGGCAGGTCGTGCATTTCCCGGATCCGGTCCGGGCCTCCCGTCACCCCAGGGGTGTACGGGTGGATGACGACGGCTATCCGGACTTCTCGCCGTACGCGCGTGCCGCCGCGGAGATAGCCGAGCCCCCCGAGGGGTTCGGCGTGGACGAACTGCGGCTCACGGACTATGTGTCGGCCAATGCCGCGCTGGCCGCCGCGGGGCATGAGCTGTGGGACACGATCTCGTCGGTGGCCACACCGCACGGCTGGACGTGGCACCATCTGCCGGCCTCGCGCCGGATGGTGCTGATTCCGGTCGAGGTGAAGGCGCTGCTGCGCCATCACGGCGGGCTGGCGACGACGCGCGTGGACCACGGCAAGCGGGGGACGCGTCCTCTCCAGGAGACCCGGCCGGCCCATTTCGGGCTGCCGAAGGGCTCGTTGCCGGTCAGCGAGCAGCAGTTGCAGGGCGTGGAGGAGGACCTCGGTTACCGGCTGCCGGGTGCGTACCGGTCGTTCCTGAAGGCGGCCGGCGGCTGCGCGCCGGTGGGTGCGGCGCTGGACGCGGAGCTGGGCCTGCTGGTGGACCAGCCGCTGCTGACCGTAAGGGACGTGGCCGCCGTCAATGACCTGGTGTACGTCAACAAGTGCCTGCGCGACCATCTGACCAAGGACTATCTGGCCGTCGGTTTCGTCCAGGGCGGCATTCTGGCGGTCAAGGTCAAGGGCGACCGGGTCGGTTCTGTCTGGTTCTGCGCGTACGACGACGCCAGGGACCAGGACGGCTGGAGCGTGGCGGAGCGGGTGGAGCGGCTGTTGCTGCCCTGCGGTGACGACTTCGACGCCTTCCTGCTGCGGCTGGCGGGCAATCCGCCGGAGCTGGAGACCGTGGCGAACCTGATGGTGGACGGCGGCTTCGCGCGCGCCGTCCCGGTGGAGGGGTGAGCGCGATGGTGACCTTCGCTCAGGCGCAGGAGCGCGCGGAAGAGTGGGTGAACGCCGATCTGCCCGGTTACCAGCATCGTGAGGTGCGGGTACGGGAGTTCGAGCTGGGTTTCGTGGTGTGGGCGGAGGACCGCGAGGGCGGTCCGACGTCGGACGGAGGCCGGCAGCGCCTGGTGATCGCCAGGGACAGCGGTGAGGCGACGCTGTGGCCGGGGCTGCCGGTGGGTGAGGTGATCCGCCGGTACGAGGAGGAGTACGGGGCGCCCGCGGTGGCGTCGGCCGCTCCTGAGGCGCCGCAGCGTATCGACCTGAACCAGACGTCGTTCCTGCTGACGCCGCCGGAGTGGCTCCAGGACGCGGCGGACAAGCTGGGGATTCCGGACGGGCGGACGCCGGAGGATTCGTCCTCCTCGTCCGCCTCTCCTTCACCCGCACCCGCACCCGCTGCCGCTCCCGCACCCGCCGCTTCGGGTGGTGGCGCTTCGAGCACGGGTGGGGCGCCCGGTGGCGGCAACGCCTCGCAGGGCAGCTCCGCCTGGTCCGGTGGGTACGAGCCCACCTCCAACGACGGGGTGCCCGCCTCGACGCCGGGTGTGCCGACCGGGGCCACGCCCTGGGCCGGGACCGACACCAACGGTGCGTCCGCCATGCCGGAGGACGGTTCCGTACCGCTGCCCGCGACGGTCTTCGCGCCGCCGCTCTCGGGGACGGACGACGAGGACACACCACCGCCGAGCGTGGCTGCCGAGGCGCCGACCGCGCTGATGTCCGGCGGCAGCCACTTGGCGCGTACGACGGTCGCTCCTGGGCCGGCGGGACAGGCGCCGGAGCCGGAGTCCGGGGGATCCGGGCGGCCTGGTTCCGGTGCCGGCGCGGCGTCCGGAGGCGGGCCCGGCGCAGGTGCGGGGGCCGCCGATATCGCCGACGCCGCGACCAGCAAGGCGCCCGTACCGCCGCGTGGTGCGCGCGGTGGTGGCGCGACGACTCCGCCGCCGCCGAGCGCGCCCGGCGTGCCCGGAGCGCGTCCGCCGGGCGCGACCCCGCCGCCGTCGGGTCCCGGTACGCCCGGCGTCCCGGCGGGTGGCTATCTGCCGACGCAGCTGGCTCCGAGCCTCGGCGGACCCGGCGCCAACGGACCGCAGCCTCCGGCCGCTCCTGGGCCTCCGGGCCCTCCTGGACCTCCTGGTGCGCCCGGTGCGCCCGGTGCGCCTGGTGTTGCGCAGCCTCCCGGTCCTCCTGGCCCCCCTGGTCCCCCCGGTCCGCCGGGGGTTCCCGGTACGCCTCCGGGTGGGGTGCATCACGCGGCGACGATGCTCGCGGACGCGAGCCTGGGCGGCCAGGCACCGCAGCCGCCACGGCCTCCGGGCGCTCCGGGGGTTCCCGGTACGCCTCCGGGGGGCGTGCACCACGCGGCGACCATGCTCGCGGGCCCGGGACAGGCGGGCCCGGGACAGGCGGGCCCGGGACAGGCGGGCCCGGGACAGGCGGGCCCGGGACAGGCGGGCCCGCAGCCGCCCAGCCCGCCCGGTCCGCCGGGAGCGCCTCCCGGCATGCCGCCGGGGAGTCCCGTGCCCGGTGGCCCCGTACCTGGCGGTCCCGTCCCCGGCGGTCCCGTACCGCCGTCGGCCCCGCACGCCCAGCCCCCGGCGTACGGCTATCCGCAGCAGCCGTCCGGTCTGCCGACCGTCGGCCCCGGCTATCAGGCCGTGCTGCGCTACCGCGCGCCCGACGGTTCGGAGGCTCAGCTCATCCGCCGCTCCGCGCCCGGCACCCCGCACCCGGAGTGGCAGATCCTGCACGAGCTGCGCGCCATGAACGTGCCGCCGCAGCAGGTGCTCGAACTCCACACGGAGCTGGAGTCCTGCGAGCTGCCCGGCGGCTACTGCGCCCGGATGATCCGGGAGACCTGGCCGCAGGTACGGATCACCAGCGTCGCCCCGTACGGCCAGGATCACGCCAGCAGGCAGCAGGGCATGCAGCATCTGCTCACGCATCAGGGCGAGTTGCACCAGGTCGCGGACGGTCCCGCGCGGCCCGCGCCGGTGCGCGCTCCGCTGCCGCAGATGCCGCCCGCGCCGCCGATCCCGCCCGAGGGGGTCGCGCAGGAGCTGATGGGCGCGTTCGGTCCGCAGGGCATCTGCCGGTTCGACCAGCGGGCGGTGTCCCGGCAGGGCGTGCCGGAGCTCGTGGCGCGCACGCTCGTATGGGCGGGTCTGCCGGCCGACTTCGGGCCGTTCTTCTGGGCGCAGCCCGCCCAGCCGGTGGTGCCGACGCTGGCCGAACTGGCCGCGCAGCGGCAGGTGCGGCCGGCCGCCGACGCCGGGTCGTATCTGGTGATGGGCTCGGACTTCGGCCGCGCGCTGTGTGTCCAGTACGGTACGGCGCACATCATGGCCGTACCGGTCGAGGCGGGTCCGGGCGGACAGCCGGTGGCTCCGCAGTTCGTGAACACCGGACTGCCGGAGTTCACGCGCTCGCTGGCGCTGCTCGGCCGGATGTGGCGGCTGCGGTTCGGTCTCAACCCGGAGCAGGCGGGCCGTTGGACCGTCGACTTCCAGGCGCAGCTCTCGGCGCTGGACCCGGCGGCGCTGTCGTCGCCGGAGAACTGGTGGTCGGTGCTGCTGGAGCAGATGTGGGACGGACTGCTCTGACGACCTGAACGCAGTGACCTGAGCACAGCGACACCTGAACACGGCGACCCGAACCTGACGGACGGCCGGGGCGCCCACCGCGACACGCGGGGGGCGCCCCGGCCGTTCCGCGTCGCGCGTCGCCGCGTCTCCCGCCCGTCCGGGACTACACGCCGCGACGTCTGCGTGCTTCCGTTTCTCCGCCTTTCCACCTTTTCGGGGTCGATGCCGCATCCTTGACCGGGGTGGCCGGGCGGAGTGTCGTGGTATGGGCACTTCGGCTCACTCCAGCAGGATTGTGCCGGATGGCGTTCTGTGTCGTGTGTCGGAGAGGGGCTTCAAGGATGGTTGCCGCACCGTTGTCGGCTCATGGCTTCGTGCCCGTACGTGGCCGTGGCTACCGCCCCGAGCAGGTCGAGCGGGAGGTCACGGCGCTGTTCCGGGACCGTGACGACGCCTGGGAACGCGTGGCGCGGCTCACCGTCCTCGCCAAGGAGATGGAGGCCGAGGCGGAGCTGCTCCGCGAGCGGGTCGCGGCGCTGCCGCCGCAGACGTACGAGAAGCTCGGCCGGCGCGCCCAGCAGATCCTGGCCCTGGCGCGGCAGGAGGACGAGACGGTACGGACCGAGGCGCGCGAGGAGTCCCAGGCGGTCCTCGACGCGGCGCGTGCGGCGGCCGAGCGGGTGCGCGAGGCGGCGCGTCAACGGGCCGACGCCGTACGGGCGGAGGCGGACGCGTACGCCGAGCAGGTCCTGCGCGCCGCCACGGGCGCGGCCGAGGCGGCGCGGGCCGAGGCGCGGCGCGAGGTCACGGCGGAGCGTGCGGAATCGCTCGCCGCGCTCAAGGAGGTGCGCCGCCGCACTCAGCGTGTGATCGACGAGCAGGAGCAGAAGCAGGGCGAAGAACTGGCGGCGGCGGAGCGCGAGTTCGCGGACCGCGACGCCGCGTCCCGGGTCGAGCACGACGAACTCGCCGCGTACGCGCAGCTCCAGCTGGTGGCGGCGCAGCGGGCCTTCTCCGAGGCGGGCGAACAGGCCCGGCACGGCCAGGAGGACGCGGCGGCGCGCGCCGAGGAACTGCTCGCGCGGGCGCACGCGGACGCGGACGGCGTGGGGCGCGAGACCGAGCGGCTGCTGCGGGAACACGCGGAGACGCGCGAGGAGATGCAGGCGCACATGGCGCACGTACGGAACACGCTGGCGGCGCTCACGGGGCGCGCGCCCGCGGAGGGGTGACGGGAGTGGCCCCGGAATCCGGGGTTATTCCGGATCCTTGAGGACGGGGAACCGCCGGGGGGCCACGAAGATGAGCACCAGCAGGGAGACGGCTGCCGCGCCCGCCGCGCCCAGGTAGACGTAGTCCACGGCGGAGTCCATCGCCCGGCGCAGATAGTCCGCCGCCTCCGCGGTGAGTGTGGCCGGGTTCTCCAGGGCTTTGGAGACGGAGTCGAGGTCGTCGGGGAGGCCGGGGGTGGGGGCGTCGGCGAGGCGGGCGGCCATGACGCCGTTGGCCACCGCCCCGAACAGGGCGGCGCCCACGCTCTGGCCGACCTGGCGGTAGAACAGTATGGACGCGGTGGCCGTACCGCGTTCCGACCAGCCCACGGTCGACTGGACCCCGATGATCAGGGGCAGTTGGAACATCCCGAGCGCGGCGCCGAGCAGCAGCATGATCAGTGCCGGCTGCCAGGGCCGGCCGGGATAGGGGAGGAGCGGGAAGGCGAGCAGTACCAGCAGGGCGAGGGAGATCCCGGTGATGGCGGTGAGCCGGAAGCCGATGCGGTTGTAGAGGCGGCTGGAGAACGCCGCGCTGATGGGCCAGCTCAGCGTCATGGCGGACAGGACGAAGCCGGCGGCTATCGGGCCGAGTCCGAGTACGGACTGCGCGTACGTGGGGAGGAAGACGGTCGGGGCGACCATCAGCAGGCCGAGGGCGCCGAGGGCGAGGTTGACGGCCGCGATGGTACGGCGGCGCCAGACCCAGCCCGGGATGATCGGGTCCGAGGCGCGGCGTTCGATGACGACGGTGACGGCGGCGAGGACCGCGCTGCCGCCGAGGAAGGCGAACGACGGCACGGAGAGCCAGGGCCAGGCGACGCCGCCCTGGACGAGGGCGGTGAGCAGCAGGGCTCCGGTGGCGAAGACGGCGAGCGCGCCCGCCCAGTCGACGCGGCGGCGTGGGGCCCGGTCGGCGCGGCGGCGTGGGGCCCGGTCGGCGCGGCGGCGCGGGGCCCAGTTGACGCGGCGGCGCGGTGCCCGGTTGACGCGGCGGCGCGGTGCCCGGTCCGGGACCGCCGCCCGGGTGGAGGGGGCCCGGTTCGGTTCCCGCAGGTAGGTGACGACGAGCCAGAGCGCGACCGCGCCCACCGGCAGATTGATCAGGAAGATCCAGCGCCAGTCCGCGTATCCGGCGAGCAGTCCGCCGAGGGCGGGGCCGGCGATGGACGAGGTGGCCCAGACCGTGGACAGCTTGGCCTGGATCTTGGGGCGTTCCTTGAGGGGGTAGAGGTCGGCGGCGATGACCTGGATCGTGCCCTGGAGCGCGCCGCCGCCGAGCCCCTGGACGACGCGGAAGGCGATCAGGGAGGCCATGTTCCAGGCGGTGGCGCAGAGCAGTGAGCCGATGAGGAAGAGGATGATGCCCGCGATCAGGACGGGCTTGCGGCCGAAGGTGTCGGAGAGCTTCCCGTACACGGGCAGGGTGACCGTCACGGCGAGCAGATAGCCGGAGAACAGCCAGGAGAAGACGGCGAATCCGCCGAGGTCGCCGACGATCTGCGGGACGGCCGTGGAGACGATGGTGCCGTCGAGCGCGGCGAGCGCCATGCCGAGCATCAGGGCGGCGACGACGGGGCCGCGACCACGCGCCCGGCCGTTCTCGCCGGGCGGTGCGGCTGCGGGCGGTGCGGCCGCGGGTGGTGGGGCGGCCGGCGGTGACGGCGTGGGTGCGGCCGACGGTGCGGCCGACGAGACCGCCTCGGGTATCGCTTCGGTACGTCCGGAGTCCTCGGTACTTCCGCCGGCGCCGCTCACGGGATCCCTTCCCTATGCCTTCCCTATGCATGTATCTCCAGGGCAACAGCCTCTCACCCGGGCCTCTCCCGGGGGAGGCCCGGGGAGGGCCCGGGTGGGGGCCCGCACCCGACCCACCCATGCCCCCACCCATCCCCCACCCTCCGTTCAACCTGGAGGCGGAGTCCCCTAGGGGCTCCTCCCTACTTCCGGCCAGGGGCCGTTCGTCCCGCCGGACGACGAGGAAACGGTGGCTTGTTCTTTACGTTGGTCCTCCCGCCGCGAGGGCCCGTGAAGGGGGCCGGCCGCAGCACGAGGGTGGGGAAAACCCCAGGTGAAGACTGCGCTGTGCCCCAGCGCGCCGGGGCCCCGGATACATACAGACTCAGGCCACGCCCGACGAACACTCGGCGTATTCAGCGATATAGGAGACGTACCGTGACAACGGCTGTGACCATTCCCAGGCACGGGGGTACTGGAGGGCGTACGGCCGTCGCGGCGCGAGCGCGGCAGGTCGTCAAGGCGTACGGCGCGGGGGAGACCCGGGTCGTGGCGCTCGACCATGTCGATGTGGACATCGACCGAGGGCAGTTCACCGCGATCATGGGCCCGTCCGGCTCCGGCAAGTCGACGCTGATGCACTGCCTCGCGGGGCTGGACACGGTGACGTCGGGTGAGATCCATCTGGACGAGACCGAGATCACGAAGCTGAAGGACAAGCGGCTCACGCAGCTGCGCCGGGACCGGATCGGCTTCATCTTCCAGGCGTTCAACCTGCTGCCGACGCTCAACGCGCTGGAGAACATCACGCTGCCCATGGACATCGCGGGCCGTAAGCCGGACGGCCCGTGGCTCCGGCGGGTCGTGGAGACGGTGGGTCTCGCCGACAGGCTCTCGCACCGGCCGACCCAGCTGTCGGGCGGCCAGCAGCAGCGGGTCGCGGTGGCCAGGGCGCTCGCCGCCCGGCCCGAGATCATCTTCGGCGACGAGCCGACCGGGAACCTGGACTCGCGCGCGGGCGCCGAGGTGCTGGGCTTCCTGCGCCGGTCGGTCGACGAACTGGGCCAGACGATCGTGATGGTGACGCACGACCCGGTCGCCGCCTCGTACGCGGACCGGGTGCTGTATCTCGCGGACGGCCGGATCGTGGACGAGATGTTCCGTCCGACGGCCGACGCCGTGCTCGACCGCATGAAGGACTTCGACGCCCGGGGACGTACGTCATGACCGTCCTCAGAACCTCCCTGCGCAACTTCTTCGCGCACAAGGGGCGGATGGCGCTCTCCGCCGTAGCCGTCCTGCTGTCGGTGGCGTTCGTCAGCGGCACCCTGGTGTTCACGGACACGATGAACACGACGTTCGACAAGCTCTTCGCCGCGACGTCCGCGGATGTCACGGTCAGCCCCAAGGCCGCCAAGGGCGTGGACGAGACGTCCCAGACCGGCAAGCCCGAATCGCTGCCCGCGTCGGTCGTCGAGACGGTGAGGGCGGCGGACGGGGTGAAGTCCGCCGAGGGCGCGGTCAGCAGCACGAGCGTGACCGTCGTGGACGCGGCCGACGAGAACGTGGGCGCGAGCAGCGGCGCGCCGACGATCGCCGGCAACTGGACGCGCAACGACCTCCGTTCGATGGAGATCACCTCGGGTCACGCGCCGCGCGGGCCCACCGAGGTGATGGTCGACGCCGACACCGCCGAGAAGCACCGTCTCGCGCTGGGCGACGAACTGCGCACCATCGCCGTCACGGGTGACTTCCGCGCGAGGATCTCCGGTATCGCCACCTTCACCGTCACCAACCCCGGTGCGGCGGTCATCTTCTTCGACACGGCGACCTCCCAGCGTCAACTGCTCGGGGACACCGGCCGGTTCACCCATGTCAATGTCACCGCGGCCGAGGGTGTCGGTGACAGCCGGCTGAAGCGGGACGTGGCTGCCGCCCTCGGCGGCGGCGCGTACAAGCTACAGACGCAGAAGGAGGCCGCGGACGCGAACCGCGCGGATGTCGGCTCCTTCCTCGATGTGCTGAAGTACGCGATGCTCGGCTTCGCCGGGATCGCCTTCCTCGTCGGCGTCTTCCTGATCGTCAACACGTTCTCGATGCTGGTCGCGCAGCGGACCCGTGAGATCGGTCTGATGCGGGCCCTCGGCTCCAGCCGTCGGCAGGTCAACCGCTCGGTGCTGCTGGAGGCCGTGCTGCTCGGGGTCTTCGGCTCGGTCGCCGGGGTCGGCGCCGGGGTGGGGCTCGCCGTCGGGCTGATGAAGCTCATGTCGTCCATGGGCATGGATCTGTCCACCGGGGATCTGACGGTGAAGTGGACGACGCCGGTGATCGGGCTGGTGCTCGGGGTCGTCGTCACCGTCGTCTCGGCGTACGTACCGGCCCGCCGGGCCGGGAAGATCTCCCCGATGGCGGCCCTGCGCGACGCGGGCACACCCGCCGACGGCCGGTCCGGACGGATCAGGGCGGCGATCGGTCTGGTGCTCACCGGGGCCGGCGGCGCCGCGCTCCTCATCTCGACGCGGGCCGACGAGGCCGCTGAGGGCTCGGTCTTCCTCGGGGCGGGCGTGGTCTGCACGCTGATCGGCTTCGTCGTGATCGGTCCGCTGCTCGCCGGCGGTCTGGTCCGGGCGCTCAGCGCGGTGGTGCTGCGGATGTTCGGACCGGTCGGCCGGATGGCCGAGCGCAACGCGCTGCGCAACCCGCGGCGTACGGGAGCGACGGGCGCCGCGCTGATGATCGGGCTCGCGCTGGTGGCCTGTCTGTCGGTGGTCGGGTCCTCGATGGTCGCCTCCGCGACCGACGAGCTGGACAAGTCGGTCGGCGCGGACTTCATCGTCCAGTCCGACAACGGCCAGCCGATCATGCCGCAGGCCCAGGCGGCGCTGGAGAAGGCGCCGGACATCGCGCATGTCACCGAGTACAAGTGGGTCGACGTCAAGGTGACGGCCCCGGACGGGACGACGGAGTCCGACGGCATCGTCGCCGCCGACCCGACCTACGCCGAGGACCTGCGCCGCGAGACCGTCGCGGGTGAGCTGTCCGCCGCGTACGGCGACGACGCGATGTCGGTGGGGGACGCCTACGCCACGAAGCACGGCATCGGACTCGGTGACCGGATGTCGGTCGTCTTCCCGGGCGGGAAGAGCGCCGAGCTGACGGTCGCGGCGATCACCTCGGACGACACGAATGTCGACAAGGGCGCGATGTACACCAACATCACCACAGCCCAGCGGTATGTGCCGGCCGACAAGATGCCCAAGAACCTGATCATGTTCGCGGCGGCCGAGGAGGGCAAGGAGAAGGAGGCGTACACCGCCCTCAAGGACTCGCTCGCGGCCTACCCGCAGTACACGGTGCAGAACCAGACCGACTTCAAACAGGACTTGAAGGACCAGATAGGCCAACTGCTCAATATCGTCTACGGTCTGCTGGCGCTCGCGATCATCGTCGCGGTGCTGGGAGTGGTGAACACCCTGGCGCTGTCGGTGGTGGAGCGGACCCGTGAGATCGGTCTGCTGCGGGCGATCGGACTCTCCCGTCGCCAACTGCGCCGCATGATCCGGCTGGAGTCGGTGGTCATCGCCCTCTTCGGCGCCCTGCTCGGACTCGGGCTCGGCATGGGCTGGGGCACGTCGGCCCAGAAGCTGCTGGCCCTGGAGGGTCTCGGTGTCCTGGAGATACCGTGGCCGACGATCCTGACGGTCTTCGTGGCCTCAGCCTTCGTCGGACTCTTCGCCGCGCTGGTCCCGGCCTTCCGGGCCGGTCGGATGAACGTACTGAACGCGATCGCCACCGAGTAGAACGGTACGGTGGAGGCTCCGGCCTCGGTGGGCGTTCCTCCAACGTCCACCGGGGCCGGAGGGCATTATCACCGCGTCACGGCGCTGTCCGTCAGAACGTGCGCGGGTGGGGCGAGTTCACCCTTACGAGGGGTTGTAGCGCCAGGTAGCCGACCGGACACTGAGAGCGACGGACTCTCTCGGTCGGACGGATCCGACCGACATCCCGGGCCCGCTCAGAATGAGAGAGGGGACCGCTGTGTCCACAACCAACGCACCGGAAACCAACGCAGAGGTGGCGGCCAGGACGGACGGGCTCGCGGTGGCCGGCGGCAATGTCGCCGACCTGTGGCGAGGCTGGGTCGTCTGGGGCGCGTACAGGGGCTGGGTCAACTTCCCCGTCACCTGGAACGTCATCAACCCGAACTCGACGGTCATCGTCACCGCCTCCGAGGTCGACGCCAACGGCGTCCGCTTCATCGGGGCCGCCCCCATCACGGTGACGGGGATCGCCCCCGGCTCCGGAATCGTGACGGCCAAGATCAACATCGCCTGGGACACCCCGCTCCGTATCCGTACGGACGTGGTCGTCCTCAACTGAACCGTCCCCTGACATGGAGGGCCCGCCTTCCGGCCCCCTCCGCGAGCGGCCCCCCCCCGCACCGGCCGGAGCGCCCAGCTCCGGCCGGTGTGCGCGTACTTCGCGAGCCCGTGTACCTCGCGGACCCGCGTATCTCGCGAGCCCGTGTACCTCGCGGACCCGCGTATCTCGCGAGCCCCGTGCCTCGCGAGTCCGGGGCGGCGGCCGGTGGAGTCGGTCCACGCGCGGCGGTACGGGTTGCGGGCACGGGCCGGGGGTACGGCGGCGGTGTCAGGCGATGTCCAGGACGGCCTTGCCGTGGAGCCGGCGGCCGAGCAGGGCGTCGACGGCGTCAGCGGCCTCGTCCCAGGTGCCGCGCCAGGAGATGTGGGGCGTGAGTTCGCCGGTGGCGACCTGGTGGGCGAGCCACGTCAGGTCGCGGGTGAGCCCGGCACAGGCGGGCAGGAAGAACGTGGTCAGGGTGCGGTCGTGCCGTCCTTGGTCACCGTAGAGGGCGCCGTAGGGGAAGGTTTCGTCCTCGTGGGCGGAGTGCCCGACCGCGACCAGCGTGCCTCCTTCGGCCAGCCTGCCGTAGGCGTCGACGAGTTGCCGCCCGCCCACGAGATCCACGACCCCGTCCACAGGTTCCGTGACCTGGAGCGGTTCGGCGACGACGTCGTGGGCGCCCAGGTCGCGCAGGCCGTCGCCGTGCCGTTCCGGGGCCCCGGTGGAGGCGATGACATGGGCCCCGCCGCGCCGGGCGAGCTGGACCGCGTAGCGGCCCGTGCCGCCGGTGGCGCCGGTGACCAGAACGCGCCTCCCCAGGAGGGGGCCGAGGCGGTGCAGGGCGCGGAGCGCGGTGGTACCGGCGACAGGGATCGTGCTGATGGCTCCGAGATCGGCGCCGGGCGGCACCACCCCGGTCAAGTCGGTATCCACGGCCCGGAGTTCGGCCCACCCTCCGGCGGGGCCGAGGGTCACTACGCGGGTGCCGACGGCCGGACCGGAACCGTCGGCTGCCGCGCGCTCGACCACCCCTGCCGCGTCCCATCCGAGGATGGCGCCGTCGGCGCCCTCTTGGAGACCGATCCGCACCTCGCCGTAGTTGAGGGAGGTCGCCTCCACCCGCACCAGAGCCTGATGCGGGGCGGGTTGGGGCTCGGGGGCCTGGGCGAG
Source organism: Streptomyces sp. NPDC088147 (assembly GCF_044741565.1). Taxonomy (NCBI): domain Bacteria; kingdom Bacillati; phylum Actinomycetota; class Actinomycetes; order Kitasatosporales; family Streptomycetaceae; genus Streptomyces; species Streptomyces sp. NPDC088147. Next base: position 140,910 of record NZ_JBIUSY010000005.1, on the reverse strand, counting down.
GCGGAGGCCGGCGGGGGCGGAACGGTCGACGAGCAGAGCACGCATGGCGGTGCACCCTTCACGAGGCGGAGAGAACACAGTTATGCCACTGAGTGGCATAAGCCCGCAAGTGGCATTCACCTCTCGGGTACGCTTTCGGTCATGGGGAATCCGCATCCGTCATCCGACCCCGGAGGCCGACTGCCGTTGCGTGAACGCAAGAAGCAGCGCACCCGGGAAGCCCTGGTCGACGCCGCCCTGGAGCTGTTCACCGAGCGAGGCTTCCAGGGCGTGACCCTCGATGAGCTCTGCGATGCGGTGGACACCTCCAAGCGCACGTTCTTCCGGCACTTCACCAGCAAGGAAGACGTGGCCATGACACCGCTGCACGACCTGTGGCGGGCCTTTCTGGACGACGTGGAAAACCGCGAGCCCGACGGTGGCCCGCTCCTGGAACTCCTGCGAGAGTCCCTGCTCGCCGCCCTGGACCGCGTGCACACGGACCAGTGGGCCCATCGAGTCCTGCTCAACCGTCGGCTGGCCGAGCAGACTCCGTCCATAGAGGCTCACGGCCTGCGCTTCTGCCGCGACACCACCCGCACCGCACTCGACACCCTCCACCGGCGGCTCGGCCTCGACACCGCGGACGACCCGCGCCCGCGCCTCGCCGTCGACATGCTCCTCGCCGCCTGGCACTGCGCACTCGACACATGGACAGCCCAGCCGGACACCCCCACCCGCGACGCCCCGGCCGCCCACCTGCGCGCCGCCTGCTCAGCCCTCCCGGGGAGCCTCACCCTGCCGATCGCCGCGCGACCCCGGACACAACGTTCCTGATCCGGGATTCCTGGTAAGCGGCACCTCTCCGCCTACGGGAGCCGAGCGACGGCGGCACGGACGATCAGGGTCCCGATGTGGCCGGGAGCCGGCGCGTCGAGTACCTGTGCGTCCACTTCCGCGAACCCGGCGGTGAGCAGTCGCGCTTTCCACGCGGCGGGTGTGTGGCTGTAGCGGTAGGTGTACATCGCCTTGCCCGCGAAGCCCCCCTTGTACATGCCCTGCGCACCGGACGTGCCGGGGATGGCCGGAGGGTGGGAGAAGACCAGGACCCCACCGGGGTTGAGCCGCCGGGCGATCAGCGGAAGCAACTCCTCCGGGTCCGTGAACCAGACGGCCCCGAAGATGGAATAGACGGCGTCGTACGTCTCCGTATCGCTTCGCAGATGTTCCGTCACCTCAGCACAGACGAACCGGGAACCCCCCGGCCCCCAGCGCTCGGTGATCTGCTCGACCATGACCGGGGAGAGGTCGACGCCGGTCGTCCTGACGCCTTGCTGAGCGAGCCAGGCCAAGGCCCTGCCCGTGCCGCACCCGATCTCCAGAGCTGTCCCGGGGGAGCCCAGCAGCTCAGGCCCCGGCCCGTGACCGGCGTACTGCGTCCAGCCGAAGACGGGGTCGGCGTCGAGCAGGCTGTCCTTGGTGCTCCGGGCGTAGGCGTCCCAGAGTTCCCGCTCGTGGTCGATGTTGTGGTGTGCGGGCAACGCGTTTCCTGGTTCCTCGTCGGCCTCGAACCGCCCTTGCGCCACACTTCGGCGCTCCGCGTCACGGTGCCGGCGCGGCGCCGTTCGATGAGGGGAGCACGGTTCTTGTATCGCCCCTTGTTGTACTCCTCGCGCAGCGTGAAGGGGTCGGTTGCGCGCTCTTGCGCAATAGTGCTCTGTCGGTGTCCAGTCCTGTGTGGGGGAGGACTGGACGGATATGAGCCACGGCCGTGAGATTGATACCTTCCTGTGCCCCGGGGGCCGGGGCACAGGAAGGCAGTTCGTCAGTGCGGGGTCGGGGACGGCTCCAGGAGGAGGACGGGGATCTCGCGGTCCGTCTTCGTCTGGTACTCGGCGTACGGCGGGAACGCCTCGACCGCGCGGTTCCACCACGCGGTCTTCTCCTCGCCGGTGACCTCGCGGGCGATCATGTCCTGGCGCTCGGGGCCGTCCTGGAGTTCCACCCGGGGGTCGGCCTTGATGTTGTGGTACCAGACCGGGTGCTTGGGGGCGCCGCCCAGTGAGGCGACCGCCGCGTAGACGCCCTCGTGCTCCACCCGCATCAGCGGGCTCTTGCGGATCTTGCCGCTCTTCGATCCCCGCGTGGTGAGGACGATGACGGGCATGCCGTTCAGCGTCGTCCCCTCCGTACCGCCCGAGCTCTCGTACACCTCGACCTGCTCGCGTGCCATCTGCATCGAGCTGGGCTCGTACTCACCCTCAAGAGGCATGCTGATCCATCCCATCATCGGAATCCGGCATCGGACGTCGCGCCGGTCGCGGCCCGCGTCCCGTGCTTCCTTCAATGACCGATCGGGTTCGATCATTCCTGGTTTCCGTCACTTCCTGTCACTTCCCGTCACCGGACCCGCTCCGGCCGGCTTCCGGTCCCGGGTGTCACACCGGCGTCGTACGCTGGAGAACCCCCGGCCCGTGAGACGTGTCGGGTCCCTTGCGTTGCCCGCACTCCCAGCCCCACTCGATCTCTCAGCCCCACTCGATCGACCCGCTCGATCTGTCAGCCCCCGCTCGATCTCGGACCTGGATGGAAGCCCCCTTCATGAGCCTGCACGGTCTGCTGGACGCCGTCGTACGTGACCCGGCGCTCGCCGAAGCGGTGAAGGCCGCCACCGATGGTCACCGCCCGTATCTCGACCTCGTCGGACCGGCCGCGGCGCGGCCCTTCGCGGTGGCCGCGCTGGCGCGCGAGGCCGGGCGGCCGGTGCTGGCCGTGACCGCGACGGGGCGGGAGGCCGAGGACCTGGCGGCGGCCCTGCGCTCGCTGCTGGACCCGGACACCGTCGTCGAGTACCCGTCGTGGGAGACCCTGCCGCACGAGCGGCTCTCGCCGCGTTCCGACACCGTGGGCCGCAGGCTCGCCGTGCTGCGCCGGCTCGCGCATCCGGCGAAGGACGACCCCACGGCCGGCCCGGTCAGCGTCGTGGTCTCGCCCGTACGCTCCGTGCTCCAGCCGCAGGTCAAGGGGCTCGGCGACCTGGAGCCGGTCGCGCTGCGCAGCGGCCAGAGCGCCGATCTGAACGCGATCACGGAGGCGCTGGCCGCCGCCGCGTACGCCCGGGTCGAGCTGGTCGAGAAGCGGGGCGAGTTCGCCGTGCGCGGCGGCATCCTGGACGTCTTCCCGCCCACCGAGGAGCACCCCCTGCGGGTGGAGTTCTGGGGGGACGACGTCGAGGAGATCCGTTACTTCAAGGTGGCCGACCAGCGCTCCCTGGAGGTCGCCGAACACGGACTGTGGGCGCCGCCCTGCCGGGAGCTGCTGCTCACCCCGCGGGTACGGGAGCGGGCCGCCGCGCTCGCCGAGCTGCACCCGGAGCTGGGCGAGCTGCTCGGCAAGATCGCGGAGGGGATCGCGGTCGAGGGCATGGAGTCCCTGGCCCCGGTCCTCGTCGACGACATGGAACTGCTGCTGGACGTCCTGCCCGCCGGTTCGATGGCGCTGGTCTGCGACCCGGAGCGGGTACGGACCCGGGCCGCGGACCTGGTGGCGACGAGCCAGGAGTTCCTCCAGGCCTCGTGGGCGGCGAGCGCCGACGGCGGCGAGGCCCCGATCGATGTCGGCGCGGCCTCGCTGTGGGGCATCGCGGACATCCGGGAGCACGCCCGTGAGCTGGGCATGATGTGGTGGTCGGTCTCCCCGTTCGCCGTGGACGAGGAGCTGGAGGACGCCTCGGGCGAGGCCATCACGCTGGGGATGCGCGCCCCGGAGACGTACCGCGGCGACACCGCACGCGCGCTCGCCGACACCAAGGGCTGGCTGGCGGACGGCTGGCGCACGGTCTTCGTCACGGAGGGGCACGGCACGGCGGCCCGTACGGTCGAGGTCCTCGGCGGCGAGGGCATCCCGGCCCGGCTCGACACCCCCGGCGCCCGCACCGCCCGGGGTCTCGAGGAGATCACCCCGTCCCTCGTCCATGTCGCCTGCGGCTCGATCGACTACGGCTTCATCGACCCGGACCTGAAGCTCGCCGTGCTCACCGAGACCGACCTCTCCGGCCAGAAGGCGGCGGGCAAGGACGGCGCGCGGATGCCGGCCAAGCGCCGCAAGACCATCGATCCGCTCACGCTGGAGACGGGCGACTACATCGTCCACGAACAGCACGGCGTCGGCCGGTACGTCGAGATGGTGCAGCGCACGGTGCAGGGCGCGACCCGGGAGTATCTGCTCGTCGAGTACGCCCCGGCCAAACGCGGTCAGCCCGGCGACCGCCTCTACATCCCCACCGACCAGCTGGAGCAGGTCACCAAGTACGTCGGCGGCGAGGCCCCGACGCTGCACCGCCTCGGCGGCGCGGACTGGACGAAGACCAAGGCGCGCGCCAAGAAGGCGGTCAAGGAGATCGCCGCCGACCTGATCAAGCTCTACTCGGCGCGGATGGCGGCCCCCGGCCATGCCTTCGGACCCGACACCCCCTGGCAGCGGGAGCTGGAGGACGCCTTCCCGTACGTGGAGACGCCCGACCAGCTCTCCACCATCGCCGAGGTCAAGGAGGACATGGAGAAGACGGTCCCGATGGACCGGCTGATCTGCGGCGATGTCGGCTACGGCAAGACGGAGATCGCTGTACGGGCGGCCTTCAAGGCGGTCCAGGACGGCAAGCAGGTCGCGGTCCTCGTCCCGACGACGCTGCTGGTGCAGCAGCACTTCGGCACGTTCTCCGAGCGGTACGCGCAGTTCCCGGTCGCCGTGAAGGCGCTCTCCCGCTTCCAGTCGGACGCGGAGGCGAAGGCGACGCTCCAGGGCCTGCGCGAGGGCGCGGTCGACATCGTCATCGGCACGCACCGGCTCTTCTCGTCCGAGACCAGGTTCAAGGATCTGGGGCTGGTCATCGTGGACGAGGAGCAGCGGTTCGGTGTGGAGCACAAGGAGCAGCTGAAGAAGCTGCGCGCCAACGTCGACGTCCTCACCATGTCCGCGACGCCCATCCCCCGTACGCTCGAAATGGCCGTGACCGGCATCCGTGAGATGTCGACGATCACCACGCCGCCGGAGGAGCGCCATCCGGTGCTGACCTTCGTCGGCCCGTACGAGCAGAAGCAGATCGGCGCGGCCGTCCGGCGCGAACTGCTGCGCGAGGGCCAGGTCTTCTACATCCACAACCGCGTGGAGTCGATCGACCGGGCGGCGGCGCGGCTGCGCGAGATCGTCCCCGAGGCGCGGATCGCGACGGCGCACGGCCAGATGGGCGAGAGCGCGCTGGAGCAGGTCGTGGTCGACTTCTGGGAGAAGAGATTCGATGTGCTGGTCTCCACGACGATCGTCGAGTCCGGGATCGACATCTCCAACGCCAACACCCTGATCGTGGAGCGCGGCGACAACTTCGGCCTCTCGCAGCTGCACCAGCTGCGGGGCCGGGTGGGGCGTGGCCGGGACCGCGGCTACGCGTACTTCCTGTACCCGCCGGAGAAGCCGCTGACCGAGACCGCCCATGAGCGCCTCGCGACGATCGCCCAGCACACGGAGATGGGCGCGGGCATGTATGTGGCGATGAAGGACCTGGAGATCCGCGGCGCGGGCAATCTGCTCGGCGGCGAGCAGTCCGGGCATATCGCGGGTGTCGGCTTCGATCTGTACGTACGGATGGTGGGCGAGGCGGTCGCCGACTACCGCGCGTCCATCGAGGGCGGGGTGGAGGAGGCGCCGCCGCTGGAGGTCAAGATCGAGCTGCCGGTCGACGCGCATGTCCCGCACGAGTACGCGCCGGGCGAGCGGCTGCGGCTCCAGGCGTACCGGTCGATCGCCTCCGCCAATACGGAGGAGGACATCGCGGCGGTCCGCGAGGAGCTCACCGACCGCTACGGCAAGCTCCCGGAGCCGGTGGAGAACCTGCTGCTGGTGGCGGGGCTGCGGATGCTCGCGCGGGCGTGCGGGGTCGGCGAGATCGTGCTCCAGGGCGCGAACATCCGGTTCGCGCCGGTGGAGTTGCGGGAGTCGCAGGAGCTGCGCCTGAAGCGGCTCTATCCCCGTACGGTCATCAAGGCACCGGCGCACCAGATCCTGGTACCGCGCCCCACGAGCGGGAAGATCGGCGGCAAGCCGGTGGTGGGCCGCGAACTGCTGGCGTGGACGGGCGAGTTCCTGACGACGATCCTGGGCTCTTAGGTCCGGCCGGGGCGGCGGGCGGCGGGCGCGCTGACGGGGGAGGGGGCTGACGGAGGACGGGCGGCGGGCGGCGGCCGGATCGATCGTTCAGGCGGCGGAGAGCGTCAGGAGCGCGGGTGCGAGCACGCTCATGCCGTTGTTGACGGCGTGGACGCAGACGCCGGGCCATACCGATCCGGTCCTGCGGAGCAGGAGCGCGGAGGTGGCGCCGACCACGAAGGCGATGGGCAGGATGATGTTCATGCCGTGCGCGAGGGCGAAGACCGCGGAGCTGCCGATGACGCCGACCCAGGGGCCGTAGCGCCCGAGTGCGTTGGCCAGTACTCCGCGGAAGGCGAGCTCTTCCCCGATCGGGGTGGCGATCGCGCCGAAGAGGATCGTGAGGGCGAACGGGAGCGCTCCTCCGCTCGCGGCGGCACGGTAATCACCCTGCGGGTTGCTGGTGTCGCCGGAGATCTGCACGTAGGCGATCGCCACCACGATGTTCAGCAGGAATGCGCCGGCTCCGAGTCCGGCCCCGAGCAGGAGCCACTTCCCGGCCACGCGTCGTAGTCCGAACGCCGCCGGGTCCCGGACGCGGAGGAGGAAGGCGATCCCGAACGCGCCGAGGCCGGCCAGCGCGGACACCGCGTAGCTCACGATCCCGCGGGCGACGGCCTGCTCGTCGGATAGGGAGACGATCACGGCGACACCCGCGGCGACGAGCGCCGCGTACGTCACCGCCGCGACGGCGGTCTCGGGCCATCCGGGCCGCTTCACGGTGCGTGCCGGTGGTGCGTCGGGGAGTGCGGCCTCAAGTGCGGCCTCGGGGGCGGGGGTCAGGCGATTCTCGGTCACGATGTCTCTCCACGGGTTAGTACGCTGTACCAGCATACTGTACCGGTACAGCGTACCTGGCACGGTGTACTACCATGCCCGTATGTCCAGACGGGAAGAGATCATCGAAGCGGCCCTGCACCTGGCGAGGGCCGAGGGCATCGGCGCCCTGAGCGTGCGGGCCGTCGCGAACGCGGCGGGCATCGGGCCGACGACGCTGCGCCACTACTTCCCGTCCCAGGCCGAGCTGCACCAGGCCGTCGCGGGCGCGGTCGTCAGCGGGTCTCTCGACGACCTGGCCATCGCGGACGACACACGCGAGCCGGTCCAGCGGCTGTACGACTGCCTCCAGCAGTTCCTTCCTCCGTCGGAGCATCAGGAGGCGGTACTGGGCGGCTGGTTCGAGCTGTACCGGCTCGCCCTGGGCCCGGAGCCCCTCCCGGCGGTACGCGAACTGCTGGAGAGCGGGCACCACTCGTCCGCGCAGGTGCTCCAGCGGTGGCTCGGCACGCTCGCCGACCAGGGACACGTGGTGCCCGACGAGGTCGGCACGCACGCCGCCCGCGCTCTCGCGCTGATCGACGGGCTCCATCTGAACCTCCTGCTCGCCCCCGAGCGTCTCGACATCGAGGCGGCGAGGGACACCCTGCGATGGTTCGCCGAGCGCGTGATCTCCTAGCTTCAGGGGTTCAGTACCAGGACCTGTTTTCGAAGTGGCGCCGTAGAGTTCGGCGGTGAACAGTCTTGGGGAACGCATAGCGCGAACGTGTCGTGGGGGAAGGGCTCTTGTCCTCCCCGTTGTGTCCGTGGTGGTGCTGACGGGGTGTTCGGGGGAGCTGGGCACGGATCCCGACGCGTCGTCATCGGCGTCGGCGTCGGCGTCGAGCGGGGGTGGCGGCAGCGCTGATGGCGGGTACGGCGTCGGGCCGCTCGGGAATCCCGACGGGACGAAGCCGGGGCTCGCGGCGATCGGTTCCGAGGCCGACCGGAAGACCGCGCGCGAGCTGATCGAGCGGGTGCGCACCTCCGGGCGGGGGCCCAAGACCGGTTATGAGCGGGACGAGTTCGGCTACGCCTGGATGGACACGGCGGACGGGGTGCCGCTGGCGCGCAACGGCTGCGACACCCGGAACGACCTCCTCCAGCGCGACGGCCGGGAGCTGCGCTTCCGTTCGGGTTCCGACTGCGTGGTCGCGTCCATGACGCTGCACGACCCCTACACCGGCAAGACCGTCGAGTGGCGCAAAGAGCGGGCGAGCGAGGTGCAGATAGACCATGTGGTCCCGCTGTCCTACAGCTGGCAGCTCGGCGCCTCCCGCTGGTCCGAGAAGAAGCGCAGGCAGCTGGCGAACGACGTGCTGAATCTGCTGCCGGTGGAGGGCCGCGCCAACTCGGCCAAGCGCGACTCAGGTCCGGCGTCCTGGCTTCCGCCGGACAAGGCGGTGCGGTGCGCGTACGCGGTCCGGTTCGGTCAGGTCGCGCTCAAGTACGAGATGCCGGTGACCACGGCGGACAAGCGGGCCATGCTCCAGCAGTGCGGCGGCTGAGCCCCGCCACCACGGAACGGGACCGGTCGGCCCGCGCGGGGAACCACCCGGCCGTGTCGATCATCAGTTCTTGTGACACGAGAAACAGGAAGAAACATCTTCCGGAGGCGGGGAGTTGACGAGCCGCACGACGACACGTCGGCGCTGTCGGCCCCACTCCCCGCCGCACACCCCGTAAGGAACACGCTTGTCTTCCCACATATCCACCCTCCCCCGTCGCCTGCGGCGCACCGCGACAGTGTCCGTCCTCGCCGGTACCGTCGCCGCGGTCATGGCCACGGCCTTCCCGGCGAGCGCGGCACCCGCCGCCGGTACGGAGGAGGCCCGGTCCGAGGTCTCCTGCACGTCCGACAAGGCCGGCCTCGCGAGCCGGCTCAGCGAGGACATCCAGGCCGTGGTGGAGGACGCCACCCTCAAGGGACGGGTCTCCGTCGCTCTGTACGACCGCACCACGGGCACCACGTGCGCGTTCAACGCGGACCAGCGGTACGACTCGGCGAGCGTCGTCAAGGTCATCGTCCTGGGCACGCTCCTGCGCCTGGCCCAGGACGAGAACCGGGACCTGACCCCGGACGAGCGCACGCTCGCCGGCAAAATGATCACGGCGTCCGACAACGACGCGACGACCACGCTGTGGAAGCAGCTCGGTCTCGCCCGTATCTCGGACTTCCTGCGCCTCGCGGGCATGGAGGGGACGACTCCCGATCCGGACGGCTTCTGGGGGCTGACGCAGATCAACGCCGCCGACCAGCTCAAGCTGATGGAGCTGCTCACCTCGGCGAACCCCGTGCTCGACGACGACCGCCGTGCCTACGCGCTGGACCTGATGAACCAGGTGATCCCCTCCCAGCGCTGGGGCGTCCCCACGGGCGCGCCGGGCGGAGCGACGGTACACGTCAAGAACGGCTGGTTGCAGCGCAGCAGCGGCGGCTGGCGTGTGCACAGCGTCGGCGCGTTCACCGGGCAGGGGCATGACTACGGTCTCGCCGTCCTGACCGCCGACAACACGGACATGCCCGCCAGCGTCGCGGTGATCGAGAACATCGCCGGGAAGGTCCACGCGGACCTCAACGGGACCACGTTCGCCACGTTCCAGGAGCAGCGCCGCCAGGCCCTGCCCACCACCTCCGACGGTTCGCTGGTGCCCGACGGCAACCGGTGACCCACCCCGCCGCCCGGCTTCGGCCGGGCTGCGGAACCGGGTGGGCGCGGACGGCCGCGGGTGATCCCGTGGGGTCGTGGGGCCGGGTGTGCCGCCGGGGCACGCGAGCCCGGCGGGATCCGGACGAGAGGCTCCGGGCCGTGTCCGTGGAGTCCCGCCCGGTTCGCGGCGCCCGGCACGCCCGCTCGCCGCGTGCCGTGACGACAGGCCCTAGGCCGGTCGCGCCCGCAGGAATGCCGACGTCGAGACGCGTCCCAGCATCTCCAGCCGCGACGAGCCGCTCGCCAGGTGCGTGTCCGTGGCCTCCTGGACGCCCGGCCAGTGGCCGTCGCCGTAGTCGTCGAGAACGACGATCCCGCCCGGCGCCACGATCTCCTCGACCCACTCCAGGTCGGCCCGCACGCCTTCCGCGGAGTGGTCGCCGTCCACCACGATCACGCCGTACTCACGGTCGGAGACCGCGGCCCGCACCTCGGGGTCCCCGGAGAAGCCCTGCTGTATGCGGGCCTCCTCGCCGGCCCGGCCGCCCAGCGCGAGGTTGGCGCGTACGACGTCCAGCCGCACCGGCGTACCCGTCGGCTCGGCGGACTGCTTCGCACCGGGCTGGAGCTGGCTGCCCACCAGCGGGTCGACGATCGTCAGCCGCGCCTCCGTACCCGCCCGGTGCAGCATGCGCGTCATCGTGGCCGAGAACAGGCCGTACAGCGTGCCGATCTCCAGGACGTCGCCGTTCGGCGGGGCGAGCAGCGGGACGGTGGCGAGCTTGCCGCACACGTTGGAGGTGGAGCCGGCCAGCCGGCCCACGGCCAGCGCCTCCAGCGCGATCACATTGCGGTACGCGACGGTCACGTTGCGCCGGGCGTAGCCGCCGTCCTCTCCCGTCACCTCGGCTATCTGCCGTACGAGGGTGTCGATCTGGGCGGGCGTGGGCACGCGGTGGCCGCTGCGTCCCGTCCGGTCGAACAGCAGGCCGAACGCGTACTGCTGAGCGCGCAGGTCCGCGACCTCGCGCTTGAGGGCATCAAGATCCTTGCGCAGGGGCGAGTGCTTGATGCGCCGGTCGACCATACCGGCGGCCGGGCGCAGGATCCGCTTCGCCAGCTTGTTGCTCAAAAGAGAAGACATGCGCGGAAACTACGCTCCGGCAAGGGCATGGCGGGCCACGCCTCAGTGCTCAGTCGGTGAAGTGTTGGTGTCGCGGGAGCGACGCGCGCATGGCGCGATGGCGCGCGGCGGTGACGAAAGCGACGGTGACCAGCGCGGTGACCAGCACGGTCGTGGCGGCCCCGGTGCCGGACGCCGTGGTCCCGCCGCGGCGGGGTTCCGGCGACGCGACAAAGACCGGATATGCCGGTACGAAACGGTAAATCGGCCACCAATTCGCTCCGTTCACCGGACGGTTGCCCGCCGGCCGTATGGGATGTCCTTCCGCGACATTCCCGCCGGATTCTGTTCTCCTGGAGTGAAGCGGCCTCCGCCGGAGCCGTAACCAGGGGGAGCGCGCACGCACATGACGGTCCGGATCCAGATGGTCAGATTCGCGCTGGTGGGAGCGGCGAACACGGGCACGTACTACGCCTTCTACCTGCTGCTGCTGACCCGGCTGCCGTATGTCGCCGCGCATGTCGTCGCGTCCGTGCTGAGCATGATCGGCTCGTTCTTCCTGAACAGCTGGTTCACCTACCGGACCCGGCCCACCTGGCGGAAGTTCCTGCTCTTCCCGCTCACCAACGCGGCGAACTTCGTGATCACCACCGTCGGGGTCTATGTGCTGGTGGACGTCCTGCACTTCGGCAGCCGGTACGCGCCGCTGATCGCGGCGGCCGGGGCCATCCCGATCACGTTCGTCGTCTCCCGCGCGATCATGCTCCGCCCTGATCCCGTCAAGGGCGGCGATCCCGTGAAGGGCGGCGATCCCGTCCAGGGCACCGGCCCCGTCAAGGGCACCGGCCCCGCCGAGGGCAACGCCCCTGAAAAGGGAAGCGACGTCCAGAGCACCGGCCCCGCGGAGGGCGCCGGCCACGTGACCGCGGCCGACGCCCCCGCCGTCACTTCGCCGGTGGCGGGGCCGGCAGGCTCCGGCCGGTGAAGACCGGCGCGTCGGCCGGGGAGCCGGCCGCGTCCGGAGCGGCACTCCGCGCCATGCGCGAGAAGCCCAGGTCCAGGGTGTACACCCGGGTCTGGCTGGCCGGCGTACGGAACATGTAGGCCCAGGTCCGTCCCGACGCGTTGGAGTACTCGAACGCGGTCGGCTCGGTGGCCGCCTCCTCGGTGCTCGGCTGCTGCCAGGGCCGCCAGACCCCGGTGCCCGGAAGCGTCTCACCGGTGTTGTGGATCGTGCCGTCCGTGCCGAGCACCAGCACCTCGGTGACCCCGCTGACCGGGCTGATCACGGCGGTGGGCGAGCCCTTCGCGGTGACCCCGTCGATCGCGGACCACGCCCCGTAGGCGCCGCCCTCGGCGGACTGGGAGGCCGTGACGACCGTTCCGTTGCCGTCGGTGGCGAAGACCCGCAGGCGGAAGCCCGGGTAGACGACGACCGCCGGGGTGCCGGTCACGCCCTGCGCGCCGAGCGCGGTCCACGCGGACAGCGTGCCGGCCTCCTTGAACAGCGCCGTGCTCAGCACGCCCGAGGCGTTCCGCCCGAAGAGCTGGATCCCGTCGCGGACGGTGACCGCGGTGAACGGTCCCGCGAAGCCGCTGCCGCCGAGCGGCATCCAGCCCATGAAGTCCACGTCGGCGCGCTGTTGGATGCGGTACCAGGGCTTGCCGTCCGCGTCCGACGAGAACTGGACGAGCAGCCCGGACGGGGTCTTCCCGGTGACGGCGCCCTGCGCCATCGCCCCGCCGAGGTTGATCACGTTGCCCCAGTCCGCGGACGACACGGCGGCCTGGTTGCGCTGCCAGACGGTGCCCGCGGTGTTCTGCGCCGTCACCACGACCCGGCCGTCGGCGTGCTCGGCGAGGGACGGCTGCCCGGTGAGGGTCTCCGTCTCCAGCACCGGCGCCCACTTGACGCCGTTGAAGTCCGACGGGTCGGACTGCCTGCCGTGCATCAGCCGGCCGATGTTGTCGGTGTACGCGTACTCCAGCGCGCCCGACGACGAGCGCATCGCGGAGCCGCGGCTGTACGGCTCCAGCGTCAGGGCCGGTGCCGGCGGCGTGTGGTTGGAGTCGAGGCGGCAGGAGTCGGGGGTCGTGGACACCGAGGTGTACGCCGCCCAACCGCTGCTCTCCACCAGCTTGTTGTAGACGGGGAAGTTGCCCAGCGTCTCGTCGTAGCGGTAGTAGCGGACCTCGCCGTTGCCCTTGACCCGGAGCAGCGTGTCCCCGCCGTACGAGCTCATGAACTTGGTGTCGCTCCAGTCCGCGGCGGACACCAGGACATGGCGCTCCAGCCAGCGCTGGCTGGTGTAGTCGTAACGCGACCGGTAGAGCTTGCCGTCGGAGGCGGCGCGGCCGAACAGCACGCCCCTGTCACCGGCGTAGATCGCGTCGTAACGGTCCCACCCCATGTCGACGATCTTGCCGCCTTCGTCCACGAAGTCGTCGGCCGCCGCGTCGTAGCGCCACCAGCGCAGCCCGCCGCTGGAGGGCTGGAACGTCCAGAGGTTCCCGCCGCGGTCCATGGTGATGTCGTCGGTCCTGGTGCCCGTGCGGAACTCGGCGAAGCCGGTGCTGATCTTCTTGTGGTGCACGTCCCAGGTGGCCGTCGTGCTGATGCGGTGGCTGTAGTACAGCCCGTCCGCCTTGATGCCGTAGAACGCCCCGGCGGGCCCGGCCAGCATCCTGCCGTAGCCGGACCACCCCGTGTCGATGGTGGTGGCGGCGGGCAGGGCGTTGCCGACGCCCGGCCCCGGCATGTCCTGGCGCAGCAGCTTGCCGGCCGTGTCGATCGCGTACGTCGGTCCACTGGTGTTGCAGGTGAGCGGCACGGCCGCGTGCGCGGTGCCGGGAAGGGCCCCCAGCAGGGGCAGGGCGGCCACCGCGGCCGTGGCGAGTGCCGTCCAACGCCCGGTTCTTCGGGGCGAATTGAGAGTCATGCGCTGGACGCTAAGCGTCTCTGGGTGAACGGTGCGGTAGCGGTTGGGTGAACAACGTGTCGGCGAAAGCGGCCAGCAGGTGAACCCTGCGTGCGGGTCTCGACATGTCCATCACATCCTCCTCATGATCTGGTTGATCGTTTCGTTTCGGATCGGTGGGGGGACCGTGCCGGCATACCGAAGGCATGTACGGACATTTCTGATGGCCCGTCTGTGCCGCACTGGATGGGTCAAGTTGATCGCGCTCGCCGCGATCGGCTTCGTCGCCGTCGGCACCCTGGCGGTGGCCGGTGTGGGGTTCCCGCTGTTCCCCGAGCCGCTGCCCGGAGCGAAGGGCCCGGGGCAGCGCTGGGGCAGCGCCGAGGGCCGGGACCATCTGGCCGTCGACGGGACCAACCGCACCACCGGGCAGTCGCTGCGCGCCAAGTACCCGCTGCGCGCGGCGTCGTCGGCGAAGCCGGCCGAGGGGCGCAACACCGCGTCCGTCGCCACGCCGCCCTCCCCCGCCGCCGTCACCGGCTTCGACCGCGCGACCAGCGAGGAGATCGTCTCCGAGCGCGACGCGCACAGCCGTACGTACGCGAACGCCGACGGCACCGAGACGACCGAACTCTCCACCACCCCGCTCCACTTCCGCGACGGCGCGGGCGCCTGGCGGCCGGTCGATCCCGCGCTGGTCGCGTCGGACGGCGGCTGGAAGGGCGCGGCGGGCTCCGTGGGCGTACGGCTCGCCGACCGGGCGGACGCGGCGCGGCTCGCGGCCGTGACGTTCCCCTCCGGTGAGTCCTTCGCGTACGGGCTGGACGGTGCGGCCGGAGCGAAGGGCAGTGCGGGGGAGACGGAGGAAGGCGGCACGGCGGACAGCCGTGTCAGCTACCGCGAGGTCCTGCCCGGGACCGATCTGTGGCTGGACTCGCGGGCGGGCGGCGTCAAGGAGACGCTCGTCCTGCGCTCCACCGACGCCCCCACCAGCTTCGACTTCCCGCTCACGCTCACCGGCCTTACCGCGAAGCCCGGCACCGCGGGACTCGGCGGCGAGGGCTCCGTCGTCCTCGCCGACGACCGGGGGCGTACGAAAGCCGTCATCCCGGCCGGCTTCATGGAGGACGCGGGCGGCGCCGTCTCCCACGCCGTCCGCTACGAACTGATCGCGCGGGACGGCGGCCAGGTCCTCCGGATCAGCGCCGACCGCGACTGGCTCGCCGATCCGGCCCGCGCCTTCCCCGTCCGGCTCGACCCGTCCGTCGACACCACCGCCGCCTCCCGCTCCATGTACGTCACGGAGAACGGACCGGTCGCGGGGTCGAACGAACTGCACGTCGGCAAGGGCACGGCCGGTTCCACCGCCTCCTACCTCGGCTTCCCCGGGCTCGACACGGAGCTGAGGAACCACAAGATCTTCGGCGCGCAGCTCCAGGTCGTGAACTACGACGCGCCGTCCTGCAAGGCCCGTTCCGTCTCCGTCCATCCGGTGACCCAGTCCTGGACGACCGCGAACGGCGGCTCGTACCCCGGCCCCTCGGTCGGCGGCTCGCTGGCGTCGAAGTCCTTCGCGTACGGGCATATAGCCGTCGGCTCGTCGAAGTCCGGCTGCCCCGCCGCCGGTGAGCTGTTCGACCTCGGCAAGGGCGGGCGCGATCTGGTGCAGCGCTGGGTGGACGGCACCCAGCCCAACTACGGTCTCTCGCTGCGCGCTTCGGCGTCCGACCCGCTCGGGTTCAAGAAGTTCACCGGCGACACCACCGCCAACCCGCCGAAGCTGTTCGTCACGCACTCCCCGTACAACGCGTCCTACTCCTTCCCCAAGCCGGTGCCCGACCCGCCGGTCCTCCAGAACCAGGCGGGCAAGGTCAAGGTCACCGTCACCAACAAGGGCGCGGAGACCTGGACCACGGGCGGCTACTACCTCGCCTACCGGGCGTACGACTCCAAGGGCAAGCTCGTCACCCAGCAGCGCGCGGCCGATGTCTCGGGGTCGGTGGCCCACGGCGGGCGCATCACCTTCGACGCGACCATCAAGGCGCTGCCGCCGGGCACCTACATGCTCGACTTCACGATGGTCCGCACGGGCGGCAAGGTCTTCACCGACGAGCAGGTGCCGCCCGGCCGGCTCGTCCTCCAGGTCTTCGACATCGCGCCGGTGGTCAAGGAGCAGTTCCCGCCCAACGGCTACCAGGCGCAGACCCTCACCCCGCAGCTGTGGGCGGCCGGCGTCGACATCGACGCGCCGCCCGGCCTGGCGCTCCAGTACAAGTTCGAGATCTGTGAGGCGGACAAGGAGGGCAAGCCGACCGCCTGCACCACCTCCGCGTACCAGCCGGGCTCCGCCTATCCGGTGCCCGCCGGGCGGCTGAAGTGGGGCACGACGTATCTGTGGCGCGGCTTCGTCAAGGACGCGTCGAACGAGGTGCCGACCGCGCAGGTCGCGCTGGTCGCGGCCGTCCCGCAGCCCGAGATCACCTCGCGTCTCGCCGAGGCCCAGGGCAAGGAGTTCGACCCGAACGTCGGCAACTTCACCACGGCCGCCATCGACGCGTCCGTGGCCGGGGTGGGCCCGGACATGACGCTCGTACGGACGTACAACAGCCTGGACCCGCGGCGCGACGCCGCCTTCGGCGCGGGCTGGTCGACGCGGTACGACATGCGGCTGACCCCCGACGACGACGGCACGGGCAATGTCGTCATCCGCTACCCGGACGGCCAGGACGTCCGCTTCGGCAAGAACGCCGACGGTACGTTCGCCCCGCCGCCCGGCCGGTTCGCCAAGCTGACGACGGACGCCGCGACCAGTACGTACCGGCTCCAGGACAAGTCGGGCACGGTCTACGACTTCAGCTCCTCCGGCCTGCTGGTGAAGGTCACCGACCCGTTCTCCACGGCCGTCACCTACACCTACTCCGGCGGGAAGCTCTCGACGGCGGTCAACGCCCGTACGGGCCGGTCCCTGACCTTCACCTGGACCGGCGCGCATGTCACCAAGGTGGCCACCAACGCCGTCGACGGCGCCGCGCTGAGCTGGAGCTACACCTACACCGGTGACCGGCTGGACTCGGTGTGCGACCCGGCGGCCGGCTGTACCCGGTACGGCTACGGCGCGGGCAGCCACTACCGCACCAGCGTCCTCGACTCCCGCCCCGAGTCCTACTGGCGGCTCGGCGAGGCGGAGGGCGCCGCCGCGAACAGCGCCGTCGAGGTCAACCTCGGCAAGGACCGCGGCACCTACACCGATGTGACGCTGGGCGCGGCCGGCGGGATCACCGGCGACCCCGGCACCGCCGGCACCTTCAACGGCACCACCTCCCGGGTCGACCTGCCCTCCGGCACGCTCAAGAAGAGCCGTGACGCGGCGGTCGAGGTCTGGTTCAAGACCATCGCGTCGGGGCTCGGCGGTCCGCTCGTCGGCTACCAGAACAAGGCCTGGGGCACGGCCCCGACCACCGGGGCGCCGCTGCTCTACGTCGGTACGGACGGCAAACTGCGCGGCCAGTTCTGGACCGGCACCGCCGCCCCCATCACCGACATCACCAAGAACGTGAACGACGGCAAGTGGCACCACGCGGTGCTCTCCGTCTCCGGCTCCACCCAGAACCTGTATCTGGACGGCAAGCTCTCCGGCACCCTCACCGGCGCCCAGCTCAGCCAGAACGATCTGACGTACAACCAGATCGGTGCCGCCCGTACGGTCACCCCGGCGTCCTGGCCCGGCTGGGGCACCGCCGCCGCCAAGTCCTTCGCGGGCACCATCGACGATGTCGCGGTCTACCACCGTCCGCTGGGCGCCGCGGCCGTCGCGAGCCACTACCGCGAGGGCGGCCGGGCCGCCGATCTGCTCACGTCCACGACACTGCCGTCGGGCCGTACCGCCACCGAGGTGCAGTACGACACCTCCCGCGACCGGGTCGAGGAGTACACCGACCGCAACGGCGGCACGTGGAAGATCGGCGCGCCCGCGGTCTTCGGCAACGACAAGGACCTGCGGCGCACCGTCGAGGTCCATGACCCGATGGACGCCCCCTACTTCTACGAGTACGACGGCCTGACCTCGCGGATGCTGCGCTACGGCGAGCCGATGGCGCTCGGCGCCCGCGAACCCGCCACCCCCTCGTCCTCGCAGCCGCCGGAGCCGCCGGCCGAGATCTGCACCAAGCCCGACCCGGGCGACCCGGCCTTCTGCACCAATCCGCCGGGGGACGGCGGCAGCGAGCCCGACTTCATCCGGCACCCCGTGGACGGCGTGGCGATCCGCACGTTCGGCTACGACGACAAGGGTTTCCAGACCGCGATCACCAGCGAGAACGGTGACACCGTCGCGCTGGGCTACGACGACCGCGGCAATGTGGTCCGCCGTACGACCTGCCGGGCCAAGGACGACTGCCAGACCGCGTACACCACCTATCCGGCGCCGACCGGCGACTTCGACCTGCGGGCGGACCAGCCCTCCGAGACCCGTGACGGCCGCTCCACCAGCGCCACCGACAACCGCTTCCGCACGCAGTACCAGTACAACGACAAGGGGGCGCTGCTCCTCCAGACGGCGCCCGACGGCGGGGTCGTGCGCCATGCGTACACCACCGGCGCGGAACCGGCGGTCGACGGCGGCAACACGCCCACCGGACTCCCGCTGACCACCACCGACCCGCTCGGCAAGCTCACCCGCTACCGGTACTTCAAGAGCGGTGACCTGGCCCAGCTGACCGAACCGTCCGGCCAGATCACCAAGTACACCTATGACGCGCTGGGCCGCAAGCGCACCGAGACGACCGTCTCGGACGCCCAGCCGGCCGGGGTCACCACGACCTTCACCTACGACAAGCTCTCCCGGGTCGCCACCGTCACCGACCCGGCCGCGACCAACGCCGTCACCCTCGGCAAGCATCAGCAGAAGACCACGACCAGCTATGACGCCGACGGCAATGTGGTGCGCACCGAGGTCAGCGACGTGCTCGGCGGCGACGCGACACGCGTGATGACCTTCGCTCTCGACGACCGGGGCCGCCCCGAGACGGTCACCGACGCGGAGGGCAGCGAGACCTCGTACACCTACGACGTCTTCGGCAACAAGACCTCGATGGTGGACGCCAACGGCAACCACTTCGACTACCTCTACACCGCGCGCAACATGATGGCCGAGACGCGGCTGCGCGACTGGGAGGACGACGGCGGGGACGACGACTACACCGTCCTGGAGTCGTTCGCGTACGACATGGGCGGCCGGGTCGCCAGGAACACCGACTCGATGGGACGCACCGTCGTCTACGAGTACTTCGGCGACGACCTGGTCAAGTCCGTCACGCTCAAGGACTTCCACAACCCCGACGGCACCAAGCGCGACGTCGTCATCGAGGCCAACACCTACGACGGCGCGGGCAATGTGCTCACCGAGACGGCGGGCAACGGCAAGCTCGTCACGCAGTACACCTACGACGCGGTGGGCCGTACGAAGTCGACGGTCACCGACCCGAGCGGGGTGGCCCGCCGCACCACACTGACCTACGACCTCGCGGGCAATGTGAAGACCTCCGCCTCCGGCGGGCTCGCGTCCAACGTGCCGTGGCCGGTGAGCGTCAACCCCGAGACCGTCACCTACCAGTACGACGACGCGGGCAACGCGATCGAGGAGACCGTCGAGAACGGCGCCCAGTCGCGCACCACGAAGTACGGCTACGACCAGCGCGGGCTGACGATCTCCCGGACCGACCCGGGCGGCCGTACCACCGAGTTCAGCTACGACGAGCTGGGCCGGCCGATGTCCTCGAAGGCACCGGAGGTACGCACGGAGTCCGGCGGCGGCGCGCCCGTCGCCACCCGCCCCGTCACCTACACCGGCTACGACACGTTCGGCGCGGCGACCGAGTCGGTGGACGCGCTCGGCCGGATCAACCGCTCCACCTACGACCGGCTCGGCCGGATCGTCTCCACCACCGCGCCCGGCTACACGGCGCCCGGCTCCACCACCCCCGTCACCCCGACCGTCACCAACTCCTACGACGCGCTCGGCAATGTGACCGCGTCGACGGACCCGCTGGGCCGGGTGACGCGCTACGAGTACGACCGGCAGAACCGGCTGATGGTCAGGGACGAGCCGACCGGTTCGGGCTCCGGCGACGACCGCGCCCGCTGGTCGTACACGTACACCCGCACCGGCGAGGTGCTCTCGGTCACCGACCCGAACGGGGCGCGCGCCGAGACGACGTACGACGACATGGACCGGCCGGTCACCACCACCCAGATCGAACGCGCCCCGCAGCCGGGCTCCTTCACCACCCGCAACGAGTACGACGACGCGGGCAACGTGGTGCGGCAGACCGCGCCGAGCGGCACCGGCACGCAGTTCGTCTACGACGCGGTCGGCCAGCTGACCCGGATGATGGACGCGGCGGGCGTGGTCACCCAGTTCGGGTACGACATCGCCGGGCGCGAGGTGCGCCGCACGGACGGCAAGGGACGGACCTCGTCGAAGCTGTACGACGGGCTCGGCCAGCTGGTCAGCGACGCCGACCTGGACGCCACCAACAGCGAGCTGCGCAAGGTCGGTTACGGCTACGACCAGGCGGGCAACCTGACCAGCGCGACCGACGCGCGGGGCCGCAGCACGATCTACACCTATGACGCGCTGGACCGGCTGACCAGCCAGAAGGAACCGGTCTCGGACACCACGTCGATCACCACGTCCTTCGGCTACGACGCGCTCGGCAACCGCACCCGCTACACCGACGGACGCGGCAACAGCACCGTCTACACCGTCAACACGCTCGGGCTGCCCGAGTCCGTCGTCGAGCCGTCGACCGCGCGCGACCCGTCGCCCGCCGACCGCACCTGGACCACGGCGTACGACGCGACCGGCCAGGCGGTGAAGGTGACCGCGCCGGGCGGGGTCACGCGCGAGCGGGAGTACGACAAGGCCGGAAACCTGATCAGGGAGAGCGGCGCGGGCGCCGAGGCCGCCACGGCGGAGAAGCGCTACGGCTACGACGCGGCCGGCCGGCTCACCACGGCGTCGTCCCCCAAGGGCGACAACGGATACGAGTACAACGACCGGGGTCTGCTGCTGAAGGCCGAGGGCCCCTCGGGCGACGCCTCGTACACGTACAACGGCGACGGCATGCTGACCGACCGCACCGACGCCGCCGGAACAGCGACCTTCACCTACGCGCGCCAGCAACTGGCCTCCGCCGAGGACCCGCTGACGGGTGGGCGGCAGAGCTACGACTACGACGGCGCCGGCGCGATCGAGCGGGTCGACTACGGCGCCGGGCAGTCGCGGGCGTACACCTACGACAACCTGGGCCGGCTCGACACCGACACGGTCAAGAGCAGCGGCGGCGGGGCCATCGCGTCCACGGACTACGACTACGACTCCAACGACCAGCTGACCGGCAAGACGACCACCGGCACCGCCAAGGCCGCGAAGAACACCTACGGCTACGACCAGGCGGGCCGGCTCACGTCCTGGACGGCGGACGGCGCGACCACCGAGTACGGCTGGGACGACAGCGGCAACCGCGTCAAGAACGGCGCCAAGAGCGCCACGTTCGACGAGCGCAACCGGCTGCTGACCGACGGGGACTACACCTACGACTACACCGCGCGCGGCACCCTCGCCTCCCGCACCAGCTCGGGGCTGACGGAGGAGTTCGCCTTCGACGCCTTCGACCGCATGACGAAGGCGGGCGAGTCCGGGACGGCGTACACGTACGACGCGCTGAACCGCGTGGCCGACCGCAACGGCGCGGACTTCACCTACGCCGGATTCGCCCCCGACCCGGTCAAGGACAACTCGGCGACCTACGGGCGCGGGGCCGCGGACGAACTGCTCTCGGTCGCCGAGGGCGGCCAGGCGCAACTGTCCGTCAGCGACAAGCACGGTGATGTGATCGGTGGCATGTCGGCGACGGACGGCGCGTCGACGTCCCTGGCGTCCTCGACGGCGTACGACCCCTTCGGCACGACGATCGGCACCGCCGGCGCGTCCGGGGAGGCGGGCGCCGCGGGCTTCCAGGGCGACTGGACCGACCCGGAGACCGACCAGGTCAACATGGGCGCGCGCTGGTACGACCCGGGCACCGGCACCTTCGACTCGCGCGACGCGTACACCTACGCGTCGGGCGCCTCGATCCTCGCCAACCGCTATACGTACGGCGCCGGTTCGCCGATGGACTTCACGGACCCGGACGGCAACTGGCCCAGCTGCGGCTGGTGCAAGAAGACCTGGAACAAGGTCAAGAACAGCAAGGTGGGCAAGTTCGTCGCCAAGTCCGCCAAGACGGTGTGGAGCGGGGTGGTCTACACCGTGCGCCATCCGCTCTCCGCGCTGAGGATCGCCACGAAGGCCCTGGGCCGCGCCGCGAGCTGGGTGTACGAGAAGTCGGGCCTGAAGACGGTCGTCAACGCCGTCGTCAGTGTGTCGAGATGGGTCGGCAGCAAGATTAGCGCGGCGGCCTCGTCGACGGCCGACTGGGCCAGACAGAAAGCGGCGGAGGCCCAACGCCAGTACCGCGCGGCCCGGGAGGCCGTCACCCGCAAGGCCAAGTCGGTCGCCTCGTACGTGGCCAAGCACAACCCGATCCCGGACATCGTCGCCGCGGCGAAACCCCTGATGGCGGTGGCCACCGCGATCGTCACGGCCAACCCCAACCTCCCGGCGATCATCGTCTCGGCCACCCGCGATGTCATCGCGGACGTCGCCAAGGTCACGAACGCCATCCGCGACGCGGCGGTGGAGCAGATCGGCATCGTGGTCGAGTCCGTCTCGACGGCGATCGACTACGCGATCGAGATCGCCCCGGCGGTCTGGGAGGGCGTGAAGACCGTCGGCAATGTCGTCGGAGAGGTCACCGGCTTCAACGACATCAAGAACTGCGTCACCAAGGGCGACATGGAGGCCTGCGCCTGGGCCGTCGCCACGGTGGGCGGCCTGGCCCTGGGAGGAGTGGGCGCGGGCGCGGTCCGGGCGGCGAAGGCCGGGCGGATGGGCATGAAGGCCGTGAAGTACGCGGACGACATCGCGAAGGCGGCGGACAAGGTCGGCGAGGTGGCCGAGCGGGTGGATTCGGCCGTGTCGTGCCTCCAGCTCGCCGCCGACCTGACCGGTAACAGCTTCCTGCCCGGCACGGACGTGGTGATGGCCGACGGCACCAGAAAACCGATCGAGGATGTGGAGGCCGGCGACAAGGTCACGGCGACGGACCCGACGACCGGGAAGACCTCCGCGCAGGAGGTCACCGGGACGATCGAGGGCAAGGGCCTGAAGAACCTGGTCAAGCTCACGGTCGACACGGACGGCGCCAAGGGCGACGCCACCGACACGATCACGGCCACGGAGGGCCACTCCTTCTGGATCCCGGACCTGAAGAAGTGGCAGAAGGCCGGCGAACTGAAGCCGGGCCAGTGGCTCAGGACGGGCACCGGCAGCTGGGTCCAGGTCGAGACGGTCCAGGCGTGGACGCAGCAGGCGACGGTCCACAACCTGAGCGTCGACAGGGCGCACACCTTCTATGTGGCGGCGGGCCCCTCGACAGCGCTGGTCCACAACTGCGCGGCCGGCAAGGGCACCAGAGGCCTCAAGGGCAAGTTCCAGCCCACGGTGAGCGTCCACCGGGCCCAGGGCAACTGGGACATGGACGAGCGGATCTCCGACGCGACGGCACTGCGGGACGAGGCCGCGCGCGGCGCCACGGGCAAGGCGAAGTCACGGACGTACACAGCCGCCGTGCACCGGCAGACGGGCGACATCGCAGTAGGCTGCTCGGGGAACGGAAGCTGTGCGGAACCCAACATTCTCGACGCGACCGGCTGGGGGGCCGACGACGTGATCTTCACCCGGGCGGTCCGGCGCGAGGACGTCGGCGACGGACTGGGGAAGGTGCTCCAGGAGAAGGAGATCTGTGTCGTCTGCCAGGGGAACTACCCGCCCGACAACTTCGTCCCCGGGGTGCTCTACGACCCCAAGGGACCCTGGATGATCGGCGGAGCCGGATGAGGGCGTCGCTCATCGAGCTGGCCCGCCACGACTGGGCCGGCCTGCGCTGCGGATGCCGGGAGTCGGGAGCGCATCTCCCGGAGACCTTCACCCGGCTCCTTGAGGCCCGGAGTGTCGAGGAGACGGTCGGCCACGGCCTCGCGGGACACCTGGAAGAGCAGTCGATGCTGTTCCAGGTGGCCCCGCACGCCGTGCCCGTGATCCTGGCGGCGCTCGCCGAGGACCTGCCGTCGTTCGTCAGAGGCCACCTCCTGACCACGCTCTGGCAGCTCGTGACCGGTGAGTCGCATCGCAGCGAGAGCGAGGCCGGCGAGCCTGAGCTGGAGGAGGAGTGCTGCGAGGCGGCGCGCGAGGGTATCTGGCTTCTCTACCGCGAGGCCGTCTCGGGTGACACGGAGACCGCGCTGGACATTCTGGAGTTCGTGGACCCCGATCCGGACCGGTTCGAGGCGTTCCGGTCGGCGGTGGCCGCGAGGGCGGGAAAGCGTCTGCCACGGCACTGAGCCGTGTGCCGGGACCCGGGCCCACCCGCCCGCCCGGCACACACGCATCCCGATCCGCCCGCGAATCGTTGGTCGAACCAGTGGCCCAGACCACGTCCACTGCCTACCATCGATCACTGCAAGGCCTTGTGCATCGCCGCACAATCACGCCGGGAGGCCCCCTTTGCACCGCCGTCGTCGCACCGCGCTCTCCGTCTCCGTCGCGCTCCTCGCCGCGGCCCCACTCCTCACCGCCTGCGGCAACGAAGCCCACCCCGGAGCGGCGGCCGTCGTCGGCGGGCAGCGGATCGAGGTGTCCGCGCTCCAGGCCCAGGTACAGGACGTACGGGACGCGCAGCGCGGCGTGCCGGAGTCCGAGGAGCTGATCAAGAACACCGGGCAGCTCAGCCAGGCCAAGCTGAACAGCATGATCTTCGACCGGGTGCTGGAGAAGGCCGCCGACAACACCGGCGTCACGGTCAGCCGCAAGGAGATCCAGACCACCCGGCAGCAGGCGGCCGCCCAGTCCGGCGGTGAGGAGCAGTTCGCCGCGATGCTGCTCCAGCAGGGCGCGCTCTCCGCCGGCCAGATCGAGTCGGCGATCCGCCGCGAGGTGCTGCTGACCAAGCTGGCCGTGGCGCTCGGCGCGAACACCACGACGCCGCAGGGCCAGCAGGCGGTCCTCACCGAGCTGACGAAGACGTCGGAGCAGCTCGGTATCGATGTCAATCCGCGGTATGGCAGCTGGGACAACAAGCAGGTCAGGCTGGGCGAGGCCAAGACGCCGTGGATCACGCAGCTCACCAGCGAGGCCCCCGAGCAGCAGCCGCCGGCGGGTACCTGACCGGACGGCGGGGAAGGGCGGCCGGATGGCCGGAGGTAGGTTCGAGAGGTGACAGACGAAGCTCCCGCCGCCCCCGCCGCCCCCGGCCGTATCGTCCTGCTGACCGCCAGCCACCGGGTCGCCCCCGGCCTGCTGTCCTGGCCCGCCTGGCAGCTGCTGCACGCCGCCGACGCGGTGCTGTGCGCCGACGCCGGCCATCCGCAGCTGCCCTACCTGCGTGAGGCGGGCATCACCGTCGAGCACGCCGCGCCCACCGCGCGGGAGCTGGTCGACGCGTGCGCGGGCGGCCGTACGGTCGTGGTCGTCCCCTCCAGCGAGGGCGACGGGACCGACGCGCGGCTGACCGACGGCCTGGCACGGCTGGCCGGTTCCGGCCAGGTCGCGATGCCGGACCTGGAACTGCTCCCCGGCTCGTACGACCTGCCGGGCGCCCGGCTGCTCGATCTCGTCCAGGTCATGGACCGGATCCGCGTCGAGTGCCCGTGGTCGTCGACCCGGACGCACCAGGGCCTGGCCAAGTACGCCATCGAGGAGGCGTACGAACTGGTCGAGGCGATCGAGGACGGCGACGCCGACGAGCTGCGCGAGGAGCTGGGGGACGTCCTGCTCCAGGTCGTCTTCCACGCCCGGATCGCGGAGGAGCGCTCCGCGGAGGAGGGTGAGGACGGCGAGGGGCCGTTCTCCATCGACGACGTCGCCGGCACGATCGTGGACAAGCTCATCCACCGCCACCCCCATGTCTTTGGCGACGAGACGGCCGAGACCCCCGAGGACGTCAAGACCCACTGGCTCCGGATGAAAGCGGTCGAGAAGCAGCGCGACTCGGTCACCGACGGCGTCCCCCTGGGCCAGCCCGGCCTCGCCCTCGCCGCGAAACTGGCGGGCCGCACCCGCACGGCCGGCCTCGACGTCCCGCTCCCGAAGGGCGAGGGCATCGGCTACGAACTACTGGCCCTCGCGGTAAGGGCGGAAGAGGCCGGCGCCGACCCGGAAGCGGCCCTGCGCGCGGCGGCCCGCGTATACAGGGACGCGATCCGCACGGCGGAGGGCCACGCGGTATGAGGCAGGGCCGAGGGCCACTCCGTACAGGGGGGTAGGGCCGAGGGCCACGCGGTCCAGCGGTAGGGCCGAAGGCCACGCCGTAATGGGAGGGAGCCCGGGGAGGGAGCCTCTTGCGCGTGATCACGCGAATCATCGCGAATCAAGCGGGACGGTGCGGCCATGCCCGTCTCATCCTGGTCGGGACTCGTCCGGCGGTGAGAGGGGAACGGAAATGGCACGACGGCTCCGGTGCATCGGTACCAACTCCGGCAACAGCGGCTGCCCGACCCTGTACGAGGACCTGGACAGCGGGGAGGTCCTCGTCCAGGGCGACGCGGTGACCGATCCCGACGACGTCGCCCAGCTTCGGAACGTCAGGGCCGGGGAAAGCTTCGTGATTGTTCCGCGCGTGCTGTTGGCGGACTTCGCACCGAAGGAGGCCGAGAGGGTTCCCGTGATGATCAGCTTCGAAGAGTTCGAGTCCATGTTCGAGACGTGCGAGCACAGCGCGTGGCGTCTGGAGTCCCGTAGCCGCTATGCCTCCGACGAAGAGACCGAGACATACCGGCGCTTCGCGTGCGGCGAGGACTCCGGCTGGGACCTGGACGACCCCTGGTGCGTGGTGCGCCGCGAACAGACGGCCCTGGGCAAGCGGTTCGAGCGGGTACGTGTCGTGGACAGCCCCCCGTCGGTCGGACAGCGCTACCTGCTCGACAACGCGCGCCGGAACAGCGCGGTGGGAGAGGACATCCGCAACCTGTGGCGCGCCGACGCGGCGCGTCTCCAACTGCCGGAGGACGACTTCTGGCTGTTCGACTCCCGAGTCATCGCCCGCCTGCACTTCGATGACGCGGATCAGCTCACCGGAGTCGAGCTGATCACCGATCCCGTGGAGATCTCACGTGCCTGCCAGGTACGGGACGCCGCCTGGCACCACGCCGTTCCCTACGGACAGTTCGCGGAACAGATGCCGTCGGGCGAGTGACTTCCGACTTCCAACAAGCACGCGTGGCCCTCGGTGTGCGGCTCCGTGAGCTGCGCACCGACCGGCGTCTCACGGGGCGGCAGCTGGCGGCACGACTGGGCTGGACGCAGTCCAAGGTCAGCAAGCTGGAGACCGGGCGGCAGACCGCGACGGCGGACGATCTGCTGGCATGGGCCGGGGGCACGGGCCACCCGCAGGTGGCAGAGGAGCTGATCACCAGACTGAGAAGTCTGGAGTCACGTTCCCGGGCGTGGCGCAGACAACTGGCCGCAGGACACAGACCGGTCCAGGACGCGCTCACTGTGCAGTACGAGCGCTCCAGGAGGATCCGCGGCTGGGAGAGCTCCATGGTTGCCGGGATGCTCCAGACCGCCGAGTACGCCCGCCACGTTTTCACCCGTTACGCGGACCTCCACCAGTCCGTGCGGGACACCGAGGAAGCCGTACGGGCGCGTGTGAGGCGACAGGAGATGCTGTACGAGCCGGGCAGGACGTTCCATATCGTCATGTGGGAGGCAGCGCTCCGGGCCCTGGTGTGCCCTCCCGCCGTGCTTGCCGCGCAACTCGACCGCCTCGCAGGTGTGTTGGGGCTGGACACCGTCTCCCTCGGCATCGTCCCCTTCGGTGCCTCGCTCGGTATTCCTCCGGCCAACG
Organism: Streptomyces sp. NPDC088147; assembly: GCF_044741565.1. Classification (NCBI taxonomy): domain Bacteria; kingdom Bacillati; phylum Actinomycetota; class Actinomycetes; order Kitasatosporales; family Streptomycetaceae; genus Streptomyces; species Streptomyces sp. NPDC088147. The sequence continues at coordinate 113,216 of NZ_JBIUSY010000005.1, read as the reverse complement.
GGTTCTGGCTGTACGACGATCGATTGGTGATCACGGAGGACTGGCACGCCGAACTCTGGCTGGACGACGCGGACAGTGTCGGCGTCTACCGGAAGGTGTGGCAGACGCTCTCCGACTCCGCCGTCTACGGGGCCGACGCCCACCGCGTGATCGCTCGCGCCAGGCGGGCGCTCGACACCGCCTGAGAATCCTTCGGAAGATCACCGACTGGCCCGCGAAATCCGGCGAATCAGCCCCGACAGGACCGGACTTCCGGTCCTAGCGTCTCCTCATGGACAGTTCGCACCAACTGAGGAGCGCACTCATGGGTGATCCCAAGCACGGCGGCGGCACCGGATCGGGGCAGGGCGGCAGCCAGCAGGACGACAGCAGCTCCGGCGCCAAGCATGGAGGCGGCGGCTCCGGTGACGGCGATGTGAACCGCGACGACAGCCGGCCCACCGAGCGGTGAGCGAGCGACACGTGACGGAGGCCGGCCCGGAGGGGCTGGCCTCCCGGCTCATGGACATGAAGGTTCTTACGCCTGACTGGCTCCCGGCCTATCGGGCCGTGCCCAGAGAAGCGTTCGTTCCTGACCTGATCTGGCCGGGTGTGACCGACGGCACCGGAGGCGCGGAGGCCATCGACCGCCGCACGGACCCCGCAGCCTGGTTCCGGGCGGTGTACTCGGATGTATCCCTCACCACCCAGTGGGACGACGGGGCGCACACCGGGAGCCGCCGGGGGAAGAACCCGAGCTGTTCCAACTCCCAGCCCTCCATGGTGTTCTCCATGCTGGGGGCGCTGGAAGTGCGCCCGGAGTCCGCCGTCCTGGAGGTGGGAACCGGTACCGGCTGGAACGCGGGTCTGCTGTCCGAGCGGGTCGGTTCCCACAACGTGGTGACGGTGGAGTGCGACCCGCGAAGCGCGCTCACCGCCCACGCTCGGCTGGATGCCGCCGGATACAGCCCGGCGGCCATCGTCGGGGACGGCTCCCTGGGCTGGCCGCCACGTGCTCCGTATGACCGGGTGCTCATCACTGCCTCGCTCCGCGAGATCCCGGCGGAGATCATCGGACAGACCGAGCCCGGCGGGCTCATCGTCTGCCCGTACGCCACGGAGTACGGAGGGGAGGCCGTCGTCCGGCTCACCGTCCGGGAGGACGGCGGCGCCGGCGGTCCGTTCATCGGGCCGTCCGCGTTCATGCGCCTCCGTCGGCAGCGCACGTTCCGGACTGACACGCGGGAGTACCTGCGCGGGCCCTGGCCGGCCGGTGGACGCCGTACGGAGACGGGGCTCTCCCCGGAGGCCGTGGGCGACTGGCTCCCGATGTTCGCCATCGGACTCCAGACACGGGGGATGTTTCCCTGGGCTCAGCATTACGCGGACGGTTCCTACACCCTGTGGCTCCGCGACACGGCCGTGACGTCGTGGGCCACAGTCGACTATGAACCGGGCAGGGACACGTTCGAGGTCTACGAGGGCGGACCGCGTGATCTGTGGAGTGAGCTCACCGCCGCGTACGTCTGGTGGGACGACCAGGGTCGCCCGGGGTTCGAGCGCTTCGGACTGACCCTGGGACCGGACGGCACGCCGTGGGCCTGGCTCGACTCCCCGGAGCATCCGGTCCCCGCCGTCGGATAGCACAGACGCTCGGCCCCGACCCGCCCCGCCGGCCTCGCGCCCTACCGCGGAAGGCGGGCCGGTCCTCCGAGCGGCCGGGGGAACTGGGCGGCGCGGGCCGGGACAGAGGGGCGGTTACTGTCGGGGCATGCAGCACCAGTCCGCCCCCGTCCCCCCGGCCCCGCCCGCTCCCGAGCTGTTCACCTGGGAGTTCGCCACCGATCCGTACCCCGCCTACGCCTGGCTGCGCGAGCACGCGCCCGTGCACAGGACCACGCTGCCCAGTGGGGTCGAGGCATGGCTCGTGACGCGGTACGTGGATGCCCGGCAGGCCCTCGCCGACGCACGGCTCTCCAAGAACCCCACGCATCACGCCGAGCCGGCGCACGCCAAGGGGAAGACGGGCATTCCCGGCGAGCGCAAGGCGGAGCTGATGACACATCTGCTCAATATCGATCCGCCCGATCACACCCGGCTGCGACGGCTCGTGTCCAAGGCGTTCACGCCCCGCCGCGTGGCCGAATTCGCGCCGCGCGTGCAGGAGTTGACCGACCGGCTCATCGACGGCTTCGCCGCGAAGGGCGAGGCGGACCTCATCCATGACTTCGCGTTCCCGCTCCCCATCTACGCGATCTGCGATCTGCTCGGGGTGCCGCGCGAGGACCAGGACGACTTCCGCGACTGGGCGGGCATGATGATCCGGCACGCGGGCGGCCCGCGGGGCGGAGTCGGGCGCTCCGTCAAGAAGATGCGGGGCTATCTCGCCGACCTCATCCACCGCAAGAGGGCGGACCCCGGCGACGATCTGATCTCCGGCCTCATCCGGGCCGGCGACCACGGGGAACATCTCACCGAGAACGAGGCCGCGGCGATGGCCTTCATCATCCTCTTCGCCGGTTTCGAGACGACCGTGAACCTCATCGGCAACGGCATGTTCGCGCTGCTGCGCCACCCCGAGCAGCGCGCGCTGCTCCAGCGCTCGCTCGGAGCGGGGGAGACCGGTCTGCTCGCGACGGGGGTCGAGGAGCTGCTCCGGTACGACGGTCCCGTGGAGCTGGCGACCTGGCGCTTCGCGACCGAGCCGCTGACGCTCGGCGGGCAGCGGATCGCGACGGGCGATCCGGTGCTGGTCGTCCTGGCCGCCGCCGACCGTGACCCCGAGCGCTTCACGGATCCGGACACGCTCGACCTCTCCCGGCGTGACAATCAGCACCTGGGCTACGGACACGGCATCCACTACTGCCTCGGCGCGCCGCTCGCCCGGGTGGAGGGGCAGACGGCGCTCGCCACCCTGCTGACCCGGCTGCCCGATGTGCGGCTTGCGGGAGATCCTGCCGATTTGCGGTGGCGTGGAGGGCTCATCATGCGTGGATTGCGCACGCTTCCGGTGCAGTTCACGCCATTGTCCGACTGAAGGTTTACTGACGACCCGTCAAGACTGTGACTTTCACGTGATCTCCGCTGCATCGACTTGTGACAGCAGTTCGAGTACCGCTACGTTCTCGAAAACTCAGCCGCCACACGCAGTAGTCGAAACATCAGTCACACGGAAGGCAATCGCATGCGCTCCGGGAACGGCCGACACCGTCGACCTCGCCAGGCCCCCGCTCTGATCGTCGCGGCAGGGGTGACCGGCTCCGCGATCGCCATTCCGCTGCTCGGCGCCACGGGTGCCGGCGCGGCGGACGCCTCCACCTGGGACCGCGTCGCCGAGTGCGAGAGCGGCGGCATGTGGAGCGCCGACCTCAAGAACGGCTACTACGGCGGACTCCAGATCTCCCAGGAGACCTGGGACGACTTCGGCGGCGCGGAGTACGCGGCCAGCGCCGACCTCGCCAGCAGATCGCAGCAGATCGCGATAGCCGAGAAGATCCTCGACGCGCAGGGGCCGAAGGCGTGGGCCAGCTGCGCCGCGATCTCGGGGCTGACGGCGGGCAGCGCCGCGCCGGGCGTGGACCCCGGTACGACGCCCGAGGCGGAACGGGGGACGACACCCGAGTCGTCCGGGACCCCCAAGCCCTCCGAGACGTCAGGGAAGACCGAGACGTCCAAGCCGTCCAAGCCTTCCGGGTCCTCCGACGCGTCCGAGACGTCCGGGGCGTCAGGGAAGGCCGGGGACGCCGACGCGCCCTCGGACAGCTCCGCGTCCACCCCGGACGGGACCGCGCCCGACGACGCGACCCCCGCCCCCTCCGAGTCCTCCGGCGCCTCCGGCTCCGCCGATGACGCGGAGGCCGACGACGCCGCCAAGGGCAAGCACCGTGGCGACGCCGCCCCGGAGGATTCCGTACCGGGCAATTCGGGTGAAGAGCGTGAATCCGGCCGACATGCCTCGCGAGGTGACGGATCGGCACGTCACGCGGGCGGCGCGACGGACGGAACGGAAGGCGCGGACGCGGCGGAGGGCGAGTACACCGTCCGCGTGGGCGACTGCCTTTGGCTCATCGCCGACGAGCGCGAGGTGCCCGGCGGGTGGTCCGCGCTCTACGAGGCGAACAAGGACACCGTCGGCGCCGACCCCGACCTGATCCTTCCTGGCCAGACCCTTGATCTCGGCGTGAAGTAGAGGCAGTTAGAGACCCTATGTCCACTTCTGCGAAAGTGAGACAAGGGTCTCTTTGCCGCAACTGGGGTCTTTTGGCCCGCCGGTTGGGCCGCTTCCTCTCCCACCTGCGTAAATGAGATCGCTCCAGGGGGAGGTAAGGGCGATTTTTCCTTGATGTGCATCTTTGAACAACGGGCAGACCTGTGATTACGGTCTGAACCGCTCGCACCGCGGGCCCCGTCGACCGTCACGCCGAATCCTGCCGTCGGTCGGGGGGAGTAACCGACGCGTCAAGCGCCGTAGGCAGGAGCGGGGGACCCAAAGGTTCGCGCCGGGCTCCGGCCGTCGAGAGACGGCCGAGGACCGGCTTGGGGTGAAGCCTTGTGCGCCAGAGCACAAGGCCGGGCAACTCACTTGGCCCGAACCCGACAGCTGACCTCGTAGGCGTCGGTGAGGAGATGTTCCATGCTGCTGCGTTCCAGCAAGGCCAAGCACCGCCGCCCGTCGAAGGCCGTCCGCTACGCCACGCTCGCCGGCGTCACCGGTGCCGCCGTCGCCGCCCCGCTGATCGGTGCGACCTCGGCCACCGCCGCGACCGCCTCCGAGTGGGACAAGGTCGCGCAGTGCGAGTCCGGGGGCAACTGGTCCATCAACACCCAAAACGGCTTCTACGGCGGCCTCCAGTTCACGCCGTCCACCTGGGCCGCCTACGGCGGTACCGCGTACGCCCCCCGCGCCGACCAGGCCAGCAAGTCCCAGCAGATAGCCGTCGCCGAGAAGGTCCTCGCGGGCCAGGGCAAGGGCGCGTGGCCGAACTGCGGCGTGGGCCTGTCCAACGCCGCGTACGACGGCGGCTCGGCCACCGAGAACACCCAGCAGCAGTCGCAGCCGAAGCAGCGGAGCCAGCCGAAGCAGCAGTCGCAGCCGACGCAGCAGTCGCAGCGGGAGACCACGGAGAGCACGCGCGACGCGGCCCAGCCGGCCTCGCGCGGCGAGAGCCGTCCCGCCACGATCAAGAAGGGTGACGGCGAGTACAAGGTCGCGTCCGGCGACACCCTCTCCAAGATCGCCAAGGCCGAGGACGTCAAGGGTGGCTGGAAGAAGCTGTTCGACCTGAACAAGGACATCGTCAGCGACGCCGACGTGATCTACCCGGGCCAGCAGCTCCACCTGAGCTGACCTCCGGGCCCCGGGCCCCGGGCCCTCCGGACCCTCCGGGCCCCCGGGCCCCGGGCCCCGGACCTTCCGGGACCCGGGCCCCGGGCCCCGGACCTTCCGGGACCCGGACCCCGGGCCCCGGACCCCGGGCCCCGGACCTCCGAACCTCCGGACCCCGGGCCCCTGGCCCCACCCGAGACCACCCCGGCCGGGCGCGTAATCCCCCGTACGCGCCGGGCCGGGGTTTCCCGCTGAGGCCCGCCCGCGCGCGGACCGCGGCGGACGCGGCCCCGGCGATGGCGGCCCACGACTCCCGCGGTGCGGGATTCGGGCCTCATTTCGTCTTAGGTGGCGGGCACCGGCCGACCGATGACCCCGCGGCGGTTAGGCTCTTGCCGCAAGGCCAATGAGACCCTGCACTCCAAGCGTCACATCCCAGAAGGAGATGCTCGTGCCGTCCATCGACGTCGTCGTAGCCCGGGAAATCCTCGACTCCCGAGGCAACCCCACGGTCGAGGTCGAGGTCGGCCTCGACGACGGCAGCACGGGTCGTGCTGCTGTCCCCTCCGGTGCCTCCACCGGTGCGTTCGAGGCCCTTGAGCTCCGCGACGGTGACCAGAACCGCTACCAGGGCAAGGGTGTCGAGAAGGCCGTCCTCGCCGTCATCGAGCAGATCGGCCCGGAGCTGGTCGGGTACGACGCCACCGAGCAGCGCCTGATCGACCAGGCCATGTTCGACCTGGACGCCACCCCGGACAAGTCGTCGCTCGGCGCCAACGCCATCCTCGGCGTCTCCCTCGCCGTCGCGCACGCCGCCTCCGAGGCCTCGGACCTCCCGCTCTTCCGCTACCTCGGCGGCCCGAACGCGCACCTGCTGCCCGTTCCGATGATGAACATCCTGAACGGCGGCTCGCACGCCGACTCCAATGTCGACATCCAGGAATTCATGATCGCCCCGATCGGCGCGGAGTCCTTCTCCGAGGCCCTGCGCTGGGGTGCCGAGGTCTACCACACGCTCAAGAAGGTCCTGAAGCAGAAGGGCCTCTCCACCGGCCTCGGCGACGAGGGCGGCTTCGCGCCGAACCTGGAGTCCAACCGCGCCGCGCTCGACCTCATCCTCGAAGCGATCAAGGAGGCCGGTTACGTCCCCGGCCGCGACATCGCGCTCGCGCTCGACGTCGCCGCGTCCGAGTTCTACAAGGACGGTTCGTACGAGTTCGAGGGCAAGTCCCGCTCGGCCGCCGAGCTGACCGAGTACTACGAGGAGCTCGTCGCCGCGTACCCGCTCGTCTCCATCGAGGACCCGCTCTTCGAGGACGACTGGGCCGGCTGGAAGGTCCTCACGGACAAGCTCGGCTCCAAGGTCCAGATCGTCGGCGACGACCTGTTCGTCACCAACCCGGAGCGCCTCGCCCGCGGTATCGAGGAGGGCTCGGCCAACGCCCTGCTCGTCAAGGTCAACCAGATCGGTTCGCTGACCGAGACCCTGGACGCCGTCGAGCTGGCCCAGCGCAACGGCTTCAAGTGCATGATGTCCCACCGCTCCGGTGAGACCGAGGACGTCACCATCGCCGACCTCGCCGTCGCCACCAACTGCGGCCAGATCAAGACCGGCGCCCCGGCCCGCTCCGAGCGCGTCGCCAAGTACAACCAGCTGCTGCGCATCGAGGAGATCCTCGACGACGCGGCGGTGTACGCGGGCCGCAGCGCGTTCCCGCGGTTCCGTTCCGCCTGATCCTGAACCTGTGGATATGAGGGCGAGGGGCGGCTCCGCCCGTCGTCCGTACGTCCCCGGTCGCGGTCCCGTACCGTGTCCGGGGACGTACGTACAACAGGGGACGTAACAGGGGAGGCGAGCCATGGCCGGGAACCGGGACCGGTTCTCCACCGCGACCAGGCTGCGACTGCTCGGCGAGCAGACGGCCGCCCGGGTCTACCGCTCGCAGAACCGCAGGCAGGACCGCCGCTCCCGGCTCACCGGCCGGGCCGCCTTCCTCGCCCTGGTCGTGTGCACACTGGTGGTGGCGCTCGCGTATCCGATGCGGCAGTACGTGTCGCAGCGGAACGAGATCGCCGACCAGGAGCGGCTGGCCCGCGAGGCGAAGCAGCGGGTCGAGGAGCTGCGCGACGAGAAGGCGCGGCTCCAGGACGACGCGTATATCCAGCGGCTGGCCCGGCAGCATCTGCATTACGTGATGCCGGGGGAGACCGGCTACACCGTGATCGACCCGGACGTTCGCGAGCAGCGCCGCGAGGAGCGGGGGGCGACGGACCGCCCCTGGTACTCGAACGTGCTGGACGGCGTGGACAACGCGGACCGCCAGGACAGATAGCCGACGGCGGCCGGGCAGCACAGAACACCGTCAGATCATCCGAGAATCACCCGAGAACCGCGGAACACCCGAGAACCGCGGAACACCCGAGAACCGCGGAACACCCGAGAACCGCAGAACATACATAGGCAGGCATGGACACGCCCCCTCCGCAGACCGCACGCACGGAACCCACCGACGCGGACGTCGCGGCATTCAAAGAACAGCTCGGCCGCCCGCCGCGCGGCCTGCGCGCCATCGCGCACCGCTGCCCCTGCGGTCAGCCGGACGTGGTCGAGACCGCCCCGCGGCTCCCCGACGGCACGCCCTTCCCGACGACGTACTACCTGACCTGCCCGCGCGCGGCCTCGGCCATCGGCACGCTGGAGGCGAACGGCGTCATGAAGGAGATGACCGAGCGCCTCGCGACCGACCCCGAGCTGGCCGCCGCGTACCGCGCGGCCCACGAGGACTACCTCGCGCGCCGCGACGCCATCGAGGTCCTGGAGGGCTTCCCGAGCGCCGGCGGCATGCCGGACCGGGTGAAGTGCCTGCATGTCCTGGTCGGCCACTCGCTGGCGGCCGGGCCCGGGGTGAACCCGCTGGGCGACGAGGCGATCGCGATGCTGCCGGAGTGGTGGGCGAAGGGCCCGTGCGTGACGCCGTGCGGGTCCGACCCCTCCGGCGCCGAGGGGGATGCCGAGGGGGGTACGGAATGACCAGGGTCGCCGCCATCGACTGCGGTACGAACTCGATCCGCCTGCTCGTCGCCGACGCACACCCCGAGACGGGCGAACTGGTCGACCTGGACCGCCGGATGAAGATCGTCCGCCTCGGCCAGGGCGTGGACAGGACGGGCCGGCTCGCCCCCGAGGCGCTGGAACGTACCTTCGCCGCCTGCCGCGAGTACGCCGCCGTCATCAAGGAACACGGCGCCGAGCGCGTCCGCTTCGTCGCCACCTCCGCCTCGCGCGACGCGGAGAACCGCGACGAGTTCGTCGGCGGGGTCCTGGACCTCCTGGGCGTGGAGCCCGAGGTGATCACCGGCGACCAGGAGGCGGCGTACTCCTTCACCGGCGCGACGAAGGAACTGGGCCCGGCGGACGGGGACAGCTACCTGGTCGTGGACATCGGCGGGGGCTCCACCGAGTTCGTCGTCGGCGACGACCAGGTGCGCGCCGCGCGCTCCGTGGACATCGGCTGCGTACGGCTGACCGAACGCCACCTCGTACGGGACGGCGTCGTCAGCGACCCGCCCACGGAGCCGCAGATCACCGCGATCCGCGCCGACATCGAGGCGGCCCTCGACCTGGCCGAACAGACGGTTCCGCTGCGCGAGGCCCGCACTCTGGTCGGACTGGCCGGTTCCGTGACCACGGTCGCCGCGATCGCGCTCGGCCTGACCGAGTACGACTCCGCCGCGATCCACCACTCCGTGATCCGGTACGACCAGGTCCAGGAGATCACCACCCGCCTGCTCCACGCCACGCACGCGCAGCGCGCCGCGATCCCCGTCATGCACCCGGGCCGGGTGGACGTCATCGGCGCGGGCGCCCTCGTACTCCTCGCGATCATGGAACGGACCGGGGCCCAGGAGGTCGTGGTCAGCGAACACGACATCCTGGACGGGATCGCCTGGGCGGCGGCGACCGCCGGATGAAGGCCATGCACGAGTTCCTCGACACAACGGACCTGCCGTGGCGGGACGTTGACGGCCACCCGGGCGTGACGGAACGGGTGCTCAGCGCGGCGCCGGGCGACGGGGGAGAGCTGACTCGTCTCGCGCGCTGGGCGCCGGGGCTGGACACCTCCGAGGCGGGGGTCATCCGGCACGAGTACTTCGAAGAGGTCTACCTCCTCGAAGGCGAACTGCACGACCTGACGCTGGGCGCCACCTTCACGGCGGGCCACTACGCGTCACGCCCGCCGGGAATGCCGCACGGCCCGTACCGGACGGATACGGGCTGCACGATGCTGGAGATCCGCTACCGGCCGACGGTGTCGCCGGTGTGAGTGGTGGCGAAGGCCACGAAGTCGGTCCAGGCGTGGGGGGTGACGGTGAGGTGGGGGAGGTGGGGGGCTTTGCTGTCACGGATGGGGACGAGGTTGTGGGCGTGGGCGTAGGAGGGGGACCACTCGACGCAGTTGCCGCCGTCACCGTTGCTGTAGGTGGACTTGACCCACGCGGTGGGGACGGAGTTGGGGTTCACAGTGTCTCCATCTGATTTCTAATGAAGGCAGCGCTCTCCCGTGCTGAAAGCGCCTCGCTGGTCAAGTCATCGTAGGCGCGTACGGCCGTCCGGACATGTTCAGGATCTTCGTTGATGTCCGCAGTACGGAACGCGTCAACACAGACTACTGTCACATGATTTGGCGCTGTCAGAAACGTGATGGGCCCATCGATAAGCAGATGTGGTTCGGCATCGAGTGGCAGTACTTGAAGGCGAGTGGTCTGGCGTTCTGCTTGGCCCAGGAGCACTGCCAGTTGCTCGCGCATCGCGTCGCGACTCACGATGCGACGCCCGATCACGGACGCACACAGCACTACGCGAACATTCGGTGGAGCGTCGCCCCGTAGAAGCCCCTGACGAGCGAGTCGTGCACGCATCAGTCCTGCGATCTCATCCTCGGTCGCCCGTGGGTTGTTGGCCCGAAACAGTGCGCGGGCGTACTCGGCGGTCTGAAAGAGACCGGGGATGATCGTGGGGGACCACTCCCAGATACCAATGGCCTCCCGCTCCAGGCTCATGCGGCGCCGGTACAGGGCTGGGAAGGATCGCGAAACCACCTCTTCGTACAGCCGCTTGAATTGCCCGTCCGTCTCAAAGATCTGGTCGAACATGGCGGGCAAGTTGCTGGCGATCGGGGGGACTCCGCGTTCGATGCGGCTGATAGTGGATTTCGACGTACGCGCCTTCTTCGCCAGGTCCGACTGCGACAGCCTGCCGGCCGCTCGCAGTTCGCGAGCGTTGCGCAACGCCTCGCCGAATGCCTCCCGGGGACTCCTCACCGGTTCGTCAACATCGCGTCGCTCTGTCATGCGAAACCTCCTTGACCACTGACCTGAGACTCGACGTCACTCGTCGTATCCGTGCAGGTCAAGGCACGTGGAGGCGCGCCAGTGAGACCAATGCGCAGGTCGGACGGTGAACCGCTTCCCAACGTAGCGCGGCACATCGCACTCTGAACACGGTTCGTAACTAATCGTAAGAAGGGTGAGGTCTGGTGGATCCGACCGAAGACGCGACCGAGGACTTCTGGCGGCTCGTGCCGGAGTGGGTACCGCGTGACGGATACGCGACAGCAACCCCCGCGCTCATGCGCGAAGTTGAGGCCGGACTGATGCGGCGGTTGTCCGATGGCGACTAGCGAGGCTCGACGGCTGCTGTCCCTGCTGATCGCCACGTTCGGCGCGGACGGCGCGCTCCTTGTGTGGAAGGACCCGGTCGGCGGGGAGGGTACGGGCGAGACGCCGCCCGGCGACGGGCCTCCTGGTGGGTCGCCGGAAGAACTCAGGGCGCGGGTGGCGGAACGCAACAAGTGGAGCAGCAGGGGTGGATTGTGAGGCGCGCGTGGCGCTGGTTCGCGGGCGCGCTCTCCGTCCCCGTACGGCTCGTGAGCCCACGCCGACGGCGTGCCCACCGGGAGTACAAGCGCTGGGAAGCGCTGTTCGCCTACCGGGAGCCGGACGAAGCGGCTCTGTACGAGCGGATCTTCGGCTATCCGCCGCCGGGGGCGAGGAAGCGCGAATGACGCGCGTCGCCGCCATCGTGGTCACGATCGGCGCGAGCCTCTGGGTGATTGCGGTGGCGGCCATGCTGGGTCGGCTGTGAGCGAGGGGTAGTCGGGGTGGGCCCCACCCGACACCACACCCTCCGGCCCACCCCGGCTACCCCTCGGTCGTGACCCGCAGTCGAAAAGCTTCCCCCACCAGCGGGGCATGAGCCCCAACCGCTCACCCCCCACCCCCACCCCCACCCCCCACCCGCCGACGGCTCATGCAGGCTGCTCGTTCTGGGCGAAGAAGTTGATCATGTCCTCAAGCGTGCCGTGGGCAGAGGTTTCCGCTTCCTCCTCGGCGATCGCCGTACTGCGAGGGAGCATCGCCTGCTCGTATTCCGTGAGAGCGGCCTCGATGTCGCCGGGGTGCGCGGCGAGGGCCGTGCCCAGTTCGGCGCCGTCCAGCATGGCCAGGTTGGCGCCTTCGCCGTTCGGGGGGATGAGGTGGGCGGCGTCGCCGAGCAGGGTTACCCCCGGCACTCGGTCCCACCGGTGCCCGACCGGCAGCGTGTAGTGGGGGCGCAGGACCGGTGCCGTATCGCTGTCGGTGATCAGCGCGGTCAGCTCCGGGGCCCAGCCGTCGAACTCCTGGGCGACCCGTGCGGCGGTCGCGGCGGGATCGGTGAAGTCGATCGCGGCGAACCAGTCCAGCGGCCTGTACAGCATGACGTAGGTGTGGAGGGTCTCGCCCTTCTCCCGGTGAGCCGCGAGCTGCGTCCCACTCGTATCGAGCGCGAACATCGACCCGTCGCCGACCGCCTTCGCGGCGGCGGGGTGCCGGGTGTCGGCGTCGAACAGGTAGGTCTCGACGAACGACATGCCGGAGTACTCGGGGGTGGCGCCGGAGAGCAGCGGCCGGACCCGTGACCACGCGCCGTCCGCGCCGACCAGCAGGTTCGTGACGACGGTGCCGCCGTCGGCGAAGGTCACCTCGTGGTGGCCCTCGCCGAGGGCGCGGACGCCGCTGACCTTGTGGCCCCACCGGACGGTGCCGGGCGGGAGCGAGTCGAGCAGGATCTGCCGCAGGTCGCCGCGCTGCACCTCGGGGCGTCCGCCCGTGCCGTCGTCGGCCTGGTCGAACTGGACTGTCCCGTCCCGGTCGAGGATCCGTATCGCCTCGCGGCCCTCCAGGACGATGCCGCGGAACTCGTCCATCAGGTCGGCCGCCCGGACGGCCAGTTGGCCGTTGTAGTCGTGGATGTCGAGCATCCCGCCCTGCGCGCGCGCCGTCGGTGAGGTCTCCGCCTCGTAGACCGTGGCCGGGATGCCGTGGACGTGCAGGACGCGGGCGAGCGTGAGGCCGCCGAGTCCGGCGCCGATGATCGTGACGCCATTGATCATGTCGATTCCCTGTCTGTCGCACGCCTGCCGGCCGGGTGCCCAGCAGGATCTTCGGCAAGGCTTCAGCCCTCCGCCGACAAACGGCCGACACCGAACCGACATCACCGGCATTTGGCCGACACCGCGCCCCGCACGGCCGGGGGTGCGTCAGATGCCGAACGGTGCGGCGTAGCGGACGGTCCCGCCGGGCAGCGGGTGGTCGGCGTCGAGGGTGAGGGCCATCAGGGCCTCGTCGGGAACGTCGATGCTCAGGCCGATGCCGTGCGCGGAGGCGCGGGTGAAGCCGAACCGGGGGTAGTAGGCCGGGTGTCCCAGGACGACGACGTGGTACTCGCCCCTGTCCTTGGCCGCTTTGAGGGCGGCGATGACGGCCGCGGAGCCGGCGCCGCTCCTCTGCCGCTCGGGCCGGACGGCGCACGGCGCCAGGCACAGGGCAGGGGTGGCGCCGATGTGGCAACGCGTCAGCAGGGCGTGGCCGACGGGGCGGCCGTTCCCGTCCGCGGAGACGAGGGAAAGGCCCTCGATCCACGCGTCGGCGTCGGCACGCAGGGCGTCGACGAGGTCGGCCTCCGCCTCGGTATCGAAGGCGGCCAGGATGATCTCTCGGATGGCGGGGATGTCGGCGCGGGTCTCGGCCCGCGTGATCCAGGTGTCGCTCATGAGTGGATGAGGATCCGTTTCGGAGTGGTGATCGTGTGGGCGCCCCGCGAGCTGACGCTCACGGCGGGGGAGGCGTCAGGCGCGCTCCATCAGCCGCTTGAGCGTGCTGAGGTCGGCGCGTACCGCGTCCGCGTCGCGTCGGAAGTCCTCGTCACTCATCTCCGGCCGTCGGCGGAGAGTGAACACCACCTCGCTCCCGGCGCCGTCGGCGATCACGCGCACCGGGTTGTAGACGGTCTCGCCCGAAGGCAGGGTGACGTCGTGATCGAGTACGCCGAACTCGTTCTCCTGGGCGAAGGCGACCACGACCCGCCCCATGGGCGAGGACTCGGCGGTCCACTGCCCGTCGATCTTGCTGATGGAGCCCCCCAATCCGTGAGCCCACTCGGGCAGGTTGGCGGGGTTCGACGCGTAGTCGTAGACCTCCCTGAGCGGGCGATCGATCTGTGTGCTGATGTGCCGCGAGGCCGAAGCGGTGGTGTCCATGGCCGTGATGGTACGAACCCTCCGCCGACGCGGTCTTGAACGAATCGGCCTTCCGGAGTCGCACCCGTCCCGATGTCTCCGTCCGGGGTCCGGACCCCCGACGTAATCGCCCTCGGCGGACCGGTGCGCGGGGCCTCCCGGCCGGGCTTCGGGGACCCCCTGGAGGGCCGTCGCGACGGCTCCGCGAGAAAGTTCGTGAACTTCTTCACAAGGAAATCGGTCCCGTAGGGTGGCGGGGCTGATCCGGAGGGCGGTCTGTTAGCCCCAAGGGGGCCCCGCGCCCTTATACCGGGCGGTTCCGGGCGCGTTACGCGCGTATGAATGGGGTGCGGCGGTCCACCCTCGATTGAGTGCGGAGGGCCAGCTCACGAGGGGTGGGCAACGACCAAACCCGCGATGTGGTTCCCCCAATGGACCATGACCTCGGTCACGCGGGCCGCGCAGTGTAGCACTAGGGGCCACCTACCTTGTGAAGGGGCTCACGAGCCACCCCCCTGAGAGGGGTGGATACTCGATGGCATGAGCACCACGGAGCGTCCCAGGATCCTCGTTGTAGGCGGTGGGTACGTAGGCCTGTACGCAGCTCGTCGCATTCTGAAGAAGATGCGCTACGGGGAGGCGACCGTCACGGTTGTCGACCCTCGCTCGTACATGACGTACCAGCCCTTCCTCCCCGAAGCCGCCGCTGGCAGCATTTCGCCTCGGCATGTCGTCGTCCCGCTGCGACGCGTGCTGCCCAAGGCTGAGGTGCTCACCGGCCGGGTCACGACCATCGACCAGGACCGCAAGGTCGCCACGGTCGCGCCGCTCGTCGGCGAGGCCTATGAGCTGCCCTTCGACTACCTCGTCATCGCGCTCGGCGCCGTCTCCCGTACCTTCCCGATCCCCGGCCTCGCCGAGCAGGGCATCGGCATGAAGGGCATCGAGGAGGCCATCGGCCTGCGCAACCACGTACTGGAGCAGCTCGACAAGGCCGACTCGACGACCGACGAGGAGGTCCGCCGCAAGGCGCTGACCTTCGTCTTCGTGGGCGGCGGCTTCGCCGGCGCGGAGACCATCGGTGAGGTCGAGGACCTGGCGCGCGACGCGGCCAAGTACTACACGAACGTGAAGCGCGAGGACATGCGCTTCCTCCTCGTCGACGTCGCCGACAAGATCCTTCCCGAGGTCGGCCCGAAGCTGGGCGCCTGGGGCAAGGAGCACCTGGAGAGCCGCGGTGTCGAGGTCTACCTGAAGACCGGCATGGACTCCTGTGTGGACGGCCACGTCGTGCTCAACAACGGCCTTGAGGTCGACTCCAACACCATCGTGTGGACGGCCGGCGTCAAGCCGAACCCGGCGCTCGCCCGCTACGGTCTGCCGCTCGGCCCCCGCGGCCATGTGGACACCAGCGAGAAGCTCCAGGTCCAGGGCACCGACTACATCTGGGCCGCGGGCGACAACGCGCAGGTCCCGGACGTCGTGGGCCGCAAGGCCGGCAACCCGAACGCCTGGTGCCCGCCGAACGCGCAGCACGCGCTGCGGCAGGCCAAGGTCCTCGGCGACAACGTGATCTCCGGTATGCGGGGCTTCCCGCAGAAGGAGTACAGCCACGCCAACAAGGGTGCGGTCGCCGGACTCGGCCTGCACAAGGGCGTCGCGATGATCGTCATGGGCAAGATGAAGATCAAGCTCAAGGGCCGGCTGGCCTGGTACATGCACCGTGGCTACCACGGCGTGGCCATGCCGACCTGGAACCGCAAGATCCGGGTCTTCGCCGACTGGACGCTCGCGATGTTCCTCAAGCGCGAGGTCGTCTCGCTCGGCGCCATGGAGACGCCGCGCGAGGAGTTCTACGAGGCCGCCAAGCCGGCCCCGGCGGCAGCCGCCGCGTCGCCCGCTCCGGAGAAGACGAAGGCGTCCTGACGCCGCCGCGCTGAACCCCGAAAGGGCCGTCCGCCATCCGTGGTGCGGGCGGCCCTTTCGCGTGCCCGCCGCACCGCGGCAGCCGCCGGGCAGGGCCCCCGGCCGCCGCTGGGCGGGGCACCCCGGAAGGCGCCGCGCGCTCCCCGGAAGCCGCCGGATGCGCGCCCCCCGCCCGCCGGTTGCGCGCCCCGAGCCCACCGGTCATGTGCGGGGACCCCGCGCAGGCGCCGGGAGAAAAGCGTGCACATCCACCCTAAAGTGCGTGGTAGATGCAGGTATTTTGCCGTCCCATTGCGCGTCGCCGGGACTGCATCCGCACCCGACCGGTGTTTACGTGGTGTTGAGCATTTCCGGTATTCCTCATCACGGAGGTGTACGCCATGGCCGACGCCGCGCTGCGGCTGACCACTCTTGCCGAAGAGTTGCTGGGGGCCCCGCTCCCGGTCCGTATCCGTGCCTGGGACGGCAGCGAATCCGGTCCCCCGGACGCCCCGGCCCTGATCATCCGTAACCGTCGCGCCCTGCGCCGCCTCCTGTGGAAACCCGGCGAACTGGGGCTCGCGCGCGCCTGGGTGGCCGGTGAGATCGATGTGGAGGGCGATCTCTACGAGACCCTCGGCCTCCTCGCCGGGCTCATCTGGGAGCGCGGCGCCGACGCCAAGGACGAGGTGCACCCCGTACTCGACCCCCGTATGCGGGCCGTCGCGCGCGGGTTCGTACAGATCGCGGGACCCTGGCCGCCGCCCGCCCCGCCCGCCGAGGAGATCCGGCGGCGGCACGGCGCGCTGCACACCAAGCGCCGCGACCGGGCGGCGATCAGCCACCACTACGACGTGGGCAACGACTTCTACGAGCTGGTGCTCGGTCCCTCGATGGTCTACTCGTGCGCCTACTGGGGTAACGGCGACGGCGACGGCGACAGCTACGGCGACGACGGCTTCACCCTTGAGGACGCACAGCGCGACAAGCTCGATCTGATCTGCCGCAAGCTCGCCCTCAAGGAGGGCGACCGGCTGCTCGACGTCGGCTGCGGCTGGGGCTCGATGGCCATCCACGCCGCCCGCGAGTACGGCGCCCGCGTCACCGGCGTCACCCTTTCCCGGGAGCAGGCCGCCTACGCCCGCAAGCGGGTCGCGGAGGAGGGCCTCACCGACCGTATCGAGCTGCGGGTCCAGGACTACCGGGACGTCAGGGACGGCCCGTACGACGCGATCTCGTCCATCGGGATGGCCGAGCACGTGGGCTCGGTCAAGTACCGCGAGTACGCCGACGATCTGTACGCCCTGCTCAAGCCGGGCGGCCGGCTGCTGAACCACCAGATCGCCCGCCGTCCCGAGAAGGACGAGAGCGCATACCGCATCGACGAGTTCATCGACGCGTACGTCTTCCCGGACGGCGAGCTGGCGCCGCTCGGCAGGACGGTCGGCACGCTGGAGGAGGCGGGCTTCGAGGTCCGTGACGTCGAGTCGATCCGGGAGCACTACGCCCTGACCCTGCGCCGCTGGGTGGCCAACCTGGAGGACCACTGGGCCGAGGCCGTACGTGCCACCTCCGCCGGACGCGCCCGCGTCTGGCGCCTCTACATGGCGGCCTCCGCGGTCTCCTTCGAGCGGAACAAGATCGGCGTCAACCAGATCCTGGCCGTGCGGACCCCGGAGAGCGGTGCCTCCGGGATGCCGGCGCGAGCGCGCGTGTGGAGCGGCTGACGCGGGACACCATGCGGGTGACAAAGAGGTGAGCAGGCCCGGACAGTGACGGCGAGTTGGTACGTTCTGCCGTCCGGGCCTGGATGACGGAGCTGCCGGGCACACCCCTGCCCGGCGGCTCCGTCTTCCGCTTTCCGCGGGGTTTCACCAGGTCCGTGCTTCGAGAGTCACGTGCTCCCCGAGCCGAACCGAACAGGAGACCGGTGTGCACCGCCACCACCACCGTCACCACCGTCGCCGTCGCCATGGGCACAGCGGAATCCGGCTGTTGAGCCTGGCCGTCGCCCTGATGTCCGTCATGGCCCTTCCCGGCGCCGCGTGGGCCGACGGGGACGACGGGTCCGAGTTCCGGGCCCCCTCCGAGGCCGAGCCCCCGTCCAGGGGCGAATCCCCGGCGCCTTCGGGGTTACCGGCCGGGGCCTCCGCCGCCCCGGTCACCACCGGCGCGCTCTTCAACGACCCCGCGGGCACCGCCGCCCAGCGGGACAGGATCAGGAACCATGTCGTCTCGCTGATCGACGGCTCCCCGGCGGGCGGCTCGATCAGTCTGTCCCTCTACACCTTCACCGACGACAGCGTCCGCGAGGCCCTGATCGCGGCCAAGGAACGCGGCGTCGCCGTCCGGGCGATCCTCGACTACAAATCGCACGAGACGGTGACCGCCGGAGGTGAGTACGAGAATCTCGCGGCGGGCCTCGGCACCGACCGCACCCGGCCGTCCTGGGTGATGTCCTGCCCGTCGAACCGCTCGTGCGTCGGCAACCGCACCATCGGCAGCCGCGCGATCGACCACAACAAGTTCTTCCTCTTCTCCCGCACGGGAGGCGCGGAGAAGGTCGTCGTGCAGACCTCGGCCAATATGACCGGCACCCAGCGCACCGACCTGTTCAACAACGCCGTGACGATCGCCGACCCGGGTCTCCACGACAACTACGCGGCGTACTTCTCCGACCAGCTGAAGTACGGCGCCTCCGGCCCGGGGCTCGCGACGTACTACCGGACGCCGTCCAGCGCGACCGACCCCGCGTACAAGACGTACTTCTTCCCGCGCCGGGAGACGTCCGGCACGGACTACCGGAAGGACCCGGCCACCGACACGGTCAAGCTCCTCCTCGACAAGGTCGCCTGCTCGCCGACGCGCCGCTCCGAGGTGCGGATGGCGGCGAACCTCTTCTACCGCGACCAGATCGCGAGCAAGCTCGTGGCCATGAAGAAGGCGGGCTGCCTGGTGTATCTCGCGGGCGACGGCAATCCGAACGGCGGGGGCACCGGCGTACCGTCGCTCGGCAGGACCGTCACCTCTCTCGTCTCCGGCAAGCTCACGCAGCGCGTGGAGTGCTGGGAGGACCCGCCCACGAGCGGGGCACCGAAGATCGGGCTGCACTCCAAGTACGTGCTGGTCAAGGGCGTGTACGAGGGTGTCGCCAACAAGAAGATCGTCTGGACCGGAAGCCACAACTACTCGTGGCAGGCGCTGCGTTCCAATGACGAGACCCTGCTGAAGATCGACGACGCCGTGATCCACGACCAGTACAAGGCCAACCACGATCATCTGATGCGCTACTGCGCCGGCACCTGAGGACGCGGGAGAGGGCGGGCCCCCGCGCCGGGGTCCCGCCCTCTCCTCTCGTATCCCGTCCTCTGCCGTCCCTCTCCCGCTCCCCGGCCCCTCTCCCGCTCCTCGGCCGGTTCCGCGCTACTCGGTCTTGATGGCCGTCAGCATGTTCAGCTTCGCGGCGCTGCGCGCCGGCCACAGCGCGGCGAGCACCCCCACCAGACCGGCGAGAACCAGGAAGATCCCGATCCGGTCCCACGGGATGACCAGCGCGTAACCAGGGACTTGGTCCTTGACGGTCTGACCGACCGCCCAGCCCAGGAAGGACCCGAGCCCCACCCCGATCACCGCGCCGAAGAGCGAGATGACGATGGCCTCCAGCCGGATCATCCGCTTGACCTTGGCCCGGTCCAGGCCGATGGCTCGCAGCATGCCGATCTCCTGCTGACGCTCGAAGACGGACATCGCCAGCGTGTTGATGACCCCCAGGATCGCGATGACCAGGGCCATCGCCAGCAGGCCGTACATGATGTTCAGCGCGGTGTTGATGAAGCCGCCGAACTCGTTCCTGATGTCCTGCCGGTCCATCATCGTGATCGCCGGGTTCTTGCCCAGCGAGTCCACCAGCGCCTGCTCGTTCGCGGCGCTCGCGCCGCCGTCCATCTTCACCCACACCTCGGGGATGTACGGCGTGGCCTCGTGCGCGGACGCCAGCTCGGTCGACATCAGCACCGGCGAGAGGAACTCGTTCTTCTTGTAGGTGGCGCCGACCGTCAGCTCGCCCGTCTTCTTGTCGCTGAAGGTGACCTCGACGGTGTCACCGAGCTTCCAGCCGTTGGACTTCGCGGTGTCCTCGGCGACCGCGATCTCGCCCTGGGCGAGCGCGTCCAGTGAGCCGGAGACCGAGGCGATGTTGATGACCTTCTCGATGTCCCCGGGGGTGACCGCGGAGGCGGAGTGGTAGTCGCCCTTGATCTCCAGCCCGGCGGACTGCTGCGGGGAGACCGCGCTCACGCCGGGCGCCTTCTCCAGCGCGGTCAGCACGCTCTGGTCCAGATCGCCGGCGGCAGCCATCGTCACCATGTAGTCGGCCTTGATGTTGTCCGTGGTCATCTTGTCCACGGCCTGGCCGACGGTGACACCGATCACCGTCAGTCCGGTGACCAGCGTGAGCCCGATGGCCAGCGCGGAGGCGGTGGCACCGGTACGCCGCGGATTGCGGACCGCGTTCAGCCCGGCCAGCTTGCCGGACACCCCGAAGACCCCGCGCAGCAGCGGCCGTACCAGCGCGATGACCGGCCGCGACAGCAGCGGGATCAGCACGATCACGCCGATCATCGTCAGGAACGCGCCGCCGCCGATGAGGATCCGGCCGTCGGAACCGGCCGCGGCGCCCGCGACGATCACGGCGGAGCCGAGCAGGGCCAGCGCGCCGCCGATGGAGTTGCGGACGACGAGCGACTTGGTGGTGGCCACGCCGTGCACGCTGTTCATCGCGGCCACCGGCGGGATCTTCGCGGCCCGGCGGGCGGGCAGCCAGGCGGCGAGCAGCGTGATCAGCACCCCGACACCGAAGGCGGCGCCGACGGCGGTCGGCGAGACCACCAGCGCGCCCGCGGGTATCTTCGCGCCCGTCACGCCCATCAGCGAGCGCAGCGCGATGGCGAGCCCGAGACCGAAGAGGAAACCGATCGTGGAGGCGATCACGCCGACCACCGCGGCCTCGGCCAGCACCGAGCGCTTGACCTGGCGGCGGGAGGCGCCGACCGCGCGCAGCAGCGCCAGTTCCCTGGTCCGCTGGGCGACCAGCATGGTGAAGGTGTTGGAGATCAGGAAGACGCCGACGAAGAGCGCGACGGCGGCGGAGCCCAGCAGGATCTGGTTGAGGCTGGAGAGGCTCTTCTCGATCTGGTCGGCCTGCTCCGAGGCGAGCTGCTCGCCGGTCTTCGCCTCGGCGTTCTTCGGCAGCAGGGGCTTGAGCTGGTCCAGGATCCGGCTCTCGGAGGCGCCGGCGGCGGCGGTGATCGTGAGATCGCTGTAGAAGCCGGGCTCCAGATAGAGCTTCTGCGCGACGGCGGTGTCGAAGAGGACGAGACTGCCGCCCGCGTTGACCTGTCCGTCGTCGGTGGTGAAGACACCGGAGAGGGTGTACTCCTTCACCGGCCCGTTGGTGGCGACCCGTACCGGCTCGCCGACCGTGTACTTCCCCTTGGTCGCGGTCGTCTCGTCGAGTGCGATCTCACCGTCCTCGGTGGGACCCGCGCCCTCGGAGAAGGAGTAGGCGGCGTCCTCGCCGTTCTTGCCCGGCGCGAAGTTGGAGCCGCTGTTGGACCAGCCGTCGCCGATCAGCTTGCCGTCGGGGTCGGCGACCCCGGCGAAGCCGCTGACCCGGCCGGTGACGGAGGCGACCCCGTCCAGGGCCTCGATCTTGCCGACGGTCTCCTGGCCGACCCCGGGGGTCGCCTTGGCGGAGTCGGTGTCGCCGGCGTCGCGGCTGTCGTACGCGGTGACGCCGACGGCGACGTCCTTGTAGCTCTTGGACGACTGCTTCTCGAAGGCGTTGCCGAGGGTGTCGGTGAAGACCAGGGTGCCGGAGACGAAGGCGACGCCGAGCATGACGGCGAGGACGGTCATCAGCAGCCTGGCCTTGTGCGCGAGCACGGTGCGCAAGGCGGTACGGAACATGGTGGAAGTCCTGGTGAGGGTGGGCGGAGAGGGCAGGCCGAACAGACGGGCCGACACGACGGACCGGACCGAGGGGAGGAAGTGGGGGCCGACTGCCGGAGCGTCAGCGCGAGGGGGCCGCGTGCGGGTCAACGAGCGCGCACGGACGGAGCACCACGTACGGGTGGAGGTACGTACGGGTGGAGCACCACGTACGGGTCAACGGTCACGTACGGGTCAACGGTCACGTACGGGCGGAACGGAGCCGACGGAGCGTCAGCTCGTACGGCCCTTGGCGTCGAAGGCCTTCATCCGGTCGAGCACCCCGTCGGCGCTCGGGTCCAGCATCTCGTCGACGATCCGGCCGTCCGCGAGGAAGATGACGCGGTCCGCGTAGGAGGCGGCCACCGGGTCGTGCGTCACCATGACGACGGTCTGGCCCAGCTCGCGTACGGAGTTGCGCAGGAAGCCCAGCACCTCGGCGCCGGAGCGCGAGTCCAGGTTTCCGGTCGGCTCGTCGCCGAAGATGATCTCGGGCTGGGAGGCCAGCGCGCGGGCGACGGCCACGCGCTGCTGCTGGCCGCCGGAGAGCTGGGTGGGCCGGTGGCCGAGCCGGTCGGCGAGACCGATCATCGAGATCACCTGGTCCAGCCACTGCTTGTCGGGCTTGCGGCCCGCGATGTCCATCGGGAGGGTGATGTTCTCCAGGGCCGTCAGGGTCGGCAGCAGGTTGAACGCCTGGAAGATGAAGCCGATCTTGTCCCGGCGCAACTGCGTGAGCTGCTTGTCCTTGAGGGTCGACAGCTCGGTCTCGCCGAGCCGTACGGAGCCGCTGCTGAAGCTGTCGAGGCCGGCCACGCAGTGCATCAGCGTGGACTTGCCGGAGCCGGACGGGCCCATGATCGCGGTGAACTCTCCCTGCCGGAAGTCCACGGAGACCCGGTCGAGGGCCACCACCTGGGTCTCGCCCAGGCCGTAGACCTTCGACAGATCGGAGGCGCGGGCGGCCACGGCGGTCGCGCGGGGGGCGAACTGGGTGGTGGTCACGGGAGAACACTCCTGTCGGTGGTGCGCTGTGAGGACACCTCCATCCTTACGGCGGGGGGAGCGCGAGTCGTCCGCCGCGGTAACCGTTCCCGGGGCCGTCTTGGGTCTGACCGCCGTGCCGCGCCCTCCTCCTCGGGGATGACTCGACTCCTGGGACAGGTCCTCCGCAGGTCGCCTCAAGACCGCGTGGACGCGGCGACGATGCCACATGCGTGACCGGGCGGCGACTTTTCGTCATTCCTGCACGCCCCGGTCGGGGATGACCACCCGGGCCCGGCATGTGTCGATGGCCCGGTACGTGCGCTGACGCACCCTCAGAAGTCAATAAAATAAGACAACATCGGGTAGGCGCTCGGCTGTTCGAGTGGCCTGCCCCGATAGGCTCCTGTGCCAACGCGCCGTTGCGCGCTTGCCCGGATGGTGGAATGCAGACACGGCGAGCTTAAACCTCGCTGCCCCTCGGGGGCGTGCCGGTTCAAGTCCGGCTCCGGGCACATCACCGGTGATGGACAGGACGGCCGGCGCCGGTGGGTGCGCCGGTCCGATCCGGGAGCGCTCCGGTGTGGCGCTCCGGTGTGACCCTTCGATGTCGCTCCGGTGTGACCCCCCGAGGTGACGCTCCGATGTGACGAGACGCACCCGCCGGGCGTCACGATCCTGGAAAGATCCTCCCCGAGCACTAGGGCGTACGCTTTGCTGCCCCATTACTCTTGTCGCAAGGCCGCGCAGGGCGGCCATGGAGGAGTGAGATGAGGAGCAGTAACCCGGTCTTCTCGCGACGGGGCTTCAGCCGCGACAACGGCCACGCGGGCTTCAACGCGGCGCCGCAGGCCGGGGGCCCCGCTGTAGCGACGAACCCGTACGCGACCAACCCGTACGCCACCAACCCCTACGCCCCGCAGCAGGGCACCCAGCTCGGCGGCCCGCAGGCGCCCGCGCGCGCCGACGTCATGACGATCGACGACGTCGTGAGCCGTACCGGCATGACGCTGGGCACGGTCGTGCTCACCGCCGTCCTGTCGTGGGTCCTGCTGCCGGTGGACCCCGCCAACCTCGGCAAGTCGTACGGCATCGCGATCGGTGCCGCGCTGGTGGCGATGGTCCTGTCGCTGGTCCAGTCCTTCAAGCGCAAGCCGACGCCCGCGCTGATCCTGGCGTACGCCGCCTTCGAGGGTGTCTTCCTCGGTGTGATCAGCTCCGCGGTGAGCACCTACCTCGCGCCCGGTGTGGTCGTCCAGGCGGTCATGGGCACGATGGCGGTCTTCGCCGGTGTGCTGTTCGCCTACAAGATGCGCTGGATCCGGGTCACCCGGCGCTTCTACGGTTTCGTGATGGCCGCCGCCATGGGCTTCGTGCTCCTGATGGTCGCCAACCTGCTCTTCAGCGTCTTCGGCGGCGGTGACGGCCTCGGCTTCCGCAGCGGCGGTCTGGGCATCATCTTCGGCATCGTCGGGATCATCCTCGGCGCCTGCTTCCTCGCGCTCGACTTCAAGCAGGTCGAGGACGGCGTCGCGTACGGCGCTCCGCGCGAGGAGTCCTGGCTCGCGGCCTTCGGTCTCACGCTGACGCTGGTGTGGATCTACCTGGAGATGCTGCGGCTCTTCTCGATCCTGCAAGGCAACGACTGACGCCACACGGCTCAGTAGCAGGAGCACGAATCAGTAGCAGGAGCACGAAGGGGTCCGCGGGCATGGTGCCCGCGGACCCCTTCCGCTGTGTCCGGCTCCGAGCCGTCGGACTCCGCGGAGCCGACGGCTCGGGTGCCGGGTGTCGGGTGCCGGGTCAGAGCAGGCGGCGGGCCGCCCGCCGCAGGTCGTATTCGTGGATGATCGCCTTCGCGTGGCCGTACGCGAGGTTGTGCTCGCTCCTCAGCCAGCTGACCTTCTCCTCGAAGCGGAGGAGGGCCGGACCTTCCTCGACCGTGCGGAGCCAGTCGGAGATCTCTCTGCCGGTGCGGTGAGGGATGCGGGAGAGCATGTTGCGATGGGTCTCTTCGGAGAAGACAAGGGACATCGGCGCCTCCGGACGTTGTGCGCGTACTGGTCCTTCACGCCACCGTGCCTGAGCGTTGGTCTGTTGGCAACAGTCCCGTAGGCGCCGTTGTCCGGTCGCGTAAGGTCGCGGCGTGCTCGATACAACGCCGCTGACGGCCGCAGTGGACCGATTCGCCGACCGCCTGCGGGCCGCCCCGCAGAGCCGGCTCCAACGCGGAGCCGCCGCCGAGGCACTGGCGCTGGCCAGGGAACTCTCCGTACGGGCCCAGCGGCTCGACGCCCCCGGCGAGGAGCCGCGGATCATGCCGGACTCCGGCGTCTTCGTGGTCGCGGACCAGCTCACGGTCGCGGCCGGGGATCTGGCCGAAGCATTGCGAACGGCCCCGTCCGTGAGGGAGCTGGACGAGGCCGTGAGATCGGTGGAGAAGGCGGCGGCGCGGGCCGCGCTCTGAGCGCCCGCGGCGGGCGGGGTTCCAGAGAGACCAGAGGGACTAGAGGGACGCGATGACGCGGTCCGCGAGGATGTAGACGTGCTCGCCGCCGCACGAGAACGTCAGGGCGTACGCGCCGGAGACGCCGGAGCCGCCCAGCAGGACCGGGGCCTCGCCCTCCCGCAGCGCACCAGCGAGCCGCTCGGCGGTCTCGCGGTGGCCCGGGGTCATGCAGAGTGTCGTGCCGTCGGCGAAGACATAGACGTCGAGGGTGCCCAGCGGGCCGGGACGGACGTCCGCGAGCGCCGTACCGGTCTCGGCGAGCGCGTCGAGCCGCGACACCGTGCGCTCGTGGTCGGTGACGACCGGGGCCTGCACCGGTACGAAGTCCGGGTGCGAGGGGTGCCGGCGACGGGCGGCGGCCAGCTCGGCGGAGTCCTCCGCGAACTCACCGGCCTCACCCATCCCGCTCACCTCGCTGACCTCGGTCAGCTCCGGGTAGTCGGCGAGGTCGTCGAGTCCGTCGGCGGCGTCGAGGTCCAGCGCCTCCAGCCCGGCGAAGTCCACCTGGCGGGGCACGTAGTACGGGCTCTCCTCGGTACCGAATCCGGGCAGCCCGCCCAGCAGCGACGGGGTGTCGGCGGCGTCACGGGCCTCCTGGGCGGCCCAGAAGGCACGGGCCTCGGCCAGCTCGCGCTCGCGCTCCTCGGCGAGGGCCTCGGCGACGGCGGTCCGTATGTCGTCGGCGTGGGTGGCGCTTCTGGCCTGGGGTACGGCCGCGGTGAGGTCGCCCGGGACCGACGCGGCCAGCTCACCGCGCAGCGCGCTGACCTGCCTGCGCAGCCCGTGGGCGGCGTGCAGGGCGGCGACGCCCACGGCCGTGGCGGCGGCTGTGGTCAGCAGCAGGGCAAGAGACATGGCGCTCACTGACTACTCCCGATTCCGATCGATACCCCCGACTTCCTACCTCAGCTTGTCGAAGGCGAGAGCCGTCCGTCAGTGCATTACGTCACGAATTGGACAGGTCTTTGGGCCTTATATCTCCCCTGAACGCGGCTCTGACCTGGGCAAAGGAATCTCCCCCGGGCGTAGGTCACATCCTGGGGGAGATTCAGTCACAACTGAGGATCGAGGGGGTTGAGGTGCGCTTATCCGACTCGCGCGACTACTCTCCGCTAAGAATCCGGTCCGGTGCGGTTCAGCTCATGCGCTCGATGACCATGGCCATGCCCTGGCCGCCGCCTACGCACATCGTCTCCAGACCGAACTGCTTGTCGTGGAACTGGAGGCTGTTGATCAGCGTGCCCGTGATCCGCGCGCCGGTCATGCCGAAGGGGTGGCCGACGGCGATGGCGCCGCCGTTGACGTTCAGCTTCTCCAGCGGGACGCCCAGGTCCCGGTAGGACGGGATGACCTGCGCGGCGAACGCCTCGTTGATCTCGACCAGATCGATGTCGTCGATGGTCAGCCCGGCACGGGAGAGCGCCTGCCGGGACGCCTCGACCGGGCCGTAGCCCATGATCTCGGGCGACAGGCCGGTGACGCCGGTGGAGACGATCCGGGCCAGCGGGGTCAGGCCCAGCTCGCGCGCCTTGGTGTCGGACATGATCACGAGCGCGGCGGCGCCGTCGTTGAGCGGACAGCAGTTGCCGGCCGTCACCAGGCCGTCGGGGCGGAAGGCGGGCTTGAGGCCCTGGACACCCTCCAGCGTGACGCCCGCGCGCGGGCCGTCGTCCTTCGCCACGACCGTGCCGTCCGGGGTCGTCACGGGCGTGATCTCGCGCTCCCAGAAGCCGTTCTTGATCGCTTCCTCGGCGAGGTTCTGGGACCGTACGCCGAACTCGTCCATGTCCTGGCGGGTGATGCCCTTGAGGCGGGCGAGGTTCTCGGCGGTCTGGCCCATCGCGATATAGGCGTCGGGGACCAGGCCGTCCTCGCGCGGGTCGTGCCATCCGGCGCCCGTGCTCTGCGCGACCTCGGCGGTGCGGGCCTCGGCGTCCGCGAAGACCGGGTTGTGCGTGCCCGGCATACCGTCCGAGGAGCCGTTCACCGAGCGCGAGACCATCTCGACCCCGGCCGAGATGAAGACATCGCCCTCGCCCGCCTTGATGGCGTGCAGCGCCATCCGGGAGGTCTGGAGGGACGAGGAGCAGTAGCGGGTGATGGTGCAGCCGGGGAGGTGGTCCATGCCCAGCTGTACGGCGACGATCCGGCCGAGGTTGTGGCCCTGCTCGCCGCCGGGCAGGCCGCAGCCGAGCATCAGGTCGTCGATGTCGCGCGGGTCGAGCTGGGGGACCTTGGCCAGCGCGGCCTCGATGATCGTGGCGGTCAGGTCGTCGGGCCGCAGTTCCTTCAGTGAGCCTTTGAAGGCCCGGCCGATGGGGGAACGGGCGGCAGAGACGATCACGGCTTCGGGCATCACGGCTCCATGAGGACGGAAGTGGACGGGTGAGGGCTGACGCGACGGGTGGGAGAGGGCGGGTCGGTGAGAGGGCAGGTCTGTCTGGGAAGTTACCCGCCCGTAGTGCCGGGGGCACCGGGCGGGACATGTGATGCGGACCTCTTTTCTAAGCGCTTGCTCACGCGGCGGTGACCGGGGCGGGAACCTGGCCGGGAGCCGCTGTCATGCCTCCCGGCCCACCTGCCAGGTCTCCTCGGCGTCCGGCGGCACGTCAGGCGGCACGTCAGGCGGCGTCGCTCCCGGCCGGACCGCTCCGGGCGGGACGGCCTCCGACGTCGGGACGGCCTCCGTTGGGACGGCCTCCGCCGGGGTCGCCTCGGCCGTGGTCGGCAGATGACGGCGGCGACGGTGCTTCAGCAGCGCCCACGGGGCACGCGCGCCGGTGACCTCGGTGCCCGCCTGGGACGCCGCGGCCGAGGCCGCCTTCGCCACCGGCAGCATGTCCTCGTCGCGGCTCGCGTCGAGACGGTCCGTCTCCGGCCACAGGTTGAGCACCGCGCACAGCGTGGGCAGGACGGCCATCGCGGCCGTCGCGTACCCCTCGGCGGACGGGTGGTAGTTGTCCGGGCCGAACAGCTCCCGCGGATTCGCGGCGAACTCCGGGCCCAGCAGATCGCCCAGCGAGACCGTACGGGCGCCCTGCTCGACCGCCACGATCGTCTGGGCGGCGGCCAGCTGCCGGCTCACCCGGCGCGCCAGCCAGCGCAGCGGCTGGTACACCGGCTCGATCGTGCCGAGATCCGGGCAGGTGCCGACGACCACCTCCGCCCCGGCGGTACGCAGCCGCCGTACCGCCGCCGCCAGACACCGCACCGACTGTGTCGCCGGCAGCCGGTGCGTGACGTCATTCGCGCCGATCATGATCACGCAGACGTCCGGGACCCGGGCCGGATCCGACAGCAGCAGGGTCACCTGCCGGTCCAGATCGTCCGACCTCGCTCCCGGCAGCGCCACGTTCCACAGATCCACGGGCCGCTCGGCGACCGCGGCGAGCCCCGACGCCAGCAGCGCCCCCGGGGTCTGCCCCGCCCGCCGTACGCCCTGTCCCGCGGCCGTGGAATCGCCGAGCATGCCCATGCGCAGCGGTTGTGTGTGCCCGAAGGCCAGTCCGTACCATCCGTCGCCGCTGGGCGGTACGGGGGCGCTCCCGCCGCCCACCGACCGCTTCGCCAGCTGGACCTCCGCCAGCAGCACTCCGACGCCCGCCGCTCCCAGCAGCCCGATGCCGCCGCCGCCGTAGGCCGCGCCCGCGGCGATCCGCCGCGCCACCCTCGCCCTCGACACAGTCCGTGCCACCTCCTCCAAGCCGCCGTACGCACGAGTACGCGCGTGTACATCAGCTAACTGCCCCGTAAGGACTGTCGCCCAATCTCACGCGTATGCGCATACGCTGGCCGGACCATCACGGAGACCCCGGAGACAACGGTGCAATTCCACGACTCGATGATCAGCCTGGTCGGCAATACCCCGCTGCTGAAGCTGACCAGCGTGACCGAAGGCATCCAGGCGACAGTCCTGGCCAAGGTCGAATACTTCAACCCCGGCGGTTCGGTGAAGGACCGCATCGCCCTGCGCATGATCGAGGCAGCCGAGGAGAGCGGGGAGCTCGAGCCCGGCGGCACGATCGTCGAACCGACGAGCGGCAACACCGGCGTCGGCCTCGCCATCGTGGCCCAGCGCAAGGGCTACAAGTGCATTTTCGTCTGCCCGGACAAGGTTTCCACGGACAAGATCAATGTGCTCCGGGCCTACGGCGCCGAGGTCGTCGTCTGCCCGACGGCCGTCGATCCCGAGCACCCCGACTCGTACTACAACGTCTCCGACCGGCTGGTCAGCGAGACGCCGGGGGCCTGGAAGCCGGACCAGTACAGCAACCCGAACAACCCGCGCTCGCACTACGAGACGACCGGTCCCGAGCTGTGGAAGCAGACGGACGGGAAGATCACCCACTTCGTCGCGGGCGTCGGCACCGGCGGCACCATCTCCGGGACCGGCCGCTTCCTCAAGGAGGCCAGCGACGGGCGGGTGCGGATCGTGGGCGCCGACCCGGAGGGTTCGGTCTACTCGGGCGGCTCCGGCCGGCCCTATCTGGTCGAGGGCGTCGGTGAGGACTTCTGGCCGACGGCGTACGACAGCACGGTCACGGACGAGATCGTCGCCGTGTCCGACAAGGACTCCTTCCAGATGACCCGGCGCCTCGCCAAGGAGGAGGGCCTGCTCGTCGGCGGTTCCTGCGGCATGGCGGTGGTGGCGGCGCTGAAGGTCGCCGAGGGGCTCGGCCCGGACGATGTCGTGGTCGTTCTGCTGCCGGACAGCGGCCGGGGCTACCTCAGCAAGATCTTCAACGACGAGTGGATGAACGACTACGGCTTCCTGGAGCAGGGCGGCGACGCGGTGAGCGTCGGCGATGTCCTGCGGCACAAGGAGGGCGCCATCCCGACCCTCGTCCATATGCACCCGGAGGAGACGGTCGGCGAGGCCATCGAGGTCCTGCGGGAGTACGGCGTCTCGCAGATGCCGATCGTGAAGCCGGGCGCCGGCCACCCGGACGTGATGGCCGCGGAGGTCATCGGTTCGGTGGTGGAGCGGGAGCTGCTCGACGCGCTCTTCACCCAGCGCGCCTCGCTCGGTGACCCGCTGGAGAAGCACATGTCCTCCCCGCTGCCGCAGGTGGGATCCGGCGAGCCGGTGGCCGATCTGATGGCGGCGCTGAGCGGTTCGAACGGCGCCGACGCCGCGATCGTGCTGGTGGAGGGCAAGCCGACAGGCGTCGTGAGCAGGCAGGATCTGCTGGCGTACCTCTCGAAGGACGTGAAGTAGCGCCGGTGACCGCCCGGCCGGAGCCGCGAAGGCGCGGGTTCGCGAAAGTGGTACGAGCGCGACACGTCAGCGCAGCACCGGCTTAACACGCGTCCGGCACATTGGTGGTTGTCGGCGTCAAGGACCTCCGGAGCGGCTCCCGGACTCCATGGACGCCCGGACACGAGACCCGGCCCTGACCCGGAACGTGTCCCTCGCGGGGACCGTCGTCGTCCCGCCCCCCGGCAACGGGGGTGCGGCGGTCCCCGCGACTACTTCTTCCGAGTGATCCTTCAGCCCGCGCGAACCGTCGGCCGACGGCACGCGGGACCACCCGTTCCAGTGCGCGGCGAGCGCCCCGGGTCCCGGTCACCCCTCCCAGTCGGATTCCTCGCGCCGCTCGCGGTCCGCCCAGGGCCAGCCACGGGCGGCATGCACCGCGTTCACCGCGACGATGCCCAGCCAGCAGACGACCAGGCCCTTGAAGCCGGTGTTCACCGCGGCTATCGCGGTCAGCGGAATGGCGAGGACCAGCGAGACGACGCCGAACCCGAAGCGCCCGCCGAACCCGGTCGAGGCGCTCGGCGGGCGGGGGCCGCCGCCCCGGGCTGCGGCCATCTGCTGCTCGGCGAGCCGCCGCCGGACATGACGGTCGGTCATCCCGTCCATGCGCTGCTCCACCTTTTCGAGGAACGATTCGATCAGTGCGGGCTCGTAGTCCGCCCCCAGCTCGTTACGGGCCTGAAGGGTGGCGTCGAGCTCCTTCTTGAGCTCAGGGTCGCGGGCTTCCATGACGGCCACGGTACGAAGCGGGACGTCCCCCGCGCAGTGGGGCTAGCCCCCGTTCTTCCCTGCGGGATTCCTCAGGCCGTGGTCCGCCGCCCAGGCGTTCGCGACGTCCTCCGGGTCCTTCTTGTCCTTGTCCACCTGGCGGTTCAGCTCCGTCAGGGCCTCGGTCGTCAGGGCGTTGCCCAGCCGGGCCAGTGCCTTGCGCACGGTGGAGTCGGCCTTGCGGTCGGCGATCAGCGGGACGATGTGCTGGCCGGGGACGAGGTTCTTGGGGTCGGTGAGGACCACCCAGCCCTCGGCGGCGATGTCCGTGTCCGTGGTGAAGAGATTGGCGACGTCCACATCGCCCTTCTTCAACGCGCCCTTGACCAGCGGTCCCGAGGAGTCCAGCGACTTGAACTCCTTGAACTCCACGCCGTACACCTCCTTGAGCCCGACGACGCCCACGACCCGCTTCTTCACCTCGGGCGCCGCGCCGATGACCAGCTTGCCGTTCTGCTTCGCCAGATCCGCCAGCGTCCTGAGGCCGAACCTGTCGGCGGTCTCACGGGTGACGGCGAAGGCGTCGGAGTCCTCGGCCTTCCCGTACGGGAGGATCTGGAGGCCCGCGGGGAGGGCGACGGCGAGGGCGTTCTGCATCTCGCCCTCCTCGGTGGCGGTCGCCTTGGGGTCCAGGTAGTGCAGCAGCGCGCCCTGGTACTCGGGGAGCAGATCGATGTCGCCGCCCTTGAGCGCCGGGATGAGGATCTCGCGGGTGCCGAGGTTGGCGCGGACGGTCGTCTTCACCCCCGCGGCGCCGAGGACGGCCGCGTAGAGGTGGCCGAGGATCTGGTTCTCGGTGAAGTTGGCGGTGCCGATGGTGATGCCGTCCGCGCTGGAACCGCCGCCCCCGCCGCCGCTGCCCTGCCCGTCGAGGGAGGTGATCCCGCTGCTGCACGCGGCGAGCGCGGGGACGGAGGCCGCGGCGAACAGGCCGCCGAGGAGCCTGCGCCGGTTCATCGGTGCGTTCGGGTGCGCGTGCGCGTTCGGGTGCGCGTTCGTGTTCGCGTTCATGGGTGAGTCCGAGGTCACGGGAGTGGTCTCCTAGGCGGCGGTGCGGTGGCGGAAGAGGACGCGCTGAAGCCCTGACAGCGCCAGATCGAGGACCACGGCGACGACCGCGACCAGCACGGCTCCACCCAGTACCTGGACCAGGTCGCGCTGGGCCAGGCCGTCGAAGACGTACCGGCCGAGCCCGCCGAAACTGACGTACGCGGCGATGGTCGCCGTCGCCACCACCTGGATCAGCGCGAGCCGCAGCCCGGTCATGATCAGCGGCAGCGCGAGCGGGATCTCGACCTGGAGCAGCACCTGACGGCCGCGCATGCCCTGGCCCTTCGCCGCGTCCTTCACCTCCGGGTCGACCGCGGTCATCCCCGCGTACGTGTTGGTCACGATCGACGGGACGGCGAGGGCCACCAGCGCCACGTACACGGGGGTCATGGACAGCCCGCTGGCCAGGAAGACCAGCACGACGAGCCCGACCGTGGGCAGCGCCCGGCCGAACGAGGCGAGGTTGATGGCGAGGAACGCGCCCCGTCCTGTGTGCCCGATGAGCAGCCCGACCGGCAGCGCGATCAGCGCGGCGACGACGGTCGCGATCAGCGAGTACTGGAGGTGCTCGGCGAGGCGGTGCCCGATGCCGTCCGGGCCCGTCCACTGCTCGCTCGACACCAGCCAGGAGCCGAGGTCCTTGAAGAGTTCGTACATGTCGGGTCAGACCTTCCCGCTCTTCGGGTGCCACTGCCGGCGCGGCTGCCTCGGCTGCCTCGTCCAGGGCGTGAGCACGTACTGCACGGCCACCAGCAGCGCGTCCGCGACCAGGGCGAGCAGCAGGGTCAGGACGACGCCGACGACCACGGGGGTCGGGAAATTGCGCTGGAAGCCGTCGGTGAAGAGCTGGCCGAGGCCGCCGTCGCCGATATAGGTCGCGACGCTGACCAGCGAGATCGACATGACGGTGGCGATCCGCACGCCCGCCATGATCACGGGGAGCGCGAGGGGCAGCTCGACGGTGAGGAGCGTACGCAGCGGGCGCGTGCCCATGGCGACGGCGGCCTCACGCGCCTTGGCGGGGACGGACTCCAGTCCCTCGACGGTGTTCCGCAGCAGGACGACCAGCGTGTAGATCGTCAGGCCGATGACGGTGGTGGTCCTGGTCAGCCCGGAGACGGGCAGCAGCAGGACGAAGACCGCGATGGACGGGATCGTGAACAGCACGTTGGAGAGCCCGAGGAGGAAGCCGCGCAGCGGCCGGACGCGGTGGGCGAGTACGGCCAGCGGGAGCGAGATCAGCAGCCCGAGGAGCACGGCGGTCAGGGCGGCCTGGAGGTGGGAGAGGGTGAGGGTGGTGAGATCGCCCGCGTGGTCGGATATCCACGCCCACTCGATGGTCATGCGGCCCCGCCCGGGGTCTTCGACAGGGCCTTCGCCTCGGTGAGAC
This sequence comes from Streptomyces sp. NPDC088147, assembly GCF_044741565.1. Taxonomy (NCBI): domain Bacteria; kingdom Bacillati; phylum Actinomycetota; class Actinomycetes; order Kitasatosporales; family Streptomycetaceae; genus Streptomyces; species Streptomyces sp. NPDC088147. The sequence goes on along the minus strand of NZ_JBIUSY010000005.1, from coordinate 79,499 downwards.
CTTCGGCCGCCCGCGCCGCCTCCTGGTGCCTGCGGCCCGCGTGCTCGTGGATCGCCTCGCGCGAGGTGACCCCGGTCAGCACGCCGTCGGCGTCGACCCGGGCTATCAGACCGGCCGGGGAGGCGATCGACTCGTTCAGCGCGGCGAGCAGCGAGTCGGTGTCGCGCAGTGGCCGTACGGGCGTGAGCGGGGCGGCGGGAGAGGCGGCGTCCGCGCGGTCCGGGTCGCGCCAGCCCAGCGGCTCGTTCCGCGCGGAGACGACCAGACACGGCCCGGAGCCGGCCGGGGGCGCGGGCGCGTCCTCCCGTACCGTCGTGGCCCGCTGGAGCGGCACCTCCGCGAGCGTCGTCAGCGAGAGCAGCTTCAGCTCGCGCTCCGCGCCGAGGAAGCCGGCGACGAAGTCGTCCGCCGGGCGGGCCAGCAGCTCGGCGGGGGCGGCGCACTGGACGAGGTGGCCGCCGGTGCGGAAGACGGCGATCCGGTCGCCGAGCCGTACCGCCTCGTCGATGTCGTGGGTGACGAACGCGATGGTCTTGTTCAGGTCGCGCTGGAGTCGGATCAGCTCGTCCTGGAGCTGGGTCCGCACGACCGGGTCGACCGCGCCGAACGGCTCGTCCATCAGCAGCACCGGCGGATCGGCCGCGAGCGCCCTGGCCACCCCGACGCGCTGCTGCTGGCCGCCGGAGAGCTGGTGCGGGTAGCGCTTGCCCGCCTCGGCGGTCAGCCCGACCGTCTCCAGCAGCTCGGCCGCCCGCGCACGGGCCTTCCTGCGGCCCCAGCCGAGCAGCAGCGGCACGGTCGCGATGTTGTCGAGGACCGTACGGTGTGGGAAGAGGCCCGACTGCTGGATGACATAGCCGATACCGCGCCGCAGCTCGGCGGCGTCCTGTTCGAGCACGTTCCGGCCGCCGAGCCGGATGGTCCCGGACGTCGGGTCGACCATCCGGTTGATCATGCGGAGGGTGGTGGTCTTGCCGCAGCCCGAGGAGCCGACCAGGACGGTGATCCCGCCCTCCGGCATCTCCAGCGTGAGGTCGTGAACCGCCGTGGTGCCGTTGGGGAAGCGTTTGTTCACCGCGTCGAATTTGATCATCAGTCGTCCCTTGCCCCGCGTCCCTTGCCCGGCTGCATATAGTCATGCAGAGTTCTCGTTGTCTGAATAGATTGTCAATGCCCCCGGGTAAATCACTGGTTACGGATGGCCGCAGGGCAAGACATAGCGTCCGATAAGGAGGCGTTCGCGCATGATGTCGTCCCACATGATGGACCCGTCGGCTTCGCGCACCACCCCGAGCACGGCCATCGTCGTACTGGACGGACAGAGCCTCCCGGTGACCGATGTCGTGCGCCTGGCGGACGGCGCCGCTCGTCCGGTACCCGGAACCGACGCGATGAAGCGTGTCGAACAGAGCTGGCATCTCGCGCGCGAGCTGGCCGCCTCCGGCCGGGTGTACGGACGGTCCACCGGCGTCGGCGCCAACCGCACCGAGGCCGTGCCCACCGAGGCCGCCGCCGATCACGGACTGCGGCTGCTGCGCAGCCACGCCGGTGCCATCGGCGACCCCCTGCCCGCCCGCGAGGTCCGCGCCATGCTCGCCATACGGGCCAACCAGCTCCTCGCGGGCGGCGCCGGACTGCGGCCCACCGTCGTCACCGCCCTCTGCGAGGCGCTGGAGTCCGGCGCGTACCCCGTGGTGAACGAGTTCGGCTCGGTCGGCACGGGCGACATCGCGGCCCTCGCCCAGATGGGGCTGGCCCTCGCCGGTGAACATCCCTGGCGGGGCGGCCCGGCGCCCGACGCGCAGCCCCTCGACAACAACGACGCCCTCGCCCTGATCAGCAGCAACGCCCTCACCCTCGGCCAGTCCGCGCTCGCCCTCCACGAACTGCGCCGGCTCACCACCGCCACCGAACTGGTCGCCGCGCTCTCCCTGCTCGCCGTCGACGGCTCGTACGAGGCGTACGCGGAACCCGTGCACGCCGCCCGCCCGCACCCCGGCTCGTACGCCGTCGCCGCCGACATGCGGGCGATCCTCGGCGCCCCCGAACGGCCGGGACCGCCCCTCGGCCGGATCCAGGACCCGTACGGCTTCCGCTGTGTCCCGCAGATCCACGGCCCGGCGCGTGACGCCGCCGACGCGCTGGAGAACGCCCTCGCCGTCGAGATCAACGCCGCCGCCGAGAACCCGCTGATCCGCCCCGGCACGGAGGCGGACCCGATCCCCGCCGCGTACCACCACGGCGGCTTCTATCTGGCCCAGGTCGCGCTGGCGCTCGACCACTTCAGGCTCTCGCTCGTGCAGACGGCGCGGCTCTCCACCTCCCGGCTCTCCGCGCTCAACGAGCCCGCCTTCACCCGGCTGCGGCCCTTCCTCGCCGACGCCGAGCCCGCCAGCTCCGGGGTGATGATCCTGGAGTACGCGGCCGGGGCGGCCCTCGGCGATCTGCGGGCGTTCTCCGCGCCGGCCTCGCTCGGCCACGCGGTACTGTCCCGTGGCGTGGAGGAGCAGGCGAGCTTCGCCTCGCTCGCCGCACGCCAGACCCTGCGCCTGGGGAGCGCGTACCGGCTGGTCGTCGGCTGCGAACTGGTCGCCGCCGTACGGGCCCTGCGCCAGCGCGGACTGCGGCCGGATCCGGGGCTTCCGGTCGGCCGGGCCTTCGGACTGGCCGAGACCGTACTCCAGGACGAGGCCGCCGACCGGCCGTTGACCGATGATGTGACAGCCGCCGCCGCGCTGCTCGACCGGTTCACGGACCTGGTCACGGACCTCGTGACGTATCCGGTGAACGATCCGGCCACGGCGGGCGGGACCATGGCCGAACCGACCGAACAGACAAGGGGGATCGCATGAGCGACAGCCCTGCCGCCCGACTCCAGCAGCTCTTCGAGGGCCACCGGCTGACCCCCACTCAGCGGCGTATCGCGCACAGCATGGTGCGGCGGCCCGCGGACGCGCCCTTCCTGTCGAGCGTCGAGCTGGCGGACCTGGCGGGAGTCAGCCAGCCGTCCGTCACCCGCTTCGCGGTCGCGCTCGGCTTCGACGGGTATCCGGCGCTGCGCCGGCATCTGCGCGATGTCGCGCCCGCCGGCCCGGAGGAGAGCGAGTCCACGTACAACGAGTACCAGCAGGCCGTACGCGGCGAGATCGAGAACCTCCGCCAGCTGGCCGAACTGCTCGCCGATCCCGGCCCGGTCGAACAGGCCGGGCGGCTGCTCGCCGCCTCCCGCCCGCTGCCGGTCCTGGGCCTGCGCGCCGCCTCCTCACAGGCACGCGGCTTCGCCTACTTCGCGGCCAAGGTCCATCCGGACGTACGGCTGCTGGACGAGGGCGGCACGATGCTCGCCGACCGGATCGACGCCGCCAGGACCGCGGGCGCCACCGCGCTGCTCTGCTTCGCGCTGCCGCGCCACCCGAAGGAGGTCGTGGACGCGCTGGCGTACGCGCGGTCGGCCGGGCTGACGGTGGTGACGGTCGCCGACTCGGCGTTCGCGCCGGTCGCGGGCCACAGCGACCTGCTGATCCCGGCGGCGGTCGGTACCGGGCTCGCCTTCGACACGGCGTGCGCGCCGATGCTGCTGGGGCGGGTGCTGCTGGAGGCGATGTGCGACGGACTGCCGGACGCGCAGGCGCGGCTGGAGGAATTCGACGCGCGGGCGGCGGCGCGGGGGCTGTTCGTGGAGTGAGTGACCTCCTGTCGGAGGCCCGCTTCCCAGGGGCCCTTCGGTCAGGGGGCCTTCAGGACGGGCCGTGGGTGACGCGGATCTTGGACTGGCCGTGCGGCAGCTCCTCCCAGTCGGCCATGAAGCGGGCCGCCAGACCGTGCTTCTCGGCCAGGGCGATCAGCGTCTCGGTGCGGTAGTAGAAGTCCTCCCGCAGCACCTGGTGCTCCGTCCCCTCGGTGCGGTCGAAGGTGAAGTCGAACCAGCCGCCGGGGGCCATCACCCGGCCGACGTTGGCGAAGCACTCCTCGATGACCGTGAGCGGGGAGTGCGAGAAGACGCTGTGCGCGTGCACCACGTCGAAGTGCGCCTCGGGCAGGAAGCGCAGGGTCAGATCGCGGACCGGGGTCAGCGTGGGCAGCCGGTTCTGCAGATGCTCGCGCACCATCGTGTCCTGCGCGGCGGCGAGGATGTCGGGGGAGATGTCGATGCCGTAGTAGTGCCCCGGCTCCAGGTGCCTGATGAACCGCCAGCCCGCCCGCAGATTGCCGCACCCGATCTCCAGCATCCGGTGCTCGGGACGCAGACCGTGGGCGAGCAGATAGTCGAACTGCATCGCACCCAGCGCCAGCCACCGCTCGCGGCTGCGGCTGCCGACCGCCGCGTCCGGGTCGGCGCGGGTGTCGGACCGCATCACCGCGCGGTAGTACGCGACGTGGTCCGGCCAGCGGTACCGCAGCCACGCGTCCCGGGCCGCGCGGACCAGATGGCGCGGCACGCGGTCGGGATGGCGCAGCGCATAGGAGACGCGGTGCCCGAGGGCGGCGCGGTTGACGGTGACGTTCTTGGTGGTCACGGGGGCACTTCCTCCTCGTACGGTGCGGACGCGGCGGCCGTGCCGGACCGGACCGGACAGGGCCTGGCTTCGCCTCGCGGGTTTTCTCGGTACCAGCCTGGGTGCGCGAGCGCGCGCCGGACGCGGCTGACCGGCCCTCCCACGCGGTCGGTCCGGAGGACGCGGGTGTCAGCCGATTGGAGGTTGCGGTGCCGCGTCGGGCACGCTATGGCCGAGAGGAGCACGGGAGACCCCGAGCGATGAGGAGGCCGGCGGTGCGGCACCGTACGGAGTCATGCCGGACGTGCGGCCCGTGACGGCGGATGACGGGAGCCCCGCCCAGGGAAAGGGCGCGCGGGCCGATACGGAGGGCGGACGGGCCGATACGACGGGCATGCGGGCCGATCCGGAGGGCGTGCGGGCCGATCCGGACGGGCGGTGGCTGACAGCGGTCATGCACGCCGCGTTCTTCCTGCTGCTCGGCTCCTCGCTCGTCCGCTTCCTGACGCGGGATCAGGGCGACGCGCGTACGTCGTCGTGGATCGTCGCGCTGTTCGCCGTCTTCTGGCTGCTCTACGTCCTCGGACAGCTGCTGGCGCCCGCGCCGCGCCCCGGCGCCCGGCCCACCGCACGGCATCTGGCCTGGCTGGGCGCGGTGTCGGCCGTCTGGCTCGTGCTGCTCGTCCTCGCGCCGAGCGCCACCTGGTGCGCCATGCCGCTGCTCTTCGCCGGACTGCACACGCTGCCCGCGCGGATCGCGGTGCCGGTGGTGGCCGTCCTCACCGCGCTGGTCGTCGCTTCCCAGATACGGGTGTCGGAAGGCACGCTCAACCCGAACATGGTCATCGCCCCGCCGGCCGTCGCGGCGGTCGCCACCGCCGTCCTGGTCCATCTGCAACGCCAGGCGGCCCGGCAGCGCACACTGATCGACGACCTGGTCCGTACCCGCCGCGACCTCGCCGCCACCGAGCGCCGGGCGGGCGTCCTGGCGGAGCGGCAGCGGCTGTCCTCGGAGATCCACGACACCCTCGCACAGAGCCTGTCCAGCCAGCGGATGCTGCTCCAGGCCGCCGAGCGCGTCTGGCGGACGGAGCCGGACGTGGCCCGCGGACATATCAGGGACGCGGCCGAGATCACCTCGCGCGGCCTCGCCGAGGCCCGCCGGTTCGTCCATGACCTGGCCCCGGCCGACCTCGCCGAGTTCACCCTGCCCGAGGCGCTGAGCGCGCTCGCCGCGCGCGAGAGCGGTCCGGGCCTGACGGTGGCCGTCCGGCTCGACGGCACCCCGGGCCCGCTGCCGGCGCGGGTCGAGGCGGCGCTGCTGCGCATCGCCCAGGGCGCGCTGGCCAATGTGCGGGAGCACGCCACCGCGACGCGCGCCGTGCTGACCCTGACCTGGCTGGACGACCAGATCTCGCTGGACGTCGCCGACGACGGACGGGGCTTCGACCCGGACGGCGCGCCCGCCCACGGTGAGGGGCGCGGGCACGGGCTGCCCGCGATGCGTATCAGGGCGCGGCAGGCGGGCGGCGCGCTCACCGTGGAATCCACGCCGGGCGAGGGCACGGTGGTGTCGGTCGCCGTGCCCCTCGTCCCCGTAGCCCCCGGCCCGCCCGATCTGCCCGACCCGCTCAACCCGCCCGACCCGCTCAACCCGCCCGATCCGCCGAGGGAGACCGCATCGTGAACCCGCTGGAGTCCTCCCCGCCGATCCGGCTGCTGCTCTGCGACGACCACGCCGTGGTGCGTGCCGGGCTGCGCGCGCTGCTGGCCAGTACCGACGGCATCGAGGTGGTCGGCGAGGCGGGCAGCGGCGAGGAGGCCCTCGCCCTGGCCGCCCGCGTACGCCCCGATGTCGTACTGATGGACCTTCAGCTCGGTGGTGGCATGGACGGCGTGACGGCCACCCGGCGGCTGACGTCGGCCCCGGCATCGGCTCTGACGCCGGGTGGTGCGGAGGGGGCCGGCACGCCGGGCCCGCGCGTGCTGGTGCTCACCATGTTCGACACCGACGCCGACATCACCCGCGCCATCGAGGCGGGCGCCACCGGCTATCTGCTGAAGGCCGAGCGACCGGAGGAACTGTTCGCGGCGATCCGCGACGCGGCGGCGGGCCGTACCGCGCTGTCGGCCCCGGTCGCGGACCGGGTGCTGGCCCAGATGCGCAGCCCGCGCCCCGTGCTGTCCGAGCGCGAGCGCGACATCCTCCGGCACCTGGCGCTGGGCCTGGGCAACCGGGAGATCGCACGGGCCCTGTTCATCAGCGAGACCACGGTCAAGACCCATCTGGGACGGATCTACGGAAAGCTGGGCGTGGACACCCGGGCGGCGGCGGTGGCCGTCGCGGGCGAGCGGCGGCTGCTGCTGCCCTGACGGCGGCCGCTGCCGCCCCGGGGGCGCCGCTTCTCAGGAAACGTTCAGAGAACCTCATTAGTCTGCGCGCCACAACACAGGCTTGAGGAGGCGGATCGTGGGGCGTGGAGGGCAGTCTCTGGCACGGGTGGCCGTGATCGTACGGGCCGGTGCCGTCCCGCTGTGGTGGCTGGGGGTCCTCGCCACCGGGATCGGTGTCCTGCTCCCCGGACTGACCGGGCGCAGGATCGGCGGCTACACCGGCGCGGTGCTGTTCGTGGTGTGCGCCGGGGTGGTCGCGCTCGTACGCCGGCGCCGGTACACGGAATGGGCGGACCGGGCCGACCGGGCCGGGAAGTTCGACTTCCTCCAGGACCGCGCCGTGACGCTGCGGAACTGGCGCCGGGCGAACCGCTGGTGGCTGCTGGGCGCCTTCCTCGTCGCGGTGGGGAGTTCGTTCGCGCTGCCCGGCGCCGGGGGCCCGGCCCTGGCGGGCGTGGGCGTCGGGCTGTGGCTCAAGGCGGCCTGGCTGGGGCGCCGGGAGCGCCGGGACGACGCGCTGCTGTGGGTACGTACCGACTGGGCCGGCGCCGGGCATCCCGTGGGCAAGAAGGTCAAGGGCTACCGGACCACGGGGACCGCGGCCGGTGACGCCGTGCCGGGCGGGGCACGGCGCCGTCACTGAGCGGCCGTACGGCCGTCAGACCTCCAGGTCGGCCTCGATTCTCATCAGCTGGTGGCGGGCCATCGCCAGATTCGCCCGTGACTTGTCCAGCGCCAGATAGAGGAACAGACCGTTGTTGCCGCGTCCCTTGAGCAGCCGTATCAGGTGGTACTGGCCGCCGAGGGTGATCAGGATGTCCTCGATCTCGTCCTGTAGCCCGAGCAGTTCCATGGTGCGGACCTTGGCCCGGACCACATCGGTGTTGCCTGCCGCGGCCACTGTCAGATCGAGGTCCTTGCCGCCGCCGACCGTGCCGAGGGCCATGCCGCTGGAGTAGTCGACGAGGGCGGCTCCCAGGGCGCCGTCGATGACGGTGGTGGCCTGCTTGAGGGCGGCTTCGGTGTTGGCCATGGATGTCGCACTTCCTTTCCGTCCGGTGCGGGCGGTCCGGGAGGTCCCCGGGGCCCGGGTGGCGCGTGTTCCGCGTGTTCCACGTGGATTGGGGGTGGGGTCGGCGGTGGGGGTGTGGGCGGTCATCGGTCAGGCGTTCTCCAGCCGTTCCAGGGCCCCGTCGACCAGTTCACCGATCCGGGTACTGGACCGCCGGGCCTCCAGATGGAGCCGGCCCACATTGATCCGGGGTTCCGCGAGGACCGTCAGCACCGCGGAGGCGCCCGCCGCGTACGTCGCGACGTACCCCAGCTCGCCCCGGATCAGCAGCTCCCGGAACCCGCCCTGTCCCGTGGTGTCCGTGAGGCGCAGGGCGACGCCCAGCGCGGCGGCGGTGAGCGCGGCCACCCCCTCCGCCTCCACGTCGGCCGTGTCCTGGGCCAGCACCAGACCGTCGGTACTGGCCGCGAGCGCGCCGGTGAGCTGGGGGAGGCGGGCCCGCAGGCGCCTCAGCTCGCCCAGTACCTCGGCTTCCGCCGTCATCAGCTGTCTCCTCTCGGCACGTGCCCGCAGCGCGCGCCTCATGACGGCGTGGCGCGGTCCGGCACGACGTCGGACACGGCGGGTCCTGTCCGGGCCCGGTGGATGGAACGGGGAGTCACAGGCTTGCCTCCAGGGCGTCGCGGAGCCGGCGTAACAGGGCGATGTCCGGATCGGCCGAGACCGTCGCGACCCAGGAGGGGACCGCCGCGGGCGTGGCCGCCGCCGGTTCGGCGGGCGTCTCGACCAGCCCGGCCGCGGCCAGCCGGCGGATGTCCAGCAGGGTGTGGAACGCGGGCCTGCCCAGCGCCCAGGCGATGGCCAGTGGTGTCCGCACCCCGTCCGCCAGCTCCAGCAGCACGCGTTGGCGGCGGGTGACCGCCTGGCCCGGCGCCGGTTCGCGCGCCCGCACGGGCGCGGTGTCCACGGCCGCGTACGGCCAGACCTGGTCGAGGAGTTCGCGTCTTCGCCGGGTCTCGCGCTCGACGGCGGACGCGGCGACGGGCCGTACGGGACCGATCCAGTGCGCGACGCCGTAGCGGAAGCGCGTGGGGCCGCTGCCGGGCGCGAGAGCGAAGTAGGCGGCGTCGAACAGCGCGCCCAGATGGCAGATCTCCAGCTCGCCGCCGCCGATCCTGCCGCTGTCGACCAGGAACCGGCCGACCTCGCGGCGGGCGCCCGCCCGGTCGACCGCCTCCTCCCAGCCCGCGCGCGGCAGCCGGCCGCCGGCGGTGAGCAGGACGTCGATCCCGGGAGCGGCGGGGCTCTCCGCGTGTACGACGCGGCCGTCGGCGAGATAGAGCGTGCCGTGGTCGCGCAGGAGCGCTCCGGTGGCGCGCTCGCCGGCCAGCCGGACGAGCATCGGGGAGACCGGGGAGACCGGGGAGACGGCCGGGGCGGTTGGGGCGGCCGGAGAGGCCGCGGTGTGCGCGGAGTCCGGTGTGTGCGAGGAGCCGGGGGTGTGCGAGGACTCAGGGGTGTGCGCGGACGCCGCCGTCATCCCAGCACCAGCCGTTCGGCGAGCTGTCCCAGCCGTAATCGGGCCAGGGCGAGGTTTCCGGTGTCGCGGTCGAGCCAGAGATGGAGGAAGACGCTGCTGTCGAACGTCGTCTCGACGAAGCTCAGGAGGTGGTAGCCGGTATGGGTGGTGACGATGAGGTCCTCGACGGGCGGGCCCTTGTGGCCGGCCGTGAGGGCGGGCGCGAACGCGGTGTACTCCGCGGCGGCTCTGGCCAGTTCGGCCGTCTCGGCGGCGGTCGCCTCATGGTCGCCGTTGGGCGATTCGCCCGCCGTGCCGAGCGCGAGACCGCTCGTCCAGTCCACGATCGCCGCTCCGCGCGCTCCCGGCAGCTCCATGGCCTCTTGTAGGCACGCGTCGATTCCGGGCACGCGGACTCCCCTCCCAGCCGGGCGTGCGGGCGCACTGTTGTGCGGCAGTGACCGCGAGATTACGCAACGTTCGTGCGGGGGGAGGAGGTTCTGGCATTTTCCATCGGAACATGCGTGCCGGGCCGCCGGGGACCGGCCACTTCCGGCCGTCCCGGGCCGCCGGCCGCCCGTACCGCTCCGCCGGGCCCGCCCCGGGCGGTCTGCCGGCCGTCCCGGTCGGCCGGCCGTCGTCCTAGCCGGCCGGCAGGAGCGCGTCGGCGTATTCCCCGCCCGACTCGGTGACGATCTCCGCGACCGTCTGCGCGGCCCGTACGGTCGCGAAGCGCACCCCGCCGCCGGCCGTGTCCGGCGCCGTCACGAAGCCGTGGACACCCGGCCTGGCCAGGCTGTTGTACGCGTAGTGGTTGGAGAAGTAGTACGCGCCGGTGTCGAGGGCGGCCACCAGATCGCCCTGTTCCAGCAGCGGCACGGGCCGGTTCTCGGCGAGCAGATCGCCCGCGAAACAGGCCGGGCCCGCGATGTCCTGGGCCACGGCGGGGCCCGTCTTGGGCCGTCCCCCGGCGTCGTACGCGGCGATGCGCAGCGGCCAGGAGGCGGGGTCGTAGACGGTACGGGTGGCGACCTGCGCGCCCGCGTGGGTCACCGCGATCGGGCGGCCACCGGCGGACTTGGCGTATTCGACGCGCGCGAGGACCGTGCCGTGCTTGGCGAGCAGAGAACGGCCGAATTCGGTGACCAGTCCGTAGCGGCCGTCCAGCAGTCCGGGGACGGTCTCCCTCAGCAGCCGGGCGTAGGCCGCGTACGTCGGTGTCTCCTCGTCCGAGCCGAAATTGACCGGGAGACCGCCGCCGATGTCGAGGGTGTCGATCTGGCGGCGGCCGGCCGCCGCGTTGATCTCCTCGGCCAGTTCGTACACCGTCCGTACGCCCTCGGTCATCCGCTCCAGCGGCACGCCCTGCGAGCCGGAGTGGGTGTGCAGCCGGGTGAGCCAGGGGCGGTCCAGAAACGCCCGGATAACCCAGGCGCGGGCGCCCTCGTCGCGCAGTGCGATCCCGAACTTGGAGGTGGCGGTCGCGGTGGAGAGGGCGCCGATGGAACCGCCGCCGACCTGCGCGTTGATCCGCAGCCCGAGCGGGGAGGCGACCGGTCCTGTGCCGGAAGCCGGTCCGGAGCCGATGAGGGCCGGTCCGGAGCCGATGAGGGCGTCGAGCCGGTCCAGTTCCTGCGGGTTGTCCGCGTTGACCGCGATGCCGAGCGCGAGGGCCTCGCGCAGCTCGGCGGTGGTCTTGGCGGGGGAGTCGAGGACGGTGTGCTCGGGCCGTACGCCCGCCGCGCGGGCGAGGGCCAGCTCACCCGGGCTGGCGACCTCGGCGCCGATGCCCTCTTCGCCGAGCAGGCGCACCACGGCCACCAGGGGCGCCGCCTTCACCGCGAAGGCGTGCAGAACGGCGGTGCCGGGGGCGGTGATCTCGTCGAAGGCGGTACGGAGCGCGGCGGCGGAGGCGCGGATCCCGGCCACGTCGAGCAGGGCGACGACGGGCTCGGTCTCGCTGATCAGCCCCTGCGCCACGGCGGCCCGTACGGCGAGGTCCCGGCGGGCCGCCGCACCGGGGGCCGCGCTCGTACCTCCGTCCGCGGAGCCGTTCGAGCCGTTCGAGTCGTCCGGGCTGTGCGGGCCGTGCGGGGGAGTGCCGCCGCCGTCACCGCTGTCTCCGTCACCGTTGTCGCCGTCACCCTTGTGCTGAACCGAAGCCATGCGTGCCAGCCAATCACCCGCCGACCGGCCACGCAGCTGTTGACTACAAGTATTCATCCGGCGAGGATGTGAATAGATTGGCCAACAGGCCGGTCGGCAGGCCAGTCGGCAGATCCACCACGAAGGAGGCATCGCCATGTCAGGACCGCGACCCGTACGGGCGCCGCGCGGTACGGAACTGAGCGCCCTGGGATGGCAGCAGGAAGCCGCCCTCCGCATGCTCCAGAACAACCTGGACCCCGAGGTCGCCGAACACCCGGACAAGCTGGTCGTCTACGGCGGCACCGGCAAGGCCGCCCGCGACTGGCGCTCCTTCGACGCGATGGTGCGTACGCTCCGCACCCTCAAGCAGGACGAGACGATGCTCGTCCAGTCCGGCCGTCCGGTCGGGGTGATGCAGACCCACGAGTGGGCGCCGCGCGTGCTGCTCGCCAACTCCAATCTGGTCGGCGACTGGGCGAACTGGGAGGAGTTCCGGCGCCTGGAGGCCCTCGGGCTCACCATGTACGGGCAGATGACGGCCGGGTCCTGGATCTACATCGGCACACAGGGCATCCTCCAGGGCACGTACGAGACGTTCGCCGCCGTCGCCGCCAAGAAGTTCGACGGCACCCTCGCCGGGACGATCACCCTCACCGCCGGTCTGGGCGGCATGGGCGGCGCCCAGCCGCTGGCCGTCACCATGAACGACGGCGTCGCGATCTGTATCGACTGCGACCCGCGCGCCATCGAGCGCCGGATCGAGCACCGCTATCTCGACGTACGGGCCGACAGCCTGGAGCACGCGCTCCAGCTGGCGACCGAGGCGCGGGACGCGCGCCGGCCGCTCTCCATCGGCCTGCTCGGCAACGCGGCGGAACTGCTGCCCCGGATGCTCGCCGAGGGCGCCCCCATCGACATCGTCACGGACCAGACCTCCGCCCACGACCCGCTGGCCTATCTGCCGCTCGGCGTCGACTTCGACGAGATGGCCTCGTACGCCGCCGAGAAGCCCGCCGACTTCACCCAGCGCGCCCGGGAGTCCATGGCCCGGCACGTCGAGGCGATGGTCGGCTTCATGGACGCGGGCGCCGAGGTGTTCGACTACGGCAACTCCATCCGCGGCGAAGCCCAACTGGCCGGATACGACAGGGCCTTCGCCTTCCCCGGCTTCGTGCCCGCCTATATCCGGCCGCTCTTCTGCGAGGGCAAGGGCCCGTTCCGCTGGGCCGCGCTCTCCGGTGAGGCGTCCGACATCCACAAGACGGACAAGGCGATCCTCGACCTCTTCCCGGAGAACGAATCCCTGCACCGCTGGATCAAGATGGCCGGCGAACGTGTCCACTTCCAGGGCCTGCCGGCCCGGATCTGCTGGCTCGGCTACGGCGAGCGCGACAAGGCGGGCGAGCGGTTCAACGACATGGTGGCCTCCGGTGAGCTGGCCGCGCCGCTGGTCATCGGGCGCGACCACCTGGACTGCGGCTCGGTCGCCTCCCCGTACCGCGAGACCGAGGCCATGCTCGACGGCTCCGACGCCATCGCCGACTGGCCGCTCCTCAACGCCATGGTCAATGTCGCCTCCGGCGCCTCCTGGGTCTCCCTGCACCACGGCGGCGGCGTCGGCATGGGCCGCTCCATCCACGCCGGGCAGGTCTCGGTGGCCGACGGCACGAAGCTCGCGGGCGAGAAGATCCGCCGCGTCCTGACCAACGACCCGGGCATGGGCGTCATCCGCCATGTCGACGCGGGCTACGACCTCGCGGAAGCGGTCGCCGACGAGCGCGACGTCCGCGTCCCGATGCGGGAGGGCGAGTGACCGCGTCACCGCCTCCCGCGCCGGAGCACGCCGAGGGCACCCCGGGCGGCGCCCGCCGACCCCCCTCCTTCCAGGAGATGTGGCGTGAACTCGCCCCGCTCGGCCGCGACTCCGGCAGCGGCGGCTACCGGCGGTACGCCTGGACCGCCGCCGACGCCGACTGCCGCGCCTGGTTCCGCGCGCAGGCCGAGGCCCGCGGGCTGGCCTACGAACTCGACCGCAACGGCAACCAGTGGGCCTGGCTCGGCGATCCGTTCGCCGGGGACGCCGTCGTGACGGGGTCGCATCTGGACTCCGTACCGGACGGCGGCGCCTTCGACGGCCCGCTCGGTGTCGTCTCCTCCTTCGCCGCACTCGACGAACTCCGGGGCAGGGGCGCGCGGTTCAGCCGCCCCCTGGCCATCACCAACTTCGGTGACGAGGAAGGCGCCCGCTTCGGTCTCGCCTGTGTCGGCTCCCGGCTCACCGCGGGCCGGCTCACCGCCGAGCAGGCCCGTGACCTGCGCGACGGGGACGGCGTCACGCTGCCCGGGGCGATGGAGGCGGCTGGCCACGACCCGTCCACGCTGGGCCCCGACCCCGAACGCCTCGCGCGGATCGGCGCGTTCATCGAACTGCACGTCGAGCAGGGCCGCGCCCTCGACCTGTCCGGTGACCCCGTCGGTATCGCGTCGGCGATCTGGCCGCACGGCCGCTGGCGCTTCGACTTCCGGGGAGAGGCCAACCACGCGGGCACCACCCGCCTCGCCGACCGCCGGGACCCGATGCTGCCGTACGCGGAGACCGTGCTCGCCGCCCGCCGCGAGGCCGAACTCGCCGGAGCCCTCGCCACCTTCGGCAAGATCTCCGTCGAACCCAACGGCGTCAACGCCATCCCCTCCCTCGTCCGTGGCTGGCTGGATTCCCGCGCCGCCGACCAGTCCGCCCTGGACACCGTGGTCGCCGGTATCGAGGCAGCCGCCCGCGCGTCCGCGGACCGGGCCGGGATCGACCTGTCCGTCGTACGGGAGTCCTTCACCCCCGTGGTCGAGTTCGAGCACGCCCTGCGGGACGAACTGGGCAAGATCCTCGGGCAGCGCTCCGGCGGCGGCGCTCCCGTACCCGTCCTCGGCACCGGCGCCGGGCACGACGCGGGTATTTTGTCCGGCTCCATCCCCACCGCCATGCTGTTCGTACGCAACCCCACCGGGGTCTCGCACTCCCCGGCCGAATCCGCGGCCGAGGACGACTGCGTGGCCGGGGTCCTGGCACTGGCCGACGTACTGGAAGGACTCGCGTGCGCATGACGCACCCCACAGCGGCACCGGGCAGGACGCGGGTCACGGACGACGGGACGGCCACCAGAAGCGGGCAGACCACCACGCCCGGGGCGGCCACCGGGACCGAGGCCGCCACCGCGCCGGGCCCCGCCCCCTCGCCCGGCCCCGCCGTCCCGGCCGGGCCCGCCGGTCCCGTCTACTGGCTGGAACACGCCTGGCTCGGCACCCACGTCGAGCCGGGCGTCGCCGTCGCCGTCACGGACGGCCGGATCACCGACGTCCGCACCGGCGTCAGGACCCCGCCGCCCGGAGCGGTGGTCCTGCGCGGACTGACCCTCCCCGGGCTGGCCAACGCCCACTCCCACGCCTTCCACCGCGCCCTGCGCGGCACCGTCCAGGTCGGCTCCGGCACCTTCTGGACCTGGCGCGAGATCATGTACGGAATCGCCGCCAAGCTCACCCCCGACTCGTACTACGCCCTCGCCCGCGCCGTCTACGCGGAGATGGCGCTCGCCGGTATCACCGCCGTCGGGGAGTTCCACTACCTCCACCACACCCCGGACGGCGCCCCGTACGACCGGCCGAACGCGATGGGGGAGGCGCTGATCGCGGCGGCGGCCGAGGCCGGGATCCGGATCACGCTCCTGGACACCGCCTATCTCTCGTCCGGCATCACGAAGCGGCGCGGCGGCGCGCCCCCCGACCGCCATCAGATCCGCTTCTCCGACGGAACGGCCGCCGCCTGGGCCGAGCGCGCCGCCGACCTCGCCTCGGCCCACGAGGACAGCGCCCACGCCCGGATCGGCGCGGCGATCCACTCCGTGCGCGCCGTACCCGCCGAGCAGCTCTCCACCGTCGCCGAGTGGGCCGAGGCCCACCGGGCACCGCTGCATGTGCATCTCTCCGAGCAGACCGCGGAGAACGACGCCTGCCTCGACGTGCACGGCCGCACCCCCACGCGTCTGCTCGCCGATCACGGCGTACTCGGCGCCCGTACCACCGGCGTGCACAACACGCATCTCACCGACGAGGACATCGCCCTGCTGGGCGCCGCCAGGACCGGCACCTGTATGTGCCCCACGACGGAACGCGATCTGGCCGACGGCATCGGCCCCGCCGCCCGGCTCCAGCGGGCGGGCTCGCCGCTCTCGCTCGGCAGCGACAGCCACGCCGTCATCGACATCCTCGAAGAGGCCCGCGCGATGGAACTCGACGAACGGCTGCGCACCCGCAGCCGCGGTCACTGGACGGCCGCCGCCCTCCTGCACGCGGCGACCTCGACCGGCCACGCGGCCCTCGGCTGGCACGAGGCGGGCAGGATCGAGCGCGGCGCGCTCGCCGATCTCGCCACCATCGCCCTGGACTCGGTCAGAACAGCGGGCACGCTCACCCGGCTCGGAGCGGAGACAGCCGTATTCGCCGCCTCCGCGGCGGATGTGCGCCACACCGTCGTCGCGGGCCGCCAGATCGTCCGGGACGGTGTGCACGCCCTCGTCCCCGACGTGCCCAAGGCCCTCGCCGAGTCGATCGCAGCCCTGCGCGGCTGACGCCGCGGACGCCGCCGAAGGAGAAGACCGTCACGATGACGACCACCACCACGGCGGGAACCACCGCCCTCACCAACATCGCCAGTCTGGTCACCAACGACCCCTCCCTCGGTGACGGAACCCCCATCGGTCTGATCCAGGACGCGGCCGTCGTCATCGACGGCGACCGCGTGGTCTGGGTCGGTGAGTCAAGCAAAGCACCCGCCACTGACAACGCCGTCGACGCCGGTGGCCGGGCCGTGATCCCGGGCTTCGTGGACTCCCATTCCCATCTCGTCTTCGCGGGCGACCGCACCCAGGAGTTCAACGCCCGGATGTCCGGCCGCGCCTACTCCGCCGGCGGCATCCGCACCACCGTCGCCGCGACCCGCGCCGCCACCGACACCGAACTCGGCGCCAACGTCGCCCGCTATCTGGCCGAGGCGCTCCGCCAGGGCACCACCACCCAGGAGACCAAGTCCGGTTACGGCCTGACCGTCGAGGACGAGGCCCGCGCCCTCCGTATCGCCGGCGCGCACACCGACGAGGTCACCTACCTCGGCGCGCACATCGTCCCGCCCGACCACGCCGGTGACCCGGCCGCGTACGTCGCCCTCGTCACCGGCGAGATGCTCGACGCCTGTGCCCCGTACGCCCGTTGGATCGATGTCTTCTGCGAGAAGGGCGCCTTCGACGGGGACCAGGCCCGCGCGATCCTCACCGCGGGAGCCGCGAAGGGCCTGCACCCGCGCGTCCACGCCAACCAGCTCTCGTACGGTCCCGGCGTCCAGCTCGCCGTCGAACTCGACGCCGCGTCCGCCGACCACTGCACACATCTGACCGACGCGGATGTGGACGCCCTCGCCCACAGCGCGACCGTGGCCACCCTGCTCCCCGGCGCGGAGTTCTCCACCCGCGCCGTCTGGCCGGACGCCCGCCGCCTCCTCGACGCGGGCGCGACCGTCGCGCTCTCCACGGACTGCAACCCCGGCTCGTCCTTCACCTCGTCCATGCCGTTCTGCATCGCGCTCGCCGTACGCGACATGGGCATGACCCCGGACGAGGCGGTCTGGTCGGCCACGGCGGGCGGCGCGGCGGCTCTGCGCCGCCAGGACATCGGCCGCCTCACCCCGGGCGCCCGCGCCGACCTCGCCCTCCTCGACGCCCCGAGCCATGTGCATCTGGCGTACCGCCCGGGAGTCCCCCTGGTCACGGCGGTCTGGCGGGCCGGCGAGCGGGTGCGCTGAGGCCGGGCCGACCGACCGGGGCCGACCGCGTCCAGGCCGGGGAGCGGCGCTCCGCTGCCCCCGGTCCGCTGCCCCCGGTCTATGGCCCTCCACGACGCTCCGCCGCCCGGCGCGGGGTCCGCCGCCCCCCGGTCCATGGACCCCCCGCCGCCCGGCGCGCCCTCACCCCTTCAGTACGGCCACCTCATCGATCTTCGCCCGCAGCCTCCGCACGGCCTGCGTCTTCGCGTACGGCTTCAGCCTGCGCTGCATCGTCTCGAAGTGCTCGTCACCCCGCGCCGACGAGACATGCTCGTAGTCCTCCAGGAACTGCCACCAGCTCGCGCACGCGGCCTCCAGATGCCCCAGCTCCAGCTGACGCTGCGCCAGCACCGCGAGGAAGTGGACCCTGCCCTGCCGTTCGTTCTTCTGCTGCGCCTTCAGGGACTGCTGGAGCGCGGATATCGAGCCCGGCAGATCCTTGAACTCGTACAGCACATGGGACGTGTGGAACAGATACGCGGTCGCGTCGTAACCGCCCACGGACTCACGCCGGTTGTCGGCCTTCGTCAGCGCCGTCTCGGTCTCCCGGAGCCGGGCGAACGCCTGCCGTTTGTCGCCGACCATCGCCGCGGAGTGGGCCTGCTGCCCCGAGAGGAAGGCCCGCAACCGCGGTCCGGCCTTCGGGGACGCCTCGGCGGCCGAGTCGGCGAGCTCCAGCGCGCGCTTGCCGTAGCCGAGATTGGACGCCTGGAGGGACATGCCGCGCAGCGTCCGGCAGTACGTCGTGTGGTCCTCGGCGGCGCCGGCCAGCTCCAGGGCCCTGAGGTAGTACCGCTGGCCGAGCCCGTGCGCCCGCTCGTACATCGCCATCCATCCGGTCAGATAGACCAGGTCGGACGCCGCGGACAGCATGTCGCTCCGTACGCCTTCCGGAGCCTCGGCCTTGAGCCAGGGCATGACCGTGTTGACGAGAAACGCGGCGGCCATCGGGCGGGCGTGCCCTCCGCCGAGTTCATCGAGAATGTCCGCTATTCGATCGGTCATCGTACGTACGGCCTGTACTTGCGGCGCGCCGATCCGGGCCGTCCGTTTGCCGGGGGGCGCGGTCGCCGAGGTGGCGGCATGTGCCAGATCCGGGAACAGCGGTACCACAATCGCGGCGGAGAACAGTCCTGCGGCTATCAAACTGCGACGCGACGGGTCCATATCGGCCCTTCCCATGTCGACCAGTTCTTCGAACGTGTTGACGCCGGAAGCGACGGAGGAGCCGGGTACGCCGGAGCCCGCCGGGACGTGCGCGGAGGCCGCGGCCGGCAGACCGGCCTCGGCATGGGTGACCGGGCGCCTGAGCTTGCGCGCGAACGCCTCCACGATCAGTGGTCTGACCTGCTCCTTCGGGGTGGTGCCCGCGACCCAGTGGGAGACCGCGGACTGGTCGTAGCGCAGCTGGAGCCCGGCTTCCGCGCCGATGCGATTGATGATCTGTGCGAACTGCGCACGGGACCACTTCGCCTGCTCCAGCAGAGAGGCCAGCCCGGCATTGGGTGTGCGTGAGTGACGTGAGTTACTCGCCATGCCTTTAACTCCCCCAAGCGTTCATGGCTTTCATTCTCGGACCTGCCCTCCACGGTACCCGGGGAGGGTAATAACGCGGTTTTCTCTTCAAGTAGACGCCGAACACACGAAGAGAGCGGGGGGCCAAGGTGACCACAGTGACAGACCGCAGAGCCGGAGGCACAGAGGAAAACGCACACGGGAAGGCATTGGCATATGACGATATCGCCTTCGATGTCATAGCCCTGAACATCGACCGCGCGCTCGCCCCGCATCGCATGATGCCGCCGCCGGTGGAGATCGCCGATCTCACCAACCGGCTGATCGACCATGGGGCGTTGCTCGTCGGATGCGTCGAACGGATCCCCGAGACCGAGCACACGGTCCGGGCGAAGGGCGCGCTGAAGGACTGGTACGACCTGACCGGCAGCGGGCCCGGCGGCGGCGCCATGGCGAACTGGGTGCACATGCGTGCCCTGGCCCGCATGAGCCGCACGTTCATGGACTACCTGCACGAACGTGAAGGGCGGCACCGGACATGACTCCTGAAGCGAAGCATCAGGCGTGGTTCGTGGTCGCGGTCTGCACGCTGGGGCTCACCATCGCCCTGGCAGTCGGGCTGCGCCTGTAGGGCCTCCGGTGCCGATCACAGCTGCGGCGGGCCTCACCTAACGAAGTACCACCGGCAGTTCCCGCACGCTGTTGCCCACAAAGCTCCGATGGCGCGGAAGTTCCTCGTCCGGGACCGTGACCCGCAGGTCCGGGAAGCGTGTGAACAACCGCCGCAGCGCGATCGTCGTCTCCATCCTCGCCAGAGGTGCGCCCAGGCAGAAGTGCGCGCCGTGGCCCAGTGAGAGATGCCGGGTGGTGGAGCGCGTACGTCGCGTGATGTCGAAGCGGTCCGCGTCGGGGCCGTGGGCGGCGGGATCACGGCCGGCGGCCGAGAAGCCCGCCAGCACCGGGGTGCCCGCGGGGATCAGCGTGCCGTCCACCGTCAGGTCCCGGGTCGGATAACGGAACGGGAAGAAACTGACCGGGCTGTCCCAGCGCAGCGTCTCCTCGACCGCGTCCGCCCAGTCCGCGCCACCGGCCCTGATCAGCTCCAGCTGGTCCCGGTGGGCGCAGAGCGCACGCACCGCGTTGGTGATCAGATTGAGCGTGGTCTCATGACCGGCGATGATCATCACGATCATCGTGCCGATGAGTTCGGCCTCGCCGAGCCGGTCGCCGCCCTCCTCGCGCGCGGCGATCAGGGCGCTGGTGAGGTCCTCGCCGGGACGGTCCTTACGGGAAGCCGCGACCGCCGTGAGCACCGCCACCATCTCCCGGTTCGCGGCCACGGCCTCCTCGGGCGCGATGTCGGTCGCCACCACCTGGTTCGACAGTATGTGCAGCCGCTCCCGGAACTCCTCGTCCACGCCGAGCAGTTCACTGATGACGCTCATGGGCAGCGGCAGCGCGAAGCGCGCCCGCAGATCCACCACGCCGTCATCCGCTCGGGCCGCCGCGGTCTCCGTACCGTCCAGCAGTTCGTCGGTCAGCCGCTCGATGCCGGGCCGCAGCGCCTCCACGCGCCGCGCCGTGAACGCCGTGCTCACCAGCGACCGCAGCCGCCGGTGATCGTCTCCGTCCGAGGTGACCATGCCCTGTACGGTCGCGAAGGTCCGCAGCGGCCAGCCGTCCGGAATTCGCCCCTCGCGCAGCGCGGTGAAGTGCCGCGCGTTCTTGGCGACATCCGGGTGGCCGATGAATTCCTTGAGCGCCTCGTGCCCGAGCACCGCCGCCGCCGGCACGTCCCCGGGGAGCAGGACCTCGGCCGCGGCACCCTTCGCCAGCAGCGCGGCGTTGGCGGCGTGCGGGCAGCCGCCGGAGGAGTCCATCCGGTGGGGCACATATGACGCCGTCAATGGACTCTCCCTCCCGGCAAGCCTGATACAGGGGCGCTCCCGATCCTATGAGGGACAGGGCGGCGCGGCACAGGAGCGGTTCCGGCCTCTTCCAGGCCGGTTCCGGCTGACGCCCGGCGTGCTCTGCCGCCGGGCAGCCCTCCCCGCGGGCCGCCACGCGGCCCGTCACTCCTCCAGCGTCAGACCCTTTCTGAGCTTCTTCAGGGTGCGGGAGAGCAGCCGGGACACATGCATCTGCGAGATGTTCAGCTCCTCGCCGATCTCCGACTGCGTCATATTGGCGACGAAGCGCAGGGAGAGGATCTTCCGGTCCCGCGTGGGCAGGCTCGCGATCAGCGGCTTCAGGGACTCCACGTACTCGATGCCCTCGAGCCCGTGGTCCTCGTAACCGATCCGGTCCGCGAGCGCGCCCTCGGTGTCGTCGTCCTCGGGCTGGGCGTCCAGCGAGCTGGCGGTGTACGCGTTGCTCGCCGCCATGCCCTCGACGACCTCGTCGTTGGTGATGCCGAGGCGGTGGGCGAGTTCACCGACGGTGGGCGCCCGGTCGAGCTGCTGGGCCAGTTCGTCGCCCGCCTTGGCGAGGTCGAGGCGGAGTTCCTGGAGCCGGCGCGGTACCCGTACCGACCAGGACGTGTCACGGAAGAAACGCTTGATCTCACCGACGATGGTCGGCATCGCGAAGGTCGGGAACTCGACGCCGCGGCTCAGCTCGAAGCGGTCGATCGCCTTGATCAGACCGATCGTGCCGACCTGCACGATGTCCTCCATCGGCTCGCTGCGGGAGCGGAACCGGGCGGCCGCGAACTTCACCAGGGCGAGATTGAGCTCGACCAGGGTGTTGCGGACGTACGCGTGCTCGTGCGTGCCCTCTTCAAGGGCTTCCAGCCGGGCGAAGAGCGTCTTCGACAGGGCTCGGGCATCCACCGCGCCCACCTCGTCGAAGGGCGGGATCTCGGGCAGGTCGTCAAGGCCCTCGGTCGGGCCCTCGAAGCCGGCCGGCAGTGTGATGTCGGTCTCGGACGGTGCGGGCGGAGTTGCCGACGGCGCGTGCTGGGTACGCGAGTCGTCGAGCCGGGGTGACATGGGTCTCCTCCATACGTTCTCGGCATATGGCTGCCGATGCCAATACGCGCTGCTGCGGTGTGCGGCGCCTCCAAAGCCGGCCGTGGTCGGATGTGTCCCTACAAGCCCTACCCGCTAGGCACGGACAGTTGCAAGTGTTAATTGTTTCATATGTCCTTATTGTGGGGGAGTTTGGGTACCGGTCGGCGTGCGAAAGGCGTAATGTTCGATGGGCGTCATCGGGATGTGATGACGATGAGACGACACCATCTGACGACGGCGCACGACACGGCGAAGAGGGACGGCCATGGACCGCCAGACGGTCGGCAGCACGAACCGGGGCCGGCTTCGGGTCGAAGTTCGGACCGAGGGCCGGAGCGAGGTAGTGACAGCGGCGGGTGAGTTGGATCACCACACCGCCGACCTGTTGCGGACGCCTCTGGACGAAGCACTCGAACAGGGGCGGTCACGCCTCGTGATCGACTGTTCGCAACTGGAATTCTGCGATTCCACCGGACTCAATGTCCTGCTGGGCGCCCGCCTGAAGGCGGATGCCGCCGGCGGCGGGGTCCATCTCGCGGCGATGCTGCCCGTTGTGGCGCGGGTCTTCGAGATCACCGGCGCGGACGCGGTCTTCACCGTCCACGGTTCCCTCGAAGAAGCCCTGGCCGACTGAGCCGGCCCGCTACTCTGCACCCCGGGTTCCGCCCCCGGACGCGCACCCCTGTCCCGTCTTGTTGCCCCCGTCACGATTTCCGGATCGATGAGTGGGTGTTGTCACGATTCGGGCGGGCAGAAGATCCCCGGCGGACCGAGCAGGACCCCGCACTCTCTGTACGCAAGCACTGGCTAATTGGTGAATCGGTGAGGTGAAGCGCTGATGAGCACCACCCGGCAGCCTCCGCCGGGCGAACTCGGCCCCGAGCCGGACGGCGCGGGCACCGCTGCCACGACGTCCGACGCCCGGGTACGGTCGCTCGTCCTGGCCGGCGCCAGCGGTGTCGTACCGCTCGCGCGAGACTTCACCCGCCAGGCGCTCTACGACTGGGGCTGGCTCCCCGCCGCGACCGCCGACCGGCGCGCGGCGGCGGAGGACGTCCTGCTGGTCGTCTCCGAACTGGTCACCAACGCGTGTCTGCACGCCGAGGGCCCCGAGGGCCTGCGGGTCGCGCAGACCGCCAAAGTGCTGCGTCTCGAGGTCACGGACCGGGGTACGGGCCAGCCGGCCCCCCGTACGCCGCACCGCGCGGGACGCCCCGGCGGTCACGGCATGTTCATCGTGCAGCGGCTCTGCCTGGACTGGGGAGTCGTACGGACGCCCGGCGCGGCCGGCAAGACGGTCTGGGCGGAGCTGGCCGCTCCGTCGTGACGCGCGTAGCCCGCACGAAGGCGCGCGGCCCGCACGAAGAGGGCCGCCGCACCCTTACCCGGTGCGGCGGCCCTCTTCGTGCGGGCTCGCTAGGGCCTGTCCGGACAGGCCCTAGCGAATGTCGCCCATCAGCGCCCGCACCTTCCTGCGGTACATGAAGACCGCGAAGCCGGCGAGGCACGCCAGCAGCGCCTCCAGGGCCACCACGCCCGTCTTCCCCAGATCGACGCCGCCGATGGAGAGCAGACCGGTCACGGAGTCGCCCGCGGTGACCGCCAGGAACCAGACCCCCATCATCTGGCTCGCGTACTTCCCCGGCGCCATCTTCGTCGTCACCGACAGACCCACCGGGGAGACGCACAGCTCGCCCACGGTCTGGATCAGATAGATGCCCACCAGCCACATCGGGCTGACCAGCGTGCCGTCCGCCGCCATCGCCAGCGGGATCAGGAAGAAGAAGAACGAGACGCCGACGAGGAACAGCCCGGCGGCGAACTTCACGACCGTGCTCGGCTCCTGCCCCCGGCGGCTCAGCCAGAGCCAGAACCAGGCGAAGACCGGCGCGAGCGCCATGATGAACACGGGGTTCAGCGACTGGTACCAGGACGACGGGAAGCCCAGCCCGAACAGCTCGCCGGCGGCCTTCGTCGTACCGAACGCCTGGACCGTGGAGCCGCCCTGGTCGTAGATCATCCAGAACACGGCCGCGGCGACGAAGAACCAGATGTACCCGGACATCCTGGTCTGCTCGGCCGCCGACAGGTCCTTGTCGCGCTTGATCCGGATCAGCACGGCGGCCGGGATCGCGATGCCCGCGAGCGTCAGCGGGACCATCGCCCAGTTGAGGGTGAAGTTGCCGCTCAGGCCGACGACGCCGTAGAAGACGGCGGCGATCAGCAGCCATGTCATGCCCTTGCGCAGCCAGGTGACGCGCTCCTCGCGGGAGAGCGGGGTCGGGACGCGGCTGCTCTCCGGGCTCAGATGCTTCGTGCCGAGCAGGAACATGACCAGGCCGATACCCATGCCGACGGCGGCGAGGGCGAAGCCGAGGTGCCAGTTGTAGGTCTCGCCGACGGTGCCGATGATCAGCGGGGCGAAGAAGGCACCGATGTTGATGCCCATGTAGAAGATGGTGAACCCGCCGTCGCGGCGCGGGTCGTTGGGGCCGTCGTAGAGATGGCCGACCATCGTGGAGATATTGGCCTTCAGCAGACCCGAGCCCAGCGCCACCAGCGCCAGTCCGGCGAAGAAGCTTCCGGTGCCCGGCAGGGCCAGGGTGAGATGGCCCAGCATGATCGTGCAGGCCGCGATCGTGACGGTCTTGCGCGGGCCCCAGACTCTGTCCCCCAGCCAGCCGCCGGGCATCGCCAGCAGATAGACCATGGACAGATAGATGGAGTAGACGGCCGTGGTGGTGGCCAGATCCATTCCGAGGCCGCCGCCCTGAAGCCCCTTCGAGGCGTCGGGACCACCGGAGATCAGGTAGATCGTGAGCAGGGCCCTCATGCCGTAGAAGCTGAAGCGCTCCCACATCTCGGTCATGAAGAGCGTGGCCAGTCCGCGGGGGTGGCCGAAGAAGGTCTTCTCGGGTCCGGCGGGGGCGCTGGGCGAGTCCTTCATCAGGCTGGACGCCATGGGTCGATCCTTGCTTGCTCGGGACGCGCCGCTGGGTCAGCGGTGACGCGCCCGGTGTGGGGGGCGGGCCGGAGCGGTACATGCCGTCTCCGGCGCGGGGACGCAGAGAGGAGACCCTTGGCACTCAGCAGGCCAAAGGTCTCCTAGTGGTACTACAGGCGTCTCGACACCATACGACACGACAGAGTCGTACAAGGAAGGACTTGAGAGATGGATCACAGGTTTTAATGGAACCAGACTCTTATATTCGAAGGTAGATCATCTGATCGCACGTGATCCTGAAGGCGTCGCCGAGCAGGGCCCAAGCGCCGCCCTCTGCGGTCTACCATCACCCCATGACCCGTGTACTGCTCGCCGAGGACGACGCTTCCATCTCGGAGCCGCTGGCCCGCGCCCTGCGTCGGGAGGGTTACGAGGTCGAGGTCCGCGAAGACGGTCCGACCGCGCTGGACGCCGGACTCCAGGGCGGTGTCGACCTGGTCGTGCTCGACCTGGGCCTGCCCGGGATGGACGGCCTCGAAGTCGCCCGCCGGCTGCGCGCCGAAGGCCATGCCGTGCCGATCCTGGTGCTGACCGCCCGCGCCGACGAGGTGGACACCGTGGTCGGCCTGGACGCCGGCGCCGACGACTACGTGACCAAGCCCTTCCGGCTCGCGGAGCTGCTGGCACGGGTACGGGCGCTGCTCCGGCGCGGCGCCTCGGACCCCGCGCCCGCCCCCGCCACCCATGGCGTACGGATCGATGTCGAGTCGCACCGCGCCTGGATGGGCGACGAGGAACTCCAGCTCACCGCCAAGGAGTTCGACCTGCTGCGGGTCCTCGTCCGGGACGCGGGCCGGGTCGTCACCCGCGACCAGCTGATGCGCGAGGTCTGGGACACCACCTGGTGGTCGTCGACCAAGACCCTCGACATGCATATCTCCTGGCTGCGCAAGAAGCTCGGGGACGACGCCGCCAACCCGCGCTATATCGCCACCGTGCGGGGCGTCGGCTTCCGGTTCGAGAAGAGCTAGGCACCTTGCGCCGTCGTCTGATCAACTCCACGCTCGCCGTGGTGCTGGTCGTCATCGCCGTCTTCGGGGTCTCGCTCGTCATCGTCGAGACCCGCACGATCAGCAGCAGCGCGCAGGAGAGCGTGGACTCCGAGGCGGTGCGGCTGGTGAGCATCGTCGACGGCCGCCTCCTCGGCGGCGACAACGTCACCGCCAAGGTGCTGGCCGAGCAGATCGACCGGACGCGGTACGCCCGGATCGAGATCCCGGGCCGGCCCGTCGTACAGATCGGCGAGCGGCCGACCGGCAGCGTCATCCGGGGCAAGGCGAAGGGCGAGGAGGGCGAGACCGTCATCGTCGAGGAGCCCCGCTCCTCCGTGACCCGTGAGGTCGGGCGCACGCTGCTGATCATCGGCGCGGTGGCCCTGCTCGCGGTCATCGCCGCCGTCCTGCTCGCCGTACGCCAGGCCAACAAGCTCGCCTCCCCGCTCACCGATCTCGCGGAGACCGCGGAGCGCCTCGGGTCCGGCGACCCGCGCCCCCGGCACAAGCGGTACGCGGTGCCCGAGCTGGACCGGGTCGCCGATGTCCTCGACTCCAGCGCCGAGCGCATCGCCCGGATGCTCACCGCCGAGCGGCGGCTCGCCGCGGACGCCTCGCACCAGCTCCGCACGCCGCTGACCGCCCTGTCCATGCGGCTGGAGGAGATCTCCGCCACCGATGACCTGGACACGGTGAAGGAGGAGGCGATGGTCGCGCTGGCGCAGGTCGAGCGGCTGACCGATGTGGTGGAACGGCTGCTCACCAACGCGCGCGACCCGCGTACCGGTTCCGCCGTCGCCTTCGATCTCGACGAGGTCGTGAAACAGCAGATCGAGGAGTGGCGCCCGGCCTACCGCAGTGCGGGGCGGGCCGTCGTCTGCTCGGGCCGGCAGGGGATGCGGGCCGTCGGTACGCCCGGCGCGGTCGCCCAGGTGCTGGCGGCGCTGATCGAGAACTCCCTCATGCACGGCGGCGGTACGGTCGCCCTGCGCACCCGCGTCACCGGAAATCAGTCCGTCATCGAGGTGACCGACGAGGGTCCGGGCGTCCCGGCGGACCTCGGGGCGCGGATCTTCGAGCGCACCATCAGCGGCCGCAACTCCACCGGGATCGGCCTCGCCGTCGCCCGCGATCTGGCCGAGGCGGACGGCGGCCGGCTGGAACTGCTCCAGCAGCAGCCGCCGGTCTTCGCGCTCTTCCTCAGCCGCGAGGCCGGTACGCGCAAGACGCCGAAGTCCCCGGAGCCGCCGGTCCGCTGACCGGGCTTGTCAGCCGCGGACGCGGTCGGAGCGCGGCGGCTTCCGCTCCAGGAACGATTCGTCGGGCAGATCCACGGCCGCCGCCGCCGCGGGCTGGGCGCGGAACACCCAGGTGCGGTACGACCAGAAGCGGAAGAGCGTCGCGATCCCGATGCCGAGGAACTTGAACACATTGCTCTGGAGCGGGCTGTCCCAGCCGAAGCCGTACGTCGCCGCGTAGAGCACACCGTTCTCGATGACCAGGCCGACCACGCTGAACAGCAGGAAGAGCGTCAGCTCCTTCGTGCGGCGGCTCTTGTCCCGGTCCCGGTAGGTGAAGTAGCGGAAGCCCACGTAGTTGAAGGCGATCGCGACGACGGTGGCCAGGATGCTGGCCCGGACCACGGGGAGCGTGGTGGTGTGCCGCACGAGATTGAAGACCAGCAGGTTGACCAGCAGCCCCGCGCCGCCCACCGCGCCGAACTTGACCACCTCGCGGACGAGCCGGTCCAGTCGCACGCGGAGTGCGCCCCGTTCGCTCATATGCCCGTTCAGCCCCGTCCGGTCGGCGTCAGTTCCGAACCATGCTAACCAGCGGCCCCTTCGGCCGCCTGGGCGACCGTACGTCACACTCGGTCACGGTGGGTGGCGCCCGTACGGGGGACGCCCGTGCGGGACGGGGGCGCGGCCGTGCGCGGGTCCGGGTCCGCCGGGCGGCGGATACCCTGGGGGCGTGACGTTCCCGGTAGTCGGCATGGTCGGCGGCGGTCAGCTCGCCCGTATGACCCACGAGGCGGGCATCCCCCTCGGCCTGAGATTCAAGCTCCTCAGTGACACCCCGCAGGACTCGGCTGCCCAGGTGGTGAGCGAGGTCGTCGTCGGCGACTACCGCGACCTGGACACGCTGCGTGACTTCGCGCGCGGGTGCGATGTGATCACGTTCGATCATGAGCATGTACCGATCGAGCATCTACGCGCCCTGGAGGCGGACGGCATCCGCGTCAGGCCGGGTCCGGACGCGCTGGTGCACGCCCAGGACAAGGGCGTGATGCGGGCCAGGCTGACCGAGCTGGGCGCCCCCTGTCCGCGCCACCGCATCGTCACAGGACCGGCCGACGCGGCCGCCTTCGCCGCCGAGGTGGGCGGCTTCCCGGTCATCCTCAAGACGGTGCGCGGCGGCTACGACGGCAAGGGCGTCTGGTTCGTACGGTCCGAGGAGGAGGCCGGGCAGCCCTTCCTGGCCGGGGTCCCCGTGCTCGCCGAGGAGAAGGTCGACTTCGTACGCGAGCTGGCCGCGAACATCGTCCGCTCCCCGCACGGCCAGGCCGTGGCGTACCCCGTGGTCGAGTCCCGGCAGGTCGACGGCGTCTGCGACACTGTCATCGCCCCGGCGCCCGGACTGCCGGACGAGCTGGCGGGCGAGGCCCAGCTGCTCGCCCTGCGGATAGCCGCCGAACTGGGGGTCGTGGGCCATCTCGCGGTGGAGCTCTTCGAGACCCGCGACGGCAGGATCCTCGTCAACGAGCTGGCGATGCGCCCGCACAACTCCGGGCACTGGACCCAGGACGGCGCGATCACCTCGCAGTTCGCCAACCATGTGCGCGCCGTACTCGATCTGCCGCTCGGCGACCCGCGCCCGCGTGCGCCCTGGACGGTCATGTGCAATGTGCTGGGCGGCGACTATCCGGACATGTACGCGGCCTATCTGCACTGCATGGCCCGGGACCCGCAGCTGAAGATCCATATGTATGGCAAGGACGTGAAACCCGGCCGCAAGGTAGGGCATGTCAACACCTACGGCGACGACCTGGACGACGTGCTGGAGCGCGCCCGCCACGCCGCCGGCTACCTCCGAGGAACGATCACCGAATGACAGCCCACCCGTCACCCGGCCACCGCCCCTCATCGGGCGCCGACGCGCGCACCACACCCCTGGTCGGCGTCGTCATGGGCTCGGACTCCGACTGGCCCGTCATGGAGGCCGCCACGAAGGCCCTCCACGAGTTCGAGATCCCGTACGAGGTGGATGTCGTCTCCGCGCACCGCATGCCGCGCGAGATGATCGCGTACGGCGAGGAGGCCGCCGGGCGCGGCCTCAAGGCGATCATCGCGGGCGCGGGCGGCGCGGCGCACCTGCCGGGCATGCTCGCGTCGGTGACCCCGCTGCCGGTGATCGGCGTCCCCGTACCGCTGAAGTACCTCGACGGCATGGACTCGCTGCTGTCCATCGTCCAGATGCCGGCCGGTGTGCCGGTCGCCACGGTCTCGGTCGGCGGCGCCCGGAACGCGGGGCTGCTGGCCGCCCGTATCCTCGCCGCCCACGACCCCGAACTCCAGGCCAGGATGCGGGAGTTCCAGCAGGAGCTGAACGACCAGGCGAAGGTGAAGGGCAAGCGGCTGCGCGCGAAGGCCGAAGGCGCGGATCACTTCGGATTCGGAAAGTGACGGTCTCGGCGATGGACTCCACGCCGTTCCTGGACGAGGCCCGAGCCCTGCTGGCCGACTTCCCGGTGGTCGACGGACACAACGACCTGCCCTGGGCGCTGCGCGAGCATGTGCGCTACGACCTGGACCGGCTCGACATCGCGGACGACCTGTCGGGCACGCTGCACACGGACATCCCCCGGCTGCGGCGCGGCGGCGTCGGCGCGCAGTTCTGGTCCGTGTACGTCCGGGCCGACATGGCCGGTGACGACGCGGTCAGCGCGACGCTGGAGCAGATCGACGTGGTCGGCCGGCTGCTGGCCCGCTACCCGGGCGACCTGTCCCGCGCCCTGACGGCGGACGACATGGAGACGGCGCGGCGGCACGGCAGGATCGCCTCGCTGATGGGGGCCGAGGGCGGCCACTCCATCAACAACTCCCTCGCCACGCTGCGGGCCCTCCATACCCTGGGTGTCCGCTATATGACGCTCACCCATAACGACAATCTCGCGTGGGCGGACTCGGCGACCGATGTGCCGGGCGTGGGCGGGCTCTCGGCCTTCGGCCGCGAGGTGGTCCGCGAGATGAACCGGACCGGCATGCTGGTCGACCTCTCGCATGTGGCCGCCACGACGATGCGCGACGCGCTCGCCACGAGCGGGGCGCCGGTGATCTTCTCGCACTCGTCGGCACGGGCGATCTGCGACCACCCCCGCAACATCCCGGACGATGTGCTGGAGAAGCTGCCCGCGAACGGCGGTGTGGCGATGGCCACGTTCGTACCGAAGTTCATCCTCCCCGCGGCGGTGGCCTGGACCCAGGCGGCAGACGAGAACATGCGGGCCCACGGTCTGCACCCGCTCGACACCACCGGGCGCGCGATGGAGATCCACCAGGCGTTCGAGGCGTCCCGCCCCCGCCCGAACGCCACGGCGGCGACGGTCGCGGACCATCTGGACCATATGCGCGAGACCGCCGGCATCGACCACATCGGCATCGGCGGCGACTTCGACGGCACGGCCTTCACCCCGGCCGGCCTGGACGATGTCGCGGGCTACCCGAACCTGATCGCGGAACTCCTCGCCCGTAAGTGGTCCACGGCGGACCTGGCGAAGCTGACGTGGCAGAACGCGGTACGGGTGCTGCGCGCGGCGGAGGACGTGGCGCGGGGCCTGCGGGACGAGCGCGGTCCGTCGCTGGCGACGATCGGGGAACTGGACGGCTGACCGTCCGTGCCGGTCACCGGGGCGCGCGAGGACGGCGCCCCGGGGGCCGGCTGCTCGGGCTTGTCGCTCCGGCGCTCGGCGCGGGCTCAGGCGCGCGGGCGCCCCATCGCGCGGTACGTCCAGCCCGCCGCGCGCCACCGCGCCGGGTCCAGCGCGTTACGTCCGTCCAGGATCAGCCGGCGCGACGCCGCCTGGCCCAGGGCGGCCGGGTCCAGCTCACGGAACTCGCTCCACTCCGTCAGATGCAGGACGACATCGGCGCCGCGCACCGCGTCCAGCGCGGACGGCGCGTACCTCAGCGTCGGGAAGAGCCGCTTGGCGTTGTCCATGCCCTTGGGGTCGTAGACCGTCACCTGGCCGCCCTGGAGATGGATCTGCCCCGCGACATTGAGCGCGGGGGAGTCCCGTACGTCGTCCGAGTCCGGCTTGAAGGTGGCGCCCAGCACCGCGACCCGCTTCCCCAGGAACGACGAGTCGCCGCCCACGGCCTCGCGCGCCAGCTCCACCATGTGACCGCGCCGCCGCATATTGATCGAGTCGACCTCACGCAGGAACGTCAGCGCCTGGTCGGCGCCCAGCTCGCCCGCCCGCGCCATGAACGCCCGGATGTCCTTCGGCAGACACCCGCCGCCGAAGCCGATCCCGGCACGCAGGAACTTCTTGCCGATCCGCTCGTCGTACCCGAGCGCCTCCGCCAGCTTCACCACATCCCCGCCGGCCGCCTCGCACACCTCCGCCATCGCGTTGATGAACGAGATCTTCGTGGCCAGGAAGGAGTTCGCGGAGGTCTTCACCAGCTCGGCGGTCGGGAAGTCCGTCACCACGAACGGCGCCCCCTCGCCCACCGGCGTCGCGTACACCTCGCGCAGCACCCGCTCGGCGTGCTCGCTGCGCACGCCCACCACGATCCGGTCGGGGTGCAGCGTGTCCTGTACGGCGAAGCCCTCGCGCAGGAACTCCGGGTTCCAGGCCAGCTCCACCTCGCCGCCCGCGGGCGCCAGCTCGACGATGCGGGCCGCGAGCCGCTCCGCGCTGCCCACGGGCACCGTCGACTTGCCGACGACCAGGGCCGGCCGGCCCAGATGCTTGGCGAGGCTCTCGATCGCGGAGTCGACGTACGACATGTCGCAGGCGTACTCGCCGTGCTTCTGCGGGGTGTTCACGCAGACGAAGTGCACATCGCCGAACTCCGCGATCTCGGCCCAGTCCATGGTGAACCGCAGCCGCCCGGTCGATCCCTCGATCCCCGCGACATGTTTGCGCAGCAGTTCCTCGAGGCCGGGCTCGTACATCGGGACCCGGCCCGCGGAGAGCAGTGCGATCTTCTCGGGCACCACGTCGAGGCCGAGGACCTCGAAGCCCAGCTCCGCCATGGCCGCGGCGTGCGTGGCGCCGAGATAGCCGGTGCCGATCACAGTGATCTTGAGGGCCATGTGAGTGCTCCAGGGGGAGGCGGGCAGGTGCGGGGCCGAGCATAGCCGCGCGTAGCGGGGGCTTCGCAGGGGCACTTCTCCTGTACGGAGCGGCTGTCGGCAAACTCACCTATGCCTGCGGTGCCTCGGCCCCCTAAAATTGTGTTACTTAACGGTAGTTAGCATCCTGGGGAGTGAAAGACCGTGGCCGGATCGGCTGATTTCGACCTGTACCGCCCGTCCGAAGAGCACGACATGCTCCGCGAGACCGTGCGCGCGCTCGCGGAGGCGAAGATCGCCCCGTTCGCCGCGGCGGTGGACGAGGAGGCGCGCTTCCCGCAGGAGGCCCTGGACGCGCTGGTGGCCTCCGATCTGCACGCGGTCCATGTACCGGAGGAGTACGGCGGGGCCGGTGCCGACGCCCTCGCCACGGTGATCGTCATCGAGGAGATCGCCCGGGTCTGCGCCTCGTCCTCCCTGATCCCGGCCGTGAACAAGCTCGGCTCGCTGCCGGTGATCCTCTCCGGCTCCGAGAACCTGAAGAAGACGTACCTGGGCCCGCTGGCCAAGGGCGACGCGATGTTCTCGTACTGCCTCTCCGAGCCGGACGCGGGCTCCGACGCGGGCGGGATGAAGACCAAGGCGGTACGGGACGGCGACCACTACGTCCTCAACGGCGTGAAGCGCTGGATCACCAACGCGGGCGTCTCCGAGTACTACACGGTCATGGCCGTCACCGACCCGGACAAGCGCACCAAGGGCATCAGCGCGTTCGTGGTCGAGAAGGGCGACGAGGGCGTCTCCTTCGGCGCCCCGGAGAAGAAGCTGGGCATCAAGGGCTCGCCGACCCGCGAGGTCTACCTCGACAACGTGCGCATCCCCGCGGACCGGCTGATCGGCGAGGAGGGCACCGGCTTCGCCACCGCCATGAAGACCCTGGACCACACCCGCATCACGATCGCGGCCCAGGCACTCGGCATCGCGCAGGGCGCGCTGGACTACGCGAAGGGCTACGTCCAGGAGCGCAAGCAGTTCGGCAAGCCGATCGCCGACTTCCAGGGCGTGCAGTTCATGCTCGCCGACATGGCCATGAAGCTGGAAGCGGCCCGCCAGCTCACCTACGCCGCCGCGGCCAGGTCGGAGCGCGTCTCCGCGGGCAGCGCCAAGGAGGACCTCACCTTCTTCGGCGCGGCGGCCAAGTGCTTCGCGTCCGACGCGGCCATGGAGATCACCACGGACGCGGTCCAGCTCCTCGGCGGCTACGGCTACACACGCGACTACCCGGTCGAGCGCATGATGCGCGACGCCAAGATCACGCAGATCTACGAGGGCACGAACCAGGTCCAGCGCATCGTGATGGCGAGGAACCTGCCGTAGCGGGGTTTCACAGGTCAGCGTGCATGCGGAGTGGCACGTGAGCCGTGATCCGCTCCCGGGCCGTTCGGTCCTGCTCCGGGCCGATCACGGGCGGGCAGCGGGCTCTGGACCGCTCGAACAAGCCCATGAGCGCCCCCGCCGATGACGGCAGGGGCGTTCATGGGCACGCGAGCAGGTGGTCACTCGTCCTTGGGCGGGACGACGAACCCGCGCGTCGGCCCGGACCCCGTTTTCCCGTCGGGGAACTCGCGTGCCAGGGACGCCAGCGCTTCAGCGGTCACGTCCTGGCGAGTGATGGGATCGGCCGTGTCGTACACGCGCCATCCCCCCGCCGTGTTCTCCGGGTCCTCCGGCGCGACCACACCGGAGATGCCCAACCGCCTCAGCACCGCATCGACTTGCCGGGCCTGTTCAGCGTCCACGCTTCCGCCTTCCGTTTACTGGCCGCCGGCCTGGCCATCGTCCCCGCTGGAGCAGTGCGAAGCGCAATTGCCCGGATTGATCGGGCCACACCCACCGGGCACGGGCGTGTGGGAGCAGTTGGCCGCCACCGGGACCAGAGCCTTGGCCGGGCCCGTCCACAACTCACTGTCCACGGTGTGGCCGGCCTTTTCGATGACGGTCGCCGTGCGGGTGAGCGCGTGCTCGTCATGGCGCTCGGCGTCGGGACGCTCGGGCCAGTGGTGCACGAACCGCCCCAGGCGGTGGCACAGCTTCTCGTACAGGTTCGTGTGCAGGATCAGGGCATGCCACCCTTCGTCCACGACGTTGGACGGTGTGATCTTGGCGGTGGGGAACTGCGCGGCGGCGTCCACGAATTTGAGCGCTTCTGTGACGATCCGCTCCGCCGTAGCCCTTTTCATGTCGGGGTTGTTGTCGATGACTGTCGCGACGACGCCGCCGAACGCGGCAGGGGTGAGTAATGCGCGTACATCGTGCATATGCGTTCCTCTCTTCTGTGGCACTTCACAGCCCGCCCCGGAAGCTCGACTGTCCAGGTTCCGCCGCCGGAGTGATGGCCCTACTCGGCGCGGACCACCATCACGGGGCACTGGGGACCGCCGCACTGGCATGTCGGCCACTTCATGCCGTCGCCCGGAGGCAGATCCCCGCCCTCGGGGCCGCCCTCGTCGGCTTCGGCCACGAGCACCGCCCCGCCGACACCGAAGGCTCCCGTGGGCCGGGGCGGGAACCGTCTGCCTTCGCCGCTGCTCATGCGGCCGGCCGGTCCGATGCCGTACCTCTCGTTCCCGCTCACCATGCCCGCCCCTCCCGAGCGATTCCGCGTCGATGTGGCGACCGTAGGGAGCGGGATATGCCGGGCTCCACGAACTTGCATAAGCTTGCACGCCAATTGGCTTGGCTCAATGCGGTATTGACGCTCTCTTCCCAGCTCAAAGATGCTGGTGCAAGCCCAAGCAAGTACCTGGACCAGGGAGCCTGCCATGGCCGTGAAGTTCGTTGGGATCGACCCCGACACCGACCGGGACCACTGCCCCACCGTGTGGGCGGACGCGGAAGCACAGGAGATCCTGTTGCAGGGGTGGAAGCCGACCCCCGAGACTCAGGCGGACTGCCAGGCGAGCAGTCCCGCGAACGGTTCGGTACCCGACAGCGAGGCCTTCGTCAGGATTCCGGCCCGGATGATTCCGATGATCAGGGAGGCATGCGATGCCATCGAGCGTGCCCGGATTCGCTGAGCTGCTCGGCCAGTGCGAGCGGTCCGCCGTCCACCTGGAGTTGCGCGACTCCTACGCCCCCACGGACCGGTTCGAGGCGTGGAAGCGCGGGGAGCGGATCAACTGGAAGGATCGCGAGTCCTGGTGGCATCCCTACGACCAGTTGATCGCTGACACCGTGGCCAGGGGCGTGGTGATCCGAAGGGCGCGGGTGGTCTCCGAGCCGGTGTCGGAATACATCCGCTGGGAGCACTACGTAGCCCGAGCCAACGTCACGGCGGGGGAGCAAGTCCGCTGGCTGCCCCGGCGGCGAGCCACGGCCATCCCCCTGCCCGGCAACGACTTCTGGCTGTTTGATGACGCGCTGCTTCGGGTGCACCACTTCTCAGGTGACGGCGCGGTGGTGGAGGACGAGATCACGGCCGATCCGGAAGCTGTGAAGCTGTGCTCCGCCGCCTTCGAAGCGGTATGGGAGCGAGCGGTCCCGCACCACCAGTACACGGTCTGACGAAAGCCGGCTTCATGCCCCCGCGCCCCTCTTCACGCGTTCAGAAGGCCCGCGAAGCCCTGGCCGGCCGTCTGCGCGAGATCCGGAAGGACGCGGGGATCAGCGGGCGGGAGCTGGCCGTCCGGTGCGGTTGGTCCGAGTCGAAGTCGTCCCGGATCGAGAACGCCAAGACACCTCCGTCCGATGCCGATATCCGGGCGTGGTGCCGGGCATGTTCCGCTGAGGGCCAGGCCCCGGACCTGATCGCGGCCAACCGGCAGTCCGCCGAAGCCCATGTGGAGTGGAAGCGACTCCAACGGACCGGCCTCCGGAGACTCCAGGAGAGCACCGGCGACCTGTACCAACAAACCCGGTCCTTCCGGGTCTACGTATCCGACGTGATCCCTGGGTTCCTACAGACAGCGGGGTATGCCTCCGCGCTGCTGTCCTCCATCGCGGACTTCCGAGGAACCCCGGACGACGTACGCGAGGCCGTGGCAGCCCGGATACGGCGTAACGAGGTGCTCGAACAGGGCGGGAGCCGGTTCTCCTTCGTGCTGGAGGAGTCGGTGTTGCGGTACCGGCTGTGCAGCGCCGAAACCATGGCGGCACAACTCGGCCACCTACTCGGGATCATGGACCGTCAGAACGTCGCCGTGGGCATCGTCCCGTTCGCGGGACAACGGGCCGTGTGGCCCATGCCCACCTTCACGGTCTTCGACGACAGCAGGGTGCACGCCGACACCCTGGATGCCGCCTCCACGCTCACACAGCCCAGCCAGGTCGAGTTGTACGCCCGCGCCTTTGAACGTCTCTCGCACCAAGCCGCACGCGGGGCGGCGGCCCGCTCCCTCGTCGCGGACGCTGTGGCATCCCTGGGCTGACCAGCGACGGCGACACCCACCCACGCCCCCAACCGACCGTCCTCGGGCGTCAGTTCGTCACGGCCGGGGCGCGGCAGGCCCACCATCGAGTCAATCTCCCGGTGGGCAGTGGCGGCTCCGGTGCAATTCTCCTGTCGTCGTTCGCGAACACGCAGGAGGAACCCTTGCTGTCCCCCCGACCGGTCCGGGCGCTCGTGGCCTGTGCCGCCGCCGTGGTCCTCAGCGCACTGCCCGCCGCCGCTGCCGCTCCCGCGCCCGGCGCGCCCGGCTCCGCTCGGAGCGCCGTCCGCTCGCTCCCGCTGCCGCCGATCGGCGCCGAGATCCTCTCCTCGATGCTCGCGACCCACAGCCTCTTCGAATACGGGGGCACCTCGTACACCGTCGACTTCAGGGGCGGCATCGGACAGCGGGTCGACGTCGACCCCGACGACCCGGTCAACAGCGTGCGGTTGCGTACCGTCGGGTTCCGTATCAGCGCCGAACTCCCCGGCGGGGGCCGTGTCACCCTGGAGCAGAGCGACTTCGACGTCGACCCGAAGAGCGTCCTGCGGCTCGCCTCGCGCGTCCCGCCCGCGTTCGACGAGAACGACGTCATCCCCGTCAGCGCGACCGTCGAACTCCCCGGTCGGGAACCGGCCGTACTCACCGGCGTCGAGCCGCTGCGGCTGAGCGTCACCGGCCTGAGCCGGTACCCCGCCAAGGGCGACCCCTATCTGATGGACCGGGTCCTCGACTTCGCGCACCCCGACCGGCCCGGAACCCACGCGGCCCGGCTGGTCACCTTCGACTCCGAGCGCGACGCCCTGTAAGTCACGCCGCGCACCCCACGCCGGGGGCCGGGGGGCTTCCGCTCACGCGCGCCGGGCCCAGAGATAGAGACCGGTCTCGGGCTGCCCCTCGGATCCCTGCTCGGGACAGATCTCCAACTCGTCCACCCACAGCCCCGCTTGGCGGGCCCAGTCGGCGAGGTCCTCACGCCGGCACAGGGCAGGCCGATAGGTCGTGTCCATGAACCGCACCTCGTCGTCGGTACGCCGCTCCGACACGGCGACCAGCAGCGTGCCGCCGGTGACCGTGAGGTCCCGCAGTCTCTCCAGCGCGGCGATGAACGCGTCCGCCGTCAGGTCGACGAGGGCGTAGAAGCTCACGACAGCGTCGAACGATCCGATATCCGCTCTCCGGTCGAAGAGATCGGCCTTGACGAAGCGTGCTCCCGGAACCTGGCGGCGGGCGTGGGCGAGCAGCCCCTCGGAGACATCGATCCCGGTGACGTCCATGCCGCCCTCGCTCAGCTGCCCGGCGGTCGGCAGCCCCGTACCGCACCCCGCGTCCAGCACCCGGGCACCGGGGTCCAGCCGGCTCATCAGACGCTCGGCCGCCCGGATCTGGGAGGTCTTCCTGCCCTCGAAGGCTCGCTGGTAGCCAAGGCCCAGGGAGTCGAAGTACGCCGCCGTCTCCGCCGCCCGCGGCGCCGGCCCGACCATGTCCCCGGAACCCGCGGTGTCCTCGGAACCTCTGTCCTGCGTGCGCTCCACAGTCCCCACCTCTC
The DNA here is from genome assembly GCF_044741565.1 of Streptomyces sp. NPDC088147. NCBI lineage: Bacteria > Bacillati > Actinomycetota > Actinomycetes > Kitasatosporales > Streptomycetaceae > Streptomyces > Streptomyces sp. NPDC088147. Next base: position 41,266 of record NZ_JBIUSY010000005.1, on the reverse strand, counting down.
ACCGGCCGGCCGACGCTCCTGCTCTACCCCGGCTCCCCGGCGGTTCTCCGGTCCGGGCGGCACGATCACCCGAACGAGGCCGGCGCCCGACCGGGACCGGCTGTCAGTGCCGGATGGGAGACTCCCCGGCATGATCGAATCGGAAGCCAAAACGGACCTTCTCCGCTACCTGCGGACCGCCCGCGAAGCACTGCTCTGGAAGCTGGACGGGCTCACGGAGTACGACATCCGTCGTCCGCTGACGCCGACCGGCACGAATCTGCTGGGCCTGGTCAAACACGTCGCCGCAGTCGAGTTGGGGTACTTCGGCGATACGTTCGGGCGACCGTTCTTCGACGAGCCGCCGGCCTGGTACGGGGTGGGCGCCGAACCGGGCGCGGACATGTGGGCCACCGAGGACGAGTCCCGCGAGTGGATCGTCGGGCTCTACCAGCGGGCATGGCAGCACTCGGACACCACGATCGCCACGCTGCCGCTCGACGCGATCGGTCACGTCTCCTGGTGGCCGGAGGAGCGGAGAGAGGTGACACTGCACCACGTCCTGGTCCGGGTGCTCGCCGAAACGCACCGGCACGCCGGCCACGCCGACATCGTCCGGGAGCTGATCGACGGGGCCGTGGGAATGTCGGAGGGCAACGACAACATTCCGCCCGGCGATCAGTCGTGGTGGGAGACCTACCGAAGCGGGCTGGAGCGCGCGGCGGGGGCCTTCCGTACGCCCAGTGCGCCCAGTGCGCCCAGTGCGCCCGGTGCACCCAATGCGCCGCGTACGCCCCGTACGACGGGTTCCTAGCGCACGTCGACGTAGTCCTCGCGGCCGTTCGACGCGTAGTGCGTCTTCACCGTGTCGACGTAGCGCATCGGCCAGGTACCGTCCCGCAGCGCCGTGAACCGCTTGCTGAACGTGCCGTTGGAGAGGGTCCTGGCGCTGCCCAGTTCCGTCCAGACCGCGCCCCGCGTGGCCGCCTTGAAGTAGACGCGCACCTTCTGGCCGGCGTACGCCTTCCAGGCGGAGCCGGACTTCTGCATGAGCGTGCCCTTGGCCGTGAGCTTCGTGCCCTTCCGTACGCCCTCGGGGGTGACGTCGTCGCTCCGGAGCTCGGTGTACTGGCGGCCGAGCTTGTGGACGCGGCTCTCCACGCCCGTGGCACCCAGGTGGCGCAGGCGCCAGTAGCTGCCGGCCGAGCCCTTCAGAGGAGCCGCCTGGGTGAACGCCGCTCCGTACGTGGCCGTGAACTGGCCCGCGCTCGTCCAGTTCTGGCCGTCCGGCGAGTGGTCGATGGAGACCCGCCCCGTCGTCCCGGCGGGGTACGAGCCCGAGGTGACGCCCAGTCTGCCGCTGAAGGTGACCTTCCGGTTCTTGTCGACACCGGCTTCGACCGCCGAGAACGTGCTCGTGGCGGCCGTCTTGACCTGGAAGTCGTACGGGGACGCGGCCTTCTCGAACCACGGCTCCTGCCCGAGTTCCAGGCGCGCGGCGCCGTTCCTCGTGGCCGGGAAGGAGCCCGAGAAGGTGCCGTCGGCCCTGGTGCTCGTGATGTGCCGCCCGTCGACCAGGACGCCGACGCCGCCCGCGGCCTTCTCCGTGCCGTCGTCGGCCGTACGGGTCACCTTCCCGCGCGCGGGGACGTCGCTCCCGTACGGGGCCGTCACCGAGCGGGCGGGGGTGCTCACCGTCAGGTTCAGGGGCTGCTTGCGGACCGTCACCGGGAACGACACCAGGTTCTCCTGGAACCACACGTCGAGCCGCGCGGCGGTCTCGTACCCGGTGAAGTCGAAGGGCAGGGAGAAGCGGCCCGCCTTGTCGACGGTCGTCGTCACGAAGTCCTGGGCCTTGTAGCGGGCGTAGACGCCGGCCCCTTCGAACGGCTTCACCTCATGCGTGTTCGGGTCCCGCGCGACGAGAGTGCCGTCCACCGTGACGACGCGGTGGTCGTACGACACCCGCTGACGGTCGGCGGTGGCGATCAGCTCCGGATCGAGGCCGTAGTTGAGCTCACCGTTGTCGCGGTCGACGACCTCGTCCGCCGTGCCGGCCCTGACCACGAGATCGACGGTGTACACGCCCAGCGCGGGCAGTTCGACGGGGTCGGTCGAGAACTGCTGCTCCTCGCAGTCGGACGCGGTGGCGCAGCGCCCGGCGTCTTCGAGGCCCAGCGTGGCGAGTACGGCGTCATCGCCCTTCGCGCGGACCCGGAGAGTGACATCGGACGGAAGCGAGTTCCGGTCCCAGTGCTCGTAGAGCACATGGATCCTGCCGTTCTCCTCGGCGCTCCACGTGAACGATCGGAGGCTGACCTCGGCCGCCCGCGCGGTGGGCGCGGCGATCAGTGTGGACGCGGAGAGCGCGACGGCCGTGGTCGCCACGGCCATGATCCTTTTCAAGGGTCCTCCATCGGACGTGCACGCGTTCATCTACGGCACGTTCGACCTCTCGGCCGGGAGGAAGGTTGTACGCGATGTCCGCCGGTGAGGGGCTGGAGGCGGTTCTGCGGTGATCCAGCCTGTTCCGCCCGGGTACGCCCCGCTCGTCCGGTCCGCCAGTCCGCCCCGCCCGCCTGCCCGGTCCGGCCGGACGCGGCTCCCCGGCCCGGAGCGCGGAGGTCCGTACGTACGGACCTCCGCCGCCGCCTCGGTCGGCTCCCGGGCGTCAGTTGCCGGAGACCGTGACCTTCTCGTCGTTGTTCAGCTGGTTCACCAGCTCCTTGACCTTGGCCTTGTCCCAGAGCAGGTTGCCGCCCACGCTGCCCGAGATCGGCATGTTCATGGACGTGCCGTCGCCGCCCGTGACGCCCTTCATCGCGAAGAACATCTGGCCCAGGGACCACAGCGACATGTCCTTGTCCACGATCAGCGTGTCCAGCCCCGCGCCCATGGTCGGGTAGAACGCGAACGGGTTGAGGATCGTGCCGGGCGTCGCCGTCTGCGCGGCCAGGGCCGCGAGGAACTTCTGCTGGTTCTTCGTACGGTCCAGGTCGCTGTTGGCGAAGGCGTACCGCGTCCGTACGAAGGCGAGCGCCTGCTCGCCGTCCAGGGTCTGCGTGCCCGCCTGGAAGTCGGCGCCCGACTTCTTGTCCTTGAACGCCTTCGGGATGTCCAGCTCCACCCCGCCGATCGCGTCCACGATGTTGGCGAAGCCCGCGAAGCCGATCTCGACGTAGTGGTCGATGTGCAGACCGGTGTTGAACTCGACGGTACGGACGAGCAGTTCGGGGCCGTCCTCGGCGTACGCCGCGTTGAGCTTGGTCTGCCGGCCCGTGCTCGGGAACGTCTTGCCGGACTCCGAGCCGACGAACGACGGGATCGTCACGTTCGAGTCGCGCGGCAGCGAGATCAGCGTCGGACCGTTCGACCCGTCGTGCAGGATCATCATCGAGTCGGTGCGCTTGCCCTCGGCCGAGCCCGTGTGGAGCTTCTTCTTCTCCTCGGCGGACATGCCCTCGCGGCTGTCCGAGCCCACGATCAGATAGTTCGTGCCGTCGCCTGACTCCGGCCGCTCGATGACCTTGGAGAGATCGACCTCGCGCTTGAGCTTCCCGTCCGCCCAGAAGTACGTGCCGATGGAGACGGCGAGGATCACCACGACCAGCGTCAGCGCGCCGACCTTGATGCGGCGGCGCCAGTCGGGCGCCTGCCCCGGCCCCCGGGGGGCGCCGGGCGGCGGACCGCCGTAGCCGTCGCGACCGCCGTAGCCGTCACGACCGCCGCCGCCGGCGGGCGAGCCGTAGACCTGGCCCGTGTTGTACCCGCTGTCGTACCCGGGCTCATGGCCCCGGTCGTACCCCTGGGACTGCTGAGGGACACCGCGGGGCTGCACATGCGGCATCGCGCGCGCGCCCTCGGGCTGCGCGCCCGCGCTGCCGCGCCCGTAACGGTTGCTCCGCTCGCGGCGGTCGCCGGTCCATCCATCGGGCCAATCATTCATGCGGACCAGTGTGCCGGGCCGGGACGTGCGCCAGACAGGGGAGGTGGGAAATCGGGTCGGGGCTGTTGCCAAGCTGATGCAATGCGGACCACGCCGGGGCACCGGCGTCGCCCGGGTCGTCACCCACGGCGACCCCGGAGGGGCCGGGGGAGCCCCCGGGGCCCGGCGGGAGCCGCCCGGGGCCGTGTGGGAGCCCCGCATAGGGTGGAGAACATGACAGCTCAGGTCCCCTCCGCGGAAAGCGATCTCCCGGGCAAGCCCACCTCCGCCTCACGCACCACGCTCAGCCACATCATGACCGTCAGCGACACCAACCTCCTCGGTACGGTGCACGGCGGCGTGATCATGAAGCTGGTGGACGACGCGGCGGGCGCCGTCGCCGGACGCCACTCCGGCGGGCCCGCGGTCACCGCCTCTATGGACGAGATGGTCTTCCTCGTGCCGGTACGGGTCGGGGACCTCGTCCATGTCCGCGCCCAGGTCAACTGGACCGGGCGGTCCTCGATGGAGGTCGGCGTCCGGGTCATGGCCGAGCGCTGGAACGAGTCCACCCCGGCGACCCAGGTCGGCAGCGCCTATCTGGTCTTCGCCGCCGTGGACGCGGAGGGCAGGCCCCGCCCGGTACCCCCGGTGATCCCCGAGTCGGAGCGGGACAAGCGGCGCTACCAGGAAGCGCAGATCCGGCGTACGCACCGGCTCGCCCGGCGCCGGGCGATCAAGGAGCTACGGGCGAAGCGCGCGGCGGAGGGCATCGACGACCACCGCTGACCGGCGGCGCACCAGGCTCCCGGCGTACCCGGCTCCACGGCGTACCCAGCTCCCCGGCGCGTCCGGCTTCCCGGTGTGCCGTGGTGGCTACGGACAGACGACCTGGTCGCCGGTCTTCGCCCCGAACCGGCCCTTGGGGGCCTCCCGCGGTCGTACCGGCGTCACCGCCGTGAAGTCCGCCCCCGCCACCACCTTGAGCGTCGCGCCCTGCTGCTTCACCGCGCGCAGTTCGCTGCCCGGCAGCGCCGCCGCCAGGGACTTGGCCGAGCGGTCCCAGCGCGGGTCGTACATCACGACCGTGTGCCGCTGGTCCGGCCCGTCGGAGTTGAGCGGGGCACGGGTCGTGTGGAAGCCGGTGGCGTGCAGCGCGTCGTCGAGCCGCTTGCCGAGTCCGTCCATACGCGTCCCGTTGTAGACCTGCACCCGGATGTCCTGCGGCTTCACATCGACCGGGCTGGCAGACCCGGCGGGCTCGGCCGGCTCCCCCTGCTTCACGGGATCCCCCTGCTTCGCCGATTCCCGACCCGGGCCCGGCTCCTGCCCCGGGCCCGGCTCACCGGCCGGGTGTGAGGCCGCGGGTCCGTGCCGCGTGGTCAGCGGTCGGTCCTCGCGCAGCGCGCGGAACAGTTCCTTCGACTTCACCGGATCCCACTTCACCGTGGAACCGACCCCCTTGACCGAGACGCTGTCACCGGCCAGCGGCACCGACGTGAACTCCGACGAGGAAGGGGAGAAGCCGCGCATCGCCTCGTTGAGGGCGAGCAGCTGCTCCGTACCGAAGCCCGCGTCGGCCCGTACCGAGGCGAGCATCGTCGAGGAGACCTCCTTGAACCGCACCGGGTTCAGCAGCACTCCGCTGTTCGTGGCCCGGTCGATCAGAGCGGCCAGGAAGCGCTGCTGGCGCTCCATCCGGCCGAGGTCGGCCGCGCCGTCGATATGCCGGGACCGTACGTACTGGAGTGCCCGGCCGCCGTTCATGCTGTGCGTGCCCGGGGCCAGATCGAGTCCGGTGTACGCGTCCTTCAGCGCCCGGGGGGTACAGATCTCGACGCCGCCCAGGGCGTCCACCGTCTTCATGAAGCTGGTGAAGTCGACCTCCAGATAGTGGCTGATCTTCACCCCCGTCATGCGTTCGACGGTGCTGACCGTCAGATGCGGCCCGCCCTCCGCGTACGCCGCGTTGAGCTTCACCGGGTGCGGCTCATGACGTTTGCCGGTGGCCGCGTCGGTGTGCTCGGGAAGCTCCGCGTAACTGTCGCGCGGCACGCTCACGACGCTCGCGCGCTCACCGTCCGCCGAGAGATGCACCAGCATGATCGTGTCGGTGCAGCGGCAGGGGTGGCCGCCGAGCCGGTACTTCTGCCGCTCCTCCTCCGTGATCTTGTCGCGGCCGTCCGTGCCGACGAGCAGGAGGTTGAGACCGTGGCCCGCGGAGGGGCGGTTCTTCATGTCCTTGAACGGATCGACCCGGCCGATGCCGGTGTCGAGGCTGGTGATCACCGCGTGGCCGATCCCGCCCGCCCCCAGCACCAGCACGGAGAGCGTCGTCGCCATCCGCATTCCCCAGCGCGGCCGTTGCGGCTCCCCCGGCCGCCGGGACGGGGCCGGGCGGTGGGTGGTGCGGGGCGGCGTGGGCACGGGGAACACCTCCGCGTGAACAGGGATCGTGCGCGAACAGGGTGGTGAGGGGCCGTGTGTACGGTAGGCCCATACGATCAGTGACACCGGTCCGCAACCGGGCGGCGCGCGTCGCTGTCCCCCGTTCGCGGTAACGTGGGCGGCCATACCGCCGCCGAAGGACCCTTGAAGGACCACATGCCTGCCCTGCCGCCCGCGGTCTCCGTGATCATGCCGGTGCTCAATGAGGAACGCCATCTGAGGAACTCCGTCCGGCACATCCTGGAGCAGGAGTACGACGGCGAGATGGAGGTGGTGATCGCCCTCGGCCCGTCCACGGACCGTACGGACGAGATCGCCGCGGAGCTGGTACGGGAGACCGCGTCCCACGAGCGCGCCCGCGTCACGACCGTACCCAACCCGACCGGCCGCACCCCGGCCGCGCTGAACGCCGCGATCAAGGCGTCCAGGCATCCCGTCGTGGTCCGCGTCGACGGGCACGGGATGCTCTCGCCGAACTACATCGCGACCGCCGTCCGGCTCCTGGAGGAGACGGGCGCGCAGAACGTCGGCGGCATCATGCACGCCGAGGGCGAGAACGACTGGGAGAACGCGGTCGCCGCCGCCATGACCTCGAAGATCGGCGTGGGCAACGCCGCCTTCCACACCGGAGGCGAGGCCGGACCCGCCGAAACCGTGTATCTGGGTGTCTTCCGGCGCGAGGCGCTGGAGCGGCAGGGCGGCTACAACGAGGAGTTCATCCGCGCCCAGGACTGGGAGCTGAACTTCCGTATCCGCGAGTCGGGCGGCGCCATCTGGTTCTCGCCCGAGCTGCGCGTCCAGTACCGGCCGCGGCCCTCGGTCCGGGCGCTCGCCAAGCAGTACAAGGACTACGGCCGCTGGCGCCATGTCGTCGCCCGCTACCACTCGGGCTCGATCAATCTGCGCTACCTCGCCCCGCCGACGGCCGTCTGCGCCATCGCCGCGGGCATCGTGGTGGGCGCCGTGCTGACGCCCTGGGGGCTGGTCGTACCGGCCGGCTATCTCGCCGCGATCGCCGCGGGCTCCGTCCCGGCGGGCAAGGGGCTGTCGCTGAAGGCCCGGCTCCAGATTCCGGTGGCGCTGGCCACCATGCACATGTCGTGGGGCTACGGCTTCCTGACCAGCCCGCGGTCGCTGGCGAAGAAGGTCATCGCGAGCCGCCGCCCGGCGGCGGAGCCTGTCGAGGCGTAACCCGGGAACTCCAGGAACGCCGGGAACGTCGGGAACTCCCGGAACCCCTGGCCCCACTCCCCGACACAGAAGCGAGCGCCGTCCGGTGGACCACCGGACGGCGCTCGCTTCTCTGTGTCAGCTCGCTTCTGCGTGCCAGAAGCAGGTCCTAGAAGCGGTACGGCGCGTAGACGTCCATGCAGGCGTCCTTCTTCGCGCCGTTGAGCGCGTCCGCCGTGTCCGGTACGCCGCCCGCCTCCGGTTCGGCCTCCTTCGGGAAGGACGAGCCGCTGCGCCAGTCGGCGCCCACGACCAGCGTGACCCCCGAGACGTCCGTCGACTTCTTGACCGACGTCAGCGGAATGCCGAGGGCCTTGGCCACCGCCTGGGCGTCCCCCTCCAGGTCCGCGCTCGGATAGCTGACCGTGCTCGTCTCCTGCGGGCTCTGCTGCGAGTCGGCCTTGGCCAGCGTGAAGCCCTTGCCGTTGAGCGTGCTCGCGATCTCGGCCGCGCGGCGCGGCACCGGGCTCTGCGCGCCGCCGGTGCCGTTGCGTACGATCACGCCGGTGTCGCCGGGCTCCGCCGACGGGTCCTTCGTGGCCGAGTCGGCCGGCTTCTTCTTGCCGCTCTCCGCCTTGTCGCCGTTGCTGTCGAAGGCCACGTCGTCGCGGAGCATCGCCCACATCTTGCGGGAGTCCGCCTCCGCCGCGATCAGATGGTTCACGTCCTGCGGATCCTGCACGGTCGGCATCGTCGTCATGGTGAGGCGGTTCGTCGGCACGCTCTTGAGCTGCATGGCCAGTTCGAACAGCTTCTTGACCGTGCTGATCTCCTCGGAGACCTCCAGCGAGTCCGTGGCCGCCTCCGCGAGACCGGTCAGCCGGGGAGTGTCGGTGAAGACGCTCTGCGACTTGAGCCCGCGGATCATCGAGTTCATGTACATGTGCTGGGCCTTGGCACGGCCGAGGTCGCTCTCGAAGGCGTGCCGGGTGCGCAGCCACTGGAGCGCCTGCTTGCCCTGGATCTGGTGCGTGCCCTTCGTGAGCTTCAGCCCCGAGCCTCCCGGGACGCCGGGCAGCGGCCGGTCCCAGACGTTGTCCTTGACGCAGACACCGACGCCGCCTATCGCGTCGGCCATCTTCACGACGCCCGCGAAGTCGATCGTCATCCAGTGGTCGATATAGACGCCGGTCAGCTTCTCCCAGGTGGAGAGGGTACAGCCGGGGCCGCCGCGGGCCAGCGTCTCGTTGATGATGGCGTTGGTCGCAGGAAACGTTTCTCCGGTCTTGGCATCCTTGCACTCGGGGATGTCGACGCGGGTGTCGCGCGGGATGCTCACGACCGACGCGTTCTTCCGGTCGGCGGAGACATGGACGAGCATCTGCACATCGCCGAGCGGCGGGTTGCCCGCGGTGTCCTTGCTGCCGCCCAGTTTGACGTTCTCGGGGTCGGCCCGGCTGTCCGAGCCGATCAGCAGGATGTTCAGCGGGGTCTGCCCCGCCGAGTTGGCCACGGGCTTGTCCAGGCCGCTGGCGCCGTTGCTGCGCTCGCCGCTGCGGATATTGCCGTTGAGATGGCGGTAGTAGAGATAGCCGGCGCCGGCCGTCGCGAGCAGCAGCAGTGACAGCCCCGCGGCGACCCAGCGAAGTATTCGCCAGGGGCCGCGTTTCGCGCGTCCGCGCCCCGTGCCACCGCGCCCGCCCTTGCCACGCCCGTTCTGACGACGGCCCTTGTCGTCGCCACCGTCACCACCACCGTCGCCGGTGCCGTCGCCGTTTCCGCCGTCCGGCCGTGGCCCTTCACCGTCGTACAGGCTGTCGTCCCAGCCCAACTCTCTGGCATGCGGGACGCCTTGGCGCGCCCCCTCCCGTCGTACGCTGCTCTGACCCATCCAGACTCCCTCTTCAGGCCGTCCGTATGGGCCGGCGCTCCGGCGTTACTTGGCGCAGACCTGCTTGTCCGCTTCCACTTTCTGCACACCTTCCGGCGCCTTCGCCGGTCCGGTGATGGGCACCCCCGCGCCCTTGAAGTCCTTTCCGAGGGTCATCGTCATCGCCTCGAGCCCCTCGGCGTCCTCGGTGCCCGGCTTCATCGCCGTGGCGGGCAGCCCCATCATCTCCGCGAGCGCCCGCGCCTGGTCGGCCTGGTTGGGCGCGTACTCCAGAGTCGTCTTGGCCACATCCGCCGGAGCGTTGCCCTTGTTGGTGGACTTCAGCACGCCCTCGGTGTTCTGGAGCCAGCTCAGGGTCTCCTGCGCGGAGCCCTGCGGACCGCCACCGTTGAACACATCGACGCGTACGTCGGACGGGTCCGCCTTGGTCCCCTTGAGGAGTGCTTCCTGCTTGGCCTTGGCGGCCTTCTCGTCCGCCTTCTCCTTCTCCTGCACCTCGGTCAGGGAGACATCGTTCTGCATCATCGAGAACAGCGGCTTGGCCTGGGAATCGTTGACCACGACCGTGGCCTTGACGACCTCCGCCGGGTTGTCGAGCACCGGCAGCGTCGTGAAGGTGATGTTCTTCGGATTGACCTTCGCCAGCTCCGTGGCCAGATCGCTGAGCTTGTCGATGCTGCCGATCCCGCTGTCGACCGTGAGCGCGTTGGTCGCGGCCTCCGCCAGCTTGAACAGCTTGCTGGGGCTGGTGAGCGTGTCGCCCGACTTCATCTTCCGGATCATCGAGCTGAGGAACTGCTGCTGGGTCTCGATCCGGCTCAGGTCGCTCTCGTTGCCGAAGGCGTGCCGGGTACGGACGAAGGCGAGCGCCTGCTCACCCTGGATGGTGTGTGTGCCCTTGCTCAGCTTGAGATGCGACTTCGGGTCGTCGACGTCCTTGGCCACACACACTTCCACACCGCCCACCGCGGTCGACATCGTCTTGACCGCGTCGAAGTCGGCCATCATGAAGTGGTCGACCGTGAGCCCGGTGAGGTCCTTGACCGTACGCATCGTGCAGCCGGGGTCCCGCTCGCTCTGGCCGAGGCTGGTGTTGAAGCGCACCTGCGAGGTGCCGGGGATGACCTTCGTACCGTCGGCGGTCTTGGTCTCGCAGTCGGGGATGTCGGTGATCAGGTCACGCGGGATGGAGAGCACCGTCGCGTTCGTACGGTCCTTGGAGACATGGAACAGCAGGGTCGTGTCGGCGTGGCCGACACTCCCCGCGTCGCCGTACCCCTCGTTGCCCGCGCCGGTCCGCTTGTCCGTGCCGATCAGCAGGATGTTGATGGGCTCGTCCTTCTTGAAGCCACCACTGCCCGCGCCCTGGACGTCGATCGTGTCGATGTTGCCGTTGAAGTGCTGGTAGACGAAGTACCCGGTGACGGAGAGGCCCACGAGGAGGAACGCCATCACACCGCCGGTCCACACCAGCGCCTTCTTCTTGCGCGAGTTCTGGGGCTTGCGCTTGCGGCGGCCGACGGCGGTCGCCGGCTCGGCCTGGGCCTTCCCCGCGCGGCGGCTGCGCTGGCCGGGCACGTCGGCACGCGTCCCACCGCGGCCACGGCTTCCGGAACGGGATTCCGCGCGCGATTCCGTCCGGGATTCCGCGCGTGCTTCGCCTCGCGTCCGCGCTTCCTCGTCGGACGGGGGGCTCACGGGCGCCTTTCGCGGAGCGTTCGCTCTTCTGGCGCCGCGCGGCTGGGGGGAGGGCGACTGCCCTGTGGAGTGGTCCAGTCGCAGTTCGTAGTTACCGGTCTGCGGGTTGAGGACCCACTGGTCGGCGGGGTCGATTTCGTCCGCCTGTCCACGGCTTTGCGCATCCACGGTTGCTTGAATCCTCCGTCGGTGCCACGCGAGGCGTCTTCCCCGAAGACGCTCGGTCTTTCGATCCAGTAGTGCGCGACCTCACGGCCGGATGCACCGGATCGCGTCACACTATCCGCCCCGTTCGGCGTCCAGCGACGCTGGTGACACATTCCTCATCGCTTACAAGCGGGCAATCTGCCCAATCTTCATGGACTGAAGAGATGTCTTTGGGTCCGGCTTTACCCGCACATGCCCGCCGCGGCATTTGTCCCCTCGAAAGTGGGGGCCGGGGAAGGGCTCCCCGTCGCCCGGGAGCCGCTGCCGCCGTCGCTGCCGTTCCCCGAACGTTTCACGGAGTCGTCACTCTTTCCGTCACTCTTTCCGCCGTTCTCGCCGCCCTGCTCGTCCTTCCCGTCCGCCGAGACCGATACGGGGTCGTCCTCGCGCAGCCGCTCGAAGAGGCTCTTCGCCTCGGACTCGATGAGTTCGTCGCGATTGGGGTCCTGGCTGTACGGCTGGCGCGGCACGGTCAGGAATTGCACCTTTTCCGTCGGTACGCTCCGCATGGACCGTGCCAGTTCGTAAAGGTCGCTGAGAGAGTCCAGCCCCGAGTCGGTGGTGAGGGACTTCGTCGCCGCGTCCAGCACCGGATAGAGCCGGGCCGGATTGAGCAGCACCCCGTTGCTCTGCACCTTCTTGAAGAGCGCCCCCAGGAATCGCTGCTGGCGGTCCATACGCTGGGTGTCGCTGCCGTCACCGATGCCATGGCGGGCGCGTACGAAGCCGAGGGCCTGCTCGCCGTCGAGGGTCTGCCGGCCCGCGGGCAGTTCGAGTCGCGCCTGGACGTCCTTGACCGGCTCGTCGATGCAGACCTCGACACCGTCCACCGCGTTCACGACGTCCGTGAAGCCGCTGAAGTCGATCACCATGTGGTGGTCGACGCGGATGTCCGTGAGCTTCTCGACGGTACGGATCGTGCAGGCGGCGCCGCCGGCCTCGAAAGCCCAGTTGAACTGCGCGAACCGGGCCCGGCTGCGAGTGCCGTCCGGCGTGGCGCAACTGGGTATCTCCACCATCAGGTCGCGGGGTATCGACATGGCCGTCGCGCTCTTCCGGTCCGCCGCGAGGTGCAGCAGGATCGTGGTGTCGGAGCGCTGCGAACCGCCGTCGTCCCGCCCGTACTTGCTGTTTCCCTCGCCGGAGCGGCTGTCCGAGCCGATGAGCAGGATGTTCTGCGCGTCGAGGGCGACCGGGGTGGGGCGTTCCTTCTCGTACGTGTGCAACTCGGTGGCGGCGGTGGTGTCGGTGGTGATGTTCCCGTCGAGCTTCTGGTAGAACCACCAGCCGGCTCCGGCGGTGGCCAGGATGACGACGGAGGTGCCCAGCGCGGCCCAACGCAGCCAGTGGCGACGGGGGTTGGCGGGCGTGGCGGCGGGCTCGGCATCGATGTCGTCGGGCCCAGGCGCTCCGGTCGACGGCTCACTGCCGGACGTGGTGTCCGGTTCGGTCGCCGTGCCAGCTCTGTCGGTCACGTCTGCGTCCATCCTTCAAGGCGTCGGCGACGCACTGGGCCGCCGGTTGCAGGGGTAGACGGGCGAGCGCCGCGCTTGGTTGTGCTGCGGGTCGCAGGTATCGCCGATCACGTAACGAGGTTGGGCGACGGCCTTGAGGGCGGGGTCCGTTATGTACGGGAAAGCGTGTTTTGTGAGGCCGATTTCTCAGCGGATTCTCAGGTGGAGGACGGCTACTTCAGGCGAGCGGCGAGGGCGGGCGAGTATGGCCGGTAGCGGTCTTGCCCGCCCGCCGCGCGTCACATCGCCCTGTCGGTCACGCGTTCGCTCTCCACACGCTGTTCGAGCGCCTCCGCCGACAGTTTCCCGAGGTTGCGGCAGAGCACGACGGACCCGCCCGCCGCGAGCGGTGCGTACAACCCCGCCGAGAGCCCGTCCCAGTTGTCGTACGCCAGCCCCGACAGCAGCCGTGAGCCGGGCGCGAGACCGCGCTCCGCGGCGTCCGCGCCCGCGCGCGCCACGAGTTGGGCCGCGGACAGCTCCCTGCCGTCCACGACCAGCGCGGACTCGTCCGGGTCCACCGGCGCGAACGGCGCGAACCGGTCGCCCTGGCCCGGCACCTCGACCGCGTAGTCCATGAAGCCCTCGGGCGGCTGCGGGAAACGGCCGCCCAGCGGGCGCAGCGCCAGTGCCACCCGCTCACCGCCGCACGCGCGCGCCGCGTCGAGTGTGTCCGGCCCGCTGACCACCAGATCCGCCCCGGCCGGGTCACCACCGATCTCGACCGTCACACCGACCGACGAACAGGCGAGCAGCCACACCGCGCTCTGCCAGTGCGCGGGAAGCAGCAGCGCGAGCCGGTCGCCGGGCGCCGCGGCCAGCTCGCCCTGCAACAGATTCGCGGTCTTGGACACCCAATTGGCGAAGGTGGCCACGGACAATTCCACACGCTCACCGGTGGCATCGTCGTAGAACGTGACCAAGGGGCGGGCCGGGTCCGTGGCGAGAGCGGATCGCAGCAGGTCGGCGGGGGTACGGTCGCTGGAGTTCACCCGGGAAAGGGTACGCCGCGGAGCCGGAACGCCACCGCCGTACCGGTGACGGGGTACACCGGTTGGACCGACGGGCCGTCAGTTTTCCGGCGGGCGCGGTGGTCGTGCCGCACCCAGGATCGGTACATGCGTGCCTCACTTGTAACCTCGATCGGCGTCGCGTGCACCGCCGCCCTGGTCCTCCCGCTGTCCCCGTCGGGCGCGAGTGCCGTCCCACAAGTCCCACAGGCCACACAGCACACGGGTTCGGCCGACGTACCGGGCTCCACGCAGTCGCTCCCCCTGAGCGCACCCGGCACGGACCGGTCCTCGGGCGGCGCCACGGAACAGGGCGTGACCCGGCGCGACGTCAGGCCCTTCTCGCTGCTCGGTGTCGTATGGGACGACGCCGACGCCGAACTCCACGGCACGGTCCAGGTCCGCACCCGCACGGCCGGTTCACCCTTCTGGTCCGACTGGCAGGACCTGGAGACGCACAACCAGGAACACGGCGCCGACCCCGGCACGACGGAACGCGACTCGGGACACACCCGCGGCTCCACCGCCCCGCTCTGGGTCGGTGGCTCGGACGGCGTGGAACTGCGCGTACAGGCCGCCGAGGAGGACGAGAACGGCCCGGCGTACGCGCCGCTGCCACGGGGGCTCCGGCTCGAACTGATCGACCCGGGAAACGATCCGCGGGACGCTCCGGACGAGGGCGCCGAACCGGAGGACGACAGCGAGCCCGGACCCGACACCGCCATCTCCCCCGAGGACAGCGGCGATTGGCCCCTCCCCGAGGACCTGCCGCCGACCCTGCCCAGGGCCGGTGAACCGGCCGTCCGCCCCGACTCCGCGCGGGCGTACGCCGCACCGCGCCCGCGCATCATCACGCGCAAGGGCTGGGGCGCGGACGAGAGACTCCGCGAGAAGCGGCTCGGCTACTCCAAGACCCTCAAGGCGGCCTTCGTCCACCACAGCGCCACGGGGAACAACTACAGCTGCCGGCAGGCGCCCTCCGTCCTGCGCAGTATCTACCGCTACCACGTCAAGAGCAGCGGCTGGCGCGACATCGGCTACAACTTCGCCATCGACAAGTGCGGAAACATCTACGAAGGCCGCGCCGGGGGAGTGACCAGGCCCGTACTGGGCGCCCACACACTCGGTTTCAACACCAACAGCGTGGGCATCGCCGTCCTCGGAACGTACGGCGGAACGAATCCGCGTGCCGCCGCGACGACCGCCGTCGCCAAGCTCACCGCGTGGAAGCTCGCCCTGCACGGCGTCAACGCACGGGGGAAGGTCACACTGACCTCCGCGGGCAGCGGAAAGTACGGCAAGGGCAGAAAGGTCAGGCTCAACGCCATCTCCGGGCACCGGGACGGATTCTCCACCGACTGCCCGGGAAGCCGGCTCTACGGGAAGCTCAGCGCGGTGCGGAAGGCGGCGGGCGGATACCAGCGCCGCTGACGCGAGCGGTCGCGAACACTGGTCGGTTCTGTGTACGCGTACGTGTATGCATGTACGGACGGAAGCGCCGACCCCAGCAGGAAGCGGAGACGACACGGTGACAGAAGCGATCCTCCTGGTCGGCGGCAAGGGCACCCGGCTGCGGCCGCTCACCGCCCGCACCCCCAAACCGATGGTGCCGGCGGCCGGCGTCCCGTTCCTCACGCACCAGCTGGCGCGGGCGCGCGCGGCGGGCGTCGAGCACATCGTCCTCGCCACGTCCTACCTCGCCGAGGTCTTCGAGCCGTACTTCGGCGACGGTTCGTCCCTCGGGCTGAGCCTGGAGTACGTGACCGAGCGGGATCCGCTCGGTACGGGAGGCGCCATCCGGAACGTCGCCTCCCGGCTGGACTCCGGGCCCGGCGACCCGGTGCTGATCTTCAACGGCGACATCCTGACGGGCCTCGACATCCGGGCGCTCGTCCGGACCCACGCGTCGTCCGGCGCCGACGTCTCGCTGCATCTGACCCGGGTCGAGGACCCGCGCGCCTACGGTCTGGTGCCGACCGACGCGAACGGACGGGTGACGGCCTTCCTGGAGAAGCCGCAGACACCGGAGGAGATCGTCACCGACCAGATCAACGCGGGCGCGTACGTGTTCCGGCGCTCGGTGATCGACTCCATCCCGGAGGGCCGGCCGGTCTCGGTGGAACGCGAGACCTTCCCCGACCTGCTGGCCGCCGGCGCGCATCTCCAGGGCATGGTCGACTCCACGTACTGGCTGGACCTGGGCACCCCCCAGGCCTTCGTGCGCGGCTCGGCGGACCTCGTCCTCGGCCGCGCCCCGTCCCCGGCGGTCCCGGGCCAGTGCGGCGAACGCCTGATCCTGCCCACGGCCACGGTCGCCCCCGACGCGAAACTCACGGGCGGCACGGTGATCGGCGCGGCAGCCCTGATCGGCGAGGGCGCGCGCATCGCGGGCAGCGCGGTCCTGGACGGCGCGATCGTGGAACCGGGCGCGGTGATCACGGACTCGCTGATAGGCGCGGGGGCACGGGTGGGAGCGCGTGCGGTGCTGTCGGACGTGGTGGTGGGGGACGGAGCGGTGGTGGGACCGGACAACGAGCTGCGCCAGGGGGTACGGGTGTGGTGCGACGCGGTACTGCCGGCGGGGGCGGTGCGGTTCTCTTCCGACGTGTAAGGGAAGGTGCGGGCCCGTACCCACGCCCCCGCGCCGGAGACGGATCGCGTACCGCTTAGCCTCGGAGGTGACCCCGACCCCCGAGGACCTCAACCGTGGCAGGCCGCTTCGCACAACGACCGGTGCCCCGTCCGCGCCCCGCGGACCGCGCGGACCCTGCGGACCGCGCCGTCGGCCTACGCCGGCAGTGGACGCCCCCCGAGCCCTACGACCTCGGGCTCGTCCTCGGTCCGCTTCGGCGCGGGCCCGCCGATCCGACGTTCCGCGCGTACCCGGACGGTTCCGTATGGCGGGCCTCCCGGACGCCCGCCGGGCCCGGCACGCTGCGGGTCGTGCGGCGCGGCGGGGCCGTGGAGGCGGAGGCGTGGGGCGCCGGCGCCGCGTGGATGCTGGAGCAGCTCCCGGAGCTGCTCGGCGCGGGCGACGACCCGGACGCGTTCGTCCCCCGGCACCGCCTGGTCGTCGAGGCGCAGCGGCGACGGCCGGGCCTGCGGCTCTGCCGTACCGGACTGGTGCTGGAGTCGCTGATCCCGTCCGTGCTGGAGCAGAAGGTCACCACCGTCGAGGCGTACCGCGCCTGGCGGATCCTGGTGCGTACACACGGTGAGCCCGCGCCCGGACCCGCGCACGGCGAGCGGCTGTACGTCATGCCCGACGCCCGGACCTGGGCGCTGATCCCCTCCTGGGAGTGGCACAAGGCCGGCGTCGACGCCAAGCGCTCCTCGACGATCCTGCGTGCCGTCCGGGTCGCGCGCCGGATGGAGGAGGCCGCGGCGATGGAGCCGGAGCGTGCGGCCGCCCGGCTGGAGCTGATCCCGGGGATCGGCCCGTGGACCGCCGCCGAGGTCGTGCAGCGCTCCAACGGCGCCCCCGACGCCGTCACCGTCGGCGATCTGCATCTTCCCGGCATCATCGGCCACGCGCTCGCGGGCGACCGGGACGCCGACGACGCGGCGATGCTCGAACTCCTCGCCCCGTACGCCGGGCAGCGGCACCGCGCCACCCGGCTGATCCTGCTCAGCGGCCGGACCCCGGCCCGCCGGGCGCCCCGGATGGAGGTCCGGAACATCGCCCGGCTGTGAGGGCACCCGGCGTGGCTGCCGGACCGTTTCCCGGCGTGGCGTGGCTACCGGACCGTGAGGAAGGACTCCGGCGAGCGCGCCGGGCGGTCCTTCGGCGGGGCCGCCGCGTGGCCCACCGCCACCGCGCCCATCGGGTCCCAGTCCCCGGGCAGGTCCAGCACGTCCCGTACGACATCCCGGCAGAACATCGTCGAGGAGACCCACGCGGAGCCGAGCCGCTCGCCCGCCAGCGCCACCAGGAAGTTCTGCACGCCCGCGCCCATGGCGACCACGAACATCTCGCGCTCCGCGCCGTCGCGACGGGGGTCGCCGTAGGTGTGCGAGCCGTCCATCACCAGGCACGGCACCACCAGATACGGCGCCGCGCGCAGCAGATCGCCGCGGCGTACACGCTTGGCGATGGACTCCTCCGGCTTGCCGTCGCGGCGCAGGTCCGCGATCCAGGCGTCGCGCATGGCGTCGAGGAGACGGAGCCGCGACTCGGGGGACTCCAGGAGGACGAACCGCCACGGTGTGGTGTGATGCGGCGCCGGAGCGGTGACGGCGGCCGTGACCGCGCGCCGGACCGCGCCCGGGTCGACCGGCTCGTCCGTGAACTCCCTGACCGTACGGCGCTGGGTGACCGCTTCCCGTACCGCCTCGGACGTGCCGAGCCGGAACATGTCGTCCGCGGCGACCCGCACCATGGCCCGCGCGTCCTCGTCCGTGTCGCCGACGAGGTGGCCGAGGCCGCTCACGACGGCGACCGGCAGCCCCTCGGTCTTGCCCTTCACCAGGTCACCGGCGGCGGCCAGTTCGTCGGCGAGGGCGATGACGGTCGCGTGCAGCGGGTTGCCCTGGACGTCGGTCCCGCCGCGCAGGTCCTCCAGGACGCGGACGCCCGCGGCGCCGATCGCCACATCGGTGAGGCCGTTGCGCCAGGGCCGCCCGAAGGTGTCGGTGACGATCACCCCGACGTCCACACCGAGCGCGTCCCGCAGCCCCTCCCGTATCGTCCGGGCCGAGGCGTCGGAGTCCTCGGGCAGCAACAGCACTGTCCCGGCGGCGGTGTTGGAGGCGTCGACCCCGGCCGCCGCCATGACCAGACCCTGCTTGTTCTCGACGATACGGAGGGGCCCGCGCCGCGCGACGACCCGTACGGTCTCCGCGTCGATCGCCGCCTCGCGGTCCGTGGCCGTGAGGATCCGGCCCTCGGCCTTGGAGACGATCTTCGAGGTGACCAGCAGGACATCGCCGTCGGCGAGCCCGGGACCGGCGGCCACGATCAGTTTGGCGAGGTCGTCGCCCGCACGGACCTCCGGCAGTCCGGGCAGGGCGCGGACGCGGTACGAGGTCATGCCTGTACCTCCTCGGCCAGCGCCAGCGCCTCACGGGCCATCGCGGCGGTCGCGTCCAGGTCGGTCATCATCAGCGGGACGGCGCGGCTGCGGATCCCCGCGGCCTCGATCCCGCCCACGGCCGCCGCGTCCACGGTGTCGACCAGCCAGCCGTCGAGGAGCCCGGAGCCGTAGTGCAGGGCGACGGCCTGGGCCGTCGACTCGACGCCGATCGCGGCGAGCACCTTGTCGGCCATCCCGCGCACCGGCGCGTTCCCGACGATGGGGGAGAGGCCGACGACCGGGACGCCCGCCTCGGCGATGGCCTCCCGGATACCGGGTACGGCCAGGATCGTCCCGATGCTGACCACGGGGTTGGACGGCGGGAAGAGGATGACATCGGCCGCGGCGATCGCCTCCAGCACCCCGGGCGCAGGCTTGGCCTGGTCGGCGCCGACCGGGACGACCGCCTGCGCGTCCACGGACGCCCGCATCTTCACCCAGTACTCCTGGAAGTGCACGGCCCTGCGCTCGCCGTCCACGTCGACGGCGACATGCGTCTCGACGCGGTCGTCCGACATGGGCAGCAGCCGTACGCCGGGCTTCCAGCGGGCACAGAGCGCCTCGGTGACGGCGCTCAGCGGATAGCCCGCGCCGAGCATCTGCGTACGGACGATATGGGTGGCGAAGTCGCGGTCGCCGAGGCCGAACCACTCGGGCCCCACGCCGTAGGCCGCCAGCTCCGTCTTGACCTGGAACGTCTCGTCCGTACGCCCCCAGCCCTGCTCTTCATTGATGCCACCGCCGAGGGTGTACATCACCGTGTCGAGGTCGGGGCAGACCTTCAGCCCGAACAGATGGATGTCGTCACCGGTGTTGCCGATCACCGTGACGTCCGCGTCCGGCGCGGCCTGCTTGAGGCCGCGGAGGAAGCGGGCGCCGCCGATACCGCCGGCCAGAACCACAATGCGCATAAAGAACAGTCTGTCAGCCGCAGGCTGATCGTTGAGGGGCGGTGGTCGGGTGACGGGTGGGCGATGTCAGGCCGGTACGACATCCTGGATCGCCGGGGCGCAGCGCGCGGAGTGCATGGGCATCTCCGTCAGCCCCGGGTAGTAGATGTGCAGGCTCACGGCCGGTTCGATCGCGTCGTTGACCACCTCGTGGACATAGCCCGGCGCGAAGACCCGCTGCGCGCCCGGCGCGAGAGCGCGGCTCCCGCTCTCCGAACGCTCCGTCAGCTCACCGGCGAGCACGGTCAGTACGCCCGAGGAGCGGCCGTGGTCATGCGATCCGCTGCTCTGGCCGGGCACCCAGGAGAGCAGCCACACCTCATAGCCGGGTCCGGTGCGCAGCCGGTGGTACCAGCGGCTGGTGGCGTCGTACTGGACGAGCGGGGCCCACTGCGCGCGGTCGGCGGCGAGGGCGCGCGCGAGGCCCGCGAACTCGGCCACCGTCGCCGGGTGCTCCCGGGCGGGCTGGAGAAGGTGCGGGACCTCAAGGAGGTCGCCGGCGATCTGGATGTCGCTGTCGCTGTTCATGGGGGAGGTGGTTCCTCGGCGGAGAGCGTGTGCGGCGGTGCCGCGACGGGTGCGTGGAATCGCGGGGGAGTCGCGAGGGAAACGCGGGGAAGACGCGAAAGTGATCACGAAGGAGTGATCAGGAGGAGCGAGGGGGCCGGCCGGAGCCCGGAGGCGTCAACAGCAGGCGGGGGTGCAACAGCGACAGCGGGCCCGGAGAGCGCTGCGGAGTCCACGGAGGTGGGTCGCGGTGGGCGCGGGGTTCGCTGGCATGGAATCCAAGGTTGCGAATCCGGTGATGGATGTCAACTCAATGGCCGATTTGGCCGCAATGTTTCACCTCATCCGGTTGATCCGGTCGCAGAGCGGTTTGGGTGAGGGTGGGTGCGGACACATGGGGCAGCGACCGTGCTCGTAAACGCCTTCACGCCCTTGTGATCAGACTGTGATCCGGATCGCTTCCCGGGGGTGATCTGCAACAAGGTTGCGGTTCTCGGCGTCTCTCTGGTCGAGAAGGAGGTGGATGCGAACAGGCCAGTGGCATGTGTCAGATTTTTGGTGATTTGAACACTTTCCGCATAGCCTTGGTTCCGCAGAGTGAATACCGGGCCCAATAGCAGATCTCGGCTTGACCTGGCCGGAGCACCGCACTTGTAATTTCACTCGTGTCGTTCGGCCGAAATCGATAGCGGCCACATCACGGGGACGCAAAAGACAGACGAGGGGCGCACATGACCGAGCTGTTCCAGCAACTGCTGGTCGAGGACGCGGACGAGGAACTCGGCTGGCAGGAGCGCGCCTTGTGCGCCCAGACAGATCCCGAGTCCTTCTTCCCCGAGAAGGGCGGTTCGACGCGTGAGGCCAAGAAGGTCTGTCTGGCCTGTGAGGTCCGATCCGAATGCCTTGAGTATGCCCTCGCCAATGACGAGCGATTCGGTATCTGGGGCGGTTTGTCGGAGCGTGAACGGCGCCGGCTGAAGAAGGCCGCGATCTGACCGCCGTCCGGCCCGCCCGGCCGCGGTGGCCGGGACCGGCGACCGGCCGGTCGCCCGGAACGACAGGCACCACTCCCTACGTATGGCACGGTCCGCAGTCTGCACCTCCCCGCAGACGGCGGACCGTTGTGTTTCCCGCCCGTCCGCCGCCCCTCCCCCCTACCGTTAGTGTGGGGCCCCGTCCGAGACGCTCCCACGCCCCTACGGGGCGACCCCCCGGCCGGAGGGCCCGCTACCTCAATGTCCCCCACCACCGCCGCGTTCGTTTCCGCCACCGCCACCGCCCCCGAGTTCCCCCGGCACGTCGTGACCGCGGTGCTCGTCGCCCACGACGGCGCGCGCTGGCTGCCCGACGCCCTCGCCGGGCTGCTGGGCCAGGAACGACCCGTACAGAACGTCATGGCAGCCGACACCGGCAGCGCCGACGACTCCGCCCGGCTGCTCACCGAAGCACTCGGCGCGGAACGCGTCCTGCATCTCGCGCGCCGGTCCGGGTTCGGTACGGCCGTGGAGGAGGCGGTACGCACCGCCGGGGTGCTCACGCCCGACGATCTGCCGTATCTGAAGCGGCCGAGCGGCTGGGACCCGGTGACCCGGAGCTGGCGCGACGACACGTACGACATGCCCGAACTGCCGCACGGCGAACCGGTGCAGTGGCTCTGGCTCCTCCACGACGACTGCGCGCCCGACCCCGACGCGCTCGCCGAACTGCTGCGCGTCGCCGACTCCGACCAGTACGCGGCGGTCGTCGGGCCCAAACTGCGCGGCTGGTACGACCGCAAGCAGCTCCTCGAAGTCGGCGTCTCCATCGCCAACAGCGGACGCCGCTGGACCGGACTCGACCGGCGCGAACAGGACCAGGGCCAGCACGACCAGGTCCGTACCGTCCTCTCCGTCTCCAGCGCCGGCATGCTCATCCGGCGCGACGTCTGGGACGAACTCGGCGGCTTCGACCGCCGGCTCCCGCTGATGCGCGACGACGTGGACCTGTGCTGGCGCGCGCACGCCGCCGGCCACCGGGTGCTCGTCGCCCCCGACGCCGTACTGCGGCACGCCGAGGCCGCCGCCCGGGAGCGCCGTACGGTCGACTGCGCGGGCCGCTCCGTCGTCAACCCGCACCGCGTCGACAAGGCCGGCGCCGTCTACACCATGCTCGTCAACGCGCGGGCCGCCGTCCTTCCCTACGTACTGCTCCGCCTTGTCGTCGGCACCCTGCTGCGCACCCTCGCCTATCTCGTCGGCAAGGCGCCGGGCCAGGCCGTCGACGAGGTGATGGGACTCTCCGGCACCCTGCTGCGGCCCGGCAGGATCATCAGCGCCCGGCGGCAGCGCGGCAAGGGCGTCGTCGAGGCGGCCGAGCTGCGCCCGCTCTTCCCGCCGCCCGGCGCCACCGTCCGGGCCACGGTCGAGCAGATCGCCGGCAGCCTCGGCGGCGACTCGGACGCCGACGCGGGCGGCTCACGGCACGGCGCCGTCGAGTCGGGACCCGGCGGTGACGACGCCGACTTCATGGAGATCGAGCAGTTCGCCCGGCTGAAGAAGCTCGCGCACAAGCCCGGACCCGTCCTCTTCGGGATCCTGCTGCTCGTCTCGCTCGTCGCCTGCCGCGGGCTCTTCGGCGGCGGCGCGCTCGCGGGCGGTGCCCTGCTGCCCGCGCCCGCCGATGTCTCCGACCTCTGGTCGCGGTACGCCGACGGCTGGCATCCCGTCGGCACCGGCGTCACCGAGACCGCGCCCCCCTATCTCGCCGTACTCGCCGCGCTCTCCGCGCTGTTCCTCGGCTCCACCGGCTTCGCGCTGACCCTGCTCCTCGTCTGCTCGGTCCCGCTCGCCGGGGTCACCGCCTACTTCGCCTCGCGCCCGCTGGTCGAATCGCGCCTGCTGCGGGCCTGGGCGAGCGTCGCGTACGCCTTCCTGCCCGCCGCGACCGGCGCGCTGGCCACCGGGCGGCTCGGTACGGCCGTCCTCGCCGTCCTGCTGCCGCTGATCGCCCGCGCCGCCGTCGCCGCCTACGGAATGCGCGGCGGGGCGGGCGGCGCCGCGAGCGGGGAGAGCCGCGGCAGCTGGCGCGCCACCTGGGCGTACGCCTTCCTGCTGACGTTCGCGATGGCCTTCACCCCGGTCGTCTGGCCGGTGGCGCTGCTGCTCGGCCTCGGCGTCCTGGCACTGCGCCGCGACGACCTCGCCGCCTACGGACCGCGGGTGCTCGCCGCGCTCGGCACCCCTCTGCTGCTGCTGGCGCCCTGGTCGCTCTCGCTGCTGACCTCGCCGTCCGCCTTCCTGCGGGAGGCGGGGCTGGAGTTCGGCACGGGAACGGCCTCCGCGCTCGATCTGCTCGGCATCAGCCCCGGCGGCCCCAAGGCGGCCGGCGGCATCCTGCTGATCGGGATCGTGCTGGCCGCGCTGGCGGCGCTGCTGCGCGGTGAGCGGCAGTTCGCGATCCGCTCGGCCTGGGTCGTCGCGATCCTCGCGCTGGTCTTCGCCGTCCTCACCAACAACTCCGGCTGGGCCGGACCCGCCACCCTGCTCTACGGACTCGCGCTGATCGCGGCGGCCGTGCTCGGCGCGGACGGCGCCCGGGAGCGCGTCGCGGCGGAGAGCTTCGGCTGGCGCCAGCCCGTCGCCGTACTCATCGCCGTGGCGGCGGGACTCGCCCCGCTGCTGGCCGCGTTCGGCTGGATGATCAGCGGCGCGGCCGGACCGCTGGAGCGCCGCGATCCGGTGCAGGTCCCCGCGTTCGTCGCGGAGGAAAGCATCACCCGCGACCAGCCGCGCACGCTCGTCCTCGGCGGTACGTCGGCGGCCGAGGTCTCGTACTCGCTGGTCCGCGGTTCGGGCGGCCGGCTCGGTGACGCCGAGCTGACCGCGTCGGGCGGCGGCGATCCACGGCTCGACAAGGTCGTCGCCAATCTCGTCGCGGGCTCCGGCGCCGACCAGACCGACCAGCTCAGCGGCTTCGCGATCCGCTACGTACTCGTACGGGACGGGGTGCCGCGGCAGACCGGCCGGGTCCTGGACGCCACCCCGGGGCTGACCCGGCTGAGCCAGCTGGACGGCAGCGCGCTCTGGCGCGTCGACCGGCAGATCTCGCGGGCCACGATCGTCGACGGCAAGGGCGAGGGCGAGCCGCTGGCCGTCGCGTCCGCGCAGGTCGAGGCGCACACGAAGATCCCGGCGGGGGCCTCCGGGCGCGTGCTGCGGATCGCGGACCGGGCCGCCGAGGGCTGGCAGGCCACGCTCGACGGCACGGTCCTCACCAAGAAGACCGTCGACGGCTGGGCCCAGGGCTTCGAACTGCCCGCCGAGGGCGGCCGTCTGGACCTCACGTACGAGGACCCGATCACGCACACCGCGTGGATCTGGGCCCAGGGCGCGCTCACCGTCGTCCTGCTGGTGCTCGCCCTGCCGGGGCGCCGCCGGGAGATCGACGACGACCTGCCCGACGAGGACATCGAGATCCCGGCGCAGCCGGTGGCGGGCGAGGG
Source organism: Streptomyces sp. NPDC088147 (assembly GCF_044741565.1). NCBI lineage: Bacteria > Bacillati > Actinomycetota > Actinomycetes > Kitasatosporales > Streptomycetaceae > Streptomyces > Streptomyces sp. NPDC088147. The sequence goes on along the minus strand of NZ_JBIUSY010000005.1, from coordinate 16,415 downwards.
CCGGCGCGCGCGCAGGCTGCGCGCGGCGGCGGAGGCCGAGGGACTGGAGAAGAGCGAGACGGACGGAACGGACGTGACGGACGGGACGGGGGAGTACGCGACCGCGCAGCAGCCGGCCGTTCCGCCGGCGCCCTCCGTCCCTCCGTCCCCTCCCGTCTCGCCTGCCTCGCCTGCCTCTCCCGCCGTGCCCGCGGCGCCCGTTGAGGAGCCGTACGGCGCCGGGCGGGACCATGTCGGGGACGGGGAGCAGCAGTCGGCGTACGGGGCGGTGCCCCAGCAGCCGCCGTACGGCGAGTGGGACGCCAACACGTACGCGGGCGCGGACTACACGCAGGCCCAGTACCCGAACGAGCAGCAGTACGGCGGACAGTACGGTGAGGGCCAGTACCAGCAGCAGCCATACCAGCAGTACCCGGCGGACCCGTACCAGGAAGGCCAGTACCCCGCGGGCGGCCAGTACCAGGAGGGGCAGTACCAGGCCGGCCAGTACCAGGGAGAGGGCCAGTACCAGGGAGAAGGCCAGTACCAGGAAGGCCAGTACGGGGAAGGGCAGTACGACCCGTCGCAGTACGACCCGTACGGCTACGGCCAGCAGGCTCAGTCCCAGCAGGCCCAGTCCCAGCAGGCCCAGCAACCACCGCAGCCTCAACAGCCCTACGCCGACGGCACGGAGAACGACCAGCGCCGGCGCCCCGACGGGAGCAGTGACCAGTGAACCGTTCGACCCTCTCCCTCATCGCGGCCGCCACCGCCCTCGCCGCCGTCACCGGCTTCGCCGCCCTCACCGCGCCCGACACGGCCGGTACGGCGGCGGCCCAGAGCCCGGCCCGGCTGCCCGTGGAGCGCACCAGCCAGCTCTGCCCGGCGCCGAGCGTCTCGGACGTCGCGGAGACGACGTACACCTCCGTCACACCGGCGGGCACCGCCGACGGCGCGGCGGACGGCTCGGCCGAACTGACGGAGTCCGTCGTCACCTTGGTGGATGCCGCCGAGGAGGGCGCGTCCGACGACAAGGCGAAGGACGGGGCGGGGGACACGAAGAAGGATCCGGCGAAGGACAAGCCGTTCCTCACGCTGAAGGAACCCGGCAAGCCCGTCTCCGTCGAGGCGAGCGGCGCCGAGGCCCCCGCCCTCGTCGGCACGGCCACCGGCCGGCTGGCGCCCGGCTGGACCACCCAGCAGACCACCACGGTCGGCGTCGGCGACGCGCGCGGTGTGCTCGGCCTGAGCTGCACCGTCCCCGACACGGACTTCTGGTTCCCCGGCGCGAGCACCGAGAGGTCGCGCCAGGACTACGTCCATCTCACCAACCCCGACGACACGGCGGCCGTCGCCGACATCGAGCTGTACGGGAAGGACGGCGCGGTCAAGTCGGAGGTGGGCGAGGGCATTCCGGTGCCGGCCAGGTCCAGCGTGCCGGTGCTGCTCTCCACGCTGACCACCTCCGCCGAGGCCGATGTGACCGTCCATGTCACCACCCGCTCCGGCCGGGTCGGCGCGGCGGTGCGCGTGGCGGACAACGCGGGGGGCAGCGACTGGCTGGCCTCCGCGGCGGATCCGGCGTCGCGGCTGGTGCTGCCCGGGATCCCGGCGGACGCGACCGACGTACGGCTGGTGGCGTTCGCGACGGGTTCCGACGACGCCGATCTGAAGGTGCAACTGGCGGGCGCCGACGGCACGATCACCCCGGCGGGCAGCGAGAGCGTGCACATCAAGTCGCGGATGACGGCCACCCTCGAACTGGCGGACATCACCAAGGGGCAGGCGGGTTCGCTGGTCCTCACCCCGGATGGCGGGCACGCGGCCCCCGTGGTCGCGGCGCTGCGCGTGGTGCGCGGCAAGGGCGAGAAGCGGGAGATCGCGTTCATCCCGGCGACCGCGCCGATCGCGTCGCGGTCGACCGTCGCGGACAACCGCGCCAAGGGCTCGACGCTCTCGCTGACCGCCCCGGGCGCGACCGCGAAGGTCAAGGTCACGGCCTCGGCGGGGACCGGAGGCGGCGAGCCGGCCGAGAAGACGTACACGGTCAAGGGCGGTACCACCCTGGCGGTCACCCCGCCGGTGCCCGGTGGCCTGAAGGGCTCGTACGCGCTGACGGTCGAGCCGCAGCCGGGCGGCGGTCCGGTCCACGCGGCGCGCACGCTGGCGCTGCCGGAGGACGGTATCCCGATGTTCACGGTCCAGACGCTGCCGGACGACCGGGGGACCGTGTCCGTACCGAAGGCCGAGGAAGACCTGTCGATCCTGGACGACGGCAGCTAGGCGAGGGGATGAGGGCCCAGGCCCTGGGCCCTCATTCCTGTCCGTACCGGGGATCGACGGACTCGGGCGCCAGCCCCAGCAGTTCCGCGACCTGCTCGACCACGACCTCGTGCACCAGCAGCGCGCGGTCGTCGCGGTTCTTGGTACGGATCTCCACGGGCCGCCGGTAGACCAGGATGCGCGCCGGGTGGTCCTTGCCCGCCGGGACCGAGCTGCCGAGCGGAACGGTGTCGTCCTGCGGGCTCGGTACCTCCATGACCAGGAAATCCACCTCGGCCAGCTGGGGCCAGCGCCGTTCCAGCCGGTCCACGGAGTCCCGCACGAGATCGCGGAAGGACTCGGAGCGGCTGGTCGAGAGCGGCACCTGGGGCGGGGCGACGGGCCCACGCATACCGCGGCCGTGACGGTCGCGGCGGCGCGGCCGTGGTTCGGTCGGGCGGGGCGGTACAGGACTGTCCATCACTGACGCAGGGTAGCCCTCCCGGCCCCGCCGGCATCGCGACTGCCGCCCCCTCGTACGGCATGTCGCATATTGAGCATTCAGGCCAAGCTTGGGCTCGATTCCAGGCGTCCGCACGATCACCGCTCTCGCCGCCCTTGACGGCTTTTGCCCCAAGTCGTGACCACGTAACGGAGTGTCGCCGTTCGATCACTCTTCTTCCCGTGCAGGTCAGGGCAGTTACTTCCGGCCAAGTTGAGTGGGATATCACGCCGCGACACGGGGGAGTGACCTGGTGGGGAGTCGTCGCAGCCCGCTCAAGAGTGCGGTACCGTCCAACATCGTGAGCCCTGTACGTCGCTGTTCGCGCACCGCGTGCGGCCGCCCTGCTGTCGCGACACTGACGTACGTCTATGCCGACTCGACCGCGGTCCTCGGCCCGCTCGCCACCTATGCCGAGCCTCACTGCTACGACCTGTGTGCGGAACACAGCGAGCGGCTGACCGCTCCGCGCGGCTGGGAGGTCGTCCGCCTGACGGACGGCTCCGCTCCGGCGCGCCCGAGCGGTGACGATCTGGAGGCGCTCGCCAACGCCGTACGTGAAGCCGCGCGCCCGCAGGAGCGGGCGGCCGGGGGCGGCGGCAACGGCGCGCGCGGGGCGGATCCGACGGAGGCCGGGCGCCGGGGGCATCTGCGGGTGCTGCGCTCTCCTGAGCCGTAAGCCCGGAGTCGTAACCCTGAGCCGTAAGCACTGAGTCGTAACCCCGAGCCGTAAGCCCTGAGCTTGTAGGCCCTGAGCTGTGCGCCCCTACAGTCCCTGCGCCTCTGATTGGCGTTCTTTCGGGCTTTCCGGTGCGGATCCTGTACGGGCCATTGACCTCACCTTGGCGCGGACACGACCATTCCTCCACTCGTGAGAGATCAATTTCCGTATCGCGGAATCCGGAGGACTGTCGTGTACGTACAGCAACTGGAACCCGTCGCCGACTCGCTCGCCCTCTCCGCCCTTGTCGCCGCCCTGCCGCTGGCCACCGTACTGATCCTGCTCGGTGCCCTCCGTATGAAAGCCCACCGCGCGGGCGTCATCGGTCTCGCCGTCGCCGTGCTGGTCGGCTGGCTCGTCTTCGGCATGCCCCTCGGCCAGACCCTCTCGGCAGGCGTCCAGGGAGCGCTCTTCGGGCTCTTCCCGATCATGTGGATCGTCGTCAACGCCCTCTGGGTGTACCGGATGACGGTCCGTACCCACCATTTCGACATCCTGCGCCGCTCCTTCGGGCGGCTCTCCGACGACCCCCGCATCCAGGCGCTCGTCATCGCCTTCTGCTTCGGCGCGCTGCTCGAAGCGCTCGCGGGCTTCGGAGCGCCGGTGGCCATCTGCTCGGTGATGCTGGTGGCGCTCGGCTTCTCCCCGGTCAAGGCCGCCGTCGTCTCGCTCGTCGCCAACACCGCGCCCGTGGCGTTCGGCGCGATGGGCACCCCCGTGGTGACGCTCGCGCAGGTCACCGATCTGCCGCTGGACACCGTCGCCTCCGTCGTCGGCAGGCAGACCCCGCTGCTCGCGCTCGTCGTACCGCTCGTGCTGGTCTGGCTCGTCGACGGCCGGCGAGGGCTGCGCGAGACCTGGCTGCCCGCGCTGGCGTGCGGAGTCGCCTTCGCCGCCGCGCAGTTCCTCGCCGCCAACTACGTCTCCGCCCAACTCGCCGACATCGGCGCCGCGCTGGCCGGAGCGGCGGCGCTGGTGGCCGTACCCTCCGCCCGCAGGCCCGCGTCGGAACCGGTACGCGCCTCCGTCCTCACGGGCGTACGGAGCGAGGACCTGGACCGCGAGGACCCGCGCCCCGAAGTGCTGCGCGCCTACGCCCCGTACGCACTGATCGTGGTGATCTTCTCCATCGCCCAGATCCCGCCGGTCAAGGAGGCGCTGGCCAAGGCGACGCGGGTGTTCGACTGGCCGTTGCTCGATGTCGCCGACCCGGACGGGAACCGCGTCGGCGCCAATGTCTTCTCGCTGCCCCTCGTCGCGACCGGCGGCACGCTCGTGCTGCTCGCGGGCCTCTTCACGGCCGTCGTCCTCGGCGTACGCGCGAAGGACGCGGCGCGGGAGTGGGCGGCGACCGTGTACGAACTGCGGTACGCGATCCTCACCGTCACCTCCGTACTGGCCCTCGCGTACGTCATGAACCTGTCCGGACAGGCGGGCACCATCGGCCACTTCGTCGCCGCGGCGGGCGCGGGACTCGCGTTCCTCTCGCCGATCCTGGGATGGTTCGGCGTCGCGGTCTCGGGCTCGGACACCTCGGCCAACGCACTCTTCGGCGCGCTCCAGGTGACGGCGGCGGCCCAGTCCGGCCTGTCGCCCGAACTGCTGGCGGCGGCGAACAGCTCCGGGGGAGTGCTCGGCAAGATGATCTCCCCGCAGAACCTGACGATCGCGTGCGCGGCGGTCGGACTCGCGGGCAAGGAAGGGGATCTGCTGCGCAAGGTACTGCCCTGGAGCCTGGGCCTGTTGCTGGTGATGTGTCTCATCGTGCTGGGGCAGAGCACCGCCGTGCTCGGGTGGATGCTTCCCTGACGTTGCCGGACGCGCTGCCCAGGCGTCGCCGAGGACTAGGGACTTACGGCTGGCCGCCGGACCGTCGACAGGTGTCCGGCGGGTAGTTTGAAGCGACCGCAGCGGATCGCAACGGACGGTGCGGATCGCAACAGACCGAGCAGACCGTGCAGACCGCGGTGACAGGAACCTCTGGAGGCGTTGGCCGTGGCCGATTTGTCGCAGATCGTGAAGGCGTACGACGTGCGAGGGGTGTACCCGGATCAACTGGACGACCGGCTCGCCGAACTCTTCGGCGCCGCCTTCGTCGAGGTCACCGGCGCCGAGGCGATCGTGATCGGCCATGACATGCGGCCCTCCTCGCCTGGTCTGGCGTCGAGCTTCGCGCGGGGCGCCGTCGCGCGCGGAGCCGACGCCACGATCATCGGACTGTGCTCCACCGACCAGCTGTACTACGCGTCGGGGGACATGGACCTGCCCGGCGCGATGTTCACCGCGTCCCACAACCCGGCCCAGTACAACGGCATCAAGATGTGCCGGGCCGGTGCGGCGCCGGTCGGCCAGGACACCGGGCTGGCGGAGATCCGCGCGCTGGCCGAGGGCTGGCTGACGGACGGCGCTCCGGCCTCGGTCACCAAGCCCGGCCACCTCAGGCAGCGGGACACCCTCACGGACTACGCCGCGTATCTGCTGTCCCTCGTCGACGTCTCGGCGATCCGCCCGCTGAAGGTCGTCGTGGACGCGGGCAACGGGATGGGCGGGCACACCGTACCGACGGTCTTCGCGGACCTGCCGCTCGACGTGGTGCCGATGTACTTCGAGCTGGACGGCACGTTCCCGAACCACGAGGCCAACCCGCTGGACCCGAAGAACATCGTGGACCTCCAGGCCCGCGTCCTGGCCGAGGGCGCCGATCTGGGACTCGCCTTCGACGGGGACGCCGACCGCTGCTTCGTCGTCGACGAGCGGGGCGCGGGCGTCTCGCCGTCGGCGATCACCGCCCTGGTCGCGGCGCGTGAGCTGGCCAAGTACCCGGGCGGGACGATCATCCACAACCTGATTACCTCCTGGTCGGTCCCCGAGGTCGTCAGGGAACACGGAGGCACGCCCGTACGCACCCGCGTCGGGCACTCCTTCATCAAGCAGGAGATGGCCCGTACCGGAGCGGTCTTCGGCGGCGAGCACTCCGCGCACTACTACTTCCGCGACTTCTGGAACGCCGACACGGGCATGCTCGCCGCGCTCCACGTCCTGGCGGCGCTCGGTGGCCAGCGGGGACCGCTGTCCGAGCTGGTCGCCTCGTACGACCGCTACGCGGGCTCCGGAGAGATCAACTCCACGGTCGACGACCAGCGCGCCCGCACGGCGGCGGTACGCGCGGCCTTCGCCGCCCGTGAGGGCGTCACGTTCGACGAACTGGACGGGCTGACGGTGACGGCGGCGGACTGGTGGTTCAACCTCCGTCCCTCCAACACGGAGCCGCTGCTGCGCCTGAACGTCGAGGCGCGCGACGAGGCGACGATGGAGCGGGTCAGGGACGAGACGCTGGCGCTGATCCGCGCGTAGCCCGGCGCGCGGCCGTGTGCCGTCAGGGCGTGTCCCGGCGGGTCAGGGCGGGTCAGGGCGTGTCCGGGCGGCATACGGCGGGCGGCAGACGGCGACGGCAGACGGCGGACCGTACGGCGACCGGCCGGGTCCGGCCGGCGGCGACTGGACCCGCCCGGTCCGTCGGGCCCGCAGTGACCGGAACCGCCCGGTCCGGCCCGGGGCGGCCGGCGGTCCCCGGCGGACAGTGCCCGGCGGTACGCTGACATGGCCCGATCCACCCGCACGAAGGGACCCCATCCCATGCCGCTCGAAGCCGGTCTTCTGGAGATCCTCGCCTGTCCGGCCTGCCACGCGCCGCTCAGCGACCGCACCGCGGCCGACACCCCCGAGCTGATCTGCACCGGCGAGGACTGCGGTCTGGCCTATCCGGTACGGGACGACATCCCGGTCCTTCTCGTCGACGAGGCACGCCGCCCCGCCTGACCACGCAAGCGCTGCCCACAACGCCCCGCGTCAACGCCCCGTGCCCGCGAGGCCCGCGCCCGGCGATCGGAGGCCCAACCCCATGCTCGACGAGTCGTTGCTCGACGCTCCCGACGCTCTGGCCCTCGCCGACCACACCGGTCTGCTGCGTGGCGCCGCGGAGGCCGGAGCGAGAGTGCGCACCGCCCTCCGGCACACCGCGGAGGCCGGTATCACCGGACTCGCGCCGGAAGGCCGTCCACGCGCCGTACTGATCGCCGGTTCCGGCGCCGCCGCGACCGGCGTCGCCGACCTGATCGCCGCGCTCACCACGAGCGCCGCGCCCGTCACCCGGCTCCGCCCCACGGGCGTCGCCGCCGCGGCGGGCGCGCTCCGCTGGACGCTCCCGGGCTGGGCGGGCCCCGTGGATCTGCTGCTGATCGCCACCACGGAGGGCAGCGAGCCCGGCCTCGCGCTCCTCGCCGAACAGGCGTACCGCCGCGGCTGCACGGTCGTCGCCGTCGCCCCGCGTCAGTCGCCGCTGAGCGAGGTCGTCGGCGGGACGCACGGACTGATGGTCCCGATGGCGACGGCACCGAACGGCCAGAACAGCACCCCGTACGGCCAGAACGGCCCGTACGGACAGGCCGGCGAACCGGGCAGGTCCGGCCTCGACGAGTGGTACGAGCCCGAGGAGACACCGGCGGCCGGCCCCGGCGCGCTCTGGGCCCTGCTCGTCCCGCTGCTCGCGCTCCTGGACCGCGTCGGGCTGCTCACCGCGCCGGCCGAGACCCTCCAACTCGTCGCCGACCGACTGGACCGCACCGCCGAACGCTGCGGCCCGGCCGTCGCGACCTACAGCAACCCGGCCAAGACCCTCGCCGCCGAGCTGGCCGACAGCCTCCCGCTGATCTGGACGGAGGGCCAGGCCGCCGCCCCGGCGGGGCGGCGCTTCGCCGCCGTACTGGCCGAACTGACCGGCCGCCCGGCCCTCGCCGCCGAACTGCCCGAAGCCCTCCCGGCACACAGCGCGCTGCTCGCCGGACACTTCGCGGGCGGCGCCGCCGACCCCGACGACTTCTTCCGCGACCGGGTCGAGGAGCCGCAGGCGTGGCGCGCCCGTGTCGTCCTGCTCCGGGACCGCCCGGCGGGCGGACTGACCGCGGCCCCCGCCGCCCGCGAACTCGCGCTCGGCCACGACACGGCCATCAGCGAGCTGGAGCCCGAAGAGGGCAGCGAGCTGGAGGCCCTCGCCGAGCTGGTCGCCGTCACCGACTTCGCCACGGTCTATCTGGCCCTCGCGGGGGCCGCCCCCGCGTAGGCCGAACCCGGCCCCGGCGGCCGTGAGCCGGACCAGGCCGTGGTGGTCGTAGCCGGACCAGGCCGCGATTGTCGTGAGCCGCCCCCGGCCCTCGTCGTCGCGCGAGCCGGACCCCGGCCGCGCATGACCCGTGAGCCGGCCCGGCTCGTACAACCCGGCCGCGCGACTCGGCCCGTACGACGCGACTGGACCCCACCCGTACAACGCGATTCGACCCGTACAACCGTCCCGCGCGACTCGGCCCCGAGCCCTCCGACCGACAGCCCCGAATCCATCAATCCCCGAATCCCCGAATCCCCGTCCTCACCTCACCTCCAACCCTCACCACACCTTCACCCTCGCCACATCCGTGCCGCCACCGCACGCCGCCGTTCCGTCACCCCGTACGAGAAAGCTCACTCCATGGACCGCCTCGCCAACACCGTGCGCCCCTACGCCTGGGGCTCGACCACCGCCATCCCGGAGCTGCTCGGCACCGCTCCCACGGGTGAGCCCCAGGCCGAGATGTGGATGGGCGCCCACCCGGGAGCCCCGTCCCGTCTCGACCGGGGCCATGTCTCCGGCGAACAGGCGCTCTCCACCGTCATCGACGCGGACCCCGAGGCGGAACTCGGCGCCGCCGCGGTCCGGAAGTTCGGCCCCCGTCTGCCGTTCCTCCTCAAGCTCCTCGCCGCCGGTTCCCCGCTCTCCCTCCAGGTCCACCCCGACCTCGCCCAGGCGAAGGAGGGGTACGAGGAGGAGGAGCGGCGCGGTGTCCCGATCGACGCGCCCCACCGCAACTACAAGGACGCCAACCACAAGCCCGAACTGATCTGCGCGCTCACCCCCTTCGACGGCCTGTGCGGCTTCCGCGCCCCGGAGGCGACCGCCGAACTGCTCGCGCGGCTCGACGTCGACTCGCTCAAGCCGTACGTCGATCTCCTGCGTGCCCACCCCGAAGAGGCCGCGCTGCGGGAGGTGCTGACCGCCGTCCTCACCGCCGATCCGGACGAGATGGCCGCCACCGTCACCGCGGCCGCCGCGGCGGCGGAGCGGCTCGGCGGGGACTACGCGCCGTACGTGTCGATCGCCCACCACTACCCCGGCGACCCGGGTGTCATCGCCGCCATGCTGCTCAACTACGTACAACTCCAGCCGGGCGAGGCGCTCTTCCTCGGCGCGGGCGTCCCGCACGCCTATCTCAACGGCCTCGGCGTCGAGATCATGGCCAACTCGGACAACGTCCTGCGCTGCGGGCTCACCCCCAAGCACGTGGACGTGCCCGAGCTCCTCCGTATCGTCCGCTTCGAGGCGACCGAGCCCGGTGTCCTGCGCCCGGAGGCGTCGCCCACGGGCGAGGAGCTGTACGAGACGCCCATCGACGAGTTCAGGCTCTCCCGCTACGCCCTCGCGCCCGGCGCCGAGCCGCGCGACCTCACCGCCGCGACGCCCCAGATCCTGCTCTGCACGGCGGGCGCACCGCTGGCGAACGACATCGAGCTGGCCCCGGGCGGCTCGGTCTTCGTCGCGGCGGGCGAGAAGGCCGAACTGTCCGGTACGGGCACCGTGTTCCGGGCCACAGTGGTGGTCTGATGCGCCGGCCGCCCCGGCGGCTGCAACAATGTCCCGCCGTACCGCGGCGCCAGGGCCGCAGCACCGATGAAGGGACACCTCGCACCCAATGAGCGCGTCAGGCGGAACCAAGGCGATCGTGGCGGCGCTGAGCGCCAACCTCGCGATCGCAGTAGCCAAGTTCGTGGCGTTCCTCTTCAGTGGTTCGTCGTCCATGCTCGCGGAGAGCGTGCACTCCCTCGCCGACTCCGGCAACCAGGGGCTGCTGCTTCTCGGCGGCAAGAAGGCGAAGCGCGAGGCGACCCCGCAGCACCCCTTCGGCTACGGCCGTGAGCGCTACATCTATGCCTTCCTCGTCTCGATCGTGCTGTTCTCCGTCGGTGGCATGTTCGCCGTCTACGAGGGCTACGAGAAGATCAAGCACCCCCACGAGATCGAGGCCTGGTACTGGCCGGTCGGTGTGCTCGTCTTCGCGATCATCGCGGAGGCGTTCTCGTTCCGTACGGCCATCAAGGAGTCGAACGTCACGCGCGGCTCGCTCTCCTGGACGGAGTTCGTCCGCCGCGCCAAGGCCCCCGAACTCCCCGTCGTGCTCCTGGAGGACCTCGGCGCGCTCGTCGGTCTCGTGCTCGCCCTGGCGGGTGTCGGGCTGGCCCTGGGGACCGGCAACGGCATCTGGGACGGCATCGGCACCCTCTGCATCGGCATCCTCCTCATCCTGATCGCGGTGGTACTGGCCGCCGAGACGAAGTCCCTCCTCCTCGGCGAGGCCGCCGGCACCGAGGACGTGGAGAAGATCAAGACCGCGCTCGTCGACGGCGATGTGGTGACCGGCATCATCCACATGCGTACGCTCCACCTCGGCCCCGAGGAACTGCTGGTCGCCGCCAAGATCGCGGTCGAGCACAACGACACGGCCGGTGAGGTCGCCCAGGCCATCAACGCCGCCGAGTCCCGGATCCGCGAGGCGGTCCCGATCGCCCGCGTGATCTATCTGGAGCCGGACATCTACAGCGAGTCGGCCGCCGCCGCGGGCACCAACCCCGGTAAGGACCAGGCCAGTCCGGCCCCCAGCGGTACCACCGAGTCCTGAACCCTCCCGGCTCCACTCCGGCGCCCTCCCCGGCTCCACCTCCGGCTCCACTCCGTGATCCCCATGGTGCATCCGTGCTCACTTCATGATCCGTTTTCCGTTCGGCTGTGGGGCCGTGGGCCGGTCGGTGTAGATTCGTCTGCAGAGCCAGACGTCGCTGCTGATGGCGGTCGGGCGGCCCGCAGTCGCGGACCGGCCGAGGGAGAGAGGGCCTCCGACGGACTGTGCCGCGGGGGTCCGGGCATTCGTATGCCCGCCGCCGCAGAGCCAGCCGCACGTACCCACCCTCGACCCGATTTACGAGGAGCAGCTCGTTATGACGACTGTCGCCAACCGACAGGACTTCAAGGTCGCCGATCTCTCGCTCGCCGAGTTCGGCCGCAAGGAGATCACCCTCGCCGAGCACGAGATGCCCGGTCTGATGTCGATCCGCAAGGAGTACGCGGCCACGCAGCCGCTGGCCGGCGCGCGTGTCACCGGCTCCCTGCACATGACGGTGCAGACCGCGGTCCTCATCGAGACCCTGACGGCCCTCGGTGCCGAGGTCCGCTGGGCGTCCTGCAACATCTTCTCCACCCAGGACCACGCCGCGGCCGCCATCGCGGTCGGTCCCGATGGCACCCCCGACAACCCCCAGGGTGTCCCGGTCTTCGCCTGGAAGGGCGAGACGCTGGAGGAGTACTGGTGGTGCACGGAGCAGGCCCTGACGTGGCCGAACTCGCCCACCGGCGGCCCGAACATGATCCTCGACGACGGTGGTGACGCCACCCTCCTGGTGCACAAGGGCGTCGAGTTCGAGAAGGCCGGCGCGGCCCCCGACCCGGCCACCGCGGACAGCGAGGAGTACGGCTACATCCTCCGTCTGCTGAACCGCACCCTCACCGAGAACCCGCAGAAGTGGACCCGCCTGGCGTCCGAGATCCGCGGTGTCACCGAAGAGACCACCACCGGCGTGCACCGTCTGTACGAGATGAACCGCGACGGAAGCCTCCTCTTCCCGGCGATCAACGTCAATGACGCGGTCACCAAGTCCAAGTTCGACAACAAGTACGGCTGCCGCCACTCCCTGATCGACGGCATCAACCGCGCCACCGACGTCCTCATCGGCGGCAAGGTCGCGGTCGTCTTCGGCTACGGCGACGTCGGCAAGGGCTGCGCGGAGTCGCTGCGCGGCCAGGGCGCCCGCGTGATCATCACGGAGATCGACCCGATCTGCGCCCTCCAGGCAGCGATGGACGGCTACCAGGTCTCGACGCTCGACGATGTCGTCGGTATCGCCGACATCTTCGTGACGACCACGGGCAACAAGGACATCATCATGGCCTCGGACATGGCCAAGATGAAGCACCAGGCGATCATCGGGAACATCGGTCACTTCGACAACGAGATCGACATGGCCGGTCTCGCCAAGATCGACGGCATCGTCAAGGACGAGGTCAAGCCGCAGGTCCACACCTGGACCTTCCCGGACGGGAAGACGCTCATCGTCCTGTCCGAGGGCCGCCTGCTGAACCTGGGCAACGCGACCGGCCACCCGTCCTTCGTGATGTCCAACTCGTTCTCGGACCAGACCCTGGCCCAGATCGAGCTGTTCACCAAGCCGGAGGAGTACCCGACCGACGTCTACGTGCTCCCGAAGCACCTGGACGAGAAGGTCGCCCGTCTCCACCTCGATGCGCTCGGTGTGAAGCTGACGACGCTCCGTCCCGAGCAGGCCGACTACATCGGCGTCAAGGTCGACGGTCCGTACAAGCCCGACCACTACCGCTACTGACACACCCTCTGAGGTACGGGCGGTCCGGCTGTACACCCGCCGCACGGCGATACAGCCGGGCAGCTCGTAGCCGGACAGCCCCGTACCTCGGTCCTCAGTAGGTATCCCGTTGCTCCGTGGGTACCCCCGCGGTACCGGACAGGCCCCCGCACCCCCGTGTCGGGGGCCTGTCCCGTGCGCGGCGAGGAAAGGTGTCAGACGCCGAGGCCCCGAAGGACCCGAAAGACCCCATGCCCCGCGGCCGTTATTCGCTCCATGATCCGCACGATCACGCTCCTCTCGGTGACGAACACTTCCACTGCGCGCCCGGCCCCTCCGGCTGGCGCTATGTCTCGCAGATCACCACCCCCTCCGGCGACCACTCCGGCTCCGTCGATCTGGCCCTCGACGAGCTCGGCCGCCCCATCCGTCTTCAACTCCACGCCGCGAGCTGGCAGATCCGTGGTGCCGCACTCGACGGCGTCACCTGGGTCCGTACCGACCCCACCGGCACCCATGCCGCCGAAGGCAACGTCCGTGCCCATGCCTTCACCGGCACCTCCCCCGCGTTCCTCGTCGCGACCGCGCGACTGCTGCGTCTCACCCCCGGCTCGCCCGCGACCCGCGTACGCCTCGTCGCCTTCACGGATCCCGTCCTCGCTCCCCGTACTCTCGATCAGTCCTGGGCGCTGGTGAACAGTGAAGCGCACGGCACTGACAACGGACCCCTGACCGTGGACGAGTACCAGGTCAGCGCCCTGGACACAGGCGAACAGCACACGGTTCACCTCGCCGGCGACGTGGTGCTCTCGGCCCCGGGCATCGAGCTCGAAGACCTGGAATCCCCGCCGTCGGTCCTGCCCTGACGCCGTGATGCCCCGACGCGTGTCCTGCCCGGCCCCGATGTCTACGCCGGTGGGGCGAACCCGGTGGCCGGGGGCGATCCCGCTTCGGACGGCGCGGGCGCGGTGGACGGAAGCGGTGCGGGAGCCGGAGTCCGGAAGGGACCTGGAGCGGCGGCCTGAGCCGGAAACGCGCCCTGAGCGGAGCCCGGGGCCGGGTTGGGCACAGACATCGGGCCACGGGAGGCACCGAAGGACCGTCGAACGTCCCGGGCCTGCCGCTCGTGCACGACGGCGGCCAGATAGGCGCCCGAGGGGATCCCCTGCGGCGCGGGCGCCCCGGTCCGTGCCGCCAGCTCACCCGCGAGCCGCTCGGCCATCGACCAGCTCACCCCGGCGTCGAGCTGCCCCATCCGCGTCAGGTACTGGCGTATCGCGAGCCACAGATCATCCGGCACGGCGGACAGGTCCAGCTCGGCGAACCGCCCCGCGAGCCAGGGCGGGGGCGGCGGGACCATGGCCGTATGCGTCACCGGCACCCGCTCCCGTACGACCAGGGTCCCCGCGAAGACATCCCCGATCCGCCGGCCCCGCGCCGAGACCAGCGACGCGATGCACGCGATGACCCCGAACGACAGCAGGATCTCCACGACCCCGATCGCCCCGCGCACAAGCGCCTGCCGGAACCGGATGGGCCCGCCGTCGTCCCGTACCACCCGCAGTCCGCACGCCATCTTCCCCAGCGACCGTCCATGGCCAAGGGTCTCCACGGCGATCGGACCGCCCACCAGGACCAGCAGAAACGAGGCGACGGACAGGGCCATGACCGCCGCCTCGTCGAGGGAGCCCGTCGACAGAGCGATGCCGACCGACACCATCAGATAAGCCGTCCAGGCGACCACCAGATCGATCGCGACCGCCAGCGCCCGGCTCGGCAGCCTCGCCGGGCGCAGCCCGAGTACCACCGCGTCGCCCGTCACAAGCTCATTCACCGGTGCCCCACCCATCGCCGGACCTTCCCTGCCCCTGAACTCCTCAGTCTGCCAAGCTGGCCCGCAGCGCGTCGCGGCAGTGGCAGTGGCAGTGGCAGTGGCAGTGGCAGTGGCAGTGCCGGTGGCAATGGCAGCGGTGCGCTGGCCGCGCAGTAGTACGGACCGTACGCACCCAGTGCCTGGAGCAGCAGCCGACCATGGACCTCGATGTCTTCGTGACAGCCCACCGCGCAGAGTGGGACCGCCTGGACCAGCTCCTGCTCCGCGGGCGCCGCCTCACCGGAGCCGAGGCCGACGAACTCGTCGCTCTCTACCAGCGCACGGCCACCCATCTCTCACTGATCCAGTCCACCGCCCCGGACCCGGCGCTCACGACGCGCCTCACCCAGCTCGTGGCCCGAGCCCGTGCCACGGTCACCGGAGCCCGCCGGGCCACCTGGCGCGACGCCACCCGGTTCCTGACAGCCGGCTTTCCCGCTGCTGTCTACCGCTCCCGGCGCTGGTGGATCCCGACGGCGATCCTCTCCACCCTTTTGGCCGCCGTCATCGGCTGGTGGATCGGAGCCCACCCCGAGATCCAGTCGGCGATCGCGGCCCCGGACGAACTGCGCCGGATGACCAGGCCCGGCGGTGAGTACGAGACGTACTACTCGAGCCATCCGGCGGCGTCCTTCGCGGCCCAGGTCTGGACGAACAATGCACGGGCCGCCGCCATGTGCCTCGTCCTGGGCGCGTTTCTCTGCCTCCCGGTGGTCTGGATCCTCTTCGTCAATGTGCTCAACCTGGGAGTCGGCATCGGTCTGATGTCCTCGGCCGGCCGCCTCGACATCTTCCTGGGGCTGATACTCCCGCACGGCCTGCTCGAACTGACAGCGGTCTTCGTCGCCGCGGGTACGGGACTCCGCCTCGGATGGACCCTGATCGACCCGGGTCCGTTCAGCCGCCGCACTGCCATGGCCCAGCAGGGCCGCGCCGCGCTCGGCATGGCCATCGGCCTGGCGCTCGTTCTCTTCGTATCGGGCCTGATAGAAGGCTTCGTGACGCCGTCCGGCCTGCCCACATGGGCACGGATCGCCATTGGCGTAGCAGCTGAGGCGGCCTTCCTCTGCTACGTCTACATCCTCGGCGGAAGGGCCGTACGGGCGGGCGAGACGGGAGACGTGGACGCCGCCGACCGCAGCGCCGAACTCCCGGTCGCCGCTTGATGTGCGTACCGCGCCCGACACCTGTTAGTCTCCTCTTCGCCCCACAACGACCGTTGACACGGTTGATGTGGGGAGGTAGATTTGAACGGTTGCCTCGAAGTAGGACATACTGCGAGAGCGATCGATCATTTCTATGCGGCTCGCGACGGGAATCGAATTTCCATGCGGCCCCTTCGATTCGACATCCAGACCCACCAAGGCCGATCAATCGGCCCGAATGCTTCTGCTAAAGTCGGATCAGCCGAAAGGCAAGACCAATCCGAAGGTCATCGGAATTCACGAGGCGGAACACGCCGAATGAATCTGATAGAGTCGGAATCGCCGGAAAGGGAAACGCGAAAGCGGAAAACTGGAAGGCGGCCCCGCTCCGACGGGGAATCGGACACGAAAGAGTCT
>NZ_JBIUSY010000004.1:0-695225 GCF_044741565.1 Streptomyces sp. NPDC088147 | reverse complement strand
CCCGGAAGCTAAGCCTCACAGCGCCGATGGTACTGCAGGGGGGACCCTGTGGGAGAGTAGGACGCCGCCGAACAATTTTTGATGGGAATGCCCCGTGCCTTTTGGTGCGGGGCATTTCTGCGTTCTCCTTCTGTGCCCCCTTCGTTCATCTCGGGGCGTCTCGGGATGGTGCTGTGCGCCCTCGATCATCGTGTATGCTTTATCTCGTTGCTGCGCCCCAATAGCTCAGTCGGTAGAGCGTCTCCATGGTAAGGAGAAGGTCTACGGTTCGATTCCGTATTGGGGCTCAAGTAAAAGAAAGGCCCCCGCCACTGGCGGGGGCCTTTCGCGTTGTGTCAGCCGGTGCCGGTGTGGGGCTCCGGGACGCGCATCGCGAGGATGGCCATGTCGTCGGAGGCGGGCTCGGCGGCGAAGCGCTCCACCGCGCGCAGGACACGGGAGGCGACCGCGCCGGCCGTCAGGCCCGTACAGGTCGTCAGTACGTCCGCCAGGCCGTCGTCGCCCAGCATGCGCGTGCCTTCCCTGCGCTCCGTGACGCCGTCGGTGACGCACAGGAGGACGTCCCCGGGGTCCAGGGTGACCACCTGCTCGTACAGCTCCAGGTCCTCCATGACGCCCAGCAGCGGCTGCGGTTCCGCGGCCGGCTCGACCGTGCCGTCCTGGCGCAGGCGCAAGGGGAGCGGATGGCCGGCGCACACCACCTTGAGGACGGCGCTCCCGTCCTCCTGGGGCCACAACTCGCCGTACAGCAGCGTGAGGAAGCGGCTGCGGGCTCCCTCGTCGAGGATCGCCGCGTTCAGCCGCTCAAGGACCGCGGGCCCGCCGAAGCCCTCGCGGGCGAGCAGACGCAGGGCGTGCCGGGCCAGGCCGGTGACGGCCGCGGCCTCCGGGCCCGTACCGCAGACGTCCCCGATGGCGAAGCCATAGGCACCGTCCCGGATCGGGAACAGGTCGTAGAAGTCACCGCCCACCTCGTTGCCTTCGCCCGCCGCCCGGTAGATGACCTCCACCTCGACCCCGGGGACCTGAGGCAGCCCCGGCGGCAGCAGGCTGCGCTGAAGGGCCTGGCTGATGGCCGTACGCTCCGAGTAGAGCCGGGCGTTGTCGAGGGCGAGCGCCGCTCGGCGTGAGAGGTCTTCGGCGAGCTCCAGGATCTCCTGGCGGAAGTGGTCGTCCGAAGGCTTGCCGAGGGTCAGCATGCCGATGACGCGGTTACGGGCGACCAGCGGCAGCACGACGGTCTCGCCGCCGACCGCCGCCGCTGTCGCCAGAGTCGTGCCGATGCCGGAGGAAACCGGGCTCGAACTCCGTCCCAACTCCCGCATGGACGTGCGCAGGGCGGCCTGATGGGCCGCGTCCGCCGGGGCGGTCCAGATACGGGCGCCCGGCGCGGGCACCGGATCCGGTGGATCGATCTTGGAGAGCAGGGCCTTGAGCCCGTCGATGCGGTCCTCGTCCTCGTGCAGCACATAGGAGAGGTACGGGTCCGACGACTGGTCGGCGATCGTGTAGACGGCGCACCAGGTGGCCAGGGTGGGGACGGTCATCTGCGCCATCAGGGCCAGCGTCTGATCCCGGTCCAGGGTGCCCGCGAGTAGGTCGGAGGCCTCGACGAGGAAGGAGAGGGAACCTCGGCGCAGACGTTCGAGTTCGCCGAGACGAGCCGATTCGACGGCCAGGGCGATACGGTCCGCGGCGAACTGGAGGCGCAGCGCCTCCTCGTTGGAGTAGCGGGCGGCTCCTTCTGCGGCGACGCCCAGGGAGCCGGTGAGTCTGCCCTCGACCTTGAGCGGGACGGTCACGACGGAGCGCATGCCGGTGTCGTTGAGCAGCGGGACGGCCCCGGGGACCGCCGTGAGGTCGTCGTGGACGGCGGGCATGCGTGCGGAGCTGTAGCGGCCGGTACCGGCCTCCACGGGGACGCGGGCGAAGCGCTGGCGGGCGGACGGGAGGCCGGTGGAGGCCCGTACCTCCAACTCCGTCTCGTCGTCCGTGGCGAGGAGGAGGAACGCCGAGTCGCCGTCGAGCATGTCGCGGGCGCGTTCCACCGTGCGCTGGAGGAGCCCGTCCAGATCGTCGGGGGCGGGGGAGCCGATGAAGACCTCGAACGGGTCCGCGCTCCGGCTCTCGGCGCTCGTGTCGGTCACGGGGGCGCGCAACGGGGTCTGGATGACGGCGCGTTCGTCGTCGCGTACGAGCAGACAGACCGTGGACGGCTCGCCGTGGGTGTCGCGCACCCGCAGGTGGGAGGCGTACACGGGGATGACCCGGCCGTCGGCGCCGCGGATGCCGTAACTGCCCTCCCAGCGGGAGAGTTGGAGCGCCTCGACGATGCCCGTGCCGATACCGGGGGTGTGCGGCCAGGCGGCGATGTCGGTCAGGGGCTTGCCCATGACCTGTTCGGCCGCGTACCCGAACAGGTGCTCCGCGTCCACGTTCCAGTTGACGATCGTGCCGGTGCGGTCGATCTGGACGACGGCCACCCGTACGCGTTCGTCGGCGACGGGGAGCAGGCTCGTGGGCAGGACGGGGCCGGCCGAGCGGGTGCCCACCTGGCGCTGTGGCAGGTCGAGCTGGAACCAGACCTGCTTGTACGTCGGGGTGTACTCGACGCCCCAGCGCGAGGCGAGGGCGGCGCAGAGCAGCAGGCCCCGGCCGTTCTCCCGGTCCGGGCTGCCGAACGACTGGCCGGTGCCCTGGATGGGGACCTCGCGCTCGGGGTAGCGGTCGGCCACTTCGACGCGGACGCCGTCCTCCGTACGGAGGCAGAGCACATCGGCGGAGGTGCCGGCGTGGATCACCGCGTTGGTGACGAGTTCACTGGTGAGGACGACGGCGTCATCGACGACATCGGAGTACCCCCACCCCTGGAGCGTGTCACGGACAAAGGCGCGGGCAGTCGCGACGGACCGCCCGACAGGGTCGAAGCTGGCAGCCGCCCGCGCGGTGATCACAGAACTCCTTGTACGCGTTTCGACGCCCGGCTCCGCCATGATCGGCCCCGCCCCTCCACATGCCCGGTGGTAGTACCTTCGCCACACCGCCCCCGCCGGGCGGACCGGGACGGTTGGACAGCCGGATGCCAGGTTACTTACCTTCGCTGTCCGAGCGGATGCCGGTCGCCGCTGTTTCCACCCTGCGGGGGCGGGGACGCTATGCGAAGCTGCCGAACTGTTATGGCCTGGTTCGGCCATGGTGAAACACTGGGCAGGCTTTCGGAGACAGCTCGGGCAGTACGGTCAACCCCTGCGGGAGGGACACGGTGGAGTCTGGCACGGCGGCGCGTGGCAATGGCACGCGCGCGAAAGGCGGACGGTCCCGAAGCAACGGGACCATCGAGGTGGACGCGGCGGAGCTGAACAGACTGCTGACGGCCTTGGTGGCGATGCGGGACGGCAACTTCCGTAAGCGCCTGACCGTCTCCGGCGACGATGTGATGGCGGAGATCGCCGCCGTCTTCAACGAGGTCGCCGACCGTAATCTTCACCTCACGGGCGAGCTGGCCCGGGTACGGCGCATGGTCGGGCGTGAGGGAAAGCTCACGGAGCGGCTGGAGACGGGGGCCTGTGAGGGCTCCTGGGCCGCCGCGATCGACGCGTCGAACGCGCTGGTGGACGATCTGGCGCGGCCCGTCTCCGAGGTGGGCCGGGTGCTCTCCGCGGTCGCCGAGGGCGACCTGGAGCAGCGTATGGAGCTGCGCTCGCACTCCTCCTCCGACGGCGCGGAGCGGCCGTTGCGCGGTGAGTTCCTGAAGGTGGCCCGTACGGTCAACAATCTGGTCGACCAGCTGTCGGCGTTCACCGATGAGGTGACGCGGGTCGCGCTGGAGGTCGGTACCGAGGGCAAGCTCGGCGGCCAGGCCAAAGTGCGAGGTATGTCCGGGTCGTGGAAGGACCTCACGGACTCCGTCAACACGATGGCGTATCGATTGACCGCTCAGGTACGTGACATTGCTCTCGTTACGACGGCGGTCGCCAAGGGTGATCTGTCGCGCAAGGTCACGGTTCATGTGGCCGGCGAGATGCTCCAGCTGAAGAACACCGTCAACACCATGGTGGACCAGCTGTCGTCCTTCTCCTCCGAGGTCACGCGTGTGGCCAGGGAAGTGGGTACGGAGGGCGAGCTGGGCGGTCAGGCGACCGTGCCCGGGGTGGCCGGGGTGTGGAAGGACCTCACCGATTCGGTGAACACGATGGCCGGGAACCTGACCAACCAGGTGCGGGGCATCGCGGAGGTCACCACGGCCGTCGCCAACGGCGACCTGTCGCAGAAGGTCACGGTCAGCGCGCGCGGCGAGGTGGCTCAGCTCGCCGAGACGATCAACCAGATGACGGAGACGCTCCGTACCTTCGCGGACGAAGTGACCCGGGTGGCGAGCGAGGTCGGCGCGGAGGGGCTGCTCGGCGGCCAGGCGCAGGTCCCCGGCGCGGCCGGGACCTGGAAGGACCTCACGGACTCGGTCAACAGCGTCTTCCGCAATCTGACCTCGCAGGTGCGGGACATCGCGCAGGTGACGACGGCGGTCGCGAACGGCGATCTGTCGCAGAAGGTCACCGTCGATGTCGCGGGCGAGATGCTGGAGCTGAAGAACACCGTCAACACGATGGTGGGCCAGCTGAAGTCGTTCGGTTCCGAGGTGACGCGGGTCGCCCGGGAGGTCGGCGTCGAGGGCCGGCTCGGCGGCCAGGCCGAGGTGCCGGGAGCGGCCGGGACGTGGAAGGACCTCACCGATTCGGTGAACACGGCCTTCCGTAACCTGACCGGCCAGGTGCGGGACATCGCACAGGTGACCACGGCGGTCGCCAATGGCGATCTGACCCAGAAGGTCACCGTGAACGTGGCCGGCGAGATGCTGGAGCTCAAGAACACCGTCAACACGATGGTGGCGCAGCTGTCCTCGTTCGCCGACCAGGTCACGGTCATGGCGCGGGACGTGGGTACGGAGGGCCGGCTCGGCGGCCAGGCGCGGGTGGACGGCGTCAGCGGTACGTGGAAGGAACTCACCGACTCCGTCAACTTCATGGCCGGGAACCTCACCGATCAGGTACGCCAGATCGCGCAGGTGACCACGGCCGTGGCGCGCGGTGACCTGTCGCAGAAGATCGACGTGGACGCCCGGGGCGAGATCCTGGAGCTGAAGAACACGATCAACACGATGGTCGACCAGCTCTCGGCCTTCGCGGACCAGGTGACCCGGGTCGCGCGTGAGGTCGGTACGGACGGCCGGCTGGGCGGTCAGGCGCAGGTGCCGGGCGTCGCCGGTGTCTGGCGGGATCTGACCGACTCCGTGAACGGCATGGCGGGGAACCTCACGGCGCAGGTCAGGAATATCGCGGGCGTGGCGACGGCGGTGGCACGGGGCGACCTGTCGCAGAAGATCGACGTGGACGCGCGCGGCGAGATCCTGGAACTGAAGAACACCCTCAACACCATGGTGGACCAGCTGTCCAACTTCGCCGAGCAGGTCACCAGGGTGGCCCGTGAGGTGGGCACCGAGGGGATCCTCGGCGGCCAGGCCGAGGTCCAGGGCGTCTCCGGCACCTGGAAGGACCTCACCCAGTCCGTCAACTTCATGGCGAACAACCTGACTTCGCAGGTCCGCAACATCGCCGAGGTCACCACGGCGGTCGCCAAGGGCGATCTGTCGAAGAAGATCACCGTCGATGCCAGGGGCGAGATCCTCGATCTGGTCACGACCGTCAACACGATGGTCGACCAGCTGCTGAACTTCGCCGACGAGGTGACGCGTGTCGCCCGTGAGGTGGGTACGGAGGGCATCCTCGGCGGTCAGGCCAGGGTCCGGGGTGTCACCGGAATCTGGAAGGACCTCAGCGACAACGTCAACACCATGGCCAACAACCTCACCAGTCAGGTGCGCAACATCTCGCGGGTCTCCTCCGCGGTCGCCAATGGTGATCTGACGAAGAAGGTGACGGTCGAGGCGCGCGGCGAGGTCGCCGAACTCGCCGACACCGTCAACACGATGGTGACGACGTTGTCCTCGTTCGCGGACGAGGTGACGCGTGTCGCCCGCGAGGTGGGCACCGAGGGCGAACTGGGCGGGCAGGCCAGGGTTCCGGGCGTGTCCGGTACCTGGAAGGACCTCACCGAGTCCGTGAACTCGATGGCGTCCAATCTGACCGGTCAGGTGCGGCAGATCGCGACGGTCACCACCGCCATCGCCAAGGGCGATCTCACCAAGAAGATCGACATCGATGCCCGCGGTGAGATCCTGGAGCTGAAGAACACCATCAATACGATGGTCGACCAGCTCTCCTCGTTCGCCGATCAGGTGACCCGGGTGGCCCGCGAGGTGGGTACGGACGGGCAGCTGGGCGGCCAGGCCCGGGTGCGGGACGTCGACGGCACCTGGCGCGACCTCACCGAATCGGTGAACGAGATGGCCGGGAACCTGACCCGTCAGGTGCGGGCGATCGCCGCCGTGGCCACCGCGGTGACCCGCGGCGATCTCAATCTGAAGATCGACGTCGACGCGGCGGGCGAGATCCAGGTCCTCCAGGACAACATCAATACGATGATCGCCAACCTGCGGGACACCACCCTCGCCAATGAGGAACAGGACTGGCTGAAGGGCAACCTCGCCCGTATCTCCGGTCTGATGCAGGGCCGCCGCGATCTCGACGACGTGGCCTCGCTGATCATGAGCGAGCTGACGCCGGTGGTCTCGGCGCAGCACGGCGCGTTCTTCCTGGCGATGCAGACCGGCACGGTGCCGCAGGTCGGTACGGACGGCAAGGACGCCGCGTACGAGCTGTGCATGCGCGGCAGCTACGGCTACTCGGCGGGGTCGATGCCGACGTCCTTCCGGCCGGGCGAGACGCTCATCGGGACGGCCGCCGAGGAGAAGCGCACCATCCAGGTCAATGTGCCGCCGGGCTATCTGAAGATCTCGTCCGGGCTCGGGGAGGCCGCGCCCGCGCATGTGATCGTGCTGCCGGTGCTCTTCGAGGGGAAGGTCCTCGGCGTGATCGAGCTGGCGTCGTTCCAGCCGTTCACCCATATCCAGCGGGACTTCCTGAACCAGATCGCCGAGATGATCGCGACGAGCGTCAACACCATCAGCGTCAACTCCAAGACGGAGGTGCTGCTGAAGCAGTCGCAGGAGCTGACCGAGCAGCTGCGCGAGCGCTCCGCCGAGCTGGAGAACCGGCAGAAGGCACTCCAGGAGTCCAACGAGGAGCTGGAGGAGAAGGCCGAACTGCTGGCGCAGCAGAACCGCGACATCGAGGTGAAGAACACCGAGATCGAAGAGGCCAGGCAGGTGCTGGAGGAGCGGGCCGAGCAGCTCGCCGTCTCGATGCGCTACAAGTCGGAGTTCCTGGCGAACATGTCGCACGAGCTGCGTACGCCGCTCAACTCGCTGCTCATCCTCGCCAAGCTGCTCGCGGACAACGCCGAGTCGAACCTCTCGCCGAAGCAGGTGGAGTTCGCGGAGACGATCCACGGCGCGGGGTCGGATCTGCTCCAGCTGATCAACGACATCCTCGATCTGTCGAAGGTCGAGGCGGGCAAGATGGACGTCAGCCCGACCCGTATCGCGCTGGTCCAGCTCGTCGACTATGTGGAGGCGACCTTCCGGCCGCTCACGGCGGAGAAGGGGCTCGACTTCTCCGTACGGGTCTCGCCCGAGCTGCCCGCGACGCTGCACACGGACGAACAGCGGCTGCTCCAGGTGCTGCGCAATCTGCTGTCCAACGCGGTGAAGTTCACCGACAGCGGGGCGGTGGAGCTGGTGATCCGGCCGGCCGGTACGGATGTGCCCGACGCCATCAGGGAACAGCTTCTCGAAGCGGGGTCGCTGCGGGACGCGGACGGCGATCTGATCGCGTTCTCGGTCACCGACACCGGGATCGGGATCGCGGCGGGCAAGATGCGGGTCATCTTCGAGGCGTTCAAGCAGGCGGACGGTACGACCAGCCGGAAGTACGGCGGTACGGGGCTCGGGCTGTCCATCAGCCGGGAGATCGCCCGGCTGCTGGGCGGTGAGATCCACGCCGCGAGCGAGCCGGGGCGCGGCTCGACCTTCACGCTCTATCTGCCGCTCCACCCCAGCGAGCTGCCTCCGCAGGGATATCCGCAGCTGACCCCCGCGGGGATGCAGCAGCTGACCTCCGTGGGCGGCCACCCGCAGGGACGCCCGGCGGACGAGGGTGCGGCGGAGGCGCCGGGACAGGGGCAGGCGCCGCCGGCGGCGCCTGCCGCGCCCGCGGAACTGCCGGGTCCCGCCGCCCTGTTCCGGCGCCGCCGCAAGAGCGCGGGCGCCGGGGCGCAGGGCTCCCGGCCTCAGGGCTCCCGGCCCCAGGGCGGGGCTCCGGCTGTCCCGGACGGCCCGTCGGCCGGGTCGCAGGGGCTGGAGTCCTGGGGGTCGGGTGTGGCCGGCGCGGACCGTCAGGAGGCGCCGCGGGAGACTCGTACCTTCTCGTTCGACAGCGAGAAGGTACTGATCGTCGACGACGACATCCGCAATGTCTTCGCCCTGACCAGCGTGCTGGAGCAGCACGGACTGTCGGTGCTGTACGCGGAGAACGGGCGTGAGGGCATCGAAGTCCTGGAGCAGCACGACGATGTGACAGTCGTTCTGATGGACATCATGATGCCGGAGATGGACGGTTACGCGACGACGACGGCGATCCGCAGGATGCCGCAGTTCGCCGGGCTGCCGATCATCGCGCTCACCGCGAAGGCGATGAAGGGCGACCGGGAGAAGGCCATCGACTCCGGAGCGTCCGACTATGTCACCAAGCCGGTCGACCCCGATCATCTGCTGTCGGTGATGGAGCAATGGATGCGCGACAAGTGATCGGTGGGTGTACGAATCCGGGAGATGTGCTGACGGACTATGCCCGACGGCGTGTGAGGCGCTGTGTTTCGGGGAACCTTCTGGTCTCGCGCCGCGTTTCCGCTTCGAGCACAGTGACATAACGGTGACAGGGTGTGGCGACAGGCGGGGTGCGGCTACCATGACCGGCACAAGGACGGACGGCGTAAGGGAGTCGTCCCCTGGGACGGCGCCCGGTGTTTCGCCGAGCTCCGAGAGCAGGGGGCGCCCCATGCCGGGGCGAGGAGGGCGGGCGGCCATGGTGCAGAAGGCCAAGATCCTCCTGGTCGATGACCGGCCGGAGAATCTGCTGGCGCTGGAGGCAATCCTCTCCGCGCTCGATCAGACGCTGGTGCGGGCATCGTCAGGGGAGGAAGCGCTCAAAGCGCTGCTGACGGACGACTTCGCGGTCATTCTGCTGGATGTCCAGATGCCGGGGATGGACGGTTTCGAGACCGCCGCGCACATCAAGCGGCGGGAGCGCACCCGCGATATCCCGATCATCTTCCTGACAGCCATCAACCATGGCCCGCATCACACCTTCCGGGGATACGCGGCGGGTGCGGTGGACTACATCTCGAAGCCGTTCGACCCCTGGGTGCTGCGCGCCAAGGTCTCGGTCTTCGTCGAGCTGTACATGAAGAACTGCCAGCTGAAGGAGCAGGCGGAGCTGCTCAGACTCCAGCTGGCCGGAGCCGGCGAGGTCAGAGAGCCGGCCGGGCTGCTGGCCGAATTGTCCGCGCGGCTCGCGGCAGTTGAGGAGCAGGCCGAGGCGCTCTCCAAACAGCTGGACGACGATTCGGCGGACGCCTCCGCCGTCGCCACCGCCGCCCATCTGGAGCGCAAACTCACCGGTCTGCGGCGGGCGCTCGACGCGCTGGAGCCGGGGACGGGAAGCGGTTCACCGCCCCTTCCCTCGCCGAACTGACCGAGTGGCGGCGTCAGTTTCCCGTCGAGGCGCGGGCGACACGGACGGGTGAAGCGGTGGGCACACGTGTCCCCGGCCGTTCACACCGGTAACCTCACCATCATGGCCTCACGTACGTCCGGCAAGGGTTCCCAGGGCACGGCGGGCACCGCAAAGCCGCGGGCCGGCCGTACGACCGGTGCCGCGAAGGCGGCGCCCGCCAAGAAGACGGCGGCGAAGAAGTCCGCGCCCGGCAAGAAGGCACCGGTCAAGAAGGCTCCCGCGAAGAAGGCTGCCGCCAAGCCGGTACCCAAAGCCGCACCGAGCCCCACCGGCGGTGTGTACCGGCTCGTCCGCGCCGTCTGGCTCGGAGCGGCGCACGGCGTCGGCGCGATGTTCCGCGGCATAGGGCGTGGCGCGAAGGGGCTCGATCCCGCCCATCGCAAGGACGGGCTGGCCCTGTTGCTGCTCGGCCTCGCCCTCATCGTCGCGGCGGGTACCTGGTCGAATCTGCGCGGTCCCGTGGGCGACCTGGTCGAGATGCTCATCACCGGAGCCTTCGGCCGGCTCGATCTCCTGGTGCCGATACTGCTGGGCGCGATCGCCGTACGGCTGATCCTCTACCCCGAGAAGCCCGAGGCCAACGGACGGATCGTCATCGGGCTGTCGGCGCTTGTGATCGGGGTGCTCGGGCTGGTCCACATCGCCTGTGGCGCCCCGGGGCGCGGCGCGGGCACCGAAGCGATACAGGACGCCGGCGGGCTGATCGGCTGGGCCGCCTCCACACCGCTGATCTTCACCACGGGCGAGGTCCTCGCCGTACCGCTGCTTCTGCTGCTCACCCTCTTCGGTCTGCTCGTCGTCACCGCCACCCCCGTCGCCGCCATCCCGCAACGGCTGCGGCTGCTCGGCACGAAACTCGGGATCGTCCGGCCCGGCCATGAGCCGGAGCGGTTCGACGACGAGCGGTTCGACGACGACGAGCGGTACGACGACCAGTGGCGCGAGGCGCTGCCCTCCGGCGGACGCCGTCCGGCCGTGCGCCGGGGCGGGGGCCCCGCGGAGTACGACCCCGACCGGGCCGAGGTGGAGGCGCTGTCCAAGCGGCGCCGGCCGCGCAGGGCCTCCGTACAGCCGTCCATGGACCGTCCCATGGACGCCGTGGATGTGGCAGCTGCCGCCGCGGCGGCGCTGGACGGTGCCGTACTCAACGGGATGCCGCCCTCGCCGATCGTCGCGGACCTCACCCAGAGCGTGTCCGTGGACCGCGGGCGGAAGCCGGGACAGCGGCCCGGGGAGCGGCAGGACCCCCCGGAAGAGCCGATCGAGGACGTGGCCGAGCGTTCCGCACCCGTACCGACGGCGCGCGAGGCCGAGAGAGCGCCCGCGGGCACGGCCGGTGTCGCGGATCTGACCAAGCCGCCGCCCGAGCGGGACAAGCCGCTGCCGCCGCGCGCCGAACAGCTCCAGCTCCGCGGGGACATCACCTACTCGCTGCCGTCGCTCGACCTGCTGGAGCGCGGCGGGCCCGGCAAGACGCGCAGCGCCGCCAACGACGCCGTCGTCGCCTCGCTCAGCAATGTCTTCATGGAGTTCAAGGTCGACGCGGCCGTCACCGGCTTCACCCGGGGCCCGACGGTCACGCGGTACGAGGTGGAGCTGGGCCCGGCCGTGAAGGTCGAGCGGATCACCGCGCTCACCAAGAACATCGCGTACGCCGTGGCCAGCCCCGACGTACGGATCATCTCCCCGATCCCCGGCAAGTCCGCGGTCGGCATCGAGATCCCGAACACCGACCGGGAGATGGTCAACCTCGGTGACGTCCTGCGGCTCGCGGACGCCGCGGAGGACGACCATCCGATGCTGGTCGCGCTCGGCAAGGACGTCGAGGGCGGCTATGTGATGGCCAACCTCGCGAAGATGCCGCACGTACTGGTCGCGGGCGCGACCGGCTCCGGAAAGTCGTCCTGCATCAACTGTCTGATCACGTCGGTGATGGTCCGGGCGACCCCGGAGGACGTCCGGATGGTCCTCGTCGACCCCAAGCGGGTCGAGCTGACCGCGTACGAGGGCATCCCGCACCTGATCACGCCGATCATCACCAACCCCAAGCGGGCCGCCGAGGCGCTCCAGTGGGTCGTACGGGAGATGGATCTGCGCTACGACGATCTCGCGGCGTACGGCTACCGCCATATCGACGACTTCAACAAGGCCGTGCGCGACGGCAAGGTCAAGGCGCCGGAGGGCAGCGAGCGCGAGCTCTCGCCGTATCCGTACCTGCTGGTGATCGTGGACGAGCTGGCGGACCTGATGATGGTCGCGCCGCGTGACGTCGAGGACTCCATCGTCCGTATCACCCAGTTGGCCCGCGCCGCCGGAATCCATCTGGTGCTGGCCACCCAGCGTCCCTCGGTCGATGTCGTCACCGGCCTGATCAAGGCGAACGTGCCCTCGCGGCTGGCGTTCGCGACCTCCTCCCTGGCGGACAGCCGGGTCATCCTCGACCAGCCGGGCGCGGAGAAGCTGATCGGCAAGGGCGACGGCCTCTTCCTCCCGATGGGGGCGAACAAGCCGACCCGTATGCAGGGCGCCTTCGTCACCGAGGACGAGGTCGCGGCGATCGTCCAGCACTGCAAGGATCAGATGGCACCCGTCTTCCGGGATGACGTCGTGGTCGGGACGGCGAAGAAGAAAGAGATCGACGAGGACATCGGCGACGATCTCGACCTTCTCTGCCAGGCCGCCGAACTGGTGGTCTCCACACAATTCGGTTCGACCTCGATGCTCCAGCGGAAGCTGCGGGTCGGTTTCGCCAAGGCAGGCCGGCTGATGGACCTGATGGAATCGAGGAACATCGTCGGCCCCAGCGAGGGCTCCAAGGCTCGCGATGTCCTGGTCAAGGCGGACGAACTCGATGGAGTGCTCGCGGTGATCCGCGGGGAGTCTCTCTCCTAGGAGAGCGGTCTCCTTCGCGGGAGAGGGGTCTCCGTCGCAGAGAAACGGAAACCCCGAGGCATATCGAGGGCAACCGTTTCCCGTGCGCATACGTCAAGTTGGAGAGAGGAGGAGCGCCATGCTCCTCCACCACGCCGTCCGGCCATTCTGATGGCGTACAAAATGCTTCCGCCCGGTTGCCCCACCCTTTCGTACCACCCCTAGACTGAACGTCCAGCAGGTGGCTACACGCTCGAAAGGCGCCCCCGTGTCCATCGGCAAATCTCCCGACGGCAAGTCCCCAGACTCCCCAGACCCCTCGGACGGCAACGTTCCCGACGATCAAGTCGCCGACCGCGCCGAGGAAAACCTCTCCGACGGCGCCGACTCCGACGCCAACTCCCCTGCGGTGGAACGGCCTTCGATCGGCCAGGTGCTGCTGCGGGCCCGTATCGCCGCCGATCTGACGGTCGACGAGGTCAGCGGCTCCACCCGGGTGCGCATCCCCATCGTGCACGCGATCGAGGAGGACGACTTCTCGCGCTGCGGCGGCGATGTCTACGCCCGCGGGCACATCCGGATGATCGCTCGCGCGGTCGGGCTCGATCCGGCGCCGCTGATCGAGCAGTTCGACTCCGAGCACGGCGGGCGGCCGGTGCCCACGCCAGCGGCGCCGATGTTCGAGGCCGAGCGGATCCGGCCGGAGCGCCCCCGGCCCAACTGGACCGCGGCCATGGTCGCGGCGATCGTGGCCGTGGTCGGCTTCGTCGGCTTCACCGCGTTCGGCGGGGACGACGACCCCAAGACCAAGCAGGTCGCCGAGGGGACGAAGCCCGCGAAGAACGCCAAGCCGAGCCCCACGAAGTCGGCCGACCCCAAGCCCGACCCCTCCGACAGCGCCATCGCCGCGGCCCCGCTCGACAAGGTCACGGTGAAGCTGTCGGCCATAGACGACAAGAGCTGGATCTCCGCCAAATCGTCCAACGGCAAGCTGCTGTTCGACGGAACGCTGAAGAAGGGCGATTCCAAGACCTTCCAGGACGACGAGCAGATCGATCTGATCCTCGGAAACGCGGGCGCGATCGAGCTCTACGTGAACGGCAAGAAGGTCGAGGACGAGTTCGAGCCGGGCCAGGTTGAGCGACTCTCGTACACCCAGGGCGACCCCGAGGCCGGCTGAGCAACCCTGCACGGCGGGGGCGGGGCCAGGACAAAGTAGTCTTGAGCCCATGCCCGAACGCCGTACCGTCGCCCTTGTCACTCTTGGCTGCGCCCGTAACGAGGTGGACTCGGAGGAGCTCGCAGGCCGCTTGGCAGCGGATGGCTGGGAGCTCGTCGAGGACGCCTCGGGGGCGGATGTCGCCGTCGTCAACACCTGCGGATTCGTCGAAGCCGCGAAGAAGGATTCCGTCGACGCCCTGCTGGAAGCCAACGATCTCAAGGATCAGGGCAGAACCCAGGCCGTCGTCGCCGTCGGCTGCATGGCCGAGCGGTACGGGAAGGAGCTGGCGGAAGCCCTCCCCGAGGCCGACGGCGTACTCGGATTCGACGACTACGCCGATATCTCCGACCGGCTGCAGACCATCCTCAACGGCGGCATCCACGCCTCGCACACGCCCCGCGACCGGCGCAAGCTGCTGCCGCTCAGCCCCGTCGAGCGCCAGGGCGCCGAGGTGGCGCTGCCCGGCCACGCGCAGTCCCCGGCCGAGGTGGCGCCGGCCCCCGAGGACCTGCCCGAAGGGGTCGCTCCGGCCTCCGGGCCGCGCGCGCCCCTGCGACGGCGGCTCGACCGCAGCCCCGTCGCCTCCGTGAAGCTCGCCTCCGGCTGCGACCGGCGCTGCTCCTTCTGCGCCATTCCCTCGTTCCGCGGCTCCTTCATCTCCCGGCGCCCCTCCGATGTGCTGGGCGAGACGCGCTGGCTGGCCGAGCAGGGCGTCAAGGAGGTCATGCTCGTCTCCGAGAACAACACCTCGTACGGCAAGGACCTCGGTGACATCCGGCTGCTGGAGACGCTGCTGCCGGAGCTGGCGGCCGTCGACGGGATCGAACGGGTGCGGGTCAGCTACCTCCAGCCCGCCGAGATGCGGCCGGGGCTGATCGACGTCCTGACCTCGACGCCCAAGGTCGCGCCGTACTTCGATCTGTCCTTCCAGCACTCCGCGCCGGGTGTGCTGCGGGCGATGCGCCGCTTCGGGGACACCGACCGCTTCCTGGAGCTGCTGGAGACCATCCGGGGCAAGGCGCCGCAGGCCGGTGTGCGCTCCAACTTCATCGTGGGCTTCCCCGGGGAGAGCGAGGCGGACTTCGCCGAGCTGGAGCGCTTCCTGACCGGCGCGCGGCTCGACGCCATCGGCGTCTTCGGCTACTCCGACGAGGACGGCACGGAGGCCGCGACATACGCCGACAAGCTGGACGGCGACGTCATCGCGGAGCGGCTGGACCACCTCTCCCGGCTGGCCGAGGAACTGACCTCCCAGCGCGCCGAGGAGCGGCTCGGCGAGAGCCTGGAAGTGCTCGTCGAATCGATCGACCCGGAGGGCGGGGAGGCGGCGGTCGGCCGTGCGGCGCACCAGGCGCCCGAGACGGACGGCCAGGTGATCTTCACCTCCGGCGAGGGCCTGCGCCCCGGCCTTATGGTCGAGGCCAAGGTGGTCGGTACCGAGGGTGTGGATCTGGTGGCCGACTACCACGATCTTCCGGGGGACCGCTCCGGGATCCCGGGCGAGGAGGCTGCCAGATGACCGGAGTCCCGGCGTCCGCGGCGGGCGGCGGCGCGACACCGGTGTCCGGTGGCAACGGCTCGAAGCAGGTACCGGGCGGCAAGCTGGGGGCCGCCGCGGTCAATCAGGCCAGTCTGTGGAACATCGCCAACATCCTCACCATGATGCGGCTGGTGCTCGTCCCGGCCTTCGTCCTGCTGCTGTTGCAGGACGGCGGTTTCGACCCCGCCTGGCGCGCCTGGGCCTGGGCCGCCTTCGCCGTCGCCATGATCACGGATGTCTTCGACGGGCATCTGGCGCGGGCGTACAACCTGGTCACCGACTTCGGGAAGATCGCCGATCCGATAGCGGACAAGGCGATCATGGGCGCGGCGCTGATCTGTCTCTCCGCGCTCGGCGATCTGCCGTGGTGGGTGACGGGCGTCATCCTTTTCCGTGAACTGGGCATCACGCTGATGCGGTTCTGGGTGATCAGGCACGGGGTCATCCCGGCCAGCCGCGGCGGGAAGATGAAGACGCTGGCGCAGGGGGTGGCCGTCGGCATGTACGTACTCGCGCTGACCGGGCCGCTGGCCACGCTGCGGTTCTGGGTGATGGCCGTGGCCGTCGCGCTGACCGTGCTCACGGGACTGGACTACGTGCGGCAGGCGGTCGTCCTGCGGCGCCAGGGGCTCGCGGCGGAGCGCGCGGCGGCGGAGTCCGCGCGGTGAGTGCCGCGGAGGCCGCGGCGGCGGGAGCCGGGGCGGTGTCCGGTGCCCCGGCGGTGGCGGACGGCGGTGCCTACGTGCGCTCAGCGGCCGACCGGGCGGCGCGGGTGCTGGAGATCCTGGCGGAGCGCGGCGGGACGCTGGCCGTCGCGGAATCCCTCACCGGCGGTCTGGTGGCCGCGGAGCTGACGGCGGTCCCCGGTGCCTCCCGGACCTTCCGCGGGTCCGTCACGGCCTACGCGACGGACCTCAAACGGGATGTTCTGGGCGTCGACGCGACCCTTCTGGAGGAGCGCGGCGCCGTGGACCCCGAGGTCGCGCTCCAGATGGCGGCAGGCGTACGCCGCGCGCTCGGGGCGGGCTGGGGAGTGGCGACCACCGGGGTCGCGGGCCCCGATCCGCAGGACGGGCAGCCCGTCGGCACCGTCTACGTGGCGGTGGTGGGACCGGAAGGCGTGGGGAAAGTGGCCGCTCCGCGGTTGAACGGCGGCCGGGCGGACATCCGTAAAGAGAGTGTACGGAGCGTGCTCGGACTGCTCCTCAGCGAACTCTCCGGGAACGGGCGGGCACAGGATACGGAACAGAACGGGGGGACTTGATGTTTGCAGCCCTGAGTGAACACGACATCGCTCCCCGCACGGCCGCGGCACTAGGCGGTACGGTGGGGCGTGAAGGATGCGGCTACGCGGTCCGAGGAGGGAGCCACCGATGATTCTGCTCCGTCGCCTGCTTGGTGACGTGCTGCGTCGGCAGCGCCAGCGCCAGGGCCGTACTCTGCGCGAAGTCTCCTCGTCCGCCCGGGTCTCGCTCGGTTATCTCTCCGAGGTGGAACGGGGGCAGAAGGAGGCTTCCTCCGAGCTGCTCTCGGCGATCTGCGACGCGCTTGACGTACGGATGTCAGAGCTCATGCGTGAAGTGAGCGACGAGCTGTCGTTGGCCGAGCTGGCCGCGTCGGCGGCGGCGAACGAGCCGGTGCCCGCGGCAGTACGTCCAATGCTCAATTCCGTCTCTGTGACGTCGGTGGCTGGAGTGCCGACGGAACGGGTGACAATCAAGGCGCCCGCGGAGGCGGTGGACGTCGTCGCCGCCTGATCGATCTGATCAAGCGTGGAAGCTTTGACCTGAGCCCCGGTCGGCAGTGATGCCGCGGCCGGGGCTTCTGTCTTTCCCGTATGCCCGTTTTGTGGCGGTTGTGTCATGGTGGAAAGTGCGTGCGTACCGAACTGTGAACGAAGAACCGTGAGCGGAATGGGAGGACATGCATGTCTGTCGTGAAGAGTCCCCTGCCCGAGGAAGACCTGAAGCTGGTCGGCGAGGCACTGCAAGGCGCCCTCGTGGACCTGGTGGATCTTGCGCTCGTCGCCAAGCAGGTCCACTGGAACATCGTCGGGCCGCGCTTCCGCTCCGTACACCTGCAACTCGACGAGGTCGTCGCCACCGCCCGGAAGCACTCGGACACCGTCGCCGAGCGGGCCTCCGCGCTGGGGGTGACACCGGACGGGCGGGCCGCGACGGTGGCGGCCACCAGTGCGATCCGTACGGTGCCCAACGGCTGGATCACGGACGTGGACGCGATACGGACCCTGGTGGACGCGCTCGGCGCGGTCATCGAGCGGATGCGTGAGCGCGTCGAGGTGACGGACAAACCGGACCCTGTGACGCAGGACATACTGATCCAGGTGACCGCCGACCTTGAGAAGCACGCCTGGATGTTCCAGGCGGAGAGCGCCTGACCGGGCCGGAGCCCCGGTCGAAGGGCGAGGGGCCGGCCGCGCCCCTGCCGCGTTGTCGTTGCGGCAGGGGCGCGACCGGTGCCGCATGCGCACGCCGGGGAGTGCATCCGATGCGCTCTCCCGGCGGCTGATCGTTCCTTACTAGGGTCGGCCGGAGGAGGGAGCCATGGCCAGGCGGTGGATCCTTCTTCCCGCGCTCGCTCTGGGCGGGGTGTGGTGGTGGGCCGTCCTGCGCATCGTGCTGGTGCCCGAGAACGCCGGACTGGTGGAGGGCGTGGTGGCGGCGGGCGGCTGGGGGCTGAGCCTGCTGCCGGTGCATGTCGCCTCGGCGCGACAGCGTCGTCCCCGGTTGTGACGCGTCGTCGGCTGACACGGCGACGGGCCCCGCGTGCATCAACTCGCACGTCAACCCCCTCAACTGCGTCAACCGCGTCGTCTCGTGCGTGTATGTGCGTGTAACTGTGCGTGTAACTGTGCGTCCGTGCGTCTGTCCGTGCGTCAACTGGCCGGGTCCGGCTGGCAGAGCGGGCACCAGTACGTGGGCCGGCCGTCCTGTTCGGCCGTACGGATCGAGGTGCCGCAGCGGGGACAGGGGCGGTCCGCGCGGCCGTAGACATACAGCCGACGGGAGCCGCCCGGACGGTTCCGGTTCGCTTCGAGCAGCTTCTTCGCCGCGGTCACCAGCCGCTCGGGCGAAGGGAGTTCGCCGACCGGGAGCCAGGGGCTGGCGCGAACGAGGAAGCAGGTCTCGGACTTGAAGATATTGCCGACTCCGGCGAGGTTGCGCTGATCGAGCAGCGCCTCCCCGACCGGGCGCCCGGGGGCGGACAGCAGATTGCGCAGGGCCGTGGCGGCGTCCCAGTCCGGACCGAGCAGATCGGGGCCGAGATGCCCCACCACCCGCTCCTCGTCGCTGGTACGCAGCAGTTCGAGCACGGGGAGGCGGTAGCCCACGGCCGTGCGGTCGGTGGTGCCGAGGATGGCCCGGATCTGGTGCGCCGCACCGCCGCTCCAGCGCTCACCCGGGGCGTAGACCTTCCAGGAGCCGTCCATGCGCAGATGCGAGTGGAGGGTGAGGCCGCCCTCGATCCGGGTGAGCAGATGCTTGCCGCGCGGGGTGACATCGAGGACGGTCCGGCCGGTGAGATCGGCCGTCGCGAACCGGGGCACCCGCAGGTCCGAGCGGATCAGCCGGTGCCCCGCGAGCGCGGTGTGCAGGCGCTGGGCGGCCTGCCAGACGGTGTCTCCCTCGGGCATGGCCTCAGGCTCGCACGCTCAGGCCCGAAGCCGCAGGCCCCGGGGAGTGGCATGGAAGCCCGCGGACTCCAGGGCGCGCCCGAGGGGGGACGTCAGGGCGGGGGCGCCGTTCGTACGCTCCACCGTGACCGTACCGAGCGCACCCGCGCGGGCCGCGCTCGCCAGGGCCTCCGCGGCGGCCCGGAGCGAGGGGTCCTCCGGGTCGGTGGGCCAGGCCAGCAGTGTCTTGCCGCCGCGCTCCATATAGAGGGTCAGCTCGCCGTCGACGAGAACGACGAGAGAACCGGCCTTGCGGCCCGGTTTGTGGCCGGCGCCGTCCGGGGGATCCGGCCAGGGAAGCGCGGCCCCATAGGCGTTGGCGGGGTCGGCGGCGGCCAGCACCACGGCACGGGGCGAGGGGTGCGCGTCGGCGCGGTCACGGGCCGTCGCCGCCGCGCGCAGCCGGTCGACGGCGCCGTCCATCGCGAACTGGGCCGCGCCCAGGCCCTCCACGACATAGCCGCGGCGGGCCTGGCCGCTGTCCTCGAAGGCGGACAGGACGCGGTACACCGCCGAGAAGCCGCCCGCGACCCCCTCGGCCGCGACCGCGCCCCGGGTCACCACCCCATGGCGGTCGAGGAGCGTACGGGCCAGCGCGTGCGCGCGATGCGTGGGCTCGGGCTCCTGGGCGGGCAGCAGCGACCAGCGGCCACTGACGGTCGGCGGGCCCGTGCGGGAGGCGGGGCGGGCCGCGGCCGTGAGCGTGCCGTACCGCCCCCGGGGCACCGGGCGCCGGGCGCGGTGCGCCGTGGAGCCCGCGGTACGGCCCGAGCCGAGCAGGGAGCGCAGCGGCGCCAGAGTGTCGTTGGTGAGCCGGCCCGACCAGGCCAGATCCCATACGGCGTCGGCCAGTTGAGGATCGGTCGCGTCCGGGTGCGTGGTGGCCCGGACCTGGTCGGTGATCTGCCGGAAGAACAGTCCATAGCCGCCCGAGAGCGTGGCCAGCACCGATTCGTGGAGGGCGGTCAGCTCCAGGGGGTGCGGGGCCGGGAGCAACAGCGGTGCGGCATCGGCGAGATAGAGCGAGACCCAGCCGTCCTTGCCGGGCAGGGCGCCCGCTCCGGCCCACAGGACCTCGCCCGTGGTGGTCAGTTCGTCCAGGAGCGCGGGCGTGTAGCCGGAGACCCGGGACGGCAGGATCAGCTTCTCCAGCGCCGACGCGGGAACGGGAGCGCCCTGCACCTGCTCCACGGCACGGGCGAGTCCGTCGATACCGCGCAGGCTGTTGCCGTTCAGATGCTGCCACTGCGGCAGGAAGGCCGCGAGCGCGGCCGGTGCCACCGGCTCCAGCTCCTGGCGCAGCGCCGCCAGCGAGCGGCGGCGCAGCCGGCGCAGGACCGTGGCGTCGCACCACTCCTGGCCGATGCCGGACGGATGGAACTCGCCCTGTACGACCCGGGAGCTCGCGGCGAGACGCTGGAGCGCGCCGTCGGTGACGGCCGGTCCGAGGCCGAAGCGCTCGGCCGCCGCGTTCGAGGTGAACGGGCCGTGCGTCCGGGCGAAACGGGCGAGGAGATCACCCAGGGGGTCCTTCACCGGCTCCGTGAACGCCTCGGGGACACCGACCGGCAGCGCCGTGCCCAGGGCGTCCCGCAGCCTCCCCGCGTCCTCGATCGCCGCCCAGTGGTCGGCTCCGCCGATCCTGACCCGGATGGCGCGGCGGGCGGCGGCGAGATCCTCCGCCCAGGACGGCCGCGCGCCGCGCTCGGCCAACTCCGCGTCCGTGAGCGGGCCGAGGACCCGCAGCAGATCGGCGACGCCTTCCAGGTCCTTGACGCGGCGGTCCTCGGTGAGCCACTGGAGCTCCCGTTCCAGCTCGGTGAGGACCTCCGGGTCGAGCAGCTCCCGCAGCTCGGCCTGGCCCAGCAGTTCGGCCAGCAGCCGGGAGTCCAGGGACAGCGCGGCGGCCCGCCGCTCCGCGAGGGGGGAGTCGCCCTCGTACAGGAACTGCGCGACATAGCCGAAGAGCAGCGACCGGGCGAAGGGGGAGGGCTCGGGGGTGGTGACCTCGATCAGCCGGACCCGCCGGGACTCGATGTCCCCCATGAGTTCCGTGAGGCCCGGCACGTCGAAGACATCCTGGAGGCACTCACGGACCGCCTCCAGCACGATCGGGAACGAGCCGAACTCGCTCGCCACCTGGAGGAGCTGGGAGGCGCGCTGGCGTTGCTGCCACAGCGGGGTGCGTTTACCCGGGCTCCGGCGGGGGAGCAGCAGCGCCCGCGCGGCGCACTCCCGGAACCGGGAGGCGAACAGCGCGGAGCCGCCCACCTGGTCGGTGACGATCCCACGGATCTCGCCGCCGTCGAAGGCGACGTCCGCGGCTCCGACGGGCGCCTGTTCGCTGTCGAAGGCCGTACTGAGACGGTCCGGCTCGTCATCGAGGAGGTCCAGGCCCATCAGATCGGCGTCGGGGAGCCGCAGCACGATGCCGTCGTCGGCATGCATGACCTGCGCGTCCATGCCGTACCGCTCGGAGAGGCGGGCGCCGAGGGCCAGCGCCCACGGCGCGTGCACCTGGGCGCCGAACGGGGAGTGGATCACCACGCGCCAGTCGCCCAGCTCATCGCGGAACCGCTCGACGAGGATCGTCCGGTCGTCGGGGACATGTCCGCAGGCGCGGCGCTGCTCGTCCAGATACGACAGCACATTGCCGGCGGCCCAGGCGTCGAGCCCCGCGGTCAGCAGCCGCAGTCGGGCATCCTCCTCCGAGAGGGCGCCCACCTCGCGCAGGAACGCGCCCACCGCACGGCCCAGCTCCAGCGGACGGCCCAGCTGGTCGCCCTTCCAGAACGGCAGCCGCCCAGGGGTGCCGGGCGCCGGGGTGACCAGGACCCGGTCACGGGTGATGTCCTCGATCCGCCAGGAGGTCGTGCCCAGGGTGAAGACATCGCCCACCCGGGACTCGTACACCATCTCCTCGTCCAGCTCCCCGACCCTGCCGCCGCCCTTCTTCGGGTCGGCCCCGGCGAGGAAGACACCGAACAGCCCCCGGTCGGGGATCGTGCCCCCGGAGGTGACGGCGAGCCGCTGCGCGCCCGGCCGGCCCGTGACCGTACCGGCCACGCGGTCCCACACCACGCGCGGACGCAGCTCCGCGAAGGCGTCGGAGGGATAGCGCCCGGCGAGCATGTCCAGCACCGCGGTGAACGCCGATTCGGGCAGCGACGCGAACGGCGCGGCGCGGCGGGTCAGGGCGAGCAGATCGTCGGCCTGTCGGGTGTCCAGCGCGACCATGGCGACCAGCTGCTGGGCCAGCACATCGAGGGGATTCGCGGGGATGCGCAGGGCCTCGATGGCGCCGGTGCGCATCCGCTCGGTGACCACGGCGGCCTGGACGAGATCGCCGCGGTACTTGGGAAAGACGACGCCCGTGGAGACCGCGCCCACCTGGTGTCCCGCGCGGCCGACCCGCTGGAGGCCCGAGGCGACGGAGGGCGGCGACTCGACCTGGATCACCAGATCCACCGCGCCCATGTCGATGCCCAGCTCCAGACTGGAGGTGGCCACGACGGCGGGCAGCCGGCCCGCCTTGAGGTCCTCCTCCACCTGGGCGCGCTGCTCCTTGGAGACCGAGCCGTGGTGCGCGCGGGCCAGCAGGGCGGGCGCTCCCCTGGCCGCGCCCGACTGCCCCATCAGCTCGGC
The DNA here is from genome assembly GCF_044741565.1 of Streptomyces sp. NPDC088147. NCBI lineage: Bacteria > Bacillati > Actinomycetota > Actinomycetes > Kitasatosporales > Streptomycetaceae > Streptomyces > Streptomyces sp. NPDC088147. The sequence goes on along the minus strand of NZ_JBIUSY010000004.1, from coordinate 672,444 downwards.
CGGGGAGTGGTCCTCGGGCATCGTCGGGGCGGAGCCGGGCCCGTCCGGAACCGTGCCCATGGCCCGTTCGTACGCGATCTCGTTCAGCCGGTTGCACAACCGCTCCGCCAGGCGACGGGAATTGGCGAAGACGATCGTGGAGCGGTGCGCCTGGACGAGATCGGCGATCCGCTCCTCCACATGCGGCCAGATCGACGGCTTCTCCCCGCCGTCCGCCTCCGAGGCCGGGGAGCCGCCCAGTTCGCCCAGATCCTCGACCGGCACGACCACCGAGAGATCGAACTCCTTGCCGGAGCGCGGCTGGACGATCTCCACCCGGCGCTGCGGCGACAGATAGCGGGCGACCTCCTCCACCGGACGCACCGTCGCCGACAGACCGATGCGTCGGGCGGGGCGCGGCAGCAGCTCGTCGAGCCGCTCCAGGGACAGGGCGAGATGGGCGCCCCGCTTCGTCCCGGCGACGGCGTGCACCTCGTCCAGGATCACCGTCTCGATCCCGGCGAGCGCGTCCCGGGCCGAGGACGTGAGCATCAGGAAGAGCGACTCGGGGGTGGTGATGAGGATGTCCGGCGGCTTCGTGGCGATCGATCGGCGCTCGGCGGCCGGGGTGTCACCGGAGCGGATCCCGACCCGGACCTCCGGCTCCGGCAGCCCGCGCCGCACGGACTCCTGCCGGATTCCCGTGAGCGGGCTGCGCAGATTGCGCTCCACGTCGACGGCGAGCGCCTTGAGCGGCGATACGTACAGCACCCGGCAGCGCTTCCTCGCCTCGGCGGGCGGCGGCTGCGAAGCCAGCTGGTCCAGGGCGGCGAGAAAGGCGGCCAGTGTCTTGCCCGAACCGGTCGGGGCCACGACCAGCACGTCCGAGCCCTCCTGGATGGCACGCCAGGCCCCCTCCTGCGCCGCGGTGGGCGCGGAGAAAGCCCCCGTGAACCAGCCGCGGGTCGCGGGGGAGAAGGAGTCGAGCGCGGAGCGTGCCATGCCCCCCATCGTGCACCCCGCCACTGACAATCGCCCGGACCTGGGCAATCGCCCGGGGGACCGACGGCGCAGAATGGAACCATGGCACCGCGGGAGCAGGCACGGCACTGGCGCTATTCCGAGCTGCCGGACGTCGATCTGCTGCGGGCGCGCTACATAGACAAGACGTTTCTGCGGCACGCCCACGAGAGCTTCGTCATCGCCGCGATCACGGACGGGGTCGACGTCTTCCACCACGGAGGGCGCGATCAGTACGCCGGCCCCGGCTCGCTCGCGCTGATCAACCCCGACACCCCGCACACCGGCCACGCCCAGGGCCCCGAGGGCTGGCGGTACGGGGCCGTCTACCCGGCCGTCGACGTCATCGCCTCCATCGCGGCGGAGACCACCACGATCCGCGGCACCCCCGGTTTCGTCGCCCCCGTCGTGGACGATCCGTACACCACGCGCCTCGTCCACCAGGTGCTGCGCGCCTCCGACGAGGGCAACGCACTCGCCGCGGACACCCTGCTGAGGGTTGCGGTGACACGGCTCCTGCGGCTGAACGGCGGGCCGCTGCGGCAGCGCCGGGCACGCGGCGCCGGGGCACGGAACGCGGCACGCGCACGTGCCGTGCTGGAGGAGCGGATGGCGGACCCGCCGTCCCTGGAACGGCTCGCGGCGGACCTCGGCACCAGCCCCTTCGCGCTGCTGCGGGCCTTCAGGAACGCCTACGGGCTGCCGCCGCACAGCTGGCTGACGGACGCGCGGGTGCGCCGGGCCCGGCGCCTGCTGGACGGCGGTACGACCCCGGCCGAGGCGGCCGTGGCCGTCGGGTTCACCGACCAGCCCCACCTGAACCGCCACTTCACCCGGATGGTCGGGGTGCCGCCCGGCGCGTACCGCAGGGAGCGGACGGCCGCCGCGGAGGGCTGAGCGGGCTCCGGACGGGGCGCGGTGCGCAAGAACGTACAAGACCCGGCCCGCACACCCCGCGTAACGTCCCTGACGTGGCAGAACAGATAGCGTCCGCGTCCGCGGACATACCGGCGTACGGTCCCTCCCGGAGCGCCCAGGAGCCCTCCGCCCCCGATCCCGCCCCTACTCCCGCCCCCGAACCCAAGTCCGACTCGGCCGTCGTGCGTGACGCCCTGGGCGTCGGCGTCGCCGTCGGGCTCTCCGGCTTCGCCTTCGGCGTCACCTCGGCGGGCGCGGGGCTCACCGTCCTCCAGACCTGCGCGCTCAGCCTGCTGGTCTTCACCGGCGCCTCCCAGTTCGCGCTGGTCGGCGCCCTCGCGGCGGGCGGCAATCCGCTCACCGCCGCCGCCGGCGCGTTCTTCCTCGGCGTACGCAACGCCTTCTACGGACTCAGGCTCTCTCAGTTGCTGAGGCTCCCCGGGCCGGTACGCCCGTTCGCCGCCCAGTGGGTGATCGACGAGACCGCCGCCGTCGCACTCGCCCAGCCCACCCGGCGCAGCGCCCGCATCGGCTTCACCGTCACCGGACTCACGCTCTATGTCCTGTGGAACCTCACCACCCTGGGCGGGGCGCTGGGCGCCGAAGCGCTCGGCGACACCGACGCCTGGGGACTCGACGCGGCAGGACCCGCCGTCTTCCTCGCCCTGCTCGCGCCGATGCTCCGTACGGCCACCGAGCGGGCGGTCGCGGGGATCGCCGTCGTCCTGGGGCTCGGCTTCCTGCCCGTGCTGCCCGCCGGTGTCCCGGTGCTCGTCGCGGCGCTGGCCGCACCCGCCGTCCTCTGGCTCGAAGGCCGCAGGCTCGGCGCACGTCGGAAGGGAACGGACCGTTGACCATCTGGATCGCGATCGGCGCGACCGCCGTCGGCTGCTACCTCGTCAAACTTCTGGGCCTGCTCGTGCCGGCGGGCGCGCTGGAACGCCCTCTCGTCCAGCGGTTGTCGGCCCTGCTGCCCGTGGCCCTGCTCGCCGCGCTGACCGCTCAGCAGACCTTCAGCGCGCACGGCGCACTCGTACTGGACGCCAGGGGCGCGGGGGTCGCCGCGGCGGCTCTGGCGCTGGTGCTGCGCGCCCCGTTCCTGGTGGTCGTCGCCGCGGCGGTGGCCGTCACGGCGGGGGTACGGGCCCTCGGCGGCTGAGGGGGCGGGAGGCTCGGCGGCCAGGTTTTTTTCCCGCTTTCCGGCGGAAGCGTGTCAGGTCCTGACGGCATCAGCCGATGGCGCGGCCATGGGCGCGCAGTGTCCGCAGCGCCTCGATGGTCACGATCGGCCGTGACTCCAGCGCCGAACCCGGTGCCCATGCGCGTCGGCCGGCCGGCCAGCCGCCGTCCTCCCGCTGAAGGCCGGCCAGGTGGTCGAGCGACCGTTCCATCTCCTCGTCCGTGAACCACGCACGGGCCAGCGACCCGGGCACGCGCGCGTAATCGTGCGGGAAGTGGCGCGGGAGGCGGTGCGGGGGTGGGTGCTCGCCCCGCGCGTACCCCGGTGGTACGGGGTACCCCGCCCGGCGTGCCGGATCGACCACCGCCAGCCCGCGCGCCCGTACGAGCCGGCCGAGGCGGTCCGCCGCGGCCTCGGCCCGTGGCCGGTCGGGGACACCGTCCAGGAAGGCGACCGCCGCCTCGATCTCGTACGGATGCGCATCCTCCAGCCCCTCGACGGCCGCCCAGCAGAAGTCGGTGGCGCGGAAGAGCCAGGCGTGCCAGACCTCGTTGCGGTGCAGCAGCCCGACCACCGGGCCCGTCGCCAGGAGTTCGCCCGGCGGATCGTCGACGACCGGGAGGAACGGCGCGTACGGATAGCCGCGCTGGGAGGGGTGGACGGCGGGCAGGGCTCCCTCGGCCGTGGACACCGCCGTGAGATAGCGGCAGATCCGCTCGATCCGCGGTCCCTCGCAGCGGCCGATGGAGTCGAGCACGCGCAGCGCGTGCGCCGTATGCAACGGCTGGCTCACGGGGCCGCGCAGATCGGGTTCGAGGCCGTGACCGTATCCGCCGTCCTCCTCGCGATACGCGGTGAGGGCCGTCTCCACGGCCTCGGCGCCGTCGCCCCGACCGGTCCCTCCGTCCAGGAAGTGATAGGCGAACCGTCGCTGTTCGAGCACCCGGGCGGTGAGCCAGACGAAGCGCTCGGCCCGGGAGACGGGCGACGAGGGAGGCGCGGAGGACGGGGAGGACGGGAAAGACGCGGGGCAAGACTGGGAAGACACGGAGGACGCGGAAGACTCGGAGGATGCTGTGGTGCCGGCCATGCTCCGAACCGTAGGGCGGAAACGGTTCCTGGCACGGGGGGACGGCGGGGCTGCACTCTCAGGGGCGCGATACTGGTGGCATGCGGTTGACGATTTTCTGGGAGCGCATGGCGGACCACTTCGGGGCGGCCTACGCCGACTCCTTCGCCCGTGATCATGTGATGGCGGAACTGGACGGTCGCACGGTGCACGAGGCGCTGGCAGCCGGCTGGGAGGCGAAGGACGTCTGGCGCGGGGTCTGCGTGGCCATGGGCATTCCGCCCGAGAAGCGCTGACGCGCCCGGCCGAGACAGTCCCCGGGGGCGGGGCGGCACGGAGCCGGCGGGGGCGATGTGATTTCGTCCGACCGCGGGTCCGGTTGTCACCGCGGTAGGCGACACTTGCTCAGTGGCACCGACCGACAACTCCGCACCGGACCTCCCACCGCCGATCCCTCCGCCGGATCCCGCACCGGACACGCCTCCCGAGGCGTCCGCTGCCGCGCCTTCGGCGGCTCCTTCCGCGGCTTCTCCACTGACGGCTCCCGCGGGCTCCTCCACGAGCCCCCCGGGCGCGTCGGCGTCCGCCGCGGACACGGACAGGGACGAGCGGCGGCGTCAGATGCCCCGCTGGCTGCCGCGCGCCATGGTCCTCGCGCTGGCGCTCATCGCCTGCTTCCAGCTCGGCAGCTGGGCGTTCCACCAGCTCATCGGGCTGCTGATCAATATGCTGATCGCGTTCTTCCTGGCGCTGGCGGTCGAGCCCGCCGTGAGCCGGATGGCGGACCGGGGGATGCGGCGTGGACTCGCCACTTTCCTGGTCTTCTTCGCGGTCCTGATCGCCAGTGCCGGCTTTGTGGTGATGCTCGGCTCCATGCTGGCGAGCCAGATCATCGAAATGGTCGAGTCCTTCCCCGAGTACCTCGACTCGGTGATCAACTGGACCAACGACACCTTCCACACGGAGCTGTCCCGGGTCGCCGTCCAGGACAGCCTGCTGCACTCCGACTGGCTCCAGCGCTATGTGCAGAACAGCGCGACGGGCGTCCTCGACATCTCCACCACCGTGCTGGGCGGCCTGTTCCGGCTGCTGACGATCTTCCTGTTCTCGTTCTACTTCGCGGCCGACGGGCCCCGGCTGCGGCGCGCGCTCTGCTCCGTACTCCCGCCGGCCCGTCAGTCCGAAGTCCTGCGCGCCTGGGAGATAGCCGTCGTCAAGACCGGCGGCTATCTCTACTCACGCGGGCTGATGGCCCTCATCTCCGGCGCCGCGCATTACGTACTGCTGGAGATCCTGCGGGTGCCGTACGCACCGGCGCTGGCGATCTGGGTGGGGCTCGTCTCCCAGTTCATCCCGACGATCGGCACCTATCTGGCGGGCGCTCTGCCGATGCTGATCGCCTTCACCGTGGACCCCTGGTACGCGCTCTGGGTGCTCGGCTTCGTGGTGTTCTACCAGCAGTTCGAGAACTACATGCTCCAGCCCAAACTGACCGCCAGGACCGTCGACATCCACCCGGCCGTGGCCTTCGGGTCGGTCGTCGCGGGTACGGCGCTGCTGGGCGCTGTCGGCGCCCTGATCGCTATCCCCGCGGTCGCCACGCTCCAGGCGTTCCTCGGGGCGTATGTGAAGCGGTACGACGTGATGGACGATCCGCGCGTGCACGGCCGCAGGACGCGCGACAGCGTGCCGCTCCTGCGCCAGATACGCCGCGTACTGCGTACGGACGCGGACATACGCACGGGCACGGGCGCGCGTGCCGACGCGGACACGGAGACGGACGACGAGCAGCGGGCGCGGCCGTAGGAGGGCCGGGCGGCCCCCCCGGGGTGAACGGTGGACCGTTCCCGCAGGTGCCCCGGCCGGTGCGGGTGCACCGGCCGGGGCGGCCTGGACGCGATGTGTCGGACAGGACCTGGCGGCCGGATCAGAGCAGGTCGGCGTACTGGTTCCAGCCGCCGCTGCCGATCTTCACCCGGGCCTTCAGGGGCGCGGACGCCTTGCCGGTGCCCGCGTAGAAGTACAGCTCGCCGGCCGAGTTCGAGGCCAGCAGGTCGGCGACGCCGTCGCCGTTGAGGTCGCCGGGAGCCGCGATGTTCTTGTACTGGCTCCAGCCCGCACCGCCGACCTGCGCCTTCGCGCCGAACGGCGAACTCGCCTTGCCGGTACCCGCGTACAGGTACAGGCCGCTGGAGCTGCGCGCGAGAAGATCGGCGCGGCCGTCGCCGGTGAGGTCACCCGCGCCGACGATCTTGTTGAACTGCGACCAGCCGCTGCCGCCGATCTGGACGCGGCCCTTCACCGACATGCCCGTACCGCTGCCCGCGTAGAAGTAGAGGGCGGTGGAGCTGCGGGCGAGCAGATCGCTCTTGCCGTCGCCGTCGAGATCCCCGGGGCCGATGACCAGGTTGTACGACGTGGAGCCGCCCGCGATCTCGGGGTCGGACGAGGCGTAGGCACCGGCGTTGTACAGATGGCCGTCGTACGTGCTGTGCTCGATCAGGTCCGAGCTGCCGTTCGCGCGCAGTGACACCGCGTGGGTCAGCCGTACCAGCGAGCGGTCCCAGCCGTCGCCGATCAGGTACTTCGCGGTGAGGCGGCCGGAGCCGGTGGTGCCGTAGTAGTAGAGCGTGCCGCCGGAGGTACGGGCGAAGACGCCGGCCTTGCCGAAGTGCGGCCGGTTGCCCGCGCCCGCGTACTGGGTCACCAGACCCCAGCCCGTGCCGACCTGCTCCCGGGCGGCGAACGCGCCGGCGCCGTTGCCCTCGTAGAGGTAGAGGGTGCCGTCGTACGCGCGGGTCACCAGGTCCGGGGTGCCGTTGCCGGTGTAGTCCGTACCGCCGACCAGCTGGTTGTACTGGTTCCAGCCGGCGCCGCCGATCTGGATCCTGTCCTTGAACGGGTAGCCGGTACCGCTGCCGTTGCCGGGGTAGACATACAGCCCGGTGGCGTTGCGCGCGAGGAGATCGGCCAGGCCGTCGCCGTCGACGTCGTCCACGCCGACCAGCTGGTCGAACTGGCTCCAGCCTGCGCCGCCCACCTGGATCCCGGCCTTGAAGCCCTTGCCGGTGCCGGGGAAGAGGAACAGTCCCGAGGACTTGCGGGCCAGCAGGTCCGGCGTGCCGTCACCGGTCAGATCGCCGGGGACGACCAGCTTGTCGTACGCCTGCCAGCCGGTGCTGAGCGTGGTGTACGCGGTCATGCCGCCGTAGAGGGTGGAGTTCGCCCCGCTGTGCAGCCGCAGGGATCCGGTGGGCGTCACGGTGAGCAGGTCGGCCTTGCCGTCGCCGGTGAGGTCGCCGGGCAGCATGAGGTCCTTGACCTGGGAGTCGTCCGCGGAGATCACGGCCGCGCCGTCGGAGCCCCAGTCGGCCCAGATCTCGCCGTAGTCGGTGCGGTACACCAGATCGCCGAAGCCGTCGCCGTCCATGTCGCCGCGCTGCGCGGGGGTGTCCGCCGCGGCCCGGCCGGCGGCGAGACGGCGGTCCTGGCCCTTGGCGGCGTCCGCGGCGTCGCGGCCCGGGACGCTGAAGGTGGGCCGGGTGGACGGCGGAACAGGAAGGGTGACGGCGCCGTGCGGTCCGGTGCCCGGCGCATCGGCCGCCGAGGCCGTGGTGACCATCAGCGAACCGCTCACCAGCAGCCCTGCGCAGCCGAGCACGGCCGAGCGGGCGATCCTGCGGGGCCACTCGGCCCCGGGTCTTGCGTGGTTGGACATGCTGCCTCCAGTGAGGTGTACAGGAGCCCGGGGATCAGCGGCGGCACACGCCGGGCACGGCGGTGCGCGGGTCGCGGGGCGTCAGGTGGTGCCGTACCACTGGAATCGTCGTCGGAGTCCCGTCGGCCCATGGCACGACGGGAACTGCCCCCACGGTGATGGAACTGCCCCCCACAGCGATGACGCCCTCCCCAGGTCGTGAGGTAGGTGTATCCGGCCATGGGTTCTGTCGGCAAGTCAGTTGTGAAGTCTCGGTGGATTTTTTGTTAACGCCCGCCGCCTCGGAGGCGCCGGCCCCGTCGACTCGACGGGCGTGGAGCGGCACGGCGACCTGGCATCGTTCCACGGCAGGTGCCGACGGGCCTGACGCGGATCCCCGGCCGGCGGACGAACTGGAACAGTCAGCCTCTGACCAGGCAGAAGGGATGCCCGGCCGGATCGGTGAGGACCCGCCACCTGTCCTCATTCGGCTGGTGATCCGGCTTGCCCGCGCCCAGCTCCAGCAGCCGGGCCTCGGCCTCGTCCAGGTCATCGACCGCGAAGTCGAGGTGAGACTGCTGAGGAACCGTCTGATCGGGCCAGCGGGGAGCCCGGTAGTCGTCCACCCGTTGAAAACCGATGAAGAGCCCGTTCTCACAGGTGAGACCAGCGAAGTCGGCGTCGGAACTCGGGTGCGGTTCGAGGCCGGTGGCCCGCTGATAGAACGCCGCCAGAGCCGGCGGATCGGAGCAGTCGAGCGTGATCGCGCGCAACGCCATCCGCGGGGACATGGCACCTCCGGGCCGATCGGTGGACTTTCGCGATCCACACCCTAGGCCGTGACCATGAAGTATCGCCGTCCGCCCGCGGGGCGGGGTTCGCGGCGGCCGGTGGTCGTCGGCCGGTACTCGTCGGTCAGTGGTTGTCGGTCAGTGGTCGTCGGTCAGTGGGCGTCCGGCCCACCAGGCCGCGCGGGCGGAGGCTAGGGTCGTGAACGTGTTGAGCTCAACGGTGAGTGGGGACTTGGTCGTCGTCGGCGCCGGCATTGTCGGCGCGTCGGTGGCCTATCACGCCGCCCGCGCGGGCGCCGCGGTGACATTGGTCGACACCGGGCGGCCAGGCGCCGGCGTGACGGCGGACTCGTTCGCCTGGGTCGGGGCGTCCGGCGTGCTTCAAGGCCCGGCCGCCGGGCTGCGGGCCACCGCGACGGCGGAGTACCACCGACTCGGGGCCGAGTTGCCGGGACTCCCGGTTACCTGGTCCGGCTCGCTGAGCTGGACCAGGGAGGGCAGTGCGCCGGACGCCGGACCCGGGCAGACGATCGTGGACGCGGCCACCGCGGCGATGCTCGAGCCCGCCCTTCGGCAGCCACCGGAGTGGGCTGTCTGGGCGCCGGGTGACGGCGCCGTTGACTCGGTGGGCGTGACCGAGCGGCTGGTCACGGCCGCTCGCACCCATGGAGCCCGGGTACATCTGGACACGCCGGTTACCGCGGTCCGCCGGGATACAGCGGGCCGGATCACCGGGGTCGAGACGGCGGCGGGATCCCTCTCCGGTGCGACGGTGGTGCTGGCGGCCGGAGTCGCCACGGCCGCGCTGGGCGCGCCGCTCGGCGTGCGCGTCCCGGTCGAACCGTCGCCGTCGCCGCTGTTCCGGCTCCGCGCCCCGGCCGGTCTGGTCCGCACCGTGGTCAACACCGAGGACTTCGATCTTCGGCAGGTCGCCGCGGACCGGCTGATCGCCGCCGCGGACTCGCCCGAACGGACACTTGCCGCCGTCCGGTCCACTTTCCATGGCGCCGGGAGCGTCGAACTGCTCAGCACCCGTCTCGGAGCGCGCCCGATGCCGGCCGACGGTGAGCCGATCGTCGGCCCGGTCGCCGAGGTCCCCGGCCTCTACTTGGCGGTGATGCACTCGGCGGTCACGCTCGCCGCGGCCGTGGGCCGCCTGGTCGCGCGGGAGTTGGTCGACGGCACCGTCGAGCCGGCTCTGTCGGGTTGCCGCCCGGATCGCTTCTGATGGCACGGCCCCGTTGAAGCCTGCCCCGCTGCGGCTCTCGGAGCAGGGCCGCTTGACGTTGAGGTCGTGGTCCCGCTCACGCATGTGGAGGCGCCCGCCGAGGCGCCGGACGCCGCGGACCGCGGCGGTCACCCCGAAGTGTGCACGGAGGGCTTTGAGAACTTCCTGCGGGCCGGGCGCGCGGGTCGGCCGCATGGGCAGCCTGGTCCTGATGCTGATGGGCCAGAACGGGGACCGCGGCCTGCCCGGCGGCAAGCCGAACTGCGGACCTGCGGGGGTGCCGCGTGGTGCGCTTGACAGTAAAATCGAACATCCATTCTCATGGGTGACTGCCGGTGCTTCCCGGGGCCCGGCCGGCGGTGTGGTGCGGTGGGGGCGTCCGGAGAGGTTGGCCGGCGGAGTTTTCCACAGGCCAGGTGGTCGTCGGGACGCGTTGTCAGTGGCAGGGGATAGCGTCTTTGACGTGAAGCGATCGACTCAAGCAAATCGGGTGGAACCCATGGCAGGAACCGACCGCGAGAAGGCGCTCGACGCCGCTCTCGCACAAATTGAACGGCAATTCGGGAAGGGCGCGGTGATGCGCCTCGGCGAGCGGCCGAACGAACCCATCGAGGTCATCCCCACCGGGTCGACCGCGCTCGACGTCGCGCTCGGCGTCGGCGGCCTGCCGCGCGGCCGTGTGGTGGAGGTCTACGGGCCCGAGTCCTCGGGAAAGACGACCCTCACGCTGCACGCGGTGGCGAACGCGCAGAAGGCCGGCGGTGCGGTGGCCTTCGTGGACGCCGAGCACGCCCTCGATCCCGAGTACGCGAAGAAGCTCGGCGTCGACATCGACAATCTGATCCTGTCCCAGCCGGACAACGGCGAGCAGGCGCTCGAGATCGTGGACATGCTGGTCCGCTCCGGCGCGCTCGACCTCATCGTCATCGACTCCGTCGCCGCCCTGGTGCCGCGCGCGGAGATCGAGGGCGAGATGGGCGACTCGCACGTCGGTCTCCAGGCGCGACTGATGAGCCAGGCGCTCCGGAAGATCACGAGCGCGCTCAACCAGTCCAAGACCACCGCGATCTTCATCAACCAGCTCCGCGAGAAGATCGGCGTGATGTTCGGCTCGCCGGAGACCACGACGGGTGGCCGCGCGCTCAAGTTCTACGCCTCGGTGCGTCTCGACATCCGTCGTATCGAGACCCTGAAGGACGGCACCGACGCCGTCGGCAACCGCACCCGCGTCAAGGTCGTCAAGAACAAGGTCGCGCCGCCCTTCAAGCAGGCGGAGTTCGACATCCTCTACGGCCAGGGCATCAGCCGCGAGGGCGGCCTGATCGACATGGGCGTGGAGCACGGCTTCGTACGGAAGGCCGGCGCCTGGTACACGTACGAGGGCGACCAGCTCGGCCAGGGCAAGGAGAACGCGCGCAACTTCCTCAAGGACAACCCCGATCTCGCCAATGAGATCGAGAAGAAGATCCTGGAGAAGCTGGGCGTCGGTGTGCGGCCGGACGCGGCGACGGCCGAGTCCGCGGCGACCCCGGCCGGCGCTCCGGCTCCCGCCGAGGACCCGGCCAAGTCCGTGCCCGCTCCTGCCACCAAGGCCAAGTCGGCCAAGGCGGCCACGGCCAAGAGTTAGTCCGTCCTGTGCCTTATGCGAAGAGGCGGCGGACGGAAAGGCCGGGCGACAGCTCCGACCCGTCGAGGGCCGGGCAGGAGCTGTCGCCCCAGGATCCGGCGGAGCGGGCGCGGGCGATCTGCCTGCGCCTGCTCACCGGGACGCCCCGGACCCGCAAGCAGCTGGCGGACGCGCTGGCCAAGCGGGAGATCCCCGAGGACGTGGCGCAGGAGGTGCTCTCCCGCTTCGAGGACGTGGGACTGATCGACGACGCGGCGTTCGCGGACGCCTGGGTGGAGTCACGGCACCACGGCCGGGGCCTGGCCCGGCGTGCGCTCGCCCGTGAGCTGCGTACGAAAGGGGTGGACGCCACCCTGATCGACGAGGCGGTCGGGCAGCTGGACTCCGACCAGGAGGAGGCGACCGCCCGCGAGCTGGTCGCCCGCAAACTCCGCGCCACGCGCGGTATGGAACGCGACAGAAGGCTGCGCAGGCTCGCGGGCATGCTGGCCCGCAAGGGCTATCCGGAAGGCATGGCGCTCCGGGTGGTCCGGCAGGCGCTGGAGGAGGAGGGGGAGGACACCGAGGGGCTGGACGAGGGCTTCTCCTAGCCACAGCCACAGGACCTGCCCGGCATGGGGAGGGCTGCCCTGCTCGTGCTGGTCGCGACCGCGCTCCCGGGCCGGTAGCGCTTCGGATCCGTCCGGTCGTCTCCGTCCGGTGGTCGACGCGACGGTGGCCGGGCGAGGAGCAGGCCCGGAGTCCCGCTCCGCCCGCTCTGCGCCGTGTCCCGGTCCTCTAGGCCGTGTCCCCGGCCTTCGCGCCGTGCCCGGCCGCGACAACCGGGAGGCCCTCGGCCTTCCACGCCTGGAATCCCCCGACGAGGTCGGTCGCGCGGTGCAGTCCCAGCTGCCGCAGGGACACCGCCGCGAGGCTCGACGCGTACCCCTCGTTGCAGATCACCACCACGCGCAGATCGTGGCTCGTGGCCTCGCGTGCGCGATGGCTGCCCTGCGGGTCGAGCCGCCACTCCAGCTCATTGCGCTCGACGACCAGCGCGCCCGGGATCAGCCCGTCGCGCTCGCGCAGCGCCGCGTACCGGATGTCCACCAGCAGTGCGCCGTTCGTGGCGGCCTCGGCCGCTTCCCCCGGCCCTATTCGGTCCAGGTCCGCACGGACCCGTTCCAGCAGCTCATCGATCCCCACGCGCTCGGCCTCCACGCGCTCGGTCACGGCCTGCCCGGTCACGGGCTGCTCGGACACGGTCCGGTGGTCCGTCACTGCCACTCCTCGGGGCGCTCGACCTGCTCAAGGCGGAGCACGGCGCCCGTGCGGCTGTAGCGACGCATCAGCGGCAGCGGCGGATAGTAGGCGTGTACGGAGACGGCGTGCTCGGCCCCGGACTCGTTGCGTACCTCGTGCACATGGTGCCTGCCGAACGCCCGGCCCTCGCCGGCCGTCAACTGGCGCTCGCGGTCGACGTCCTCGGCCAGTTCCAGGGTCTTCCACCCCTCGGTGGGCAGCCGGGCCGCGAGCGAGTCCTCCTTGAGCGTGCCCGCCGCCGTGGCGAACGCGCCGTGCGAGCCGCCGTGGTCGTGCCAGCCGGTGCCCGTGCCGGGCGGCCAGCCGATCAGCCACGCCTCGCTGCCCGCGGGACCGTTGAGCCGGATCCAGGTACGCCCCTCAGGATCCAGCGGGAGCGAGGACACCAGCTCGGCGTCGGCCGCGCTCCTGCGGACGAAGTCGAGCAGCTCGGCGGGGGTGGGCCCGGCGGCCGGGGGCTTCACGCCGGCGTCGACAGCGCCCGTGGCATCAGCGGCACGACCGGTATCGGCGGCGCCGGTGCCGGATGTGGAGGTACGTACGGGTAGAGACATGGTGACCGTCCTGGGATGTTCGCGAAGAGGTGCCGTCACGGCGCCGCGCGACGAGCGTGTGGAGAGAGGGGCGAATCAACAGGACGGGCGACACACGCAGCCCGCATAGCGGAGCAAGTCCATATGGACTCTCCGCCACAGGCGCACATCGGTGTCAGTCACGTTCCGGAGTACACCATGCGAGCCCGCGACGGTCAATCGATGTTCGCAGTGTGGTCAGGGGGCGTCCGCGGGAACCTCCGTCGGGGTGGAAGGACTGCCTCCGCGCGCCGCGTCCGCCGCCGCGTAGAGATCGGCGGGGCGCACCCCGCCGAACGCCGCCACCAGATGCCCGTCCGGCCGCACCAGCAGCACGGTGTGCGCGGAGGCTCCCGGGTACGCCTCGGTGACCAGCAGCTCGGCACGTACCGGCAGGGCGGTCACCGCCGCCGCCAGCCGCGGCATCACCCCCGCCGTCAGCCAGTGCCGCCGGTCCCACACCCCGGTGCCGGGCGCGACCAGTATCACCAGGTGCAGGCCCCGGCCGAGCCGGTCCCCGAGCCGTACGGTCGTACCGTCCGGCGCGGTCACCCGTACGTCCTCGACGGGCGCGCCGGGAGGCGTACCGACAGCCGTCCGCGCCTCGGCGTGCGGTGGTGCGAGGGGGGAGTGCGGATAGGCGGGCGGTGCCCCCAATGGCCCGTGCCCCAGATGCCCGTCGGCGAGCAGGGTGTCGTGTCCGCGCGTGGCGCCCGGCATGTACGTACGCAGCCCGCCGCCGCCCCGCAGTATCGGCAGCGACTGGTCGGCCGCGCGCAGCCGGGCGGCGACGGCCGTGCGCCGCTCCGCCTGGTAGCTGTCCAGCAGGGTCTCCGACGCCCCGTGGTGCCAGTCCTCGGCGATCTTCCAGGAGAGGTTGCTGACGTCCCGCAGCCCTTCGTCGAGCCCCTGGGTGCCCACCGCGCCCAGCAGATGGGCGGCGTCCCCGGCGAGAAAGGCCCGTCCGGCGCGCCAGCGCCTGGCCAGCCGGTGATGCAGGGTGTAGACGCCCGTGTCGAGCAGGTCGTACGGCGGAGTCTCGCCGCACCAGCCGGCCAGGGTGTCCCGTAAACGCGTCACCAGCGCGTCGGGCGTGACCAGTTCGCCCCGGGAGGGCAGCAGCCAGTCGACCCGCCACACACCGTCCGCGAGCGGCCTGGCGGACACCTCCTCGCCGCTGCCCCGCCAGGGCGGCTGCCGGTGGAGCAGCGCCTCGCCGGGCCAGGGCAGCTCCGCGCGGAGCGCGGCGACCGCGTGGCGCTCCACCGCCGTACGCCCGGGAAAGCGGATACCGAGCAGCTTGCGGACCGTGGACCTGGCGCCGTCGCATCCGACCAGATGGCTGCCGCGCCACCAGGTCGCCCCGGGGCCGCGGGTGTGCACGGTGACGCCGCGGGCGTCCTGCTCCAGCGAGTCGAGCCGGTCGCCGGTGACCACGCGCACCAGCTCCTGGCCCGCGATGGCGCTCCGCAGCCCGCGCGCAAGGGCGTGCTGAGGGATGTGCAGGGGGGTGGGGGCGCCGTCCTCGCCGAGTGGCAGCTCCCGCATCAGCTGCTTGCGCCGCATCAGACGCCAGCCGGTCCAGCGCGCGCCCTCGTCACCGAGGGTGGTGCAGCCGAGCCGGGCCACCAGGGCCGCGGTGTCGGGCCGCAGTATGGCGGTACGGGCCGGACGCGGATCGTCCGTGCCGGTCCCCTCGTCCAGGACGACGGAGGGAACGCCCTGCGCGGCGAGGGCCAGAGAGAGCGCGAGACCGACGGGGCCCGCGCCGGCGACGATCACCGGGTCCACGGCGCGACCCCTCCGGCCCGTGCGGTCATACGGTCAGGGGCGGTAGGAGCCCGATGCGTGATCACAGAACGTATGCAACCCACTGGGGGTGCCCGCGTCAAGCGACAGTCTGGGCGGCGCGTACGCCGCCCAGACCCGCCAGTCCCGTCTGCCTCAGATGCCGCTGCCGTCCCCGGGGCCGGCTGGGGCACCGACCTGTTGTGGCCCATCTGTGCCGAGCACCGCGCCCGTGCTCTTCTTGCCCCGGCGCAGGCGCTTCTCCAGCCAGCCCGCGAAGGTGGTGAGGAGGAAGTTCAGCACGATGTAGATCAGCGCGATGACGACGAGCGTGGCGATGGTGTTGGCGCCGTAGTTCGCGGTGATCGTGCGGTTCTGCGAGAGCAGTTCGGACAGGCCGAGGAGCGCGCCGCCCAGCGCCGTGTCCTTGACGATGACGACGAGCTGGCTGACCAGGGCCGGCAGCATCGCCGTCACGGCCTGGGGCAGGAGCACGTACGCCATGGTCTGGCCCTTGCGCATGCCGATCGCCTTCGCGGCGTCGGTCTGGCCGTTGGGCAGCGTGAGAATGCCGGCCCGGACGATCTCGGCGATGACCGAGGCGTTGTAGAGCACCAGGCCCGTCACCACGGCGTACAGCGGCCGGATGTCGGACGAGATGTCGGTGAACTGCGCGTACGCCGTGGCGGCGAACACCATCATCAGCAGGACGGGGATGGAGCGGAAGAACTCGACGACGGCGCCGACCGGTACCCGTACCCAGGCGTGGTCCGAGAGCCGGCCGATCCCGAGCAGCGCGCCGAACGGCAGGGCTATCACGATGGACAGCGCCGCCGACTTGAGGGTCTCACCGAGCCCCGGCAGCAGATAGGTCGTCCAGACCTTGGCGTCCGTGACGAACGGGTTCCACTTCTCGGACGCCAGCTGGTTCTTGTCGGCCATCTGAACGAGCACCCACCAGGCGGCGAGCGCGAAGACGACCAGGAACACGATCGTGTAGAGGACGTTGCGCCGCTTGGCACGCTTACCGGGAGCGTCGTACAGAACGGACGTGGCACTCATCGCTTCACCGCCACTCGCTTGCTGACCCAGCCCAGAAGCAGACCGGTCGGGAGGGTGAGAACGACGAACCCGAAGGCGAACACCGCGAACACCATGAAGAGTGCGCTGGTCTCGTTCTCGATCATTGTCTTCATCAGCGCCGACGCCTCGGCGACGCCTATCGCCGCGGCGACCGTCGTGTTCTTGGTCAGCGCGATCAGCACGTTGGCCAGCGGCGCCACGACGGAGCGGAACGCCTGGGGGAGCACGATCAGCCGCAGCACCTGGAAGAAGCTCAGACCCAGGGCGCGAGCGGCTTCGGCCTGGCCCACGGGCACGGTGTTGATACCGGAGCGCAGGGCCTCGCAGACGAAGGTGCTCGTGTAGGCGATCAGTCCCAGTACGGCCAGCCGGAAGCCGATGGACTCGAAGTCCCCGCCGCCGAGCGTGATCTGGAGGGTCTGGCCGAGCCCCAGCGAACAGGCGACAAGGACCACCGTCAGCGGGGTGTTACGGACCATGTTGACGTAGGCGGTACCGAAGGCACGCATCAGCGGCACGGGACTGACACGCATCCCGGCCAGCAGCGTTCCCCATAGGAGAGAACCAACTGCGGAGTAGAGGGTGAGCTGCACCGTCACCCAGAAGGCGCCGAGCAGGTCGTACTGCCCGGAATCAAGAAAGTCGAACACGATGCCCCGCGCTCTCCCCTGGTTGGCTGGTCGGTACGCGCCGCCGGACCGGCCGGCGGCGCGTCACTGCTGTCTCAGCTGCCTTCGGTGATCTTCGGGGCAGGCTCGTTCTTGTAGTTGGCCGGACCGAAGTTGGCCTTCACGGCCTTCTCCCAGGAGCCGTCCGACTCCATCTTGGTCAGTGCGGCGTTGATCTTCTTCTGAAGATCGGCGTCGCCCTTCTTGAGGCCGATGCCGTAGGGCTCGTCGCTGAGCTTGAGGCCCGCGAGCTTGAACTTGCCCTGGTGCTCCTGCTGCGAGGCGTAGCCCGCGAGGATGGAGTCGTCCGTGGTCAGGGCGTCAACGGCCTTGTTCTCCAGGCCGGTCAGGCACTCGGAGTAGCCGCCGACGTTCTGGAGGTCGGCCTTCGGCGCGAAGTCGTTCTTGACGTTCTGCGCCGAGGTGGAGCCGGTCACCGAACAGAGCTTCTTGGAGTTCAGGTCGGCGGCCTTGGTGATGGAGCTGTCGTCCGAGCGGACCAGCAGGTCCTGGTGGGCGAGGAAGTACGGTCCCGCGAAGTCGACCTTCTTCTTGCGCTCGTCGTTGATCGTGTAGCTGGCGGCGACGAACGTCACGTCACCGTTGGAGATCAGGTTCTCGCGCTCGGCGCTGGGCGCCTCTTTCCATTCGATGTTCTTGGCGTCGTAGCCCAGTTCCTTGGCGACGTAGGTCGCGACATCGACGTCGAAGCCCGCGAACGTGCCGTCCGGCTTCTTCAGACCGAGGCCCGGCTGGTCGAACTTGATACCGATGGTGATCTTGTCACCGCCGCCGTTGCCGCTGTCGGCGCTGTCGCCGCCGCAGGCGGTGGCGGTCAGGGAGAGGACGACAACGGCGGCCGCCGCGGCGCTTGCCTTGCGAAGCTTCATGCGTGAACTTCCCTCGGGTGAGACGTGAACGAACCGGTTCTGCCGCACTCGGCAGAACCGTGAGCAGAGCCGTGATGAGCCGTGTGAACGATCCGGACGAAAGGATCCGGGCCGGAGAGCCCCGATGAGTGATCCGTGTCCAGAGCGGGGATCAGTGATGCAGGATCTTCGACAGGAAGTCCTTGGCGCGGTCGCTGCGCGGGTTGCTGAAGAACTCGTCGGGCGTGGCCTGCTCGACGATCCGGCCGTCCGCCATGAAGACGACCCGGTTCGCCGCGGAGCGCGCGAAACCCATCTCATGGGTGACGACGACCATCGTCATTCCGTCGCGCGCCAACTGCTGCATGACCTCGAGGACTTCATTGATCATCTCGGGGTCCAGCGCGGAGGTGGGCTCGTCGAAGAGCATCACCTTCGGGCCCATCGCCAGCGCCCGCGCGATGGCGACGCGCTGCTGCTGGCCGCCCGAGAGCTGGGCCGGGTACTTGTCGGCCTGCGAGCCGACGCCCACGCGGTCCAGCAGCGCGCGCGCCTTCTCCTCGGCGTCCGCCTTGCTCGTCTTGCGGACCTTGATCTGGCCCAGCGTGACGTTCTCCAGCACCGTCTTGTGTGCGAAGAGGTTGAACGACTGGAAGACCATGCCGACATCGGCGCGCAGCCGGGCGAGCTCCCTGCCCTCCTCCGGCAGCGGCTTGCCGTCGATCGTGATCGCGCCCGAATCGATCGACTCCAGGCGGTTGATGGTGCGGCACAGTGTGGACTTGCCGGACCCGGAGGGCCCGATGACGACCACGACCTCGCCACGGGCGATGGTCAGGTCGATGTCCTGGAGCACATGCAGCGCGCCGAAGTGCTTGTTCACGTTGCTCAGTACGACCAGGTCGCCCGTCGCGGGCACGGCGCCCTCGGCGCCCTTGGTCACTGACACTCCGCTCATCGGCTTTTTGCTCCGTCCTCCTCGGTTGGGAGGACCTTAGTCACGCACTGCGATCAGCGTCATTACATCTGAGCGGAAATTGAGCATAACGATCCGGCCGCAACCGGACACTCCGTGTGAAGAGGGCGCTGGGAGGAGTACCGGGTGGGTAACGGAAACCTTGGTGTAACGGGAAGACTCTTGACTGACCGTGCGCGATCGGCGTGGATGCCTGGTACGTACTAAGAGCGCATAGAACAGCGCGACCTATCGGGGCGACCGGCGTCGCGACCCGAACCGTGACCTGAAGGGGGCCCGTGAGACTGCTGCTCGTGGAGGACGACGACCATGTGGCCGCCGCCCTGTCGGCCGTGCTCGCCAAGCATGGATTCCAGGTCGTACATGCCCGCAGCGGTGAGGAGGCGCTCCAGGCGGTGCTGCCCGCGGCCAACGCGGGCAAGGCGCCGTTCTCGGTCGTCCTGCTCGACCTCGGCCTGCCCGACCAGGACGGCTACCAGGTCTGCGGCAAGATCCGAAGGATCACCTCGACCCCGGTGATCATGGTGACCGCGCGGGCCGATGTCCGCTCCCGGATCCATGGCCTCAACCTCGGCGCCGACGACTACGTGGTCAAGCCGTACGACACCGGCGAACTGCTCGCCCGTATCCATGCCGTCAGCCGGCGCACCGTGAGCGGGGACGAGCCGGCCCCCGCCCCCGAGGGCGCCCAGCGGCTCGGGCGCCTCAGCCTCGAACTGCCCACGCGGCGCGTGAGCGTGGACGGTACGGCCGTCCAGCTGACCCGCAAGGAGTTCGATCTGCTGGCCCTGCTCGCCCAGCGCCCCGGTGTGGTGTTCGGCCGCGAACAGATCATCAGCGAGGTCTGGCGCACCAGTTGGGAAGGCACGGGCCGCACGCTGGAGGTCCATGTGGCCTCCCTGCGCGGCAAGCTCGGCATGCCGGCGCTGATCGAGACCGTCCGGGGTGTCGGCTACCGCCTGGTCGTCCCCGGCACACACCAGGGGCCGTAACGCCCCGTGCGCACCCGACTACTGCCGCTGCTCATCATCCTCATGGCGGGCGTGCTCCTCGCCCTGGGCTTCCCGCTCGCCGTGAGTCTCGCCGCCGCCGAGCAGCAGCGTGTCGTCGTGGACCGGATCGACGACACCTCGCGGGTCGCGGCCCTCGCCCAGTTCGTCTCCGAGAGCCGGCCGGGCGCCCAGGAACGGCGCGCGATGCTGGAGGCTGAGCTGACCAGGTACTACGAGGTGTACGGGGTCAGGGCCGGCGTCTTCTACCGCGACGACGGCGTCATGGCCCGCGCCCCGGAGGGCTGGAGCGTCCCCGCGGAGGGCCCTGCCCGGCGGTCCTTCGAGGAGGCGCTGCTCGGCCGGCGCAGCGGCGACCCCGAGCAGGTCTGGCCCTGGCAGAACGGCCGGCTGATCGTCGACTCACCGGTCGTACGGGACGGAGATGTCGTCGCCGTGGTGGTGACCGACTCACCGACCGGCCAGATGCGTTCGCGCGTTCTCCGCGGCTGGCTGATCATCGCCGCGGGCGAGGCGGCGGCCATGCTGCTCGCCGTCGGGGCCGCGATCCGGCTGACCGGCTGGGTGCTCCGGCCGGTACGGGTACTGGACGCGGCCACCCACGACATCGCCACCGGCCGGATGAACTCCCGGGTCGCGGCGGCCGGTGGTCCGCCCGAGCTGCGCCGGCTGGCCAGCTCCTTCAACGAGATGGCCGACAACGTCGAGGACGTGCTGGAGCAGCAGCGCGCCTTCGTCGCGGACGCCTCGCACCAGCTGCGCAATCCGCTCGCCGCCCTGCTGCTCCGCATCGAACTGCTCGGCCTCGAACTGCCCAAGGGGAACGCGGAGATCGCCTCCGTACGGACCGAGGGCAGGCGCCTCGCCCAGGTCCTCGACGATCTGCTGGACCTGGCGCTGGCCGAGCACACCGCCGCGGATCTGCGGCTCACCGACATCGGCGAGCTGGCGGCCGAACGGGTCGCGGCCTGGCGGGCGCTCGCCGAGGAGAAGGGCGTCGGGCTCACCGAGCACCGCGCCGCGGTCACCGCCTGGGCCGACCCCATCGCGCTCTCCAGCGCCCTGGACGCCGTGATCGACAACGCGCTCAAGTTCACCCCGGCCGGCGAGGAGGTCACCGTGACGGTGGCCCGCAACGGCACGACCTCGAAGATCGTCATCAACGACGGCGGTCCGGGTCTCACGGACGACGAGCTCGCCAGGATCGGGGACCGTTTCTGGCGCAGCAACCGCGACCAGAACATCAAGGGGTCGGGCCTCGGCCTGTCGATCGCACATGCCCTGCTGGCGGCCGGCGGCGGTTCGATCGACTACGAGCACGGTGAACCGCGCGGACTCCGGGTCACGCTCAGCGTCCCGCGATCATCTCCGACGGCCTGACCCGACGGCCTGACCCGACGGCCTGCCCCGACGGCCTGACGCGTGGTCTGCCCCGACGGGCCTGACGCGTGGTCTGCCCGACAGTCTGCGCCCGGGGGGCCTGCCCCTGCGGCCTGACCGGTGGCCTGATCAGGCGCTCGCGCGGCCTGCGGGCTACGGCTTCTCCGACCGGTAGTACCGCTTGGCGCCCTCGTGCAGCGGCAGCGGGTCCGTATAGATCGCCGTCCGCAGATCCACCAGCTGCGCCGGATGCACCTCGTCGCCTATCCGGTCCCGGCTGTCGATGACCGTGCGGGTGAAGCCCTCCGTCAGCCCGGCGCTCATCCGGTCGGTGGTCACCAGCAGATTCGCCACCGCGACCGTCGGTACCGCCATGCCGTCCTGCGCCTTGCCGTAGGCGTCGGCGGGTATCACCGCGGAGCGGTAGTAGCGGGACGCCGCCTCGCCCGAGGCATGCAGCCTGTCCACCAGCGAGGACTCCAGCGGCACGAGCCGGATGTCGAAGCGCTCCGACAGGTCCTGCACCGCGCCGGTGGGCAGCCCGCCCGACCAGAAGAAGGCGTCCAGCTCGCCCCGTTCGAGCAGGCCCGGCATGGTGTCGATCCCGACCGAGAACGGGACGATGTCCTTCCGCGGATCGAGATCCGCCGCGGACAGCACGCGGTCCGCTATCAGCCGGACCCCCGAGCCCTCCTGCCCCACGCCCACCTTCTTGCCGCGCAGACCGGCGGTGGAGCGGATGTCCGAGTCCTTCGCGACGACCAGCTGCACATAGTCGTCGTACAGCCGCGCGCAGCCGCGCAGCCGGTCCGCGCCCGGCTTGCCGTCCTTCTGGTACTTGGCGACGGCGTCGGCGGTGGCGATGGTGAAATCGGCCTCGCCTGCCGCCACCCACGCGATGTTCTGCTGCGAGCCCTCGCTGGTCCTGAGCTGTATCGACACATCCGGCAGATCACGGGCGAGATCCTGCTTCAGGAGCGTTCCGTACCGCTGGTAGACCCCGGTCTTCACGCCCGTGCTGAACGTGACCGAGCCGGTCGGCGACGAGGTCCCGATCGGCAGCAGCCACCACAGCAGCAGCCCGAGCAGCACCAGCAGCGCGGCGGCGCCCCGGAGGGCGCGGCCGCGGCTGACACGGGACATGGGGCCGAACATGCCACGATCCTGTCAGCTCACTCCCCGTAATGGCCAGGCCTTGTCTTCTGCTCGCCACGGGCTCCGCGGGGAATCCCCGGACAGCCGAACCGCGTGACCCCTTACCCTGGTGGGCGAGATGAGCGCGAAGACTTACGAGGTACGCACCTACGGGTGCCAGATGAACGTCCACGACTCCGAGCGGCTGTCGGGCCTGCTGGAGGGAGCCGGATACGTCCGCGCGCCCGAAGGCTCCGACGGGGACGCGGACGTCGTTGTCTTCAACACCTGCGCGGTGCGGGAGAACGCCGACAACAAGCTCTACGGCAACCTCGGCCGCCTCGCGCCGATGAAGACCAAGCGGCCGGGCATGCAGATCGCCGTCGGCGGCTGCCTGGCGCAGAAGGACCGCGACACGATCGTGACGCGCGCCCCCTGGGTCGATGTCGTGTTCGGTACGCACAACATCGGCAAGCTGCCGGTGCTGCTGGAGCGCGCGCGGGTCCAGGAAGAGGCCCAGGTCGAGATCGCCGAGTCGCTGGAGGCATTCCCCTCCACGCTGCCGACCCGCCGCGAGTCCGCCTACGCCGCGTGGGTCTCCATCTCCGTCGGCTGCAACAACACCTGCACCTTCTGCATCGTCCCCGCGCTGCGCGGCAAGGAGAAGGACCGCCGCCCCGGCGACATCCTGGCCGAGATCGAGGCGCTGGTCGCCGAGGGCGTCTCCGAGATCACGCTGCTGGGCCAGAACGTCAACGCGTACGGATCCGACATCGGCGACCGCGAGGCGTTCTCCAAGCTGCTGCGGGCCTGTGGCGCGATCGAGGGCCTGGAGCGGGTCCGCTTCACCTCACCGCACCCGCGCGACTTCACGGACGACGTGATCGCCGCGATGGCCGAGACGCCGAACGTGATGCCGCAGCTCCATATGCCGCTCCAGTCCGGCTCGGACACCATCCTGAAGGCGATGCGCCGCTCGTACCGGCAGGACCGGTATCTCGGCATCATCGACAAGGTGCGCGCCGCCATCCCGCACGCCGCCATCTCCACCGACATCATCGTGGGCTTCCCGGGCGAGACCGAGGAGGACTTCGAGCAGACCCTGCGGGTCGTACGCGAGGCACGCTTCGCGCAGGCGTTCACCTTCCAGTACTCCAAGCGCCCCGGGACCCCGGCCGCCGAGATGGAGGGGCAGATCCCCAAGGCGGTCGTCCAGGAGCGCTACATGCGGCTGTCCGCCCTCCAGGAGGAGATCTCCTGGGAGGAGAACAAGACGCAGGTCGGCCGGACTCTGGAGGTCATGGTCGCGGAGGGCGAGGGGCGCAAGGACGGCGCCACGCACCGGCTCTCCGGACGCGCCCCCGACAACCGCCTCGTGCACTTCACCAAGCCGGACGAGGAGGTGCGTCCCGGCGATGTGGTCACCGTCGAGATCACCTACGCCGCGCCGCACCATCTCCTCGCCGAGGGACCGACGCGGAAGGTACGCCGTACCCGCGCCGGAGACGCCTGGGACCGCCGGAACGCGACCGAGGCGGCGAAGCCCGCGGGCGTGCTGCTGGGGCTGCCCACGGTCGGGGTGCCGGCCCCGCTGCCGGCGGTGACGGGCGGCTGTTCCGTCGAGTGACGGGGCACCGGCCTCCGGGCGGACGGGACTTCTGACGGACGGGTCCCCGGCCCTGCTCGTCTAGGCTGCGGATCATGCTCGTAGCCGCCGCCGTGTGTCCCGGCCCGCCCCTGCTCGTACCCGCCGTGGCCGCCGGAGCCGCCCCCGAACTCGATGCCGCGCGCGCCGCGTGTGCCGATGCCCTCGGGGTGCTGGCGGCCGCCAGGCCGGACCGGCTGATCGTCATCGGGACCGCCGAGCCGGACCGCCGTGGGGAGCACCCTTCGGGGACCACCGGGTCCTTCCGCGGCTTCGGCGTGGACCTCGATGTCGTCCTGGGCACGGACACGGCCGCGGCGGACGCCGGGGCCGGTGAAAGCCCCGGCCGTGAACTGCCCGTGTCCCTGGCCGTCGCGGCCTGGCTGCTCGAACACACCCACTGGACGGCCGCTCCCGTCAGCGGACTGGGCGTGGGGGAGCCTCTCGACACCGAGCGCTGCCTGCGGACGGGCCGGGGGATCGCCGCGGGGGACGGCCGGCTGGCGCTGCTGGTGATGGGCGACGCCAGCGCGTGCCGTTCCTTGAAGGCGCCGGGCTATCTGGACGAACGGGCGGCCGGATTCGACGAGGAGGCCGCCAGGGCCCTGGGTACGGCGGACGTGGCGGCGCTGAAGGCGCTGGACGCGGAGCTGGCGTACGCGCTCAAGGCGGCGGGCCGGGCGCCCTGGCAGGTGCTCGCGGGCGCGGCCGAAGGGGCCGGCCTGGGCGGCGAGCTGCTGTACGAGGCCGCGCCCTATGGCGTGGGGTATCTCGTCGCGGCCTGGTCGTAGGGCCGTTAGTGCCCTCCCGGCGCCGGGACGGTCGTAGTGCCCTCCCGGCGCCGACGGGCGGCGACAGCCGGCCCGCTCCGGAGGGCGTAGCGCCACGAGGGCACGAAAGACGACGGCCGCGAAGCGCCGTGAAGCGCCTCGCGGCCGTCCCGGCCGGTGTTGTCCGGCCATTCTGTGCCGAGGATCAGGACAGAACAGGAGAGGATCAGGAAGCGGGCGGTGGCGGCGGGGTCGTGCCGTCATCCTTGTGAGCGAGCTTGCCCAGGGCGTCCTTGGCTTTGCCCGTCCCGCTGTCGATCTTGCCGCTGTACTTGCCCCTGGTCTTCTGATCGACCGTGCGGGCGGCCTTCTCCAGCCCGTGCTCGATCTTGTCCCCGTGCTGCTGCGCGAGGTCAGCGACCTTGTTCTTGGCCGGGCCGATCTTGGCCTTCAATGAATCCAGGAAGCTCATGGGCCACCTTCCCTCGGAGAGACAACAGCCTACTTGCAGCCTACTTGCGGGTGCTCTTCCCGGCCTCATTGTCCGCCGCGGCCTCCGCCGACTGCTGCTTCGGGATCTCCACGCCCTCCGCCGTCGTCTCGGGCCCGGCGCTCTCCGCAGGCTCGGCCGTCGCCGCTCCGGTCTCCCCGGATTCCGCCTCCGCCGCCACGACAGCGCTGTCCACGGCGGAATCGGCCGTCGGAGTGGTGGCCGGTGCCTCTGCGGTTGACGCCTTGGACGCGGCTACCGACTTCCGGCGAAACCGTGAAAAAACACCCATATCTTCTCCATACGTTACTCGTGGGGGCGAAATTCCGCGCCGCCCGGAGCGTCCCATTGCGCCGCCCAGGGGCACCGGCCAGAAAACCGGCGGCCGGAACCTCGCAACAGGCAACGAAGCCGACCGTGTGCCGTCACGTAACTCGTTCGGGGAGCGGCCTGTGTGTTTGCGAGACTGGGGCGGTGAGAAGCGCAGCTACCCCACCGCGGGTCATCGCCGTCGTCGGTCCCACCGCGGCCGGCAAGTCCGATCTGGGCGTTCATCTCGCCCGGCAACTCGACGGTGAGGTCGTCAACGCCGACTCCATGCAGCTCTACCGGGGGATGGATATCGGGACCGCCAAGCTGACGGCGGACGAGCGCGCCGGCATCCCGCACCACCTCCTGGACATCTGGGAGGTCACCGAGACCGCCAGCGTCGCCGAGTACCAGCGGCGCGCGCGGGCGGAGATCGACCGGCTGCTCGCCGCGGGCCGTACCCCCGTCCTGGTGGGCGGCTCCGGGCTGTACGTACGCGGTGCCATCGACGCCCTCGACTTCCCCGGCACCGACCCCGAGGTGCGCTCCCGGCTGGAGAGCGAGCTGACCCTGCGCGGATCGGGCGCCCTGCACGCCCGGCTGTCCGCCGCCGATCCCCAGGCGGGCCGCGCGATCCTGCCCAGCAACGGCCGCCGTATCGTCCGGGCGCTGGAGGTGATCGAGATCACCGGCAAGCCGTTCACCGCCAATCTGCCGGGCCATGACTCGGTCTACGACACCGTCCAGATCGGCGTCGATGTCGCCCGCCCCGAGCTGGACGCGCGGATCACGCAGCGCGTGGACCGGATGTGGGACGCGGGGCTGGTGGACGAGGTACGGGGCCTGGAGGGCCGGGGCCTGCGCGAAGGGCGTACCGCCTCGCGCGCGCTCGGCTACCAGCAGGTGCTCGCGGCGCTCGCGGGGGAGTGCACCGACGACGAGGCGCGCGCCGAGACCGTGCGCGCCACCAAACGCTTCGCGCGCCGCCAGGACTCCTGGTTCCGCCGCGACGCGCGGGTCCACTGGCTGGGCGGCGGATCGGAGCACAGGGAGGAACTGCCGCGCCGGGCGCTGGCGTTGGTCGAACGAGCGGTCACAGCCTGATCACGTGATGGCATCGGGACGCTCCGTGCGCCCTTGCGGTACCTCCGGGCGTGCCATCATCGAGCATCGATCGACCATCGGGCATCGATCGACCAGTGAAGTCCGATTGGGGAGGGCGCGTGGCGATGGAGGCCGGCCCTCGCGACAGAGAACCCACGGCACCGGACATTCCGGAAGCCTCTCCCGGGCTGAGCCCGGACGGGCCCGAGGAAGAGACCACGACCCCGGAGGTCGAGGTCGAGCTGCGTCCCCAGCGCCGGCTGCGGATCTGGCAGCTCGCCCCGATCGTGGGGCTCGCCGCGATCGGCTCGCTGATGTTCGCCTTCCCCCTCGCCTTCGGCACCGGGGACGGCGGCGCGGTCGTCGCCATGCTGGGGCTGCTGATCAGCTGCTGCGCGGCGGGCTGGGCCATGATGGCCGCCCGCAGGGTCGGCCACACCTGGCCGGGCCTGCCGACCCGCGCCTCCGGCGAGCGCCCCGACTGGCGGGTCATCGCCCTGTACGTCTCCGTGGCCGCGGCCCTCGTCGCCCTCGCCGTCTGGCGGGTCGCCCGGCTGCGCTGACCGCGCGGTCGTGATGTCGGACCCTGCTCGTACGATGGATCCCGTGAGCACTTCCCCGACCGCGCCGGTCGCCTTCCTCAAGGGACACGGGACCGAGAACGACTTCGTGATCGTCCCCGACCCGGACAACGCCATCGACCTGCCTCCCCACGTCGTCGCCGCCCTGTGCGACCGCCGGGCCGGCATCGGCGGCGACGGGCTGCTGCATGTCGTACGGTCCGCCGCACACCCCGAGGCGCGCGCCATGGCCGGTGAGGCGGAGTGGTTCATGGACTACCGCAACGCCGACGGGTCCGTCGCCGAGATGTGCGGCAACGGCGTGCGGGTCTTCGCCCGCTATCTCCAGCGTGCCGGCCATGTGACGGCGGGCGATCTGGCGGTGGCCACGCGCGGTGGCGTGAAGTGGGCGCATCTCGCCAAGAGCGCCACGGGCGGCGCGAGCGCCACGAGCACGGACAGCGCGACAGGGGCCGAGGACGGCGGCATCACGGTCCGTATGGGGCGTGCCGTGCTCCCCGACGACGGGGTGACCGTGGCCGTGGGCGGCCGGGAGTGGCCCGCGCGGAACGTCAACATGGGCAATCCGCACGCGGTCGCCTTCGTGGAGGAGCTGGCGCACGCCGGGGATCTGTTCTCCGAGCCGCCGGTCAGCCCCGCGTCCGTCTACCCGGACGGGGTGAACGTCGAATTCGTCGTCGACCGCGGTCCCCGCCATGTCGCCATGCGGGTCCACGAGCGCGGCTCGGGCGAGACCCGCTCGTGCGGTACGGGCGCCTGCGCCGTGGCCGTCGCCGCGGCCCGCAGGGACGGCACCGACCCCGCGGTCACCGGCGCCCCCGTCACCTACACCGTGGATCTGCCCGGCGGACGGCTCGTCATCACGGAGCACCCGGACGGCGAGATCGAGATGACCGGACCCGCCGTCATCGTCGCGGAGGGGTACGTCGATCCGGTCTGGCTCGAAACGGCCTTCGCAACTCGCCCTGAAGCTCGCTCGAATGGGTGATCCGTTTCACGCCGGGCGGGAGCGGGACTGGTCCACGTGGTGGGCTCGGTAGCATCAAGCACCGGCCCGGAGGGCGCCCTTGCTCTTCACCGCCGGTCGAAGCTGCCGGAGGTGCCCCATGAGTGCAGAGGCCACCAACCCTGGTGCCCAGATCAGTCGCAGACGCGGCCTTCCCCGGATCGACCTGCGCAGAATCGGCCGCGCCGCGTTACTCGGCCCCACCTCCAGGGGCAGGCTGCCCGACGCCATGGGCCATGTCGCTGACGCCCATCGCGCCCACCATCCGGACGCCGACCTCGGCGTGCTGCACAAGGCGTATGTCCTCGCCGAGGCCTCGCACCGCGGACAGTTCCGCAAGAGCGGCGAGCCGTACATCACGCATCCGCTGGCCGTGACCCTGATCCTCGCCGAACTGGGCGCCGAGACCACGACCTTGACGGCCTCTCTCCTCCACGACACCGTGGAGGACACCGAAGTGACGCTCGATCAGGTGCGTGCGGAGTTCGGTGAAGAGGTCTGCTATCTGGTCGACGGGGTCACCAAACTGGAGAAGGTCGACTACGGCGCCGCCGCCGAGCCCGAGACCTTCCGCAAGATGCTCGTGGCCACTGGCAACGATGTCCGAGTGATGTCGATCAAGCTCGCGGACCGGCTGCACAACATGCGGACCCTCGGTGTGATGCGCCCCGAGAAACAGGCCCGCATCGCCAAGGTCACCCGGGACGTCCTCATCCCGCTCGCCGAACGCCTCGGTGTGCAGGCCCTCAAGACCGAGCTGGAGGACCTGGTCTTCGCGATCCTCCATCCCGAGGAGTACGCGCACACCCGTGCCCTGATCGCCGACAACGCCACCGCGGGGGACGCTCTCGCGGCGATCTCCGAGGACGTCAGGAGGGTGCTGCGCGAGGCGGACATCGCCGCCGAAGTCCTCGTGCGGCCGCGGCACTTCGTCTCCGTACACCGGTCCGGGCTGAAACGCGGCGAGCTGCGCGGCACGGACTTCGGCCGGCTGCTGGTGCTCGTCGGCGAGGACGCCGACTGTTACGCGGTCCTGGGCGAGCTGCACACCTGTTTCACACCGGTCATCTCCGAGTTCAAGGACTTCATCGCCGCGCCCAAGTTCAACCTGTACCAGTCGCTGCACACCGCGGTGGCGGGGCCCGACGGAGCGGTCGCCGAAGTCCTCATCCGTACGCACCAGATGCACAAGGTCGCCGAGGCCGGGGTCGTCGCCCTCGGCAATCCGTACGCGTCCGTGGAGAGCGGGGGAGCGTCGGACGGTCCGGGATCCGCCCCCGGGACCGCTGCCCCGGCCGGTACGGCGCAGGAGTCCGGCGGGGAGCCGCAGGACGGCGAGCGCGCCGATCCGACCAGGCCCGGCTGGCTCTCCCGGCTCCTGGAGTGGCAGCAGGCGGCGCCCGACCCGGACACCTTCTGGACGACGCTCCGCGCGGACCTCGCCCAGGACCGGGAGATCACCGTCTTCCGCGCCGCGGGCGGCATGCTCGGACTCCCGGCCGGGGCGACCTGCGTGGACGCCGCGTACGCGCAGTACGGCGAGGCCGCGCACGGCTGTATCGGGGCGCGCGTCAACGGCCGGCTGGCGACGCTCAGCACGGTCCTGAACGACGGCGACACGGTCCAGCTGCTGCTCGACGGCGACGCCGTCTCGGGGCCCTCCCCGGAGTGGCTGAGCCACGCCCGTACCGCCGCCGCCCGGATCGCGATCACGGGATGGCTCGCGGCGCACCCGGAAACGGTGGGACTCCCCGCCGCCACGCCCCGCGCCGCCCTCGCCGTCAGCACGGGGCGGCGGGACGTCGCCAACGCCGTGGTGGACCTGCCGGGCGCGACGGTCCGGCTGGCGGGCTGCTGCACGCCCGTACCACCCGACGCCGTCACCGGCTTCGCGATCCGCGGCGGCGTCGTCACCGTCCACCGGCAGGAGTGCCGGGCGGTGGAACGGATGCGGGCCCTCGACCGCGCGCCCGTCGCGGTGAGCTGGGGAGACGCGCCGGAGTGCCGGGTCACGCTGTACGCCGAGTCCTTCGGGCGTCCGCGGCTGCTCGCCGATCTCACGGAAGCCATCGCCACGGCGGGCGCCGCGATCGTCGCGGCCACCGTGGAACCGCCCAGCGAACAGCGCGTACGGCACACGTACACGCTGGAGCTGCCGGACGCGGCGGGGCTGCCGGGTCTGATGCGGGCGATGCGCGACGTACCGGGGGTGTACGACGTCAGCCGCGCCCAGCATCCGGCGACGGCCTGATCGCTCCGCCGGGCGTCGGTCGACCGCGACGGTGTTCGTCAACCGCGCGCCGATCGGCATCCGGCCCGTGCCCGCGCTCTGACCTGCCCCTTTCGGGTGGGTACGGAGCGCGCCGCCGCGGTGCGCCAGGGAGGCGCTGGTAGCCGTGGGGCATGCTCCTCACCAACCGCCGACTGCGCGCCGCCCTGCTGGCCGCCGCCTCGGTCTCCCTCGTCGCCGCGACCCTGCCCGCCCCCGAGCCGCTCGGCATCGGCGATCCGCTCTTCCCACGGCTCGGCAACCCCGGCTACGACGTGGTCGCCTACGACCTCGACTTCACCTACGGCGGCGACAACCGCAAGCCGCTGGACGCCATCACCAAGATCGACGCACAGGCGACCCAGCGGCTGGAACGGATCAACCTCGACTTCACCCACGGAAAGGTCCGCTCGGTCCAGGTGAACGGCGCGGCGGCGCGCTTCGCCACGGCCGGCGAGGACCTGGTGATCACCCCCGCCACGCCGGTCGAGGACGGCGCGCGGATGCGCATCACCGTCAGCCACACCAGCGACCCCACGGGCAACCGCGGCGGCTGGGTACGGACCGGCGACGGACTGGCGATGACCAACCAGGCCGACGCCGCCCACCGCGTCTTCCCCGGCAACGACCACCCCGCCGACAAGGCCTACTTCACCTTCCGGATCACCGCGCCCGAGCGGCTGACCGCCGTGGCCAACGGCGTGCTGGAGGGCAGGGCACGCGCGGGCGCGATCACCACCTGGACCTACCGCACCCACCACCCCATGGCCACCGAACTGGCCCAGGTCTCCATCGGCGACTCGACCGTGGTGCGCCGCCAGGGGCCCGGCGGACTGCCCGTACGGGACGTGGTGCCGACCAAGGACCGCCAGAAGCTGGAGCCCTGGCTCAAGAAGACACCGGACCAGATCGGCTGGATGGAGCGGCAGGTCGGGCCGTACCCCTTCGAGAACTACGGCGTCCTGGTCGTGGGCGCCGACACCGGCTTCGAGCTGGAGACACAGACACTCTCGCTCTTCGAGCGCTCCCTGTTCACCCAGCCCGGATACCCGGAGTGGTACGTCGACTCCGTCATGGTTCATGAGCTGGCACACCAGTGGTTCGGCGACAGCGTCTCCCCGCGCAGGTGGTCCGACCTCTGGCTGAACGAGGGACACGCCACCTGGTACGAGATGCGCTACGCGCAGGAGCACGCCGGGGAGTCGATGGAGACCCGGATGCGGGAGGCGTACCGGCAGTCCAACGGCTGGCGGGCGGCGGGCGGCCCGCCGGCCAGCCCGAAGCCTCCGGTCGAGGGGCAGCCGATCAGCCTGTTCCGGCCGGTGATGTACGACGGAAGCGCGCTGGTGCTCTACGCGCTGCGGAACGAGATCGGCGAGCAGGCCTTCGCGCGCCTGGAACGGGACTGGGTACGGATCCACCGGGACGGGACGGCGACGACGGCGGACTTCACCGAGCTGGCGTCGTCCGTCGCGGGGCGTGATCTGTCCGCGTTCTTCACGGCGTGGCTGTACCGGCAGAAGACTCCGCCGATGCCCGGCCACCCCGACTGGCGCTCCGAGGCACCGGCCGGCAACCAGAACGCCCCGCGGAATCGGCACGCCGCACCGGACCGGACGCCTCACGGCACCGGGGCACCCCACGGCACCGGGACATCGGACAGCGCTGGGACGTCGGACGGGAACAGAGCGTGAAACCCGAGTGACGGCCGGGCGGAACCGTGTCACCATCGAATGGTCGGCGACGCGGCCGGGAATCATTTCCCATCGTCACGCGTTGTGACTGACGTACCGGATTTCTCTTCGACGTAAGGATCCAATGACCTCCTCTTCCTCCCCTTCCCAGGACGTACAGCGTTTCGCGGACCCCCGCACGGAAAGCCTTCGGGCCGATGCCCTGATGGAAGAGGACGTCGCCTGGAGCCAAGAGATCGACGGAGAGCGGGACGGCGAGCAGTTCGACCGCTCCGAGCGCGCGGCGCTACGGCGTGTGGTGGGCCTCTCCACCGAGCTGGAAGACGTCACCGAGGTCGAGTACCGGCAGCTGCGCCTGGAGCGCGTGGTGCTGGTCGGCGTATGGACCTCGGGGACCGTGCAGGACGCCGAGAACTCGCTCGCGGAGCTGGCGGCGCTCGCCGAGACGGCGGGCGCGCTCGTGCTCGACGGTGTGATCCAGCGCCGTGACAAGCCCGATCCGGCCACGTACATCGGCTCGGGCAAGGCCCAGGAGCTGCGGGACATCGTGCTGGAGAGCGGCGCCGACACCGTTGTCTGCGACGGTGAGCTGAGCCCCGGCCAGCTGATCCATCTCGAAGACGTCGTCAAGGTCAAGGTCGTCGACCGTACGGCCCTGATCCTGGACATCTTCGCCCAGCACGCCAAGTCCCGTGAGGGCAAGGCCCAGGTCGCGCTGGCACAGATGCAGTACATGCTGCCGCGGCTGCGCGGCTGGGGTCAGTCGCTGTCCCGTCAGATGGGTGGCGGCGGTGGTGGCGGCATGGCCACCCGCGGTCCCGGTGAGACCAAGATCGAGACGGACCGGCGGCGTATCCGCGAGAAGATGGCGAAGATGCGCCGGGAGATCGCGGCCATGAAGACCGGCCGCGAGATCAAGCGGCAGGAGCGGCGGCGCAACAAGGTGCCGTCGGTCGCGATCGCCGGATACACCAACGCGGGCAAGTCCTCACTGCTCAACCGGCTCACCGGCGCGGGCGTGCTGGTGGAGAACGCGCTGTTCGCCACCCTCGACCCGACCGTGCGCCGGGCCGAGACCCCGAGCGGCCGGATCTACACCCTGGCCGACACGGTCGGATTCGTCCGGCATCTGCCGCACCACCTCGTCGAGGCGTTCCGCTCCACGATGGAAGAGGTCGGTGACTCCGATCTGATCGTGCATGTGGTGGACGGTTCGCACCCCGCGCCGGAGGAGCAACTGGCCGCCGTGCGTGAGGTGATCCGCGATGTGGGCGCGGTGAACGTACGCGAGATCGTGGTGATCAACAAGGCCGACGCGGCCGATCCGCTGGTGCTTCAGCGGCTGCTGCGCGCGGAGCGGTACGCGATCGCCGTCTCGGCGCGTACCGGCCAGGGGATCGGCGAGCTGCTCGCGCTCATCGACGAGGAGCTGCCCCGGCCCGAGGTCGAGGTCGAGGTGCTTCTCCCGTACACCGAGGGCTCGTTGGTCTCCCGGGTCCATGCCGAGGGCGAGGTGCTTTCCGAGGAACACGCCCCGGAGGGCACGGTGCTCAAGGCGCGTGTCCATGACGAGCTGGCCGCCGCGCTCGCTCCGTATGTGCCGGTGGCCGGCTGACCGCAGGCCGCGGCCCGTAACAGGACGAAGGCCCGCCCCCTCCGTGAGAAGGGGGCGGGCCTTCGTGCCGTGCAGATGTCCTCGGCGCCCGCGCCGAGACCCGGATCCGCCGACCGGCCCGAGGCGACCGGCCGGAAGCGACCGCCCCGAGCGACCGCCCCGGGGCGACCGGGCCGATGGCACCGATCGCCCCGATGGCCTTGTCACCGCGGGGCCCTGGACGGGCCCGCGGGCCCGCGCGTCACCGACCGGCGAACTTCTCGCTGACCCCGTCGTAGACGCCCTTGGCGACATCACCGAGACGCGGCCCGGCGAGCCAGCCCGCCGTGACCGGACCGATGGAGGTGTTGGACACCAGGGCCGGCGTGCCGTCCGCGCCGTTCGCGACCCAGCCGCCACCGGACGAGCCACCGGTCATGGTGCAGCCGACCCGGTACATCGTCGGGTCGTCGGCCGTCAGCGACAGCCGGCCCGGCTTGTCCTGGCACTGGAAGAGCTTCTGGCCGTCGAACGGCGGCGCCGCCGGATAGCCGGTCGCCGTCATGGCGTCGATCTGCGGGGTGGCCGGAGCGTTGAACTCCACGGGCAGTGCCGAACCGACCGTCTCCTCCAGGGACTTGCCGGTGCCGCCCTTCTCCGGAGTGACATGGATGACCGCGAAGTCGTACGGAGCACCCTGGCCGCCGCTCGAGGCGCCCTGCGAGATCCACTGCTCGGAGGTCTGTGCCCAGTCGGCCCACCACACGCCCTCCGGAGCGATCCGCTCCTTGGGGGCCGTCTCCAGATCGGCCGTCGACAGACCGTCGTTGTTGTACGACGGGACGAAGGCGAGGTTGCGGTACCAGCCGCCGGTCTTGCCCGCGTGCACGCAGTGGCCCGCGGTCCACACCAGGTTGGACTTGCCGGGGTGGGCCGGGTCCTCGACCACCGTCGCGGAGCAGACCATCGACCCCTCGGGGCCGTCGAAGAACAACTTGCCCGCCTCGGCGGCGTTCTCGCGGTAAGGCGCGTTCACGGCCTGCGCGGTGACCGGATCCGGAGTCGGGTCGGTCACGCCCGCGTCGCCGGAGATGTCCTGCTCCTCGACGGCCTTCTCCGGCGGCTTCTCCGCGTCCCGCATCCGGTCCGGGTCCCAGAGGCCCTCGATGATCGGGTTGATGTAGTCCTTGGCCTCACGCAGCCAGGTGTCCTTGTCCCAGTTCTTCCACTCGCCGTTCCTCCACTTGTCCATATCGAACCCGCGCTCCTTGAGCCGGTCCTTGAGCTCGTCGGGTATCTGGATCTTGCCGTCGGACGAGGCGGTGGCGGCGTCGCTCGCCTGACCGGTGGCGTTGTCCTCCTCCGGCCCGCAGGCCGTGGCCGTCAGCGCGAGTGCCGCGGCCATCGCCGCCGAGGCGAGGACGGGGGAGTTTCTGCGCCGTGGGCTCCTTCCACGGCGTGCGGCGAGCGTGGCGCGAATGGGTCGCATGGCGTGATCCCCCTGGGACTTCGGACAATTCGGAACGGTGAAACGTAGGGCGCGCCCCGGTCGCGGTGCCGGAGCCGGGACGACGGCCCCCCACTATGCCGGTGCCGATGGGGACGGCGTGCGGCAGGGCAGCGGTTCCGCGTCCCAAGGATCTTTCGGCTGCCCGTGATCCCTGGCACTTCCCGTCGTTTGTACGTACGGGACGGCGCCCCGTCTCATGTCGGTGTCCACCGTCGAACATTCGGCGGGTGAGCGCCGTACTGACTGACAACCGACCGACGAACAACCGCAACTGACTGACTGTGACATGAAGTGTGACAACGGGAGGACCGACAGCCGTGGCCGTGACCGAACCCCCTCCAGCGGCACCGACCGTCGCCCATGAGGGCATTCTCCGGCGGCAGTCCTTACGGGAATCGGCGGCCCGCACCTATGCGAGGTCCCTGCCCATCGTGCCCGTGCGCGCGCGAGGACTGACCATCGAAGGCGCCGACGGGCGGCGGTACCTGGACTGCCTCTCCGGCGCGGGCACACTCGCCCTCGGACACAACCATCCGGTCGTGCTCGAAGCGATCAGGAAGGTCCTCGACTCCGGGGCCCCGCTCCATGTCCTCGATCTGGCCACACCCGTCAAGGACGCTTTCACCACAGAGCTGTTCGCCACCCTGCCACCGCGGTTCGCCGAGAACGCCCGGGTGCAGTTCTGCGGCCCCGCGGGCACCGACGCCGTCGAGGCCGCGCTCAAGCTCGTCCGTACCGCCACCGGCCGCACCGGACTCCTCGCCTTCACCGGCGCCTACCACGGGATGACGGCCGGAGCCCTCGCCGCCTCGGGGGGAGCCGAGGACGTACGGGTGACCCGGCTGCCGTATCCGTACGAGTACCGCTGCCCGTTCGGCATCGGCGGGGAGCGCGGTGCCGAACTCGCCGCGCGCTGGACCGAGAACCTCCTCGACGACCCCAAGGGCGGCCTGCCCGCCCCCGCCGGAATGATCCTCGAACCGGTGCAGGGCGAGGGCGGGGTGATCCCCGCCCCCGACAGCTGGCTGCGCAGGATGCGCGAGATCACCGCCGGCCGGTCCATCCCGCTCATCGCCGACGAGGTGCAGACCGGGGTCGGCAGGACCGGCACCTTCTGGGCCGTGGAGCACAGCGGGATCACCCCCGATGTGATGGTGATGTCCAAGGCCATCGGCGGTTCCCTTCCGCTGGCCGTGATCGTCTACCACTCGGATCTCGACTGCTGGCCGCCCGGCGCCCACGCGGGCACCTTCCGCGGCAACCAGCTCGCGATGGCGGCGGGCGCGGCCACCCTCGCCTACGTACGGGAGAACCACCTCGCCGACCGCGCCGCGATCCTCGGCGCGCGCATGCTGGGGCAGCTCCAGGGTCTGGCCGCCAGCCATTCCTGTATCGGAGACGTGCGGGGCCGTGGTCTCATGATCGGTGTGGAACTCGTCGTCCCGGAAGCCGGTGACCCGGCCCCGCCGGATCCGGCCCTCGCCACAGCCGTCCAGCGGGAGTGTCTGAGCCGCGGCCTCATCGTGGAACTGGGCGGACGCCAGGCCGCCGTCGTACGGCTGCTCCCGCCCCTCACGCTCACCGACGAGCAGGCCGTCGCGGTCCTCGACCGCTTCGCCGACGCCCTGGCCGCCGCCGAGCGCGCCGCACTCCGCCGGAAAGAAACCGGCCCCTAGAACTGCCCCCGGACACCCTCACAAGGAAGCCCCCGCCGTGAACTCCACCCCCGCACCTGATGTGCCCGAGGCCGCCGGCCGCCCCACCGTCCACCCCGGAGAACACGACCGGGTGCAGGACGCGTCCCGCGCCTCCGGCACCGTCGAGCCGACGACGGTGCCACGGCAGCCGACGGGCGGCTTCGACGGCCAACTCGCCGGCGGCGCCGACACGTTCGCCGGAGTCCCGGTGGCCGACCAGCTCGACCACCCCGACCCGCTGAAGGCCGCCGACGCGGCGGCCGTCGAGAATCTGCTGCGCTGCTGGGTCAGGGAGAACGATCTGCCACGCCCCGAGGACCATGTCCTCCGGATCCCCCTCCACGCCAGCGGCACCGCGCTGCTCGTCCCCGTCCGGTACTGGTCGGTGACGGGCTGGCACCGCTTCGGGATGCCGTACCTGGAGAGCGCCCCCCGGGACGCCCCGGCCGCCGAGGCCGTCACCGTCGCCGCCCTCCTCGGCCGGGAGTCGGGCCGCTACCAGGGCGGGGAGCTGGTCGGCAGGGTCGCCAACTCCCTTCTCCACACGGCCGACTTCCTCGCCGAGCGGCGCCGCCGCCCCGAAGCCGCTCCCGACGCCGACCTGTTCCTCACCGCCGAGCAGTCGCTCCTCCTCGGCCACCCCCTGCATCCCACGCCCAAGAGCCGGGAAGGGCTCTCCGAGGCCGAGGCCCGGCTCTACTCCCCGGAGTCGCGCGGCTCGTTCCCGCTGCACTGGATGGCCGTCGACCGGTCCGTACTCGCCACCGACTCCGCCTGGACCGAGCAGGGCCGCGTCCTGCCCGCCGAGAAGCTCACGGCACGCCTCCTCGGCGATGTCACTCTTCCCGAACACTCCGTCGCCCTGCCGCTCCATCCCTGGCAGGCGCGTGAGGTGAGGCACCGCCCCGCCGTGGCCCGCCTCCTCGACGCCGGTCTCCTCCATGACCTGGGCCCCCACGGCGCACCCTGGCACCCCACCTCCTCGATCCGTACCGTCTACCGGCCCGGCGCCCCCGCCATGCTCAAGCTCTCCCTCGGGGTACGCATCACCAACTCCCGCCGCGAGAACCTCCGCAAGGAACTGCACCGCGGTGTCGAGGTCCAGCGGCTGCTGCGCAGCGGACTCGCCAAGGAGTGGCAGGCCGCCCATCCCGGTTTCGACATCGTCCGGGACCCCGCCTGGCTCGCCGTCGACACCGAGGACGGCGAAGCCGTGACCGGACTCGACGTCATGCTGCGCCACAATCCGTTCACCTCGGCGGACGACGCCGTCTGCATCGCCGGACTCACCGCCGCGCGCCCCTGCCCGGGGCGTGCCGGTATGCGGTCGCGGCTGGCCGGGATCGTCTCCACGCTCGCCGCCCGCACCGGCCGTTCCGGCGGGGCCGTGGCCGCCGAGTGGTTCCTGCGCTACCTGGACCAGGTCGTACGCCCGGTGCTCTGGCTGGACGGTACGGCCGGCATCGCCCTGGAGGCACACCAGCAGAACACCCTGGTCCTCCTCGACACCG
Organism: Streptomyces sp. NPDC088147; assembly: GCF_044741565.1. Classification (NCBI taxonomy): domain Bacteria; kingdom Bacillati; phylum Actinomycetota; class Actinomycetes; order Kitasatosporales; family Streptomycetaceae; genus Streptomyces; species Streptomyces sp. NPDC088147. The sequence continues at coordinate 633,973 of NZ_JBIUSY010000004.1, read as the reverse complement.
AGGGCTGGCCCGTCGGCGGGCGTTACCGCGACAACCAGGGCTACTACTTCCGCGAGTCCCACCGTGGCTCACTGGAACGCCGGCTGCCCGGCATCGGCGCCGCCAGCGACACCTTCGTCTCCGACGATGTCACCGACGAGCGTTTCGCCTACTACCTCGGCATCAACAACGTCTTCGGTCTGATCGGCGCGTTCGGCGCCCAGGGCCTGGCCGACGAACGCGTACTGATCGCCGCCTTCCGCCAGTTCCTCGCCGGGGCGGCAGGGCTCGGCTCACGGCTGCCCGAGCAGCTCCTGGAGGCATCCACCCTCCGCTGCAAGGCCAACATGCTCACCCGGCTGCACGGCCTCGACGAGCTGGTCGGCCCCGTCGACACCCAGTCCGTCTACGTCACCATCGCCAACCCCCTTCGCCGTTGAAGGGCATGAATCGTCCGCACCGCCGAGAGGAGAGCTTCCCTGTGTCTCCCACCGATGCCGGCACCGACACCGGAGCCGGTCCCACCCCGCGTACGGTCGGGGGCGCCGATGACACCCTCGACATGCGGTGGTCCGATGAGCTCGTCGCACTGTTCGGAGAGGGGGATCCGATGGCCCTGACCCCTTCGCGTGACGACCCCGCGGGCGGAGATCTGCTCGACGCCCCGGCCGGATGGGGGCCCGCCGCCACCTCCGCGGGTGTCTTCCAGCTCGTGCCGGTACGCCTCGCCCGCGACGTGGCGCTGATCAGCCGCTGGATGAACGACCCCGCCGTCGCCGCCTTCTGGGAGCTGGCGGGGCCGGAGGAGGTCACCGCCGCCCATCTGCGCCCGCAGCTCGACGGCGACGGCCGCAGCGTCCCCTGTCTCGGTGTGCTCGACGGGGTCCCGATGAGCTACTGGGAGATCTACCGCGCGGACCTCGATCCGCTCGCCCGGCACTACCCCGCACGCCCCCACGACACCGGGATCCATCTCCTGGTGGGAGGCGTCACCAACCGCGGCCGCGGAGTCGGCACGACCCTCCTCAGAGCCGTCTCCGATCTCGTCCTCGATCACCGTCCGCGCTGCGGGCGCGTGATCGCCGAGCCCGACCTCCGTAACACGCCCTCCGTGTCCGCCTTCCTCAGCGCCGGCTTCCGGTTCTCCGCGGAAGTCGACCTGCCCGACAAACGAGCCGCCCTCATGGTCCGCGACCGTGCCCTGCGCGAGCTGCTGTGAACGACCGGCTCGCGTGGCCGGCCCGCCTCGACGCCCGTCCCGCCGCGACGCCCGCCCCGCTCGATCGCCCTACAACTCGATGACCTCGATCCCATCGGTTCCCTCCCCGAGGAGTCCACGTGCCGACGTCCCCTGCGACCCATGACTCCGCCGGCCCCACCGGCCCCATATCCTCCAGCGATTCCCACGGTTCCACCCGTTCCACCGAGCCGGCCGGGCTGTTCTCCCCACCCGAGCTGAACCCACGGGCCTGGGAGCGAGCCGCCGGCCGCCTTCTCGCCAAACTGATCGGTGAGTTCGCGTACGAGGAGATCATCGAGCCGGTCTCGCCAGCGGTCCCGGCAGCGGCCTCAGCGGCGGCATCGGTCCCGGCACCGGTGCCGTCGTCCGACGAGGCATCCGCGCCTGATGCGCCTGATGTGCCCGACGCACCTGGCTCGTATGACGCGTATGCCTCAGCGGCGGGACTGCTCCCGTACGCCCTCACGCTCGACGGCGGCGAGACGCTCACCTTCCGTGCGAGCCGCGGCGCCTACGGCAGCTGGCGCGTCGATCCCGGCTCCCTCGCCTGCGACGGCCGGCGCTTCACGGACCCCCTGCGCTTTCTGCTGCTGTCCCGTCGGCTGCTCGCCCTCGACGGCGCGACCCTGGGCCATCTCGTCCGTGAGCTGACCACCACCATCGCGGCCGACGCGAAGCTCGATCACACCGCCCTCAGCGCCGCACGCCTCGCCGACCTCGGCTACGCCGAACTCGAAGGACACCAGACCGGCCACCCCTGGATCGTCCTCAACAAAGGCCGGGGCGGCTTCTCCGCCACCGACGCCGACCGCTGGGCGCCCGAGGCCCGTACCCCCACCGAGCTCCCCTGGATCGCGGCCAGCACCTCGCTCGCCACCTACCGGGGAGTCGGCTCGCTGGAAACGCCGGACCAGCTCTACGCCGGCGAACTCGACGACGCCGTGCGCGAGCGCTTCGACTCCATACTCCGCAGCCGGGGGCTCGACCCCGCCGGCTATCTCTACCTCCCTGTGCACCCCTGGCAGTGGGACGAGGTACTGCTTCAGCTCTACGCCCCCGCCATAGCCGAGGGAGCGATCGTCCCGCTCCCCACCGACGGTGACCTCCGGCTGCCGCAGCAGTCCATCCGCACCTTCCTCAACCTCGGACGGCCCGACCGGCACACGGTCAAACTGCCGCTGTCCATCCTCAACACCCTCGTCTGGCGCGGCCTTCCCACGGAGCGCACGCTCGCCGCCCCCGCCGTCACCGCGTGGATGCACGCGGTGCGCGACGCGGACACCTTCCTCCGCGACGACTGCGCGGTGATCCTGCTCGGTGAAGTCGCCTCCGTCACGGTTGAACATCCCCTCTACGACCATCTCCCCGAGGTTCCCTACCAGTACAAGGAACTGCTCGGCGCGATCTGGCGCGAGCCCCTCCAGGCCCGGCTGGCATCCGGTGAGCGCGCCCGTACGCTCGCCTCCCTCATCCATACGGATCCGCACGGCCTGGCGTTCACCGCAGAACTGGTCGCGCGCTCGGGACTCACGCCCGCCGACTGGCTTCAGCGGCTCTTCTCGGCGCTGCTGCCGCCCCTGCTGCACTTCCTCTACCGCTACGGGACGGTCTTCTCCCCGCATGGCGAGAACGCCATCGTCGTCTTCGACGGCCAGGACGTGCCGGTACGGCTCGCCATCAAGGACTTCGTCGACGATGTGAACATCAGCGCCCGGCCGCTGCCCGAGCACGACTCGATGCCCGCGGACGTGCAGAGCATTCTTCTGACGGAAGAGCCGTCCTTCCTCACCCAGTTCATCCATTCAGGGCTCTTCGTCGGCGTCTTCCGCTATCTCGCGCCGCTCTGCCAGGACCAACTGGGCGTGTCCGAGGACGAGTTCTGGTCCCTCGTACGGGCGGAGATCCTGCGGTACCAGTCACGGTTCCCGGAGCTGAAGGAACGTTTCGAGACATTCGATCTGCTCACGCCCCGCATCGAGCGCCTGTGCCTCAACCGGAACCGGCTGCATCTCGACGGCTACCGGGACCGCGCCCACCGGCCGCACGCCGCCGTGCACGGTACGGTTCCCAACCCGCTCGCCGTCCGGCGGACGAGCGAGTGACGTCCGTTGTCAGCGGGGCCCCGTAGGGTGGTCGGGCTATGACGAAGCCATCACTCCCCGAGCTCCTCCACGCCGCCGTCAGCTCCGTCGGCGGTGTGGAACGGCCAGGCCAGGTCACCATGGCCGAGGCCGTCGCCGAAGCCATCGACGCCCCGTCCCATCTGCTCGTCCAGGCCGGCACCGGCACCGGTAAGTCACTGGGCTATCTGGTGCCGGCCCTGGCCCACGGCGAGCGGGTCGTGGTGGCCACGGCCACCCTGGCGTTGCAGCGCCAGCTCGTGGAGCGAGACCTTCCGCGTACGGTCGACGCGCTGCATCCCCTGCTGCGGCGGCGGCCGGAGTTCGCCATGCTCAAGGGCCGCTCGAACTATCTCTGTCTGCACCGGCTGCACGAGGGGATGCCGCAGGACGAGGAGGACGGCCTCTTCGACCAGTTCGAGGCGGCCGCGCCCACCAGCAAGCTGGGCCAGGACCTGCTGCGGATGCGGGACTGGGCGGACGAGACCGAGACCGGCGACCGCGACAATCTGACCCCCGGTGTCTCCGACCGCGCCTGGTCCCAGGTCTCCGTCTCGTCGCGGGAGTGCCTGGGGGCCTCGAAATGCGCCTACGGCGCGGAGTGCTTCGCCGAGCTGGCGCGTGAGCGTGCCAAGCTCGCCGATGTCGTCGTCACCAACCACGCGCTTCTGGCGATCGACGCGATCGAGGGCGCCCCGGTGCTTCCGCAGCACGAGGTGCTGATCGTCGACGAGGCCCATGAACTGGTCTCGCGCGTCACCGGAGTCGCCACCGGCGAGCTGACCCCGGGGCAGGTCCACCGCGCCGTGCGCCGCTCGGCGAAGCTGGTGAACGAGAAGGCCGCGGACGCCCTCCAGACGGCGGCCGAGACCTTCGAGCGGCTGATGGAGCTGGCCCTCCCCGGGCGGCTCGAAGAGATCCCCGAGGACCTCGGCTACGCACTGATGGCGCTGCGCGACGCGGCCCGTACGGTCATCTCGGCGCTCGGCTCCACCCGTGACAAGTCCGTCCAGGACGAGGATGTCGTACGGAAGCAGGCGCTGGCCTCCGTCGAATCCATCCATGGCGTGGCCGAGCGGATCGCCAACGGTTCCGAGTGGGACGTGGTCTGGTACGAACGGCACGACCGGTTCGGCGCGTCCCTGCGTGTCGCCCCGCTCTCGGTCTCGGGACTGCTGCGGGAGAAGCTCTTCACCGACCGCTCCGTCGTGCTCACCTCCGCGACGCTGAAGCTCGGCGGCGATTTCAACGGTGTGGGCGCCTCGCTGGGGCTGGCGCCGGAGGGCACCGAGGGCGACGACGTCCCGCAGTGGAAGGGCATCGATGTCGGCTCGCCCTTCGACTACCGCAAGCAGGGCATCCTCTATGTCGCACGCCATCTGGCCACGCCCGGCCGGGAGGGCTCGCGCGGCGACATGATGGATGAGCTGGCGGAGCTGGTGGAGGCGGCGGGCGGCCGTACGCTCGGGCTCTTCTCCTCGATGCGGGCCGCCCAGGCGGCGGCCGAGGAGCTGCGGGGCAGGCTCGACGCGCCGATCCTGCTCCAGGGCGAGGAGACGCTCGGCGAGCTGATCAAGGCGTTCGCCGCCGATCCGAAGACCTGTCTGTTCGGCACGCTGTCCCTGTGGCAGGGCGTCGATGTGCCGGGCCCCAGCTCGCAGCTCGTGGTGATGGACCGGATTCCCTTCCCCCGTCCCGACGATCCGCTGATGAGCGCGCGGCAGAAGGCGGTCGAGGAGGCCGGCGGCAATGGGTTCATGGCCGTGGCGGCGACGCATGCCGCCCTGCTGATGGCCCAGGGCGCCGGACGTCTGGTGCGGGCGAGCGGCGACCGGGGCGTCGTGGCCGTACTGGACCCGAGGCTGGCCAACGCGCGGTACGGCAGCTTCCTGCGGGCGTCACTGCCCGACTTCTGGTACACCACGGACCGTAATCAGGTACGGCGCTCCCTCGCGTCGATCGACGCGGTGGCCCAGGCCGAGGGGCACTGAGGTCTTTCGTGCGTCGAACGCAGAGCCTCGAACGCAGAGCCTCGAACGCGAAGCCTCGGAAACAGAGCCTCGGAATGGAGCCTCGAAAACACAGCAGGGCCCCGGAACCGGCGCAGTAGGTTCCGGGGCCCGGTCGGAGCCGGTGGAATGCTCACACCCGGCGCAGGACCGCCACCACCTTGCCGAGGATCGTCGCCTCGTCACCGGGGATCGGTTGGTATGCCGCGTTGTGCGGGAGCAGCCAGACATGGCCGTCCTCGCGCCGGAAGCGCTTGACCGTCGCCTCGCCGTCCAGCATCGCGGCGACGATGTCGCCGTTCTCCGCGACCGGCTGACGGCGGACCGTCACCCAGTCGCCGTCGCAGATCGCGGCCTCGATCATCGAGTCGCCGACGACCTTCAGCACGAACAGCTCTCCGTCACCCACCAGCTGGCGGGGGAGCGGGAAGACATCCTCGACGGACTCCTCCGCGAGGATCGGTCCACCGGCGGCGATCCGGCCGACCAGTGGGACATACGAGGCGGCGGGCTTGCCGGTCGTGTCCGTCTGCTGGGTGCTCGGCTGGTCGGAGCCGCGCACCTCGTACGCACGCGGCCGGTGCGGGTCACGCCGCAGGAAGCCCTTGCGCTCCAGAGCCATCAGCTGATGGGCCACCGAAGAGGTGCTGGAGAGGCCCACGGCCTGGCCGATCTCCCGCATGGAAGGCGGGTATCCGCGCCGCTGCACGGAGTCACGGATGACCTCGATGACCCTTCGCTGCCGGTCCGTGAGACCGGAGCTGTCCGCCCTGATTCCTGGAGGTCGGCCGGGCAACGAACGTGTGGGCTTGGCGCCCTCCGGGTTCGTGAGTACGTCATTCATGGCATGCACCGGCTCGAGTCGGCTCTGGGAGCGGTCCTGGGCAGTGATGGTGGCGCTGTCTGCGGTGGTGGTCACGTCGGCCCCTCTCGAAATGTTCTCCCTAGCTGGACAACGGTAGTAGCTTTCGAAAGGTTGCGCCAAACACACGTTCGAGTGAAAAATTGCGGAGAGTCCGTCTTGAGCATCTGACTGGGTGTATAGGCAGGCTCGACGGCCGCGCTACGGGGCCGGTCGCCACCGTACCGTCCTGCTCCCGGCCGCCGCCCTCCGCGGCGGTCAGTGTTCCACCGGGCGGCCCGGAAGGTAGTGCGCCGCGCCCTTCCCGTACTCTCGTGGCCGGTCCGTCCGGCCCCGGGAATCCGCCCCGGATCCGGCCCCGCGCCCCTCCCGGCGCCCGTGCCGGCACCCGCCTCGACACGCGACACGCGCCGGGGCATAGGATGCAGTCAAACCCCAGATCTAGTGGTTGGATTGTCGCAACCACCCAGAAGTTGTGGTCCCCCCGCTTTCGGGGGTGAGGCCATCGCCTATGCTGGGGGTGCTTCGAGGGGCTCGTTTCCGGGCCCTGACGGGGCTATTCAGTCGCGCTGTGAAGGAGGGTAGGGAACCATGCACTGTCCCTTCTGCAGGCACCCCGACAGCCGTGTCGTCGACAGTCGCACCACCGACGACGGGACGTCGATCCGCCGCCGCCGTCAGTGCCCCGACTGCTCCCGCCGTTTCACCACGGTGGAGACCGCCTCACTGATGGTGATCAAGCGCAGCGGCGTGACCGAACCCTTCAGCCGTACCAAGGTCATCTCCGGCGTGCGGAAGGCATGCCAGGGACGGCCGGTCACCGAGGACGCCCTCGCACAGCTCGGCCAGCGGGTCGAGGAAGCGGTGCGCGCCACCGGGAGCGCCGAGCTGACCACCCACGACGTGGGACTGGCCATACTCGGCCCACTGCAGGAACTCGACCTCGTCGCCTACCTGCGCTTCGCATCCGTGTACCGGGCGTTCAACTCGCTCGAAGACTTCGAGGCCGCCATCGCGGAACTGCGCGAGCGGCCCCCCTCAGAGGAAACAGGCGTCGACGGGGCCGCTGCGGTCCCCGTACCCGCCATCGCCGCGGACTGACCGGCCGGCCCGATCCTGGCCGCTCCGCGGTGACGAAGACCTGTCACGGGTGCCCCTGTGCGCACCCGAGGCATCAGACACACACGCCGTGCCACGGGAAGAACATGGCACTTCGGCGCGTTTTTGTACGTATATGGGAGGCGGCATGACAGAGACGGCGAGCGGCTCGGCACGAGGTTCCCGAGCCAAGGGGGCCAAGGCCGGCAACAAGGGGCTGCGTATCGAGCGCATTCATACGAGCCCCGGCGTGCACCCGTACGACGAGGTGGCCTGGGAGCGCCGTGACGTCGTCATGACCAATTGGCGCGACGGCTCGGTCAATTTCGAGCAGCGTGGCGTCGAGTTCCCCGACTTCTGGTCTCTGAACGCGGTCAACATCGTCACCAGCAAATACTTCCGCGGGGCGCTCGGCAGCCCGCAGCGCGAGACCGGTCTCAAGCAGCTCATCGACCGGATCGTGAAGACGTACCGCAAGGCCGGCGAGGACCACCAGTACTTCGCCTCGCCCGAGGACGCCGAGATCTTCGAGCACGAGCTGGCGTACGCCCTCCTGCACCAGGTCTTCAGCTTCAATTCGCCGGTGTGGTTCAACGTCGGCACGCCCCAGCCGCAGCAGGTCTCCGCCTGCTTCATCCTGTCCGTCGACGACTCCATGGACTCGATCCTCGACTGGTACAAGGAAGAGGGGATGATCTTCAAGGGAGGCTCGGGCGCCGGTCTGAACCTCTCCCGGATCCGTTCCTCCAAGGAGCTCCTCTCCTCCGGAGGCAATGCCTCGGGCCCTGTCTCCTTCATGCGCGGTGCCGACGCCTCCGCCGGAACCATCAAGTCCGGTGGCGCCACCCGCCGCGCGGCCAAGATGGTCATCCTCGATGTCGACCACCCCGACATCGAGGACTTCATCCAGACCAAGGTCAAGGAAGAGGAGAAGATCCGCGCCCTGCGTGACGCGGGCTTCGACATGGACCTGGGCGGCGACGACATCACGTCCGTCCAGTACCAGAACGCCAACAACTCGGTCCGGGTGAACGACGAGTTCATGAAGGCCGTCGAGGCCGGCGGCAAGTTCGGGCTGCGCGCCCGGATGACCGGTGAGGTCATCGAAGAGGTCGAGGCGAAGTCCCTGTTCCGCAAGATGGCCGAGGCGGCGTGGGCCTGCGCCGACCCGGGCATCCAGTACGACGACACCATCAACCGCTGGCACACCTGCCCCGAGTCCGGCCGGATCAACGGCTCGAACCCGTGCAGCGAGTACATGCACCTGGACAACACCTCGTGCAACCTGGCCTCGCTGAACCTGATGAAGTTCCTCAAGGACGACGGCAAGGGCAACCAGTCCTTCGAGTCCGAGCGCTTCGCCAAGGTCGTCGAGCTGGTCATCACCGCGATGGACATCTCCATCTGCTTCGCGGACTTCCCGACGCAGAAGATCGGTGAGAACACCCGCGCCTTCCGTCAGCTCGGCATCGGCTACGCCAACCTCGGCGCCCTGCTGATGGCCACGGGTCACGCGTACGACTCCGACGGCGGCCGCTCGCTGGCCGGCGCCATCACCTCGCTGATGACCGGCACCTCGTACCGCCGTTCCGCCGAGCTCGCCGCGGTCGTCGGCCCGTACGACGGCTACGCCCGCAACGCCGAGCCGCACAAGCGCGTCATGAAGCAGCACTCCGACGCCAACGCCACCGCGCCCCGGGTCGACGACCTGGACACCCCGGTCTGGGCCGCGGCCACGGAGGCCTGGCAGGACGTGCTCCGGCTGGGCGAGAAGAACGGCTTCCGCAACGCGCAGGCCTCGGTCATCGCGCCCACCGGCACCATCGGTCTCGCGATGTCCTGCGACACCACGGGACTGGAGCCCGACCTCGCGCTGGTCAAGTTCAAGAAGCTGGTCGGCGGCGGCTCGATGCAGATCGTCAACGGCACCGTCCCGCAGGCCCTGCGCCGGCTGGGCTACCAGGAGGAGCAGATCGAGGCGATCGTCGCCCACATCGCCGAGCACGGCAATGTGATCAACGCGCCGAGCCTGAAGACCGAACACTACGAGGTCTTCGACTGCGCGATGGGTGAGCGCTCCATCTCCGCCATGGGCCACGTCCGCATGATGGCGGCGATCCAGCCGTGGATCAGCGGTGCGCTGTCCAAGACGGTGAACCTGCCGGAGACCGCCACCGTCGAGGACGTCGAAGAGGTCTACTTCGAGGCGTGGAAGATGGGCGTCAAGGCGCTCGCCATCTACCGCGACAACTGCAAGGTCGGTCAGCCGCTCTCCGCGAAGAAGAAGGACGAGAAGGTCGCGGAGAAGGCCGAGGACACGATCCGCCAGGCGGTGGAGAAGGTCATCGAGTACCGCCCCGTCCGCAAGCGTCTCCCGAAGGGCCGTCCCGGTCTGACCACTTCCTTCACGGTGGGCGGCGCCGAGGGCTACATGACCGCCAACTCCTACCCCGACGACGGTCTCGGCGAGGTCTTCCTCAAGATGTCCAAGCAGGGCTCGACCCTCGCGGGCATGATGGACGCCTTCTCGATCGCGGTATCGGTCGGTCTGCAGTACGGCGTCCCGCTGGAGACCTACGTATCGAAGTTCACCAACATGCGCTTCGAGCCGGCCGGCATGACGGACGACCCGGACGTACGGATGGCGCAGTCGATCGTCGACTACATCTTCCGCCGTCTCGCGCTGGACTTCCTCCCGTTCGAGACCCGGTCGGCCCTCGGCATCCACTCCGCCGAGGAGCGCCAGCGCCACCTGGACACCGGTTCGTACGAGCCGTCCATGGACGATGACGACATGGACATCGAGAATCTGGCCCAGTCGGCCCCGCGCCGGCAGGAGACGCTGAAGGCGGTCACCCCGACGCCCGCCGGGCCGGCGGCGGCCGTGGCCCCGGCGCCCAAGGAGGCGCACACCTCGGCCGAACTGGTCGAGATGCAGCTCGGCATCAGCGCCGACGCGCCGCTCTGCTTCTCCTGCGGCACGAAGATGCAGCGGGCCGGGTCCTGCTACATCTGCGAGGGATGCGGCTCCACCAGCGGTTGCAGCTGAGCCGTAACGCGGTAAGTCCCCCCGAGGGGCGGTGGCCCGAGTGGTCGCCGCCCCTCGGGGCCGTCACGGGTCAGGCGCCGCCCATCAGGGCGCCGAAGGACTGGAGGTCGGTGTCGAATCCGCGGACCGTCGTGCGGAAGCGCCAGGCGCCCGAGTCGTCCCGGGTGAACTCCGCGAACGTGGCCGCCGTGGAGCCGGTCACCCCGGCGAAGTCATGGGCGGCCAGCTCCGTGTACCCCTCCAGGACACGGACCGATGCGTTGACTATGTCGCCGAACGTCCGCCGGCCGTCGCGCTGCTGGATGGCCACGCCCACCAGCACGCGGGTGTAGGACGATGCCAGCCGCACCAGCTCCAGCGTCATCTCCTCGTCGGAGCCGAAGCCCTGCCCCGTCCGGCTCTGCCGGTCCAGTGTGATCGTGCCGTCCGGTGAACGGCTGTCGAAATGGACCAGGTAGGCAGGGGTGCCACTCGGGTCGTCGGAGGTGTACGTCGCGGCGACCAGGTCGAGATCGTGCGGGGGCGCGCCCAGGGGACTGGGGTCCCATTTGAGCGTGACCTCGATCTTCTCCACCCCTCTGTTGAGGTTGCTCACCAGTCTTCCCCCTCTTCCGAACCTGGCCGGATCTCCGAGCCTTGGGGACAAGGCTAGTCCGGGGCGCTGACAACCCGCCTCGCGATCTGTCCAGTTGACGCCACGTTGGCCGATACTCGCCGCGTCGGCTGTCCGAACGGTGGCTCTGTCCCGTCCTTGAGGAGCGTGACCGAGGCCACGTTCCGCGCCGTACGATGGCGCGGTGCTGGTCAAGTGGATTCGCTGCACCGTGACCGACCGTCGAGGTTTCGAGCGCGGGCAGCGGAAATGGGCGGGGTTGCTCGGTGAGCCGGGGTTCCGGGGGCAGAGCGGAGGATGGAGCAGAGCGAGGCCGGGCGTCGCGCACGTCTTCTCGTTCTGGGAGAGCCGCGCGTTCTACGACTCGTTCATGGCGCGCTCGCACGACCGGCTCGCCGCCGCACAGTCCGGGACACATCGCGACATGCAGGTCAAGCTCTTCGACTACCGCTTCGATGTGAAGACCGGTTTCGAACCGCGCTTCACCGACGCCGATGTGGTGCGGGTCGCGCACTGCAAGGTGCACGAGGACCGGGTCGAGCATTTCGCGCTGATGCAGGAGAAGGTCTGGAACCCCGCGATGGCGGGGTCGCCCGGGATGGTGCGGGGACTGTTCGGGGAGGCGCCCGGCCATGAGTTCATAGTGCTGTCCATGTGGCAGTCGGCGGCCGAGCACGGAAAGTACCGGGTCGAACGGGTGGAGCGGCTGACGCTGCGCGCGCAGACGGCCGCGGATGTGGCCGCGCTGGCCGGAGACGTCGTCGACCTCGAATCGACCTGGACGGTGTGATCGGGCCGCCAGAGCCTGTTCGCGAGCCCGCCGTCCGCTGCTTGCTGCCCGCTGCCCGCTGCCGGGTGTCCGCTGCCGGGTGTCAGTTGTTGGCAGGCGGCCCGGGAGGCCGCCCGGGGCGGCTACGCCGGATGGTCTCCGTCCGTACCGGGCGGTGGCACGGCCCGGTGCGGACCGTTCTAGGGTCGTGGCATGGCACGACCACGGCGCATCGTCCTCGTCCGGCACGGCGAGTCGGTAGGCAACGACGACGACACGGTGTACGAACGCGAGCCCGACCATGCCCTGAGGCTCACCGAGAAGGGCAGACGGCAGGCCCTGGAGACCGGCGTACGCCTGCGTGAGCTGTTCGGCCGGGAGCCGGTCAGCGTCTTCGTCTCCCCCTACCGCCGCACCCACGAGACGTTCGAGGCGTTCGGCCTCGACCCCGGCCTGGTGCGGATACGGGAGGAACCCCGGCTGCGCGAGCAGGACTGGGGGAACTGGCAGGACCGGGAGGACGTGCGGCTGCAGAAGGGCTACCGGGACGCGTACGGGCACTTCTTCTACCGCTTCGCGCAGGGCGAGTCGGGTGCTGATGTCTACGATCGCGTCGGCGCGTTCCTGGAATCCCTCCACCGGAGCTTCGAGACACCGGACTCGCCGGAGAACGTGCTGCTGGTGACCCACGGACTGACCATGCGGCTGTTCTGTATGCGGTGGTTCCACTGGTCGGTGGCGGAGTTCGAGTCCCTGTCCAATCCGGGCAACGGGGAGACCCGCACCCTGCTGCTCGGCGAGGACGGCCGATACACCCTTGACCAGCCGTTCGAGCGCTGGCGCACCCCCGAGCCCTACGGGCGTACTGGATAGACTGACCGTGCGATGACCGCTGATTCCACACCCGCCGGTGCCACGCCCGCCGAATCCTCGTCCGGCCGGGCGGCCGATCCGCGCTATGACCGCCGCTACGACCGTGCCATGGCGAGCCTGCGCGGACTGGCGGTGGGCGACGCTCTCGGTTCCCAGTTCTTCGTCCCCTCGAACTATCCGCTGCTGAAACGGCGCGAGCTGCCGCCGGGGCTCTGGCAGTGGACCGACGACACCGAGATGGCCGCGTCGGTCCTGGCCGTCCTGGCCGCGCACCACCGTATCGACCAGGACGCGCTGGCCCTGTCCTTCGCCACGCATCATGACTTCGACCGCGGTTACGGGCCCGCCGTGAACCGAATGCTCCGGTTGATCAGGGAGGGCGGCGACTGGCGTGAGCTGGCCGCCGAGCTGTTCAACGGGCAGGGCTCGTGGGGCAATGGGGCCGCCATGCGGATCGCGCCGCTCGGCGCCTGGTACGCGGACGATCCGGAGCAGGCCACGCATCAGGCCGAGATCTCCGCGTACACCACGCACCAGCACCGCGAGGCCGTGGTGGGCGCCATGGCGGTGGCGGCGGCAGCGGCTCTCGCCGCGGATCCGGCGGGGCCTCCGGGGCCGGAGGCGCTGCTCGACGGAGTGGTGGCGCTCGTGCCGCGCAGCGCGGTCGGGGCGGGGCTGCGCCGGGCGCGGGACATGCTGGACTACGCCGACGCGGGCACGGTGGCCGCGGTTCTCGGCTGCGGGCGGCGTACCAGCGCGCATGACACCGTGCCGTTCGCCCTCTGGTCGGCGGCGCGGGCCCTCGGTGATTTCGAGCGGGGGTTCTGGACCACGGCCCAGGTGGGCGGTGACGTGGATACGACATGCGCCATCGCGGGGGGCGTGATCTCCGCGGCGAGGACCGGGGCGCCGCCGGCGCGTTGGCTGGAGCGGACGGAAGCGCTGCCGGGCTGGCTGCGAGCACCGTAGGCGGCGCCCGTAGGTGCCCGCCTGTTGTAGCCCGCCTGTTGTTGTCCGCTCGTGGGTGGTGCGTCCGCGGGCGTCCGCCCGTAGTTGTCACGGTCCTGCCACACCTGCTCCCGGAACCGGGGAAGGGGCGGGAGCGCGCGGTTACTCTGTCGGCCACGCCGCCCCGGTGATCTTCGAGGGGCGTGCGCCGACAAGACGCCGGGCCGTACGCGCCACTCCGCTGCCGCGAAGGGACCCGGCCGGGAGGGGGTCCCGTGACAGATCCGGTCAGAGGGCAGGAATCCGACGGGGAACGGGGGCGGGAGCCCGCCGACGACCAGGGGCCGGCCGACAGCCAGGGGCGGAGCCGTGCGCAGGGGCGGGTCGGCGCGCGGGGGCCGGGTGATGTGCCGGGTTCCGGGGACGCGGCCCGTCCGTCCTCCGCCGTTCCCGTGCTCACCAAGCAGCGCCAGGGCGGGCCGCCGCCGCCCGACTGGCAGCGGTGGCAGCCGCGGCCCGGCGAGCAGTCCCGCTGGCTCACCGAGATACAGCCGGCCACGCCTGCCCCGATCCGTGCCGCCACCCTCTGGTCGGTCCTGGCGACCGCCCTGCTCAGCGCCCTGGTGCTGGGCGACGGACTCGGACTGAATCTGCTGATCGTGGCGGTGCCCGCGGCGCTCGCCGCCTTCTTCGCGGCCCGGGCCGCCGGCCGTCGCCCCCGCCCCTGGACGCTGGTCTGGGCTCTCGGCGGCATCGCTCTGCTCGCCGTCCCCGCACTGCGGGACGCCGGGCTGCCGACCTTCCTCGCGGTCGTCTCCTCGCTGGCGCTCGGTTCGCTCGCCCTGCACGGCTGCCGTACCTGGCCGGGTGTCCTGTTCGGCCCGCTGGGCCTGATCGGCTCCCTCGGCCCCGGCATGTTCTGGGGCTGGGCCGGCCTGCGGGAACGCGCCGGAGGATCGCGCGGTCGCGTGATGCCGGTCGTCCGCGCCGTCGCGGTCGCGGTCGTGCTGCTGATCGTGTTCGGCACCCTCTTCGCCAACGCCGACGCGGCGTTCGCCGATCTGCTGGGCCAGTTGACCCCCGACGTCTCGCTCGACGACGGGCCGTGGCGGTTCGTGGGCTTCGTGGTCGGATCCGTCGGCGCGCTCGCCGCCGCCCACACCGCCGCGGCACCGCTGCGCTGGGACCGGATCACCGTACGCCCCGGACGGGCCCGCGGCCGGATGGAGTGGGCGCTTCCGCTCATCGTCCTCAATCTGCTCTTCGCGGCCTTCATCGCCATCCAGCTCGCCGTGCTCTTCGGGGGGTACGACAAGGTCCTCCGGGAGACCGGCCTGTCGTACGCGGAGTACGCGCGCCAGGGTTTCTGGCAGCTGCTCTGGGCCACCCTGCTCGTTCTGCTCGTGATCGGGCTCGCCCGTCGATGGGCCCCGCGCGACGGAGCCGGAGACGCCGCCCTGGTCCGGGCCGTGCTCGGGGTCCTCTGCGCGCTGACCCTGGTCGTGGTGGCCGCGGCGCTGCGCCGGATGGATCTGTACGTCGACGCCTACGGGCTGACCCGCCTGCGGGTCTCGGTGGCGGCGGTGGAGCTGTGGCTCGGTGTGGTGATCGTCCTGATCCTGGTGGCCGGGGCTCTCGGCGGCCGGTGGCTGCCGCGTGCCGTCGCCGCGAGCGCCGGGGCCGCCGTCCTGGCCTTTGGCCTGATCTCGCCGGACGCGCTGGTCGCGGAGCGGAACGTGCAGCGGTACGAGCGTTCGCACAAGATCGACATCGACTACCTCCAGGAGCTCTCGGCCGATGCCGCACCGGCGCTCGACCGGCTCTCCGAGCCGCTGCGTTCGTGCGCCCTGGCGGGCATCGACCGGAATCTCCGGAACACGTCCGAACCGTGGTACGCGACGAGCTGGTCGGAGAGCAGGGCCCGCGAGATCGTGGCGAAGCGGGAGATCGACCCGTCCTCCACCTGCTACGGGCTGGGGCGCGAACTCGACAGGCCATGAGCGTCGGTGGGTACGGGACGCCCCTCCGGACGTCCCGTACCCAGCGGGGGCGGTACGGCGGTCCCTCACGTGGGTGAGGCGTCAACCGCCCACGTGCGTGGGCGTCAACCGCCGTGCGATTCCGCGGGCTGATTCCCGCCGGTGCCGTCGAGCCGTACGCCCGGCTCGTCGAGAAGGCGGTGCACTGAGGTCCCGCGCGGTGAACGGGGCATCCCGCGCGGCGAACCCGGGGGGTCCGGGGGCGCGACGCGCGTCCCGATGTCACCGGCGAACACCACGGCCGGTACCCGGTCTGTCGCGTGACGTTCGGGCGGCGTAACCTGGCTGGTGCCATGCCGTACGAAGCACCCACGCACACTGTCGAGCGCTCGCTGCGCGCCACCACCGAGGCCAGGATCATCGCGGGCGTCGATGAGGTCGGGCGCGGTGCGTGGGCCGGTCCGGTCACGGTATGCGCGGCCGTCACGGGGTTGCGCAGACCTCCGGCCGGCCTCACCGACTCCAAGCTCATCAGCCCCAAGCGCCGTATGGAGCTGGCCGATGAGCTGGAGGGCTGGGTCACCTCGCACGCGCTGGGACACGCCTCCCCGGAGGAGATCGACGCCCTGGGGATGACCGCGGCGCTCAGGCTCGCCGCCGTACGCGCCCTGGAGGCGCTGCCGGTGCGGCCCGACGCGGTGATCCTCGACGGCAAGCACGACTACCTCGGGGGACCCTGGCAGGTGCGTACGGTCATCAAGGGCGACCAGTCCTGTGTCTCGGTGGCGGCCGCTTCGGTCCTCGCCAAGGTGCGCAGGGACGCCATGATGGCCGAACTCGGCGCGGGGGCCGAGGAGTACGTCCCCTACGCGTTCGGCGCCAACGCGGGCTACCCCTCACCGGTGCACAGAGCGGCACTGGAGGAGTGGGGGCCCACACCGCACCACCGGCTCTCATGGGCCTATCTCGACGCGCTGCCCCAGTGGCGGCACCTCAAGAAGGTCCGGGTCTCCGCCGAGGCCACCGCCATGGAAAGCGGGGGCCAGCTCGGCTTCGACTTCTGAACTGCCGATTTTCCGGAAGGTCCGACTTCCGGAACTTCCGGTGAACCTTGAATCTGTGTGGCTCGCGCCCGCAGACATGGGTACAAATATCCCCACCTGCCGATGCTTTTCGCACCGGTGTTTGATAGACATCCAGTCATGCCTCTCATCCCTCAGGAGCCTCAGATTCACGAGAGAGCCCAGGGTGCCAGCGCCACTCCGGCCACCGGCCGTACCGCGCCGACCCCTCGTCCTGTACCCGGTCCGCGTCCCGTCCCCGGGCCGCGCTCCGCGACGACACCGCGGCCCGGACGTCCGGGCCCCGGTCCCGCGAGGCCCGCGCCGCCGGCGCAGCGCTCGCACAACTCCGCCGGGCAGCCCCAGGCTTCCGGCGCCACGACTCCTTCCGTCCCTCAGATCCAGCTGATTCCGGCTCCGGCCGGCGGTGCGCTCGATGCCGCCGAGGAAGCGGTCGATCTGCTGCTCGAGGCGGGGCGGGCACCGGGCGACATCCTGGTGCTCACCACCGGGGAACAACACCCGTGGGCCGCCCACGAGCTGTCCTTCGGTGAGGCCTCCTACTGGGCTCAGCACGACGCCCGCGAGGACGTGTTCTTCGCGGACGGCGGCGCCGTCGCCCGCGCGCAGTCACGGCCCGTCGTGGTCGTCGCCGTCAACGGAGGCGGTGACGACGCCGTCGCCCGGGTGCTTCCGCCGGCCAGGGAGAAGGCCGCCGCACTGCTCGTCGTGTGCGGTGACTCGGAGCGGATCAACACCGTGCTGGGCGCGGGCGTCTGAGCCGTACGACGCCGGTCCCGCCGTGACCCGGCTGCCCGTTCAGGGGGCGGCCGGGCCGCTGTGACGGGCCTGACGTGCGGCGGGCGCCCGGCTGCTCAACGGGCAGCCGTGCGCCGCAGTACCTCCGTGGCTCCACCGCCGCCGCGCACCGGCGACGGGTCGGGGTCGGCCAGCGTCTCGGCCAGAGCGGCGGGCGGGGTCTCGGAGCTGGGCCGTCGGCCACCGCGGCCTTCGCCCAGCACCTGCCAGCCGCCGCGGGTCAGCGTGATGTACGCGCCGCAGCGCAGCCCATGGAGGGTGCAGGCGTCCCGCAGCCCCCACATCCAGGCCCCGTCCTCCTCCGTCCAACGCTCGTCACCCTCGCGGCAGTAGAGCAGGACGGCGGTGCGTACGGGCGTACGGCGGCGCAGGTCGTGCGGGATGACGCGGCGCAGATGCGCCAGCAGCGCGTTGCGGAACTCCCATCCGTCGACCGGCGCGGCACGCGGCGCGAACGAGGCGCTGGCGGCGAGCCGTTCCTCGTGGTCGAGTACCGCCACGACAGCGGTCGACGGGGTCGGCCGGTGCCGGCTGTGCAGACCGCTGACCACCTCACGGGGGTTGCGCAGCAGCGGAATACCCGCCTCCGCCCATTCGGCGGGTTCGAGCATTCTGGCGAGGCGGCTGACGGAGTCGGCGGGTGTGCTGACCGAAGTGTCCGCGGACGGAGCGAATCCGAAGGTCACGTTCCTCCCTTCGCATACGCGCCCACAGTGCGGGCTGGGTCGGACGGGGGCGCGCCGCGGCACGGCCTTGACGGACGGCGAGGGACCGTGCGGGGGCAGTTCCAATTCTCGCTGGCGTATCGGCGTGCGGCAACGAGCAATTGGCACTGTCGTCCGGAATGCGGGGATATGGCAGTCATATCCCCGCCTGAACTCGCCACGGTGCGGTTATGCGTCACGTCTGAACGGCGAGGACCAGCGGAAACACCCCCTCCGCCCCGGCCTTGCGCAGCAGCCGCGCCGCCACCGCGAGCGTCCAGCCACTGTCCGAGAGATCGTCGACGAGCAGTACGGGGCCGCCCGCGGAGACCAACGCCTCGGCCAGTTCGGTCGGTACGGTCAGCGTCTCGTGCAGCGCACGTACACGCTGCGCGCTGTTGGTGCGGGGAATCCGGGAGTCGGCCGCGCCCGGTACGTAGGCGACCGTGCCGAGCAGCGGCATCCTGCCGACCTCCGCGATCCGGCTGCCGAGCGAGCCCACGAGCCGCGGCCTGCCGTGCGACGCCACGGTGACCACCCCGACGGGCCTGGGCGGCGCGTCGGGCGCGCCGGAGGCCCAACCGCCGGGCCCCTTCGCCCAGTCGGCGAGCACACTCACCACGGCGGTCACCACATCGTCCGGTACCGGGCCGTCGGCGGCCTGTGGCGCGAGCATCGGCCGCAGCCGGTTGCCCCAGCCGATGTCCGACAGCCGGCCGAGCGCCCGGCCCGGGAAGTACTGCTCGCCCTGCGGGATACGTCCCTTGAGGTCGACACCGACGGCGGTGAGCCCGGTCGGCCACATCTTCCGCGGCTCCACCTCCACTCCCGGCCTGCCCAGCTCGCCGCGCGCCGCGTCGAGGGCGGCGGCGGTCACCTTGTCCTCGAACCGCGCCCCCGCGCAGTTGTCGCACCGCCCGCAGGGGGCCGCCTCCTCGTCGTCCAACTGACGCCGCAGGAACTCCATCCGGCACGCGGTCGACGAGGCGTAGTCGCGCATCGCCTGCTGCTCGGCGTCGCGCTGGCGCGCCACCCAGGCGTACCGCTCGGTGTCGTACACCCACGGCCGGCCGGTCGAGGTCCAGCCGCCCTTCACGCGGTGCACCGCCCCGTCCACATCGAGGACCTTGAGCATCGTCTCCAGCCGCGTACGCCGCAGCTCGACCAGCGGCTCCAGGGCAGGCAGCGACAGTGGCCGGTCCGCCCGGCCCAGGACATCGAGCGTGCGCCGGACCAGCTCCTCGGGCGGAAAGGCGACCGAGGCGAAGTACTTCCAGATCGCCTCGTCCTCCCGGCCGGGCAGCAGCAGCACCTCGGCATGCTCCACCCCGCGGCCCGCGCGCCCCACCTGCTGGTAGTAGGCGATGGGGGAGGAGGGCGAACCGAGATGCACCACGAATCCGAGGTCGGGCTTGTCGAACCCCATGCCCAGCGCGGACGTGGCGACCAGCGCCTTGACCCTGTTCGCCAGCAGATCGTCCTCCGCCTGCTGCCGGTCGGCATTCTCGGTACGGCCGGTGTACGACGCGACCGTGTGCCCGCACTGGCGCAGATACGCCGTGACCTCCTCGGCCGCGGCGACCGTCAGCGTGTAGATGATCCCGGAGCCGGGCAACTCGCCCAGGTGGTCGGCGAGCCAGGCCAGCCGGTGCGCCGCGTCCGGCAGCTCGAGGACATGGAGACTGAGACTCTCCCGGTCCAGCGGCCCGCGCAGCACCAGCGCGTCCGTCCCCGCCCCCGTCCCGAGCTGCTCGGCGACGTCGGCGGTCACCCGGGCGTTCGCCGTGGCGGTCGTGGCGAGGACCGGAACGCCCGCCGGCAGCTCGGCGAGCATCGTGCGCAACCGCCGGTAGTCGGGCCGGAAGTCATGGCCCCAGTCGGAGATGCAGTGCGCCTCGTCGACCACCAGCAGGCCGGTGGCCGCCGAGAGCCGGGGCAGGACCTGGTCGCGGAAGTCCGGATTGTTCAGCCGCTCCGGGCTCACCAGCAGGACGTCGACCTCACCCGCGGCGATCTCGTCCTGGATCGTCTCCCATTCCTCCGCGTTGGACGAGTTGATCGTCCGCGCGCGGATCCCGGCCCGCGCCGCCGCCTCCACCTGGTTGCGCATCAGCGCGAGCAGCGGCGAGACGATCACCGTCGGGCCCGCGCCGAGCTCGCGCAGCAGGGACGTCGCGACGAAATACACCGCGGACTTGCCCCAGCCCGTGCGCTGCACGACCAGCGCCCTGCGCTTGTCGGCGACGAGCGCCTCGATGGCCCGCCACTGGTCCTCGCGCAGCCGGGCGGTGCCGGTGGTGTCACCGACGAGGCGGGCGAGTACGGAGTCGGCCGAGGCCCGGAGAGCCGTGCGGTCTGCGTTGGTCATGCCCCCATGCAACCCGATGGCTCCGACAAACCGCGAATGCGCCGTCCAGCCTGTGGATAAAGTTATCCACAGGGGTCGCGGGATCCGGCCGGGCGCGGGACCGTCGAGCCATGAACAAGCACCACGAACCGACCGGATCCGCCGACGAGCAGCAGATCACCCTGCGCAGTCCCGCGGAACTCGCCGACGCTCTCCCGTATTTGCTCGGATTCCATCCCTCCGATTCCATCGTCATGGTCGCGCTCCAGGGCGACCGGGGACGCTTCGGCGGACGGCTCAGGCTCGGTATCCCGCGCTCGCCGAACGAATGGCCACCGGTGGCCGATCAGCTCGCCGAGTGTCTGATCGAGGGCAGCGAGAAGCGTGGCGGCCGTCCCGGGGGAATCGTCGTCTTCCTCTGCCAGGACCCGGCGGCGGGGGAGACGGGCCGACAGGTGATGGAGCGGCTGCGCCCCCTCGCGCAGCGGCTGCGCACCGCGTGCGGAAGCCTCGATGTTCCCGTGCACGAGGCGCTGTGTATCTCCGACGGGCGATTCTGGTCCTACTGCTGCCCGGATGTCCGCTGCTGTCCGCCCGAGGGGACCGGGCTCGCCCTGCCCGGTACGTCGGTGATGGCGGCTGCCGCCGCGTACGCCGGAGTGCAGGTACGGGGATCGCTGCGGGAGATGGAAGCCCGCCTGGAGCCCTGGCGTACCCCCGCCGCGGCGGAACAGGAACGGGCGCTGGACGACGCGGGCGCGGCACTCGTGCCCAGGATCCTGGGCGGCGGAAGCCGGGAACGGGTCGGCGAGGAGACACTGCGGCTGGCGCGCACCCTGATCGGGCGGCTGCGGGAGGCTCCGGGCGCGGGCCGGGCCGGCACGGACACCGAGGACGACCGGCTCATCACCCACGAGGAGGCGGCCAGCGTCATTCTCGGACTCCAGGACAGGCAGACCCGCGACCGCGCCGCCGAGTGGATGGAAGGGCCCGAGGCCGCGCCCGCCCTGCGGCTCTGGCGCGCGCTGTCCCGGCGCTGCGTCGGTTCGTACGCCGAGCACGCGACCGCCCCGCTGACCCTGGCCGGCTGGGTCGCCTGGTCGACCGGCGACGAGCCGAGCGCGCGGGTCGCCCTGGGACTCGCGCTGCGGCTCGATCCCCAGTACGTCTTCGCGCGATTGCTCCACCAGGCGTGCAACGAAGGACTGGACCCCGAGACGCTGCGCCGTTGTCTGCGCGAGGAGCGCGGCGCACGGGCGCTGCCGGGCCCGCGCGGGACGAGTGGGCGGCCCAGGCTCCGTCCGGTGCGCCGGCCCGTTCCCCGGAAGAGTCTTCCGCCCAAGGGGTCCGTGTCCGGTGCGCCGGCCGCGCGCGACCGACGGGCCAGGCGCAGTGGCCGGCGAGGGACCAGGAGTGGCCGATGAGAGCCGTGACCCGGCCGCCCGGGCAGCCGTTCACCTCTGTGGCGAAGTTGTACGAGCCGCGCCGCCGTACACAGCGCGGCTCCCCGGAGCGCACAGAAGGCAGAGCAGACCACCCATGGCCCTCACCGCCCTTCCCTCACACACCTCTGGTACGTCGAGCGGCGACCCGTCGCGTACCGCGCCCTCGCGTGCCGCACCGCCCGGAGCCGTACGCGGCGGCGCCCTGCCGCGCGGCGAGCTGCCCGGCGTGCACCGCGCGTTCTTCTGCGTCGCGCTGCCGCGTCTCGCCGTCTCGGCCGAGCACGGACAACTCACCGGTCAGGGGCTGGAGGGCTTCTACCAGTCGGGCCGCCGTCTCCTCGCCCGCTGCCTGTTACGGATCGCCGGACGGGAACCTCTCCCGTTGCAGGGCAGGATGGTCGCCGCCGACCGGGCGCGGTTCAGCGCGGTGGTCCGTACGCCGGCGGACGCCGGACCCGATCCGGAGATCAGCGTCGAACGGCTCCGGGACGCCGACGGCACCGAACGCATCACGCTGCACAACTCGGCCCGCGGAGTCCGCCGGTTCCCGGTGGAGATCACTCTGGGGACGGATCTGGCGCGGCTGGCCGCGATCGCGGTCGGCCGCGCCGGGCCCGAACTCCCGGCGAGCGTCCACGCCGCGGGCCTGCGCTGGGCCGCGGCCGACGGCGGACACGCCGTCGTCTCCGCCGACCCGGCCCCGCGCGACGCGATGGCCTCGGCCGGACTGCTCCGCTGGGACATGGAGCTGGCCCCTGGGGCCTCTCGCACCATCGAACTGCGGATCCGTACGGACCGGCCCGTGCGGCCGACCGGCCGGACCGCGAGCAATCCGCTGCCGGAGGCGAGCGCCGAGGGCGACGACCCCAGGGTGCGGCCTCTGTTCGCCGCGAGCCTCGACGATCTCGGGGCGCTCCTGCTGCGTGGACCGGGCGGCTCCACGGATGTCCATCCCGCCGCGGGCGTGCCCTGGCGCTGCGGGCCCCCGGCCGCGGAAGCCCTCTGGGCGGTACGGATGGCCCTCCCGCTCGGCACCCGGCTGGCCGCGGGCACGATGCGAACGCTCGCCCGCACCCAGTTCCGCGGCCCCGGACGCGACTTCGGGCGTATTCCCGGACCGCTGCGGGACGCCGGGCCCCATCTGCCCCCGAGCTGTACGGGGGTTGAGGCCACACTCGCCTTCCCCGTGGTCCTCGCCGAGGCCCGCCGCTGGGGTCTTCCCGAGGGTGATCTCGCCGAGCTGCTCCCCACGGCGGAGCGATGTCTGCACTGGCTGCGCACCGCCCTCGGTGCCGACGGGCTGCTCGGGGAGCCGGGCCCCTCCGGGCCACGGCGCGTCGAGACCCAGGCCCACGCGCATCGTGCCGCGCTGCTCGGGGCGGATCTGCTGGAGTCCTGCGGTCGGCCGGGGGCCGACGGCTGGCGGGAGTGGGCGGGTGCGCTGCGGCTGCGGTTCCGGCGGACATTCTGGGCCGACGAGTCCACGGGCGGACGCCCCGCCGCGGCACGGTGGCCCGACGGCCGGCTTCTTCCCCAACCCAGCGCCGGCGCCGCCCATCTGCTGGACACGGGCCTGCTCGGCGGAGGGAAGCGGGCCCCGGGGCTGCTCGACGCGCCGGAGACCGAGCGGCTGGCCGGCATGGTCCGGGGAGCGGACCTCGACTCGGGATGGGGGCTGCGCGGCCTCGGGAGCAAGGAGCCCGGACACAATCCGTTCGGCCACCGCGCGGGGGCGGTACGGGTCCATGAGACGGCCGTCGCGATCGACGGCCTGATCGCGGCCGGATACGAGGAGGAGGCAGGCTCGCTGCTCCGGGGTCTGCTGGACGCGGCGGAGGCGTTCGGTCACCGGCTCCCCGAGATGTACGCGGGGGAGCGGCGTACCGCGGGCGGTGCTCCCGTACCGCACCCCGCCGCGTGCCGTCCGGCGGCCGTGGCCGCCGCCGCCGGAATCCATCTGCTCACCGGTCTCGCCGGTATCCGCCCGGACGCGCCCGCGCGCACC
This sequence comes from Streptomyces sp. NPDC088147, assembly GCF_044741565.1. NCBI lineage: Bacteria > Bacillati > Actinomycetota > Actinomycetes > Kitasatosporales > Streptomycetaceae > Streptomyces > Streptomyces sp. NPDC088147. Next base: position 610,053 of record NZ_JBIUSY010000004.1, on the reverse strand, counting down.
GTCGCGTTGCGTCCGGTCCGCAGCGCCCCGCTCGGGGCGCTCCAGCTCACCGGACTACGGGTGGCGGAGGCGCCCTTCTCCGTGCGGGTCAGCGGACTCGGGCTCGGCATGGTCGAGGAGGCGGCCCCCGGCCTCCAACTGGGCGTCTGAGACGGGTACGTCCGCGGTCCCGTCCGCCCGGGAGCGGACGGGACCGCTTCGGAAGGACCGGTCTCGGAACCAGCGGGCAGGCGGGCCCGGCCCCGGGGCGCGGAGATGGGGCGTGGAGATCACGAAGACGGCGGAGAAGACGGCGAAGAAGTAGGCGGCGGGAGAGGCGGAAGGAGTGTTTATCGTCAGGCAGACGACTATGATCGCGGCATGTCGCCCTACGACCCGTCGGCCTTCCCCGCGTTCGCTGTCACCGTCGACCTGGTCGTGCTCACCGTGCGCCGCCACGCGCTCTGCGCGCTGGTGGTACGGCGCGGGGAGTCGCCGTTCCAGGGCCGGTGGGCGCTGCCCGGCGGTTTCGTCAGGGCGGACGAGGACCTCGCCGGCGCGGCGGCGCGCGAACTCACCGAGGAGACCGGCCTGTGCGCGCACGACCCGGTCTCCCCGGCGCCCGGGAACGCCGCCCATCTCGAACAGCTCGCCACCTACGGGGATCCCGGGCGTGATCCCCGTATGCGGGTGGTCAGCGTGGCTCATCTTGCGCTCTCGCCCGACCTGCCCGCGCCCCGCGCCGGAGGTGACGCCAACAGCGCCCGCTGGGCCCCGGTGGACGCGCTGCTCCACCAGGAGGGCGGTTTCGCCCGCGAGGACGAACAGCCCGCCCAACTCGCCTTCGACCACGCCCGGATCCTCGCGGACGGGGTGGAACGGGCCCGTTCCAAGATCGAGTACTCCTCGCTCGCCACCGCGTTCTGCCCCTCCGAGTTCACCGTCGGTGAGCTGCGCCGGGTGTACGAGGCGGTGTGGGGCGTGGCGCTCGATCCACGCAACTTCCACCGCAAGGTGACCGGCACCCCAGGATTCCTCGTGCCGTCGGGCGGGACCACGACCCGGCAGGGCGGCAGGCCCGCGCAGTTGTTCCGGGCCGGCGGGGCGACCGTACTCAACCCGCCGATGCTGCGCCCGGAGGTCTGACGGGGGCCACGTGCCGGACGTCTGACACCCGGGAGCGCCACCCTGCGCCACAAGTCGGACATGTCGCGTTATCTTGCTGCGGTACCCACCCTGCCGCCGAGCGGTCTCACCTCCCCGCGAGAGAAGCGATGCTCCAGGCCATCGGACTGACCAGCAACCCCCGTCGAGACCTCCCGCCCGCTGTGGACGATCTGACCTTCGAGGCGCGGTCCGGCTCCGTCACGGCGCTCCTCGGCGCCCCCGGCGCGGGCAAGACCACCGCGCTCCGGCTGATGCTCGAACTCGAACCAGGTCGCGGGGTCACCTACTTCCGCGGTCGCCCCCTCCACCGCATCGCCCATCCCGCACGCGAGATCGGGGTGCTCCTCGGGGACGTGCCGGGCCATCCCGCGCGCTCCGTCAAGGGCCAGCTCCGGATGCTCTGCGCCGCCGCGGGAGTGCCCGCCTCACGCGCCGACGAACTCCTCGACGTCGTCGGTCTCGGCGGTCTGCGCGACGAACGGCTCGGCTCGCTCTCGGTCGGCATGGACCGCAGACTCGGGCTCGCCTCCGCGCTGTTGGGGGATCCGCACACCCTGCTGCTCGACGCGCCGTCCGCCGAGCTGTCACCCCGTGAGAACAGCTGGCTGTTCGGACTGCTGCGCGCGCACGCCGACCACGGCGGCACCGTTCTCTACACCACGCAGGACGCCAAGGAGGCCGCGCGCACGGCCGACCATGTCGTCACCCTCGACGAGGGGCGTCTCGTCGCCGACCAGGACGTGGCCTCCTTCGCGCGTACCCGGCTGCGCCCCCGCGTCGCCGTCAGGACTCCGCACGCCGCCCGTCTCGCCGACGCGCTCAGCCGCGAGGCCCGCGCGGACCGGCGCTCCGTCGAGGTGGTCTCCGAGCCCGGCGTGGGCAGTCTGCTCACCGTCTACGGCAGCAGCTGCCCGGAGATCGGTGAGACCGCCTTCCGCAACGGCGTCCTCGTCCATCAGCTCGCCGACGAGTTTGGCGACACGGGTCCCGCGCCGGTCTCCGTACCGGTGCCGTCCCCGGCCCCCGCCTACGACTCCGCCGTCGAGCCCGCTTTCGAGCCCGACCGGGCCTACGGCTACGAGGGCGGACCCGACCACGGCTATGAGGACGGCGACTCCCGGCAGCACGACCGCGGTCCGCTCCCGGCGCCGCTGTCGTCGGCGCCGGTGCGCAGTCCGCTCCGGCCGCTGCGCTACGAACTCCGCCGTATGTTCGGGATCCGCACCACCGCACTGATCGCCATCGCCGTCCTCGTCGCGTCCGTGGCCCTCGCCGTGCCGCTCGCCCGTACCGGCAGGACCCCGCTCTCCGGCCTGCTCGCCGCCTGGCCCGCGATCCTGCCCCTGCCGCCCGCGGCCCTCGGCGCGGGGCTGCTCGGCGCGTACTCGTTCGGTGAGGAGTTCCGCTATCCCGCGCTCGCCGGCGCCCGCGGTACCGTCCCGCGCCGCCTCGGTCTGCTCCTCGCCAAGCTCGTCGTGACGGCGGCGGCGGCGCTGGCGCTCGCGTTCCTGACCGTGGCCGCCGACGCCGGGGCCCTGCGCCTGGTGTACGGCGCCGACGCCGTGCCCGTCCCGGGCAACTGGGTCGCGCTGAGCGCCGGTTGGGCCGGACTGACCGTCGGCTGTGCCTGGGCGGGGCTGCTGGGGGCCGGGGTCTTCCGGGTCACGGTCGCGGGCGCGGCCGTGGTCGTCGCCGTACCGACCCTCGTCGTACCCCTGATTCAGCGGGCGCTCGCCGGTCCGTCCACACGTTCGGCCGTCGGACTCCCGGGCCGGTTGCGCGAACTGGCCTGGCTGGACTGGCCGCGTCAGGCCGACCACTGGCTGATGACCACGTTCAGACTCGTCGCCCAACCGGTCGCCGCGGCCCTGACGTTGTCGCTCTCGGCCCTGCTCTGCGCATATCTGCTCACCGGCCTTCGCCGTAGGGCCCGTTGGTGACCACGGAACGACCGGACCGTTCCCGGGTGTTCGCAACTCCCCTGATAGCGCCCGCTTCTTTCCGATAAGGCGTCAATCGAAGGGCGAGCGCCGATCACCCTTTCGTGTGCTTTTCACCAAAGACCTCAAGGGTCGTGGAAGCAACGCCGACAAAGGATGCGTGAGTACCCTTGCGCACACCATGATGACCGCCGCCCGTTCCGTCGAGTCCGGCCTCGCCGAGCCGGGTGAACTCGACCGCTACCCCTTCGCGGAGGCGCCCGGCGCCGACCGCGTCGCCGCCCCCGTCTGGGACGGCGCAGACACCGACTTGGGCCGGGTGGGACGACGTACGACGAGCAGCCGCGGCCGCGGGCTGCACGGCCAACTCGTCCAACAGCTCGGCCAGATGATCGTCTCCGGTGACCTGGGCGCCGACCGGCCGCTCGTACCCGAGGAGATCGGCCAGCGCTTCGAGGTCTCCCGCACCGTGGTGCGGGAGTCGCTGCGCGTGCTGGAGGCCAAGGGCCTGGTGAGCGCCCGGCCCAATGTCGGTACCCGTGTCCGTCCGGTGAGCGACTGGAATCTGCTCGACCCCGACATCATCGAGTGGCGCGCCTTCGGGCCGCAGCGCGACGATCAGCGCCGCGAGCTGAGTGAGCTGCGCTGGACGATCGAGCCCCTCGCCGCGCGGCTGGCGGCCGGCCATGGCCGGGCCGATGTCCAGCAGCGGCTCTCCGACATGGTGGGGATCATGAGCCACGCCCTCGCGCAGGGTGATTCGATCACCTTTTCGCGTGCGGACGCCGAATATCACTCCCTGCTGATCCAGCTCGCCGGCAACCGCATGCTGGAGCATCTCTCGGGGATCGTCTCGGCGGCCCTCCAGGTCTCCGGCGGCCCGGTCACCGGATGCGACCGGCCCACCGAGGCGTCGCTCTCGCACCACGCGCGGATCGTGGACGCGCTCGCCGCAGGTGACGCGCACGCCGCCGAATCGGCCATGCGCCAACTGCTCACCGTCCAGCCCGAGGTGGAGCGCGTCGTTCCGGCACCGCGCGAGCACTGAGCGCCGCCGAAGGCCGGGCATAGGGGATGTACGCATCGTGTGTCGCCGGACCCGGGGGGTCCGGCGACGCGATTGTGGGGCCTTAAATCCCCCTTCTGGCCATTTGTCGCAAATGGAGTGTGACTCGGGCCACGTGGAATGGGCGTAACACTCCTGGAGACAGCGCGATGACCTAAGAGGTGACAGCCGAGGAGGGAATACGTCCGCCACGCATGGCGCTGTATTCACCTCTGAGGCCCAAGCCCGCGCCGTCGGCACATCCCCAGTCGACGGTCGTCGGCTCCGGCCCGATCCTGGGCGGGGCCGGAAGCCGTTTCCATCGTTCCGAGAGGTTGTTCGTGTCGGCCAGCACATCCCGTACGCTCCCGCCGGAGATCGCCGAGTCCGAGTCTGTGATGGCGCTCATCGAGCGGGGAAAGGCTGATGGGCAGATCGCCGGCGATGACGTGCGTCGGGCCTTCGAGGCCGACCAGATTCCGCCAACCCAGTGGAAGAATGTTCTGCGCAGCCTCAACCAGATCCTCGAGGAAGAGGGTGTGACGCTGATGGTCAGTGCCGCGGAGTCGCCGAAGCGCACCCGCAAGAGCGTCGCAGCGAAGAGCCCGGTCAAGCGCACCGCCACCAAGACCGTCGCGGCCAAGACGACCACGACGAGGACCGTCGCGGCCGCCACCTCGGCTCCGGCGGCAGAGATCGTGGAGGCCGCGGCCGATGAGGCCGGAGCCCCCGCCAAGAAGGCGGCCGCGAAGAAGACCGTGGCCAAGAAGGCCACGGTCAAGAAGACCGCCGCGAAGAAGACGACGGCCAAGAAGGCCGTCGGCAAGAAGGACTCCGACGAGGCCGCCGACGGCGAAGAGCCCACCGATGAGGTGCAGGGCGGCAAGGGCGAGGAGGAGGAGACCGAGGGCGAGAACAAGGGCTTCGTACTCTCCGACGACGACGAGGACGACGCGCCGGCCCAGCAGGTCGCCGTCGCCGGTGCCACCGCCGACCCGGTCAAGGACTACCTGAAGCAGATCGGCAAGGTCCCGCTCCTCAACGCGGAGCAGGAGGTCGAACTCGCGAAGCGCATCGAGGCCGGTCTCTTCGCCGAGGACAAGCTGGCCAACTCCGACAAGCTCGCGCCGAAGCTCAAGCGCGAGCTGGAGATCATCGCCGAGGACGGCCGCCGGGCCAAGAACCACCTGCTGGAGGCCAACCTCCGACTGGTGGTCTCGCTGGCCAAGCGCTACACCGGCCGCGGCATGCTCTTCCTGGACCTGATCCAGGAGGGCAACCTCGGTCTGATCCGCGCGGTCGAGAAGTTCGACTACACCAAGGGCTACAAGTTCTCCACGTACGCCACCTGGTGGATCCGTCAGGCGATCACCCGCGCCATGGCCGACCAGGCCCGCACCATCCGTATCCCGGTGCACATGGTCGAGGTCATCAACAAGCTCGCGCGCGTGCAGCGCCAGATGCTCCAGGACCTGGGCCGCGAGCCCACCCCGGAGGAGCTGGCCAAGGAACTCGACATGACCCCCGAGAAGGTCATCGAGGTCCAGAAGTACGGCCGCGAGCCGATCTCGCTGCACACTCCGCTGGGCGAGGACGGCGACAGCGAGTTCGGAGACCTCATCGAGGACTCCGAGGCGGTCGTGCCGGCCGACGCCGTGAGCTTCACGCTCCTCCAGGAGCAGCTGCACTCGGTGCTCGACACGCTCTCCGAGCGTGAGGCGGGCGTGGTCTCCATGCGCTTCGGTCTCACGGACGGCCAGCCCAAGACGCTGGACGAGATCGGCAAGGTCTACGGCGTGACGCGTGAGCGCATCCGCCAGATCGAGTCCAAGACGATGTCGAAGCTGCGCCACCCCTCGCGCTCGCAGGTTCTGCGCGACTACCTGGACTAGGCCTGGGTACCCGGAGCAGGGCGCAGGCGCTCCCGAGGGGGCGCGCGAAGCACGAGTGAAGGCCCGGATGCCACCGAGGATCCGGGCCTTCGCCGTGCGCGTGGGAGTGCGAGACTCGATCGGTGGGATGACTCTGGGTAGATCGGAGTCCACCGGAGAGTCAGGAGACTGTATGCGCCGTTCCGTAGTCCGAGTGCTGACCGGGGGACTGGCCGTGATCACCGCGGGGGCGGTGCCGCCGCTCGTCGCGCCCGTCTCCGCCGCCGCCACTGACCGGGTGATCATCGGCGGCCAGGCCGTGCGGATCGCCGACAGCCCGTGGGTCGTGGCGCTGGCCAGCCGTGACCGCTTCGGGGGTACGCGTGCGGGCCAGTTCTGCGGAGGTGTGGTGGTGGCGCCGACGAAAGTGCTGACCGCCGCCCACTGCGTGGGCAGGGACGTCCTGGGGGCGGCCCCGAAGGACGTGCCGGACTTCCGGGTCATCGCGGGCCGCGAGCGGCTGCGGGGATCCGGCGGGCGCGAGGTCGCCGTACGGTCCGTGCAGGTGGACCCGGCGTACGAGCCGCGCACGAACACGGCCGACCTCGCCGTGCTGACGCTCGCGAGCGCCCTGCCCGAGGAGTACGCGATCCGGCCGGCCGAGCGGGGGGACCCGGCCTCGGCGCCGGGCACCGACGCGGCGGTCTACGGCTGGGGCGACACCTCGGGCGGCGCCGACTACGCACAGGTGCTGCGCTCCGCGCCGGTGAAGGTCCTGCCGGACTCCAGCTGCGAGCGGGCGTACCCGGGAGGCTCAGGGGACCGTTACGAGGCCTCCACGATGCTCTGTGCGGGCGATCCCCGAGGCGGGCATGACGCGTGCCAGGGCGACAGCGGCGGGCCGCTGGTGGCCCAGGGACGGCTTATCGGGCTCGTCTCCTGGGGGAGCGGCTGTGGGCGCGCGGACAGTCCGGGCGTCTACACGCGGATCACCATGGGCGCGCAACCCGTCGCCGACGCGGTCGGAGCACGGGCCCCGCGTTGACGGGAGGCCCGCGCCGATCGTCGTGGGCCTCCCGTGACGGGAACGGGCACGGCTGATCAGAACGGGCATGACGGGCCCGGACCGGCATGACGGCCGGGACGGGCACGACGACGAGAACGGGCGGTCACCCTGCGGTACAGGGGTGGCCGCCCGTCGGCCGGCTCGGGGCCGGCCCTTGGCTCGTCGTGGATGCGAGGTGTCAGTGTTCCTCTTCACCGCCGCCGGCCGGTACGGCCGTCAGTCGGTCGGTCTCATCCTGTATTTCCGCGGCGATCTTCTTGAGTTCCGGCTCGAACTTGCGTCCATGATGGGCGCAGAAGAGCAGTTCACCACCGCTGGACAGGAGGACGCGCAGATAGGCCTGGGCGCCGCACCGGTCGCAGCGATCAGCCGCGGTCAGCGGGCTCGCGGGGGTCAGAACAGTAGTCACGTCGCCTCTTCTCTAGCTCGACGAGCTGTCGTACCAGGGTCAACATCCAACCAGGCCGAAAACGTTCCCGCTCCCGGCTTTTCCTCGAAAATTTCTTCCGTTGTGGCTGACTGCTGACGATTGGCGGCGAATGGGCCGTATTGCTCGCGGGGCTTCGCACTACGGGTTTCGCGTTGCTTGACGTCGCTTGTCAGGGGGATCGCCCTCGCCGGCCGGCTTGCCGGTTTGTTGATGAGGACGTGCCCGGAGCCTAAATGGTTCATGCCTGGAAGGGAACGTGATGTGTGCTTCACTCCCTCGAAGGATCGAACACCTATGCGACCTTGGACTAGCATGAGAATTCGCGAGGGTGGCGTGACAACGGCTCTACCAGGCCTCTGTACCCTCTGACCGGTGACAGACGCCGGGCCTTTACCCCACGGGGGCCCATCTCAAATTCAGCGAGGAGCGAACCGCGTGACCGCCGATACGTCCGTGCCGTCCACTGCGCTGCTGACAGCAGACCGTGACGGCTCCAACTACACCGCGCGGCACCTGCTCGTCCTTGAAGGGCTCGAAGCGGTCCGCAAACGCCCCGGAATGTATATCGGCTCGACCGACAGCCGCGGCCTGATGCACTGCCTCTGGGAGATCATCGACAACTCCGTCGACGAGGCCCTGGGCGGCTACTGCGACCACATCGAGGTGATCCTCCACGAGGACGGCTCGGTGGAGGTCAAGGACAACGGCCGCGGCATCCCCGTCGACGTCGAGCCCAAGACCGGCCTCTCCGGCATCGAGGTCGTGATGACCAAGCTGCACGCCGGCGGAAAGTTCGGCGGCGGCTCGTACGCCGCGTCGGGCGGTCTGCACGGCGTGGGCGCCTCCGTCGTCAACGCCCTCTCCGCCCGGCTGGACGTCGAGGTGGACCGCAACAGCGCCACGCACTCGATCAGCTTCCGGCGCGGTGTCCCCGGGATGTTCACCGAGCAGGGCCCCGACAGCCCCTTCGATCCGGCCAACGGGCTGCGCAAGAGCAAGCGGGTGCCCAAGACCCGTACCGGCACGCGCGTGCGCTACTGGGCCGACCGGCAGATCTTCCTCAAGGACGCCAAGCTCTCCCTGGACACGCTCCACCAGCGTGCCCGGCAGACCGCCTTCCTGGTTCCCGGACTGACGATCGTCGTCAGGGACGAGCGGGGCCTCGGCGAGAGCGGGGGCGACGGCCCGGTCGAGGAGACGTTCCGGTTCGACGGCGGCATCAGCGAATTCTGTGAATATCTCGCACAGGACAAGGCCGTCTGCGATGTGCTGCGGCTGACCGGCCAGGGCACCTTCAAGGAGACCGTGCCCGTCCTGGACGACCGGGGGCACATGACCCCCACCGAGGTCACCCGCGAGCTGGGCGTCGATGTCGCCCTGCGCTGGGGCACCGGGTACGACACCACCGTCAGGTCGTTCGTGAACATCATCGCCACCCCCAAGGGCGGCACCCATGTGAGCGGATTCGAGCGTTCTCTGACCAAAACGGTCAATGAGGCGCTGCGCTCGGCCAAGATGCTGCGCGTCGCGGAGGACGACGTCGTCAAGGACGACGCCCTGGAGGGCCTCACGGCCGTGGTCACGGTGCGGCTCGCCGAGCCGCAGTTCGAGGGCCAGACCAAGGAGGTCCTCGGTACGTCCGCGGCCAACCGGATCGTCGCCAACGTCATCGCCAAGGAGCTCAAGGAGTTCCTGACCTCGACCAAGCGCGACGCCAAGGCGCAGGCCCGCGCCGTGCTGGAGAAGGCGGTCGCCGCCGCCCGTACGCGGATCGCGGCCCGCCAGCACAAGGAGGCGCAGCGCAGGAAGACGGCGCTGGAGTCCTCCTCGCTGCCGGCCAAGCTCGCCGACTGCCGCAGTGACGACGTGGAACGCAGCGAGCTGTTCATCGTGGAGGGCGACTCCGCGCTCGGTACGGCCAAGCTCGCCAGGAACAGCGAGTTCCAGGCGCTGCTGCCGATCCGGGGCAAGATCCTCAACGTCCAGAAGTCGTCCGTCTCCGACATGCTCAAGAACGCCGAGTGCGGCGCGATCATCCAGGTCATAGGGGCGGGTTCGGGCCGGACCTTCGACATCGACGCCGCCCGCTACGGCAAGATCGTGCTGCTGGTGGACGCCGATGTCGACGGCGCCCATATCCGCTGTCTGCTGCTCACGCTCTTCCAGCGCTACATGCGGCCGATGGTGGAGGCGGGCCGGGTCTTCGCCGCCGTGCCGCCGCTGCACCGGATCGAGCTGGTCCAGCCCAAGAAGGGCCAGGACAAGTACGTCTACACGTACTCGGACAATGAGCTGCGGCAGACGCTGCTGGAGTTCCAGCGCAAGAACGTGCGCTTCAAGGACTCCATCCAGCGCTACAAGGGCCTCGGCGAGATGGACGCCGACCAGCTGGCGGAGACCACGATGGACCCCCGTCACCGCACGCTGCGGCGGATCAACATCGGGGACCTGGAGTCCTCCGAGCAGATCTTCGACCTGCTGATGGGCAATGAGGTGGCTCCCCGCAAGGAGTTCATCACCAGCTCCGCGGCGACGCTGGACCGCTCGCGCATCGACGCCTGAGGCGGACGCCCGGGACCTTTGACGTGCGGTCTCCACCCACGGGTGGAGACCGCACTTCCACCCGCGGTCAACCTCCGCGCCGATGATCTGACCCGGTGCTTCTCCGTAGCGTCGAAGTCGTTGAACTTCTTCGTCCCCGGAGGCCCTGATGTCCTCGCTCGTCAATGTGCTGGTGGCCGTCGCGGTGGTCGCCCTGATCGCCGCCCGCCAGCTCAAGCCCCAGCGGGTCACCGCCGACGGGCACCGCTGGCTGGTGCTGCCCGTCGTCCTGGTCGTGATCGCGCTGAGCGAGCCCGGCCTCCTCGACGCGCGGGACCTGCCGCTGTCGGCACCGCTGCTCGCCGCCGAACTGGTCGTGGGGGCGCTGATGGGCGTCGGCTGGGCCCGCACCAGCCGTATCTGGACCGAGCGCGACGGCTCGGTGTGGTCGAAGGGCACGAGGGCCACCGCCGGGGTCTGGATCGCCGGTATCGCCCTGCGCCTGGGGCTCGTGGGCGTCGGCGCGCTGATCGGGGTCCATCAGGGCACGGGGGCGATCCTGCTCGCGCTCGCCGCCTCGGTGCTCGTCCGCAGGGGTCTGCTGGTGCGGCGGGCCCGCGCGGGCCGGGCGTCGTACGGTGACGGCGTAGCCGCCGCACCCTGGAAGGACCGTGTGTGACCCCCGAGGCCTGGACGGACTGGCCCTCCCGGGAGGCTCTCTCCCAGGAGCGCCGCACCGATGCCCGGCGATGGCTGAGCCGCGGCGTACGCGTGCTGGCCATCGGTGCCCTGATGTGGTCCACCTTCAGCGAGCGCCATGTGGCCGGCTGGGCCGCGGTCGCGGCCGTCGCCGGGGTGCTGCTCACCGGGTTCCTCGTCCGGTGCTTCTACCGCACCACGCTGCGCAACGATCTCTGGCCTTCGCTCGGGCTGCTCGTCCTGCTGATGGGCGGGACGATCGCCGCGCGGCACGGCGGGTTCGAGATCGCGGCGACGGTGCTGTGGAGCGGCTGCGCGATCGTCGCCATGGAGCGGCTGCCGCTCGTCGCCGCGCTGCCCACCACCCTCGCCGCCCTCGGCGGCCTCGTGGCGTACAACCAGGACCACTGGATCACCACGACGATCACCACCGCCGGGCTGCTCCTCGCCGGATACGTGCTGCGGCTCGACGCGGAGGCGCGCGGCAACGCCCAGCGGCTGCTGGCCCAGGAACGCGCCGCCCACGCCGCCGAGGCGGAGTCGGCCGCGCTCGCGGAGCGGGCCAGGATCGCCCGGGACATCCATGACGTCCTGGCGCACAGCCTCTCCGCGCAGCTCGTCCATCTGGAGGCGGCGCGGCTGCGGATCGAGAGCGAGCCGCACAGCCCGTTCCGCGACCAGATCCTGGAACGGGTCGTCGCCGCGCGCTCCATGGCGCGCGAAGGGCTCGCCGAGACCCGCCAGGCGCTCTCCGCGCTGCGCGGCGAGATGGCCCCCCTCGGCGACTATCTGCGCGAACTGGCCGCGATGGACGGCGCCGAGGTCGAGATCGGCGGCGAGCCGCGGCCACTGCCGGCGGAAGCGTCCCAGACGGTGCGCCGGGTGGTGCAGGAGGCGCTGACCAACGTACGGAAACACGCCCCGGGCGCGCGGGTACTGATCCGGCTCACGTACGGCGCGGACGAGGTGACACTGGAGGTACGGAACACCGGCGGGAAGGGCGCGGCCCCGGCCGGGCTGGGCGCGTCGGGCTCCGGGTACGGTCTGCTGGGGATGAGGGAGCGCGCCGAACTGCTCGGCGGCACTCTGGAGGCCGGTCCCGGAGGCCCCGAAGACCCCGGCGAGAAGGGTTTCAGCGTGCGTTTGCGAGTGCCGGCATGACGGCGAGGGTGATCGTCGCCGATGACCAGTCCGTGGTGCGCGAGGGCATCGTGATGCTGCTCGGGCTGCTGCCGGGCATCGAGGTCGTCGGCGCCGCGAGGGACGGCGAGGAAGCCGTGGCCCTCGTGGCCGAACTCGCTCCCGATGTGGTGCTGATGGATCTGCGGATGCCGCGCTGCGACGGCGTGGAGGCCACGCGCCGTATCCGCGCGGAGCACCCGGGCACGCAGGTCGTGGTGCTCACCACGTACGCCGACGACGACTCGCTGTTCGCCGCGCTGCGGGCCGGCGCCCGCGGCTATCTCACCAAGGACGCCGGGGGCGAGGAGATCGTCCGGGCCGTCGACGACGTCCTGGCGGGGCAGGCCGGGCTGGCGCCCGCCGTGCAGCGCCGGCTGCTGGACCGGGTCACGGCCCCGCCTGCGGCGCCCGCCCCCGCGGAGCTGCCCGACGGGCTCACCGCCCGCGAGGCGGAGGTGCTCTCGCTGGTCGCCGAGGGGCTCTCCAACAAGGAGATCGCACAGCGGCTGCACATCGGGGCGGCCACGGTGAAGACGCATATCAACAACCTCTTCGCCAAGACCGGTGTGCGCGACCGCGCGCAGGCCGTGCGCTACGCGTATCAGCGCGGACTCATCCGGCCACCCGGGACATCCATCACCTGAAGGAGTGAAGCCGGGGGAGAGAGGAGTCCGGGATCCGCCCGCTCTGTCCATCCTTCTTGCACGCGGCCGAAACGGTTCGCCGACAAGGAGAGTTGACCGGTGGAGAAGCAGGAACGGCGTCACGCCGCGGCGGTGCGGCTCGGCGACCCGTGGTACGAGGCACTGCCCCCGGAGTGGGGCGAATCGACCGGTACGGGCGGCTCCGCGGCGCCCGCCGGGCGGGACCCCGGGGCGCCTGGCGGCGTGACCGAGGCCGCCGGAATCTACGCGGAGATCCAGCGCGGCGCGGCCTTCCAGGAAGTGCGCGGCCGGTACCGCCGGTTCGTCGTCCCCGCCTCGCTCGCCTTCCTCGGCTGGTACCTGGCGTATGTGGTGGCGGCGACGGCCGCGCCGGGGCTGATGGCCCGGCCGGTCGCGGGCGCGGTGAATGTGGCGATGGTCGCGGGTCTCGGCCAGTTCCTCTCCACCTTCCTGCTGACCTGGGCGTACGCGCGCCATGCCCGGCTGCACCGGGACCGCGCGGCGCTCGAACTGCGCTGGGCCGTGTTCGACCGGCGTACGCGCGGCGCGGAGGGGCACGGCCGGTGAGCGGCGGCCACCAGACCCTCGCGCTGCTGCTGTTCAGCGCGTTCGTCGCGGTCACGCTGGGGATCACCACCTGGGTGAGCCGACGCCGACGGGCTTCCGCCGAGGAGTTCTACGCGGGCGGGCGGCTCTTCTCGCCCATGGAGAACGGATTCGCCCTCTCCGGGGACTACCTGTCCGCGGCCTCCTTCCTCGGGATCTCGGGCCTGATCGCGCTCTTCGGCTACGACGGCCTGCTCTACTCGGCCGGCTTCCTCGTCGCCTGGCTGGTCGTGCTCTTCCTGGTGGCCGAACTCGTCCGCAACGTCGGCCGGTTCACCCTCGCCGATGTGGTCGCGGCCCGGATGCGCGAACGTCCCGTACGGATCGCCGCGGGCACCTCCTCGGTCACGGTCTCCGTGCTTTACCTGGTCGCGCAGATGGTCGGCGCGGGCAGCCTGGTCGCGCTGCTGCTCGGCGGCACGGGCGGCGCGGCGCGCACCTGGACCGTGATCGGTGTGGGCACGCTGATGGTCGTCCACGTCTCGCTCGGCGGGATGCGCGCCACCACCTGGATCCAGATCGTCAAGGCCGTCCTGCTGATGGGCGGCGCGATCGCGCTGACGGTGCTCGTCCTGGTCCGATTCCACGGGAACGTCAACGACCTGCTGAACACCGCGGCGGCACGGAGCGGCCATGGCGAGGACTTCCTCGCGCCGGGACTGCGGTACGGCGGGGACTGGACCGCGCGGATCGACTTCATCAGCCTCGGGCTCGCGCTCGTCCTCGGCACGGCCGGACTGCCGCACATCCTGTCGCGCTTCCACACCGTGCCGACCGCGCTCGCCGCCCGCCGCTCGGTGATCTGGTCCATCGGGCTGATCGGCGGCTTCTATCTGATGACGATCGTGCTCGGGTTCGGCGCGGCGGCGCTGGTCGGCACGGACGCGGTACGTGCCTCCAACGCGTCCGGGAACACCGCGGTCCCGCTGCTCGCCCTGGATCTCGGCGGCGGGGCGGGATCGACCGGCGGAACGGTGCTCTTCGCGGTGGTCGCGGCGGTCGCCTTCGCGACCATCCTCGCCGTCGTCGCGGGCATCACGCTCGCCTCCTCGGCCTCCGTCGCCCATGATCTCTACGCCTCGCTCAAGCGCGCGCACACCAAAGAGCGTGACGAGGTGGCCGTGGCGCGGCTGGCGGCGGCCGGGATCGGCGCGGTGGCGATCGCCCTCAGCCTGCCGGCCCAGAACCTGAACGTGGCCTTCCTGGTCGGGCTCGCCTTCGCGGTCGCGGCCTCGGCGAATCTGCCCGTACTGCTCTACTCGCTGTTCTGGCGGAACTTCACCACGCGGGGCGCGGTCTGGTCCGTGTACGGCGGGCTGATCCCGGCGGTCCTGCTGGTGGTGGTCTCGCCGGTGGTCTCGGGAAGCCCCGAATCGATCCTCCCCGGCGCCGACTTCGCGTTCTTCCCGCTCCAGAACCCCGGTGTGGTCTCGATCCCGCTGGGCTTCCTCGCGGGCTGGCTCGGTACGGTCACCTCCACCGAGCCGCCGGACGCGGCCAGGCACGCGGAGACCGAGGTCAGGTCGCTGACCGGGGCGGGAGCGGTCTGAGAGCGGGAGAGGTTCGAGGGCGGGGGCGGGAGCGGGTCCGGGGGCGGCCCCGGTGAACGGCCCGTGGCCGAGGAGCCAGGCCGTAGACCCAGGCCGGGGGTCCACGACGTGGGCAGGGACCGGGGACACGGACCGGGGACACGGCCCGGTCCCGGCGGCGGCTTCTCAGCCGCTCGTCGCCCAGGCGTACCGGTGCTCCGGCCGCCCCGTCTCCCCGTACCGCAGCGTGAGCCGTACCCGCCCGGCCCGCTCCAGCAGTTTGAGATAGCGCTGTGCGGTCTGCCGGCTCATGCCCGCGCGCTCCGCGATCTCCTGCGCCGAGAGCGGTCCGTCGGCGCCCATCAGCACCTTGCGCACCACCTCGGCGGTGGTGGGGGAGTGGCCCTTGGGAAGGGCCGGGGCGCTCGCCGCCGAGAGCGCCCCGAACATCCGGTCCACCTCCGACTGTTCCGCCTCGCCGCCGCCCTCCAGGGTGCGGCGGAGCGTCGCGTACGCCTCCAGCTTGGCCCGTAGCCCCGCGAAGTTGAAGGGTTTGACCAGGTACTGGAGCGCGCCGTGGCGCATCGCCGACTGGACGGTGGCGACATCGCGCGCGGCCGTCACCATGATCACATCGGTCTGATGGCCGAGCCGCCGCAGCTCCCGTACCACCGCGAGCCCGTTCTCGTCCGGCAGATAGTGGTCGAGCAGGATGAGATCGACGGGGTGACCGGCGATCCGGTCCAGGGCCTCGGCGGCGGTGTGGGCCTGGGCTACCACCCGGAAGCCCGCGACCTTGGCCACATAGGCCGTATTGATCTGCGCGACCCGGATGTCGTCGTCCACGACCAGTACGTCGATCATCGCGTCTCCCCTGCCGTGGCCTGCTCACGGTCCGTCCCGGGCGCTGTGCCGGATCCCGTGGTCCCGTCCGGTTCCATGGTCCCGCCCGGTCCGTCCTCCGTCAGCGCCTCCGGCAGCACGACCGTGAACTCCGCACCACCGTGCGCCCCCGCGCCGACCCGTGCGCTGCCGCCCTGCCGTTCGGCGAGTCTGCGCACCAGGGCAAGCCCGAGGCCGCGTTTGCCGTGGGCCGGTGGCTCCTTGGTCGACCAGCCCTCGGAGAAGACCAGTTCACGCTGGCCGGGCGGGACGCCGGGGCCGCTGTCGGAGATCACGAGCACGACCGTACGGCCTTCGGCGCGCAGTTCCACCTCGATCCGCGGGTCCTCCGAGCCGGCCGCCGCGTCCAGCGCGTTGTCGACGAGGTTGCCGACGACCGTGACCAGACCCTGCGGGTCGATCAGCCGGTCCGGCAGCAGCGTGCCGGGGGAGAGCCGCAGCGAGACGCCCCGCTCCGCGGCGACCGTGGCCTTGCCGACCAGCAGCGCGGCCGGCAGCGGATCGTGGATCCGCTCGGTGATCTGCTCGGCGGTGGCCCGGTGCACCCCGACGACCTCGGTGACGAACTCCACCGCCTCCTCGTGCATCTCCAGCTCCAGCAGCCCCAGCAGCGTATGCATCCGGTTCGCGTGCTCGTGGTCCTGGGCGCGCAGGGCGTCGATCAGCCCCTTGGTGGCGTCCAGCTCCCGGCCGAGCCGCTCCAGCTCCGTACGGTCGCGGAAGGTCACGACGGCGCCCCCGTCGTCGGTGGGCATCCGGTTGGCGACCAGGACGCGGCTGCCCTGGACGGCCAGCAGATCCTCGCCGACCACCCGCCCCGCCAGTACCTCGGTGGTGCGCCCGGTGCCGAGCACCTCGTCCAGCGGCCGTCCGATGGCGTCGGGGCCGAGCCCGAGCAGCCGCTGCGCCTCGTCGTTCATCAGCCGGATCCTGCCGGTCCCGTCCAGCGCCACGACGCCTTCCCGCAGGCTGTGCAGCATGGCCTCGCGCTCGGTGAGCAGCGCCGAGATATCGGAGAAGGCCAGGTCATGGGTCTGGCGCTGGAGCCGCCTGGAGATCAGATACGCGGCGAGCGCCCCGGCGGCCAGCGCGCCGCCCGCGTACGCGAGCAGCCCGGGGATCGCGGCCAGGAACCGGTCGCGGACGCTGTCGTACGCGATACCGACCGAGACGGCCCCGACGATCCGCCCGCTCTCGTCGCGCAGCGGCACCTTGCCCCGGGCGGACCGGCCCAGCGTGCCGTTGTCCAGCTCCATGACGTCCTTGCCCGCGAGGGCGTCGGTGGGATCGGTGGAGACGACCCGGCCGATCTGGTCCAGGTCGGTGTGCGACCAGCGCACCCCCCGTCTGTCCATGATCACCACGTACTCGGCGCCGGTGGACTGTCTGATGCGCTCGGCCTCGGCCTGTACGGGACCGTCGGCCGTCGGGTCCGTGGCGACGAGGTCGGCGGCCACATCGGTGGACGCCGTGGTCTCGGCGATCGCCAGCGCGCGGTGCATCGCCTGGTCGTCCAGCTCGGCGCTGAAGGGCGCGAGAAAGAGCCCCGTGGCCAGCACGGTGACGCCCGCGGCGATGGCGAGCTGCATCAGCAGCACCTGCGAGAAGACCCGGCGTGGCCAGCCGAATCGCCGTCGTCTGCCCGCGGTGCTCGGTGCGGCGTTCATATGTACGAACGGTAGAGGGCCGAGCGCCCTTTTCGAAACTTCCACAATCACGCAAATGGCTTGCGTGATTTGCGGCGTGCTTACGCTTCCCTGCTGAGCGGCCGGAAACGAGCAAGTGGGGCGCACTGGCCGCCAACTCGGGTGGGGATCCTGGTGATTTCGTTCTGTCCGAGCGGTGGACGCACTCGCATTTCTCTGCAACTCTCTGACCGCAAAACGCAAAAGACTCTGTTCAGCAATGCAGAAATGCCTGTCCTACAGGTACGCAGCCAGAGCCGCGCCCTCGTCGCCCTCGCGCCGAGGCCGAAGATCGGGGATCCATGAGATCGCTACGCCGGAGATGGCGGGTCCTCTCCGCCGCCATAGCCACCAGTCTGTTGATGATCGGCTGGCCGTCGATGACCGCGATGGCGGCCGACGGTCCCAACATCGCCGCGGGGCGGACCGCGGCGGCGAGCACGACATCGGGCGACGGGACCGCCCGGAACGTGACGGACGGGGATCAGTCCACGTACTGGGAGGGTGACGGCAAGAAGTTCCCCCAGTGGGTGCAGTCGGACCTGGGGTCGAGCAAGCGCGTCGACCAGGTGGTGCTGAAGCTCCCCGCGGGGTGGGAGTCCCGTAAGCAGACGCTCTCCCTCCAGGGGAGCGCGGACGGCACCAGCTTCGCGACGCTGAAGTCCTCCGCCACGTACACGTTCAGCAAGGGCGCGGGCAACAAGGTCACCGTGTCCTTCCCGGCCACCAAGGCCCGCTTCGTACGGGCGAACATCACGGGCAACACGGCGGGGAAGAAGGCCCAGCTCTCCGAGCTGGAGGTGCACGCGGCCGCCGCGGCGTCGGTGAACCTCGCCCTCGGCAGGACGCTCACGGCGAGCAGCTTCACCGAGGTCTACGGCCCCGGCAACGCCAACGACGGCAACAAGGCCAGCTACTGGGAGAGCAGGAACAACGCCTTCCCGCAGTGGATCCAGGCCGACCTCGGCTCCTCGGTCCGCGTCAACCAGGTGGTGCTGAGGCTGCCGGACGGCTGGGGAGCCAGGAGCCAGACGCTGAAGATCCAGGGCAGCGAGAACAACTCCGCCTTCACGGATCTGACCGCGTCCAAGGCGTACACCTTCAACGCCGCGGGCGGACAGGCGGTGACGATCCCCTTCGACGCCGTCACCACCCGCTATGTCCGGGTGCTGATCACGGCCAACACCGGCCAGCCCGGCGGTCAGCTCTCCGAGCTGGAGGTCTACGGCCCCGAGACCGGTGACACGCAGGCGCCCAGCGCGCCCACCGGGCTCGCCTACACCGAGCCCGCCACCGGCCAGATCAAGCTGACCTGGAACGCGTCCACCGACAACACGGGCGTGACCGGGTACGACATCTACGCCGGCAACGAGCTGCGCACCAGCGTCGCCGGCAATGTCACGACGTTCACCGACACCCAGCCCGCCGGTACGACCGTCTCGTACTACGTACGGGCCAAGGACGCGGCCGGAAACGTCTCGGGCAACAGCAACACCGTCACCCGCCAGGGCGACAGCGGTGACACCCAGGCGCCCACCGCCCCCGCCAACCTCGCCTTCACCGAGCCGTCCTCCGGTCAGATCAAGCTGACCTGGGGCGCCTCGACGGACAACAGGGGCGTGACGGGGTACGAGATCTACGCCAACAACGTGCTGCGCCAGACCGTGGCCGGCGACGCCACCACGTACACGGACACCCAGCCCGCCGGTACGACCGTCTCGTACTACGTACGGGCCAAGGACGCGGCGGGCAACCGTTCCGGCAACAGCAACACGGTCACCAGGAACGGCAGCAGCGGCTCGGCGTCGAACCTCGCCGTCGGCAAGCCGATCTCCGCGTCCTCGGTGGTCCACACGTTCGTCGCGGAGAACGCCAACGACAACAGCGTCACCACCTACTGGGAGGGCGCGGGCGGCAGCTACCCCAACACCCTCACCGTGAAACTGGGCGCCAACGCCGACACGCAGAGCGTCGTCGTCAAGCTCAACCCGGACAGCAGCTGGGGAGCGCGGACCCAGAACATCCAGGTACTGGGGCGTGAGCAGAGCGCCTCGGGTCTCACCAGCCTGGTGGCCGCCAAGGACTACGCGTTCAGCCCGGCGAACGGGAACGCGGTGACCATCCCGGTCAGCGCGCGCGTCGCCGACGTCCAGCTGAGGTTCACCTCCAACACCGGCTCGGGCGCGGGACAGGTGGCGGAGTTCCAGGTGCTCGGCGACCCGGCGCCCAACCCCGACCTCCAGGTCACGGCGGTCAGCGCGGCCCCGGCCGCGCCGGTCGAGTCGGACCCGATCACCCTGTCGGCGACCGTGCGCAACGCCGGGGCGGTCGCCGCACCGGCCAGCACGGTCGAGTTCCAGCTCGGCGGCAGCAAGACCGCCACCGCCGCGGTGGGCGCCCTGGCGGCCGGGGCCTCGGCCACCGTCACGGCGGACATCGGCCCGCGTGACGCCGGTTCGTACCAGCTCGGCGCGGTCGCGGACCCGGCCAACACGGTCATCGAGCAGAACGAGACCAACAACTCCTACACCAGCCCGAGTGCGCTGGTGGTGAAGCCGGTCTCCAGCTCGGACCTGGTCGCCGCGACCGTCTCCACCTCACCGTCCTCGCCCTCGGCCGGGGACACCGTCACCTTCTCGGTGGCGCTCAGGAACCAGGGCACGGTGGCCTCCGCGGCCGGCGCCCACGGCATCACGCTCTCCCTGCTCGACTCCAAGGGAGCCACGGTCAAGACCCTGACCGGCGCGCACAACGGCACCATCGCCGCCGGGGCGACCACCCCGCCGGTGGGCCTGGGCACCTGGGCCGCGGCCAACGGCTCGTACAGCGTGAAGGTGGTCCTCGCCGACGACGCCAACGAACTGCCGGTGAAGCGCGCGAACAACACCAGCACCCAGCCGCTGTTCGTCGGGCGCGGCGCCAATATGCCGTACGACATGTACGAGGCGGAGGACGGCACCGCGGGCGGCGGCGCGCAGGTCGTCGGCCCGAACAGGACCGTCGGCGATGTCGCGGGCGAGGCGTCGGGCCGTAAGGCCGTCACGCTCAACAACACCGGCAACTACGTCGAGTTCACCACCAGGGCCAGCACGAACACGCTGGTCACGCGGTTCTCGATACCGGACGCGGCGGGCGGCGGTGGCATCAACTCCACCCTGAACGTCTATGTCGACGGCACCTTCCTCAAGGCGATCGACCTCACCTCCAAGTACGCGTGGCTGTACGGAGCGGAGACCGGCCCCGGCAACTCGCCCGGCTCCGGCGCGCCCCGGCACATCTACGACGAGGCGAACGTCCAGCTGGGCAAGACCGTCCCGGCGGGCAGCAAGATCAGGCTCCAGAAGGACGCGGCCAACACCACCACGTACGCGATCGACTTCATCAACCTGGAGCAGGTCGCGCAGATCGCCAACCCGGACCCGGCCACGTACACGGTGCCGGCCGGATTCACGCACCAGGACGTGCAGAACGCCCTGGACCGGGTCCGGATGGACACCACGGGGAAGCTGGTCGGGGTGTATCTGCCGCCCGGCGACTACCAGACGTCCAGCAAGTTCCAGGTGTACGGGAAGCCGGTCAAGGTCGTCGGCGCCGGTCCCTGGTTCAGCAGGTTCCACGCCCCGGCGACGCAGGAGAACACCGATGTCGGCTTCCGCGCGGAGGCGGCGGCGAAGGGCTCGTCCTTCACCGGCTTCGCGTACTTCGGCAACTACACCTCGCGTATCGACGGGCCCGGCAAGGTGTTCGACTTCTCGAATGTCTCCGACATCGTGATCGACAACATCTGGAACGAGCACATGGTCTGCCTCTACTGGGGCGCCAACACGGACAGCATCACGATCAAGAACTCCCGGATCCGCAACATGTTCGCCGACGGCATCAACATGACCAACGGCAGCACGGACAACCACGTCGTCAACAACGAGGCGCGGGCCACGGGCGACGACAGCTTCGCGCTGTTCTCGGCGATCGACGCCGGGGGCTCGGACATGAAGAACAACCTGTACGAGAACCTGACCTCGATCCTCACCTGGCGGGCGGCGGGTGTGGCCGTGTACGGCGGCTTCAACAACACCTTCCGCAACATCCATATCGCGGACACGCTCGTGTACTCGGGCATCACGGTCAGCTCGCTGGACTTCGGTTACCCGATGAACGGCTTCGGGACCGATCCGACGACGATCGAGAACGTGTCGATCGTCCGGGCCGGCGGCCACTTCTGGGGGGCGCAGACCTTCCCCGGGATCTGGCTGTTCTCGGCGTCCAAGGTGTTCCAGGGGATCCGGATCAACAACGTCGACATCGTCGATCCGACCTACAGCGGCGTCATGTTCCAGACCAACTACGTGGGCGGTCAGCCGCAGTTCCCGATCAAGGACACCATCCTCAGCGACATCTCGATCACGGGGGCGCGCAAGAGCGGTGACGCGTTCGACGCGAAGTCCGGCTTCGGACTGTGGGCCAACGAGCTGCCGGAGGCGGGTCAGGGACCGGCCGTCGGTGAGGTCACCTTCAACGGCCTGACGCTGAGCAACAACGCCCTGGACGTGAAGAACACCACGCCCAACTTCAAGATCCACATCAACCCGTAGGAGGGGGCGCGGGCCCCTGGCGGGCCGTAGTGTGGTGCCGGCCGGTCGCTTCCGGCCGGCACCTCGCGTACCGGCGCCTTTACGCTCGAATTACGCTCTCAAGCAAGTAGCTTGCATACCTTGCGATAGTCTTGCGTGTATGACGCGACGACTTGCTCAGGTGGCGAAGAAGGTTGGGGTCAGCGAGGCCACGGTCAGCCGGGTACTCAATGGCAAGCCGGGGGTCTCACAGGCCACGCGCCAGTCGGTGCTGACCGCGCTCGACGTCCTGGGCTACGAGCGGCCGACACAGCTGCGGGGCGAGCGCGCCCGGCTCGTCGGTCTGGTCCTGCCGGAGTTGCAGAACCCCATCTTCCCGGCGTTCGCCGAGGTGATCGGCGGGGCGCTGGCCCAGCAGGGCCTGACACCCGTGCTGTGCACCCAGACCAAGGGCGGCGTCTCCGAGGCGGACTATGTGGAGCTGCTGCTCCAGCAGCAGGTCTCCGGGGTGGTCTTCGCCGGCGGGCTGTTCGCGCAGGCGGACGCCCCGCACGACCACTACCGGCTGCTCGCCGAGCGCAAGATCCCGGTCGTCCTGATCAACGCGCCGATCGAGAACCTCGACTTCCCCTGTATCTCCTGCGACGACGCCGTCGCCGTCGAGCAGGCGTGGCGCCACCTCGCCTCGCTCGGCCACGAGCACATCGGGCTCGTCCTCGGCCCGTCCGACCATGTGCCCTCCCGGCGCAAGCTCGCCGCGGCACTGGCGGCGGCGAAGGCCGCCCGGGTGAAGCTTCCCGACGAGTACGTCGAGCGGACCATGTTCTCGCTGGAGGGCGGGCACGCGGCGGCGACGCGGCTGCTGGACCGCGGCGTCACGGGCATCATCTGCGCGAGCGACCCGCTGGCGCTCGGCGCCGTACGGGCCGCCCGCCGGCGCGGGCTCGACGTACCGCGCGAGGTGTCCGTCGTCGGCTTCGACGACTCCGCTTTCATGAATTGCACCGAGCCGCCGCTGACCACCGTCCGGCAGCCCATCGAGGCCATGGGGCGGGCGGCCGTCGAGATGCTGAGCGCCCAGATCCAGGGCGGCGCGGTGCCGTCCGGTGAGCTGCTGTTCGAGCCGGAGCTGGTGGTACGCGGTTCGACGGCGCAGGTCCCGCGCGGCTGACGCGACCGCCGGGCCGACCCGCCGGGCGGTACGACGGCGACCGGCCGACGACCGGCCGGCGACCGCACGGCGGCCCGCCGGCGGCACGGCGGCACGGCGAGAGAACGAGGACAGGCAGGCTCCGGGCCCCGCACGCGAACGGCGTGCGGGGCCCGCCGCGTTGCCAGGTCGTTCCGCATATAGATGACCGGACATGCGCACCAACTGTCAAGTATTTGCGAAATCGGGGCGACATATTGCGGACATCCGTAGTTGGTGGTTGAGTGAGCGCCGCCACACAGCGAGCAGCTGTGGGTTTCCCACGCTCCTGCCCAAGAGGGGTCCCACCGATGAGACGATCCGGGTTCCGCCGTACCTGCACCGCCGCCATAGCCTCCGCGCTCGCCCTCACTGGTCTGGCCGCGTGCGGCTCGGGCAGTGAGGACACCGCCGGGGGCAAGACGAGCATCACCGTGAACTGCATGCCGCCGAAGAGCGCCAAGATCGACCGGCAGAACTTCGAGGACGACATGAAGACGTTCGAGAAGGCGAACCCGGACATCGACGTCGTCGGCCGCGACGCCTTCCCCTGCCAGGACCCGAAGACCTTCGACGCGAAGCTCGCCGGCGGTCAGATGGAGGACGTCTTCTACACCTACTTCACGGACGCCAAGCACGTCGTCGACATCAACCAGGCGGCGGACATCACCTCGTACGTGAAGGACATGAAGGGCTACAGCGACATCCAGCAGTCGCTGCGTGACGTCTACACCGTCGACGGCAAGGTCTACGGCGTTCCGCGGACGAACTACTCGATGGGCCTCCTCTACAACAAGAAGCTCTTCCAGCAGGCCGGACTCGACCCCGCCAAGCCGCCGGCCACCTGGGAAGAGGTCCGCGCCGCCGCCAAGAAGATCGCGGGACTCGGCAAGGGCTACGTGGGATACGCCGACTACAGCGCGCAGAACCAGGGCGGCTGGCACTTCACCGCCGAGATCTACTCGCAGGGCGGCGACATCGTCACCGCGGACGGCAAGAAGGGGAGCGTCGACTCCCCCGAGGGCAAGGCCGTCCTGCAAACCCTCAAGGACATGCGCTGGACCGACAACTCGATGGGGACCAAGCAGCTCCTGATCCTCAACGACGTCCAGCAGATGATGGGCTCGGGCAAGCTCGGCATGTACATCTCCGCGCCCGACAACGTGCCGATCCTGGTCAAGGAGAAGGGCGGCAAGTACGAGGACCTCGCGCTCGCCCCGATGCCCGGCGGCAAGGGCACGCTCATCGGCGGCGACGGCTACATGTTCAGCAAGAAGGCCTCCCCCGAGCAGATCAAGGCCGGTCTGAAGTGGCTGGAGTTCCAGACGAACGCCCCGGGCACCGGGCTCAACAACTGGAAGCGCGCCGCCGATCTGAAGGCCCCGGTCGGTCTCCCCGAGCCCCGGCTGTGGACCGGCGCCACGGACGCCAAGGACCAGGAGCTGAAGAAGCAGTACGCCAACGTCCCGGTCGAGAACTACCAGGCGTTCCTGGACGGCAGCCAGCAGCTCAGCGCGAAGCTGGAGCCGCCGAAGGCCCAGCAGATCTACTCGGTCCTCGACGGAGCCGTCTCCTCGGTCCTCACCAAGAAGGACGCCGACATCGACGGTCTCCTGAAGGACGCGCAGTCCAAGATCGACGGAATCCTGGCGCGAGGCTGACGCGTCGATGAAGACTGCCCAGGCCCCCCACCGGTCCGCCGCCGCGCCGCCCGCCACCCCGGGGCAGCGCCCGGCGGGCCGCGCCGCCGCGGGCCCCCTCCGCCGCAAGCTGTCCCATCAGGCGCGCGCCTACGGGTTCCTGATCGGCGGCCTCATCTGCTTCGCGCTGTTCTCCTGGTACCCGGCGATCCGCGCGGTGATCATCGCCTTCCAGAAGTACACCCCCGGATCGGCTCCGGAGTGGGTCGGGACCGCCAACTTCACCCATGTCTTCGACGACCCCGAGTTCGGGGCGGCCTGGCGCAACACGCTCACCTTCACCCTGATCGCCCTGCTGATCGGCTTCGCGGTCCCGTTCGTGATGGCGCTCGTCCTCAACGAACTGCGCCACGCGAAGGCGTTCTTCCGCGTGGTCGTCTATCTCCCGGTGATGATCCCGCCGGTGGTCAGCGCCCTGCTGTGGAAGTGGTTCTACGATCCGGGCGCCGGTCTCGCCAACGAGGCGCTGCGCTTCCTGCATCTGCCCACCTCGAACTGGACCAACGGCGCGGACACCGCGCTCCTCTCCCTCGTCATCGTCGCGACCTGGGCGAACATGGGCGGCACGGTCCTGATCTATCTCGCCGCGCTCCAGGGCATCCCGGGGGAGCTGTACGAGGCCGCGGAGCTGGACGGCGCGAGCATCTGGCAGCGCGTGCGCCATGTGACCATTCCGCAGACCCGCTTCATCATCCTGATGCTGATGCTGCTCCAGATCATCGCCACGATGCAGGTGTTCACGGAACCCTTCGTGATCACCGGAGGCGGACCGGAGAACTCCACGGTCACGATCCTCTATCTCATCTACAAGTACGCGTTCCTCTACAACGACTTCGGCGGGGCCTGCGCCCTGAGCGTGATGCTGCTGATCGTGCTCAGCCTCTTCTCCGCCCTCTATCTGCGGCTCACCCGCACCGACGACTGAGAGGAGCGCAGCGCCATGACCCAGATCGCGCCGCCTCCCCGGCAGGCACCCCCCGCGCCCGAAGAGGCCGCCCGGCGCACGACGCGAGGCCCGTCCGTACGGACCCTCGTCTCGCCGCTCGCGCTGGCGAGCACCCGCGGCAGGACCCTCTACTGGATCGTCTTCGGCGGGGTCGTCCTCGCCTTCGTCCTGGCCTTCCTGTTCCCGGTGTACTGGATGGCCTCGGGCGCCATGAAGTCCCCCGACGAGCTGGTCCAGACGCCGCCGACCCTGGTCCCGGAGTCCTGGTCCCTCACCGCGTACACCGATGCCTGGGATCTGATGCAGCTCCCGACGCATCTGTGGAACACGGTGGTCCAGGCCGCCGGTGCCTGGATCCTCCAGCTCGTCTTCTGTACGGCGGCGGCCTACGCGCTGTCCAAGCTGAAGCCCGCGTTCGGGAAGATCATCCTGGGCGGCATCCTCGCCACCCTGATGGTCCCGGCCCAGGCGCTGCTCGTACCGAAGTACCTGACCATCGCCGATCTTCCGCTGATCCACACCAGCCTGCTCAACGACCCGCTGGGGATCTGGCTGCCGGCCGTGGCCAACGCGTTCAACCTCTATCTGCTGAAGCGGTTCTTCGACCAGATCCCGCGCGATGTGCTGGAGGCGGCGGAGATCGACGGAGCGGGAAAGCTCCGTACGCTCTGGTCGATCCTGCTGCCCATGTCACGGCCGGTGCTCGGGGTGGTCTCCATCTTCGCGCTGGTCGCCGTCTGGCAGGACTTCCTCTGGCCGCTGATGGTCTTCTCGGACACCGACAAACAACCCATCAGCGTCGCGCTGGTCCAGCTGTCGCAGAACATCCCGCTGTCGGTACTCATCGCCGCCATGGTGATCGCCAGTATCCCGATGGTCCTGATGTTCCTGGTGTTCCAGCGCCACATCATCGCCGGCATCAGCTCCGGCAGCACCAAGGGCTGACCAGGACCCCAGGGCCGAACATCGTGAAAGGAAGTCGTATGGAAGGCAGCCCTCTGGCGCCCGCCGACACGAACTGGTGGCGCGACGCCGCCATCTATCAGATCTACGTACGCAGCTTCGCCGACGGTGACGGAGACGGCACCGGAGATCTCGCGGGTGTACGGGCGAGGCTGCCGTACCTCGTGCAACTCGGCGTGGACGCCATCTGGTTCACCCCCTGGTATCTCTCGCCCCTCGCCGACGGCGGCTACGACGTGGCGGACTACCGCTCCATCGACCCCGCCTTCGGCACCCTCGCCGAGGCCGAGAAACTCATCGCCGAGGCACGTGAACTGGGCATCCGTACGATCATCGACGTCGTACCCAACCATGTCTCCGACCAGCACGCCTGGTTCAAGGCCGCGCTGGCCGCGGGCTCCGGCAGCCCCGAGCGCGAACTGTTCCACTTCAGACCCGGGCGCGGCGAGAACGGTGAGATCCCGCCGAACGACTGGACCTCCGAGTTCGGCGGCACCCCCTGGACCCGGCTGGACGACGGCGAGTGGTACCTGCATCTCTTCGCCTCCGAGCAGCCCGACCTCAACTGGGCCCATCCCGCGGTGCGCCGGGAACACGAGGACGTGCTGCGCTTCTGGTTCGAGCGGGGCGTCGCCGGCGTACGCATCGACTCGGCCGCGCTGCTCGCCAAGGACCCGGCGCTGCCGGACTTCACCGCGGGCCGCGACCCGCACCCCTATATCGACCTCGACGAACTGCATGACATCTACCGCTCCTGGCGCGCCATCGCCGACGAGTACGACGCCATCTTCGTCGGCGAGGTCTGGCTGCCCGACACCGAGCGCTTCGTGCGCTATCTGCGCCCGGACGAACTCCACACGGCGTTCAACTTCAACTTCCTGGCCTGCCCCTGGGACCCGGACCTGCTGCGGACCGCGATCGACGAGACGGTCGCCGAACACGCGCCCGTCGGCGCCCCGGCCACCTGGGTGCTCTGCAACCACGACGTGACCCGCACGGTCACCCGGTACGGACGCGAGTCCAGCGGCTTCGACTTCGCGGCCAAGGCGTTCGGCACCCCGACGGACACGGACCTCGGGACCCGCCGGGCGCGCGCCGCCGCGCTGCTCTCGCTGGCGCTCCCCGGCGCCGTCTATCTCTACCAGGGCGAGGAACTGGGCCTGCCGGAGGTGGAGATCCCGCGCGACCGGATCCAGGATCCGATGCACTTCCGCTCCGGCGGCACGGACCCGGGGCGTGACGGCTGCCGGGTGCCGCTGCCCTGGGCGGCGGGCGAGCCGTACGCGGGATTCGGCTCGGAGACCGAACCATGGCTGCCGCAGCCGGCGGCGTGGGCCTCGTACGCGGCGGATCTCCAGGCGGCCGATCCGGCCTCGATGCTCACCCTCTACCGCGAGGCCCTGCGGCTGCGCCGTACGGAACCGGGCTTCGGGGACGGGCCGATGAGCTGGCTGGACGCCGCTCCGGGGGCGCTGTCCTTCGCCCGTACCGACGGTCTGGTCTGTGTCGTCAACCTCGCGGAGGAACCGGCGGAACTGCCCGTCCACACACGTGTCCTGCTCACCAGCGGCCCGTTGGACGACGGGCGTCTGCCGCGGGACACGGCGGCCTGGCTGCGGAGCTGAGCCGCCGGGACACACGCGTCCGGGCACCCGCCAGGCCCTGCCGTACGGCCCCCGTCCGCTCAGGACGGGGGCCGTTGTACCGCCCGCCGCGACCGGGCGGAGCGCCCATATCCTGGAGCGGGCGGCGGACTCCACGCTCGTCCGCCCGGCGGCCCGGTACGTGGGACCGCCCCTCGCCCCAGCCGGTGCCGGCCGACTGAGCGGGACGGCACCGGACCCGGCACTGCACGGAGGCGCGCGCGTGAGCGGGAAGCGGATCCCGGTGGTCGTTCTCACCGGCTTTCTGGGGTCGGGCAAGACCACCTTGCTCAACCATCTGCTGCGCCGCCGCGCGGGCAACAGGATCGCGGTGGTCGTCAATGACTTCGGCGCCATCGAGATCGACACGATGACGGTCGCCGGACAGGTCGGCTCGACGGTCTCGCTCGGCAACGGCTGTCTGTGCTGCGCCGTGGACGCGAGCGAACTCGACGGCTACCTGGAGCGGCTGACCCGCCCGTCCGCCCGGATCGACATCGTCGTCATCGAGGCCAGCGGACTGGCGGAACCGCAGGAACTCGTCCGGATGATCCTCACCGGCGACCATCCGCACGCCGTGTACGGGGGGCTGGTCCAGGTCGTCGACGCCGCCGAGTTCGACGCCACCCGGGCGCGCCATCCCGAGATCGACCGGCATATCGCGATCGCCGATCTCGTCGTGCTCAACAAGACCGACCGGGTGGCGGAGGCGGAACACCGGCGCGTCCGCGCCCTCCTGGACGGACTGGGCCCGGGGACGCCGGTGGTCTCCGCCTCGTACGGCCGGATCGACCCGGAGCTGCTCTTCGACCCCGCGGTCCGTCCCGACGAGGAGGAGAAGGTCCGCCAGCTCTCCTTCGAGGACCTGTACGCGGACCTGTACGAGGACACGCACGACGACCACGCCGCCCACGACGGACACGCGTCCCACGACGGTCATCTCCACGCGGCCTACGAGAGCGTGTCCTTCACCGCCGGGGCCCCGATGAACCCGCGGCGGCTCATGGCCTTCCTGGACTCCCGGCCCCCGGGGCTCTACCGGATCAAGGGATTTGTCGACTTCGGCGCTGCCGACCCGGCCAACCGCTATGCCCTGCACGCGGTCGGCCGGTCGCTGCGCTTCCACCCGGCGCCCTGGGGCCGCGGTGCGGAACGCCTCACCCAACTGGTGCTGATCGGCTCGGGGATCGACCGGGAGGCCCTGCTCAAGGAGCTGGACGCCTGCGAGGAGCGGGAACCACGGGCAACGGCGTCGCGGGACGCGGCGGCCGTCGACGAGAGCGCCATGTGGGGCGTTCTGCGGTACGTACCCGACCTGACCGAACCCGACCTGACCGAGCCCGAGCACGGAGCCGAACCCGAATACGGAGCCGAACCCGAATACGGAGCCGAACCCGAGCACGGAGCCCAGCCCGAGTACGGGGACGGATGCGGGCCGGGGGACGAGCCCGGGTCCGCACCCGAAGGCCCGGACCCGGACCCGGAGCCGTACATGCCGTGAGCGGGCCTGGCGTCAGTGCGCGGGGCCTGCCAGGGTCTCGACCGCCTTCGTGAACGGCGTGCCCGAGCCGTCCCGCCGCGGGTCGGGCTCCGGCAGCTCCACCGGAGCACCGGTCTTCGTCGCCGCCCGCGCCGGACTCGCGCCCGCCCAGGCCAGGACCAGCATGTCCTCGCCCTTCAGGAACCGGTGACAGCGCACCCCGCCCGTCGCCCGGCCCTTGCGCGGGTACTGGTCGAACGGGGTGAGCTTGGCCGTACGCACCGAATCGTCCAGCGTGCCGTGCGACCCGGTGATCGTGAAGACCACGCCGTCCGCCGCCGGATCCACCGCGGTGAACGAGATCACCGAGGCGCCCTCGGTGAGCTTGATCCCCGTCATACCGCCCGCGGGCCGGCCCTGCGGCCGTACCTGCGAGGCCGGATAGCGCAGCAGTTGGGCGTCGGAGGTGATGAAGACGAGATCCTCCTCGCCCGTCCGCAGCTCCGCGCCGCCGACGATCCGGTCACCCTCCTTGAGGCTGATGACCTCCAGCTCGCCCTTGTTGGACGGATAGTCGGGCACCACCCGCTTGACGACGCCCTGGAGCGTGCCCAGCGCGAGCCCCGGGGACGACTCGTCCAGCGTGGTCAGACAGACCAGCTCCTCGTCACCCTCCAGCGCGAGGAACTCCGAGACGGGCGCCCCGCCCGAGAGATTCGGCGCCGAGGCCGTGTCCGGCAGCTGGGGCAGGTCGATCACCGCGATCCGCAGCAGCCGGCCGGTGGAGGTCACCGCGCCGATGTCACCGCGCGCCGTCGCCGGCACGGCCGAGACGATCACATCGTGCTTGACGCGCTTGCCGTCACCGCCCTCCAGCGGCTCGCCGTTGACCGTACGGGCCAGCAGACCGGTGGACGAGAGCAGCACCCGGCACGGGTCGTCCGCGACCTCCAGCGGCACCGACGCGACGGACGAACTCGCGGACTCCAGCAGCACCGTGCGCCGCGGGGTACCGAACTTCTTGGACACCGCGGCCAGTTCGGACGAGACCAGCTTGCGCAGCTCGGTGTCCGACTCCAGGATGCCGGTCAGCTCGTCGATCTCGCCGTTGAGCCGGTCGCGCTCGCTCTCCAGCTCGATCCGGTCGAACCGGGTGAGGCGGCGCAGCGGCGTGTCCAGGATGTACTGCGTCTGGATGTCGCTGAGCGAGAAGCGCTCGATCAGCCGCTCCTTGGCCTGGGCGGAGTTGTCGCTCGACCGGATGAGCCGGATGACCTCGTCGATGTCGATGAGCGCGACGAGCAGTCCCTCGACCAGGTGAAGCCGGTCACGCCGCTTCGTCCGCCGGAACTCGCTGCGCCGCCGCACCACCGTGAAGCGGTGGTCGAGATAGACCTCCAGCAGCTCCTTCAGGCCCAGTGTCAGCGGCTGGCCGTCGACCAGCGCCACATTGTTGATCCCGAAGGTCTCCTCCATCGGCGTCAGCTTGTAGAGCTGCTCCAGCACCGCCTCGGGCACGAAGCCGTTCTTGACCTCGATGACCAGGCGCAGTCCGTGCGCGCGGTCCGTGAGGTCCTTGACGTCCGCGATGCCCTGGAGCTTCTTGGCGGAGACCAGATCCTTGATCTTCGCGATCACCTTCTCCGGACCGACCGTGAACGGCAGTTCCGTGATGACCAGGCCCTTGCGGCGCGCGGAGACATCCTCCACCGTCGCCGTGGACCGGATCTTGAACGTGCCCCGGCCCTTCTCGTAGGCGTCCTTGATGCCGGTCAGCCCGACGATCCGGCCACCGGTGGGCAGATCGGGACCGGGCACGAAACGCATCAGCGTGTCCAGATCGGCGGCGGGGTGCTTGATCAGATGGCGTGCGGCCGCCACGACCTCCCCGAGATTGTGCGGCGGCATGTTCGTCGCCATCCCGACCGCGATCCCGGAGGCGCCGTTGACCAGCAGGTTCGGATACGCGGCCGGAAGCGTGACCGGTTCCCGCTCCTGGCCGTCGTAATTCGACTCGAAATCGACGGTGTCCTCGTCGATCGACTCCGTCATCAGTGACGTGGCGTCGGCCATCCGGCACTCGGTGTAACGCATGGCGGCCGGCGGATCGTCGTTGCCGAGCGAACCGAAGTTGCCATGGCCGTCCACCAGCGGCAGCCGCATCGAGAACGGCTGCGCCATGCGGACCATGGCGTCATAGATCGACGCGTCTCCGTGCGGGTGGAGCTTGCCCATCACCTCGCCGACGACACGCGCGCACTTCACATAGCCGCGGTCGGGGCGCAGGCCCATCTCGTTCATCTGGTACACGATGCGGCGGTGCACCGGCTTCATACCGTCCCGGGCGTCCGGCAGGGCCCGGGAGTAGATCACCGAGTAGGCGTACTCGAGGAAGGAGCCCTGCATTTCATCGACCACGTCGATGTCGAGGATCTTCTCCTCGAAGTCCTCCGGCGGCGGGGTCTTCGTGCTGCGGCGGGCCATCGCGGCTGCGGCTCCTTCACAGGTTCTGAACGGCAACTTCTCTGACTGATGCGGACCATTGTGGACCGCGCCACTGACAACTCCGACCTCGACCCGTCGTTGAGCACGCGCCGGGGGTGTGCGGCACCGGGAACTTCGCCAGGTGCGAGCACGCTTGCATACAGTGGCAGGACTTCTCCATATCGCGATCGAAGGGACGTACATGCCCATGGGTCACACGGCCACAGCGCAGGCCGGTTCCGGCGGCCTGACAGCGACCGAGCACCGCCTGGCCAACGGCCTGCGCGTGGTGCTCTCCGAGGACCACCTGACCCCGGTCGCCGCGGTGTGCCTCTGGTACGACGTCGGCTCACGGCACGAGGTCAAGGGCCGTACGGGACTCGCCCACCTCTTCGAGCACCTGATGTTCCAGGGCTCGGCGCAGGTGAAGGGGAACGGCCACTTCGAGCTGGTGCAGGGGGCCGGCGGCTCCCTGAACGGCACCACCAGCTTCGAGCGCACCAACTATTTCGAGACAATGCCCACCCACCAGCTGGAGCTGGCGCTCTGGCTGGAAGCCGACCGGATGGGCTCGCTGCTCGCCGCGCTCGACGACGAGTCCATGGAGAACCAGCGGGACGTCGTCAAGAACGAGCGCCGCCAGCGGTACGACAACGTGCCCTACGGTACGGCCTTCGAGCGGCTGACCGCCCTCGCGTACCCCGAGGGCCATCCGTACCACCACACGCCGATCGGCTCGATGGCCGACCTGGACGCGGCGACCCTGGAGGACGCCCGCGCGTTCTTCCGCACGAACTACGCGCCGAACAACGCGGTGCTCTCGGTCGTCGGCGACATCGACCCCGAGCAGACGCTCGGCTGGATCGAGAAGTACTTCGGCTCGATCCCCTCCCACGACGGCAAGCAGCCGCCGCGCGACGGCTCGCTCCCCGACACCATCGGCGAGCAGCTGCGCGAGGAGATCCACGAGGAGGTCCCGGCGCGCGCCCTGATGGCCGCCTACCGGCTGCCGCACGACGGCACCCGCGAGTGCGACGCCGCGGACCTGGCGCTGACCGTCCTCGGCGGCGGCGAGTCCTCCCGGCTCCACAACCGGCTGGTGCGCCGCGACCGGACCGCGGTCGCCGCGGGCTTCGGGCTGCTGCGCCTGGCGGGCGCACCCTCCCTCGGCTGGCTGGACGTGAAGACGTCCGGCGGTGTCGAGGTCCCGGAGATCGAGGCCGCGGTCGACGAGGAACTGGCACGCTTCGCCGCGGAGGGCCCCACCGCCGAGGAGATGGAGCGCGCCCAGGCCCAGCTGGAGCGCGAGTGGCTGGACCGGCTCGGTACGGTCGCCGGCCGCGCCGACGAACTGTGCAGGTACGCCGTCCTCTTCGGCGACCCGCAGCTGGCGCTGACCGCCGTGACCCGCGTACTGGACGTCACCGCGGAAGAGGTACGGACCGTCGCCGCGGCGCGGCTGCGCCCCGACAACCGCGCGGTGCTGGTCTACGAACCGGTCACCGCCGACGGCGACGACGCCTCCGCCGATGAAGACGAGACCGACGAGCACGAGGGGGCGGACCAGTGACCGACGCTGCCGTGACCATGGACTTCCACCCGCGCCCGACAGCCGGCGAGGCCAGGCCCTGGGCCTTCCCCGCCCCCGGGCGCGGCGCTCTCGACAACGGCCTGACCGTACTGCGCTGCGACCGTCCCGGGCAGCAGGTGGTGGCGGTCGAGATCAATCTCGACGCCCCGCTGGACGCCGAGCCCGAGGGGCTCGACGGCATCGCGACCATCATGGCGCGGGCCTTCTCCGAGGGCACCGACAAGCACAGCGCCGAGGAGTTCGCCGCCGAGCTGGAGCGCTGCGGCGCCACGCTCGACGCGCACGCCGACCACCCGGGCGTCCGGATCTCCCTGGAGGTCCCCGTCTCCCGGCTGCCCAAGGCCCTCGGCCTGCTCGCCGAGGCACTGCGGGCCCCCGCCTTCGCGGACAGCGAGGTCGAGCGGCTCGTACGCAACCGTCTCGACGAGATCCCGCACGAGACCGCCAACCCGGGCCGCCGCGCCGCGAAGCAGCTCGCCAAGGAGCTGTTCCCGGCCTCCTCGCGCATGTCACGGCCGCGCCAGGGCACCGAGGAGACGGTGGAGCGCATCGACGCCGCGGGCGTGCGCGCCTTCTACGAGGCGCATGTACGACCCGCCACCGCCACCGCCGTGATCGTCGGTGATCTCACCGGCGTCGATCTCGACAAGATCCTCGGCGACACCCTCGGCACCTGGACCGGCGACACCGTCGCTCCCCGCCCCGTGCCGCCCGTGACCGCCGACGACACGGGCCGCGTGGTGATCGTGGACCGGCCCGGCGCCGTCCAGACCCAGCTGCTGATCGGCCGCATCGGCGCCGACCGGCACGACCGGGTCTGGCCCGCCCAGGTCCTCGGCACGTACTGCCTGGGCGGCACGCTCACCTCCCGGCTCGACCGGGTGCTGCGCGAGGAGAAGGGCTACACCTACGGCGTACGCGCCTTCGGCCAGGTGCTGCGCTCCTCGGCGCCCGACGCGCCGGGCGGTGCGACCGGCGCGGCGATGCTCGCCATCAGCGGCTCCGTGGACACCGCGTCCACCGGCCCGGCGCTGGACGACCTGTGGAAGGTGCTGCGGACCCTCGCGGCCGAGGGGCTGACCGACGCCGAGCGCGATGTGGCCGTCCAGAACCTGGTGGGGGTGGCCCCGCTGAAGTACGAGACGGCGGCCTCCGTCGCGAGCACGCTGGCCGACCAGGTCGAGCAGTTCCTGCCGGACGACTTCCAGGCGCAGCTGTACGCGCGGCTGGCCGAGACCGGCACCGTCGAGGCGACGGCCGCGGCCGTCAACGCCTTCCCGGTGGACCGGCTCGTCACCGTGCTCGTCGGCGACGCCGCGCAGATCAAGGAGCCGGTCACGGCTCTCGGGATCGGCGAAGTGACGGTCGTCACGGGCTGATCCGGCTTCTTCATGGAACCCCGGTGGCTTCGGCCGCCGGGGTTTCCCTTTATGTCCCTCTTTATGGGGGAGGGTGGCTGTCTGCCCTGTGGTGTGCGCTACAAAGGGGCCTGTCTGTTTGGTGATTGAAAGACCACCCGCTTAACGTCGGTCCGGCTGTTCGCCAGTTGCGCCGCGTCCGCGGCACCGGACAGCCATCGCCGAGTCCCCGTCAGGCGCGAGCCTGGGGAGCCGGGGACCCATGAAGTCCCTGGGGTGAATCGGGCGCCGCCGCCGTTCCGCGCGGCAAGGGCGCCCGTAGGAGACCTTCCTGCTCCGAACCCGTCAGCTAACCCGGTAGGCGAGAAGGAAGGAAAGGACCAGCCACCCCATGGCGTTCACCCGTGCCACCGGGAAGCATCGTGCCCGCAGCCGTATGAGCCGCAGGAGCGCGAGCGTCGCGGGTGCCGCGACCCTCGCCGCCACCGGCGTCATCAGCACCCTCGCCACATCCCCGGCGCTCGCCGCCGGCACCGACGTGGCCGCCGCCCAGCCGACCGGTCTGACCCAGGCCCTGGTCATCAACGACTCCCTCGCCGGCACCATCGACGCCCAGGCCGACGCGCAGCGCCGGGCCGCCGCCGAGGTCAGGGCCAAGGCCGCGGCGAAGGCGGAGGCGGCGCGCGAGGCGGAGGCCCGCGCCCAGGAGCTCCGCGCGGAGAAGGAGCGCGCGGCGCGGGCCGCCGAGCGCGAGCGCCTCAACGCCTTCCAGCTCCCCATCGCCGGCTCGTACGTCACCACCGGGTACCGGGCGGGCGGCTCGCTCTGGTCCTCCGGCAGCCACTCGGGCGTCGACTTCCGCGCCGCCTCCGGCACCTCCGTCGTGGCCGTGGGAGCGGGCACCGTGGTCGAGGCGGGCTGGGGCGGCTCGTACGGCAACAACATCGTGCTGCGGATGAGCGACGGCACGTACACCCAGTACGGCCATCTCTCCTCGATCGGCGTCGCCGTCGGCCAGAGCGTCACCCCGGGGCAGCCGATCGGCGTCTCGGGCGCGACCGGCAACGTCACCGGGCCGCACCTCCACTTCGAGGCCAGGACGGGCCCCGACTACGGCTCGGACATCGACCCCGTCGCGTACCTGCGCGCGCACGGCGTGAACGTCTGACCCCGATCCCCCCCCGAAGGCCCCGGCGCAGCGCCGGGGCCTTCGGCGTCGCCTCCCGCGCCCGCCACGGTCCGCTGGCCAAAAGATATCCATGGATTCCGGGCACCCATCGGAAATTCGCGATGATTGCAATAGAGTCACGGAACAGGCGTCGATCGGCAGCGTTTCGCGCGGATTAAGGCGGAGGTTCGGACATGCGCATTCCCGCGCACTCGGTATGCACGGCTATTCGCGACGACATCATCTCCGGCGTATTCGAACGTGGCGGTCGGCTCACGGAGGAGCAGCTGGCACGGCGCTACGGCGTCTCCCGCGTCCCGGTGCGCGAAGCCCTGCGCACGCTGGAGTCGGAGGGCTTCGTGACCACCCGCCGCCATGTCGGCGCCTGTGTGGCCGAACCCACGGAGCAGGAGGCGGCGGACCTGCTCGACGTGCGGCTGCTGCTGGAGCCGCTGGGCGCCGCCCGCGCCGCCCAGCGCCGTACGGAAGCCCATCTCAAGGTCCTGCGCGGCCTGGTCAGACTGGGGCAGGAGCGGGCCCGCAGAGGTCAGGGCGAGGATCTGCGCTCACTCGGCGCGTGGTTCCACGAGACGCTCACGCAGGCGTCGGGAAGCCCGGCGCTCACCGCCCCGCTCACCCAGCTCCGGCACAAGATCGCCTGGATGTACGTGGTCGACCAGCCCGCCAACCCGGTGGAGTCCTGGGCGGAGCACGGCGCGATCGTGGACGCCGTGGCGCGTGGCGACGCGGAGCGGGCGCGGACGCTGACGGCGCTGCACGCGGAGCGTACGGCGGCGGTGCACCGGCTGAAGCGGCCGGAGCGCGGCCGGGAAAAGGTGAGGGTTTCGCAACACGCCGTAAACATCGCGAGCGTCCGCAATTAACAATCGCGCCGTATACAAAGGAGAGAAATAACCCGGGTGTCCTTTTTGTTGCCCGCACGGAAAACGGAGCCGGGGTCCACTGAATTCAAGTGGACCCCGGCTCCGTCGTGGAAATACGCTCAGACCGTCTCGGGAAGCTCGTCGAGCCCTTCGGCGACCAGCTTCGCCAGCCGGTCCAGAGCGGCGTCGGCGCCCTCCGCCTCGGAGGCCAGCACGACCTCCTCGCCGCCCTGCGCGCCCAGACCGAGCACCGCGAGCATCGACGCGGCGTTGACGGGGTTGCCGTCGGCCTTCGCGATCGTCACCGGGACGCCGGCGGCCGTGGCGGCGCGGACGAAGATGGAGGCGGGACGGGCGTGCAGGCCCTCGGCCCAGCCGACATTGACGCGGCGCTCAGCCATGGTGTTGCCCTTCAAGTCTCAAAAACGATGTCTAGACCAGCGTCTCATGTGCCACGAAATGCTCCGGTGCCGACCCTGGACGGACCCCGGCCCCGGCGCCGGACCTGTCCCGTGCCACGGCCCCGGGCCGTGGCGGCGCCCGCGCCGTAGGCTTTGCCCATGGAGACGCCGCCGGACCATGCGTACCCGGACCACTGGGAAGCGGACGTGGTGCTGCGCGACGGAGGCACCGCGCGGATCAGGCCCATCACCACCGCCGACGCGGAGCGGCTGGTCAGCTTCTACGAACAGGTCTCCGACGAGTCGAAGTACTACCGGTTCTTCGCCCCCTACCCGCGCCTCTCCGACCGGGACGTGCACCGCTTCACCCACCACGACTACGTGGACCGGGTGGGCCTCGCCGTGACGGTGGGCGGCGAGTTCATCGCGACCGTACGGTACGACCGCATCGACGCGCGGGGGCTCCCGGCGACCGCGCCCGCCGACGAGGCCGAGGTCGCCTTCCTCGTCCAGGACGCGCACCAGGGACGCGGCGTCGCCTCGGCCCTGCTCGAACACATCGCGGCGGTCGCCCGCGAACGGGGCATCCGGCGCTTCGCCGCCGAGGTGCTGCCCGCCAACAGCAAGATGATCAAGGTGTTCCGGGACGCCGGCTACACACAGAAGCGCAGCTTCGAGGACGGCTCCGTACGTCTCACCCTGGACCTCGAACCGACCGCGGAATCCCTCGCCGTGCAGCGTGGCCGCGAACAGCGCGCCGAGGCCCACTCGGTGCAGCGCCTGCTCACGCCCGGCTCGGTCGCCGTCGTCGGCACGGGACGCGTGCCCGGCGGCGTCGGCCGCACGGTCCTGCGCAATCTGCTCGAAGCGGGCTTCACCGGACGCGTGTACGCGGTGAACCACGCCTTCGCCGAGGACCTGCGCGCACTCGACGGCGTCCCCGCCTTCCGGTCCGTCGCGGCGATCGGCGACCCCGTCGACCTCGCGGTCCTGGCCGTACCGGCGCGGCAGGTGCCGGAAGCGGTGGCGGACTGCGGCCGGCACGGCGTCCGCGGCCTGGTGGTCCTCTCCGCCGGTTACGCGGAGAGCGGCCCCGAGGGCCTGGAACGCCAGCGCGAACTGGTGCGGCAGGCCCGCTCGTACGGGATGCGCATCATCGGCCCCAACGCGTTCGGGATCATCAACACGGCCGAGGCGGTCAGGCTGAACGCCTCCCTCGCGCCCGAGCCGCCCGACCGGGGCCGTATCGGACTGTTCACCCAGTCGGGAGCCATCGGCATCGCCCTGCTGTCCGGGCTCTACCGGCGCGGCGCGGGCCTGTCGTCCTTCATCTCCGCGGGCAACCGCGCGGACGTCTCCGGCAACGACATCCTCCAGTACTGGTACGAGGACCCGGACACCGATGTCGCCCTCCTCTACCTCGAATCGATCGGCAATCCGCGCAAGTTCACCCGGCTCGCCCGCCGTACGGCGGCGCTCAAGCCGGTCGTGGTCGTCAAGGGGGCGCGGCACAGCGGCAGCGCGCCGCCCGGCCACGCCGTCCCGGTCACCCGTATCCCGGACGCGACGGTCTCGGCGCTGCTGCGGCAGGCCGGGGTGATCCGGGTCGACACGGTCACCGAACTGGTCGACGCGGGCCTCCTGCTCGCCTCCCAGCCCCTGCCGGCCGGCCCGCGCGTGGCGATCCTCGGCAACTCCGAATCCCTCGGTCTGCTCACCTATGACGCCTGTCTGACGGAGGGCCTGCGCCCCTCGCCGCCCCGCGACCTGACCACCGCCGCGACCCCGGAGGACTTCCGCGCCGCCCTCGCCTCGGCCCTGTCCGACCCGGCCGTCGACGCGGTGGTGGTGACCGCGATCCCGCACGTGGGGGAGACCGGTACGACGGACCCCGCAGACGGCGGCGCCCTGGGCACCGTGCTGCGCGAGACCGTGACGAGCGTCCCGGGGAAGCCGGTCGCGGTGGTCCATGTCGAGATCGAGGGCCTGGCGGAGGCGCTGGCGGTGGTGGAGCGCAGCGCGCGCGGCCCGGCCGGGTCCGCCCCCGCTCCCACCGCCGCGCCCCCGTCCGCGCCTCCGCGACCCGCCGGCGCACCGCCCGCCCCCACGGCATCGCCCGCCCCCGCCGCACCGCCCGCCTCCGCCGGCCCGCCCGCACCCGCCGCGTCCGGCCGCATCCCCGCCTACCCCGCCGCGGAACGCGCCGTCCGCGCGCTCGCCGAAGCCGTCCGGTACGCCCAGTGGCGACGGCAGAGCGCCGAGCCCGGCAAGGTGCCCGAGTATCTCGACGACGCCATCGACGAGAGCGCCGCCGCCGCACTCATCGCCCGGCTGCTCGGAGACGCGCCCGACCCCCACGGCGTGCCGCTCGGCGCGGCCGACACCCGGGAACTGCTCGGGCTGTACGGCATCCCCGTACGCCCCACCCTCCCCGCACCCGGTCCCGACGACGCCGTGGCCGCGGCGAAGCGGCTCGGCTACCCCGTCGCGCTCAAGACGACCGCGCCCCATCTGCGCCACCGCTCCGACCTCGGGGGCGTACGGCTCGACCTCGCCGACGAGGCACAACTGCGCCTCGCCCACCGCGAGCTGACCGAATCCCTCGGCGGCCCCGCCGAGCTGCGGCCCGTCGTCCAGGCCATGGCCCCGCGCGGCGTGGACACCGTCGTACGGGCCGCCATCGACGCCGCCGCCGGAGCCGTGCTCTCCTTCGGGCTCGCCGGCGCACCCTCCGAACTCCTCGGCGATCTCGCCCACCGGCTCGTACCGGCCACCGACCGCGATGTCGCCGAGCAGATCCGGTCCATCCGCTCGGCGCCCCTCCTGTTCGGCT
Organism: Streptomyces sp. NPDC088147; assembly: GCF_044741565.1. Classification (NCBI taxonomy): domain Bacteria; kingdom Bacillati; phylum Actinomycetota; class Actinomycetes; order Kitasatosporales; family Streptomycetaceae; genus Streptomyces; species Streptomyces sp. NPDC088147. The sequence continues at coordinate 569,534 of NZ_JBIUSY010000004.1, read as the reverse complement.
GGCGCGGCTCCACGCCGGTCGACACCCCCGCGCTGGAGGAGCTGCTCCTGCGGGTCTCCCGGCTGGTCGACGACCACCCCGAGATCGTCTCCGTCACCCTGGAGCCCGTGGTCGTGGCCACGCGTGGACTGACCGTCCTCGGCGCGAACGTCCGGCTCGCACCGCCGCCCGCCCGCGGCGACCTCGGCCCGCGCAGCCTCCCCAGCTACTGACCGGCGCCGACCGCCGGTCGGGTCCCGGAGGTTCCGGCCGGATGAGGCCCCTACGGAGCGTCTCCGGCAGCCACCCGGCCACCGTAGGATGGAGCCCATGGCGAAGACCGGTACGACGACCCAGGGGCTGCGCACGGCGATCGAGCGCAGCGGCTACTACCCGGCTCTCGTGGCCGAGGCGGTGGAGGCCGCTGTCGGTGGCGAGCCGATCGCGTCGTACCTGGTGCATCAGGAGACGACCTTCGACGCCAACGAGGTGCGGAGGCATGTCACCGTCCTCGTGCTGACGGCCCACCGCTTCATCGTGAGCCACACCGACGAGCAGGCCGCCGACTCCAGCTCCCCGACCCCGTACGCCACCACCTCCACCGAGTCGGTCAAGCTCGACCGGATCTCGTCGGTCGTGGTCAGCCGCGTCGTCGCCAACCCGGAGTCGTACACCCCCGGCACCCCGCCGCGCGAGGTCGTGCTCACCATCGGCTGGGGCGCCGTCTCACGGATCGATCTGGAGCCCGCCGCCTGCGGCGACCCCAACTGCGAGGCGGACCACGGCTACACCGGCAGCTCCACCGCCGACGATCTGAGCCTGCGCGTCAGCGAGGCCGGTGACGGCCCCGACACCGTCCGCCAGACGCTCGCGTTCGCCCAGGCCCTCTCCGAAGCCACCGCCGCCGGAACGGCGCCCGGCCGCTGATGGCCGCCGAAGCCCTCTGGCAGGACCCCGTCCCGCTCGCCCTCGACACCGCGCCGCTGCCCGAGTACGGCAGCGGCTCGCTCGCCGATCTGCTGCCCACGCTCGCGGCCGGCCAGGGCGTACCGAACCTGACCGCGGCCATCCCGGAACTGACCCCCGCCGACCGGAACTGCGTCTTCCTGATCGATGGCCTCGGCTGGGAACAGATCACGGCACATCCGGACGAAGCGCCCTATCTGACCTCGTTGCTCGGCAGCTCGCGCGGCAACACGGGACGCCCGCTCACCGCGGGTTTCCCGGCCACCACCGCGACCTCCCTCGCCTCCGTCGGTACGGGCCTGCCGCCCGCCGTCCACGGCCTGCCCGGCTACACGGTCCGCGACCCCGCGACCGGCGAGCTGATGAACCAGCTCCGCTGGAAGCCCTGGACCGCGCCGCACGTCTGGCAGCCGTACCCCACCGTCTTCCAGCTCGCCGACGCCGCGGGTGTCCACACCGCCCAGGTCTCGTCACCGACCTTCGCCCACACCCCGCTCACCGAGGTCGCGCTCAGCGGCGGGACCTTCCTCGGCCGGCTCTCCGGCGAGGAACGGATGGATCTGGCGGCCGAGCAGCTCGGCGCGGGGGACCGGTCGCTGGTCTACACGTACTACAGCGAGGTTGACGGCAAGGGCCATCGCTTCGGCGTCGACTCCGACGCCTGGCGCGGCCAGTTGATGTACGTCGACCGGCTCGTCCAGCGCCTCGCCGAGCAACTGCCGCCCCGGGCCGCGCTCTATGTGACCGCCGATCACGGCATGATCGACATCCCCTTCGACGAGGAGTCGCGCATCGACTTCGACGAGGACTGGGAGCTGCGCGCCGGGGTGGCGCTCCTCGGCGGCGAGGGCCGGGCCCGCCATGTCTACGCCGTACCGGGTGCCGCAACCGATGTGCTCACCGTCTGGCGCGAGGTGCTCGGCGAGCGCTTCTGGGTGGCGAGCCGGGACGAGGCGATCGCGGCGGGCTGGTTCGGACCGCCCGGCGCGATGGACGAGCGGGTGTACGGCAGGATCGGCGATGTCGTCGCGGCGGCCCACGACGATGTGGTGATCACCGCCTCCGTACGGGAGCCGCACGAGTCGGCGATGGTCGGGATGCATGGTTCGATGACCCCCGTCGAGCAGCTCGTCCCGCTCCTCGAAGTACGCTCTTAGCGCCTGAAGGACCGCGCGTCGCGGTTTCCGGGCTCTTCTCTCCGCTCACCGAAAGGCCGTCACCCCCTCATGCCAGAGCTGGTGTTCTTCTCCGGAACGATGGACTGCGGAAAGAGCACCCTCGCTCTTCAGATCGAACACAACCGCTCCGCGCGCGGGCTCCAGGGCATGATCTTCACCCGTGACGACCGCGCGGGCGAGGGCAAGCTCTCCTCCCGCCTCGGCCTGGTGACCGACGCCGTCGAGGCCGCCGAGGGCTTCGACTTCTACGCGTATCTGGTGGACCGGCTCTCCAAGGGCGGCCGGTGCGACTACGTCATCGCCGACGAGGCCCAGTTCCTCGCACCCGGGCAGGTCGACCAGCTCGCCCGGGTGGTGGACGATCTGGAACTGGACGTCTTCGCCTTCGGCATCACCACCGACTTCCGCTCCAAGCTCTTCCCCGGCTCCCAGCGGCTGGTGGAGCTGGCCGACCGGGTCGAGGTCCTCCAGGTCGAGGCGCTCTGCTGGTGCGGCGCGCGGGCCACGCACAACGCGCGGACGGTCGGCGGCGCCATGGTGGTCGAGGGCGCGCAGGTCGTGGTCGGGGATGTCCACCAGAACGGGAACCAGGTCGGGTACGAGGTGCTGTGCCGGCGCCATCACCGCCGCCGGATGACCGCGGCCACCGCGCGGGCGGCCACCCTCTCCCCGGACGTGCTCCCGGTCTGAGCCGTGCCGCCGAGCGGCGTCGCCGGGCCGCGTCACGGACCGGGGCGGCGGTGACCGGCACGCCGCCGGTCAGCGCGTGGCCGACCGCACGATCGTGAAGACCGCGCCCTCAGGGTCCGCGACCGTCGCGAGCCGCCCGTACCGCTCCTCGCGCGGTGGCGTGATCACATGACCGCCCAGCTCGGCCACCAGCCCCGCGGCGGCGTCCAGGTCGTCCACCTCGAAGTACGTCATCCAGTGCGAGCCGAGATCGCGGTTGAGGGACCGGCCCACGCCGTGCAGAGAGGCCACGGGGCGGCCTTCCAGACGCAGCGTCATGAAGTCGAGGTCGGCGGAGACGACCTCCTCCACGTCATAGTCGAAGAGCGCCTCGTAGAACTTCCCGACCGAGGATGTCTCACGCGTGATCAGTTCGTTCCAGATCGGGGTGCCATGGGCGCCGGCCACGGCCGTGCCGATATGCGCCGCCGCCTGCCAGATACCGAAGACCGCGCCCGACGGGTCCGCGGCTATGGCCATCCGGCCGGCCTCGGCCGCGTCCAGCGGTCCCACCCCGACGGTGCCGCCGCAGCTCCTGATCGTCTCGGCCGTCAGATCGGCGTCGTCCGTCGCCAGATAGGTCATCCAGGAGATGGGCAGCTGCCGGTCCGGCGGCAGCTGGCCGATGCCCGCGATCGCCTTGCCGTCGAGCAGTCCGCGGACGTACGGTCCGAGCTGCTGAGGTCCCGGCTCGAACTCCCAGCCGAACAGCGCTCCGTAGAACTCCTCGGTCGCGGCAAGGCCGTGCACCATCAGACTCACCCAGCAGGGTGTGCCGGGTGTGCGCCGGATCGCTGCCTCGGTCATCGTCACTCTCTCCTCGGACCTTCGTGGTGGCGGCCCGGGACGAGCGTGAGCCGCCGTGCGGGACATGGCCGTACGGCCGTGGTGATGCTGTCACCCACCGCCATCCGGCGCCGGACGGCCGCGCCGCATTTGGCGGGATCTCGATTCGCTGTTTACCCCCCGTTTCTCCAGCGTTACGAGCGGCCCGGAACGTACGCGAGGATGGCCTCCATGACAGCCATCATCACCGCAGCAGAACTCGCCTGCGAGTCGGACGGGCCGCGCCCGCCCGTCCTGCTCGACGCCCGCTGGCAGCTCGGCGGTCCGCCAGGACGCGCGCAGTACGAGGCCGGTCATCTGCCGGGCGCCGTCTACATCGACCTCGATCAGGAGCTGGCGGGCCCGCCCGGCGCGGCCGGCCGGCACCCGCTGCCCGAGGTGGCGGCCTTCGGTGCGGCGATGCGCCGGGCCGGAGTCTCGCAGGACACGCCGGTCGTGGTGTACGACGGCGGACAGTCCTGGGCGGCGGCCCGCGCCTGGTGGCTGCTGCGCTGGGCGGGCCACCCGGACGTCCGGGTCCTGGACGGCGGACTCGCCGGCTGGACCGGCCCGGTGACCACCGAGATCCCGATGCCGGCGGAGGGCGATTTCACCCCGGCGCCCGGCGCGCTCCCGCTGCTGGACGCGGACGCCGCGGCGGCCCTGGCCCGCGAGGGGCTTCTCCTGGACGCGCGGGCGGCCGAGCGCTACCGCGGCGACGTCGAGCCGATCGACCGCGTCGGCGGCCATATCCCCGGCGCGCTGTCGGCGCCCACGTCGGAGAATGTGGCTGAAAACGGTGGGTTCCGCCCGGCTCAGGACCTCGTGGCCCGCTTCGCGAAGATGGGCGTCACCGGTGATTCGAAGGTCGGCGTCTACTGCGGCTCGGGGGTTTCGGCCGCGCATGAGGTGCTGGCCCTGGAGATCGCTGGCATCCCGGCGGCGCTGTACGCCGGTTCCTGGTCCGAATGGTCCGCCGACACCACACGTCCGGTCGCCAAGGGCCCGGACCCCCAGTGAGCCGGATCCCCGGCACACCATGAACGCCGGAGGGCCGGTACTCACCCAGCTGTGGTGAGTACCGGCCCTCCCTTACGCGAGTGCGTACGCGCTAATCCTGCTTCTTGCGGCGCGTACCGAACACGATCTCGTCCCAGCTCGGTACCGCGGCCCGCCGGCCCGGACGTACGCCGTCCGCTTCCGCCTGCCGGTCCGTCGTACCCGTGAGCCGGTCCCGGTGACCGGCCACCGAACGCGGCATCAGCACATCCGCGTACGCCGACCCCGCACCGGCGGAGGCGGCGGGCGCCACCGGCTCCTCGGCCTCCGGCTCGTCCTCCTGGTCCGCCGCGGGGCCCGCGGGCTGCTCGGGCACCACCATGTCGCCGCGGAAGCTCGGCACCGCCTCCAGCAGGCTGGTCAGCGAGTCGCGCTCGCTCGTATCGTCCGGCTCCGGGGCGACCGGCCGCTCCAACTGCCGGTCGAGGGAACGATCCAGCGGCCGGTCGCGCGGCAGCCGCGCGATCCGGGGCACGAACGGGAAGCTCGGCTCCTTCGTGGCGACCGTGTCGTCGGTGTCACCGATCAGCGCGCGCGCCTCGTCGTCCACGGCCTGTACGAGCCGCCGGGGCGGGTCGTACGTCCAGCTCGCGGAGTGCGGCTCGCCCGCGACCAGATAGACCAGCAGGACTTCCCATGTGCCGTCGTCCCGGCGCCAGGAGTCCCACTGCACGGTCTCCTTGTCGGCGCCGCGCAGCGTCAGCCGCTCCTGCACGGCCTCACCGAGCTGGGGTCCGGTGTTCTCACCGGGGCGGCGCACGGCGGTCTTCCTGGCCCGCTCCGCCATGAAGGCGCGCTCGGCGAGCACCGGCCCCTCGAAGCGGCGGACCCGGTCCACCGGGATCCCGGCGTGCTGCGCGACCTCCTCGGCGGAGGCACCGGCTCGTATCCGCGCCTGGATGTCCCGTGGTCTGAGGTGGCTCTCCACCTCGATCTCGATCTGGCCCAGACGGGCACGGTCGTTGCGCACGGCCGCGCGCAGCCGCTCGTCAATCGGAAGCGTGTATTCCGTGCTGTCGGCAGCTTTGAGCACCAGTCGTGTGCCGTCGTTGGAGACGGCCACGACACGCAGTTCGGGCATGGGGACCTCCCGGGTGGTGCCTGCCGACGTCACGTGCGTCGCTGCTTCCGCTAGTCGAGTGTGGCCTGCCCGGGTGCAGCCTGCCACAACCTTTCCGTGCTGCCCGGCGTGTCGGGCATGGGTCCTGGATCGCCGATGACACGGTTACCTGTTTGCGACGCGGAGTGACGAACCCAGTCACTCTCTGCAGCAGGTGCCCGTACGGTGCCACGGCTCCGCCGGATCGAGTGCCACGTTCGGCCCCCTTCCCGTAGGTCCCGGACGCCCATGAGGGAGTCCGGCCCCAGGGCTCGCCACAGTACTCCATTCGGGCCACGGGGGTGGACCGGCGCGCCGCCCAAGTTCTCCCAGGGTAGGGGAGTTGAGTCGTGGTGACGATCCCGAACGGGTGTCCTGCTTCACAGAATCCCCGAAATCGGAACTATCCGTTTCGCTCAGTTGTCCTTTCTTGGTGCAAGGTGGGGCAGATGGGCGATCAGGGACTGTAGATGCATCAGAGGTCGGGCAGCGGTACGCGGCAGGACGAGAGCGAGGTATCCGGAGAGCGGCGGGAGCGGCTCGAACTGAGCGTGCCGCAGGTCGCGGGCAGCGCGCTCGCGGCGGTCGCCGCCGCCGTGCTCGCCTCCCGGCTCGGCGTGTACGGGACGATCGTCGGCGCCGGTGTGGTGAGCGTGATCGCCACCTGCGGCGGCCCGGTCTTCCAGCACCTGTTCCGGCGGACCGGCGAACAGATACGCGAGGTCACCGTCCAGGCGAAGCCGGGGGCCCGGCAGGTCCTGCTGCGGGACGACGGCCCCGGTCATCCGCCGCCGCCGGACGGGGAGTTCGGGGCGGCCACGACCCATGGCACCCGGGTACGGGGCTGGAAGCGCCCGCTCCGCGCGGCCGTTGTCGTCTTCGTGGTGGCGATGGTCGGCATCACCGGATTCGAACTGGCCGCCGGGCGGGATCTGAGCGGAAGCGGGGGAACGACCGTCGGATACGTCGTGCGCGGCGGTGGCGGCGATTCCACCCCGTCGAAGGACCCCGCCAACTCCCCGGGCCCCGCCGGGGATCCGGGCGGGACACCGGACGGGCGGCCGTCGGACGGAACCGGCGGCGGTACGGACCCGAGCCGCTCGCCCGGCACCGGACCGAGCACGGACACGGGCTCGGGCGGCGGCCAGGATCCGTCGCCCACCCCGTCCGCCACACCCTCGACGACCCCCTCCGGCTCCGGCGGGTCCAGTCCGGGACCGACGCCCTCCGACGGCTCCGGCAGTACCGGAACGAGTGACACCGGGGCGGGCGACTCCGGAACGAATGACTCCGGGACGGGCGACGCAGGGACGGCGGGCCAGTAGCCGTACCGCCCCGGGGGCCGGGGAGAGTGCCGGTGCGCCGGCCGGCGCGAGAGCGGGCATCGGCACTCAGTCCCCGAGGACCCGGCGCAGATAGTCGTTCCCGAACAGCCGGTCCGGATCGAGCCGGTCCCGTAGCGCGGTGAACTCACCGAAGCGCGGATACACCCCGGACAGATAGGCCGCGTCCCTGGTGTGGATCTTCCCCCAGTGCGGCCGGCCGCCGTGCGCGGTCATGATCCGTTCCACGGCGGTGAAGTAGGAGCGGTACGGCGTGCCCCGGTACAGATGCACCGCGATGTACGCGCTCTCCCGGCCCGACGCCGTCGAGAGCGCGATGTCGTCCGCCGGAGCCGTCCGTATCTCCACCGGGAAACTCACCCGTAGTGGGGAACGCTCGATCATCGCCTTGACCTCGCGCAGCGCCCCGATCGCGGCCTCGCGCGGCAGCGCGTATTCCATCTCCACGAAGCGCACCCGGCGCGGGGAAGTGAAGACCTTGTAAGGGATGTCCGTGTACGTACGGGCGGAGAGGGCGCGACTGGAGATCTTGGCGAGTGCGGGGATCGTCGCGGGAACGGCGCGGCCGAGCGAACAGGCCGCCTGGAAGGCCCCGTTGGAGAGGAGTTCGTCCTCGATCCAGCCGCTGAGCCGGCCGGGCGGGGCCGCGAGGCCCGCGCTGCGGTTGTTGCGTTTGGTGTTGCAGTTGCCGGTGTGCGGGAACCAGTAGAACTCGAAGTGCTCGTTCTCCGCGACATGCTGGTCGAACTCGGCCGTGACCCGGTCGAAGCTCATCGGTTCCTCACGGGCCGTCAGCAGGAAGACCGGCTCCACCGCCAGGGTGACCGCGGTGACCACGCCCAGCGCGCCGAGCCCGATCCGGGCGGCGGCGAACACCTCCGGGTTCTCCTCGGCCGAGCAGCGCAGCAGCGAGCCGTCGGCCGTGACGAGATCCAGGCCCCGGATCTGCGCGGCTATGGAGGCCGAGTCCCGGCCGGTGCCATGGGTACCGGTGGAGGTCGCGCCCGCGACGGTCTGCTCCATGATGTCGCCCATATTGGTGAGCGACAGTCCCTCCCTGGCCAGCGCGGTGTTGAGGCGTTTCAGCGGGGTGCCCGCCGCGACGGTGACCGTGCCCGCCGCCCGGTCGGTCTCCCGGATGCCGGTCAGCAGATCGGGGCGTATCAGCACCCCGTCGGTGGCCGCGGCGGCGGTGAAGGAGTGGCCCGTACCGACGGCCTTGACCCGGAGACCGTCCTCCGCCGCCCGGCGTACGGTCGCGGTCAGCTCCTCGACGGAGGCCGGGGACACCACGCGGGCGGGACGGGCCGTGACGGTCCCCGCCCAGTTACGCCACGTTCTTGTGGCCGTCGTACGGTTCCCGGTCATCCGCCCCGTGCCCTCCCCGACTCGGTACCGGCCCGCGCAGCCGGCGAAAACCCAGGAACGCCACCACGGCCGCGGCCGCGCCCGCCGCGACGGGCACTCCGTACCCCGCCTCGGCCCCGGCCGCGTCGACCACCCAGCCTGCGGCCGACGAGCCGAGCGCCACGCCGACCGCGAGCCCGGTACTGGTCCAGGTCATGCCCTCGGTCAGCTTGGTGCGCGGTACGTGCGCTTCGACGAGGGCCATCGTCGTCACCATCGTCGGCGCGACGGAGAGACCCGCGACAAAGAGCGCCACGGCCAGGAACGGCAGGTTCCCGGCCAGTTGGAGGGGGATCATACTCAAGGCCATCACGCAGATACCCACCAGCCACCTCCGCGCGGGAGGCCCGGTGAAGTGCAGCAGCCCGAACACCACCCCGGCGAGACAGGATCCGAGCGCGTACACGGCCAGCACCAGACTCGCCGCCGCCTTGTGACCCCGCTCCTCCGCGAAGGCGACCGTCACCACATCGACCGCGCCGAAGATCGCCCCGGTCGCGACGAAGGTCGCCACCAGGACGCGCAGCCCGGGGGAGCGGAGGGCCGAACCCCCGGTGTGCTGCTCACGCGGCTGCGGTACGGGCTCGGTGGCGCGCTGCGCGGTCAGCCAGACGACACCGACGACCAGGAAGACGGCCGCGAGCAGCGGGCCCGCCTCCGGGAACCAGGCGGTCGAGAGCCCGATCGAGACGATCGGGCCGAAGATGAAGCACACCTCGTCGACGATCGACTCCCACGCGTACGCGGTGTGCAGCTCGCGCGGTGAGCCCCGGTAGATCGCGGCCCAGCGCGCCCGCACCATCGCGCCGAGGCTCGGCACACAGCCCGCGCCCGCGGCGAAGACGAACAAGGTCCAGTCGGGGGCGGACTGCTGGGCGCAGACGAGCAGCCCCGCCACGGACGTCACCGCGACCAGGGTCGCCGGGCGCAGGATCCGCCCCTGGCCGTGCCGGTCGACGAGCCGGGAGATCTGCGGACCGAACAGCGCGGCGGACATCGCCAGCGTCGCGGAGAGCGCCCCCGCCAGTCCATAGCGCCCGGTGAGCTGGGAGACCATCGTCACGATGCCGATGCCCATCATGGCCAGCGGCATCCTGCCGATCAGACCGGCCGCGCTGAATCCCTTGGTACCGGGAGCGGCGAATATCGCGTGGTAGGAACTGGGCAACGGACGCTCCGGTAAGGAATGAATCTGGCGATACAGCTTACGGCCGGGGCCCGCCGCGCGCGCCCCGATTTCCGGCCGGGCGGCTTCGGGAGCTCCGGGCGGCTCCCCGGGGGGTACTGGGCGGTGCGGGGCGGGGCGCGGTTGCCGCGCGCGGAGAGCCGGGTGGGAGGATCGGACACATGCCAGAACAGCTCGCGACTTCCCCCTACGACGCTCTTCTTCTGCTGTCCTTCGGCGGTCCCGAGGGCCCGGACGATGTGGTTCCGTTCCTGGAGAACGTGACCCGGGGCCGCGGCATCCCCAAGGAACGGCTGAAGGAAGTGGGCAAGCACTACTTCCTGTTCGGCGGGGTCAGCCCGATCAACGAACAGAACCGCGCCCTGCTGGGGGCACTGCGCAAGGACTTCGCCGAGCACGGGGTGGACCTGCCGGTCTACTGGGGCAACCGCAACTGGGCGCCGTATCTGACCGACACCCTGCGCGAGATGGTCGCGGACGGCCGGCGCCGTATCGCGGTCCTCGCCACCAGCGCGTACGCCTCGTACTCGGGCTGCCGGCAGTACCGCGAGAACCTCGCGGACGCGCTCGCCACCCTGGCCGACGAGGGGCTCGCGGTACCCCGGGTGGACAAGCTGCGCCACTACTTCAACCACCCCGGCTTCGTGCGCCCCATGGTCGACGGCGTGCTCGCGTCGCTCGCGGACCTGCCGGAGGACGTACGCGCGGGCGCGCACCTCGCCTTCACCACCCACTCCATCCCCGACGCCGCCGCCGACACCTCGGGGCCCGTCGAGGCCCACGGGGAGGGCGGCGCCTATGTGGCCCAGCATCTCGACGTCGCCCGGCTGATCGCGGACGCGGTCCGTGAGGAGACCGGCGTGGAGCACCCCTGGCGGCTCGTCTACCAGTCGCGCAGCGGCGCCCCGCACATCCCGTGGCTGGAGCCGGACATCTGCGACCACCTGGAGACCCTGCACGGCGCCGGAGTCCCCGCCGTCGTGATGGCCCCCATCGGTTTCGTCTCCGACCACATGGAGGTCCTGTACGACCTCGACACCGAGGCCACCGCCAAGGCCGCCGAGCTGGGGCTGCCCGTACGCCGCTCGGCGACGGTGGGGGCGGATCCGCGCTTCGCCGGGGCCGTCCGCGATCTCCTCCTGGAACGCGCCGCCACCGAGCGGGGGCGCGCGACGGAACGCTGCTCCCTGGGCGCGCTCGGCCCGAGCCATGACCTCTGCCCGGTCGGCTGCTGCCCCGCCCGTGCCCCCAGGCCCGCCGCGGCGGGCGCCGACAGCCCGTACGCCTGAAGGAGCCCGCTGTGACCGACGCCCCGCACGAGGACGCCCCGAACGAGGACACCGCGCACAAGGACACCGCGGCCGACGACGCCCTGAGCGGGGAACTGCTCGCCCTCGCCCTGGAGGCGGCGAACCGGGCCGGCGCGCTGCTGCGTGACGGCCGCCCCGACGATCTGGCCGTCGCCGCCACCAAATCCAGCCCCATCGATGTCGTCACCGAGATGGACATCGCGGCCGAGAAACTGATCACCGGCTATCTCTCGGAGCACCGCCCCGACGACGGCTTCCTCGGCGAGGAGGGCGCCAGCTCGGCGGGCAGCAGCGGGGTCCGCTGGGTCATCGACCCACTGGACGGCACGGTCAACTACCTTTACGGGCTGCCCACCTGGGCCGTCTCCATCGCCGCCGAACGCGACGGCGAGACGCTGGCCGGAGTCGTCGCGATCCCGTTGCGCCGTGAGATCTTCCGCGCCGTGCGCGGCGGCGGAGCCTTCCTCAACGACCGCCCGATCGGCTGCCGTCCCGCTCCGCCGTTGGAGCGCGCGCTGGTGTCGACCGGCTTCAACTACGTCACCGCCGTCCGCGCCCACCAGGCCGGAATCGCCCAGCGGCTGATCCCCCAGCTGCGCGACATCCGCCGCGGCGGCTCGGCGGCGTCCGACCTGTGCGATGTCGCGGCCGGACGGCTCGACGGCTACTACGAGCGCGGACTGCACCCCTGGGACCTGGCGGCCGGTGATCTCATCGCCCGTGAGGCGGGCGCGCTCACGGGCGGCCGTCCCGGCACCCGGCCCGGCTACGACCTGACGGTGGCCGCCACCCCCGGCGTCTTCGAACCCCTCCAGGCGCTGCTGGAGGAGTACGGCGCCTGGCACGACTAGGACGGACGGGCCAGGACACGGAAGGGCCCCGGCACCGTTCCCCTCGGTGCCGGGGCCCTTCTCTGTAGGTATCTACGGCTCTGTAAATGTCGTGATTCTGTATGTCTGTACGGCTATGGCTGTACGACGGTGTCTGTACGACCGCGGCGCAGGTCAGACGCCCGTGGCGGCGCCGACCTCCACATCCACGCCATGCTCGGCGGCAAGCCGGCGAAGGTCGTCCAGCTCTTCCTGTTCGACATCCGCGAGGAAGTCGTCGCCCGTTTCACGGGCATGAGTGAGATCCGTTTCCGTGGCCCTTATACGCTGCAGAAGCCCGGCGGTGAACGCGTCCATTGCGCCCCCTCGTCGTGGGTCAGTGGCACGGGGGTGTGCCGACGTCGTGGTCGGTGGCACGGGGGTGTGCCGACGGCGGGAAGATCACGCACCCACTGCCTCTGGATGACAGATAAGGGTGTGGCATGCCACAAACAGGGCGTGATCTCGGGTGTGAAATCGTCTTCCCCACGCTCCGCCGTCGAGAAACCTCAACGCATCCACAAATCCGGTTCATTCCCGGATGTGCCAGGTCATCCAGCATCGTCTTACCGCCGGTTTATGGCCGTTAAGGGCAGGATGGCCCCGCACAGCCAGTGATACAACCTGCCCTGATCACGGGTGACGGGCCCAGAGGAAGGAACAGCGACGTGCGCGTACTCGTCGTCGAGGACGAGCAACTGCTCGCCGATGCGGTGGCCACCGGACTGCGCCGGGAGGCCATGGCCGTCGACGTGGTGTACGACGGAGCGGCGGCCCTGGAGCGGATCGGGGTGAACGACTACGACGTGGTCGTGCTCGACCGCGACCTCCCCGTCGTCCACGGCGACGATGTCTGCCGGAAGATCGTCGAACTGGGGATGCCGACCCGCGTCCTCATGCTCACGGCCTCGGGCGACGTCAGCGACCGGGTCGAGGGGCTGGAGCTGGGCGCGGACGACTATCTGCCCAAGCCCTTCGCGTTCAGCGAGCTGACCGCGCGGGTACGGGCGCTCGGCCGTCGTACGACCGTACCGCTGCCTCCTGTACTGGAGCGCTCCGGGATCAAGCTCGACCCCAACCGCCGCGAGGTCTTCCGTGACGGCAGGGAGATCCAGCTCGCCCCCAAGGAATTCGCGGTGCTCGAAGTCCTGATGCGCAGCGAGGGCGCCGTCGTCTCTGCCGAGCAACTCCTGGAGAAGGCGTGGGACGAGAACACCGACCCGTTCACGAACGTCGTGCGCGTGACCGTCATGACACTGCGCCGCAAGCTCGGCGAGCCACCCGTGATCGTCACGGTGCCCGGCTCCGGTTACCGGATCTGATGTCGGTGTCCAGTACGCCCGCGCCCCCCGCGGCGCCGCCGAAACCGACCTGGGACCCCAGACGCCCGGACCCGTCGCTGCCCTGGGTGCGTCCGACCATCCGGATACGGCTCACGCTGCTCTACGGCGGCATGTTCCTGATCGCCGGCATCCTGCTGCTCTCGATCATCTATCTGCTGGCCGCGCAGGCCCTGCACGTGGGCAGCGAGCTGCCGTTCAAGATCGTGACGGGCAAGGTCAGCAGCGAGGTCTGCAACTTCCCGGACCAGGCGCCCCCGGAGGAGTTCAACGCGGCGATGAACGCCTGCGTCAACCACCAGCGCCAGCAGGCGCTCGACGATCTGCTCAGCCGCTCGCTCTTCGCGCTGGTCGGCCTCAGCGTCATCGCGTTCGCCTTCGGCTACGCGATGGCCGGCCGGGTCCTCTCCCCGCTGGGCCGGATCACCCGTACCGCGCGTCGCGTGGTCGGCTCCGACCTGTCCCGGCGCATCGAGCTGGACGGCCCCGACGACGAGCTGAAGGAGCTGGCCGACACCTTCGACGAGATGCTGGAGCGGCTGGAGCGGGCCTTCAGCGCGCAGCAGCGGTTCGTCGCGAACGCCTCGCACGAGCTGCGCACACCGCTCGCGATCAACCGCACCCTGCTGGAGGTCCATCTCTCCGATCCGGGGGCGCCCACGGAGCTCCAGCAGCTCGGCAAGACCCTGCTGGCCACCAATGAGCGCAGCGAACAACTGGTGGAGGGCCTGCTGCTGCTCGCCCGCAGCGACAACCAGATCGTGGAGCGAAAACCGGTCGATCTCGCCGAGGTCGCGACCCGCGCGGTGGACCAGGCGCTCTCCGAGGCGGAGGCGAAGGGCGTGGAGATCCGCGGCGAGCGCGTGCCCGCCGTCGTGCAGGGGAACGGCGTCCTGCTGGAAAGGATCGCGCTGAACCTGGTGCAGAATGCCGTCCGGTACAACGTCCCGGAGGACGGCTGGGTAGAGGTCACCACCGCCATCGAGCAGGGCCAGGCGGTCCTGGTGGTGTCGAACACCGGTCCCGTGGTTCCCGCGTACGAGATTGACAATCTCTTCGAGCCGTTCCGGCGGCTACGGACCGAGCGCACCGGCAGTGACAAGGGCGTTGGCCTGGGGCTTTCGATCGCCAGATCCGTCGCGCGTGCCCATGGCGGACGAATTCACGCCGAACCGCGCGAAGGCGGTGGACTCGTGATGCGTGTCACTCTCCCGGTCTGAGAGACTGCGCGGAGTGTTCAGGCAGCAAGATTGCTTTGTTCGCTTTGCGCGGAATTCTCGCCATCAGTTTTGGGCGGACCCATGTGTGATCGATCACAGGGGCGAATTCCCGCCTATCCACTCTGCGTGATCAAGCCTTCAACGGAAAGCCGGTAAAGTCCGGGTTTCCAGGGGTCGGGATCACGGGAAGTACACGGGGTGGCGCCCGTGAAGTACGACATTGGGACCGTGTACGGTCCCCTTCGCCACCCGAAGCCGATCACTCCACGTGAGTCCGGTTGGGTGTCGATTGAGTAACAGACCTTGATGTGAGGCAAAATCTCCGCCTCAGGTCGGGCACAAGTCCGGCCTCTCACGCGTTACCCGCGCTGAGACACCACAGACACCCAGAGGGGGAGAGCGACATGGCAACGGATTACGACACCCCACGCAAGACCGATGACGACGTCGATCAGGACAGCCTTGAGGAACTGAAGGCCCGTCGGAACGACAAGTCGACTTCAGCGGTCGACGTCGACGAGTTCGAGCAGGCCGAGGGCCTGGAACTGCCCGGCGCGGATCTCTCCAACGAGGAGCTGTCCGTCCGGGTGCTGCCCAGGCAGGCGGATGAGTTCACCTGCATGAGCTGCTTCCTGGTGCACCACCGCTCCCAGCTCGCCAGGGAGAAGAACGGTCAGCCCATCTGCCGCGACTGCGACTGAGGTCAGGCCCGTGGCAGGCGACACACCGTTCCGGAAACGGCGCTTCCGGCGTAAGAGTTCACCGGAGGTGTATGAGGGCGGCACAGGCCCGGCAGAAGGCGTTCAGCCCGCTGCCGAGCACTCCGCCCTGTCGCCCCGTTCCGGCGCGGGTGACGACGAGCGAGGCCGGCCGGCCTCGCTCGAGGCGGACCAGGAAGACCACGGCGGCCCCAAGACCGGGGGCCGGCGCCTGGACACCGTCAAACGGGGAGTACGCAGGGGCGGCGACAGCGCCAAGGCGGCGCTGGCCCATCTCGCCGACCGGATCATCGAGAACGCTCCTCGGGTCCCGGTCCGCGATCTCGCCACCCTCCGCAAGCAGTTCCCGGGCCTGGGTCCCGAGGAGCTGGCGGACAAGCTGGTCGCGGGCGCCGCGAACAGCAGCTCGACGGTCGGCGCGGGTATCGGCGCGGCCGCGATGCTGCCCGTACCGCCCGCGATGCCGGCCGAGCTGGCAGCCGAGATCACCGCCGTCGCCGCGATCGAGCTGAAGCTCATCGCGGAGCTGCACGAGGTCTACGGACTGCGCCCGCCCGGCTCGCTCAAGGAGCGCAGCGCCGCCTATCTGACGTCCTGGACGGAGGAGCGCGGGGTCGACATCACCAAACCGTCGACCTTCAACGGCGCGCTGAGCGGCCGGATGAAGCGCGAGCTGCGGCAGCAGATCATGAAGCGCACGGTCCGCAGTCTGCCGAACCTGGTTCCGTTCATGATCGGAGCGGCCGTCGGCGCGATGATGAACCGGCGGGACACCAAGAAGGTCGCCGAGCGCATCCGCAAGGACCTGCGGGCCCGCCAGATCCCCTGGGACGCGCTGCCCGCGCTGCCCCCGCTGGAGCGGCCCACGGAGCTTCCCGCCGAGCTGCCCAGGGAACTGGGCCACTAAGGGCTGGGGAACAGCCGCAGGCCCCCGAGCGGCTCTCAGCCGGTCCGTACCGCGTTCAGCGCCGCCGCCAGCGCCTTCGGGTCCCGCGTCGACAGATAGACGTACGGCGTCGGGTCCTCCGGGTCCGTGATCTCCACGCGCAGCGCCGTCGGCACGTAGCTGCGCAGCAGCATGAAGGCGCGCGGGTCGGCCTTGTGCAGCCGCCAGGCCCGCGCCTCCTCGTCGTCGAGCACCTCGGCCTCGCCGAGCGCCGACACCGGGATCCTCGCCTCGCCCGCGACCAGCGAGTCGGCCACCACCCGGATCCGTGCCGAGCCGTAGGAACTCACCCCGGCCGCGGCCAGCGCGCCCGCGCCGATCACCCCGCCGAGCATCGGCAGCAGCCCCATCGGCAGCGTGATCAGACCGCCCGCGACGGCGATCAGGGCGGCGATCCCCCACCAGGAAGGGGGGGCGGTCAGGCGTTCGTCGTAGCGCGTGGCGGAAGGCTCCATGAGGCCAAGCTTGGCACGGTGCGGCTCCCGGGCGACCGCGCGGGTAAGGTCTGCGCCTGTGAGTAACGTGCCATCCCCGGGAGCGCCTCCCGGATCCCCCGCGGGGCCGGGGCCCCTGACACCGCCGGCCGACGCCGTACCGCCGGTACGGCATCCCGACGCTCCCGCCCCCGGTGAGCCGCTCGGCGCGCACTACGAACACTGTTTCGGCTGCGGCGGGGCACAGCCCCACGGACTCCAGCTGCTGGCGCGTGCCGGTGAGGGAGTCCGTATCACCGCGGAGTTCACGGTCAAGCCCGCTCACCAGGGCGCCCCCGGGCTCGCGCACGGCGGTGTGCTGGCCACCGCGCTGGACGAGACGCTCGGCTCGCTGAACTGGCTGCTCCGCGTGATCGCCGTGACCGGCCGGCTCCAGACCGAGTTCGTACGGCCCGTACCGGTGGGCACGTCGCTCCATCTGGAGGCGGAGGCCACCGCCGTCCACGGGCGGAAGATCTACTGCACCGCCACCGGCAGGCTCGGTGGCCCCGAGGGCCCCGTCGCCGTCCGCGCCGATGCCCTTTTCATCGAGGTCAAGGTCGATCATTTCATCGACAACGGCCGCCAGGAGGAGATCCGGGCGGCCATGGCCGATCCCGACCAGATCAGGCGCGCCCGCGCCTTCGAGGTGAACCCATGAGCCCTGCCCCTGCCGGCCCCCTGGACGTACTGATCCGCCGTGTCGATCCGGAAGCCCCGCTTCCGTCGTATGGACACCCGGGTGACGCGGGAGCCGATCTGGTCACCACCGAGGCCGCGGAGCTCGCCCCCGGTGAGCGTGTGGTCCTGCCGACCGGGGTGGCCATCGCCCTGCCCGACGGCTACGCGGCCTTCGTGCACCCCCGCTCCGGGCTCGCCGCCCGCTGCGGTGTCGCTCTGGTGAATGCCCCGGGGACGGTGGATGCCGGGTACCGTGGAGAGATCAAGGTGATCGTGGTCAATCTGGACCCGCGCGAGAGCGTTCGGTTCGAGCGGTTCGACCGGATTGCCCAACTGATCGTCCAGCGGGTCGAGAAGGTGCGCTTCCATGAGGTGGCGGAACTTCCCGGCTCCGCGCGGGCCGAGGGGGGCTTCGGCTCCACCGGTGGTCATTCCGCCGTGGGCGGGGTACAGGGTGGGAATCGATACGCTTCGGTCGTATCCGACCGGGAAGGACAGTGACGTGTTCGGACGTCGCAAGAAGAGTGGTTCCGCAGAGGACACGGCGGACGCAGCGGGCGAGGCCGGGCAGTTCACGGACGGCGTCGGCGTGGACGCCGATGACAGCGAGGCGGGGGACACGCCCCGCCGGGCGAACCTTCCGCCGGCGCCCAGGCCCGACGGTCCCTGGGACATCTCCGAGATCTCCAAGCCCGAAGAGGGCCGGGTGGATCTGGGGGGCGTCTTCGTCCCCGCCGTCGACGGCATGGAGCTGCGGGTGGAGGTCGCCGGTGACGCGATCGTCGCCGCCACCGTCGTCGTGCGCGACAGCGCCGTACAGCTCCAGGCTTTCGCCGCGCCCAAGAAGGAAGGCATCTGGGGCGAGGTCCGCGAGGAGATCGCCTCCGGCATCACCCAGCAGGGCGGCATCATCGACGAGGTCGAGGGCCCGCTGGGCTGGGAGCTGCGCGCCCAGGTCCCCGTTCAGCTGCCGGACGGCACCGGAGGCGTACAGCTGGTGCGCTTCATCGGCGTCGACGGACCGCGCTGGTTCCTGCGCGGTGTGATCTCCGGGCAGGGCGCGGTGCAGCCCGAGGCCGCGGGGCTGCTCGAACAGATCTTCAGGGACACCGTCGTCGTACGCGGCGAGGGACCGATGGCGCCCCGCGACCCCATCGTCCTCAAGCTGCCGGACGACGCGCAGATGGTGGCCGAGGGCGTCCAGCAGGAGGAGCAGGAGGGATCCCGCTTCTCCGGTGGCATGGGACAGCTCCAGCGCGGTCCGGAGATCACCGAAGTGCGCTGACACCTGATCGGAAATAGCGTGGGCCGCACCCCTTCACGGGGTGCGGCCCATCGTCGTTTCCCCTTGTCTCCTCACTGGTCACGGGTGTGACCGTAGGAAACGCGTCAAGCGAGAGCTCCCCTCCGTATGAGACCCGTCAACGGAGGCGGAGTCCGCCGAAACAGCGGGTTTCCTCAGGGGGTCATATCCTCCCGCACTCATTCAGGAGCACCCGATGGCCGATCTGGCCTTCGTCGCCACCACGATCGCGGTCTTCGCGCTGGTGGCTCTCATCGCCAAGGGGGTGACGAAGCTGTGACCGCCGAGAACATCGTCGGCCTGGTCGTGGCCGTCGCCCTGCTGGGCTATCTCGTCCTCGCCCTCCTCTTCCCGGAGAGGTTCTGAGTGATGAGCCCCGTCCTCGCCGGTGTGCTCCAGCTGCTCGCCCTGATAGCGGCGCTCGCTCTGGTCTACCGCCCCCTCGGCGACTACATGGCCCGTGTCTACAGCTCGCCCAAGCACCTCAGGGCCGAGAAGTGGATCTACCGTGCCATCGGCGCCGATCCCGCCACCGAGATGCGCTGGCCCGCCTATCTGCGCGGGGTCCTCGCCTTCTCCGTGATCAGCGTCCTGTTCCTGTATCTGCTCCAGCGGGTGCAGGGCGGTCTTCCGGGCTCGCTCGGCTTCGCGTCGATCGACCCGGACCAGGCGTTCAACACGGCCGCGTCCTTCGTCTCCAACACCAACTGGCAGTCGTACTACGGCGAGCAGGCCATGGGCCACGTCGTACAGACCGGCGGCCTCGCGGTGCAGAACTTCCTCTCGGCCGCCGTCGGCATGGCCGTCGCGGTCGCGCTCGTACGCGGCTTCGCCCGCTCCCGCACCGGTGAGCTGGGCAACTTCTGGTCGGACCTGGTGCGCGGCACCGTCCGGATCCTGCTGCCGATCTCCGTCATCGGCGCGATCATCCTGGTCGCCTGCGGTGCCATCCAGAACTTCGCGGGCATCCACGAGGTCGGTCAGTTCATGGGCGGCGCGCAGCAGTGGAACGGCGGCGCGGTCGCCTCGCAGGAGGTCATCAAGGAGCTGGGCACCAACGGCGGCGGTTACTTCAACGCCAACTCCGCCCACCCCTTCGAGAACCCCAATCCGGTCTCCAACCTCTTCGAGATCTTCCTGATCCTGCTCATCCCGTTCGCGATGACGCGCACCTTCGGCCGGATGGTGGGCAGCCTCCGCCAGGGCTACGCGATCCTCGTCGCGATGGTGACGATCTGGCTCGGTTTCACCGCGCTGATGATGTGGACCGAGTTCCACCACGGCGGCCCGGCGTTCGACATCGCGGGCGGCGCGCTGGAGGGCAAGGAGACCCGCTTCGGGGTCGCCGGCTCGTCGATCTTCGGGGTGGCCACCACCCTCACCTCGACCGGCGCGGTCAACGCCTTCCTCTCCTCGTTCACCGGATACGGCGGCGGCATCGCGCTGCTGGGCATGCAGCTCGGTGAGATCGCGCCCGGCGGCGTCGGCTCCGGTCTCTACGGCATGCTGATCATGGCCGTCATCGCGGTGTTCATCGCGGGTCTGATGGTCGGACGTACGCCCGAGTATCTGGGCAAGAAGATCGGCAGCCGCCAGATCAAGTTCGCCGCGTCGTACATCCTGATCACCCCGGCGCTGGTGCTCTGCTTCACCGCCGTGGCCATGGCGCTGCCCACCCCGGGCAACTCCATGACGAACTCGGGGCCGCACGGCTTCACCGAGATCCTGTACGCGTACACCTCGGGCGCCAACAACAACGGTTCGGCCTTCGCCGGGCTCAACGCGGACACCCAGTGGTTCAACACCACGATCGGGCTGGCGATGCTGCTCGGCCGCTTCGTGCCCATGGTGTTCGTCCTCGCGCTGGCCGGCTCGCTCGCCGAGCAGAGCCCCGTACCCAAGACCGCGGGCACGCTCCGGACGGAGAAACCGCTGTTCAGCGGGGTTCTCGTGGGCACGATCCTGATCGTCGCCGGACTGACCTACTTCCCGGCGCTGGCGCTGGGGCCGCTGGCCGAAGGGCTGGCGTCATGAACACTCGTACGAAGCATGAGGACGCGATGTCCAGTACCACTCCGGCCCGCGCGCCGCACAGCGATGTTCCCACCGGGCACAAACCCGATGACGGACGCGTCGGCGGGGGCCTGTTCGACCCCAAGCAGCTCCTGCGCTCCTTCCCGGAGGCGTTGAGGAAACTCGATCCCCGGTCGATGGCCAAGTCGCCCGTGATGTTCGTCGTCCTCATCGGCTCCGTCATGAGTACGGTCTTCGCCGCGCTGGAACCGGGTGACTGGTTCGGCTGGGCCGTGGCCATCTGGCTCTGGCTGACGACGATCTTCGCCAATCTGGCGGAGGCCGTCGCCGAGGGGCGCGGCAAGGCGCAGGCCGACACCCTGCGCAAGGCCAAGACCGACACCGTCGCCCGCCGCGTCATCGGCGCGAGCGAGGAGCGGGTGCCCGGTACGGAGCTGCGCGTCGGCGATCTGGTCGTCTGCGAGGCAGGCGACATCATCCCCGGCGACGGTGATGTGGTCGACGGCGTCGCCTCCGTCGACGAGTCGGCCATCACCGGTGAATCGGCGCCCGTCATCCGGGAGTCGGGCGGCGACCGCTCGGCCGTCACCGGCGGGACGAAGGTCCTCTCCGACCGTATTGTCGTCAAGATCACGACGAAGCCCGGCGAGACCTTCATCGACCGGATGATCGCGCTGGTGGAGGGCGCGGCCCGGCAGAAGACCCCCAACGAGATCGCGCTGAACATCCTGCTCGCGTCCCTCACCATCGTCTTCCTGCTCGCGGTCGTTACGCTCCAGCCGTTCGCGGTCTACGCGGGCCAGCGCCAGTCGATGATCGTGCTGATCGCGCTGCTGGTCTGTCTGATCCCGACCACGATCGGCGCGCTGCTCTCCGCGATCGGCATCGCGGGCATGGACCGGCTCGTCCAGCGGAACGTGCTCGCCATGTCGGGGCGCGCGGTCGAGGCCGCGGGCGATGTCTCGACCCTGCTGCTCGACAAGACCGGCACGATCACCCTCGGCAACCGGCAGGCCGCCGAGTTCGTTCCGGTCAAGGGGGTGACGGAGGCCGAACTCGCCGACGCGGCCCAGCTCTCCTCGCTGGCCGACGAGACCCCCGAGGGCCGCTCCATCGTGGTGCTGGCCAAGGAGAAGTACGGGCTGCGCGAGCGCCACCAGGGCGAGCTGACCGGCGCCGAATGGGCGGCCTTCACGGCCCAGACCCGGATGTCGGGCGTCGACCTCGTGGAGAACGGGACGCGCCGCAAGGTCCGCAAGGGCGCGACCGGCTCGGTCATCGCCTGGGTCGAGGAGCGCGGCGGCCCGGTGTCCGAGGACACCAGGGAACTCACCAACGCGATCTCGGAGGCCGGTGGCACGCCGCTGCTGGTCGCCCTGGAGGACGCCGGCGGGGCCCGGGTGCTCGGTGTCATCCACCTCAAGGACGTGGTCAAGGAGGGGATGCGGGAGCGGTTCGACGAGCTGCGCCGCATGGGAATCAAGACCGTCATGATCACCGGTGACAACCCGCTGACCGCACGGGCGATCGCGGAGGAGGCCGGCGTGGACGACTTCCTCGCCGAGGCCACCCCCGAGGACAAGATGGCCCTCATCCGGCGCGAGCAGGCGGGCGGCAAGCTCGTCGCGATGACCGGCGACGGGACGAACGACGCCCCGGCGCTGGCGCAGGCGGATGTCGGCGTGGCCATGAACACCGGTACGTCGGCCGCCAAGGAGGCCGGGAACATGGTGGACCTGGACTCCAACCCGACCAAGCTCATCGAGATCGTCGGCATCGGCAAGCAGCTGCTCATCACCCGTGGCGCGCTGACGACCTTCTCCATCGCCAACGACGTCGCGAAGTACTTCGCGATCATCCCCGCGATGTTCGCGGTCGTCTATCCGAGCCTGGACAGGCTCAACATCATGCGGCTGTCCTCGCCGGAGTCCGCGATCCTCTCCGCGGTCATCTTCAACGCGCTGATCATCGTCGCGCTCGTACCGCTCGCGCTCAGAGGCGTGCGCTACCGGCCGATGAGCGCCGACAGGATGCTCCGCAGGAATCTGGGGATCTACGGCCTCGGCGGACTGGTCGCCCCCTTCATCGGCATCAAGATCATCGATCTGCTCCTCTCCCTCATCCCCGGCATCGGGTGAACGGCATGACATCCATGAACAGCTCGGCACGCAACACCGCGCGGCTCCTCGGAGCCGGAGCGCGCGCTCTCCTCGTCCTCACCGTCCTGTGCGGGGTGCTCTACCCGCTGGCCGTCACCGGCGTCGCCCAGGGCCTCTTCCCCCATCAGGCGAACGGGTCCGAGGTCAAGGAGGCCGGCAAGGTCGTCGGCTCCTCGCTCATCGGCCAGCGCTACGACCTGCCGCTGAAGAAGGGCCAGGAGACCCCGGCGCCCGACCTCAAGTGGTTCCAGCCGCGCCCGTCCAACGGCCTGGGCAGCAACAGCGTCAACACGCAGTACAAGCTGATCCTCTCCGGGGCCACCAACCGGTCGGGCGACAACGAAGAGCTGATCAAGTGGGTCAAGGACGCCAAGGCCGCCGTCGTCAAGGACAACTCAACCCCCGGTTACCGGGTCCCGGCCTCCGCCGTGCCGCCGGACGCCGTCACCTCCTCGGGCTCCGGCCTCGACCCGGACATCTCACCGGCGTACGCCCGGCTCCAGGTCCACCGGGTGGCCGAACGGAACCATCTCTCCGTCGCGCAGGTGGAGAAACTGGTCGAGGACCACACCCAGCAGCGCGTTCTCGGCTTCGTCGGGGAACCCCGGGTGAATGTCCTCGCGCTCAACGTCGCGCTGCGGGAGATGGTCGGCTGACCATCAGAATCGTGTCAAGACCGACTCACGAGACCGGTGCCGCCCCTTTTGCCGCTTTTCCTGGCTGTATTTTCGACGCAGCCGACGCGTCGGACGCGGTGGCTCTTCTGGAAGACAATGGGGCCATGGGACGCGGCAAGCTTCGGATCTATCTGGGCGCGGCACCGGGCGTCGGCAAGACGTACGCGATGCTCTCCGAGGCGCACCGCAGGGTGGAGCGCGGCACGGACTGTGTCGTGGCGTTCGTGGAGCATCATGACCGGCCGCGTACGGAAGTGATGCTGCACGGGCTCGAAGCCGTCAGGCGGCGCGAGCTGGAGTACCGCGGCACGGTCTTCACGGAGATGGACATCGACGCGGTGCTGGAGCGCCGCCCGGCCGTCGCGCTGGTCGACGAGCTGGCGCACACCAATGTGCCCGGCTCCCGCAACGCCAAGCGCTGGCAGGACGTCGAAGAGCTGCTCAAGGCCGGGATCGAGGTCGTGTCCTCGGTCAATATCCAGCACCTGGAGTCACTCGGCGACGTCGTCGAGTCGATAACCGGTGTACGGCAACAGGAGACCGTCCCCGACGAGATGGTGCGGCGCGCCGACCAGATCGAGCTGGTCGACATGTCACCCCAGGCGCTGCGGCGGCGGATGGCGCACGGCAATGTCTACAAGCCCGACAAGGTCGACGCGGCGCTCTCGCACTACTTCCGCCCCGGCAACCTCACCGCGCTGCGTGAGCTGGCGCTGCTCTGGGTCGCCGACCGGGTGGACGAATACCTCCAGCAGTACCGGGGCGAGCACAACATCCGCTCCACCTGGCAGGCCCGGGAGCGCATCGTCGTCGGACTCACCGGCGGGCCGGAGGGGCGTACGCTCATCCGCCGCGCCGCCCGGATGGCCGCGAAGGGCTCCGGCAGCGAGATCCTGGCCGTCTACATAGCCAGGAGCGACGGTCTGACCGCCGCCTCGCCCAAGGAGCTGGCGGTCCAGCGCAAGCTGGTCGAGGATCTGGGCGGCACCTTCCACCATGTCATCGGCGACGACATCCCCTCCGCGCTGCTCGAATTCGCGCGCGGGGTCAACGCCACACAGATCGTGCTGGGCTCCAGCCGGCGCAAGACCTGGCAGTACATCTTCGGACCCGGTGTCGGCGCCACCGTGGCCCGGGAGTCCGGGCCCGATCTGGACGTCCATATCGTCACGCACGAGGAGGCCGCCAAGGGGCGCGGGCTGCCGGTGGCGCGCGGGGCCAGGCTCGGCCGCTCCCGGATCGTCTGGGGCTGGCTGGCCGGGGTCGCCGCGCCCGTACTGCTCTCGCTGCTGCTGACGGCGCTGGACAACAGCCTGGGACTCGCCAACGACGTCCTGCTGTTCCTCTTCCTGACCGTGCTGGCCGCGCTGCTCGGCGGGCTGCGGCCCGCGCTCGCCTCGGCCGCCGCGGGCTCGCTGCTGCTCAACTTCTACTTCACGCCGCCCACGCACACGCTGACCGTGGCGGATCCCAAGAACCTGGTCGCCATCGTGATCTTCTTCGCGGTGGCCGTGTCGGTGGCCTCCGTGGTGGATCTGGCGGCCCGCCGTACCCACCAGGCGGCCCGGCTGCGCGCCGAGTCCGAGATCCTCTCGTTCCTGGCCGGCAGCGTGCTGCGCGGGGAGACCACGCTGGACGCGCTGCTGGAGCGGGTGCGTGAGACGTTCTCCATGGAGTCCGTGGCGCTTCTCGAACGTATGAGCGATGTCGACCCCTGGACCCGGGCGGGCAGCGTCGGACCGCACCCCGTCGACCGCCCCGAGTCCGCCGATGTGGACATGCCGGTCGGCGACCATATGGCGCTGGCGCTCACCGGCCGCGTCCTGCCCGCCGAGGACCGCCGGGTGCTCGCCGCCTTCGCCGCCCAGGCCGCCGTCGTACTCGACCGGCAGCGCCTGGTGGGGGAGGCGGAACAGGCCCGCGCGCTCGCCGAGGGCAACCGCATCCGTACGGCGTTGCTCGCGGCCGTCAGCCACGATCTGCGCACCCCGCTGGCGAGCATCAAGGCCTCGGTCACCTCGCTGCGCTCCGACGACGTCGAGTGGTCAGAGGAGGACCGGGCGGAGCTGCTGGAGGGCATCGAGCACGGCGCCGACCGGCTGGACCATCTGGTCGGCAATCTGCTCGACATGTCCCGGCTCCAGACCGGCACCGTCACCCCGCTGATGCGGGAGATCGACCTCGATGAGGTGGTCCCGTGGGCGCTCGGCGGCGTCCCGGAGAACAGCGTGGAGCTGGACATCCCCGAATCGCTGCCCATGGTGAACGTCGACCCCGGTCTGCTGGAGCGCGCGGTCGCCAATATCGTCGAGAACGCCGTCAAGTACAGCCCCGAGGGACGGCACGTCACCGTCGCGGCCAGCGCGCTGGGCGCGCGGGTCGAGGTACGGGTCGTGGACCGGGGCCCCGGGGTCCCCGAGGATGCCAAGGAACGGATCTTCGAACCCTTCCAGCGCCACGGCGACGCGCCGCGCGGCGCCGGCGTCGGCCTCGGACTGGCGGTCGCCCGCGGCTTCGTGGACGCGATGGGGGGCACGCTGGCCGCCGAGGACACCCCCGGTGGCGGTCTGACCATGGTCCTCACCCTCTCAGCGGCGTCCGGACGCGAGCCGGTACGCCCCGAACCACCCGCCCGGTCCCTCACATGACCGGGACAGCAGAAAGGCAGGCCCCTATGACCCGGGTGCTCGTGGTCGACGACGAGCCGCAGATCGTACGCGCGCTGGTGATCAATCTGAAGGCGCGCAAGTACGAGGTGGACGCGGCCTCCGACGGCGCGAGCGCGCTGGAACTGGCCGCGGCCCGCCACCCCGATGTCGTCGTGCTCGATCTCGGCCTCCCGGACATGGACGGCGTCGAGGTGATCAAGGGCCTGCGCGGCTGGACCCGCGTACCGATCCTGGTGCTCTCCGCGCGCCACACCTCCGACGAGAAGGTCGAGGCGCTGGACGCGGGCGCGGACGACTATGTCACCAAGCCCTTCGGCATGGACGAACTGCTGGCCAGACTGCGCGCGGCGGTCCGGCGGGCCGAGCCGGTCGGCGGCGACGGCGACGAGACGGTCTCGGTCGTGGAGACCGAGGGGTTCACCGTCGATCTGGCCGCCAAGAAGGTCCACCGCGAGGGCAGGGACGTCCGCCTCACCCCGACCGAGTGGCATCTGCTGGAGGTGCTCGTACGGAACACCGGCCGGCTGGTCAGCCAGAAGCAGCTCCTCCAGGAGGTCTGGGGCCCGTCGTACGGCACCGAGACCAACTATCTGCGGGTCTACATGGCGCAGCTGCGCCGCAAGCTGGAGGCGGATCCGTCGCACCCCAGGCACTTCGTCACCGAACCGGGCATGGGCTATCGGTTCGAGCGTTGATCCGGCGCGCCCATACCCCGGTACGCTTTGTGCATGAGTGCTGAGAAGCCGACCGGCCGTTTCCGCCGGATGCTCGACCGGCTCTCCAGCTCCCAGGAGGATCTGGAGTCGGAAGAACTGCAGGAGGACGCGCAGGCTTCGGGCTGTACGCGCATCTCCGACTGCAACGACCGCCAGATCGTCCGGGTGACTGGTACGTTGCGGACGGTCACCCTGCGTCCGCGGGCCGGCGTACCCGCGCTGGAGGCGGAGCTGTTCGACGGCACCGCGCCGCTGGACGTGGTGTGGCTGGGCCGGCGCTCGATCGTGGGCATAGAGCCGGGCCGCAAGCTGATCGCCTCCGGCCGGATCTCCCTGAGCCACGGCCGGCGGGTGCTGTTCAATCCCAAATACGAACTCCGACCACTCGGACAGGAGTAGCCGGTGACGTCACCCGACAAGCCCGCCGCCTCGACCCCTTCCCCCACCGCTTCCTCCGCCTCACCCGCCACTGCGTCCTCCGGCACCCCGGCCGCTTCGGACGGTGATGCGAAAGCCGTCACCGAGGCGGCTCTTTTCGAGGCTTTCGGCGGTCTGCGCGGCATGGTGGAGACGGTCCTTCCCGGCCTGCTCTTCGTCACGATCTTCACGGTCAACAAGGACCTGCACGCGTCGGCGATCGCCGCGCTGGCCGTCTCGCTGCTGCTCGTCGTGGTCCGGCTGATCCGCCGGGACACCGTCAAGCACGCCTTCAGCGGCGTCTTCGGCGTCGCGTTCGGTGTCGTCTTCGCGATGATGACCGGCGATGCCAAGGACTTCTATCTGCCGGGCATGCTCTACACGCTGGGGCTGGCGGTCGCGTACATCGTCACCACGCTCGCGGGCGTGCCGCTGATCGGACTGATCCTCGGCCCCGTCTTCAAGGAGAACCTCTCCTGGCGCACCCGTAACCCGGGCCGCAAGAAGGCGTACGCCAAGGCCAGTTGGGCCTGGGGGCTGATCCTGCTCGCCAAGTGCGCGATCCTCTTCCCGCTCTACTGGTGGGCGGACACCACCCAGCTCGGCTGGATCCTGATCGCGCTCAAGATCCCGCCGTTCCTGCTGGCGGTCTATCTGACCTGGGTCTTCCTGGCGAAGGCGCCGCCGCCGATCGATGTGTTCGCCGAGATGGAGGCGGAGGAGCGGGCGGAGAAGGAGCGCGCGGCGGCCGTCGCCGCGACGACCGACGGGTCGGGGCCGCGGCACCGCCGCTAGGGCGTGTCTGAGCGGACAGCCTTCGGGCGCCGGACGGGCGGGGTTTCGCCTGTCCGGCGCCCGAAGGCTTGTCCGGGCCCGGAGAGTCCCGTCCGGCGCCCGGGAGCGTCAGCCGGTCGTCTCCTCGCGCCGTACCGACAGCAGATCCTCCAGCTGCTCCTCGCGGGCCTGGGCCGCCACGAACAGCAGCTCGTCGCCCGCCTCCAGGGTCTCCTCCGGATTCGGGGTGAGAACGCGCGTCCCGCGGATGATCGTGACCAGCGAGGTGTCCTCGGGCCAGGTCACATCGCCGACCTGCGTACCGGTCACCGCCGACTCCGGCGGCAGCGTCAGCTCGACCAGGTTGGCGTCGCCGTGGCTGAAGCGCAGCAGCCGTACGAGATCGCCGACGCTCACCGCCTCCTCGACCAGCGCCGACATCAGACGCGGCGTCGAGACCGCGACGTCCACGCCCCAGGACTCGTTGAAGAGCCACTCGTTCTTGGGGTTGTTGACCCGGGCCACCACCCGCGGGACGCCGTACTCGGTCTTCGCGAGCAGCGAGACGACCAGATTGACCTTGTCGTCGCCGGTCGCGGCGATCACGACATGGCAGCGCTGGAGCGCCGCCTCGTCCAGCGAGGTGATCTCGCAGGCGTCGGCCAGCAGCCATTCCGCCAGCGGCACCCGTTCCACCGAGATGGCCGTCGGTGCCTTGTCGATCAGCAGGATCTCGTGCCCGTTCTCCAGCAGCTCGCCCGCGATGGAACGGCCCACCGCACCTGCCCCGGCAATCGCGACGCGCATCAGTTCACGCCTCCTTCCGGGCCCTCGGCGAATGCCGCCTCGACCTTCTCGATGTCGTCCGTACGCATCATCACGTGGACGAGATCGCCCTCCTGCAGCACGGTCTGGGACGTCGGCAGCATCGCCTCGCCCAGCCGGGTCAGAAACGCGACACGGACGCCCGTCTCCTCCTGGAGCGTGCTGATCTTGTGGCCGATCCAGCTCTCCGCGGTGTGCACCTCGGCGAGCTGGACGCCGCCGCTGGGATCGCGCCACAGCGGCTCCGCGCCGGACGGCAGCAGCCGGCGCATCATCTGGTCGGCGGTCCAGCGGACCGTGGCCACGGTCGGGATGCCCAGCCGCTGGTAGACCTCGGCGCGCTTCGGGTCGTAGATACGGGCGGCCACGTTCTCGATGCCGAACATCTCGCGCGCCACCCGGGCGGCGATGATGTTGGAGTTGTCGCCGCTGCTCACCGCGGCGAAGGCGCCGGCGTCCTCGATCCCCGCGTCGCGCAGGGTGTCCTGGTCGAACCCGACGCCGCTGACGCGACGGCCGCCGAAACCGGAGCCGAGCCGTCGGAACGCGGTGGGGTCCTGGTCGATGACGGCGACGGTGTGCCCCTGCTGCTCCAGGTTCTGCGCGAGTGCGGCACCCACCCGGCCACAGCCCATGATGACAATATGCACGGCCCTACCCCGCACTCCTCATACCCCACCTGAACTGCGAATACATCGTGCTCATTTCTCTTCTCTCGGCTCGCCGGGCAACACGTTGCGGGCACTTGGAGGCCCGCGGGGCACCATGCCGCGACGGATTGCCGGTCATGGGCCCGAGCGGTGCCGGGGATGTCGCCCTCGTCCGCGCTCACGCCCACCGTATCGGCAACCAGGAACGGGAGATCAGGTGTGTGCCCCGTCGGTTGTCCCCTGCCGCGCGGGCCGCCGCCGGACGGGCAGGAGTCCGCCGGGTTCACCCGTCCGTGTCAGCCGGCAGCTAGAGTGAAGGGCAGTGCGGCCCGGTTCCATCTGGGCTGATCAGTCGTGCGAGAGGCAGAGGATGGCCGAGCCGGAGTCCGCGGAATCCTCGTTGGCCGACAAGATCGACGGGCTGTTCAGAGCCGTACGCCGGCCCAACCGGGAGCAGTACAGCCACGAGGAAGTGGCCCGCGCCTGCCGGGAGGCGACCGGTGACAGCTTCTCCGCCACCTATCTGTGGCAGTTGCGCACCGGACGGCGTGACAACCCCACGAAGCGGCATCTCGAAGCCCTGGCACGGTTCTTCGACGTTCCGGTCGCCTATTTCTTCGACGGTGACCAGGGGGCCGCGATCGCCCGGGAACTGGAACTGCTCGCCGCGCTGCGTGACGCCGGGGTGCGGAGTGTGGCCCTGCGCGCCGTCAATCTCTCCCCCGAGAGCGTCGGCACGATCAGCGATCTGATCGATGTGATCGCCCGGCGTGAGCAAGGCGGTCCGGAACGGGGTCCGGAGCGGGCTTCGGAGCAGGACGGTGCGGAGCGGGACGGCCCCGGGCGGGGCGGCGGCTGAACCTTCCGGGTGACGGACGTCCGGACGAAGCCCGAGGATGCCGAGGATGGGGAACGGTGCGTGGTGCGTGAGGACTGACCGGGGTCTCAGACGGCAGTGGCAGCGCTGCCTGCGAACCGTCGAGGCACTTCAGCTGCCCAGCCCGTTCGACGCGACGGTGTTCATCGACATGCTCGCGCGGACGCGGGGGCGACCCATCGATCTCGTCCCGGTCGTGGCCAGACCGCACACCCCATGCGGCCTGCTGATCACCACGGACCGCGCGGACTGCATCCTCTACGCGGCCGACACCACGCCGCTGCACCAGCAGCACATCCTGCTCCACGAGGCCGCCCACATCATCTGCGGCCACCACGAGACCGCTCCCGCGGCGGCCACCGCCGCCCAGGTCCTGATGCCCCATCTGCCCGCCTCGCTGGTCCAGCGCGTCCTCGGCCGCAGCGTCTACACCGAGCCGCAGGAGCAGGAGGCGGAACTCGTCGCCTCCCTCATCCTCACGCGCGCCGCCGGGCTCGACCGGACGAGCGCCGCCCCGCCGCCCGCGGAGCCGGGGGGATCCCGGCTGCACACGCTGTTCGGCACCCACGGGCGGCGGACCCGCGCGGATGGCTGACCTCACCGCCTATCTCGCGGCCGGCGTCTTCCTCGCGTACGCCGTGCACCGGCTCGTGGTCATCCGCCGGAAGGGGGCCGACTCCGCGCAGCGCCATGTCGTCGGCTTCGCGCTGTGCATGGGGCTGGCGATGCTGTTCAACGCGCCGGCCACACTCAGCGCGCTGGGCCGCCTCTTACCGGCGTCGGAGGCCGTCATGCTGCTCACCCACCAGCTGAAGACGGGAGCCTTCAGCTTTCTCGTCCTCGTGGCCCTCGCGCTCAAGACGCCGGGGCCCGCGCGCCCCGCCGTACGGCGGCAGGTCTCCCTGGCACTCGCCGTCCAGACGGTGTCCATCGCGCTGTTCCTCGCCGCCGGCCCCAGGATCCTCGGCGACTCCCTCGTGGTCCCGGACGGGCGGGGCCCGCTGCTCGCCGGGTACAACGCCGTCTTCGCCGGCTACGGCTCCTGGTGTCTGTGCGTCCTGGGCCGCGAACTGGCCCGCCACGCACGGGGGACCGTACCGGGCCTGCTGCGCACGGGGCTGCGGCTGATGACGCTCGCCGCCGTGTGCGGCGTGGTGTGGACCTCGTGGGCCCTGCACGACATCACCGTCAATCTGGCCGACGGGCGGCAGGGGCTGGGCGAGGACCTGGTGTCCAGCGTGCTGGGCGCGATCACCGCCGTCCTGGCCACCGGCGGCGCCAGCGCCACGCTGTGGGGCGGACGGCTCTCGGCGCCGGGCAGGTGGCTGCGCGCCCACCGCGCGTACCGCGCCCTGGAACCGCTGTGGGCGGCCCTGTACGTCGAACTCCCGGAGATCGCGCTGCCCGCGTCCGCGGCCGGCCGCCGCCCCGGTCCGCGGCGTACGGAGTTCGCCCTGTACCGCCGGGTCATCGAGATCCGCGACGGCCATCTGGCCCTGCGCCCCTACCTCCATCCGTACGTTCCGGTGTGGGTGGCCGAGGAGCTGCGGCGCACGGACGAGCGTGATCACGACGCGGTCGTCGAGGCCGCCGTCATCGCCGCGGCGCTGGAGAACAAGCGCGCCGGACAGCGGCAGGACGGCGCGCTCCTCGGCCGGGCCGCGCACACCCCGCCGCCGATGCCGGGGACGGTCGAGGCGGAGGCGGCCTGGCTGCTCCGGGTGACCGACGCCTTCCGGCACTCCGCCGCGGTCCACGCGATCCGGGGCCGGGTCCGTGCGGGCACCTCCGACGTGCGCCGTTAGCTGATATGAATGCGATGCAAAGTTACATCCATAACAGTTGACGTATCTCCCGCGTGCGCAACATGATGAGCGCGTCAACTCAAGCGCTCCCTGCGGCAGTTGAGATCCCTGTCTCCGGAAGGATTTCTGTGTCAGCTCTTGCTCAGCGTGTCAATGACAACAACTCCCTCGCGACCATCCCCCTGCACACCACCGAGGTGCGGATGGTCGAGTCCCCGGACTCGGTCATCAGCACCCCGGCGACGGCCGCCGCCGTGGTGGTCGCCTTCGCCGCGGGATACGTCGCCGGTCACATCGGCTGATCCAGGCCCGGTCGTGTCCGCGCGACCGTCCTGAGAGGAAAGGACGTTCCCGTGTCCGATCTGGCGCGGAGCGCCAACGACAGCGGCGTCCTGGCCGCTGTTCCCCTGCACGTCACCGCGGTTCAGAGGCCGGCGGAACCGAATCCCGTGATCTGCATCGCCAACACGGCCACCAACGGGGCCTCGGTCGACGTCGCTTTCGCGGCGCACGGGGGCTGACCCGTGGCTCCCGTCTCTGACCGCTCACCCCACTGTGTGAAGGAGATCTCCCGTGTCCCATCTCGCCCGTCGTGTCAATGACAGCACCGCTCTGACGGCCATTCCGCTGCACAGCAACGAGGTGCGGAAGATGGCGGACTCCGAGATCGAGCCGATCATCTGCATCGTGCTCGTGACCGGCTGCATCAGCTTCGGGGTCTCCTACACAGGCTGATCCCCGCCCGAAACGACCGACTCCCCCTAGGAGAACGCGATGTCTTCTCTGTCCCGCCAGGTGAACATGAGCGGTGCTCTGGCCACGGTGCCGCTGCACACGACTCAGGTGCACCAGATGGAGCCCTCGGACTCCGCCGTCTGCTGCCCGGCCGTGCTCGTCACCTTCGCCGCCGGTATCGCTTTCGGCTACGCGCTGGGCGGTGGCCTCACCGAGGAGCAGTGACCCTCACCGCCTCCCTCGCCCTCTCCACCGACCATCTGATCAGGAGCCCAGCATGTCCCTACTGGCCAACCATGTGAACGAGAGCAGCGCTCTCGCGACCGTTCCGCTGCACACCACCGAGGTGCAGCGGGTCGACGTTCCCGACTCCGTCATCTGCTGCCCCGCGGCGGTCCAGGTCGGCGCGGCGCTGGTGGCGGCCTTCGTCGCCGGCTACAACCTCTGAGTCTCCCGGCCCAACCGGTGCGCCGGACCGTGCTGTCCGGCAGTTGTCCGGCGGCTGTCCGGCCCGGCGCACCGCCGACCGCAGCCGGCTCCTCGGCCGGCACGAAGGGGAAGATCTGTTATGGCGAGACTGCCGCGGCTGCTGCGTGCCGCCGTGTCGCCGCCCAGGGTGAGCCGCTCCTCGGCGGTCACCACCATGGAACGGCTCAGTGCGACGACCCACTTGGTGTCGAGCCTGGAATACCTGGTCACGGAGAAGGACCGGCTGCCCGGCGGGATGAACGACTGGCGCGTTGGCAGGGAACAGTTCCGTGCCTGGCCGGCGCCGGTCCGCAAGGTGCTCGACGTGGTGTCGGGCCCCCGGGGCAGCCGGGTGCTGCACGGCGCGCGGGTCGTCGCGGCGGCGGCGCTCCTCGCCCCGCTCCCGAGGCGCGGACGGCTCGCGGCCGACCTGGTCCTGTCGGCGACCTCGCTGGCGCTGTACCCGCGCAACCACTACGGCACCGACGGCTCCGACCAGGTGGCGTTCCTCGTACAGACCACCGCGACGGTGGCGCGGGCCCTTGAGAACCGGCCGCGGGCGGTCGACGCCTGCCTGTGGTTCGCCGGCCTTCAGTCGGTGCTCTCGTACGCGACGTCCGGCTGGGTCAAGGTGTCCAGCCCGACCTGGCGCAGCGGCCGGGCCCTGCCCGGAGTGATGCGTACCAAGTCCTACGGCGAGGCCACGACCTGGCGTCTGCTCACGAAGTATCCGCGCACCTCGCACGCGCTGAGCACCGGTGTGCTCGCGCTGGAGTGCGCGTTCCCCGTGGTCCATCTGGCCAAGGGCCGGGCGGCCCCGGTGCTGGTGGCCGCGGTCGGCGGCTTCCATCTCGCCAACGCGGGCGTGATGGGCCTGGGACGCTTCCTCACGTCCTTCTGCTCCCTGCACTCCGCCGTGCTCTACATCGCGGGACCACGGGTCAGGGCATGGCCGGACGGCCGGGTGGAACGGCGCGACGACGCCTTCCCCGTGGCCGTCGGCGCTCTGCTGACGGCCGCTCTCGCCGCGGGCGTCGTCTCCCGTACCCGGCAACGCTGGACCGTGCTGCGCGGGCGGGGCGACGAGCGGGAGATGACGACGGCGTCGGGCAACACCCTCGTGTACCGGTGGGCCGGGGAACCGGCCGGGGCGCTCGGCCCCGACGCGCCGGTCGTCGTCCTGGAGCACGCCCTCAGCTCGACCCCCGAACGCGCCGAGTGGCTCGTCTCCGAACTCGCGGAGCGCCATCCGGTGGTCACCTATCAGCGCGCCGGTTACGGCCGGAGCGGCTACGCCGGATCCCGGCACTTCGACATCGACTCCGGCGCCGACGATCTGGCCGA
Source organism: Streptomyces sp. NPDC088147 (assembly GCF_044741565.1). Taxonomy (NCBI): domain Bacteria; kingdom Bacillati; phylum Actinomycetota; class Actinomycetes; order Kitasatosporales; family Streptomycetaceae; genus Streptomyces; species Streptomyces sp. NPDC088147. The sequence continues at coordinate 534,752 of NZ_JBIUSY010000004.1, read as the reverse complement.
CCTCGTCGCACATGTGGCGGGCGACCGGCCCGTCGTGCTCATCGGCCACTCGCTCGGCGGCTATCTGGTCGCCAGGGCCGCTCGGCGGCTGCCCGGACAGGTCGTCGGCCTCGGGCTGATCGACCCCAGCCACCCGGGCGAGATGAGCGAGAACACCGGCACACAGGATCCGGACGGGCAGCGGGTGACCGATGTCCTCCGCCAGATGGCGATATCCCTGCGCCTGTGTCTCGGTCCGCTGCTGAAGAGCCCGGACTGGCTGGGCCAACTGCCCTCCGGCGTACGCGAGCTGGCCGAGGCGCAGTACCGGGACCCGGCCGTGTGGTCGGCGGCGCTGCGCGAGTGGCGCGGCAGCCTCGCGCGGTTCCGGCTGTACGAGGGACCGCTGCCCGCGACCGGCGTACCGGTGTGTCTGGTCACCTGCGCCAGGACGAACGAACTGACCGAGGCCCAGAAGGATCTTCAGGACGAGTACGCGCAGGTGGCGCCCCGCTCGGTCCGGCATGTACTGGACGTGCACCGCGACGCCGTGGTCGGTGAACGGGCCTCGGCCACGCGGGTGGCGGGGCTGATGACCGAGTTCATCGGCGGGCTGGCCGACGGCGCCGCCGATCGCGAGGAGGAGACGGCCGATGCCCGTTCGCGGCTTTGACGTTCCGGTGCCGGGCGTACCGCGCGGAGCGGGCGGTATACCGGGCGTTATATCGCGCGCGGCGGGCGGCCGTGACGCGGTGACCGCGCTGACCATCGGCGGTCTGGCCGCCTGGTTCACCCTGACCGTGCTGAGCCAGCACCCCAAGCGGGAGTTCGACCGGCTCGCGGAGTACGACAAGACAGGCATCGCCGTACCGAACTGGCGCTTCTTCGCCCCCGAGCCCGCGCAGCACGACTACCACGTCCTGCTCCGCACGGAGACGGCCGACGGGCGGCAGACCGACTGGGAGGAGGCGTCGGCCATCACACCGCGCCGTCCCGTCCAGATGGTGTGGTTCCCCGGCCGCCGCAGGGAGAAGGCGCTCTTCGACATCTGCCATGAACTGATCGCGGTCATGCGGAAGTCCGGCGGCGACATGACGCGTACCACGGCCTACCGGATGCTGCGGAACTCGGTGGCCCGGTCCGTGCACGAGGGGACGGGCGACGGCGCGCCGCCCCGGGGTTTCCAGTTCGTGGTCGCCCGCCACACCGGCCATGACACGGAGCACGAGCCGGACTACGTCTTCGTCTCCCCCTATATCCCGTACGACCCCTCCCGCCCGTACGTGTGAGACCGCCGCGGCGGACGGTGTCCCCGGCGATGTCCGCACCGGGAGGGGACGTCGTGGGCCTACCCGCCGTCGGAAGGGGTACGGATCACCGGCGCCGACGGTGATCCGTACCGCGGCGGGGCCCTGTGGCCCCCACCTCCAGGCACGTTGGGACGCGGGAGCATGGACCAGGAACAGGACCGTACGGACGACCGGGACCGTACGGACGACCGGGACCGTACGGACGACGGGGACCGTACGGACGACCGGGACCGTACGGACTACGGGGACCGTACGGACGACGGGCGCGTCGCGGAGCTGCTGGCCCGGATGACGGACGCGGAGAAGCTGGGCCAGCTCCAGCAGCTGGCGTGGACCGGGGACACCGGCCCCGGCGGCGGGCAGAACCATCTCATCGAGACGGCGGCCCGCGCGGGGGTGCTCGGCTCCGTACTCAACCTGCACGGCGCCGCGCACACCAACGCCCTCCAGCGCATCGCCGTCGAGGAGTCACGGCTCGGTATCCCGCTGCTCTTCGGTTTCGACGTGATCCACGGTTTCTGGACCACCTTCCCGATCCCGCTCGCGCAGGCGGCCAGCTTCGATCCGGCGGTCGCCGAGCGGGACGGCGAGGTGGCCGCCGCCGAGACCCGGTCCAACGGGGTGCACTGGACGTTCGCGCCGATGATGGACGTGACCCGCGATCCGCGCTGGGGACGGATCGCGGAGAGCTGCGGGGAGGACCCGTATCTGACGGCCGCGTTCGCGACGGCCAAGGTCCGCGGCCACCAGGGCGACGACCTCGGCGATCCGCGCCGGATCGCCGCCTGCGCCAAGCACTTCGCCGCGTACGGGGGCGCCGAGGGCGGCCGTGACTACAACACGGTCGATGTCTCGGAACAGCGTCTGCGCAATCTCTATCTGCCGCCGTTCAAGGCCGCCGTGGAGGCGGGCGCGGCGACGGTGATGGCCGCCTTCAACACCGTCAGCGGCGTCCCGGCCCACGCCCACCCGCATCTGCTCTCCGACATCCTCAAGGGGGAGTGGGGCTTCGACGGCGTCGTGGTGAGCGACTGGAACGGGGTCCACGAACTGCTCGTGCACGGCTTCGCCGAGGACGCCGCGGCCGCCGCCGGGCTCGCGTTCGAGGCGGGCCTCGACATGGAGATGGTCAGCACGGAACTCGCCGACCACGGACGGGAGTCGCTGCGTGGCGGGACGCTCTCCGCCGGGCGTCTCGACGACGCCGTGGCGCGCGTGCTGCGGCTGAAGTTCCGCCTCGGGCTGTTCGAGCGGCCGTACGTGGACGAGGGCGCCGCGCTGACCGGCCCGACGGCGGAGAGCCGGGCGGCGGCCCGCGAGACCGCGGGCCGGTGCGTGGTGCTGCTCAAGAACGAGGGGGAGACGCTGCCGCTGAGCCGTAGCCTCTCCTCGGTCGCCGTGGTCGGCCCGTTCGCGGACTCCACCGATCTGCACGGCACCTGGTCGGGGCCCGGCGCGTCCCGCTTCCCCGCGGTCACCGTCCTCGACGGCGTACGGGCGGCGCTCCCGGACACCGCCGTCGTCCGGCACGCGGAGGACCTTGAGGCCGCTGTGGCGGCGGCGCGCTCCGCCGACCTGACCGTGGTGGTGGCCGGCGAGCCCACGGAGCTGAGCGGAGAGGCGTCGTCGCGCAGCGACCTCTCGCTGCCCGCCGGCCAGGAGGAGCTGATCCGGGCGATCGCGGCGACGGGCCGGCCGTTCGTCGTCGTGCTCGTCGGCGGGCGCCCGCTCACCGTCGACGGCTGGCTCGATCGGGCGCCGGCCGTGCTGGCGGCCTGGCACCTGGGCATCGAGGCCGGTCACGCGCTCGCCGACGCCCTGTTCGGAGACGTGAACCCCGGTGCCAAGCTGCCGGTGAGCTTTCCGCGCTCGGTGGGGCAGATCCCCGTCTACCACAACCACGAGAACACCGGCCGCCCGTCCGGACCGGACGGCCCCGGGGCGCCGTTCACCTCGTCGTATCTGGACATCGGGCGCGGACCGCGGTTCCCGTTCGGATTCGGCCTCAGCTACACCGGCTTCGAGATCGGCGCGCCGGAGCCGAGCCGGGACGCCGTCGGCGTCGCGGAGTTGTCGGGCGGCGCCGAGGTGGAGGTGGCGGTCGCCGTACGGAACACCGGGCAGCGCGCGGGTGACGAGGTCGTACAGCTCTATGTGCATGACCGGGCCGCCTCGATCGTCCAGCCGGTGCGGCGCCTGCGCGGCTTCCGGCGCGTCACGCTCGGCGCGGGGGAGAGCGCGGTGGTGCGGTTCCGGCTCGGCGCGGAGGACCTCGGGTTCTGGACGAACGACCCCGCGGGCCGTTTCCTCGTGGAGCCGGGACGTATCGATCTCTACGCGGGGAACAGTTCGCTGGCGACCGCGCGGTGCACGCTGACCCTCACCCGGTGAGGCGCGCGTACCGTGCCCGGAGGCCCCCGGACATGCCGGGCCGCGGGAGGGGGTGGTGCCCGCACGCGATGTTGTTCGAACGCATACGATCCCTTCCGTGTCCAAACTGACCGACGTGCCCAAACGCATCCTGATCGGGCGGGCGCTGCGCAGCGACAGGCTTGGGGAGACCCTTCTCCCCAAGCGCATCGCCCTGCCCGTCTTCGCCTCCGACCCGCTGTCCTCGGTGGCGTACGCGCCGGGAGAAGTCCTCCTGGTCCTGTCCATCGCGGGTGTGTCGGCCTACACCTTCAGCCCGTGGATCGCGCTGGCCGTCGTGGTCCTCATGTTCACGGTCGTCGCGTCGTACCGGCAGAACGTGCACGCCTATCCGAGCGGCGGCGGCGACTACGAGGTCGCGAACACCAACCTCGGCCCCAAGGCCGGACTCACCGTCGCCAGCGCGCTCCTCGTCGACTATGTGCTGACCGTGGCGGTGTCGATCTCCTCCGGCGTGGAGAACCTCGGGTCCGCGATCCCCTTCGTGGTGGAGCACAAGGTCCTGTCCGCCATCGTGATAATCGTGCTGCTCACGCTGATGAACCTGCGGGGCGTACGGGAGTCCGGGAAGCTCTTCGCGATCCCGACGTACGTCTTCGTCGGCGGGGTGTTCCTCATGATCGCCTGGGGCGCGTTCCGCGGGCTCGTACTCGGCGACACCATGCGCGCCCCGACATCCGACCTCGAGATCAAGCCCGAGCACCAGGGACTGGCCGGCTTCGCGCTGGTCTTCCTGCTGCTGCGGGCCTTCTCCTCCGGCTGCGCCGCGCTGACCGGCGTCGAGGCGATCAGCAACGGCGTCCCGGCCTTCCGCAAGCCGAAGAGCAAGAACGCGGCCACGACCCTCGCCCTGATGGGCGGCCTGGCCGTGACGATGTTCTGCGGCATCATCGGCCTGGCCATGGCCACCGATGTGCGGATGGCGGAGTCGCCCGGCACGGATCTGCTCCGCGACGGCGTCCCGGTCGGCTCCGGCTATGTCCAGAACCCGGTGATCTCCCAGGTCGCCGCCGCCGTCTTCGGCAGCGGCACGTTCCTGTTCGTCCTGCTCGCCGCGGCCACCGCGCTGGTCCTCTTCCTGGCCGCCAACACCGCGTACAACGGTTTCCCGCTGCTCGGCTCGATCCTCGCCCAGGACCGCTATCTGCCGCGCCAGTTGCACACCCGCGGCGACCGGCTGGCCTTCTCCAACGGAATCGTCCTGCTGGCCGGGGCCGCCGCACTGCTCGTCGGCCTCTACGGGGCGGACTCCACGCGGCTGATCCAGCTCTACATCGTCGGTGTCTTCGTCTCGTTCACGCTCAGCCAGACCGGCATGGTCCGGCACTGGAACCGCCATCTGCGGACCGAGCGGGACCCGGCCAAGCGCCGCCACATGATCCGGTCCCGGGCGATCAACACCTTCGGCGCCTTCTTCACCGGTCTCGTACTCGTCGTCGTACTGGCGACCAAGTTCACCCATGGCGCCTGGGTCGCGCTGCTCGGCATGGTGATCTTCTACGGGACGATGACCGCGATCCGTAAGCACTACGACCGGGTCTCCGCGGAGATCGCCGCCGCAGAGGGGCCGTCCGACGACAGCGCCCGGCCGTCCCGGGTGCACTCGATCGTCCTGGTCTCCAAGGTCCACAAGCCCACCCTGCGTGCCCTCGGGTACGCCAAGCTGATGCGCTCGGACACCCTGGAGGCGCTCAGCATCAATGTCGACGCGGCGGAGACGAAGCAGCTCAGGGACGAGTGGGAGCGGCGGGGCATCAACGTACCGCTGAAGATCCTCGACTCCCCGTACCGCGAGATCACCCGGCCGGTGATCGAGTACGTACGCGGTCTGCGCTCGGAGAATCCGCGCGACGCGGTGAGCATCTACATCCCGGAGTACGTGGTCGGCCGCTGGTACGAGCATCTGCTGCACAACCAGAGCGCTCTGCGGCTCAAGGGGCGGCTGCTCTTCACGCCGGGTGTGATGGTGACGTCGGTGCCGTACCAGCTGGAGTCCTCGGAGCTGGCGAAGAAGCGGGCGAAGCGGCGCGCGGCGTATGTGGCGCCGGGCGCGGTCAGGCGCGGTCCCGTGGACGCGCGGCCGAAGGAGGGGGACCGGGACCGGGATCGGAAGGACTGAGGGGGCGGACCCGGCCGAGCGGACGGAGGGGGCCGAGCGGGCGGAGTCGGCCGAGCGGGCGGAGGGGGCGGAGGGGGATCCGGCTCGTGGCAGCCGGGTGGGTGACGCGCACGTAGACTGGTGGGCTGTCGTCCACCCCTCCCCGTTTTCCTCCCCGTTTTCCCTTCCCCTTCCCCTTCGCCCTCCCCCTCCCCCTCCCCCTCCCCCTCCCCTTCGCCGTTCCCACCTCTGATCTTTTGGAGCCACCTCCCATGTCAACAGAACCCCAGGCTTCGCTGATCGGGGAGGAGTACGAGGTCGAGGTGGGCCCCGTCGCCCATGGCGGCCACTGCATCGCCCGTACCGCCGAAGGCCGCGTGCTCTTCGTACGGCACGCACTGCCGGGCGAGAAGATCGTCGCGCGTGTGACGGAGGGCGAGGAGGACTCCCGCTATCTCCGCGCCGACGCGGTGAAGATCGTCGAGCCGTCGAAGGACCGGGTCGAGGCCCCGTGCCCGTATGCCGGCCCCGGCAAGTGCGGCGGCTGCGACTGGCAGCACGCCAAGCCGGGCGTGCAGCGCCGCCTCAAGGGCGAGGTCATCGCCGAACAGCTCCAGCGGCTCGCGGGCCTCACCCCGGAGGAGGCGGGCTGGGACGGTACGGTCATGCCCGCCCCCGGCGACAAGCTGCCCGCGGGCGAGGTACCGGCCTGGCGCTCGCGCGTGCAGTACGCGGTCGACGAGGACGGACGCGCGGGGCTGCGCAAGCACCGGTCGCACGAGGTCGAGCCGGTCGAGCACTGCATGATCGCCACGGAAGGCGTCAGCGAGCTGGGCGTCGAGCGGCGCGAGTGGCCGCAGATCGCCACGGTCGAGGCGATCGCCGCGTCGGGCTCCGGCGACCGGCAAGTGATCCTCACCCCGCGCGAGGGCGGTCGGCTGCCGCTGGTGGAACTGGACAAGCCGGTGTCCGTGCTGCGGGTGGACGAGCACGACGGGGGAGTGCACCGCGTCCACGGCCGCGCCTTCGTCCGCGAGCGCGCCGACGGCCGTACGTATCGCGTCGGCATGGGCGGCTTCTGGCAGGTGCACCCGCAGGCGCCGCAGCTGCTGGTGGAGGCCGTGATGCAGGGCCTGATGCCGAGGAAGGGCGAGACCGCGCTCGATCTGTACTGCGGAGTGGGCCTGTTCGCCGGGGCCATCGCGGAGCGCGTCGGGGAGACCGGCGCGGTACTGGGCATCGAATCCGGCAAGCGCGCGGTCGAGGACGCCCGGCACAACCTCCAGGACATGCCCCGGGTCCGGATCGAACAGGGCAAGGTCGACCAGCTGCTGCCGCGCACCAGGATCACCGAGACGGACCTCATCGTCCTGGACCCGCCCCGCGCGGGCGCGGGCAAGCAGACGGTCAAACACCTCACGAGCCTCGGTGCCCGCCGCATCGCCTACGTCGCCTGCGACCCGGCCGCACTCGCCCGCGATCTGGCGTACTTCCGGGAGGGCGGCTACCGCCCGCGCACGCTGCGGGCTTTCGACCTGTTCCCGATGACGCACCACGTGGAGTGCGTGGCGATCCTTGAGCCCATGGCGAAGGGCGTCTGACCTGCGGCTTTCTGTATCAGGGTCGTTTCCCGACCTGTTTCGCCCTGTGTAACAGGTCGGTCGGCCCCGAGGCGCTGGGTGGCAGGCGCTTCAGTAGTCGGCGAAGTTCCAGAACATGCCCACCTCGGTGTCCGAGACGACGATCAGGCCGTAGTCCTCCGAGTACACGCTCAGCGGGCTGTACGCCCAGCCCGACGACGTGAAGTCGAGCGTGCCGCTCACGTGACCGGGCTTGTTGACGTTGGTGTGGAAACGGGCGGAGTCTCCGTAGCGCGCGAGGATCGTGCGCGCCATCGCCCGGAGCTCCTCCTCGCTTTCGGCGAAGCGACTCAGGTTGGACAGGGTGCAGCCGTCGTCCGTAAGGGCGAGGAGCAGGTTCTCGGCACTGTCCCGACCGATCTCCTGGAGACGCCTCGCGATGTACTCCGGCGGGTGGGCGACGAAGGGATACGTGGGGGACGCCTCGCGCTCCGGGTTCTGAGCCGCGTCATCGAGACCGGTCCAGCCGCGGGGGTCCGGGGCCCGTGCCATCAGAGCGAGGACGTCGAGGACCCAGTTCTCGTGACGACGCGGGCCCGTGGCGTCGTACGGGTACGCGTCCTCGTACAAGTGGCGTACCGCGGCTTCCCAGGACGTCTGGTCGACGGACATGTGGTGCTGGCCTTTCTCGGCTTTCGCCAGGACTTGGCGGGCATCGACGTCATGACAGTGAACGGAGGGTTGCGGCCGCTGTCGTAGCGGATACGCGTGTCGACGCCGCTCACGTCGTACGCCTGGGCGTTCAGACCGCCCTGCTTGTACCCGGACAGCGGGTCGTTGGGGTCCAGCGGCTGCTTGCTCACGCTGCGGCCGCTGGTCTCGCCGCTCGGCACCGTGTCGTAGAACGACTTGACGTGACTGTCGGAGGCCGGCGGAGGCCTCCTGGCCACCAGCGCACCAGGCCGGATGTGGTCCTGGCCGACAAGGCGTACCGCATCACGATGCGCAGCCGGACCGTAAGGGCGGAGGCTCCAGGACCGTCGCGATCGGCGGCAGCCGCCGATCGCGAGGCGGTCCAGCCTCAGTCCACGGCCGTCCAACGTGAACGTGCTGTAGGCGACCGGGTGATCGTCGTTGTCCGAGTGCTTGAACTGGGTCCGCTCAGGAGCCGGAATCCCCGGCGACATCCAGTACGCGGCGCTCTGGCTCGTCCGCCACACGAGGAAAGGACCCACGCGCTGCCCCGCCCGCCGTCTCGTCGCGGTGCGAGTCCGTCCCGGAGACGGCCCCGGCGTCATCGAAGGGTGGGACGCCGAGCGCACCGAGTGGGTGCCGTATCCGAAGCTGTTGCTGCTCCTCTCCGAGACTCCCGGCTCGGACGTGGCAAGCGTGGGCGCGGGCGACCGCGGTGACGACGCGACCACCCCGGCGGGTGGGCGGCCCGTCGACCGCGCCGGCGCGGAGCAACGCCGGCAGCGGGAGACCGAGGGACAGACGCTGGCGCATCAGTTGCGCTATCACGACGACTACCCCCCACTCGCCCGTCCGCTCCCGCTGCACCTGGCGCGTCTCGCCGGCCAGTATGTGCTTCCGGTGGCTGGGACGAAGGGGGAGCGGAGCGCGGAATCCGGCTCTGACGAGCGCTGACGGTGCCGCGGGGCGCCTGTTCGGTTATCCGGGCTCCGCGCTCTCGCCGTCCGGTCGCCCGTCCGACTCGACCAGCCGCGCGAGGTTCGCCAAGGCCATGCGGGTGCCCAGCTCGTTGTCGGCGGCGGGTACGGCGTCGGGCATACCCTCGTGCACGATCACGACATCCGTCGCGCCGTCCGCGTCCGTGAGTGTGGTCGTCATCGTCATCGTGCCGCTCATGCCGGGGTCCGTCGTCTCGAACGCGAACACTTCGGTCACCTGCTCGTCCGGCACGAGCCGTACGAAGTGGCCGTGGTACGTGTCGGTGTGCGCGGCCGACTTGCCGGTGGCGGCCGGGTCGTCGTAGGTGAGGGAGACGCGGAACGTTCCGCCCTCGCGGGGATCGAACGCGTGCACGTGGCTGGTCATGCCGTCGGGCACTCGCCAGCTCGCGAGCGCCTCCGGGTCGAGAAGCGCTCGGTAGACGGCCGCGCGGGGGGCCTTCACGCGGTGGCTGACTCGCGTCGCATACATGGAATCCAACGTATCGCCGGCGGCCTCCGCGACGGCAGGGGCGGTAACGGTCCGGACAGGTCACGTCCCGGGATTAGATATATCAATCATTTTGATTTATCGTCTGTCGCACAGCACCACCAGTACCACCACCAGCAGCACCAGCATCAGTACCAGCACCACTGCCTGCCGTACCGGGACGGAAGGAACCACCATGTCGGGCGACATCACGGTCAGTGCCCTCGCGAACGCCCCCGCGACCCCGCTGCCGCACTTCTGGAGCCGCGTCGTCGGCGCCGGGCGCGCCAACGAGGGGCTGCGCGCCGACTGGCAGCGCCAGCTCCGCGAGGCCCACGAGGCGTGCGGCTTCGAGTACATCCGCTTCCACGGGCTCTTCCACGACGACATGTTCGTGTACACGGAGCGTGAGGACGGCACCGCGGTCCACAACTTCCAGTACGTCGACGCACTCTTCGACTTCCTGCTGGACCTCGGGGTCAGGCCGTTCGTGGAGTTCGGCTTCAGCCCGCGTGCCCTCGCCCGGGAGACCAACACCGTCTTCTGGTGGGGAGCGCACGGCGCCCCGCCCGTTGACCTCGACAAATGGGCCGCGCTGATCGACGGCATCACCCGCCACTGGATCACCCGGTACGGGATCGAGGAGGTGCGCCGCTGGTACTTCGAGGTGTGGAACGAGGCCAACCTCCGGGGCTTCTTCCACGGCACCCGCTCCGAGTACTTCGAGCTGTACAAGGTCACCGCGCGCGCGGTGAAGAACGTGGACGAGCGGCTGCGCGTCGGCGGCCCCGCCACCTCCAACTTCGTGCCCGACGAGCGCTTCGGCGGCGAGTCCGAGGATGTCTCCCGGCGCATCGTCGCGGGCCGCGACGACATCGACGACCTGGAATGGCGTCCGGTGTGGATGGCGGCCTTCCTGGACTACTGCGTCGCGGAAGGGCTGCCCGTCGACTTCGTCTCCACCCACCCGTACCCCACGGACTGGGCGCTGGACGAGCACGGCCAGGGCGAGAAGCTCACCCGCGGCAAGGACGCCACCCCGGTCGACCTGGCCCTGCTGCGCGAACTGATCGCCAAGAGCCCGTACCCGGACGCCGAGATCCATCTCACCGAGTGGTCCTCGTCCTCCTCGCCGCGCGACCACACCCATGACACGCTGCCCGCCGCCACCTACGTCACGCGCTCGATCCTGCACTCGCTCGGTACGGTCGACTCGCTCGCGTACTGGACGTTCACGGACGTCTTCGAGGAGGGCGGGGCAGGCGACGAGCTGTTCCACGGCGGCTTCGGCATGATCACGCTGCCCGGTATCCCCAAGCCGACCTTCCACGCGTACCGCATGCTGCACACACTCGGTGACGAGCTGATCGAGCGCGGCGAGGACCATGTCGTGACCCGCTCGGCCGCCACCGGCCGGATCACCGCGCTCGTCCACCACTACCCGGAGGAGGAGCCCAAGTCCGTGCCCGCCTCCTTCGACGACCGGGCCGTGGCCGAGATCACCCAGGCCAAGGGGCGGCCCCGGCGGCTGGCACTGGAGATCGGCGCGCTCGCGGCCGGCGCCCCCTTCCGGGTCGAGGTGCTGGACTCCGCGCACGGGGACGCCATCGGGGCCTGGCGGGCCCTCGGTTCGCCGGCCGCGCCCACCCGCGAGCAGCTCGCCCATCTCGACCGGCTGGCCCGTGCCACCGAGGTACGGACCGTCGCCGCCGGCGAGGACGGGGTGCTGCGGCTGGACACGGCCGTCAGCCCCTGGTCGCTCATCCTCATCGAGCAGTTGGGCTGATACCGGCACAAGCGGGCTTTGCGGACACGCATCACGCCCCAGCCGGTACGATTCCATCGATTTGACGCACCCAGGGAACGGCGGCATCTGGCCGCCGTCCCTTTCCGGGGCCGGGAGACGGACTTTGACGAGCAAGAAGGCGAGCGCCGGGAAGGCGTCGATCAGGCGCGGCACCAACCTGCCGCGCATGGGTGACTTCAACGAATCCGTCGTCCTGGACGCGATCCGGCGCCACTCCGCGGGCCTGAGCCGGGTCGAACTCGCCCAGGCCACCGGGCTGTCGGCGCAGACCGTCTCCAACATCACCCGCCGACTGCTCGACCAGGGCGTGGCCCGCGAGTCAGGGAAGCAGAGCACCGGCAGCGGCAAACCCCGTACGCTCCTCCGGATCGCCCCCGGGGCCCGCTACGCCGTGGGCGTGCATCTCGACCCGGCCGTCATCACGTACGTACTGCTCGACCTGCTCGGTACGGTCGTCGCCCAGCGCAGCGAACGGACTCCGCGCGGCGGCGACACCGACCAGGTCGTGGCGGGCATCGCCGCCTCGGTGACCGCGCTGGTGGCCGAGTCGGGCGTGGACAGGGAACGCGTACTGGGCCTGGGGATCGCCGCGCCGGGACCGATCGACGCGGCGGCCGGGCTGGTCGTGGACCCGCCGGAACTGCCCGGCTGGGGAAGCGTTCCGCTGCGCGACCAGCTCAGCGAGGCGACCGGCTATCCCGCCCTGCTGGACAAGGACGTGATCGCGGCCGTCGTCGCCGAGCGCTGGTCCGGGGCGGCCACCGAGAGCCGTAACTTCCTCTTCTTCTACCTCGGCACAGGCTCCGGCATGGGGCTGGTCGTCGACGACACCGTGCTGCGCGGCGTCTCCGGCAACGTCGGCGAGGTCGGCGGTCTCGGCGCGGCCTGCTCGACGCGGGTCCTGGTCGACGAGGCCATCGCGCTCGGTGTGCTCGGCGGGGAGTTCACCCCCATGGATCCCGGGGACGCCCAGCGCGGCCTCGAACAGCTGGCGGTCCTCGCCGAGCGGGGAGAGGAGCGGGCCGGCAGCATCATCGACCGCTGGGGGGTCCGGATCGGCCGGGGTGTCTGCGCGGCCGCCACGCTCCTGGACGTGGACACCATCGTCTTCGGCGGCCCGATATGGCACCTCCTCGCCGACCGGCTCCTCGCCCTCATCGAGCCGATGGTCGCGCAGTCCCCGTTCGTCAAGCCGATCCATCCCACGCTGGTCATCACCACCGCCGTCGGCGAGAACGTCGCGGCCGTGGGAGCGGCGTCGCTCGTCCTGGACCGGACGCTCTCCGCGCAGCCGAAATCCCTGCTGCTGGGGTGAGCCGCGGGCGGGCGGTGAGCCGCGGACAGGGAGCGAGCCGCTGATACGGGTGAGGCCCCGCCGGCCGGCGGGGCCTCACGCGCGTACGGCGACGGCCGGGGCCGCTCACGGCACGGTCAGGGCCGCTGCACACTCCCGTCCGTGTTGCGCAGCAGCGCCCAGCGGTCGTGCTCCAGGGGCTCGGTCACCGGGTACCTGCGTACGGCCGACTCGTCGAAGTCCACTCCCAGGCCCGGCTGTTCGGAGGGGTACAGCTGCCCCTCGCGCGGCACGGGCGCGCCGGGGAAGACCTCCAGGGTGGCTTCCTTGAAGGGGGCCGCCTCCTGGACGCCGAAGGCGGGGGAGCTGATGTCCAGGGCCAGGTTGGCGGCCATGCCGACGGGGCTGACGTCGCCGGGACCGTGCGGCGCCGTCCGCACCCCGAACAGCTCGCAGGCCGCGACGAGTTTGCGGGTCGGCGTCAGACCGCCCAGGGTGGGGATACGGATCCGCGCGAAGTCGATGACCCGCTGTTCCAGCAGCGGCAGGTACATCGTGATGTCGTGGTACAGCTCTCCCACCGCGAGCGGGACCGAGCCGGCCCGGCGGAGCTGACCGAAGTGGGCCGCGTCCTCGGGGGCGAGGGCGTCCTCCAGGAAGAACAGCCGGGCGTCCTCCACCTCGTGCACCAGCTCACGGGCCTGCGAGGGCGTCAGCCGCTCGTGTGCGTCGTGCAGCAGCTCCACTCCCGTGCCGACCCGCTCCCGGATGTCGCGCAGCACCGGCGGGACATGGCGCAGATAGCCCAGTGAGTCCCAGCTCCCCGCGCGCAGCCGGCGCCGGCGGGCTTCGGCCTCGTCGCGCGGGGCCGTGCCGTACGTGTCCGTGCCGGGGACCGCGACCTGGACGCGGACATGGCGGTAGCCGCGCTCGGCGGCGGCGAGCACCCGCTCGGCGATCTCGCCCGCCTCCTCGCCGTCCACGTGCGTGTACGCCTCGGCGGCCTCCCGGGCCCGGCCGCCCAGCAGCTGGTGCAGCGGCAGCCCCGCCGCCTTGCCCTTGATGTCCCAGAGCGCCACATCGACGCCGGCCAGGGCGTTCTGGGCGATCGAACCGCCGCGCCAGTAGCCGCTGTTGAGCAGCAGCCGGTGCAGGTCCTCGATGTCGTGGGGGTCGCGGCCCAGCAGCATCGGGCCGAAGTAGTCGTCGACGACCGAACGGATCGCGAGGGTTCGCTGCGGGTCGCTGGCGCAGCCGAGCCCGTACAGGCCGGGCTGATTCGTCTCCACGCGCACGATCACGTAGGGGCAGCCCTGCGGGGCGCACAGGAACGTGCGGACCGCCGTCACCCGCAGGGAGTCGGAGCCCCGCAGGGAGTCGGAGCCCCGCGAGGAGTCGGAGCCCTCCGAGGGGCTCCGTGAGGAGTCCGCACCCTGCGAGGAGCCGGATCGCGTCCAGGGGGCCGGGGCCAGCACCTCCGCCGTCTCCGCCCGCTCCGTGCTCGCTGTCGTATCCCGTGTCTTCGCTGCCGTCATGGGTCCCCTCCGAGGTGATGGCACGTCCGTGTTTTCCCGGTGTTACAACTGTTGACACCGTACATCAAGTCGATTTAGATTCGCTGCGTCATAGAGGAGCTGGACGGACAGCCCCGAAGAAAGGCGCTGGGAACGTGATACGACTTCTCCCAGCCGCGCGTCGCACCTCGATACTCGCTTCGGTCGCCGCTATGGGTGTGCTGATCGCGGGTTGCGGTTCGAACGGCGGGAACGGTGCCGGACGCGATGAACTTTCCATGTGGACCTTCAAGCAGTCCCATGTGGCCGCTTTGCGGGCGGCCGCGGAAAAGTTCACCGCCGAGACCGGAACAAAGGTGAATATTCAGGCGGTGACGCCGGATGACGCCTTTCTGACCAAGGTCCAGGCCGCGGCCCGCACCAATGATCTGCCCGATGTGCTCGAAGTGCACGCCAACGGCGATGACCTCGCGTTCGGCGGGGCGGGCCTGCTGGAAGACCTCTCCAAGGACGTCGACCAGAAATGGCTGGACCAGTACCTCCCCCAGGTCCTCAAGGACGGCACGGTCACCCCCGACGTCTACAAGGCGTCGCTCACCGAGGGTTCCAAGACCCAGGGCGTGCGACTGGGGCAGCGATTCAGTGTGCCGCTCACCGTCGGCACCCAGGGCGTCGTCTATATGAACAAGGACCGCGCGGCGAAGGCCGGGGTCACCCGGGCGCCGGCCACGTGGGAGGAATTCATCGACGCCCTCGACAAGGTGAAGAAGGCATACCCGGACAACGGCGGGGTGACCGTCGGTGTGAAGCAGCCCTCCACGGCTCTCGAATGGCTGATGCAGCCGATGGCGTTCGGCCTGCTCGGGAAGGAGAAGTTCGAGGCGCTCTTCGGCCCGGACGCCTCCCAGGGCTGGTCGTCGCCCAACGGCCAGAAAGTGCTGAACACCTACAACGAGGTGACCCCGTACTGGATGCCGGGCACCCAGTCCAAGGGGATCGACGAGGCGGATCTCGCCTTCGCCCAGGGCAAGGCGTCCTTCGACATCGGCGGCACCTACACGCTGGCGTTTCTCGCCGAGAACGGCTACGACGCGGACAACCTCATGACGTTTCCCGTGCCGCCGCCTGAGGACGCCGCCATCCCCGGCCTCCAGCTCTCGCCGTTCTCGCTCACGGGCCTCTCCATCACCCGGAAATCGGACAAGAAGGACGAGGCCCTGCAATGGCTGAAGTTCCTCTCCAGGGACGAGGTCGCCGCCGACTTCGGAAAACAGGCACTCGACGTGCCGCCCAATGATCTCGACAAGAGCCAGAGCGAGGCGCTCGGTCCGGTCCTGAATTCCATGGAAGCCGCCTTCGGCTCCGGCGCGAATTCCTACAACGCCGGCTATACCGCCTACCGTCCCAGCCTGTACGACCCCGGAAAGGTCGGAGCCGTACTGGCCCAGTTCACCCCGCTGAAGTCACGCAGCGCGGAAAGTACGGGTGCCCAGATGAGTTCCATGCTGAAGTCCTACTGGGCGGAGCAGAACAAATGACGGCCGGAACCGGTACGGCGACGGCCGTCGGCACCGGCACCGGGAAAGGCGCGGGCCCCTCGTCCGCCGGGCAGCCGGGCGGCGGCGCACCCCGCCGCGGACTCTTCGGCGCACTGCGCGAGAAGCGCAGGCAGGCCGCCTGGGGCTACCTCTTCGTCGCCCCCGCGATCGTCCTGTTCGCCGTCATGGGCGTCTACACCATCGTCTACGGCTTCTCACTGAGCTTCGCCCAGTGGAACGGCTTCTGGCCCGAGTGGAACTGGCGCGGCTTCCGCAACTACACGGATCTGCTCGGCGGCAGCCCGACGTACTGGCCGATCGTGAAGAAGGCCGCGGTCAACACCCTGTGGGTCGTCATCGCGGTGCCCCTGCTCACCGTGCTCGTCGCCTTTCCGCTGGCCCTCGTCCTGAACCAGGTCAAGCGCTTCCAGGGCGTCCTGCGCTCCGTCTACTTCGTGCCGTACGTGACGACCGGAATCGCCGTCTACTTCGCCTGGAACTACATCCTGGAGCCGAACGGCGCCGTCAACCTGCTCCTCAAGACCGTCGGCCTCGGCTCGCTCCAGCAGCCGCAGGGCTGGCTCGGCAACCCGGACACCGCGCTGGCCACGATGATCGTCGTCATGGTCTGGTCGGCCGTGCCGGTCGCGATGCTGCTGTATCTGACCGGACTCCAGTCGCTGGACAGCTCCCTGCTGGAGGCCGCGCAGATCGACGGCGCCGGCTGGCTGCGCTCCACCACGACCGTCGTGTGGCCGCTCATGAAGCCCATCACCGTCGTCGTGCTCCTGCTCAACGTGCGCGACTCCCTCCAGGGCTTCCAGTCCTTCCTGATCATGACGAACGGCGGTCCGGGCGACTCCACGAGCGTCCTGGGGCTGGAGACCTACCGGCTCGCCTTCCTCTCCGAGCTGTCCCCGACGCTGGGTCTCGCCAGCGCCCTGGGCTGGCTCCTGTTCCTGGCGGCCCTCGTCGTCGCCTTCATCAACCAGCGGGTGATGAGGAGGATGGGATGAGCGGCGAAACGCTTTCCCCACCGCGGCGGGCGGGCATCCGCGTCCAGGACCGGACCGTGCCGCGGACCGGCGGACGCAGGCCCGTCGGCAGGACCGCCGTCCGTGCCCTCGTCGGGATCGTGCTCGCCGCCTACGCGGCGGTCAGCGTCTATCCCTTCCTGTGGATGGTCTCGGCGGCCTTCAAGACCAACAAGGAGGTGCAGGAGGGCGGTCATCTCATACCGCACGACCCGACCCTCCGTACCTTCGCCGACACCTGGAACAAGCTCGACTTCTTCGACTACTTCCTCAACAGCGTCAAGGTCACCGTCCTGACGACCGTGCTGGTCGTGGTGGTCTACTCGGCCGCCTCGTACGCCTTCTCCGTGCTGGCGTTCCCCGGCAAGAAGTGGCTGTACCGGCTGTTCCTCGTGCTGCTCTTCGTGCCCGGAGTGGTGACACTGCTGCCGATCGTGCTGCTGGAGAGCAAGCTCGACATCCTCGGCACGCACTGGGGCCTGATCCTGCCGTTCGTCAACGGCAGCGCCCCGCTGGCGATCCTGATGCTGACCAACGCGTTCAGATCGGTACCGGGGGAGCTGCGCGAGGCGGCGCGCATGGACGGCGCGGGAGAGCTGCGGATCTTCAGCCGTATCTATCTGCCGCTGGCCAGGCCCGCCGTCATCACCATCGCGCTGCTCACGGCGATCCCGACCTGGAACGAGTATCAGCTCACCCGGATCTCGCTGAACGACCCGCACACGTACACCCTGCCGATCGCGCTCCAGGCGATGCAGTCGCAGAGCGTCGTGCAGTACAACTCGCTGATGGCGGCGGCTCTGATCATGGTGGTCCCGGTGATCGTCCTGTTCCTGTGCGCCCAGCGTTACTTCGTCAACGGACTGATGGGAGCGGTCAAGGGATGAGCGGGCGGACAGCAGGGGAGAGCGACGGCCGGACGGTACTGGTGACCGGCGCGGCCGGCGGGATTGGCCGGGCCGTCGTGGCCGACCTCATCGGCGCGGGCTTCCGCGTCGTGGGCGCCGACCTGGAGCGGGGCGACGGCGAGGACGGCTGTGTCCGGTTCGTCACCGGCGACCTCGGCGAGGCGCAGACCGTCACGGAGAGCTTCGCGGCCGCCCGGGAGGCGGCGGGGGAGGACGGTGTGTTCGCCGGGGTCGTCCATCTCGCCGCGTACCCGGCGCCCGGCATCGTGTCGGAGGAGGAGACACTGCGCGCCAACGTGCTCGCCGCCTACCTGGTGTTCCAGGAGGCGGGCCGGCTCGGGGTGCCGCGCGTGGTCGGCGCCTCCAGCGCGGCGGCCGTCGGTATCGCGTGGGCCGACCGGGACCTGCACCCGGTGTACGTCCCCGTCGACGAGGACCACCCGGACCTCACCGTCGACTCCTACGGACTGTCCAAGGTCATGTCGGAGAAGGCGGCGGAGTTCACGACCCGGCGCTACGGCACGGCCACGGTCATGCTGCGGTTCCCGTTCGTCGGGGCGGGCGACCGGCTGCGGGAGCGGCTGGCCGAGGTGCACGGCGACCCCGCGCCCAACCGCCGCGAACTGTGGGGCTGGCTGCACACGCCGGACGCCGCCCGAGCCGTACGGGCCGCCCTGACGGCCGACCTCACGGGCCACCATGTCGTCAACGTGGCCGCGCCCGACAGCGCGGCGCTGGAGCCCACCCGCGAGCTGCTGGAGGCGTACCACCCCACCAGCGAGATCCGGGGCGCGCTGGACGGACACGCGTCGCTGTTCGACACCACCCGCAGCCGCGAACTCCTCGGCTTCACCGCGGCGGGCCGGGCGGACTGGCCGACGTCGGCGCCAGACACGCCCTAGGAGACCTTCCCACTCACGATCCCACGCACCGCAGCGACATCCTGTCGCTGCGGTGCTTGCGTATGACCCCGCTCCGCGGGCGGCGGACGGTGTCGACGAGACCCGGCTCGCCCCGTACCGACGGGCCGATCCCCCGAACCGGCGCGCCGGCCAAGCGAGTTGGGTACGCGGCACCGAATACGTCCCGTACGCGCCACGGTCGCTGTGAACTGCCTTCTGAATAAAGGGGATTCGATGAATTCAGCCCGTTCCCCGGTGAAAGTCCGTCGCGGAGCCGGTGCGTGGCCCGCCATTTTCCGGAAGCGATAGAGAGTCAGAAAGGCTCAAGGCTCCACCAATTCCATGGCGTTGAGCGGTTCAATGGCCGAGCGAAGCGGATCGCATGGGATCCGCCGGGGTCCGTGAGGGACCGTACGAGGCGGCTTCCGTATTACGTGATCATGTGCGATACGGCGCCCTGCGGGGGTGCGCGCCTTTCCGGTTGTGGGCCCGAGTGCCGGGGTCGGACCGGGCGTGGCGCAACGTTCCTTTATGGGCGATTTATCTCCGTTCTTCCCGAAGTCCATTTCGGTGTCTTTCATGCGACTTTCTCCTCTCTGGGGGGTGCCCTGAGCTGGACATTTCCGTCATGGGCGTGATGTGTGTCACGTAAGTGCCGGGTCGCGAGGGCCGTCTCGTCGTTCATTTCGTCCGCAGGGAAGGCGAGTTGAGAGCCCCGGTATCGGGTGGGTAACGAGATCTTTCGGGGTCGGAATCGTGAATTGGATTCCGTTGTGAATTCAGGGCTTGTTTCGCCCGGTCGTCCTCGCTTACGTTCTCGTCACTCCGGATGGAACGCCTAATCCTGCCGCCATCCGGAAACCCACACCCACCCACGTACGGCAGGAGCGGGGGACCCAGGTAAGTCGCCGATCCGTACTCCGGACCGGCTTGGGGTGAAGCCGCGATCAGCACGCGGCCGGGCATCTCCAGCCCGAACCCGACAGCTCACCTCGCAGGCGGAGGAGAGGAATTCGTCATGGCCTCAAAGGCTAAGCACCGTCGTCCCAAGAACAACCCCGTCGCCAGAGGCCTCGTCACCGCGGGCACGGGCGGTGCCGTACTCGCCTTCCCCCTGCTGGCCGCGACCACCGCGGAAGCGGCCCCGGCGCACACCGCCGCCACCGCCAAGCTGCCCATGGCTCCGGCCGCCGCCGTTCAGACGGACATCCCGGCGACCTACTCCGTGGTCTGGGGGGACTCGCTGTCCAAGATCGCGGACGCGTACTCGATCAGCGGCGGCTGGCAGAAGCTGTACGAGGACAACCGCGACGC
The DNA here is from genome assembly GCF_044741565.1 of Streptomyces sp. NPDC088147. Lineage (NCBI taxonomy): Bacteria > Bacillati > Actinomycetota > Actinomycetes > Kitasatosporales > Streptomycetaceae > Streptomyces > Streptomyces sp. NPDC088147. Next base: position 514,884 of record NZ_JBIUSY010000004.1, on the reverse strand, counting down.
CATCGGCGGCAACCCGTCGCTGATCCACCCCGGTCTCACGCTGACGCTGGGAACGGAGTCCGCGTCGGAGGCCCCGGCCGACTCCACCGCCGACTCCACGGCCGACGAGAGCGCCACCGCCGACGAGACCGCCCCGGCCGACGAGACCGCCACCACGGACGAGACCGCCTCGGCCGACACCGGCGCCGCCACCCAGACGACCGCGCAGACGTACACCGACGACCTGGACGGCTGGATCCGGGAGTCGCTGGACGTCATGGCGCAGCACGGCATCCCCGGCTCCTACGAGGGCATCTACCGCAACATCATGCGCGAGTCCTCGGGCAACCCGGCCGCCATCAACAACTGGGACTCCAACGCGGCCGCCGGCACCCCGTCCAAGGGCCTGCTTCAGGTCATCGACCCCACGTTCCAGGCCTACCACGTGCCCGGTACGTCGACGGACAGCTACGACCCGGTCGCCAACATCACCGCCGCGAGCAACTACGCGGCCGACCGGTACGGCTCGATCGACAACGTGAACGGCCCCTACTGACAGGCCCTCACACCCGTCGCGGCAGGCCGGACAGCCCTCAGGGCCTGTCCGGCCTGCCGGCGTTCGCGCGTCTCCCCGTCCGTCCCCGTGTCCCGCGTCCCCGCGTCTCCCGGGTCAGGCGCGCCGCGCGCGCAGCTCCCGTACCCCCGCCGCCGCCAGCACGAGCGCCGTCGCGCCCAGGGACCACAGCAGCTGCGGGCGCGCCGCGTCATTCGTCAGCATCAGGCCGAAGACGACCGCCATCGCGGCGAGCGTGGCCCAGGTCAGCCCGGGGAAGAGCCACATCCTCAGCACCAGCCGCTCCGGTGCCTCCCGCTCGATACGGCGCCGCAGCCGCAGCTGCGACACCGCGATCAGGGCCCAGACGAAGAGAAGCACCGCGCCGACCGCGTTGAGCATGTACAGGAAGACCGAGTCGGGCCATCGGAGATTGAGCAGCACCGACACGAAGCCGAAGGCCACGGACGCGAGGACCGCCCGTCGGGGCACACCGCCGCCGCTCACCTTCAGCAGGGACGTCGGCGCCTCACCCCGTTCGGCCAGCGAGAAGACCATCCGGGACGATCCGTAGAGGTTGGCGTTGAGCGCCGACAGCAGGGCCACGAACACCACGATGTTCATGATCTGCGCGGCGGACGGGACACCGATGGCGTCGAGGACGGTGACATACGGGCTCAGTCCGGCCCGCTGCGCCGTCCAAGGCAGCACCGTCACGATGACCAGCATCGAACCGACGTAGAAGAACAGGATCCGGAACACCGCGCTGCGCACCGCCCGGGACACCGAACGCACCGGGTCGTCGGACTCCGCCGCCGCGATCGTGACCACCTCCAGGCCACCGAAGGCGAAGACGACGGCGAGCACGCCCGAGATGACGCCCTGCCAGCCGCCGGGCAGGAAGCCGTCCTGCCCGGCGAGGTGGGTGAAGCCGACGGGGTCGGTGTCGGGCAGCAGGCCGAAGACCGCCAGCAGCCCGAGCACCAGGAACGCGACGATCGCGAACACCTTCAGGGCCGCGAACCAGAACTCGAACTCGCCGAAGTTCTTCACGGCCGCGAGGTTCGTGCCGGTGAAGAACACCATGAAGACCAGCACCCACGCCCACTGCGGCACCGAGGGCAGCCAGCCGTTCGCGATCTGCGCCGCGCCCGTCGCCTCCACCGCGAGGACGACGACCAGCAGGAACCAGTACAGCCAGCCCGCGCTGAACCCCGCCCAGCGGCCGAGCGCGCGCTCGGCGTACACGGAGAACGAACCCGACGCCGGCATCGCGGCCGACATCTCGCCCAGCATCCGCATCACACACATCGCGAGCGCGCCCGCGATCAGATACGAGACGACGATCCCGGGCCCGGCCATCGCGATCCCGGCCCCCGAGCCGACGAAGAGCCCGGCGCCGATGACCCCGCCGAGGCCGAGCATGGTCAGATGGCGCTGCTTGAGCCCGCCGGCGAGCGGTGTCCGAGTGGCCGCCGCGGCCGTGGCCGCGGCAGCGCCCGTATCCGTGCGGTCCGTATCGGTGCGGTCCGTGTCCGTCCGGTCGGTGTCGGTCCGGGCCGGGATGTCGGGCGGGGTCTGGTCGTGCATGAGCGGTCAGGCTGCCTTCGGGACGGTGGGGGGATCTGCGGCACCACGCAGTGTCCCCGGACCACGCCCTCCCAGGCAAAACGAGCCGATCTCCACGGAACGACGCGACGACGCGACGACGGCACGTGGGAAGCGGCGGAGCGACAGAACAACGGTCGGGTCAGCGTATGCGGGCGACTCCGGCGTAGATACCGCTGTCGTATCCGCCGCTCTCCTCTTCCGTCGGCGCGGCCGTGTCCTTGTACCAGTGCGGGGCCGTGACCAGTCCCGGCTCGGCGAGGTCCATGCCCTCGAAGAACCGCGCCACCCCCGCGCGGGTACGGAAGCCGAGCGTGATGCCACCCCGCTTGTACTGCGCGACCACCTGTTCCACCAGCTCGGGGTAGAGATCGGACGCGGCGTGCGAGAGCACCAGATAGCTGCCGCCGGGAAGGGCTTCCACCAGGGTCCCGACGATGTCGTAGGGCTTCTCGTCCTCCGGGATGAAGTGCATGAGGGCGATGAGCGAGAGCGCGATCGGGCGGCTGAAATCCAGGAAACCGCGGGCGTGCTCCAGGATCGCCCGCGGCTCGCGGACATCCGCCTGGATGTAGTCGGTGGCGCCTTCCGGCGCACTGACCAGCAGGGCCTCGGCATGCCGCAGGACGATGGGATCGTTGTCGGTGTAGACGACCCGGGCCTTCGGGTTGATCTCCTGGACGATCTGATGCAGGTTCGGCCTGGTCGGGATGCCGGTGCCGATGTCGAGGAACTGGTCGACGCCGCTGAGCGCCAGCCAGGCGGTCGCGCGGCGCATGAAGGCACGGTTCTGCCGTGCGGCGGCCCTCGCCTCGGCCGGCAGTTGTGCCCCCACCGCCTGGTCGGTGGCGTAGTTGTCCTTGCCACCGAGGAGAAAGTCGTAGACACGGGCGGGATGCGGCTTGCTCGTGTCGATCCAGGGCTTGGGTGTCTGGGCCGTCATAGAACGCTCCCATGGCGTGGAGGCGGGGAAAGAACCTGGTGAAGGAGCCCCGCGTCGACGAGGCATCGGTTTCGGGCGATGCGGGTGGGCGCGAGCGGTAACAGGGTATGTGATGAGGGCAGTTGCTGTTCGAACAAGGTGCGTCTGTACGAGCGGCCGGATGCCGCGTGCGGGCGGCCGGACGCGAGCCGGGCTGGGCTCGCACAGGATTCTCGTCCATACTTCCGGACGTGGAGCAGCGCATAGACTCGAATATCTGGCCCGAGCGTGCCGTGGGGAAAGACCCGGCGTACGTTCCCGGCCTCATGGTCCCCCGCCCCGCCGGGACAGCGGAGACGGACTCGGAGCGGGCGGAGACCGAGGAGCGCGCGCCCGAAGGCGTGGCCCCCTCGGACGCCCCCGCGAAGGACGTCCCCGATGAGCCCGCCCTCGACACGGACGGCGCCACCGGCACGGCCGAAGCGGCGAAGGAAGCCTCCGAGGAGGGGAAGGCCCCCTCGCAGGACGCCTCTTCCGACGGTGACGACCCCTCCGGCGGCGACGACTCCGACGACGGCCCCGCCAAGGACGCCTCCGCCGAGGACGCCTCCGCCGAGGACGGCCCCGTCTTCGAGGCCGCCGACCGGCGCGGCTCGATCACCGCGAACAGCGAGGGCGTCCGGTTCCGGCTGGACGACCAGGAGGCCGACTTCTGGTGGGACGAGATCGGCGCGGTCGAGATCAAGACCCCGCGGTTCGGGCGCCGGTTCACGGTCACGGTGCATGTGTCGGAGCGCCGCTGGTTCGACGCGGAGGTCGAGGCCGACAGCAGGAACCGGCTCAAGGAGTGGACGGAAGAGCTGGACGCCGTCCTGGACGCCTACTTCGAGGAGAACTGAGCTCCCGAGGAGAACTGAGCGCCCGAGGAGACCTGAGCGCCCGGGGAGAACCGGGCGGCGCCCCAACTCGCCGTACGGGGGACCTGGTTGAAAACGCGCGGCCGGGCGCTCAGCCGCTCTTGGTGAGTACGCGGCCCCCGAACCGCGCCCGGCGCTCGTCCGCCGTTCCCTCGGCGCGCTCCCGTTCCCGCACCCGCGCGAGCAGCAGCGCCGGGTCGGGATCCGTCTGAAGCGCGGTCAGGAGCAGCAGCCAGAGATCCGACAGGCCCTCCTCGATCTGCCGCCGTCCCTCCAGGGCGTCGGAGACGGTGTGCAGCCCGAAGAAGGCGCAGACCAGTCCGTGCGCGGCCACTTCGGGACACACGCCCGGGGCGAGCGCTCCCTCGGCGCGGGCCTCTTCGAGCAGCGCGGTGACCGTCTCCAGCCAGCCGACGAACGGCCGGGGCAACGTGACGTCGATGGCCGCGCGTTCCGCCCACAGCCGGGAACCGGCGCGGATGACGACATCGTCGCGAAAAGCTCTGGCCACATCGAAACTCAGGGCGACCAGCCTTTCGAGCGCGGGGCGGTCGGCCGCCTTGTAACGGCCGATCAGCTCGGGCCAGGTCGCGAAATGCTCCTCCACAATGGCCAGGGCCAGATTCTCCTTGCTGGCGTAGTGGAAGTAGATGGCCCCGCTGGTACGGCCGGACCGCGCGCTGATATCACTGATGCTGGTACCGGCATAGCCGCGCTCATCGAACAAATGTGCCGCAGCCTCCAGGAGAAACCTGCGCGTCGCTTTCGCCCGAACCTGCTCCGCCCGAACCTGCACGTGTACCCCGGATTCCCGTTCCGTTAAATGACAGCACGCAATGTAGCGGCTTTTCACGCGGGGCGTGACGGCGTGTGGCGGGGGCGGGCTGGGGTGCGCGTACCGGAGAATTGCGATGTTCTTATCGCATGAATACATCGGTTGGTGACATCGCCGGGGAAGTCCGGCCGCTGTCCTGGTCGCGCACCGTCGACCGCGAGATGGTGCATCGCGTCTCCGTGGCGGAGGTGCTGCTCACCGACGTACGTCAGACCGAAAACGGCGATTTCGAAGCCGCCGCCTCCTGGCCCCGCTCTCATCCGACGTTTCCGCGCGACGGCGCCGATCTGCACAGCCCGTTGATGATCGTCGAGACACTGCGTCAGCTCGGGATCTACATTCCGCTGCGGTATTTCGGGGTCTCACCCGCCGCGAGCCTGATCATCACCGATCTGTTCTTCGACCTCGACCCCGCGTCCGAGCCGCGGGCGGCCTCCGGTGCCACCCGCGTCACCTGCCGGGTGCGGGTCGCCCATGTGCGCCACGCCCCGGACGGATCCGCGACCGGGCTGCGTCTCCAGGTCTCCTATCTGGCCGACGGGGCACTCTTCGCGCTGGCCGGCGGGGGTGCGCGGTTCCTCGAACCCGAGCAGTACGGCACCGTACGGGCGGGCCGCGCGGGGGCCGCCGCTCCGTCCGTCCCCCGCGCGGACGCCCCGGCCCGCCCCGATGCCCGGCGGCTGGGGGTGACCGGCGCACACGATGTCGTGATCGGGACCGAGGGCGCCACCCTGCTGGTGGACCCCGCGGATATGCGGCATCCCTTCTTCTTCGACCACGCGTCGGATCACGTCCCGGGCATGGTCGTACTGGAGGCGGCCCGGCAGGCGGCGGCCTTCGAAAGCGGCGGAAGGCTGCTGCGGCCTACCGCCGGTCGGCTGAAAACGGCGCGCTTCATCGAATACAGCCCGGCCGCCCGCGTTCTGTGCGTGCCGCACCACGCGACCTGCGTCTTCCGCTTTCTCCAGGACGGCGAACAGAAGGCCTTTGGAGTCCTCCGCTACCAATAAACAGATTTAGACACTAAATGCAATCGCTTGACTGCCGAGAGTAGTCCTCTCTAGCGTAGCGATCGTTATGTTCCTGGCGGTCGCCGGAACTGGCCTTCTCCATAAGGCCGCGCCCGCCAGGGATCGCACCCGTCCGACAACGGGTGACCAACACGCCCGCGGTGTTTCGCACCGTTGCGGCGGCCAGCGCTGCCGCTTTTAGGGCACTCCTGAACGGAAGCACGCGGATGACAGCTCAACGCATCCTTTCCTGGACTCCCTCAGCCATCGTCTTCGACTGCGACGGCACTCTCATGGACACCGAATGCCACTGGCAGGACGCGCGCATTCTGGCGTTGCGCGAGTACGGATTCACCCCCGCTCCCGGCTTCGCGGAGCGGGCCAAAGGGCTCCACTACAGCGAATGCGGGCGCCTGATGGCGGACGAGGCCGGGCGCCCGGACCTCGGCGAGGAGATGACCCACCGGCTGCTCGCGCACTTCGGCGCCCGGGTCGCCGACAACCCCATGACCATGCCCGGCGCACGTCAACTCGTCGAAATGGCAGCGCAGTTCGCGCCGCTCGCCGTCGCCAGCAACTGCCCGCGCGAGGTCGTCGAATCCAGCCTCGACACCGCGGGCCTGCTCGACCTCTTCGGGCACATCGTGGTGCCCGAGGACGAGATGCGGCCCAAGCCGCATCCGGACGTCTATCTCACCGCGGCGAGACTCTGCGGCGCCGACCCGGCCGACACCCTGGCCATCGAGGACTCCCACTGCGGGATCCAGGCCGCGGACCAGGCCGGTATGCGCATCATGGGCGTAGGCCCCTGGCCCGACGCGCGGACCGTCGCGCTGGTGGACCTCTGGGTCCGCTCGCTGGACGAGCCGGAAGTCTCCGGCTGGGCCTCCGGGCGCGTACCGCCGCAGTACTCGCGCTGACCGCCGGCCCCGTCGGTCGCCGTGCGGTCCGGCGGGGCAGGAGAGAACGGGAAGCCGCCCTCCGCGGAAAACGGGAAGTCGCCCTCCGCGGAAATCGGCCTACCATGAGTGCCAGAGGACATATCCGTCCAGAAGCTGCCGCACAGGGAGATGGCCATCGGATGGATGAGGATCGTGCCGGCCGTCTCGTGTCGTCGCTGCGGGCCCGCGGGGTGATGGCCCATCTGGCGCACCTGGGGGTCTACCAGTGCGGGGTGCAGATCGTGCTCGCCGAGGGTGGCGAGGCGATCTGGGACATCGACGGAGTGCTCGGACTGCGGGCCGAGGTGGTGGAGGACGGCGTCCTCGTGGGTTTCGTCCCGCATGTGCGGGGCTCCGAGACGTTCACCGAGGAGCAGCTCGTGGCGACGATCGCCGCGACCCGCTACGACAAGGAGGGCCTGCGCCCTCCGCTGGACACGGGCTCGGCGCCGGACGGCGCCGCCGGCGCGGACACCGGCCGCCCGCGACCGTACGGCGGCCGTTTCTCCGGCCCCGCGCTGCCGCGATGGGCCGCCCGCCGTGGACTCAGACTTCCCTGGCGCCTTCGCCGGCCGAGATAGCCGTACGCGGGTTCGGCTCCCTGCCCGCCCGGATGGGCGTACGTATGTACGGGTACGGCACGGTGTCACGCGGTCGGTGGTTCTTTCCATGGAATCGCCCCGTGCGCCCCGGCCGTACGGGCATGCTCATGGACATGGCTGAGCTTGGTGAGAACGTGCCCGCGTACCGGACGATCCGGGTGTCAGGACCGGAGGGGCCGGTCGAGGCGGTGGCCGATGTGGAGGCATGGCGGGCGCGGGAGAGCTATCCGGACATCCTCTCCGCGGGCGGACCGCTCTTCGGAGTGGTGCGCGAACGCGAGGCGGGCGGCTGGGAGCTGATCTCGTCGTTCTCGGGGCTGGCCCCACAGGACGGCCGCGACACCATGGGCTCGCAGTTCCGCAGACGGGCCGCGCAGTGCGAGAAGGCCGGTGACCGGGCCGGATACGAGGAGTGCATGCGGGCCGCCGAGCGGATGGAGTGGGAGACCCTCGACGAGCTGACCGTGCTCGGCGTCCGCCACCGGGTCGCCCGCGCGGAGTGCTACGTACGCTCGGGACCCGACGGACCGGAGCCCCCGCGCCCGACCGACCCCGACCCCATGGAGTCCGGCGAGTCCCACAAGGCCCCGGATCCCACCGCCGGGTTCGTCTTCGACCCCGTCATCGCCACCGGTATGTCCCAGGGCATCCTCAAGGTCGAACTGCTCTCGCTGGTACGCAAGTCGGGCACCGTACCCGACGAGATCCGCGACGATTCCCGGATCGCGGCGCGGACGCACCCCGGCGGGGTCCTCCTTCCGGCGACGTTCATGACGGCGGAGAAGGAGTCCGGGCGCTGGCGGCCCGACTCCACCGGGACGTGCACCACACCGCAGGGCGCGCGGGACACCCTCGCCGTCGCGCTGCGCGTCATGATCCCGTGGCAGCTCGGCCTCGAACCGGACCGGCGCGCACCGTACGCGGCAGCGGCGGACCGGCTCGACGCGGAGCGCGGCAATGAAGTGGAGGTGGAGGGACGGCGGTTCAGGGTGGTACGGATCGAACGCCTGGTCCGCATCGGGCCGGACGGCCCCGAGGGCCCGCGCCCCTCCGACCCCGACCCGCAGCCTCCCGTGATGGTGCAGCACCAGCAGGCCGTCGCGGAGGGGCTGATCTCCGAGGACGACGACGAGGACGCCCCCATCGAACTCGACGAGCACACACAGCGGCTCGCGGCGCTCTTCAACGAGGAGGAGGCGCGCCGCAAGGAGCTGCTGGCCCAGCGACGGGAGCGGGGGCGCGACGCCTGACGGGGCGGGGTGCCGGCGGCCGGCGGTCCCGGGGCCAAGTCGCCCTTCAGCAGCGGGCGTTGACATGGCCGGGCTCTCCGGCCGGTACGACGTCCCGGTCCCGCAGGACGACGGACAGCCGGTCGCCCCACTCCCGGCACGCGGCGGTGAGGTCCGCCCGCCGGTACTCGACGACCAGCACCCTGTCGTCAAAGGCGTCCGCGTACGCGTCGCACTCCTCGTACCGCGCGCACTCCTCCGCGACCGCGAAGTCGAAGCCGATCTCGTCCCGTACCCCGGCCATCTCCGCCGCGTTCTTCTGGCCGATCGCCAGGCCCGCCCCGTGGGCACGCCCGGCCAGCAGCCGGGCGAAGGCGGCGGCCTCCGCCCGGTCGAGCAGGCCGTCCGAGCGCAGATACGAGTCCAGGTTGTCCGCCTCGACGGCGTCGAATCCCCGGTCGGCGCAGCCGTCGATCCAGCCGCCGACGATGCCGGCCAGCCGCTCGCGGCGGTCCTCGGTGGAGATGTCCAGCAGCGGTTCCGCCCAGTCCTCGTCGATGACGGTCGCACCGTCCGCGTCGCGGAGCAGCAGGTCGGGATGGTTCTTCCGCCACCACGCCACGGCGTCCGGCTGGGTCTGGTACGCGTTGATGTAGCAGATGTTGTAGATGCCGGGGTCCGGATCCGGGGCCGCCGTACGGTCCCTGATGACCGTCCGCACCCCGTCGGGCGGGTCGTAGGCGCCGCCGAGCTGGTAGTCGAAGGGGTCGTTCGCCCGGGGCGGGCGTACCGCGTGATCGGTGGTGGAGGAGGCCCCGGTCTGCGGAGGAGCGGCGCCGGAGCCGTCCGCCGAGTCGGAGGCGGCGCATCCGGAGAGCGCCAGAGCCAGTGCCAGTGCCGACGCGAGCAGTGGAGCCATGGACGGTCGGGCGGCGGGGGCGGACGGCAAGGCGGTGTCTCGATTCCGGAGCGGTACGGGCCTGAGGGCCGCCCCGTGATCCCTGGTGGGCGGGACAGCCGTCAGCAAGTCTCGCACCGGAGCCGGGGGCTGCCCGCCGCCGGGGGCACGCACCCCCGGCCGGACAAGCCCCCGCTCACACCGTCAGCAGACTCGTTCTGGCTGCCCGGTCGACGGGCAGGAACGCGTCCGGCACCGGGTACTCGCCCAGGATGAAGCGCAGGACCGAGGCGTGCATCGCCTCGACGGGCGCGATCGTGGCCGCGGTCTTCATCTCCGAGGTGCTGTGCACGCTGTAGGTGGCCATCAGATAGGTCTGCGCGGCCTGTTCCTCCAGCTGCAACGCGAGCGTGGCGGCGTCCGCCGCGCTGGTGGCCCTGTCGAGCGTGGCGGTGATCTCCTTCTGGTCGGAGAGCGGCACCTCCGTGAGGGCGGGCTTGCCGGCGCGGGTCAGTACGGCGTTCCACGCCCTGGCGTGGTCGGTGTGCTGCGCCTTCGCCCGGGTGAGGAAGCTCGTCAGGGCGCGCGGTACGGTCCCGAGCCTGCCCGCCCTGACCGCCTCCAGCGCCGAGGTGTAGACGCCCACGGCCTGGTTCTCCAGCGCGACCGCCAGCGCGACCGTCCGCAGATCGCCGGGGTAGTCGACCCGGTGCGCGATCACGCTGGCCTGGTCGACGGGCGACCGTGAGGACAGGTCCTTCCCGCCGGAGCAGGCCGCCAGCAGGAGCGTGGCCCCGGCGCCTCCCGCCCCCAGCAGGAACCCGCGGCGGCCGGGGCCGTGCTCCCCGGCCTCGTCGGCGGGGCCCGCAGCGGGCAGTTCCCCGCCGGTCCCCTCGGGCGCGGCCGTCACCGCACGGCCCCTTCGGAGTTCGGCGAGGCGTTGCCGGTCGGGTAGAAGGTGTGGGGGAATCCGGCCGTCCCGGCGGCGGCGGGCAGCGCGGCGGCGTCCGTCGGAATCCCGATCAGATCACTGTCGCCCGAGCCGAGCAGCGACTGAACGGTCAGCAGTGTGGCGCGGTGCTGGGCCTCGACCGGGGCGACGGAGGCGAAGAGCCGGCGCAGTCGCGCGGTGCCTGCCCCGCCCACGTTCCTGGTGTACGTCTGCGCGGCCACGTCCTCCAGCGAGAGGGCGAGCGCGATCACGTCCTCGGGGGTCCTGGCGGCCGGCAGCGCCCGCTGGACGACGGCCGCGTACTTCGGGTCGGTCCCGGTCTGCGGCTGCCCGCCCGCCTGGACGGCGGCCGTGTTGAACGCCTTGGCGTGTTCCTCGTGGTGCCGGGTGGTGGTGGCGATGAACTCCTGGAGCGTCGCGTTGCCGTCCTTGATGAACGGCAGCGCGGCGGCGGTCCGGTAGACGCTCACCGCGAGGTTCTCCAGGGACGCCGCGGTCTGCAACGCCATGATGTCGTCCCGCGTCGTGGGTTCCAGCGGCCGGGTGTCGATGTGCTCCGCGCCCATCACGCCCCCTCTTTCCTCGGCGCCCGCACCACCGCGGGTACGCGCTCTGTCACCGACACATTCGCGACGCGGGCGCCGCCGAATTGTGGGACATCCCCGACAGCCCTGGCTGTTTCACCTCTTCGGCGCAATACGCGACTGCCCCGTCGCCCTACCAGGCGACGGGGCAGTGCCGGAGCCCGGCTCCGGCCGTGTTCCGGTGTGCCGCTACTCCTTGACCGCGCCCGAATTGGCGCCGTTGACGAAGTAGCGCTGGAAGCAGAAGAACAGCGCGGCCACCGGCAGGGTGGAGAGCAGCGCGGCCGCCAGCTTCAGCGGATACTGCGTGCCGCCGCCGAGACCGCCCGAGACGAAGCGGGCCAGACCCGTGGTGAGCGTCTCGTACTGACCGGACTGGGTGGCGACCAGGAAGTGCGTGAACTCGTTCCACGATCCCTGGAACGACAGGATCGTCAGCGTGATCAGCGCGGGCCTGGCCATCGGCAGGACGACGGACCAGAAGATCCGGAACACGCCCGCGCCGTCGACCCGCGCGGCCTCCTCGACCTCGCGCGGCACCGATTCGAAGAACTGCTTCATGATGAAGATGCCCGCCGCGTCCACCAGCAGCGGCAGGATCATGCCGGTGTACGTGTCGAAGATCCCGAACGTGTTGAGCACCAGGAACTTCGGGATGAGCAGGGCCACTCCGGGCACCGCCATCACGGCGAGCACGAAGCCGAACAGCACCGAGCGGCCACGGAAGCGCAGCCGCGCCAGCGCGTACCCGGCCATCGAGTCGAACAGCACCCGGCCCGCGGTCACGATCACCGCGACCAGCGCCGAGTTGGAGAGCCAGCGCAGGAACGGCACACCGTCCGCCGACTCGCTCAGCCCGAACAGCCGCTGGTAGGCCGCCGTCGTCGGAGTGGTCGGCAGCAGGGAGAGCGGATGCGCCGCCGCGTCCGGGTCCGTCTTGAAACCGGTCACCAACTGGAGGAGGAACGGCAGCAGATAGAGCAGCGCCACCCCCACCACCAGGGCGTACCCCAGCACCCGCAGCGGGACCGGGAACCGTCCCAGGACCGGCGGGCGGGCCGGGTTGCGGGCGGCGCGCCGGAGCCGGGCCCGCTCGACGCGGGCGCGTACGGCCGTACCACCGGCGCTCATCGCTTCCTCCCCTTACGTGCGCCGCGCTCCCGCAGGGCCCAGCGCTGGAACGCGGTCAGACAGAGGATCAGGGCGAGCAGCACGAACGCGATCGCCGAGCCCTGCCCGAAGTCCGCGTTGTCGAAGCCCGCGGAGTACGACAGGAACGCGGGCGTGAGCGTCGTATTGCCCGGGGCGCCCTGGCCCATCACATACACCTGGTCGAAGACCTGCCAGGTGGAGATCAGCCCCAGGGTGAGCACCAGGAACAGCACGGGACGCAGCGCGGGAAGCGTCACGTACCGCAGCAGCTGACGGCGGTTGACCCCCTCCAGGGCGGCCGACTCCTCCAGCTCCCGGGGGATGTCCTGGAGCGCCGCGAGGAAGATCAGCATGAAGGTGCCGGAGGTCGTCCAGACGGCCAGCAGGATGATCGTGCACATCGCGATCGAGGGGCCGGACAGCCACTCGAACCACGACAGCCCCATGAAGGAGTGGTCCGCCAGCATCCCGGAGGGCCGTTCGGGATCGACGATCCCGAGACCGCCCAGGATCAGGGAGAGCACCCCGCGCGGGTCCGCGAACCAGTTCGGTCCCTTCACACCGATCCACGACAGCAGGGAGTTGACGGCCCCACTGCCCTGGAAGAGGAAGAGGAAGACCGTGGAGACGGCGATGGAGCTGGTGACCGACGGGAAGAAGAAGGTCGTACGCAGCGCGCCACGCGCCCGCAGCAGCTTCTGGTTGACGATCAGGGCCAGGCCCAGCGCCAGCCCGGTCTGCAGGGGCACGGTCAGCAGGACGTAATAGGCGTTGTTGCGCAGGGCGGTCGCGAAGAGGGTGCGGTCGAGACCGTCCTGCGTGAACAGCGTCCGGTAGTTGTCCAGGCCCACGAAGTCGGCCTCGCCGCTGAACGGGTTGGACTGCCCGTCCCAGTTCAGCAGGCTCACCCACAGCGCCATCAGGATGGGCAGGACCAGGAAGAGCCCGAGGACCAGCACCATGGGGCTGACGAACAGCCAGCCCCAGGTGCCTTCCCTGCGCTGGTCCCCGCGACGGCCCGCGCGCGGGGCGCGGGCACGGGCCGTCGCGGTCGTACCGGTCACGCCGGGCGTGTCAGGTTCGCCCGGTGTGCCGGTCGATCGGTGTGCGCGGGGCACGCGCACAGTACGGAGGGGCATGGGGCTCAGTTGCCCTTCGCGATCGCCTGTTCGCCGTTGCGCTGGAGGTCGGCGAGGATCTTCTTCGGGTCGGCGGTGCGCAGCGACTGGAGGTCGGTGTTGAACTGGCTCAGCACCTTGTCGAAGCCGGCGATCGTGACCGGGCCCTGCGCGTACGCGCTGCCGTCCACCCACGCCTTGGCCTGCGGGGTCTTCTCGGCGTACGTCGTGAGCGCGCTCGTCCGCGACGGCATGACACCGAACGCGTCGGCGAAGGCGAGCTGCTGGTCGGCGGAGCTCAGGTGCTTGACGAGGTCGACGCTCGCGGCCTGGTGGGTGCTGTCGGCGGCGACGCCCCAGCAGGTGCTGAAGGCGAGTGTGCCCTCGCCCTTCGGACCCGCGGGCAGCGGGGCGACGGCGTACTTCACGTCCGGGTAGTCGAGCTTCATGCCGCCGTCGAGCCAGTTGCCCTCGATGGTCATCGCGGCCTTGCCCTTGCCGAGCGCCTCGCCGCCCCAGCTGGTGTCCACCTGCTTGGCGAACTTCATCGAGCCCGACTTCAGCATCGACTGGACGAAGGCGAGACCCTCGGCGTTCTCCGGGGTGTCGGCGGTCATCTTCTTCTGGTCCGCGTCGGTGAGCCAGCCGCCCGCCTGCTTCATGAAGACCCCGAGGCGCTGGTACTCGTCGCTGGTCACCAGGCCGGTGACGCCATTGGCGGTGAGCTTGTCCGCGACGCTCTGAAGCTCCTTCCAGGTCTTCGGGTAGTCCTTCTCCGTCAGCCCGGCCTTCTTCCACAGGTCGGAGTTGATGGCGAGACCGAGGGTGGAGGTGTCCTTGGGCAGACAGACCTGCTTGCCCTCGTACGAGAACGACGAGAGCAGCTGCTCGGAGAAGTCCGAGGCGTCGGATATCTGGTCGCCGTACGCGTAGAGCGAGCCGCCCTTGGCGTAGTTCGCGAACTGGTCGGAGTTGACGTAGAAGACGTCCGGCGGCTTGTGCCCGGCGAAGGCCTGCGCGAGCTGCTGGTTCATGTCCTTGGCGACCTCGACGGTCACCGTGTTGCCGGACTTCTTCGCGTAGGAGGCGGCCGCGGCCTTCACCGCCTGGGTCTCGGCGTCACCCGAGGTGGCGATCAGGACGGTCAGCTTCTGCTTCTCGGCCTTGTCCTGTGCCTGGTCCTTGCCACTGTCGAAGTTGGACGAGCAGCCTGTGGCGGCCAGGAGCGCCGCGCAGGTGACGAGTGCGGCGGCGGCGGCCGTGCGGGTGACCATGAATTCCTCCAGAAGTAATGGGAACGAGCGGCTCAGCGGCCCGGAAGGGCGTGCTGTGCGGGGATGGCCCGGGAGCGTTCTTCGCCCCGGGCGGTGACGGCGCGGTCAGCTTCCCGGGGCGGGTGTGCTGTCGCGGACGACAAGGGACGGTTCGAGCAGGACACGCTCGGGCGGGGCACCGGGCTCCGCGATCCGGGCGAGCAGCAGGCGTACGCACTCGTGGCCCGCGGCTTCCAGCGGCTGGGCGACGGTGGACAGGCCGGGGGAGAGCAGGGCCGCGGTGGGGGAGTCGTCGAAGCCGATGACGGCGACGTCCTTGCCCGGCGCGGCGTTCCGTTCGCGCAGCGCCTGGTAGCAGCCCATCGCGAGCATGTCGCTGGCGGCGATCACGGCCGTCGCCCCCGTGTCGAGGAGCGGTGCCACGGCGGCCCGCGCCGAGGCGGTGTCGTCGACGCTCTGCGCGCGCCGGCCGCGTACCGGCAGACCGTGCCGGCGCATGGCGCGCTGCCAGCCCTCGGCCCGGTCGTCACCGACACCGGAGCCGCGCGGCCAGCCGAGGAACGCGATTCTGCGATGCCCCAGGGCCACCAGGTGCTCGACCGCGGCGTCCGTGCCCGAGGCGCCGTCGACATCCGCCCAGTCGCCGATCTGCCGGCCCGACCACATCCGTCCGAAGCCCACGAACGGTATGCCGCGCTTGGCCAGCCAGGTCTGACGGGGGTCGCCGCGGTCGGTGCCGCTGAGCACGAACCCGTCGACGCTGTGCAGATCGATCAGCTCCTCGTGCCCGTCCAGACTGGCGTTGCCGGGCGGCGAGGCGAACAGCAGGATCCGGTAGCCCGCCTCGTCGGCCGCCTGGGACAGCGCGTGCAGGAAGCGGTCCATCACCGGCGCCGAGTTGCCCGGCGCGGGACGTATGCCGTAGCCGATGAGCTTGCTGGAGCGGGTACGCAGCGTCTGCGCCGCCCGGTGCGGGCGGTACCCCATCTCGTCGATGGTGCGCTGGACCCGCTCCAGCGTCTCGGAACGCAACAGTTCGGGCGAATTAAGGGCATTTGACACCGTCTGTGGAGAGACCCCGGCGCGCCGCGCGACCATGGCCAGGGTCACTGGACCGGCCTTGGGCGAAGGCGCGTTGGGGGAGCGGGGCATGACGGTCTCCGGAACGGTTTGTGCGAAACGACGAGTTGATTGGAGCGTTCAAATGCCATTGTCAACGAGCTGAAGTCGTCGTTAGGGTTCTTGGAACGCTCCAATGACTGAGAGGTTCTGCTCTGTTGTCCACCACTGTCAAGACCCACGACACTATGAACTCCGTCGCAGCGGCGGTCCCCTCGGCCGAGGGCCTCCAGCCGTTCCTGCACGACGCCTGTGTGACGCTGTACGCGCCGAGCTTCGTGATATCCCACGCGGACGGGCAGATCGGCGGTGGCGCCGAAGGCTTCTACCACGGCGACAGCAGAGCGCTGGCCCGGCTGACGGTCGAGGCCGACGGGATCGCGATCGCGCCGGTACGCGGAGCCTTCGACGGTGCGGACCGGGCGGCCTTCCGCGGAGTGCTGCGCGGCCTCGGCGAGGAGACCCCGGACCCGGCGGTCACCCTGCACCGCCGTCGGCGCGTCACCCCCGGGCGGCTGGAGGAGACCCTCGAAGTCTCCAACGCGGGACGGCAGAACGTCCGGCTCCGGCTGATCGTCACCGCCGCCACCGACCTCGCCGCGATGGAGCGCGTCAAGACCGGGCACGCGCAGAGCCCGGTTCCCGCGACCGCCACCGCCGGCGGACTCGACTGGTCCAAGGAGGCGTTCGCCGTACGCCTCACCTCCACCCCGGCGCCCGCCGCCGTCGACCCGGCGTCCGGACGGCTGGAGTACGACATCGAGCTGGCGCCCGGAGCGGTCTGGACGGCCGTTCTGCACTGTGACGCCGCTCACGAGGACGGCGACCAGTTCCCCGCCCCCACGGCGGACAGCGTCCCCTGGCGCACCCCGGTGCTGCGCAGCGCCGACCGGCGCTTCGACCACTGGCTCAGCCAGTCGGCCGCCGACCTCGACCGGCTGCGCCTCACCGACCCGGAGGCGCCCGACGACCAGTTCCTGGCCGCCGGAGCCCCCTGGTTCCTCACGCTGTTCGGCCGCGACTCCCTGTGGGCGGCCCGGATGCTGCTGCCGCTGGGCACCGGACTCGCCGCCGGTACGCTGCGTACGCTCGCGCGCCGCCAGGGCGTCAGGACGGACCAGGACACCGAGGAGCAGCCCGGCAAGATCCTGCATGAAGTGCGCCGCGGGAGCCAGGACTTCAACGAGGGCTTCTCGCTGCCGCCGTCCTACTACGGGACGGTCGACGCCACCCCGCTGTGGATCACGCTGCTGCACGACTCCTGGCGCTGGGGGCTCGCCCCCGACCAGGTCGAACAGCTGCTGCCGCACGCCGAGGCCGCCCTCGCCTGGATGCGTGACCACGGCGACGCCGACGGCGACGGCTTCCTGAAGTACATCGACCACACCGGACGCGGTCTGGCCAACCAGGGCTGGAAGGACTCCGGCGACTCCATCCGGCACCGCGACGGACGCCTCGCCACCTCTCCGATCGCGCTGTGCGAGGTCCAGGCGTACGCGTACGAGGCGGCCCGCGGCGGCGCCGCGCTGCTGCGCGCCTTCGGCCGGCCCGGCGCCGATCAGTGGGAGGAGTGGGCCGAGCGGCTGTCCGACCGGTTCCGCAGCCACTTCTGGGTGGAGGACGAGCGCGGCGCCTACCCGGCCGTCGCCCTCGACCGCGACAAGCGGCCGGTGGACTCGGTCACCTCGGGCTTCGGGCATCTGCTGGGCACGGGCCTGCTCAACCACGAGGAGAGCGCCCTGCTGGCCGCCCGGCTCAGCGCGCCCGACCTCGACTCGGGCCATGGGCTGCGCACTCTGAGCAGCGACTCCGTGGGCTTCAACCCGTACGGCTACCACATCGGTTCCATCTGGCCGCACGACACCGCGATCGCGGTGCACGGGCTGACCAGGGCCGGGTTCCCGGACGCCGCGGCGGGGCTCGCCGCGGGGCTGCTCACCGCCTCCGCGGGCTTCGACGCCCGGCTGCCCGAGCTGTTCGCCGGTCATGGCTCGGCGACCGACTCGGTGCCCTCGCCCTATCCGGCGTCGTGCCGGCCGCAGGCGTGGGCCGCCGCCTCGTCCGTCATGGTCCTCCAGTCCGCGCTGGGGCTCTCGGCCGATGTCCCCGGCGGCACCCTGACCGTCGCGCCCGCGTTCGCCGAGGCGTACCGGCCGCTGACGGTGGAGGGTCTCGACGTCGCGGGCGGGCGCCTGGACATCTCGGTGGCGGCCGACGGTACGGCGCAGATCGAGGCGCCGGCGGGCCTGGAGGTGAAGAGGGAGTCCGTGACGCCCCGTTGATGCCATGGGTGCGTGGTGTGAGGAGGGGACCCCGGCGAGGCGGACTCGCTGTCGTGGGGGCGGGGTCCCGTCGGCGGCTCCGGCCGTGCTCCGTCGGCGTTCCGGTGCTGCTGCGGCGGCGTTCCGGCTGTGCTCTGCCGGCGTTCCAGTGGCGCGTCGGCGGCGGTTTCCGGTCCTGGGCGGCGAAGCCGGTCCGCTTCCGGACCGTGTCGCCGTCGGGCCGTGTCGCTGTTGGGCCGAACGGGTGAGGCGCGGGAGGATGGCCGAATGCAGACACAACGCGCGGGCGGGATGGTCCGATGAGCCGCTACGGCAGGTACGACGGATACGACGCCACCGATGAGCAGTGGGAGGGCCTGGCCCAGGTCGTTCCGCTGCGCGGCCGCGACGAATGGCCCTCACGGGTCGATCACCGCACCGCCTCCCAGGACTTCACGGCGGAGAACCGGCGCTTCATCGTGCTGCGGGTGCAGGTGTTCGGGGACGCGCGGGAGGTCGCCGACCATCTGATCGCGCGGATTCCGGTGCTGCTGGATCTGACCGGCGCGGAGCCCGATGTGGCCAAACGCATCCTGGACTTCAGCAGCGGAGTCGTCTTCGGACTCGGCAGCGGGATGCACCGGGTCGACAAGAACGTCTTCCTGCTGGCCCCCATCGGCACGGAGGTCGAGGGGATCGCGGCGGACGTCGTCCCCCGATCGTAGGAAGGTGGCCGAGGCGTAACGGTTCGGCAGCTTTTGGGCCGCATACGGTCCGGCCATGGAAGCAACCCGCGCGCGTCCCACCATCACCGAACTGCGGCTCTCCGCCTTCACCTCGCACCGCGGAGCGGCTTTTCCCCTGGGCCCCATGACGCTGTTCACCGGAGCGAGCGGCAGCGGGAAGTCCACGGCGCTGCGCGCCTACGAGGCGCTCGCCAGGCTCGGCGCCGGCGTACCCCTCGCCGCGGTCTTCCCCGATCCGGTCGCCTGTGTTCCGGAACGGGCCGCGCCCGACGCCCAGGGGCGGCGCGGCTTCCGGATCGGCTGCACCGTCGACGGCCCGGTCGGTCCCGTACGGCTCGATCTCGCCGTCCAGGCCGAGCCCGAACTCCGTATCGTCGGCGAACGGCTGACCGGCCGCGGGCAGACCCTGCTCACCACGGCGCTGCGCGACCCGGGGCGGCCCACGGTCCAGGCGGCCTGGCACACGGCCGGCGCCGTGCCGGTGACCCGGGCCCCGCTGCCCGACGACCGGCTGGGCACGGCGCTGCTCCCGCTGCGGGTGGGAGGCCGCACGGCCGGCGAGTCGCTGGTGCTCGCCGCCGCGGAACAGACCGTGCTGGCCCTGCGGTCCGTGTTCGTCTGCGATCCGCAGCCCCAGCTCATGCGGCATCCGGTGGCCGCCGGAATGGGGCGGCTGCGCCGTGGCTGCGAGAATCTGGCGGCGGTCCTCGACCGGACGCTGGACCGCTCGCGCGACGGCTGCGCCCGCAGGCGGGCCCGGCTGGCCGCGGCGGCGCGGGCCGGATGCGCGGGGCCGGTGACCGAACTCGCCGTCGAGCGGCTCGCCGACGGTACGGTACGCGCGCTGCTCGCCCGTGACTCCTCGGGTGTCAGGGCGGCCACTCCCGTCGGCCGGCTCGGCGAGGGCGAGCTGAGATATCTGGCGCTCGCGCTCGTGCTGCTCACCGGTCCTGGCGTGCTGGCCGTGGACCAGGCGTCCGAGGTGCCCCTCGGGCTGCGGTCGCTCACCGTCCTCGCGGACGGATTCGACCGGAGCCTGGACCGGCGGCAGGCGGGCGAACTGCTCTCGCTGGCCTCGTCGGTGTGCGCGGAGGGGAGGATCGGCCTGGTCGGGGCGGTCGGCGACGCCTCCTGCGCGCGGGGGGCCGCCGGGGTGACGGTGGTAGACCTGGACCCGTGACGGAACTCGATGTAGCGGAAATGCAGCGCAGACTGGCGCGGTTCGCGGCGGCGCGCGACTGGGAGCAGTACCACACCCCCAAGAATCTGGTGGCGGCGCTGAGCGTCGAGGCGTCGGAACTGCTGGAGATCTTCCAGTGGCTGACGCCCGAGCAGTCGGCGCGGGTGATGGAGGACCCGGAGACGGCCCACCGGGTCACGGACGAGGTCGCCGATGTGCTGGCCTATCTGCTCCAGTTCTGCGAGGTGCTGGGGATCGACCCGCTCGTGGCGCTCGCCGCCAAGATGGACCGGAATGAGGTCCGCTTCCCGCGCAAGCGACCGACAGATGCCCGCGATTCGCCCTGATCGTCACTCTACGGAGTGGGCAAGTTATGCACAACGAGCCTGCTGTCCAGAGATTTCCCCATTGCTCTGGCCTTTCCGTCGCCAATCCCTCACTCTGGGTAGTGGAGTTGCGTGGGCAGGATTGTCGTACGAACGGGGGCTGCGGATGGATGCGGAACGGCTCATCGGAGTGAGCCGGCATGCCCTGGCCGGGAGCACGGACGAATGGGATGTCATCGCCGAGGCGTGGCAGGCGCAGAGCCTCGCCCGTGCGATCGGCGTCCAGTTGGCGCTGAACGGACCGAAGGAGCTGAAGAGCGAGGCGCGGGAGCTGGCCGAGGGGGGCGGGAGCGACTGCGGATTCCCGGACGTACCGGACGCACCGAACGGGCTGACCGCACCGAACGGGCTGGACGGGCCGAACGGGCTGGACGGGCCGAACGGGCTCGACGGGCCGGAGGGATCGTTCGGACCGTACGGATCGGAGGGACCGTACGGACCGGTCGACTGGCCGCCGGACGGCTTACCGGACCGTCCGGGGCCGCGCATCCGCCGGATACGGGCCGGACAGCTCTCCGGGGTGGCCGACATCCGGGCGGCCCTGACCGGACTCGGCGCACTGCTGGGGGAGGTCGGGATCGCGCTGGTGGCGGTGGCCTGTGCCACGGACGAGGAGGGGCTGTACTGGCAGTGCATCGACGCGATCGACGCGGCCGACGAGTCCAACGATCGCGTGGGCGAGATGCTGCGCCTGCTCGTGGCGCGGGACCGCGCGCGGGAGCGGGAGTGGGCGCGCCAGCGCGAGGAGCGGCAGCTGGGGCTGGAGTGGCAGCGGCAGAGGGAGCGTGAGCGGGGTCGGGAGAGGGAGAAGGAGCGGGATCGGGAGAGCAGGATCGGCGGGGACGGCAGAGGGGAGCCCTGCCCGAAGGTGCAGGATGGAGGGCATGGATCTTCGAATCTTCACCGAGCCCCAGCAAGGGGCGAGCTACGAGACACTGCTGACCGTGGCCAAGGCCTCCGAGGACCTGGGCTTTGACGCCTTCTTCCGGTCAGACCACTATCTGAAGATGGGGTCCGCCGACGGGCTCCCCGGGCCGACGGACGCCTGGATCACCCTGGCCGGGCTGGCCAGGGAGACCAAGCGGATCCGCCTGGGCACGCTGATGACGGCCGGTACGTTCCGGCTGCCGGGTGTGCTGGCCATCCAGGTCGCGCAGGTGGACCAGATGTCCGGCGGCCGGATCGAGCTGGGCCTGGGCGCGGGCTGGTTCGAGGAGGAGCACAAGGCGTACGGGATTCCGTTCCCCAAGGAGAAGTTCGCCCGGCTGGAGGAGCAGCTGGCGATCGTGACCGGTCTCTGGGCCACGGAGACCGGCCGGACCTTCTCCTACGACGGCACGCACTACCAGCTGACCGACTCGCCCGCGCTGCCCAAGCCCGCGCAGAGCAAGGTACCGATCCTGATCGGCGGCCACGGCGCGAAGCGCACACCACGGCTGACCGCCCAGTACGCGGACGAGTTCAACCTCCCGTTCGCCTCCATCGAGGACACCGAGCGGCAGTTCGCCCGGGTGCGGGCCGCCGCCGAGGCCGTGGGCCGCGAGGCGGACGATCTTGTCTACTCGAACGCGCTGATCGTGTGCGTCGGCAAGGACGACGCGGAGGTGGCCCGCCGGGCCGCTTCCCTCGGACGGGAGGTGGGGGAGCTGAAGGTGAACGGGCTCGCGGGCTCGCCCGACGAGGTGGTCGACAAGATCGGCCGTTATGGCGCCGTCGGCTCGTCGCGGATCTATCTCCAGGTGATGGATCTGGACGATCTGGATCATCTGGAGCTGATCTCCTCGCAGATCCAGTCGCAGCTGAGCTAGAGAGCCGACCGGGCCGAGTCGAGCCGGACCGAGCCGGATTGAACCGAGCCGGGCCGGGCCGAGCCGGATTGAACCGGGCCGGGCCGAGCCGGTCGGGCCGGGGGCTCGTCCCCGCCGTACCGCGTACTGGAGCGACCGTGAAACCCACCCGCACACTCGCCGCCGCCCTCGCCGGAGGGACCGTCGTTCTCGACGGCGGTCTCTCCAACCAGCTCGCCGCGCAGGGCTGCGATCTGTCCGACGGTCTCTGGTCGGCGCGGCTCCTCGTGGACAGCCCGGAGCAGATCGAGGCGGCTCACGCGGCGTATGTGCGGGCGGGCGCGCGGGTGCTGATCACCTCCAGCTATCAGGCGACGTACGAGGGTTTCGCGCGGCGCGGGGTGGCGCGTGACACGGCGGGCGCGCTGCTGGCCCGCAGTGTGGAGCTGGCACGCCGGGCGGGCGCGGCGGGACCGGACGAGGTGTGGGTGGCGGCCTCGGTCGGTCCGTACGGCGCCATGCTCGCCGACGGCAGTGAGTACCGGGGCCGGTACGGACTGCCGGTGCGGGAGCTGGAGCGGTTCCACCGGCCGAGGATCGAGACCCTCGCCTCGGCCGGTCCGGACGTGCTCGCGCTGGAGACCGTCCCGGACACCGACGAGGCGGAGGCGCTGCTGCGGGCCGCCGCCGGCTGCGGGGTGCCGGTCTGGCTCTCGTACTCGGTCGAGGGCGGGCGCACCCGGGCGGGACAGCCGCTCGCCGACGCCTTCGCCCTGGCGGCCGGTGACGACCAGGTGATCGCCGTGGGGATCAACTGCTGCGCGCCGGGGGACACCGACCGCGCGGTCGAGCTGGCCGCCTCGGTGACGGGCAAGCCGGTCGTCGTCTATCCGAACAGCGGGGAGGGCTGGGACGCGAGGACGCGGAGCTGGCGCGGGGACGCCACCTTCGATCCGTCCCGGGTGCGGTCCTGGCAGGAGGCGGGGGCGCGGCTGGTCGGCGGCTGCTGCCGGGTCGGGCCGGAGCGGATCGCGGAGCTGACCGCGCTGACCGGGCGTTGAGCGGACCCCGACGACGCGCCGCCGTTGGCTCCGGCGGGCGCGGGGCCGACGGAGCCATCGGGAAAACCCCTGGTCGTGGCGGATCCGGCGGGCAATACTCGTACGGGTGTTCCTGACGATCAGTACGACCGGCACCCCGGAGCGTCCCGCGACCGACCTCGGATTCCTGCTGCACAAGCATCCCGACCGGGCGCAGACGTTCTCCACGTCGCACGGCACCGCCCAGGTGTTCTATCCCGAGGCGTCCACCGAACGCTGCACGGCGGCCATGCTGCTGGAGATCGATCCGGTGGCGCTGGTGCGACGGGGCAAGGGGAAGGGCCGGGGCGGCGCCCCCGACGCGGCCCTCGCGCGGTATGTCAACGACCGCCCCTACGCCGCGTCCTCGCTGCTCGCGGTCGCGCTGAGCACCGTCTTCAAGAGCGCCCTGCGCGGCGTCTGCACCGCGCTCCCCGAGCGGGCCGCGAACCCGCTGCCGCTGCGGATCGAGATCCCGGCGGTGCCCGCGCGCGGCGGCGCCGAGCTGGTACAGGCGCTCTTCGGACCGCTGGGCTGGGCCTCGGTACGGGCGGAGCCGGTGCCGCTGGACGAGCGCTTCCCGCAGTGGGGCGACTCGCGTTATGTGCAGCTCGTGCTGGAGGGCGAGCTGCGGCTCGCCGACGCGCTGCGCCAGCTCTACATCCTGCTGCCGGTGCTCGACGACGCGAAGCACTACTGGGTCGCGCCCGATGAGGTGGACAAGCTGCTGCGGGCGGGCGAGGGCTGGCTGGCCGAGCACCCCGAGCAGCAGCTGATCACCAGCCGCTATCTGGCCCGCCGCTGGGGGCTGACCCGGCAGGCCATGGCCCGTCTTGAGCTGGTCAGGCTCGCCGAGGCCGATGACATCGACGTCGAGGCGATCGACAACGCGGTGGAGGAGATCCCCGCCGAGGACGCTGACGGCACCGAGGCCGGGGACGCCACCGAGCCCCGGGACGGCACCGAGGCCGGGGACGCAGCCGAGCCCCGGGACGTCGGCCAGGCCGGGGACGCCGCCGGGGCCGCGCCGTCGAAGGAGGTCTCGCTCGCCTCCCGGCGCCGTGAGGCGATCCTGACCGCGCTGCGCGACGCGGGCGCCAGTTCGGTGCTCGACCTGGGCTGTGGCCAGGGCCAGTTGGTACAGGCGCTGCTCAAGGACGCGCGCTTCCGGCACATCGTCGGCGTGGACGTGTCCGTACGGGCGCTCACCATCGCCGCGCGCCGGCTCAAGCTGGACCGGATGAGCGAGCGCCAGGCCGAGCGCGTCACGCTCACGCAGGGCGCGCTCACGTACACCGACAAGCGGTTGAAGGGATACGACGCCGCCGTGCTGAGCGAGGTCATCGAGCATCTCGATCCGCCCCGGCTGCCCGCCCTGGAGTACGCGGTCTTCGGCTCGGCCCGCCCCGGGACCGTCGTCGTGACCACACCGAACGTCGAGTACAACGTGCGCTGGGAGACGCTTCCCGCCGGACACGTACGCCACGGCGACCACCGCTTCGAGTGGACCCGCGCGGAGTTCCGCGACTGGGCCGGGGAGGTGGCACGGCGCCATGGATACGACGTGACGTACCGGCCGGTCGGCCCCGACGACCCCGAGGTGGGCCCGCCCACGCAGATGGCGGTGTTCACCGCCACTGCCACCGACCCGCGGACCACGCGGACCACACGGACCACACGGACCACACAGACCACACGGAAGGAGGAGAAGGCCGCATGACCAGCACCACCGCTCCCGTCACCACCGACGCCGCACGGCGTCCCCTGCCGGTGCCCGATCTCTCCCTCGTGGTGCTGATCGGCGCCACCGGCTCCGGCAAGTCCACCTTCGCCCGCAGCCGGTTCAAGCCCACCGAGGTCGTCTCCTCCGACTTCTGCCGCGGTCTGGTCGCGGACGACGAGAACGACCAGGGCGCCACCGCCGACGCCTTCGACGTACTCCACTACATCGTCGGCAAGCGCCTCGCGGCCGGGCGGCTCACCGTCGTGGACGCCACCAACGTCCAGCCGGAGAGCCGCAAGCGGCTCGTGCGGCTCGCCCGCGAGCACGACGTACTGCCCGTCGCGATCGTCCTCGACCTGCCCGAGGAGGTGTGTGCCGCGCGCAACGCGGCCCGCCCCGACCGGGCCGGAATGCCGCGCCATGTGATCAAGCGGCACCGCGGCGAACTGCGCCGCTCGCTGCGCGGTCTGGAGCGCGAGGGCTTCCGCAAGGTGCATATCCTGCGCGGCGAGCGCGAAGTGGAGAGCGCCGAGATCGTTCTCGAACGCCGCTACAACGACCTCGCCCATCTCACCGGCCCCTTCGACATCATCGGAGACATCCACGGCTGCCGCTCCGAGCTGGAGACCCTGCTCGGCAAGCTCGGCTACGAGGACGGCGCGCATCCCGGGGGCCGCACGGCGGTCTTCGTCGGGGACCTCGTCGACCGCGGCCCCGACAGCCCCGGCGTGCTGCGCCGGGTGATGGGCATGGTCGCGGCGGGCAATGCCCTGTGTGTGCCGGGCAACCACGAGAACAAGCTCGGTCGCTGGCTGAAGGGAAAGCAGGTCCAGCACACCCACGGGCTCGCCGAGACCATCGAGCAGCTGGAGCGGGAGGACGACGCGTTCCGCACCCGGGTGCGGGAGTTCATCGACGGCCTGGTCAGCCACTACGTCCTGGACGGCGGCAAGCTGGTCGTCTGCCACGCCGGGCTGCCCGAGAAGTACCACGGGCGCACCTCGGGCCGGGTCCGTTCCCATGCGCTGTATGGCGACACCACAGGGGAGACGGACGAGTTCGGCCTGCCCGTGCGCTACCCCTGGGCCGAGGAGTACCGGGGCCGGGCGGCGGTGGTGTACGGCCACACACCCGTACCGAACACCTCATGGATCAACAACACCCTCTGCCTGGATACCGGAGCGGTCTTCGGCGGCCGGATGACCGCACTGCGCTGGCCCGAGCGCGAGATCGTCGACGTACCGGCCGAGCGGGTCTGGTACGAGCCGGCCAGACCGCTGGTCACGGAGGCGCCCGGCGGCAGAGAGGGCCGTCCGCTGGATCTCGCGGATGTGCGGGGCAAGCGGATCGTGGAGACCCGCCACATGGCGCGCCTCGCGGTACGTGAGGAGAACGCGGCGGCGGCCCTGGAGGTGATGAGCCGGTTCGCGGTCGACCCGCGGCTGCTCGCCTATCTCCCGCCCACCATGGCGCCCACCGCCACCTCGGAGCGGGACGGCTACCTGGAGCACCCGGCCGAGGCGTTCGCGCAGTACCGCGCGGACGGCGTCGGACAGGTCGTGTGCGAGGAGAAGCACATGGGTTCCCGCGCGGTGGCGCTGGTCTGCCGTGACGCGGCGGCGGCGCGCGAACGCTTCGGCGTGGCCGGGCCGACCGGCGCGCTGCACACCCGTACCGGCAGGCCCTTCTTCGACGACGAGGCCGTCACCGAGGAGATCCTCGACCGGCTGCGCACCGCCGTCACCGCCGCCGGGCTGTGGCGGGAACTCGACACCGAGTGGGTGCTGCTGGACGCCGAGCTGATGCCCTGGTCGCTGAAGGCCACCGGCCTGCTGCGTACCCAGTACGCCGCGGTGGGCGCCGCCGCCGGGGCGGCCTTCCCCGCCGTCACGCGGGCGCTCGAAGCCGCCGCGTCCCGGGGCGTCGAGGTCGGGGGACTGCTGGCCGCGCAGCGCGGACGCGCGACGGACGCCGCCGCGTTCACCGAGGCGTACCGGCGCTACTGCTGGCCGACGGAGGGACTGGAGGGCGTGCGCCTGGCGCCGTTCCAGCTGCTCGCCGTCCAGGGCCGCAGCCTCGCCGGCGTCCCGCACGACCAGCAGCTGGCCTGGCTGGACCGGCTGGTCGAGCACGACCCGACCGGTCTGCTCCAGGTCACCCGGCGGCTGATCGTGGACACCGGCGACGCGGAATCGGTGCGCGGCGGTGTCGACTGGTGGCTGGAGATGACGGAGCGGGGCGGCGAGGGCATGGTCGTCAAGCCGCTCCAGGCGCTCGTACGGGACGACGGGAACCGGCTGGTGCAGCCGGGCGTGAAGGTACGGGGCCGGGAGTATCTGCGGATCATCTACGGGCCCGAGTACACCCGCCCGGACAACCTCCAGCGGCTGCGCAACCGCTTCCTCGGCCACAAGCGGTCGCTGGCGCTGCGGGAGTACGCCCTCGGCCTGGAGGCCCTGGACCGGCTGGCGGACGGCGAACCGCTGTGGCGGGTCCACGAGGCCGTCTTCGCGGTCCTGGCCCTGGAGTCGGAACCGGTCGACCCCCGGCTCTGACGGTGGAGCGGGTCCTGTCTCCCGGGGCAGGACCCGCTCCCGGGGACAGGACCTCGGGACAGGACCTCGGGACAGGACCTCGGCCGTTCGCCGCGTGAACCACGCTCCACACGGTGAGGATGGGAGACATGGGATTCCATGTCGACTCCGAGACCGGGCGGCTGCGCCGCGTCATACTGCACCGCCCGGATCTGGAGCTCAAACGCCTCACGCCCGGCAACAAGGACACACTGCTCTTCGACGATGTGCTCTGGGTACGCCGCGCCCAGGAGGAGCACGACGCGTTCGCCGCGCTCCTGCGCGACCGGGGCGTCCAGGTGCACCTCTTCGGCGATCTGCTGAGGGAGTCCCTGGACCTCCCGGCGGCCCGGCGGCTCGTCCTGGACCGGGTCTTCGACGAGAAGGAGTACGGTCCGCTCGCCACCGGCCATCTCCGGGCGGTCTTCGACGGACAGCCCACGGACCGGCTGGTCGAGGCGCTGGTCGGCGGGATGACCAAGCGGGAGTATCTGGAGCAGCACGCGGAGCCGGTGTCCGTCCGCTTCCACGCGATGGAGCTGGACGACTTCCTGCTCGACCCGCTGCCGAACCATCTCTTCACCCGGGACACCTCGGCCTGGATCTATGACGGCGTGAGCATCAACGCGATGCGCTGGCCCGCCCGGCAGCGCGAGACCGTGCACTTCGAGGCGATCTACAAACACCACCCCCTGTTCACCGGGCCCGCCGCCGGGGCCTTCCACCACTGGTCGGAGGGGCAGGACGACTACCCGTCCACCATCGAGGGCGGTGATGTCCTGGTCATCGGCAAGGGGGCCGTGCTGATCGGGATGAGCGAGCGCACCACCCCGCAGGCGGTCGAGATGCTGGCGCGCGGGCTCTTCGCGGCCGGTTCCGCCACCACGATCGTGGCGCTCGACATGCCCAAGCGGCGGGCGTTCATGCACCTCGACACCGTGATGACGATGGTCGACGGCGATACGTTCACGCAGTACGCGGGCCTCGGCATGCTCCGCTCGTACACCATCGAACCGGGTGGCGACGGCCGGGAGCTGAAGGTCACCGACCATCCGCCGGAGCATATGCACCGTGCCATCGCGGCGGCTCTGGGCCTGGCAGACATCCGGGTGCTGACCGCCACCCAGGACGTGCACTCGGCGGCGCGCGAGCAGTGGGACGACGGCTGCAATGTGCTCGCGGTCGAGCCCGGGGTCGTCGTCGCCTACGAGCGCAATGTCACCACCAACACGCATTTGCGGAAACAGGGCATCGAGGTGATCGAGATCCCGGGCAGCGAGCTGGGCCGGGGCCGGGGCGGGCCGCGCTGTATGAGCTGCCCGGTGGAACGTGACGCCGTGTAGGCGCGGGCGCGGGTCCGGGCGGACGCGGGCGCGGGTCCGGGCGGACGCGAGTGCGGATCCGGGCGGACGCGGCGGATGCGGATGCGGGCGGGGATGTGGGCGCGGGGCGCGAGGAGCGTGGTGTGGGTCAGGTGGGCCGTATAGCGATGCAGGTCGTCGTATATAGTTCCAGTGTCCGGTATCCTCCCCACTCTTCGCGACTCGTGCCCCAGGAGCAGCCATCATGGCGATACACCTCGAAGGCCGCCACTTCCTCAAGGAGCTGGACTTCACGGCCGGGGAGTTCCGCGGCCTGATCGATCTGGCCGCGGAACTCAAGGCGGCGAAGAAGGCGGGCACCGAGGTCCAGCGGCTGCGCGGCAGGAACATCGCCCTGATCTTCGAGAAGGCCTCCACCCGCACCCGCTGCGCCTTCGAGGTGGCGGCGGCGGACCAGGGTGCCTCCACGACCTATATCGACCCGGCCGGCTCGCACATCGGGAAGAAGGAGTCGGCCAAGGACACCGCCCGGGTGCTCGGGCGGATGTTCGACGGTATCGAGTTCCGCGGGGACGCCCAGGAGACCGTCGAGGAACTGGCCGCGTACGCCGGTGTCCCCGTCTTCAACGGCCTCACCGACGCGTGGCACCCCACCCAGATGCTCGCCGACGTGCTGACGATGACCGAGCACACCGACAAGCCGCTGACGGAGATCGCCTTCGCCTACCTCGGGGACGCCCGCTTCAACATGGGCAACTCGTATCTGGTCACCGGCGCCCTGCTCGGTATGGACGTACGGATCGTCGCGCCGCGCGCCTACTGGCCGTCGGACGACATCCTCGCCCTGGCCCGCGAGGCCGCCGCGGACAGCGGGGCCCGGCTCACCCTCACCGAGGAGATCGTCGAGGGCGTGGCGGGCGCGGACTTCGTGGCCACCGATGTCTGGGTGTCGATGGGGGAGGCCAAGGAGGTCTGGGACGAGCGGATCGGGGCGCTCGGCCCGTACACCGTGACGATGGACGTGCTGCGCGCGACGGGCAACCCCGACGTGAGGTTCCTGCACTGCCTTCCGGCGTTCCACGACCTGGGCACGGCGGTGGGCCGGGAGATCCATGAGCGGCACGGGCTGACGGAGCTGGAAGTCACCGACGAGGTCTTCGAGTCGAAGCACTCGGTCGTCTTCGACGAGGCCGAGAACCGGATGCACACCATCAAGGCCGTGCTCGTGGCGACGATGTCCGGGAGCGACGCCGCCCTGTAGCGGGACCGGTGGAGCGTACGAGTCCCGGGGCCGATGGAGCGTACGAGTCCCGGGGCCAGGTGGAGCGACCGGGCCCCGGGGCCCGGCTCAGACCGCCGGAAGCGTGAACCAGACCGCCTTGCCCTGATCCGTGGTGCGGTGGCCGCAGGCCGAGCTGAGCGTACTGATCAGCAGGAGCCCGCGCCCGCCCTCCTGCCACGGGTCCGGCATCGTCCCGGGATGCGAGAGATTGCCCGGCGGGGCCGGGTCGCAGTCGTGCACCTCGACCTGGCAGCCGGTCGGCAGCAGCGCCACGACCAGCTCGATCGGCTCACTCCCCAGGGTGTGCTGGATGGCGTTGGCGACGAGCTCCGCCGTGAGCAGCTCCGCCGTGTCGCTGTGCGTCGGCTCCTCCAGATGTGCCAGAGCGTCACGGACGACGGCGCGCGCGATCGGCACGGCTTCGACACTGTGGGGCAGCGTGACTCTCCAGGGGGAGTCTGCGGCTTCTGGCATGGCGGGCGGTCCGATCAAGGCACAAGTGCGGCCGGGGGGTGCGGGGGTAATTGCTATCACGTTCAACCATACGGAGCGTGAGCGGGTTAACAAGAGGCGCCCGCCCGCCGGGCACGGGACCAATGGCCCTTGCCCACCGGGACCTTCAGCGGCCTACGGGCGGAATCTCGCGGAATTGTCACGGAAGGGACGCGGGCGCATCGCGAGCCTGTCACGGGCGTATCGCGTACTTGTGACGACGGTCATATTCAGGTGATACTTCTCCGTGGCGCCGGACGTCGCCGAAGCGCGCCGACGTCCGCCGAGGCTCGCCGAGGTTCACTCAGGTTCGACTGAGGTACGCCGAAGGAGGCCGCACTCCATGAGCCCGTTCACCGGCTCCGCGTCCGGCACCGACGAATGGCGCCATCTGCGACTGACCCGGGACCGGGACGCCGGCGTCGCGACCGTCACCCTCGCCCGCCCCGCGAAGCTCAACGCGCTCACCTTCGGCGCCTACGCCGATCTGCGCGATCTGCTCGCCGAGCTGTCCCGGGAACGCTCCGTACGCGCCCTCGTGCTCGCGGGCGAGGGCCGCGGCTTCTGCTCCGGCGGCGACGTCGACGAGATCATCGGCGCCACCCTCGCCCTGGACACCGCCCGGCTCCTCGACTTCAACCGGATGACCGGCCAGGTGGTCCGGGCGATCCGGGAGTGCCCCTTCCCGGTGATCGCCGCCGTGCACGGGGTCGCCGCCGGCGCCGGCGCCGTCCTCGCGCTCGCCGCGGACTTCCGGATCGCCGACCCGTCCGCGCGCTTCGCCTTCCTCTTCACCCGGGTGGGCCTCTCCGGGGGCGACATGGGCGCGGCCTATCTGCTGCCCCGCGTGGTCGGGCTCGGGCACGCGACCCGGCTGCTGATGCTCGGCGAACCGGTGCCCGCCGCCGAGGCCGAACGTATCGGGCTGATCAGTGAACTCACCGGCGACGGCCTGGCCGACGCGCGCGCCGCCGCGCTGGCGCGCCGGCTCGCGGAAGGCCCGGCGCTCGCGTACGCGCAGACCAAGGCCCTGCTCACCGCCGAGCTCGACATGCCCCTCGCCGCCGCCGTGGAACTGGACGCCGCCACCCAGGCGTTGCTGATGAACGGCGCCGACTACCGCGAGTTCCACGCCGCCTTCACCGAGAAGCGGCCCCCGAAGTGGCAGGGCCGCTGATGGCCCGCGTCCCGCGCGTCGCGGTCATCGGCGGCGGACCCGGCGGGCTCTACGCCGCCGCCCTGCTCAAGCGGCTCGACCCGGCCCGCGAGATCACCGTCTGGGAACGCAACGCGGCCGACGACACCTTCGGCTTCGGTGTCGTGCTCTCCGACGAGACACTCGGCGGTATCGAGCACGCGGATCCCGTCGTCCACCGGGCGCTCCAGGCCGAGTTCGTACGCTGGGACACCATCGACATCGTGCACCGCGGCCGTACGCTCACCTCCGGCGGCCACGGCTTCGCGGCGCTCGGCCGGCGCCGGCTGCTGGAGATCCTGCACGAGCGCTGCGCGTCCCTCGGCGTACGGCTGCGGTTCCGCACCGAGGCCCCGCCCGCCGCCGCACTCGCCACCGCGTACGACCTGGTGATCGCCGCGGACGGGGTCCACAGCCTCACCCGCGGGACACACGCCGAGGTCTTCGCCCCGACGATCACCACCCACCGCTGCCGCTACGTCTGGCTCGCCGCCGACTTCGCCCTCGACGCGTTCCGCTTCGAGATCGCCGAGACCGAGCACGGCGTGATGCAGCTCCATGGCTACCCCTACGCGAACGGCGCCGCCGGCGCGCGGAGCACGGTCATCGTCGAGATGCGTGAAGAGGTCTGGCGGGCGGCCGGATTCGCGGACCTCGACGAGCGGCAGTCCGCGGACCGCTGCGCCAAGATCTTCGCCGACGCGCTCGGCGGACGTCCGCTGCGCGCCAACGCCTCGTCGTGGAGCGCGTTCCGCACCGTGGTCAACGAGCGCTGGAGCCACGGCCATACGGTCCTCATAGGCGACGCGGCCCACACCGCCCACTTCTCCATCGGCTCCGGCACCAAACTCGCCGTCGAGGACGCCCTCGCCCTCGCCGCCTGTATCGAGGAGCGCCCGGAACTGCCGGACGCGCTCGCGGCGTACGAGAGCGAGCGCCGCCCGGTCGTCGAGTCCACCCAGCGTGCCGCCGCCGCCAGCCTGCGCTGGTTCGAGGAACTGGCCACCTACACGGACCAGCCGCCCCGCCAGTTCGCCTTCGGGCTGCTCACCCGCAGCCGCCGGGTCACCCACGACAACCTGCGGCTGCGCGACCCCCGCTTCACCCGGGCGGTGGAGCGCGACTTCGGCTGCCCGCCCGGCACCCCGCCGATGTTCACGCCCTTCCGGCTGCGCGGGCTGACCCTGCGCAACCGCGTCGTCGTCTCGCCGATGGACATGTACTCCGCCGTGGACGGCGTCCCCGGCGACTTCCATCTCGTCCATCTCGGGGCCCGCGCCCTGGGCGGCGCGGGACTCGTCATGACCGAGATGGTGTGTGTCAGCCCGGAGGGACGCATCACCCCGGGCTGCGCCGGGCTCTACAACCGCGAACAGGGCGACGGCTGGCGCCGAGTCACCGAATTCGTGCACACGCGGTCACCGGGCACGGCCATCGGCGTCCAGCTCGGGCACGCGGGCCGCAAGGGCGCCACCCGCGTGATGTGGGAAGGCATGGACGAGCCGCTGCCCGTGGGCGGCTGGCCGCTCGTCGCCGCCTCACCGCTGCCGTACCGCCCCGGTGTCAGCGAGGTCCCGCACCAGCTCGACCGCCGTCAGCTCGACACGATCCGCGAACAGTTCACCGCCGCCGCCCGGCGGGCCCAGCGCAGCGGCTTCGATCTGCTCGAACTACACTGCGCCCACGGCTACTTGCTCTCCGGGTTCCTCTCCCCGCTGACCAACCGGCGTACCGACGCCTACGGCGGCTCGCTCACCGCCCGGCTGCGCTTCCCGCTCGAAGTCTTCGACGCCGTCCGCGCGGACTGGCCCGACGACCGGCCCATGACGGTCCGGATCTCCGCCACCGACTGGGCGCCCGGCGGTACCACCCCCGAGGACGCCGTCGAGATCGCCCGTGCCTTCGTCGCGCACGGCGCCGACGCGATCGATGTCTCCACCGGCCAGGTCGTCGCCGACGAACGGCCCGAGTTCGGCCGCTCGTACCAGACCCCGTTCGCCGATCTGATCCGGAACACCCTGTCCGTGCCGGTCATCGCCGTGGGGGCCATCTCCTCCTGGGACGATGTCAACTCCCTGCTGCTCGCGGGCCGTACCGACCTGTGCGCGCTGGCCCGGCCCCATCTCCACGACCCGCAGTGGACGCTGCACGCCGCCGGGGCCCAGGGGTACGAGGGCCCGGCCGCGCCCTGGCCGCCGCCGTACCGCGCGGGCAGCCGCACACCCCCGGCCGGCCGCACCGACGATCCGAAGCCGCGCCTCACTCTTCGGTGAACGGCCGTTCCACGAACGCGAGCCCTGCGTCCCGCAGCCGGTGGTGCAGGCGGGTGAAGACCTCCGCGGACCGCGCGCCCGGCCAGTTCTCCGGGAGCAGCCCTGCGGGCAGACCGGGGTCGGCGTACGGCAGATGCCGCCAGGAGTCCAGGGCCAGCAGATAGTCGCGGTACGCGTCCTCCGCCGCGTCTGTGCCCGCGTCTCCGTCCGCGCCTCCGCCCGCGCCGGAGTGCGTGCCGGAGCGCGAGCCCGGGATCCGGTCCTCCCAGGCGTGCAGCACCGGCTCGTGCGCGTCGAGGAACTCCTCGTGCTGGGTGGCGATCGCGTCCAGATCCCACCAGCGGGCCACGGCGTCGGCCGTCGCCTCGAAGCCGAGGTGCTGCCCGCTGAACAGATCGACATACGAGTCGAGCCGCAGCCGCCGCAGCGTGTGCCGGGTCTCCTCGTGGAGCCGGCCCGGCGCGATCCAGACGCCGGGCGCCGCCGTTCCGAAGCCGAGCCGGGTCAGCCGGGAGCGCAGCAGATGGCGCTTGTGGCGCTCGGACTCCGGGACGGTGAAGACGGCGAGGACCCAGCCGTCGGACAGCTCGGGCGCGGGCCGGGCGTAGATCCTGCGGTCCCCGTCGTCGAGCAGCTGGCGCGCCTCGGCCGACAGCGCGTATCCGGCCGCGCCCCGCGCCGTACGCTCGGGGACCAGCAGGCCACGGCGTTTGAGCCGGGAGACCGAGGAGCGTACGGACGGCGCGTCCACACCGAGGGCGCCCAGCAGACGGATCAGCTCCGCCACGGCGAGGGGGGTGTCGTCCGGTGTGCGCCCGTACGCGCCGTACAGAGTGACGATCAGGGATCGGGGGGTGTGCTGCTCGGCCACCTGATCACTTTAGAGCCTCTCGGAGAGGTCCCCGGCTCCGTCGGGGGCGGGTCCCGGGCCCGGAACCCGCAGCCGGAAGCGCTGGAGTTTGCCGGTGGGGGTACGGGGCAGCGCGTCCAGGAAGACCACCGCGCGCGGGCATTTGTACGGCACGAGCCGGGCCCGGACGAACTCCCGCAGCGCCGCGGCCGTCCCCTCGCCGCGCGCCACCCCGTCCCGCACCACGACATACGCCGCGACGACCTGGCCGCGCAGCTCGTCGGGCAGGCCCACCACCGCCGCCTCGACCACATCGGGATGGGCCAGCAGCGCGTCCTCGACCTGCGGGCCCGCGATGTTGTACCCGGCCGAGATGATCATGTCGTCCGCGCGGGCCACATAGCGGAAGTAGCCCTCGGGGTCCCGTACATAGGTGTCGCCGGTCAGATTCCAGCCGCCCCGGACATACTCCCGCTGGCGTGGATCCGCCAGATACCGGCAGCCCACCGGGCCGCGGACGGCCAGCAGCCCCGGTTCCCCGTCGGGCACCGGCGCGCCCGACCGGTCCACGACGCGCGCCTGCCACCCCGGCACCGGCACCCCGGTGGTGCCCGGCCGGATCTCCTCGTCCGCCGCGGAGATGAAGATATGGAGCAGCTCGGTCGCCCCGATGCCGTTGATGACCCGCAGCCCGGTGCGCTCCCGCCAGGCCTGCCAGGTGGCGGCCGGCAGATTCTCGCCCGCCGAGACACAGCGGCGCAGGGAGGAGATGTCGTACGGGCGCGCGGCCAGCTCGTCCAGCATCAGGCGATAGGCGGTCGGCGCGGTGAACAGGACGGACACCCGGTGCCGGGCGACCGCCGCCAACAGCTGGGCGGGCCGGGCCTGTTCGAGCAGCAGCGCGCAGGCCCCGGCGCGCATCGGGAAGATCACCAGACCGCCGAGACCGAAGGTGAAGCCGAGCGGCGGGCTGCCCGCGAAGAGATCGTCGGGCCCGGGGCGCAGCACCTGTCGCGAGAAGGTGTCGGCAATGGCGAGAACGTCACGGTGGAAGTGCATGCAC
Organism: Streptomyces sp. NPDC088147; assembly: GCF_044741565.1. NCBI lineage: Bacteria > Bacillati > Actinomycetota > Actinomycetes > Kitasatosporales > Streptomycetaceae > Streptomyces > Streptomyces sp. NPDC088147. Next base: position 478,979 of record NZ_JBIUSY010000004.1, on the reverse strand, counting down.
CCCTTGGGCCGGCCCGTGGTCCCCGAGGTGAAGGCGATCAGCGCCACATCGTCCGCCGCCGTCTCCACGGCCGTGTAGCGCGTCGGCTTGCCGTCCGTCAGCCGCAGCAGATCGTCCGGTGTGTCCGCTCCATAGGTCGTGATCCGCAGCCCCGGTATCTCCGCGCGGACCAGCTCGTCCACCGACCTGATGTCGCACAGCGCATGGCCGATCCGCGCCATCTCGCCCATGGTGGCCAGCTCCGCGGCCCGCTGCTGGGCCAGCACGGTGACGGCCACCGCGCCCGCCTTCAGCACCGCCAGCCAGCAGGCCGCCAGCCAGGGCGTGGTCGGTCCGCGCAACAGCACCCGGTTTCCCGGCACCACGCCCAGATCGGTGGTGAGGACATGGGCGATCCGGTCGACGCGCCCGCGTAACTCGCCGTACGTCCAGACCTCTCCGCCGGGCCCGCGGAAGGCGGGCCGGTCCGCGCCGAAGCGTTCGACCGTACGGTCCAGCAGCTCGGCCGCGCAGTTCAGCCGGTCGGGCCGGTCGGGACCGCCGGGGGAGTCCGGCGCGTACGGGACGGGAAGGAGCCGGGGCCACTGGTCCGCGGGCGGCAGATGGTCGCGCGCGAAGGTGTCCCGGTGGGCCGACGGTGTCAGCTCCATGGTGCGCCCCCTTGCGGTGGTGGGGTCGTCCATCGAGGTGCTGGGGTGGGTCGGTGCTGGGGCGGGCTCGCCCATCGAGCGTATCGTGAAGATGACGACAGTCAACGGTCCGCGATAGACGCGCTGGAAGTGGGGGCCCGGATGCCCGTATTCTCGCTCGATCCGGTACAGACCGACTGGTGCGCGCGGCTGCGCGCCCTCGCCGTGGAACGGCTGCGCCCGATCGCCGACCGGGGCGAACCCGGCGAGGTGAACCGTCCGTTGATCGCCGCCCTCGGTGAACTCGGCCTGTTGGAGCGGCTGTTCGGGGCCGGTGCGCTGGAACTGTGCCTGCTGCGCGAGTCCCTCGCCCAGGGCTGTACGGAGGCCGAGACCGCGCTCGCGCTCCAGGGCCTCGGCGCGTACCCGCTCGTCCTGGCGGGGAGCGGCGGGCAGCGCGCACGGTGGCTGCCCGAGGTGCGCGCGGGGCGGGCCGTGGCGGCGTTCGCGCTCAGTGAGCCGGGCGCCGGATCCGATGCCGCCGCGCTCGCCCTGCGGGCCGTCCCGGACGGCGACGGCTGGCTGCTGACCGGCGAGAAACGCTGGATCTCGAACGCCCCCGACGCCGACTTCTACACCGTCTTCGCCCGCACGGACGCCGGGGACGGGGGCGGTGGGGGCGCCGGGGCCCGCGGGGTCACGGCCTTCCTCGTCCCCGCCGACCGTCCCGGGCTCACCGGCACCCCGATCGAGATGCTCTCGCCGCACCCCATCGGCGCGCTCGCCTTCGACTCCGTACCCGTGACCGGCGACGATGTCCTCGGCGAGGTGGACCACGGCTTCCGGGTGGCCATGACCACCCTCAACCTGTTCCGTCCCAGCGTCGGTGCCTTCGCCGTCGGCATGGCCCAGGCCGCGCTGGACGCGGCCCTGGAACACACCGCGGAACGCAGGGCGTTCGGCGGCCCGCTCAGCCGACTCCAGTCGGTGGCGCACCAGATCGCGGAGATGGCGACCCGTACCGAGGCGGCGCGGCTGCTGGTGTACGCGGCGGCCACGGCGTACGACACGGGCGCCCCCGACGTGCCGCGGCGCTCGGCCATGGCGAAGCTGTTCGCCACCGAGACCGCGCAGTACGTCGTCGACGCCGCCGTCCAGTTGCACGGCGCCCGCGCCCTCCAGCGCGGCCATCCGCTGGAGCATCTCTACCGCGAGGTCCGGGCGCCGCGGATCTACGAGGGCGCCACGGAGGTCCAGCGCACCATCATCGCCAGGGAGTTGTACGGTTCCTCGCACGCGGAACGGGAGGGGGTCCGATGAGCCTGGAGCGCCTCAACCCCGCCGGGCTCTCGCCCGCGACCGGCTTCTCGCACGCCGTCTCCGCCACCGGTGGGCGGCTGGTCCTGCTGGCCGGACAGACCGCGCTCGACGCGGCGGGCGCCGTCGTGGGGGACACCCTGCCCGCCCAGTTCGAGACGGCGCTCGGCAATCTCCTCACGGCCCTCGCGGCGGCGGGCGGCGGCCCGGCGGATCTCGCGCGGGTGACCGTGTACGCGACCGATGTCGCGGACTACCGGGCCCACGTGGCCGAACTCGGCCTGATCTGGCGCCGGCTGGCCGGGCGTGACTATCCCGCGATGGCGGTGATCGGGGTCGTACGGCTCTGGGACGAACAGGCGCTGGTCGAGCTGGACGGTATCGCCGTACTGCCCTGACCGGCGCGGCCGTTGGCGCGCGCCGCCCGCCGCGCGGAGGCCCTCCGGCCGATCGTCGTCGGCCCCGCGAGGGGGCTGTTCGCGGGACCACCGGCCCCCACGAACAGCCCCCTCGGGTCGCTCACCCGACAGGTGACTCACCCCTCAGGTCACTCACCGTCGGTTCACTTACCGTCAATTCACTTACCGTCAGGTCACTTACCGTCAGGTCGGGATGGGCTTGGTCCGTGTGCAGTTCTTCCACTCCACCCAGGGCCGGGCGCCGCCGCTCTGCGGGCCGGTGGCGTAGGTCGGGTCGCCGGTGATGGTCTGGTTCTTCTCCTCGTGGGTGATGTCGATGCCGAAGAGTTTGAAGCCGAGGCTGACCTGTCCGGCGGAGATGCCGAAGCCGATGCCGAGTGAGGCGTTCCACCAGTCGGTGTTGGCGTTGTAGTCGAGCCGGGAGAGTTTGCCCTTGTCGTGCATCAGGCGCTCGATGGGTCCCGCGTCGTCGTCCAGTGCTTCGGCGGCGTCGGAGGGGGTGGGGAGCGGGTTGCTGGCGGGGGCGTCGCCGCGTCCGCGGAGCCAGTCCTCGACGGCGGTGCTGTCGGTGTCGTTGTCGAGGGTGACCTCGGCGGACTCGGTGTGGATCTTCGACTGGACGGTTCCGCCGCCGCCCCCGACGTCGATCGTCACCGGACCGGCGTTGGCTCCCGCGCCGGTCTGGATGCCGGGGCCGTCTCCGGATTCCTGGCTGGTGGTGATCGTCAGTTTCTGCGGGTGGTGCGGTTTGTCGTCCTTCTCCTCCTGGTCGTAGGCCGCCGCGTCGTAGGTGACCGCGACCTGCTGCATCCTGCTGCCCTTGGCCTGGGCGACCCCGCCCGCCGTGCCGCTGACGGAGAAGGTGTAGACGAAGGTGATCTTCCCGGCGTCCGGGCCGGTCTTGGCGCGCATGACGACCACGTCCTCGGTCATCGCGCCCGAGAGCCCCTCGAAGGAGATGCTGCCGAGGTCCTTGGGGCCGTCGGCGCCCTTGCCGTCCTTACCGCCCTTGGTGTCCTTGCCGCTCTTGCCGTTGCTCTTGAAGGTCTTTCCGAAGCTCACACCACCGGACGCCTCGGTGGAGGTCTTGGTGATGTCGACGTCGGGCGCCTTCTCCGGTTCGAGGTCGGGCTTCTTCTTGCCCGCGTGGTAGCCGCAGATCATCCCCAGCTCGGAGGAGCGCGGACCGGCGGGCCTGCTGTTGCACTCGCCCTGTGCCTTGAGGTATTCGGTGAACTGCTGGGCGTCTTCGAGGTTGGCCGCCAGATCCGCCTGGGGATCGCCGCTCTTGTTCCCGTTGAAGAGCCACTGCCCGCCGCTGCCGCTGCCCTTCACATAGCTGCCGCTCAGCGAGGCGCTGCCGCCCCAGTCCTTCAGTCCCGGGATGCCGGCGGAGATGCTCGCCGTGACGCCGGCTCCGCTCTCGGTCACGCGCTCCAGGGTGACGGTGCCGTCGGACCACTGCTGGAGTTTGACCGTCTCCGAGCTGCTGATCTTGATGAAGAGGATCTGGATGACGACGGTGGTCTTGGTCTGGTCCTGGGACAGCAGACACTTCGCGGGCTCGAACGGGTCGCCGTTGGGCACGAACGGGTCGCCGGGACCCCCGTCCCCGTCGCCCCCGCCGCCGTCCCCGTCGTCCTCGTAGTCGCCGGAGGAGCAGGCTTCGGCGCCGCTCAGCGGGTGAAGTATTCGGCAGACCGCGCTCTTCAGCCCGGTCGCCTCGTCGGTGGGCACGCTGAGCCCGACGATCGCCGCCACGACCAGGGACACCACCCCGACCATCGCCGCGTACTCGGCCCCGCTCTGACCCCGGTCGCGACGTGGCGGGGGGCCGAGTATGTGGTCATGCGCATGCCATCTGCGCAACCGTACGGCACCTTTCATCAGTTCTCCTCGCGCACGTCGTCTGCTGTTTCCCCCCGGAGTCTCCGCAGCCTAGGGATGGGTCCGGGCCCAAGCGCAGGGCCCCCGGGCCCAGTTGAGGGCCCACCCGCACCGCTCGTGGCTGATCATCGCCGTCAAAAGTGGCGTCAATTCGACCGTGGTGCGGATGAACCCCATGAGGCGGCCTTCCGTCTTCCGTGCCGACGCGGTTCCGGTTGATCAGCACCCTCCCGGTATGCGTCGCTTCGGGGGTTCTTCGACACAACACCTCACCTTTGGGGGAGAGTTGCTCAGAAACAGCAGCAGGGCGGGCGCGGCCATGGTGGCGGCGCTGCTCACCGCGGGCCTGACGACGGGCGTCGCCACGGGAGCCGCGTCCGACGCCGCACCGGCCGGCGACAGCGCGGAGGCGTTCGCCGCGAAGGCGCGGCAGGCGAAGGGCGAGTCGTCTGTCGTCACCCTGATCACCGGTGACCGCGTCCATGTCGACGCCAAGGGCCGGGTGGCGCGGGTGGAGCCGGCCAAGGGCCGCGAGAACATCCGAATAACCGTCAACCGGATCGCCGGCGCCACGTACGTGCTGCCCTCCGACGCGTCCCGGCTGGTGGCCCAGGGCAAGCTGGACCGGCGGCTGTTCAATGTCAGCCAGCTCATCAAGGACCGCTACGACGACGCGCACCGCGCGACGCTCCCGCTGATCGTGTCGTACGCCACGGCCGCCGGGGACAAGGCGCGGGCGAAGTCGGCCATCTCGGCCGCGGACGTCTCGGTACGCCGGGCCCTGCCCGCGGTCAAGGGCGAGGCCGTGACCGCGCCCAAGAACGGTACGGCCGAGGTGTGGCAGGCCCTCACCGCGGCCGGCGAGCGGCGGGGCGAGCAGCGTACGGTCGCGCAGGGCATCGAGCGCGTATGGCTGGACGGCAAGCGCCGGGCGAGCCTGGACAAGAGCGTTCCGCAGATCGGCGCGCCCGCCGCCTGGAAGGCCGGATACGACGGCAAGGGCGTGAAGATCGCCGTCCTGGACACCGGCGTGGACGAGACCCATCCCGACCTCAAGGGTGTGGAACTGGCCCAGAAGGACTTCTCCGGCGCGGGCAACACCGTCGACCACTTCGGCCACGGCACGCATGTCGCGTCCACCGCCGCGGGCTCCGGTGCCAAGTCCGGCGGCACGTTCAAGGGGGTCGCGCCCGGCGCGAAGATCCTCGACGGCAAGGTGCTGGACGATTCCGGATTCGGCGAGGACTCCGGCATCATCGCGGGCATGCAGTGGGCCGCCGACCAGGGCGCGAAGGTGGCCAACCTCAGCCTCGGCGGCGGGGACACGGCGGAGACGGACCCGCTGGAGACGGCGGTCGACAAGCTCTCCGCCGAGAAGGGCATCCTCTTCGTCATCGCCGCGGGCAACGACGGCCCCGGCGCCTCGACGATCGGCTCGCCCGGCAGCGCGGCCTCCGCGCTCACCGTCGGGGCGGTCGACCGCGCCGACCAGATCGCGGACTTCTCCAGCGTGGGCCCGACGGCCGACGGCTCGCTGAAGCCGGACATCACCGCGCCCGGGGTGGACATCGTCGCGGCGAAGGCGGCCCAGGGACAGATCGGTGACCCGGCCGCCGACGGCTATGTGTCGATGTCGGGCACCTCGATGGCGACCCCGCATGTCGCGGGCGCCGCCGCTCTCCTCGCCCAGCAGCACCCGGACTGGACGGGGCAGCGGATCAAGCAGACGCTGACCGCCTCGGCCAAGCCCGGCACCGGACTGACGGCCCATCAGCAGGGCACCGGCCGTGCCGATGTGGCCAGGGCGATCACCCAGACGGTGGCGAGCGAGCAGACCTCGCTGGGCTTCGGCACCCAGCAGTGGCCGCACACCGACGACAAGCCGGTGACCAAGTCGATCACCTACCGCAACAGCGGAACGAAGCCGGTCACCCTCGACCTGTCGGTGGCGACCATCGGCCCCAAGGGCAAGCCCGCCCCGGCCGGTTTCTTCGCGCTCGGCGCGAAGCAGGTCACCGTCCCCGCAGGCGGCACCGCCGAGGTCGCGCTGACCGCGGACACCCGCGTCGGCACCCTGGACGGCACGTACTCCGGCGCGGTCACCGCCAAGGCGACCGAGGGCGGCCAGCAGGCCCGTACGTCGTTCGCGGTGACCCGCGAGGTCGAGTCGTACGACCTCACGATGAAGTTCGTCGACACCAAGGGCAAGCCCGCGCAGGCCGAGACCACCGTCTACGGCCTCGGCGCCGACTTCTGGGAGAACCCGTACGACACCGACGGCGACGGCATCGCCAAGATCCGGGTCCCCAAGGGCGTGTACACGCTCGACGCACCGGTCCAGACCCCCAGGGGCGGCGACACGCCTCCGGACATCGCGCTGATGGTCCAGCCGAAGTTCTCGGTCACCAAGAACGCCACGGTCACCTTCGACGCCCGCAAGGCGAAGCCGGTCTCGATCACGGCGCCGGACTCCGCCAAGCTGCTCGACACGTATCTCAACTACACCATTGACTCGGGGAGCAACTCCTTCGGCAGCACCTGGTTCCTGCCCTCGTTCCAGGGCTTCCGTACCGCGCAGCTCGGCGCTGCACTGCCCGCCAAGGAGTTCAGCAACCAGCTGGGCGGCACCTGGCAGAAGGGCAGCACCAGCTACAACCTGCTCTACAACCGCGCCGGTTCGATGTACACCGGCTTCACCCACATTGCGTCCAAGAGCGAACTGGCCCTGGTGAACATCAAGACCGGCGCCTCGGCCAAGGGCCGCAAGGGCACGGTCAACCCGTTCTGGAGCAAGGACGAAACGTTCGGGGTCGGCACGGTCACCCAGCCGTTCGCCCTCCCGACCACGGCGAAGACATACGTCACCGCTCCCCAGGGCTTCCAGTGGGAGTTCAACATCGGCCAGGACGGCACGGGCGAGGAGGGCGGCGTGTACCTCCAGTCCGACCCGCCCCGCGCGTACCAGGCGAAGAAGACCTACGAGAAGACGTACAACGTCGGTGTCTTCAGCCCGAAGGTGGACGCGAACAACACCGCGCAGCGCCTGGGTGAGGAAATGGCCGTCTGCATCCCGGAGTTCACCGACGGAGCCGGTCACTTCGGCCAGTCGGAGGTCTCCAAGCAGCGCACGCTGATCACCGTCGACGGCAAGAACGTCCTCGACGAGAAGGACGCCCTCTGCCAGTTCATCGCCGGTCTGCCCGCGAAGTCCGCCGCGTACCGCATCAGCACGGACGCGTCGCGCTCCACCAAGGTCGCCGGTGTCAGCACCCGTGTCACCGCGGCGTGGACGTTCGCCTCGAAGAAGCCCGCCGATGACACCATCGTGAACCTTCCGCTCTCCACCGTCCGCTTCGCCCCGAAGCTGGACCTGGGCAGCACCGCGGCGGCGGGCAAGAAGCTCACCGTTCCGCTGACCCTTGAGGGCCCGGCGTCGGGCAAGGGCTTCAAGTCCCTGTCCGTGCAGGTCTCCTACGACGGTGGGACCACGTGGGCGAAGGCCCCGGTGACCACCGGCAAGGACGGCAAGAAGAGCCTGTCGCTGAGCCACCCGAAGACGGCCAAGTCGGTCTCGTTCAAGGCGAAGCTCACCGACAAGAACGGCAACACCTACGAGACGACCATCGTGAAGGCGTACCTGCTGAAGTAGCGCGCCGAGCTGTGTGACCCGTAGTCGGCCGCGCCCGGGGGATGAACGTCCTTCCCCGGGCGCGGCGTTGCGCGTGCCACCCCCGCCCGAGAGGGTGTGACCTCGGTCACACAAGCGTGGAGATATGTGTATACGGCATCACCGTGCGGCCGGTGCCGGCGATGAGGTTTCTCATGGCATCGGCTGACGGATGTCATGGAGATAGCTGATAAATGTCATGGTGCCGGAATAGCATCGGAATTCCCCGCTCCATTTAATTGTGATCCGCGTCATACTCGCTCAGTTCGAATAGATGCTTGTATCTCTCCCCAGGTGAGTCCGGGTCGTAAAGGGCTGCGCATCCATCCCTTTCCCCGGCCGCCTTCCGCATGTCCACCGCACATTCCTCATGGGGAGGGACACATGATCGAAGACAAGTTCAACGCGCAGATGGAGAGTCTCGGCGGGCTCACCGAGGAGACCCCCGGCTGGCTGGCGCACGAGGCGTCGCCGGTTCTGGCCACGCCGGCCCTCGCCTTCACCGGAGGCGCGGCTCTCGTCACGGGTGCCTACGCCCTCGGCAAGGTCGTGGGTGCCGCTCAGCCCACCGGCCTGATCCGATAGCGATAGCGGCAGCGAAAGCGATCCGCATCAATGCGAGAAACCCCGCCGGCCCGGAGATGATTCCGGGGCCGGCGGGGTCCGTATGAGTCCGCGCATTCCGATTAAATGTCGCGGAAGATCTCGATCTGCGCGCCCACGGAATTCAGCCGCTCCGCCAGATCCTCGTAACCGCGGTTGATGACATACACATTGCGGAGTACGGACGTACCCTCCGCCGCCATCATCGCCAGCAGGACGACCACGGCGGGCCGCAGGGCCGGCGGGCACATCATCTCGGCCGCGCGCCAGCGGGTCGGGCCCTCGACCAGGACGCGATGGGGGTCGAGGAGCTGGAGCCGGCCGCCGAGGCGGTTGAGGTCCGTGAGGTAGATGGCGCGGTTGTCGTAGACCCAGTCATGGATCAGGGTCTGGCCCTGCGCCACCGCCGCGATGGCCGCGAAGAACGGCACGTTGTCGATGTTCAGCCCGGGGAACGGCATCGGGTGGATCTTGTCGATCGGCGCTTCCAGCTTGGACGGCCGCACGGTCAGGTCCACCAGACGGGTACGCCCGTTGTCGGCGGAGTACTCGGTGGTGCGGTCGTGGTCGAGCCCCATCTCCTCCAGCACCGCGAGCTCGATCTCCAGGAACTCGATCGGGACCCGGCGGATCGTCAGCTTGGACTCGGTGACCACGGCGGCGGCGATCAGGCTCATCGCCTCGACCGGGTCCTCGGAGGGGGAGTAGTCGACGTCCACGTCGATGGACGGCACACCGTGCACGGTCAGGGTGGTCGAGCCGATGCCGTCGACCCGGACGCCCAGCGCTTCGAGGAAGAAGCACAGGTCCTGGACCATGTAGTTGGACGAGGCGTTGCGGATGACGGTCGTGCCGTCGTGGCGTGCGGCGGCCAGCAGCGCGTTCTCGGTGACGGTGTCCCCGCGCTCGGTCAGTACGATCGGGCGGTCCGGCGAGATCGAGTGGTCCACCTGGGCGTGGTAGAGGCCCTCGGTCGCGGCGATGTCCAGCCCGAACCGGCGCAGCGCGATCATGTGCGGCTCGATCGTGCGCGTGCCGAGGTCGCAGCCGCCCGCGTACGGCAGCCGGAAGGTGTCCATCCGGTGCAGCAGCGGGCCGAGGAACATGATGATGGAGCGGGTACGGCGGGCCGCCTCGGCGTCGATCGCCTCCATGTCCAGCTCGGCGGGGGGCGAGATCTCCAGGTCGACGCCGTCGTTGATCCAGCGGGTGCGTACGCCGATGGAGTTGAGCACCTCCAGGAGCCGGAAGACCTCCTCGATGCGCGCGACCCGGCGCAGCACCGTGCGCCCCTTGTTGAGCAGCGAACCGCAGAGCAGTGCCACGCACGCGTTCTTGCTCGTCTTGACGTCGATGGAGCCGGAGAGCCGGCGTCCGCCGACCACCCGCAGATGCATGGGCCCGGCGTAGCCGAGGGACACGATCTCACTGTCGAGCGCCTCACCGATGCGCGCGATCATCTCAAGGCTGATGTTCTGGTTACCGCGCTCGATGCGGTTCACGGCGCTCTGGCTGGTGGCCAGAGCCTCGGCGAGCTGACTCTGTGTCCAGCCACGATGCTGACGTGCGTCACGGATGAGCTTGCCGATGCGTACGAGGTAGTCGTCTGCCATAGGGGAAGATTATCTCAGGTGTGAGATAAGCGCCCTGCGGGGGTGAGCTGCCCGGGTGACGACCACCCGGGCGGATCTCCGGAGGCTGATCCCCGGGGACGGAACCCCGGGGACGGAATCTCCGGGGACCGATCCGGGACGGATCCCCGCGGGACGGGCCGAGGGCGGCCACCCACGCTCCGATGGTGGGAGCCGGGGGCCGCCCCGGCAACCGCAGCGCCGCCGTACGGGTCAGTACGGCTGACGTGCCGTCAGGCGCGCTGGAGCCCCGGCCGTCCGGCCTCGGTGAGATAGGAGATCCGGGTCGACACGGGCGCGCCGGGCCGGGTGACGTAGGGCAGCACCTTGAAGTCGGCGCGGCACGACTCCCGCGTGGCCGTGCAGCGGACATAGCCGCGCTGGTAGTTGGTGAACTCGATGTGCGAGTTGGCCGCGAGCAGGCTCGCCCCCGAGGGGTCCAGATCCATGCCGTCCATCTTGGTGGAGATGGAGGTGCCGACGAATTCGACGCCGACGGTGGGGGAGTCCGGGTCGTCGAAGTCCCGCTTGAGGTTGGCGGCGAGATGGCGGTGCATATCGCCGGTGAGCACGACGGGGTTGCTCACCCGGCGCGCGGCGATCTCGTCGAACAGCCGCTGCCGCGAGGCCGCGTATCCGTCCCAGAAGTCCATCACGAACGCCTGGCCGGCGCCGGGGTCGGTGTCGACCTGGTTCATCGGGATCTGCTGCGGGATGAAGTTCCAGGTCGTTCCCGAGCGGCCGAGGCTGTTGTAGAGCCAGCTCTCCTGCTCGGCGCCGAGGATGCTGCGGTCGGGTTCGAGGCGCTCGTCGCAGCCGCTCTTCGTGCCGTCACCACAGGGCTGGTCATCGCGGAACAGCCGGGTGTCAAGGATATGGAACGAGGCCATCCGCCCGTAGCCCAGCTTGCGGTACAGCCGGGCCTCGAAGCCCCTCGGCTTGTTGGGCAGGCGCAGCGGCAGATGCTCGTAGTACGCCTGGAACGCGGCGGCGGCGCGCTGCCGGAACACCGCCGGGTCCTGGTCCGGCTCGTTGTCGAGCTTGGAGATGTCGCCCGCCCAGTTGTCCTCCACCTCGTGGTCGTCCCAGACGACGGCGAACGGGTGGGCCTGGTGAGCGGCGATCAGGTCCTGGTCGAAGCGGTGCAGCGCGTGCCGGTTCCGGTACTGGGCGAGGTCCATCGGCTCGGGGCGCAGCTCGGCGGCGACGGGGACCTGGCGTACGCCGCCCATCGCGTCGATGGGGTTCTCGTAGATGTAGTCGCCGAGATGCAGGATGAGATCGACGTCCTCCTGCGCGAGATGGCGATAGGCGGTGTAGAAGCCCTCGAACCACGCCTGGCAGGAGACGAAGGCGAAGTTCAGCTCCTTGGGCCGGCTGTGCGGCGAGGGCGCGGTGCGGGTGCGGCCGACGGGGCTGATCACGCCGCCGGCGCTGAAGCGGTAGTAGTACTGCCGGCCGGACTGAAGGCCCGTCAGTTCGACATGGACCGAGTGGGCGAGCTCCGCCACCGCCTTGGTCCGTCCCCGGCGTACGACACGCCGGAAGCGTTCGTCCTCGGCGACCTCCCAGAGGACCGTGACCGCGTGGGGCGGCATGCCGCCGTTGCCATCGGGGGCGAGGGGGTGAGGCGCGAGGCGGGTCCACAGGACGAATCCGTCCGGCCAGGGGTCGCCGGACGCGACCCCCAGGGTGAAGGGGTCCTCAGTGAACCGCTCGGCGGCTCCGGCCCGGCCGGCCGACAGGGTGCCGGCGGCGAACGCCAACGCGAGCGTTCCCGAGGCGCCGAGCATCGCGCGTCGCCCCAACCCTCTGGATCTGTCGATCCCACTGTTCAGTGGCATGGATGCTGGTCCGTTCCGTCGTGCGGGATCCCCGCCCGAGCCGAGGTACTCGAAGGGGTATCGACGCTTGATTTAACGTCCGTTCATGTTGTAATCACACGGTGAATATCACATGAGAATAACGGGGTACAAGAGCACCCGCTGTGGGGCTACAGCGCTTGTCGTAGGCGACTGTAAGGGCCTCCCGAGCGAAGATCGATTGCGGCATGAGATGGCTAATGCGCACCTCGGTAACACTCTTGACACCTCTTGCGAGGGGCTCATAGTCTCCACGCCACAGAATTCACGTTAGATTTCACATTCGAAGATGGTCGTCTTCACGCCGTACACGTGACGACGAGCAGACGAACTGACGAACAGTCGACGTCGACGCGCCGCTCCCGGCGCGAAGGAAGGACGTGCTCGTGTCCCTGCGGCCCTACGCCCTGCGATGCGACCACCGCGCCACCCCGCTCGGCATCGACGAGGCCGCGCCCCTGTTCTCCTGGCGGCTCGCGTCCGCGCGCCGGGGCGACGCGCCCCTCGCGTACCGCGTACGGGTCGCCGACCGGGCCGAGGACCTGGACGAGGGCGGTCAGCCCCTGTGGGACACCGGCCGGGTCGAGGACCCGGACGCGATCGGGGCCGTCTACACCGGCCCCGCGCTCACGTCCCGTACGCGTTACCACTGGCGGGTCGCCGTCTGGCCGGCCGCGACGGATCCGGGCGACAGAGGCCCCGCCGGGACCGATCCGGGCGGAAGGGATCCGGGCGCTCCCGTCGAGGAGACGTCCTGGTTCGAGACCGCGTTCCGCGGCGCGGACGAGTGGCGTGCCTCATGGATCGGCCACGATCCCCGCCCGATCCCGGTCATGGACGCGCCGACCGAGGGCGAACGCGCCCTGGACGACCACGGTCTCGCCCCCTGCCCCCTGCTGCGGCGCGCCTTCACCGGCCCCGCCGCCCTCCGCGCCCGGCTCTATGTCAGCGCGCGCGGCCTGTACGAGGTCCGCCTCAACGGCACCCGGGTCGGCGACGCGGAACTCGCGCCCGGCTGGACCGACTACACCCGCCGCGTCCAGTACCAGACGTACGACGTGACCGAACTGGTCCGCGACGGCGAGAACGTCCTCGCCGCGACCCTCGCCGACGGCTGGTGGAGCGGGTTCGTCGGCTTCGAGCCCCGCAGAGCGGGCGCCCACTACGGCGCGTTCCCGCAGTTCCTGGCGGAGCTTCACATCGACCACGCCGACGGCCGTACCACCACGATCGTCACCGACGACACCTGGCGTACCCGCACCGGCGAGATCCGCCACGCCGACCTGCTCATGGGGGAGTGCCACGATCTGCGGCACGCGGCCGACGGCTGGGATCTGCCCGGCTTCGACGACACGGAGTGGTCACCGGCACAGATCACGGACACCGGCCATCACCTTCTTGTGGCGTCCGTCGACGAACCGGTACGGGCCACGACCGCCCTGCGCCCCCGCTCCATCACCCGCGTCCCCCACGACGACGACGGTGTCGCGGCCGACGGTGGACACGACACCCCTCCCGGCCGCCGGCACGACACCCATATCGTCGACTTCGGCCAGAACCTGGCCGGCCGGGTACGCCTCCGCGTCGCCGGACTCGCCCCCGGCGCGCGGGTGGTCCTACGCCACGCCGAGGCGCTGGACGAGACGGGCCGCCTCTACACCGCGAACCTGCGCACCGCCGCCGCCACCGACGTACTGATCGGTGACGGCCGTGAACACCTCGTCTTCGAGCCGCGCTTCACGTACCACGGGTTCCGTTTCGTGGAGATCAGCGGAGTGCCGCGGCTGTACGACTCCGATGTCGTCGCCGTGGCGCTGCACAGCGACACACCATGGTCCGGCGCGTTCGACTGCTCCGACCCCGACATCCGCCGGCTCCACGACTGTGTGGTCTGGGGACAGCGCTCGAACTTCGTCAGTGTGCCCACGGACTGCCCGCAGCGCGACGAACGGCTCGGCTGGCTCGCCGACGCGCAGGTCTTCCTGCCGACCGCCGCCCTCAACGCCGATGTCGCCGCGTTCTTCACCAAGTGGCTGCGCGACATCGAGGACGCCCGCACCCCCGAGGGCGGTTTCACCAATGTGGCCCCGCGCCTCACCGGCGTCGCCGACGAGGGTGCCCCCGGCTGGGGCGACGCGGGCGTGATCATCCCCTGGCATCTGTACCGCACCTACGACGACCCGCGCTTCCTCTCCCGCGCGCTGCCCGCCATGCGCGCCTGGGTCGATCTGATCCACCGTCACAACCCGGACCTCATCTGGCGCCGGCAGGTCGGGCCGCACTTCTCCGACTGGCTCGCCCCCGGGGTTCCGACCCCGCGCGAGGTCATCGCCACCGCCTACTTCGCGCACAGCACCCACCTCACCGCGAGCGCCGCCGAGGTGCTGGGACTCCCGGAGGTGGCGCGCGACCACCACCGGCTGGCCGCGGACATCCGTACCGCCTTCACCGAACGGTTCGTGACGACCGACAAGAACGCGGAAGGCGAGACCACCGTACGGATCGCGGGCGACACCCAGACCGGCTATCTCGTCGCCCTCGCCTTCGGCCTGCTGCCCGAGGACGCGACCGGCCCCGCGGCCCAGCGGCTCGCCGAACTCGTCGAGGCGGCCGGGCCCGCGCTCCAGACCGGCTTCCTCGGCGTCGCGCTCGCCGCGCCCGTGCTGGACGCGTACGGCCGCGCCGATCTGGCACACGCCCTGCTGCGCCGTACCGACGTGCCCTCATGGCTGTTCCCGCTGCGCCACGGCGCCACCACCATCTGGGAGCGCTGGGACGGCTGGACACCCGATACGGGGTTCCGCGCCCCCTCGATGAACTCCTTCAACCACTACGCGCTCGGCTCGATCGGTGAATGGCTCTACCGGGGCGTCGCCGGACTCGACCAGAGCCCGGATTCCACCGGATACCGGCGGCTGCTGATCCGGCCACGGCCCGGCGGACTCGGCCACGCGAGCGCGGGCTACGAATCCGCCCGGGGCACCGTCGCGGTGCGCTGGGAACGCCACGACCACACCATCGGCCTGCGCGTCCAGGTCCCGCCGGGCGCGAGCGCCGAGGTGCACGTACCGACCGACGACCACGGCTCCGTCCGTGAATCGGGCGCGGTCCCGGTGGACGGCGAGCACCTCACGCTCCTCGCAACCATCCCCGCCACCGACAGCACCGCCGCCACCGACAGCGCCACCACGGACAGCGCCGACACCGCCTCCGACCCCCGCACCGCCACCGCCTCCGGACACTCCGTCTACCGCGTCGGCTCGGGCGTCTACCGCTTCACCGCGTCGTACCCCTCGCGTCCCACGTACCCCTCGCGTCCCACGGGCGGGTACCCCACGGCGCCCGTCGCGAGCGCCGCGCCCCGACGTGCTCCAAGCCCGGCGGCGTCGCTCGCCGGATCCCACGAGGAGGACACACCATGACCACGGGTTCCCGCAGCCTGCCGGCGTCTGTCCCGGGCACGGTCAGCCGCCGGGGGTTCCTCCGCGCCGGCGGCGGGGTCGCCGCCCTGGCCGCGCTCCCCCCGCTGCTCACCGCGTGCTCCGGCTCCGGCGGTTCCGACAAGGTGCGTGTCGTCGGCGTCGCCGACCAGCAGAAGCCCATAGAGGAACTGCTCGCGCTCTACCGCGAGAGCCACCCCGAACCCGCCTTCTCCACCTCCTTCGCCCCCACCGACCAGGTGCAGACGGTCGTACGCACCCAGCTCGCCGGCGGCAACGCCCCCGATGTGCATGTGCTGTACCCCGGCAGCGGCAGCGCGATGTCCATGGTCGAACTCGCCAAGGCGGGACTGCTCACCGACCTCGGCGGACAGAAGTGGACCCGGAGCATCCCGAAGAACTTCGACCCCGCCTACCGCCACGACGGCAAGACCTATCTCTACTCGGCGGGCAGCAGCGTCATCGGCGCCATCTACAACAAGAAGGCCTTCGCCACGGCGGGCGTCCAGCCGCCGAAGACCTGGAGCGAACTGCTCGACGTCTGCGCCCGGCTCAAGGCCAAGGGCATAGTGCCGATCGCGCTCGGCGCCCAGACCCCGTGGGTCACCCAGCTCATCAGCTACGCGCTGGTCCCCAACGCCGTCTACGCCAAGACCCCGGGCTTCAACGCCGACATGGCGGCGGGCCGGGCCACCTTCGCCGGCTCGGGATGGGCCGACGCGATGGGCAAGTACCAGGAACTCCAGCGCAAGGGCTTCTTCAACGACAACCCCAACGGCACCACCTACGAACAGCAGACCTCGCTGGTCGCGAGCGGGAAGGCGGCCATGGCCGTCCAGGTCTCGGCGGTGCTCGCCAACTTCCGGCAGGCCACGCCCACCCCCGACGACCTCGGCATGTTCCCCTTCCCCGGCGGGGACAACGCCGCCGAGCCGTGGATCCCGGCGGGCATCGTCGTCGGCCTCGGCGTCGCCGCCCACGCCAAGAACCCGGCCGAGGCCAAGGCGTTCATCGAATTCCTCGGGCAGCAGCAGAACATCAACCGCTGGGCGACGGCCGTCTCGGCGATCCCCTTCACCCGCGACGCCACCACAAAGATCGACCCCGCCCTGGCCGACTTCCTGCCCATCATCGACGCCGACCACGCCGTTCCCTTCATGGACCAGAGCTGGCCCAACGCCGAGGTCCAGCCCGCCCACTTCGCCGCCGTACAGGATCTGCTCGCGGGGAAGACGGACGTCGCCGGCGCGCTGGCGACGATGGACCAGGCGTACGGGAAGAAATCGTGAACTCCTTTCCGGACACGGCCACGTCCGGCCGCGAGGAGCCGGGCGCGGCGGTCGGCGCGGGGCCCGTGAAGAGCGGCGCACCCGCTCCGGCGGGACGGACCGGGCGCCATCGCGACGCCACCGTCCCGCCCTGGGCCTTCGTCGTCCCCGCGCTCCTCGTGTACGCCGTGGTCGTCCTCTACCCGAGCCTCGCCGGGGTGGTGTACGCCTTCACCGACTGGTCCGGCATCGGCGACTTCGCCTTCGTCGGCCTGGACAACTTCCGTACCCTGCTGGACGACGACCGCGCCCTGGAATCCGTCCGCAACACCCTGCTGCTCACCCTCGCGGTGGTCGTCGTCCAGAACGGCATCGGCCTGCTGCTCGCGCTCGGCGTGAACGCCAACATCAAGTCCCGGTCGCTGCTCCGGGTGATCTTCTTCGCGCCCGCCGTCGTCAGCCCCGTCATGGTCGCCTTCCTGTGGAAGTACGTCTACAACCCGGACAACGGCGCCGGGCTGAACGGCATCCTCGGCGCACTCGGCCTCGGCGGGCTCCGTCAGGACTGGCTCGGCAACCCCTCGCTCGCCCTCTGGTCCGTCGCCGCCATGGTCGTCTGGCAGTACGCCGGATACTCGATGGTCATCTTCCTCGCCGGCCTCCAGGGCGTGCCCGCCGAACTCCACGAGGCCGCCCGCATCGACGGCGCGGGCACCTGGCAGCGCTTCCGCTATGTCACCTGGCCGCTGCTGGCCCCGGCGCTGACCATCAACCTCATGCTGTCGACCATCGGCGGCCTCAAGCTCTTCGACCAGGTCTACGCGGCCACCAACGGCGGCCCCGGCACCTCGAGCGAGACGCTCTCGACCGTGCTGTACAAAGAGGCCTTCGTCTTCGGGAAGTTCGGCTACAGCACCGCCGTGGCGCTCGTCCTCGCGCTGTTCGTCGCCGCCGTCTCCCTCGTCCAGCTCCGGTATCTGCGCGCCCGGGAGGTCACCGCGTGAGCGCCACCGTCACCACGACCGCCCGCAGCACGCCCCGCAAGCGCCGTCCCCGGTACGGCGGTTATGTCCTGGAACTGGTCATGGCCGCCGCCGCGGTGGTGTTCCTGTTCCCGGTGTACGCGCTCGTCACGCTGGCTATGAAGGACCCGGCGCAGATCGCGGAGTCGCCGCTGTCCCCGCCCGCGCCGCCCACCTTCGCCAACTTCGGCAACGCGTGGTCCTCCGCCTCCCTCGGACCCGCCCTGCTCAACAGCACGATCATCACCGTCACCAGCCTGCTGCTGCTGATCGTCCTCGGCTCCACCGGTGCCTACTACCTCGCGCGGTGCGCTCGCGGACTCGGCTACGGGCTGTACGTCCTCTTCCTGCTGGGCATCGTGCTGCCTTTCCAGCTCGGCATGATCCCGCTGTACAAACTCGTCGACGACCTGGGCTGGCTCGGCACGTACCACGGCATGGTCCTCTTCTACACGGGCATCCAGCTGCCGTTCACGGTCTTCCTCTACACGGGGTTCATCCGCGCCCTGCCCCAGGACTACGCGCAGGCCGCGCTCATCGACGGCTGCAACCACCGCCAGGCGTTCACCCGGATCGTCTTCCCGCTGCTGCGGCCGATCACCGGCACCGTGATCATCCTGAACGCGGTCTTCATCTGGAACGACTTCTTCACCCCGCTGCTGTACCTCGGCGGATCCGGCAAGGAGACCGTCCCCGTGGGCGTGTTCTCGTTCGTGGGCCAGTACGTCTCCGACTACGGCCTGGTGTTCGCCGGGCTGGCGCTGGCCGCCCTGCCGATCCTCGTGGTCTTCCTGCTGCTCCAGCGTTATGTGATCAAGGGCTTCGAGGGCGGGCTCAAGGGCTGACGGCCGAAGAGCCAAACGGCCGGGAACCAAAGGCTGAGGAACATCTCATGACGTACGTAGGACCCTCCCTCCCCACAAGCATCGCGGAGGTCCTGACCGAACCGCCGCGCGCGTTCTCGCCCACCGCCATCTGGTGGTGGAGCGGGGAACGGCTCGACCGTGCGCGCCTGCGCGACCAGCTCGAACGCTTCGCGGAGGGCGGGGTGTTCAACCTCGTCCTGCTCAACCTCGCACCGTCGGGCCCGCTGTTCGGCTCCGACGCCGACGACCCGCCGTTCCTCTCCGACGCCTGGTGGGCGCTGCTCGAAGGGGTCTGCGACGACGCCCGCGACCTGGGCATCGGGCTCTGGTTCTACGATCAGCTCGGATTCTCCGGAGCCGACCTCCAGGCCCGTCTGGTCGATGAGCGACCCCGGTACGCGGGCCGCCGGCTCGACCGCGTACGCGCGGTGGTCGACGGCCCCGGCGAACTGCGCTGCCCCGCCCACGCGCTGCCGCTGGCGGGCCTCGCGGAACGGGTCGACGGCGACGGAACCCCCACCGGTCCCGCGATCCCGCTCCCGCTCGTCGCGGACGGACGGGCCGCGATCGTACGGACGCCCGGCCCCGGACGGTGGCGGCTGACGCTCCATCACCACACCGCCCTCGGCTTCGACTACCTCGGCGCGGACGCCTGCGCGGCGCTGCTGGCGGGGGTGCACGGCGAGTTCGAGCGGCGGCTCGGCGACCGCCTCGGCACCGTCGTCGTCGGCTCGTTCCAGGACGAACTGCCCTCCCTGCCCACCTGGTCGACGGAGTTCGCCGACACCTTCCGGCGGCAGCGCGGCTACGACCTCGTACCGCATCTGGACGCCCTGTACGAGGACGGCGCGGACCGCCCCGACGTCCACCGGATCCGCCACGACTACCATCTGACCCGCGCCGAACTCGCCGAAGCCGCCTTCTTCCGCCCGCTCGCCGCCTGGCACGAGCGGCACGGGCTGGTCGTCGGCTGCGACCAGCAGGACCCGGCCCGCGCCGGACACCCGGTCGCCGGAGTCGAGCTGTACGCCGACTACGCCCGTACCCACCGCTGGTTCTCCGCGCCCGGCTCCGACCACCACGGGGACGCCCGGATCCACTCCTCCCTCGCCCATCTGTACGGCAGGCCCCGTACCTGGATCGAGGCATTCCACTCCACCGGCTGGGGCGGCACGCTGGAGGAGACCTACGACTGGCTCCTGCCGTGGCTGCGCGCCGGCGCGACCCTCTACAACCCGCACGCCGTCTACTACACGACCAAGGGCGGCTGGTGGGAGTGGGCGCCGCCGGGCACCGACTGGCGTCAGCCGTACTGGACGCACCATCGCGTCTTCGCCGACGCCGTCACCCGGCTGTGCGCGATCCTCAGCCTCGGCAGCCATCTGTGCGACACCGCGATCCTGCTGCCCACGACCACCGCCCAGACCGGCGCGGCACTCGACGGCGTGTCCGCCGACGCGCGCAGGGCCCAGGCGGTCTATCTCGAACTCGTCGGGGACATGACGTGGTTCAGGACCGTGCCGGGGGTGGCCGACCGGCTGGGTCTGGACGCCGATGTGATCGACGACGACTCCCTCGCCCGCGCCCAGGTCAGGGACGTGGGAGCGGGGACAGCGGGGACACGGCTGTGCGTGGCGGGCGAGAGCTACGCGAGGGTCGTGCTGCCCGCGTGCACGGCGCTCGAAGAGGACACCGCGCTCCGCCTCATCGAATTCGCCTCGGGGGGAGGGGAGCTGATCGCGATCGGCGCGCTCCCCGAGCATGTCATCGGCCGGGACGGCGCAGCGGGACCGGACAAGGTACGGGACGAACTGCGCGCGTGCTTCGCCGACGGCCGCGCGGTCCTCGTCCCCACGGCGGACGGTCTGGGCGAGGCGCTGCGGCGGGAACGGGACCCGGGACAGGGCCTGGGGCGGGCCGGAACGGAACCGGTCGTACGGGCATCCGTTCCCGCGCTCGCGCGCCGGGTGGACGACGCGACGGTGGTGTTCCTGACCGCGGCCTCCTTCGACGCGCCTCGCGCGACCCGGGCGGCGGTCGCCGCTCCCGACGAACGGGGCGCCGCACAGGGCTGGATCGACGCTCGTTACGACTTCGACCCCGGGCGCTATGTGCGGCAGGCACACGTGCGGGTCCGGGATGTGAAGGGACCGGCCGTACTGCTCGATCCCTTCGGCGGTGAGCCGCGTACCGTACCGGTCCGGGCCGCCGAGGACGACGAACGGGCCGTGGAGGCCGTGGTGCCGTTCGACCGCGGGCCCGCGGTGGTCCTGGTCTTTCCGACGCGGACGGCGGAGCGCACGGGGGGCGGGGACCCAGATCCGGTCACGGGCGGCGCGGCCCGTACGGCAGGCACGGCTCGTACGGCGGACACGACGGACACAGCGGGCACGGCAGGTACGGCAGGTACGCCGAGGGCGGTACGCACGGTGGCCGAGGTCCCGCCGGACGCCGAGTGGGACATGACGCTGGTCCCGACCATGGACAACACCTGGGGCGACTTCGCGCGGCCCGCGACAGTCCCGTCCGGCGGAGTCGGCGGTCCTGGCGGTTCCGGCGGTGCTGCCGCTCCCGTTGGCGCCGGTGAGCGCCAGCGTCATGCCGTCGTCGAGTGCCGTACCTTCCGGCGGGGCCGCGCGGGCGACCCGGCCCGGCCGAGGGCACACGCCACCTTCGGGCCCCACGCACTCCTGCTCGACGGCGACGGCGACGGCAGTGCCGATGGCAGTGGCGACGGCGGATCGGTGCTCGAATGGTCCGACACCCGGGGCATCCACAAGGACCCGATCCACCGTGACGTCCTCGGCCCCAAGGGGCATGTGCCCGAGGAGTTCGTACGGATCGGCCCGACCGCCGCCGGGACGGTGGCACGCGTCCGGACCGAACTGCTCCTGGACGACGCCTTCGACGGACATCTGGCGATCGGGGCCGCGGCGGCGAAGACGGTACGGCTCGGGGGCGTCCCCGTCGCACTGGACGACGGCGGCCATCTCGCCCTGGGGCCGGTACGGCTCGCGCCCGGCGGCCATCTCCTCGAACTCGACCTGACACCTAATCAGGACATCGATCTGCGCGCGCACGTGGCGCTCGTCCGCGATCCGGAGCGCTACCGCCGTCCCGAGTGGATCCTCGCGCCCGGTGGCCGCGCCTCCGTGGCGACGACCCTCACCGTGACAGATCTTCCCGGCCGGGCGATCGTCCAGATCGCGGCGCGGGGGCGCTGCGTCCTGCGCGTCAACGGTCATGTGGTCGGCATACAGGGCGGATTCGACCCGTACGCCCAACACGCCGTGCCGCGCGTACGACGGCACGACATCGCGTCGGCCCTGCGGATCGGCGTCAACCAGCTGGCGGTGGAGACGGATGACGGTGAGGACCCCGCCGTCCTGGTGGACGCGGCCCTCTACGACGTCCATGGCCGGTGCGTGACGACCGTGCACAGTGACGGCACATGGCGGGCCGAGCGCGCCGGTGAACAGCTGCCGGTCGTGGTGCGCCGGGAACAGGTGGGGGATCCGGCCGCGCTGTATCTGCGCCGTCGGCCGCATCCGCTCCCGGGCGCCGCCTGGCTGGACCCGGACGCCGACGACGGCACGGTCGTACCGGTCGGCTTCGCCGTTCCCGGAGCCCAGCCGGACGTGGAGTGGTTCCGGTGCGAACTCCCGCCGGGTGCGGACCGGTTGACGGCCGTCACGCGAGGCGCGACCGCTGTGTTTCTCGACGGTCGCGAACACACCGTGACATCCGTGGACGGCAGTGGACCCAACAGCGGCGCTGTGGCCGGCACACATACCGTGACCGTCGATCTGTCGGCCGGCGGCCCCTCCGGGACCCGGACCGCCACGCTCCGGGTGGAGACCCGCCCCGGCCACCAGGGCGGCGCCGCGCTCGCGGGCCCCGTGCGGTGCGAGGTCGGCCCCGGGCGGATCCGCACCGGGGACTGGGAATCACGCGGCCTCGCCGAGTACAGCGGCGGTGTGCGCTACAGCCGCGTGATGACCCTGGGCGGCGGTACCGGCCAGGTCTCGCTCGATCTGGGGCGCGTACGCGGCACGGCGGAGGTACGGGTCGACGGCGTCACCGCCGGGGTGCGGGTGTGCTCTCCGTACGTCTTCGATCTGACGGGGCTGGCCAGGCCGGGGGAGCGTACGGTCGAGATCACCGTGTTCGGCACGCTCGCCCCGTACCTGGACGCCACGAGCCCGACCCACTTCGTCTTCCCCGGGCAGCGCGTCACCGGCCTGATGGGCCCCGTACGGCTGATCACCGGCCCGCCGGGACCCACCCCGTGAACGTCCGCTCGCCCCGTGAACGCCCCCCGTGAACGTCCGCGCACCCCGTGAATGTCCGCCCCCGCCCCTGTGAACGTCCGCGCGGGCCGGCCGCCGCTCAGTGGGCCGCGGCCGGCCCCCGCCACCGGGCACGCGCGCTTCCGACCCTGAACAGATAGTCGGCATAGGCCTGTTCGTAGAACGCGACGCCCGCCGGATCCGGGTCCACCACGGCGTCGGGCGCCGTCCACGCCGCGCCGTCCAGGCTCTGTCCCAGCTCCGCTCCGCGGGCCTCGACCGCGGCCAGCACGGCGCCGCGCGCGCCCGGCTCCGGCCCCCGCGCGACCCGCAGCGGGCGGCCGAGGACATCCGCGAACAGCCGCAGCCAGGCGAGGCTGCGCGTCCCGCCCCCGCACACGGCCAACTCGCCGGTGAGCCCCGCGGCCTCCAGACAGTGCCGCGCCGCGAACGCGATCGCCTCGCACATGCCCCGCACCAGATCCTCGCGCGAGGCCCGCAGATCGAGACCGGTGAACTCCGCGCGCGCGGTGGGGTCGACGAACGGCGCGCGTTCGCCCGACGGTGACAGATAGGGCAGCGCGGCGACCCCCCGGGCGCCGCGCGGGGTCGCGTCCAGGATGCCGGAGACCTGGTCGTGGGTGGTGCCGGTGAGATCGAGCACCCAGTCGAGCGCGACCGTACCGGTCATCGCGGGCAGCGCCCGCATATGGCGGTCGGGCCGGGCCAGCGCGAGATGGAAGCCGACGGGGTCGTCGTCGAACGCGACCCGCTCGACCACGACTTGGCACGCCAGAGTGGTACCGACGATCAGCAGCCCGTCGCCGGGCTCGGTCACGCCCGCGCCGATCGCGCTCGCGGGAAGGTCGTAGGGACCGGAGGTGACGGGGGTACCGCGCGACAGGCCCGGGGTGCGGCCATGGGCCTCGCCGTACGGCAGGGTCGCCGCGATGGGCGGCAGCAGCCCCGCGCGGTGCTCCACCCCGAGGGCCGCGAGCGCCTCGGGGGAGTAGGTCCGGGTGCGCGGATCGAGGAACGGAACGGACGCGTCCGAGAGATCGGTGGCGCGCTCGCCGGTGAGACGCAACTGGACGACGTCCTTGCAGCACGCGGCGGTCGTGGCGGCGTCCAGGGACTCCGGCTCGTTGCGGTCGAGCCACGCCAGCAGAGGCCCGGGGGAGCCGGGGAAGAGCACGTTCCCCGTACGCCGGTACATCTGTTCCGCGGTGCCGTCGTCCATCCACCCCGCGACGAGACCACCGGCCCTGCCGTCCATCCACGACAGGGCGGGGCGTACGGCGCGACCCTCGGCGTCGACCAGCCACAGGCCGTCGCCCTGACCGGTGATCGCGACCAGGGCGGGCGCGCGTCCGCCGGTCACCGAGCCGAGGACGTCGGTGGCGGCGAGGACCACCTCTTCGACGTCCTGCTCGACACCGTCCCCCCGGCCGCCGAGCGAGATCGGCTTCGATTCCACCCGCAGTGCCGTGCCGTCCTCGGCGAAGGCCGCGGCCTTGACGATCGAGGTTCCCATGTCCAGTCCGACGAACACCCTGTCTCCTCCGGTCGATGCGGCGAGCGTGACGAGCGTTCACAAGACGTCACACAACAGCGTGCGACGTACAGGTGAGGCCAGGCGACGTACTGTCAAACGGCGCGCGGTCAGATCACACGATGGGCGAGCGGTTCCCCGCGCAGGAACCGGCCCACCTCCGCGGCGGCGATACGCGCCGCGTTGTGCGCGACCGAGATGTTCGCCCCGGCCAGATGGGGCGTCATGACCAGACGGGGAGCGGTACGCAGCCGGGAGTCCGCGGGCGGCGGCTCCACGGCGAACACATCCAGCCCCGCCGCCGCGAGCCGGCCCGACTCCAGCGCGTCGCAGAGCGCGTCCTCGTTCAGGAGCGCGCCCCGCGCGCAGTTGACCACCACCGCGCCCTCGGGCAGCAGGGCGAGTTCGCGGGCGCCGAGCAGCCCGCGTGTCTCGGGCGTGAGCCGCGCGTGGAGCGAGACGACATCGGAGCGGCGCAGCAGTTCGTCCAGGTCGGCGACGGGCGTGCCGGACGCGCGCAGCGTGTCCGGGTCGGCGTACGGGTCGTAGAGACAGACCCGCGCGCCGAGGGCGGTCAGCGCGCGGGCCACCCGGCTGCCGACGGCGCCGCAGCCGATGAGCCCGACGGTCGCCCCGTCCAGACCGGGACCGCAGTTGTCGTACGTGTAGAACTCGCCCGCCCAGCGGCCCGCCGCGAGCGCCGCCGAGGTCTCCGGGATCCGGCGCATCGCGGCCAGCAGCAGCCCGACGGTGTACTCGGCGGTGGCCGCCGCGTTGCGGCCGGGAGTGTTGCACACCTGGACGCCGCGCTCCTTCGCCGCGTCGAGGTTGACGTTGACCGGGCCGCCCCTGCCGACGACGACCAGCCGCAGATCGGGCGAGCCGTCCAGCACCTTGCGGGTCACCGGGGCCATCTGCGTGACACACACGCGCGCCCCGCGCAGCGCGGTGAGGAGGGTGTCCTCGTCACCGGACGCCTCGTCGACCTCGGAGACCGGCCCGAACGGCGTCAGCGGCCAGGGGAGGCGCAGTTGGCCGATGCTGTGGTCCGTGCCGATCTCGGCCGTCAGCTCCCGGGTGAACAGATCGGGGGCGACGAAGTGGTCGCCGGCGGCGAGGATTCTCATCGTTGAGGTCTCCTTGACGATCGGGGCGGGACGGGACTGGCGGGCGGACGGGGACTGGAGGGGGGCCGGGACTGGACGGGGGCCGGGACCGGAGGGGGGGGCCGGGGGCCGGGCTCAGGTCTCGGCGACCTCGTAGTGGACGCCGCTCTCGTCGAGGGAGCGCAGCACCTCGGGCGGGGTGCGGTCGTCGACCAGTATCAGGTCGAACGTCGACAGCGGGGTCAGCCGGTGCAGCGCGGTGCGGCCGAGTTTGGAGTGGTCGATCATCAGCACATTGCGGCCCGCGGCTTTGAGCATCGCGCGCTTGACGGCGACGATGCGCTGTTCCTGGTGGAAGGCGAAGTCGCCGTAGACGGACGAGGTGGAGACGAAACACATGTCGACCCGCAGCGCCTCGACGGCCTCCACACAGGGCACCCCGAGGAAGGAGTCGTGCAGGGGGTCGTAGTCGCCGCCCAGGGCCATCAGATGGATGCCGCGTTCACCGGCGAGCAGATTCAGCGCTTCCCGGAAGTTGGTGACGACGGTCAGCGGTTCGATACGGGGCAGGAGCCTGGCCAGTTCCAGCACGGTGGTCGAGTCGTCGATCATCACCGACATCCCCGGGTCGATCAGCGTCGCGGCCTTCGCGGCGAGCGCCTCCTTCTCCGGCCGCATGGACTTCTTGCGGTAGGCGACATTGCTCTCGAACACCCCGGAGGGCTGCGCGGTGACACCCCCGCGGAATTTCCGCAGGACGCCCTCGCTCTCCAGTTCGTCGATATCGCGGTAGATCGTCATCACGCTCACGCCGAACCGCTCCGCCAGGTCCGACGCCGATGCCGAGCCCTCGGTCAGCACATGGTCGGAGATCTCCCGGCGGCGCTCTATGGGACCCCGCTGGCTCTTGTCCTGTGACATTCCTCGGTCCTGTTCACCTCATGAATAACATGAAGCCCTGAGGTTATAACATAGATTGTTGAGGTACCGTTCGGCAGTCTTCACCACGGTCGATGGCCTGGTCAACCCGTCCGGCACCGCGTCAGCCCGTTCCTTACCAGGTGAGACGTGGAGTCCGGATTCATGAAGCCGTACCGAAGCCCTCAATGGAATCCGCATCCAGGGTGTGAAATGCATCGTGAGATCAACATCCACGAGAACACCGGACGACGACAAGAAGGCGGGAACCCGTGACGGACCCACGCCACCAGGACGTACGCCACCAGGACGTGTGGATGGGGGTCGACCTGGGGACGCAGAGCGTACGCGCTCTGGCTGTCACCGACGACGGGCGGGTACTCGGCCGCGGCTCCGCACCCCTCACCGGTCACCGTGAGGGGGACCGCCATGAACAACTGCCCGCCGACTGGTGGCGGGGCGCCGGTGACGCCATCCGCCAGACGCTGAGCGCCCTGTCCGCTCCCGCTTCCGCCTCCACTTCCGCTCCCGCGTCCGCCTCCACGCGGGGGCGTGCGCGCGTACGGGGAGTCGCGGTGTGCGGCACGTCGGGCACCGTCCTGCTGACCGACGCGCGCGGGATGCCCCTGACCCCGGCGCTGATGTACGACGACGGCCGGGCCGGGGCCGAGGCGCGGTACGCGCAGGAGACCGGCGCCGACGTGTGGGACGCGCTCGGCCTCCGTATCCAGCCGAGCTGGGCGCTGGCCAAACTGCTCTGGCTCACCGGCGCGGGCCGGGGCGCGCCCGGCATCGGCGCGAAGGGCCTCGGCGACACCGGCACCCTCCGGGGCGCCCGCGTCTGCCACCAGCCGGACTTCATCACCGCACGCCTGGTCGGGCGGCCCGTGGCGACCGACTCCAGCCACGCCCTCAAGACCGGCTACGACCTCCACACCCGCTCCTGGCCCACCGCCGTCCACGACCGGCTCGGCCTGTCGGGCCTCGACTTCCCCGCCGTGGTGGCCCCCGGCACCCCGCTCGGTACGGTGTGCGCCGAGGCGGCGGCCGACACGGGCCTCGCCGAGGGCACCCCGGTCATCGCGGGCATGACGGACGGCTGCGCGGCCCAACTCGGCTCGGGCGCCTGGGAGGTGGGCCGGTGGAACACCGTCCTGGGCACCACACTCGTCCTCAAGGGCGTCACCGCCACCCCCCTCCGTGACCCCGCCGGTGTCCTCTACAACCACCGCTCCCCGGACGGGCACTGGCTCCCCGGCGGGGCTTCCAGCGTCGGCGCCGGCGCCCTGACCCACGCGTTCCCCGGAGCTGATCTCGCGCGCCTCGACCGTCTCGCCGCGGACCGTGAGCCGGCGAGCGTCGTCTCGTACCCCCTGGTCTCGCGCGGCGAACGCTTCCCGTTCCTGGCCGCGGACGCCGAGGCGTTCACGCTCGGCCGCCCCTCCGACGACGCCGATCACTACGCGGCGCTGCTCCAGGGCGTCGCGCTCGCCGAGCGGCTCTGTCTGGCATACGTACGTTTCCTGGGCGCCCCGATCGACGGACCGGTCACCTTCACCGGCGGCGCCACCCGCAGCGGCTACTGGAACCAGCTGCGCGCGGACGTCCTGGGCCGGCCCGCCGCCCTCCCCGAACACGCCGACTCCGCCCTCGGCATGGCGGTGCTCGCCGCCCACGCGGTGACGGGCGACGACGCGGCCCGCCGCATGGTGCGCGTCCGTACGATTCTGGAACCGCGCCCGGAGGCCGGCCGGCGCTTCGACGGGCCCTTCGCGACCCTGGTCGACGCCCTCGAACAGCGCGGCTGGCTGCCCTCGGACGCGGCCACCTACGCACGGGAGCACGGATGACGACCAGCACCACCCTTTTCCTCGCCCGCCACGGCGAGACCGTCTGGCACGACGAGAACCGCTACACGGGTATCAGCGACATCGATCTGACCCCGCGCGGCCTGGTGCAGGCCGAGGCGCTCGGGGTGTGGGCCGCGGGCGCCGGACTCGACGCGATCGTGACCTCTCCCCTCTCCCGCGCCCGGCGCACGGCGGAGCCCGCGGCCCGGATGACGGGGCTGGAGGCGGTCGTCGAACCGGACCTGCTCGAAGTCGACTTCGGGATCGCCGAGGGCCGGACCATCGCTGAACTCGAAGCGACCCATCCCCGCGAGGTGGCGGCGTTCCGCCGCGACCCGGCCGCCCATCCGCTGCCGGACGGCGAGGACCCGGTGGCCGCGGCGGCCCGCGGCGCCGGGGCCCTGCTCCGTCTCGCGGACACCCGCCGGGGGGAGCGCGTGCTGACGGTCGCGCACAACACGCTGTTCCGGCTGGTCCTGTGCCGTCTGCTGGGCATCCCCGGGAGCGAGTACCGGCGGGTGTTCCCGGCGATGCGCAACTGCGCGATCACCGAACTGCGCGTGCCCGTGGCCCCGGCCGGCGGGCTGCGGCAGGCCGCCCTGATGTCGTACAACGTGCCGACCCGCTGACGGGCTCACCGGCCGGGCGCGATGGATCCGTCCTACCGGCCCGCCCCGCCGACCTGCCGCATCGACCCGCCCCGCCGCCCCGGCCGACGGCCCCGGGAGCGGGCCGCGCCGTACCCGCGCATGACCGCGCGGCGGTCATGTACTAGAGTTATCTCGACATCGAGATATCTGCCGAAGGCGTACCGCGGCCGCCAGCCGGTAAGGGTGACCTAACTAAGCCTTACCTTAGCGGATCGGCGAGGAGTCGTGGCGGCAGCATGACGGTAGTACGCGCACATTGATGAAGGAGACTGTCGTGTCGGCGAACAGCTTCGACGCCCGCAGCACGTTGCAGGTGGGCGACGAGTCGTACGAGATCTTCCGGCTGGACAAGGTCGAGGGCTCCGCACGCCTCCCTTACAGCCTGAAGGTGCTGCTGGAGAATCTGCTCCGCACCGAGGACGGCGCGAACATCACCGCCGACCACATCCGCTCCATCGGCTCCTGGGACTCGCAGGCACAGCCGAGCCAGGAGATCCAGTTCACCCCCGCCCGTGTGATCATGCAGGACTTCACCGGTGTGCCGTGTGTCGTGGACCTCGCCACCATGCGTGAGGCCGTGAAGGAGCTGGGCGGCGACCCGGCGAAGATCAACCCGCTGGCCCCGGCCGAGCTGGTCATCGACCACTCCGTCATCGCCGACAAGTTCGGCACGCCGGAGTCCTTCGCGCAGAACGTGGAGCTGGAGTACGGCCGCAACAAGGAGCGCTACCAGTTCCTGCGCTGGGGCCAGACCGCCTTCGACGAGTTCAAGGTCGTCCCGCCGGGCACCGGCATCGTCCACCAGGTCAACATCGAGCACCTGGCCCGTACGGTCATGGTCCGGGGCGGCCAGGCGTACCCCGACACCCTCGTCGGCACCGACTCGCACACCACCATGGTCAACGGCCTCGGTGTGCTGGGCTGGGGCGTCGGCGGCATCGAGGCCGAGGCCGCGATGCTCGGCCAGCCCGTCTCCATGCTCATCCCGCGCGTCGTCGGCTTCAAGCTGACCGGCGAGCTGCCGGCCGGCACCACCGCCACCGACCTGGTCCTGACGATCACCGAGATGCTGCGCAAGCACGGCGTCGTCGGCAAGTTCGTCGAGTTCTACGGTGAGGGCGTCGCCGCCACCTCCCTCGCGAACCGCGCCACCATCGGCAACATGTCCCCGGAGTTCGGCTCGACCGCCGCGATCTTCCCGATCGACGACGAGACGCTGAAGTACCTGCGCCTGACCGGCCGCAGCGACCAGCAGGTCGCGCTCGTCGAGGCGTACGCCAAGGAGCAGGGCCTCTGGCTCGACCCGGCCGCCGAGCCCGACTTCTCCGAGAAGCTGGAGCTGGACCTCGCGACGGTCGTCCCGTCCATCGCGGGCCCGAAGCGCCCCCAGGACCGCATCATCCTGGCCGAGGCCAAGCAGAAGTTCGCCGAGGACGTGCGCAACTACGTCTCCGAGGACGAGGAGGCGGGCAAGGAGTCCTTCCCGGCCTCCGACGCCCCGGCCTCCGCCAACGGCGTGCCGACCCGGCCGACCCTGGTCACGGCCCCCGACGGCACGACGTACGAGATCGACCACGGCGCCGTCACCGTCGCCGCGATCACCTCCTGCACCAACACCTCGAACCCGTACGTCATGGTCGCCGCCGCGCTGGTGGCCAAGAAGGCGGTCGAGAAGGGCCTGACCCGCAAGCCGTGGGTCAAGACCACGCTCGCCCCGGGCTCGAAGGTCGTCACCGACTACTTCGACAAGGCGGGTCTCACCCCGTACCTCGACAAGGTCGGCTTCAACCTCGTCGGTTACGGCTGCACCACCTGCATCGGCAACTCGGGCCCGCTGCCCGAGGAGGTCTCCAAGGCCGTCAACGAGCACGACCTCGCGGTCACCTCGGTGCTCTCCGGCAACCGCAACTTCGAGGGCCGGATCAACCCGGACGTCAAGATGAACTACCTGGCGTCGCCGCCGCTGGTCGTCGCGTACGCCCTGGCCGGCTCCATGAAGGTGGACATCACCAAGGACGCCCTGGGTATCGACCAGGACGGCAAGCCGGTCCACCTCGCGGACATCTGGCCCACCGAGGCCGAGGTCAACGACGTCGTGGCCAACGCCATCGGCGAGGACATGTTCAACAAGTCCTACGCGGACGTCTTCGCGGGCGACGCGCAGTGGCAGGCGCTGCCGATCCCGACCGGCAACACCTTCGAGTGGGACCCGCAGTCCACCTACGTCCGTAAGCCCCCGTACTTCGAGGGCATGACGATGGAGACCTCCCCGGTCGAGGACATCACCGGCGCCCGCGTGCTGGCGAAGCTCGGCGACTCGGTCACCACCGACCACATCTCCCCGGCCGGTGCGATCAAGGCCGACACCCCGGCCGGCACGTACCTCACGGAGCACGGCGTCGAGCGCCGCGACTTCAACTCGTACGGTTCCCGCCGCGGCAACCACGAGGTCATGATCCGCGGCACGTTCGCCAACATCCGGCTGCGCAACCAGATCGCCCCGGGCACGGAGGGCGGCTTCACCCGCGACTTCACGGTCGAGGGCGCCCCGGTCTCCTTCATCTACGACGCCTCCCAGAACTACCAGGCCGCCGGCACCCCGCTGGTCGTCCTGGCGGGCAAGGAGTACGGCTCGGGCTCGTCCCGCGACTGGGCCGCCAAGGGCACCGCGCTGCTGGGCGTGAAGGCCGTCATCGCCGAGTCGTACGAGCGCATCCACCGCTCGAACCTGATCGGCATGGGCGTGCTGCCGCTCCAGTACCCGGAGGGCGCCTCGGCGCAGGCCCTGGGCCTCACCGGCGAGGAGACCTTCTCCTTCACCGGCGTGACGGAGCTGAACAACGGCACCACCCCGCGCACGGTCAAGGTGACGACGGACACGGGCGTCGAGTTCGACGCGGTCGTCCGTATCGACACCCCGGGTGAGGCGGACTACTACCGCAACGGCGGCATCATGCAGTACGTGCTGCGCAGCCTGATCCGCAAGTAGGGCTCCATCACGGTCGGTTGAGGGCTGTGCCCCGTACGTACGCGTACGGGGCACAGCTCTCACCGCGTTCTATGGCGAGAACCCGCCCCCACAGCACGTTGCTCTGAGTAATCGGGCACACATAGACTGTGGCTCAGTTGCGCACTCAATCAACCCTGAGTGGAGGCAGGCATGGCACGTGCCTGGGAGGCAGATCCGTCCGCGTTATTCGAGCGGCGACTCGGAAAGTCGGCCGAGGAATTAGGCCATTCCGATGGACGCGACGATTGCCCGGACATCTGGCAGCTCGACAACGGTGATATCGCGGTGATCGGCCGGGACCTCACCTCCTGTTACGGTCCGCGGCTGCCGAAGGGCGTCACTCTCGCCGCCGACGAACGACTGGTCGTCATCCCCGGAAGCATGCTCAGCGCCGCCAAGACGGATATCGCGGATGCTTGACCTGCGCG
This sequence comes from Streptomyces sp. NPDC088147, assembly GCF_044741565.1. Taxonomy (NCBI): domain Bacteria; kingdom Bacillati; phylum Actinomycetota; class Actinomycetes; order Kitasatosporales; family Streptomycetaceae; genus Streptomyces; species Streptomyces sp. NPDC088147. Next base: position 446,565 of record NZ_JBIUSY010000004.1, on the reverse strand, counting down.
CTCCGACTCTCCCGCCCGAGCGGGGCGAGAGGCTCGTACGAGATGTCTACAAGCGGGACTTCCGGGAACGGGACGCGGCGATCCGTGACGCCGAGTCCTGGAAGCTCGAACGGCGGCAGCACTTCCAGGAACAGGGCAGTGCCAGCCGGGACGCGCTCTCCCGAGGCGCGTGGGAAGAGGCGCTGCGACTCATCGACGAACGACGCGATGATCTCCTCGAGTCCGCCCGTGACGACGAACGTCGTGGCTTCGTCTTCCATCGGGTGCGTGTAGTGGAACGGCCGCTGACGCCCTATCTGCAATGGGAGCTCCATTCACTGCGGCAGCGAGCGGAATACGGTGAGAGAATCCGTACGGTGAATGCCGAAGTATTAGCCGCGGCGGAGAGCGAAGGCCCCCTGCCGGAAGTGGTCATCCTCGGCGGAAGCACGCTCTACCAGGTGCTCTATGACGAGTCCGGCGCTTCGCAAGGCGCGATCCGCTATTCCGACACCGGGATCGTCGGACGCTGGGAGAGCTACATCAAGGAACTCTACGGGGCGGGCGAGGACGTGGAGAGCTACTTCGCTCGCGAGGTGGCGCATCTTCCCCCGCCGACGACGAACGCGGAGTAGGACGATCAACGAGCACGGCGGAGACGAGAAGCGCCCCGGCAGGTCGCACAATGACCTGTCGGGCACTTCGCGCGATGTTGTCCAGGCCGGAAGCGTGAGCGGGGGAATCCATTTCCATGACCACGCCGCGGAGGCCGAGGACAGTTCCACGCACACCACACCCCGGCAACTCCCCGCTGATGTGCGGGGGTTTGTCAATCGCACGCATGAACTCGACGAGCTGAACGCCGTTCTGGCCGATGAGGACGGTCAGCCGCTCGTCATCTCCGTCTGCGTGATAGCCGGTACCGCCGGCGCGGGAAAGACCTCGCTCGCCCTTCGCTGGGCCCATCAGGTACAGGACCGCTTTCCCGACGGTCAGCTCTACGTCAATCTGCGTGGCTACGACCCCGGCGAGCCGGTCACGGCGCCGGAAGCTCTGCACCGCTTCCTCGGCGCGCTCGGTGTACGGCCCCGGTCGGTGCCACAGGACGTCGATGCCGCCGCCGCGCTGTACCGCTCCCTTCTGGCCGACCGCCGGATGCTGATCGTCCTTGACAACGCTGCCACGGTCGGCCAGGTCCGCCCGTTGCTGCCGGGCAGCGCGGGGCTGTCTGGTGGTCGTCACCAGCCGCAGCCGGCTGTCCGGACTCGCCGTCAGGGACGGGGCACGCCGACTGACCCTGGGAACGCTGCCACAGCCGGAGGCCGTGGCCCTGCTGCGGGCCGTCACCGCGGGCTACCGGCCGGAAGACGATCTGGAGAAGCTCACCGAACTGGCCGGACTCTGCGCCCGGCTGCCACTGGCCCTGCGAATCGCCGCCGAACGCGCCGCCAGCCGACCGCATATGAAATTGGACGACCTGATCGCGGACCTGCGGGACGAGAGCGGCCTCTGGGAAGCTCTCAGCACGGGGGACGACGAGGAGGCCGAAGCGGTCCGTACCGTCTTCGCCTGGTCCTACCGTGCTCTGCCCGACAGCGCGGCCCGGCTGTTCCGGTTGCTCGGTCTGCACCCCGGCCCCGAGTTCGGCCTTCATGCCGCCGCCGCTCTCGCCGGACTGACCGCTCCGCGTGCCCGGCAGCTGCTGGACTCCCTCGTCGGCGCCCATCTGCTGGAACAGACCGCGCCGGACCGTTACCAGTTCCACGACCTGTTGCGGGCCTACGCCACCGACCAGGCGCAGCATGAGGAACCGCCCGAGGGACGGACGGCGGCGCTGCGCCGGGTACTGGACTGGTATCTGCACACCGCGGACGCCGCGCAGAGCTGGATCAGCCCCGCCGAACTCCATCTGGAGCTGTCCCCGCCCGCGGCGGAGGTACGGCCTCTGTCCTTCGCCGACTTCGACGCCGCCGTGGACTGGGCGGAGCGCGAGCACACCAACCTGCTCCAGGCCGTGCGCGTCGCCGCCGATACGGGAGACGACCGGCTCGCCTGGCACCTGTCAGCGGTTCTGGCCAACGCGTACTCTCCCTCCGCTCCCGTCGCCGACTGGCCGACGGTCGGTCGCATCGGCCTGGCGGCGGCGCGCCGGCTGGGTGACCGCCGGGGAGAGGCTCAGCTGCTCACCGAGCTGGGGATGAGCCACACCAGGAACAACCGCCTCGGCGAGAGCCACGAGAACCACAGCGCGGCCCTGCGGATCTGGCGTGAGCTGGGGGACAGGGCCGGGGAGGCACACTCGCTCAACCTGATCGGACTGGTTCATCTCCACAGGAGGGAACTCACCCGGGCCGCCGACCTCTTCGAGCAGGCCATCACGGCCTTCCGGGAGCAGGACGCCGCCCATTGGGAGGCGACAGTGCTCTCCAATCTCGCCGGAGCCCACGACCGCGCCGGCCGTCTCCCCGAGGCGTTCACCGCCGCCCGGCGGGCGCTGACGTCCCACCGCGCCCTGAACAATCCACGGGGCGAGGGCAACATCCTGCGACTCCTCAGTCACCTGGAACGGGAACAGGGAGAAGCGGAGAAGGCGCTCGCCTCGGCCCGCGACGCCGTGGACATCGCCCTCACGCTGCGCGATCACCGGCTCGAAGGCTACTGGCTCCTCGCGCTGGGCGACGCCCAGCAGGCCAACGGCCGGTCGGCGGACGCGCTCGCCTCCTACCAGCGGTCCGCGACCCTGCACCGCCGGCTGGGAAACCAGAGCCGGGAAGCGCTCGCCTGGAACAGCACGGCCGAGGTGTACCGGCGGATGGACCGGCACGAGGAGGCGGCGCACTTCCACCGGCGGGCCGTCGCCGTTCACCGTGAACTCGGTGACACCTGGGACGAGGCCATGGCCCTCGACGGTCTGGCCGAGGCGCTGTTCGCCGACGATCTGGAAGCGGCGCTCGGGCACTGGACGGAGGCGCTGGCGCTCCTCGCCGACTACGACGACCCCCGCGCGCTCGCGGTGCGGGACCGGATAGGGCGTCGGCGAACCCGGTAGGGCCTGGCTTCGGGTCCGGGCGGACCGGGGTCCCGGCGTGGCGGAACGGGGCACCCGCGTGTGCGGGTGACCCGTTCCGGCTGTTCGGCTCACTCCGCTAGCGGAGCAGTTCCACCTCCGCCAGGGTCGACGGAGCGTCGCTCACCAGGCGGTACTTCGCGTACGTACCCGGCTTGGCGATCGTGAAGGCCCGGGTCTGCCGGTCCCAGGCGAAGGACTGCGCCGTCCTCGTGTCCAGCGTCCGCCAGTTCGTGCCGTCCGCCGAGCCCTGGAGTGTCCAGCCTGCCGGGGCCTTCGCGGCCGTGGACGAGGTCAGCGTGTACTGGACCGCCTTCGTCGCCGACGGCACCGGCAGCTCCACGGACTCGACCGGCGCCGAGGTGCCCGAGGAGTTGTCGGAGAGCGGGCCCGACGCGGTCAGGACGTCCGTGCGCGGTGACGGGGCCTTGTCGTCCTGCTGGATCGAGACGGGCGCCGCGTTCTTGCCCGTGCCCCAGGACGACGGCTTCGGGCCCATCGCGAACTCCAGCTGCCCGCCGCGTGCCAGCAGATCGTGCGGGAGCGCCGTGGAGTTCCAGGACTTGCCGTTGACCTTCAGGCCCTGGACGTAGATGTTCTTGTCGCTGTTCTTCGGCGCCTTGACGACCAGCGTGCGGCCGTTGTCCAGACGGAGGGTCGCCTTGGTGAAGAGCGGCGAGCCGACCGCGTACTCCCCGCTGCCCATCACCAGCGGATAGAAGCCGAGCGCGGAGAAGAGGTACCACCCCGACTGCTCGCCGTTGTCCTCGTCGCCGTGGTAGCCCTGGCCGATCTCGCTGCCGACGTACAGCCGTCCCAGGACCTCGCGCACCTTCTCCTGGGTCTTCCAGGGCTGCGAGGCCGCGTTGTACATGTACGCGGCGTGGTGGGCGACCTGGTTGGAGTGGCCGTACATGCCCATCCGTACGTCACGCGCCTCCGTCATCTCGTGGATGACGCCGCCGTACGAGCCGACGAACTCGGGGCCGGCCGTCTCGGGGGTCGAGAAGTAGGTGTCCAGCTTGTCCGCGAGACCGGGGCGTCCGCCGTAGAGGTTGGCGAGCCCGCGGCTGTCCTGCACCGCCGTGAAGGCGTAGCCCCACGCGTTCGTCTCGGTGTAGTCGTACCCCCATACCCGCGGGTCGAACGAGGCGGAGGGGACCCGCCAGTCGCCCTTGAGGTTACGGCCCTGGAAGAAGCCGGCCTTCGAGTCGAAGAGCGAGACATAGCTCTGGGCGCGGTTGCGGAAGTAGTCGGACTCCTCCTTGTACCGCGCCTTCTTCGTCTTCTTGTAGAGCGCCTCGCCCATCTTCGACAGGCCGTAGTCGTTGAGGTAGCCCTCCAGCGACCAGGACAGGCCCTCATGGGTCTCCGTGGAGGCATAGCCGAGGAACGGCGACGTCTCCATGCCCTTGCGGCCCACACCCGAGCTGGGCGGCACCACCGTCGCGTTCTTCAGCGCCGCCTCGTACGCCGCCTCCGCGTCGAAGTCGACCCCCTTGACATAGGCGTCGGCGAAGGCCACGTCCGAGCTGGTGCCGGTCATCAGATCCGCGTAGCCGGGGGAGGACCAGCGGGAGATCCAGCCGCCGTCCTTGTACTGCTGGACGAAGCCGTCCACCAGCTCGCCCGCCTTCTTCGGGGTGAGGAGGGAGTACGCGGGCCAGGTCGTGCGGTACGTGTCCCAGAAGCCGTTGTTGACGTACACCTCGCCGTCGACGATCTTCGCGCCGGTGTGCGTCGGGGTGTCGGGCCCGGTCTGCGGCGAGAACGGGCTGGCGTACTGCTGCTTCGGGCGGGACTTCGTACCGGTGTTCTCGAAGCCGGAGTTGGGATACAGATACAGCCGGTAGAGGCTGGAGTAGAGCGTCGTCAGCTGGTCGTGGTCCGCGCCCTCCACCTCCACCCGTCCCAGGATGGCGTCCCAGGCGCTCTGCGCCCGGTCCTCGACCCGCTCGAAGCGGGTGGTGGCGGGGATCTCGTCGGAGAGGTTCTTCTTCGCCTGGTCGAGGCTGATCAGCGAGGTCGCCAGGCGCAGGGTGACCGTACGGTCCTTGCCGGCGTCGAAGCGCAGATAGCCGGTGACGTCGGCGCCCCCGCCGCCGGTGAGCTTGCCGCTCGCGGTGACGGGCGCGTCGAAGACGCCGTATACGAAAAGCCGTGTCGCGCCGGTCGACAGTCCGCTCTTGACATCGGAGAAGCCGGAGAAGGAACGGGTCGCCGGATCGAGCGTGAGCCCGCCCGCGTTGGAGATGTTGTCGAACACCACGCTGGCGTTGTCGCCGGGATAGGTGAACCGCATCATCGCCGCGTGGTCGGTCGGGGTCATCTCGGTTTTGAGACCGTTCTCGAACGTCACGCCGTAGTAGTGCGGCCTCGCGGTCTCGTTCTCGTGCCGGAAGGGCAGCGCCCGCGCCGTACGGGACGCGTCGGGCGTCTCGGCGGCCACCGACGGCATCAGCTGGAAGGTCTGCCGGTCGCCCATCCAGGGGCTCGGCTCATGGCTGGCGCTGAAGGCCTGCACGGTCGGCAGGTTGTCGGCGTTGTTCGCGCGGCTGTACTCGTAGAGCCAGCTGGTGGAACCGGCGTTGGTCACCGGCGTCCAGAAGTTGAAGCCGTTCGGCACGGCGGTCGCGGGGAAGGTGTTGCCGCGCGAGAAGGAGCCGCTGGAGTTGGTGCCCCGGGTGGTGGAGGCGTAGTCCGACAGATGCGCGAGCCGCTTCTCGGCGGGCTTGGGCGCCAGGCTGATGTCGTCGATCCAGCCCTGGAACTTCGCGGGGCCGGTGCGGGAGTCGTACGCCACCAGGATCCGGTCGACGGTCTTGCCGGCGGCCACGGCGCCGATCCGGGCGTCCACCTGGTTCCACTGGTTGACGTAGAGCCGCTTGGCGTCGCCCTGGCCCTGCGGGGTCAGCAGCCCGCCATGGGCGTCGGTCGCCTTCAGATCGCTCAGATAGGTGCCGTCGGTGAAGGCGAGATCGACCGAGACGTTCGTGGCCGGATAGTTCAGATCCGTCTCCGGGAGGGAGGGATAGATCCGGTACGAGAGCGCGGTGTCGCGCCGCACGGCCGTCCGGACGTCGAAGACCTTGTTGTACGAGTACGCCCGCCCTTCCGGCTGGTGCGTACCGGCGTACTTCAGCGCTCGCGTGCCGGTGAATCCGGCGCCGGCCTTGGCGGTGGGGGAGCCGGAGGGGCCGCGGTCCACCTGGGTGCGCATGTCCTGCGGCGCGGGCGTGCTCGTGTCCCCGTCGGAGAACTGCACGTCGGCCAGCTGGGTCGCGTCCGAGGCGCCGTTGTTCGCCGTGATGTCCAGCCGGAAGTGCTGGTAGGCGGCCGGGGCCTCGACGGCGGCGTCGTAGGACTTGGTCTGGAACCGCTCCGTGAAGGTCTCGCCCTTCCGGGAGTCCAGCTCCTTCCACTCCTTGCCGTCGGTGGAGCCCTGGAGCGTCCAGTCCTTGGGGTCGCGCTCGGCGTGGTCGTTCGCGGAGGTCAGCGCGTACGTGACGACCTTGACCGGCTCGTCGAGATCGAACTCGATCCAGGCGGTGGGCTCGAACGCCAGCCACTTCGTCGCCGACTGGACATCGACGAGGTTCTCCTTGGTCTCACCGCCGCCCGTGTTCTCGTCGCTGGCCCGCAGCTCCACGACCCGGTCCGTGACATTGCCCGGAATTCCGTTGGTGAAGCCGCCGTCGACGCCGGATGCCCGTTTCTCTCCGTCGGGTCCCACTTCGACGGTGTTGCGCCACTCCGGCTGGGGTTCGTCCGCTTCGAAGGAGGAGGTGAATTCCCTTTCCGCCGACTTCGGTTGAGCGGGTTGTGCTATAGCCGCCGACTGTGCTGTTACGACGAGCAGTGAGGCGGCCGCCACCAGGGCGGCCGTATGCCATTGTCTGCGCCGGGGTCCGGTTCTCTGCCGCATACCGAGCCTTTCGTCCTGCGTACCAAGTTGGACAACGTTGTCAAACGGGAGCGCAGGGTCCAGTAGGGGCCAAGTGTCGTGTGGTGTCAAGGGTGTTGCGGGGATGGCGTGTTCGGAATGGCTCATTCTGGAGAGACCGAGGTGGTCGAATGAGTACACACCCGGCTCAGATATCCACGAGGTCTCAACTCGGGAAAGACTGCCGTCCAAACCTGCTTTCGATCTTGCCCCGTCGGCGGGAAGTGGACTATACCTGTCGGCGTCCCCCCAAGCGATGCGATCGAGCACGATCGGGCACGATCGAGCGCAGCAATTCCGCACGACCCAGCTACATTTGACCGCGGTGGCGGGGCCCTTCGCCTCAGAAGAGAAGGACGGGCGACCGGTACACCGCCTGAGTCCTGGAGAAGGCGAGGACTTGAGCATGGGATCCACCTCCGCTCAGAACAGCGAGGGCCTCGGCCGTCGCGATGTGATCAAGCGGTCCGCCGCGATCGGTCTGATCACCGTCCCGACGATGAGCTTCCTGGCCTCGTGCGCCAGCAGCGACAGCGGGAGCGACAAGAAGGTCGAGAAGGGCAAGGCGACCGAGAAGAACCCGCTCGGCGTGAACGCGAGCGCTCCTCTCGACTTCGTCCTGTTCGACGGCGGATTCGGTACGGAGTACGCGACGGACGCCGTCAAGCAGTACGAGAAGGCCTTCCCCGACGCGGAGGTGAAGTTCACCCCGACCCAGAAGATCCAGTCCGAGCTCCAGCCGCGCTTCAACGGCGGCACCCCGCCCGACCTGATCGACAACTCGGGCGCCGAGCAGATGGACATGGGCGTTCTCGTCGGCAAGAAGCAGCTCGCCGACCTCACCCCGCTGCTGGACGCGCCCTCCGTCGACGACCCGGCCAAGAAGGTCCGCGACACGCTGCGCCCCGGCGTCGTGGAGATGGGCCAGTTCGACGGCGACCCGGTGTGGATCCTCTACTACGCGTACACCGTCTACGGCGTGTGGTACTCGCAGACCGCGCTGGACAAGCTCGACGCGGAGTACCCCGAGGACTGGGACGCGATGCTGGCCCTCTGTGCGAAGGCCAAGAAGAAGGGCATCGCGGGCTGGACGTACGCCGGCAAGTACCCGTACTACGTGCCCTTCTCGCTCTACCCGTTCATCGGCAAGATCGGTGGCCGCGAGGTCCTCGACGCCATCGACAACCTGGAGCCCAACGCCTGGAAGCACCCGGCCGTGAAGTCCGCCTTCGAGGCGTACTTCGAGCTGTTCAAGAAGGGCTACATCCTCCAGGGCACCCCGGGACTCGACCACATCCAGTCGCAGACCGCCTGGACCGAGGGCAAGGCCCTGTTCATCCCGAACGGCTCCTGGGTGGAGAACGAGGCGGCGAAGACCACGCCGAAGGACTTCCAGATGAAGGTGGCCGCGCCGTCCAGCCTGGACAGCTCGGACAAGCTCCCGTTCGGCACGCTCTGGGCGTCCGGCGGCGAGCCCTTCGTCGTGCCGGCGAACGCCAAGAACCCCGACGGCGGCATGGAGCAGCTGCGCATCATGCTGAGCGAGGCGTCGTCGAAGAACTTCACGTCCAAGGTGAAGTCGCTGAGCTCCTTCAACGGCGGCACCGACGGACTCACCCTCTCCACCGCGCTGCAATCCGGGGTGGACGCGCTGGCCAAGGCCGGCGCCAACGTGCTCAACCCGCGGCTCCAGGACTGGTACGTGGCCCTCCAGAAGGAAAAGATCGGTGTGGGCGCGCTCGGCGAGATGATGGCCGGACGCCTGACCCCCGCCGAGGCCATCAAGAAGTGCCAGGAGTACGCCGACGCGGCCGCCAAGGACACCTCCATCAAGCACTACAAGCACCAGTAGGAGCGGAAGTGACCGGAGGCCCCGCCGGGGCTTCCGGTTCCGGCCCGGCGCACGGGCCCCCCAAGGCAGCACGGCGATACCCGCCGGAGATTCGGGGTCGGGAGACATGCAGCACGGCAAATACCGGTTCATTGTGGGGTTTCTGGTATTCCCCCTGGCGATATACGCGCTCTTTGTCGTATGGCCATTCATCCAGTCCATCTATTACTCGTTCACGGACTGGACCGGTCTCAGCCCCGACTTCGCGATGGTGGGCTTCGACAACTACATCCGGATGCTCGATGACGACACCTTCTGGAGTTCCCTCCAGCACAGTCTGACCTTCGCGCTCCTGCTGCCCGTGGTGGTCCTCGGTCTGGCGCTGTTCTTCGCCTTCATGCTGAATGTCGGCGGGCGCAGCCGGAAGGGGGCGGCCATCTCGGGGGTCCGCGGATCCTCGTTCTACAAGATCGTCTACTTCTTCCCGCAAGTGCTCTCGATCGCGATCGTCGCCCTGCTCTTCCAGTTCGCGTACAACCCGAACAGCGGCGCCATCAACTCGGCGCTCAGCGCGGTCGGTCTGGACAGTGTGAAGCCGGAGTGGCTGGGCGATCCGAAGCTCGCGCTGTGGTGTGTGATGGCCGTCCTGGTGTGGAGCACGACCGGCTTCTTCGTGGTCCTCTTCTCTGCGGGCATGGCCTCCATCCCGAAGGACTTCTACGAGGCGGCGCTGCTGGACGGTGCGAGCCGCTTCACCACCTTCTTCCGGATCACCCTGCCGCTGCTGTGGGACACCGTGCAGTCCGGCTGGGTCTATATGGGCATCCTCGCCCTGGGCGCGGAGTCCTTCGCGGTGGTCCAGATCATGACCGTGGGACCGGGCGGTCCCGCCGATTCCACCAATGTGCTGACGTTGCTCGTCTACCAGAAGGCGTTCCGTGACGGTCAGGCGGCCTATGCGACCACGATCGGTGTCGCCCTCCTCATCGTCACGCTGGCCTTCGCCGCCATCGTGATGCGGCTGGGTCGACGTGAGCGGCTGGAGTTCTGATGAAGACCACTGAGACCCCTCCCCCCGCCGACACGCCTCCGCCGGCCGACGCCGTACGGACCCGGCCCGCCGTGACCAAGACGGCCGCTCCGCCCGACAAGGAGTCGAGGACCGGCGGCGTCCTCAATGTCTTCTCCCACGGCGTGCTTGTCATCTGGGCCTTCCTGGTCGCGATGCCGCTGCTGTGGGCGGTCATGACGTCCTTCAAGGACGACAAGTCGATCTTCACCTCGCCGTGGTCGCTGCCGGACACGCTGCGCTTCGAGAACTGGTCGCGTGCCTGGACCCAGGCGCATATGAGCGACTACTTCCTCAACACCGTTCTGGTGGTGGCGGGTTCACTGGTCGGCACGCTGCTGCTCGGCTCGATGGCCGCGTACGTACTGGCCCGCTTCGAGTTCCCGGGGAACCGGTTCATCTATTACTTGTTCATCGGCGGGATGAGCTTCCCGATCATCCTCGCGCTGGTCCCGTTGTTCTACGTCATGAACAACATGGGCCTGCTGAACACGATCCACGGCCTGATCCTGGTCTACATCGCCTACTCGCTGCCGTTCACGGTCTTCTTCCTGACCTCGTTCTTCAGAACGCTCCCGACCTCGGTGGCGGAAGCGGCGATCATCGACGGGGCCTCGCACACCCGGACCTTCTTCCAGGTGATGCTGCCGATGGCCAAGCCGGGTCTGATCAGCGTCGGGATCTTCAACTTCCTGGGGCAGTGGAACCAGTACCTGCTGCCCACGGTGCTCAACACCGACCCCGACAACAAGGTCCTCTCCCAGGGGCTGGTGCAGCTCGCCGTCAGCCAGGGGTACAAGGGGGACTGGTCCGGTCTCTTCGCCGGCCTGGTGATGGCGATGCTGCCCGTGCTCGCCGCGTACATCATCTTCCAGCGTCAGGTGGTGGCCGGACTGACGGCCGGAGCGCTCAAGTAGTCCGCTCGTTCCGGAGCCGAGATCCGGACGAACCGCCCGTCGGCCCCGGTCGGCGGGCGGTTCGGCGTGTTCCCATTGCTCAAGGTCTTGACGGGGAGGTGCCCCGAGGGCTGAGCTTAGGGTTCACAAGTTGGAGATACGTCGGGGTCTCATTGGCGCGGCCCCGGCCGGGGGCGGTGGTCGTGCCGCCTGCCAAGGGCAGGAGTGGATGAGTCGTGGAGACTCCGGGGTCGCAGTCGTCTCTGCACCGGGCCAACCTCGAACGGGTCGTACGCGCGGTGCGTATGGCCGGTTCGCTCACCCAGGCGGAGATCGCCAGAAGCACGGGGCTGTCGGCGGCCACGGTCTCCAATATCGTCCGTGAGCTGAAGGACGGCGGGACGGTCCAGGTCACGCCCACCTCGGCGGGGGGCCGCCGGGCCCGCAGTGTCTCGCTCAGCGGGGACGCGGGCACGGTCATCGGGGTGGATTTCGGCCATACGCATCTGCGGGTGGCGATCGGCAACCTCGCCCACCAGGTGCTCGCGGAGGAGTCGGAGCCCCTCGACGTGGACGCCTCGTCCGCCCAGGGCTTCGGCCGGGCCGAGGAACTCGTCGAGCGGCTGATCGTCACCACCGGCGTCAGCCGTCAGAAGGTGATCGGAGTCGGCCTCGGCGTCCCGGGGCCGATAGACGTCGAGTCGGGCACCCTCGGCTCCACCTCGATCCTCCCGGGCTGGACCGGCATCAACCCCAGCGACGAGCTGGCCGGGCGGCTCGGCGTACCGGTGTACGTCGACAACGACGCCAACCTCGGCGCCCTCGGCGAGCTGGTCTGGGGGAGCGGCCGGGGGGTGAAGGACCTCGCGTACATCAAGGTCGCCAGCGGGGTCGGCGCCGGGCTGGTGATAGCCGGCCAGATCTACCGCGGTCCCGGTGGTACGGCCGGCGAGATCGGGCACATCACGCTCGACGAGTCGGGCCCCGTCTGCCGCTGCGGCAACCGCGGCTGCCTGGAGACCTTCACGGCGGCCCGCTACGTACTGCCGCTGCTCCAGCCCAGCCACGGCGCGGACCTCACCCTGGAGCGCGTCGTCCAGCTCGCCAGGGAGGGCGATCCGGGCTGCCGCCGGGTGATCGCCGATGTCGGCCGGCACATCGGCAGCGGCGTGGCCAATCTGTGCAATCTCCTGAACCCCAGCCGGGTGGTGCTCGGCGGGGATCTGGCGGAGGCTGGGGAACTGGTGCTCGGGCCCATCCGCGAGTCCGTCTCCCGGTACGCGATCCCCAGCGCGGCACGGCAGTTGTCGGTGCTCCCGGGGGCGCTCGGCGGCCGGGCCGAGGTGCTCGGCGCACTCGCCCTCGTCCTGAGCGAGATGGGCGATTCGACCCTTCTGGAGAGCGCCCTTCCGGCGGGAACGCCTGCCTTCACTTAGATAACGAATGGCACCGTTGTCATCTCGTTAAGGATTTACTCCTTGACGCTGGCCCCGTGCCGGAGTTGACTTCCTGCCACCTCGGCCGCAACGACGCGGCCTCGTCAGGGAGGTTTTTGAAGTGAACGCGAAGATGCGTCGTGCTGCCGTGGCCACCGCCGCTACCGCTATGGCCGTCTCCCTCGCCGCCTGTGGCAGCGCGAAGGAGTCCGGAGACAAGGCCGAAGCGTCCACGTCGGACAAGAAGGGCCCGATCACGGTCGGCCTGCTGCTGCCGGAGAACCAGACCGCGCGGTACGAGAAGTTCGACAAGCCGCTGATCGAGAAGAAGGTCAGCGAGCTGACCGACGGCACGGGCAAGGTCGTCTACGCCAACGCCAAGCAGGACGCGACGCTGCAGAACCAGCAGGTCGACACCATGGTCACCAACAAGGTCGACGTGCTGGTCGTGGATGCGGTCGACTCCAAGGCCATCGCCAGCTCGGTGAAGAAGGCCAAGGAATCGGGCATACCGGTCGTGGCGTACGACCGTCTCGCCGAGGGGCCGATCGACGCGTACACCTCCTTCGACAACGAAGAGGTCGGCCGGGTCCAGGGCAAGGCGCTCCTCGAAGCGCTCGGCTCCAAGGCCAAGTCCGGTCAGATCGTGATGATGAACGGTGCCGTCACCGACCCGAACGCCGCCCTGTTCAAGAAGGGCGCGCACTCCGAGCTCGACGGCAAGGTGAACATCGGCAAGGAGTACGACACCAAGGAGTGGAAGCCGGAGAACGCCAACGCCAACATGGAGGGCGCCATCTCCGCCATCGGCAAGGACAAGATCATCGGCGTCTACTCCGCCAATGACAGCATGGCGGGCGGCATCATCACCGCGCTCAAGGGCGCCGGGTTCAGCAAGCTCCCGCCGGTCACCGGCCAGGACGCCGAACTCGCCGGTGTGCAGCGCATCGTCACGGGCGAGCAGTTCATGAGCGTCTACAAGTCCTACCCGCAGGAGGCGGCCGTGGCCGCCGAGATGGCCGTCGCGCTCGCCAAGGGCGAGAAGCTCGACTCCATCGCGAAGACGACCGTGGACAGCCCGACCACCAAGGGTGTCCCGTCCGTGCTCGTCCCGGTCGTCTCGCTGACGAAGGACAACATCAGCGACACGGTCATCAAGGAAGGCATCTACACGCCCGGCGAGATCTGCACCGCCAAGTACAAGGCCGGCTGCGACGCGATCGGCCTGAAGTAGCCCGTTCAGGGACCGCCCGGTGACCTCCCCCGGTGAAAGCCTGTCCGGCACCCCGACCGTCAATGCCCCGCGGCTGGGGCGGGGTGCCGGACGGAACCACTCCGGCCCCTCCGGTGCGTCCCGTGTGCCGTGCCGCGCGTCGTCCATGACCGGTCCCGCGCGGCCGGCCCCCTTGCTTGTCTCTTCTGCTCGACCTCCGCGCCTCCCCCCGGCGCGGCATCCCCGCCGGTCAGGCGGCGAAGGAGATGGTTCACGTGACCGCTACGCCCGTGCTGGCGTTGCGAGGGGTCTCCAAGCGATTCGGTGCCGTCCAGGCGCTCACCGACGTAGAGCTTGAGGTCCACTCCGGTGAGGTGGTCGCCCTCGTGGGCGACAACGGCGCCGGGAAATCAACGCTGGTGAAGACCATCGCCGGCGTACACCCCATCGATGACGGCGTCATCGAGTGGGAGGGCAGCCCCGTCTCGATCGGCCGGCCGCACGACGCCCAGAACCTGGGCATCGCGACCGTCTACCAGGACCTGGCGCTCTGCGACAACATCGACGTCGTCGGCAACCTCTACCTCGGCAGGGAGCTCCGCAGCTGGGGCGTCCTCAACGAGGTCGAGATGGAGCGCCGCTCGCGCGAACTGCTCACCACACTGTCGATCCGGATACCCAGTGTCCGTATCCCGATCGCCTCGCTCTCCGGCGGCCAGCGGCAGACCGTGGCCATCGCCCGGTCGATGCTCGGCGACCCCAAGCTCGTGATCCTCGACGAGCCCACGGCGGCCCTCGGCGTCGAGCAGACCGCCCAGGTGCTCGACCTCGTCGAGCGGCTCCGGGAGCGCGGTCTCGCCGTGCTCCTCATCAGCCACAACATGGCCGACGTCAAGGCCGTCGCCGACAAGGTGGCCGTGCTCAGGCTGGGCAGCAACAACGGCGTCTTCGACGTCGCGTCCACCTCTCAGGAAGAGATCATCGCCGCCATCACCGGCGCCACGGACAATGCCGTGACCCGCCGCGCGTCGCGCACCGTGGAGGTTCAGAAGTGAGTACGGACAACACCTCCACGTCTCTTGAGAAGACCCCGGGAGAGCAGATCCCGGCCCCGGTCGACGCCCCCGCCGCGGCGGAGGGCGCGGTCACCGCGGTGGACCCCCGGCTGCTGGTGCGCGAGCAGGGATTCGCGGGCTATCTCTCCGAGTTCAAGCGCAAGATACGCGCCGGTGATCTGGGTTCTCTCCCGGTCATCATCGGTCTGCTCATCATCTGCGTGGTCTTCCAGAGCCTGAACTCGAACTTCCTGTCCGCGGAGAACCTCAGCAACATCTCCGTCGCCATGGTCGGCACCGGCATGATCGCCGTCGGTATCGTCTTCGTCCTGCTGCTCGGCGAGATCGACCTCTCGGTCGGCTCGGTCAGCGGCGTGTCCGGCGCGATCGTCGCCGTGCTGAGTGTCACTCACGGGATGAACGAGTGGCTGGCCCTGGTGGTCGCCATCGTCAGCGGCGCGGTCATCGGCGCGATCCACGGGTTCTTCTTCGCCCGCGTGGGCGCGCCCGCGTTCGCCGTCACCCTGGCCGGTCTGCTGTTCTGGCTCGGCTTCATGCTGCAGATCCTGGGCGACAACGGCACCATCAACCTGAACCCCGACGGCCTGGTCGCCAAGCTCACCACCTACTACTTCACCGATGTCGCGGCGGCCTACGGTCTCGCCCTCGTCGCGGTCGTGGCGTTCTTCCTGACGTCCTTCCTGGAGAACCGCCGCCGTGAGGCGGCCGGAGTCCCGTCCCGGCCGGTCAGCGAGACGGCGTTGCGCACGGTGGTCCTGGCGGTCGTCGCCTTCGCCGCGGCGTTCATGTTCAACCAGTACAAGGGTCTGCCCCTCGCGCCGGTCATCTTCCTGCTGATCCTGGTGGCGACCGACTTCGTGCTGCGCCGCACCACCTACGGCCGCAAGGTCTTCGCGCTCGGCGGCAGCGTCGAGGCGTCCCGCCGCGCCGGTATCAACGTCACCCTGATCCGGGTCTCGGTCTACTCGATCGCCGGTACGTTCGCGGCCATCGGCGGTCTCTTCATCGCCTCCAAGATCGCCGCGGCCAACCAGGGCGCCGGCACCGGCGACCTGCTGATGAACGCGATCGCGGCGGCCGTCATCGGCGGCACCAGCCTCTTCGGTGGCCGGGGCCGCACCTGGAACGCGCTGCTCGGTGTCATGGTCATCACCTCGATCCAGTACGGACTGGCGCTGGAGGGCATCGCCACCCCGATCCAGTACATGATCACCGGTGGTGTGCTGCTGGCCACCGTCGTCATCGACTCCGTCACCCGCAAGACCCAGAAGACCGCGGGTCGCGCCTGACCGCGGTCCCGCGCGCCGTGCCCGGCACCCTCACGAGGGTGCCGGGCACGGCTGTGCTCCGGGGCGGGGCACAGCCGTGGCCCGGAGCACAGCCGATATGACGTACGTACCGTCGATCGGGTGACGTAGAACCCACCGCCCGCCGACCACTCGCGCGAGTGGAACATTAGACTCGCCAGATCGGCATGCTCGACAGCTCATACGCTTAGGAGGCACGGGTGGCGTTGCTGACCCGCATCAGGGGACCGCGCGATCTGGACCGGCTCGGCCCGGAGCAGCTGGAGCAGCTGGCCGGAGAGATCAGGTCCTTCCTCGTGGACGCGGTCTCCAAGACCGGTGGCCACCTCGGTCCCAACCTCGGTGTCGTCGAGCTGACCATCGCCCTGCACCGCGTGTACGACTCCCCCAAGGACAAGGTCCTCTTCGACACCGGGCACCAGTCGTACGTCCACAAGCTGCTCACCGGCCGTCAGGACTTCTCGAAGCTCAGGAGCAGGAACGGACTCTCCGGCTATCCGTCCCGTGCCGAGTCCGACCACGACATCATCGAGAACTCCCACGCCTCCACCGTGCTGGGCTGGGCCGACGGTCTCGCGAAGGCCAACGAGGTCCTGAAGAAGGACGACCACGTGGTCGCGGTGATCGGGGACGGCGCGCTGACCGGTGGTATGGCCTGGGAGGCGCTGAACAACATCGCCGCCGCCAAGGACCGTCCGCTCGTCATCGTCGTCAACGACAACGAGCGTTCGTACGCGCCGACCATCGGCGGTCTCGCGAACCATCTCGCGACCCTGCGCACCACCGACGGCTACGAGCGCTTCCTGGCCCGCGGCAAGGAGATCCTGGACCGCACCCCGGTCGTGGGCAGGCCCCTCTACGACACCCTGCACGGGGCCAAGAAGGGCCTGAAGGACTTCATCGCCCCGCAGGGCATGTTCGAGGACCTCGGCCTGAAGTACGTGGGCCCGATCGACGGCCATGACATCGAGGCCCTGGAGTCCGCGCTGCTGCGCGCCAAGCGCTTCGGCGGCCCGGTCATCGTGCACTGCATCACCGAGAAGGGCCGCGGCTACAAGCCCGCCGAGCAGGACGAGGCCGACCACTTCCACGGCATCGGTCCCATCCACCCCGACACCGGTCTGCCCATCGCCGCCGCCGGCATGGACTGGACCTCGGTGTTCGGCGAGGAGATGGTCAAGCTCGGGCACGAGCGCGAGGACATCGTCGCCATCACGGCGGCCATGCTCCAGCCGGTCGGTCTGGAGAAGTTCGCGAAGGCCTTCCCCGACCGGGTGTACGACGTCGGGATCGCGGAGCAGCACGGCGCGGTCTCCGCCGCGGGCCTCGCCACCGGCGGGGTGCACCCGGTGTTCGCGCTCTACGCGACCTTCCTCAACAGGGCCTTCGACCAGCTGCTGATGGATGTCGCCCTGCACCGCTGCGGGGTGACGTTCGTCCTGGACCGGGCCGGGGTCACCGGCACCGACGGCGCCTCGCACAACGGCATGTGGGATCTGTCGATGCTCCAGTGCGTGCCGGGGCTGCGGATCGCCGCCCCGCGCGACGCCGACCAGGTCCGCGCCCAGCTGCGCGAGGCCGTCGCGGTGGAGAACGCCCCGACCGTGGTCCGTTACTCCAAGGGCGCGGTCGGCCCGGCGGTCGCCGCCGTCGGCCGGGTCGGCGGCATGGACGTGCTGCGCAGGACCGAGGAGGGCACGGCGGACGTCCTGCTCGTCTCCATCGGCGCGCTCGCCCCGATGTGCCTGGACATCGCCGACCTTCTCGATAAACAGGGCATCTCGACGACGGTTGTCGACCCGCGCTGGGTCAAGCCGGTCGACGAGGCGCTCGCGCCGCTCGCCGAGCAGCACCGCGTGGTCGTCACCGTCGAGGACAACAGCCGGGTCGGCGGCGTCGGCTCGGCGGTCGCCCAGGCGCTGCGCGACGCCGGGGTCGACGTGCCGCTGCGGGACTTCGGCATTCCGCCGCGCTTCCTCGACCATGCCTCCCGCAAGGAGGTCATGGCCGAGATCGGGCTGACCGCGCCGGACATCGCGCGCCAGGTCACCGGCCTGGTCGCGCGGCTGGACGGCCGGCTGGTGGACTCGCCCACGGAGGCCGCCCGCGACTGAACCGTCGTCGCCACGGCGCGCCGACGTACCTGCGCGCTGACGTATCTGCGCGCTGACGTACCTGTGCGCCGACGTGCCGACGTACCGACGTGGCCGATGGGCCGGTGGGGCCGCCCTGTAAGGGTGGTCCAATCGGCCCATCCGTGTGAAATCCGCCCATATCGGGTGCCTGGCGGGAGGACGCCTCTCGATCATGGCCGGATGAACGCGCACACGGAGGTACGCCGGTGAGTACGCAGCAGGACTCGGGACCAGCCGGAAGCGGCGTCTTCCGCACCAAGAACGTCGAGCAGTCGATCCGCGACACCGAGGACCCCGAGTTCGCGCTCAGGAAGTCCCTCTCCGCGCTCGATCTGACGGTCTTCGGCGTCGGCGTGATCATCGGCACCGGCATCTTCGTCCTGACCGGTGTCGTGGCCAGGCAGACGGCCGGGCCCGCCACCGCCATCGCCTTCGTCGTCGCCGGGGTCGTCTGCGCGCTGGCCGCCCTCTGCTACGCCGAGTTCGCCTCGACGGTGCCGGTCGCCGGATCCGCGTACACCTTCTCGTACGCCTCGCTCGGTGAGCTGCCCGCCTGGATCATCGGCTGGGACCTCGTGCTGGAACTGGCGCTGGGCTGCGCGGTCGTCGCGGTCGGCTGGTCCGGCTATGTGCGCTCGCTGCTGGGCAATGCCGGGGCGAGCCTGCCGGACCTCCTCTCCGGCACGCAGCACGGGAAGTTCGGCTTCGATCTGCTCGCGTTCCTGCTCGTCCTCGTCCTGACCTGCATCCTCGTCGTCGGCGTCAAGCTCTCCTCGCGCGTCACCAGCATCATCGTCGGCGTCAAGGTCACCGTCGTCCTGCTCGTGATCATCGTCGGAGCGTTCTTCGTCAACGGCGCCAACTACCAGCCGTTCATCCCGCCGTCCGAGCCCGCCGCGGGCGGCGGCGGGCTCAGGGCCCCGCTCATCCAGCTGATGGCCGGTTACACCCCCACCAACTTCGGCGTCCTGGGCATCTTCACCGCCGCCGCCGTCGTCTTCTTCGCGTTCATCGGCTTCGACATCGTCGCGACCGCCGCCGAGGAGACCGTCAACCCGCAGCGCGACGTCCCCCGCGGCATCCTCGGCTCCCTCTTCATCTGCACCGTGCTCTATGTCGCCGTCTCGCTCGTCGTCACCGGAATGCAGCATTACAGCCAGCTGACGGTGGACGCCCCGCTCGCCGACGCCTTCAAGTCGGTCGGCCACCCCTTCTGGGCCGGGGTGATCAGTTTCGGCGCGGCCGTCGGACTCACCTCGGTCTGCATGATCCTGCTGCTCGGCCAGACCCGCGTGTTCTTCGCGATGAGCCGTGACGGACTGCTGCCGCGTACCTTCTCCCGTGTCCACCACCGGTTCGGCACGCCGTACCGCTCCACCGTCCTGCTCGGGCTGATCGTCGCGATCGTCGCCGGCTTCACCTCCATCGAGGAACTGGCCGAACTGGTCAACATCGGCACACTGTTCGCCTTCGTCGTGGTGGCGCTCGGCGTCATCATCCTGCGCAGGGAGCGCCCCGACCTGCCACGCTCGTTCCGCACCCCGCTGGTGCCGTACCTGCCGATCGCGTCCGTGCTCGCCTCCCTCTGGCTGATGCTCAACCTGCCCGCGGAGACCTGGCTCCGCTTCGGCGTCTGGATGGTCATCGGCGTCGTCGTGTACGTCGTGTACGGACGCGCGCACAGCCGCCTCGCACAGAACGGCTGACGGCCCGTCACCCCACGGGAGGGTCCGCCACGCGGTCCGGCCCCGTATGTCCTGCTCCGGCACGGGCGGCGGGGCCGGTTACTGTGCCGCGCATGGTCGTCGAGCCGCCCGCCCTCCGGTACGTCACGCCCCCGCGGCGTTCCGCCCCGCACCCCGCACCGGCCCCCGCCCGGCCGGTCCGCCCCACCACCGGCTACTGGCGCCGGCTGCTCCCCGTTCTCGCGCTGCTGACCCTTGTCACCCGGCTGCCCTCCTTCCGCCCGCCGCTGTGGAGCCCCGACGAGGGCTATCTCGCCGTCCAGGCCCGGATACTGGCGGCCGGGGGAGCCCTGTACGACACCGTCGTCGACCGGAAACCGCCGCTGCTGCCCTGGCTCTACGAATCGGCGTTCGCGCTCTTCGGCGACGAATCCCTGTACGCGGTGAAGGCACTCGCCGTTCTCGCCCACCTGACCACCGCGGCGCTGCTCGCCGCCGTCGCCCGGGAGCGCTGGGGCGACCGGGCGGGCCGTACCGCCGGGGTCCTCTATCCGCTGGTCTCCATCGGGCTCAACCCCGAGGACGCCCAGGCCGCCACCTTCGAGGTCTTCATACTGCCGTTCACCGTCGCGGCGGTCCGGTGGGCGGGCCGGGGCCGCTGGGGCGCCGCCGGGCTCGCCGTCGCCGGGGCCCTGCTGACCAAACAGACCGGCGGTGCCGTCCTCGCCCCGGTCCTGTGGCTGCTCTGGAACGACTCGCGCACCGCGCCCGCCCCTGTCGTCCGGGCCGCCCTCGGCAGGCTCTCCGCCGGGCTCGTGCTGCCCGTACTGGCCGTGGCCCTGCTCACCTCACCGTCCGGCTTCCTCTTCTGGGCGGTGACCGGATCGGGCGCGTACGCCACCCTCACCGGCTCCGAACTCCATGTGCTCTCCCGGGCCTTGGCGAACACCGCCCTGCTCTGCCTCGCCTGCGCGGGACTGCTGCCCCCCGTCGTCCGCGCCCTGCGCGCCCGCGGCGGCCCCGGCGGACCGGGCGCCGACCTCTGGGTATGGCTCGCGTCCTCGTCCGCCGCCGTCCTGCTCGGGTTCCACTTCTTCGGCCACTACTTCCTCCAGCTCATCCCGCCGCTGGTGCTCCTGGCGACCGCCGCGCTGCGCCTGCTGCCCCGGGACCGGCTCGCCTCCGCGCTGCTCACCTCGGCCTGCGCGTGCGCGCTGTTCCTCACCTGGGGCCTCCTCGCGCCCCGGCCGGAACTCGCCCACGCCCAGCGCCTCGCGGACGCCGTACGGGCCCGTACGGCCCCCGCGGACCGGGTCCTCGTGTGGGGGATACACCCGGAGATCTACTGGCTCGCCGACCGCGCCCCGGCCAGCCGCTATCTGACGGCCGGTCTGCTGACCAACTACAGCGGCGGCAGGGACGGTCCCCGGGTCGGCGAGAAGTACGCGATGGCGGGCACCTGGCCGGTACTCGTCGACGAACTGCGCGCGCGCCCGCCCGCCCTGGTCGTCGACGACTCACGAGGCAAGCCCTTCGCCCCCGACCGGCTGCCCACGCTGCGCGGGCTGCTCGCCCGGGGCTACGAACCGCTGCCCGGGACGGTCGACGGAGCGGTGCTCTACGTCCCCTCGCCGGGCGAACCGTCCGAGGGCCCGTCCGAGAGCCCTCCGGCCAGCCCGCCCGACGGCCCGTCCGTGTTCCGGCCCGCGGTCCTGTCCCCGGTCAGGTCCGGGCCCGCGTCCGGCGGCTGAGCCTCCCGGGGCCGAGCCTCCGACGGCCGGCGCTGGGCCGGCCGTCGCTCCGGTGCCCGGCGTACGGTCCTGGGCCCGGCGCACTCCGCGCCGTGCGCCGCCACCCGCCGGCGCAGTTCACGGTCGGCCGTGACCACCACACAGCCCGCGCCGTCCGCCGCCGCCCGCGCGGCCAGCTCCACGATCAGATCGTCCCCGCCACCGGCCGCCGCCTCCACCCGTACCCCCGGGACGGACTCCACGCCCCGCGCGGCGCCCTCCACGACGAGCACGACCTCGACGGGCCCGGGACGCCCGGCCGCGCCCTCCGCGGCGTACGGCACCAGCGAGTCGCGCAGCCGCTCGGTGGCACCACGCCGGTCCCGCCACCACCCGTCGGGAACGGAGCCGACCACATTCGCCGCGTCGACGATCCACCGCATCAGCACATCCGCAGCCTCGCACAACACCGCCCGGTACGGCCTCCCGGAGCCCCCGCCGCCGCCCCTGAGTACTATCGAGCTCTGGGTTTTCCGCGCTCGGGAAGGTGGCAGTGGGCCATGACACCGCGGTCCGGACGGACGTCGAAGCGGTCGGGGGACAGCGCGGGCCTGGCCCCCGACCGGGGCGCGAAGCCACGCCGTACGCCGCCCGCGCCGCTCATGGACGACACCCTCCCCGCGACCACCGGCTGGCTGCTGCGCGGCAAGGACGGCAGGCTCACCGCGTACGCGCCGACCGCCGACGGTGTGCTCCGCTGGACGGAGACCCGGCCGGGCGGCCCCGACTGGTCGGGGCCCGAGCCGCTGGCCGCCCGGGGCCTGCTGCCGTATCTGTCGGTCGCCCAGAGCGCCGAGGGCTTCGTCCATCTGGTGGGGGTACGGAAACGTCCGCGCGCAGACGGGCCCGCCGACACCGATCTCGTCCACGCCGTCCAGTACCAGACGGGCCGCCCGCTCAGGGACTGGCAGTCGCTGGGCAACCCGCACGGGAAAGACCGTGAGAAGGGCGTGGACATCGGCCTGCCGTCCGCGGTCCTGGACACCACCGGCTCGGTGCATCTGTTCCTCCGCAACGCGAACGGCGGACTCTCCGCCAAGCACCAGTCGCCGACCGGCCGTTGGCAGCCCTGGGGCGGCGCCAACGCCGAGGACACGGAGCTGACCGGCGAGACCGCCGCGGCCGTCACCGACCACGGACTGATCGACGTCCTCGTCCCGGCCGGGGGCACCGTGGTGCGCTGGCTGCGCCCGAAACCCGACGCCAAGCTGGAGCGCGCCGAGGACGAACCGGAGGCCGGGGTCGCGCCCGGCACGATCACCGCCTGCCGCACCGGCGGCGGACGGCTCACCCACTTCTGGCGCGACGCCGGCGACGGCACCGTACGCGCCTGGCGCCCCGGGACGGAACCCGCCCGGCTGGGCGGTCCCGGCACCGGCCCGCTCGCCCTGCTGCGTACGCCCGTGGACGGCCACGACTGCACGATCCTGGCCCAGCGCGGCGCCGACGGCCGCCCGCACATCGCCGCCTATCCGACGGAGAACGAGACGGCGGGCCTCCACTGGACCCCGACCGGGGAGCGCTGCGCCGGCGCGCCCGCGCTGGCGCTGGACGGCCGGGGGCGGGTGATCCTGGCGGTGACCGGCGAGGACGGCACCCTGCGGACGGCCCGTCAGAAGGCGGAGCCCGGTCTGGCGCTGGAGGCGTGGACCCGGATCTGAGCGGCGTACGGAGGCCACGTCCCGCACCGGCACCCACGGACGTCACCACGGACCGGGCCGGTACGGAAGTCCCCTTCCGTACCGGCCCGATCGCCGTACGCTCCCGAGCGCCGGCCCTGCCCGACTACGCCGGGACGCTCGCCACGCCCGGTGCCAGGAACCGCTTGCCGTTCACCCGCTCCGAGACGCCTTCCCTGTCCAGGTACGGGGTGATGCCGCCCAGGTGGAAGGGCCAGCCCGCGCCCGTGAGCAGACAGAGGTCGATGTCCTGTGCCTCGGCCACGACGCCCTCGTCCAGCATCAGACCGATCTCCTGGGCCACCGCGTCCAGCACCCGGTCACGTGTCTGCTCCTCGGTGAGGACGACATCGCCCTGCTTGAGCAGCGCCGTCACCTCCGGGTCCAGCTCCGGCTTGCCCGAGTCGTAGACGTAGAAGCCGCGCTTGCCCGCCTTGACGACCGCCGCGAGGTTCCCGGAGACCGTGAAGCGGTCGGGGAACGCGCCGTGCAGGGTCTCCGAGACATGCAGACCGATGGCGGGGCCGACCAGTTCGAGCAGCACCAGCGGGGACATCGGCAGCCCCAGCGGCTCGACCGCGCGCTCCGCCACCGCGACGGGAGTGCCCTCGTCGATAACGTTCTGGATCTCGCCCATGAAGCGGGTGAGGATGCGGTTGACGACGAACGCCGGGGCGTCCTTCACCAGCACCGCGCTCTTCTTCAGCTTCTTCGCCACCCCGAACGCCGTGGCGAGCGACGCGTCGTCGGTCCGCTCCCCGCGCACGATCTCCAGCAGCGGGAGGATCGCGACCGGGTTGAAGAAGTGGAAACCGACGACCCGCTCGGGGTGCTTCAGCTTCGACGCCATCTCGGAGACCGACAGCGACGAGGTGTTGGTGGCGAGGATCGCGTGCGCCGGGGCCACCGCCTCGACCTCCGCGAACACCTTCTGCTTGACGCCCATCTCCTCGAAGACGGCCTCGATGATGAAGTCCGCGTCCGAGAAGCCCTCGGCCTTGTCCAGCACACCCGAGACCAGGCCCTTGAGCCGGTTGGCCTTGTCCAGGTTGATACGGGACTTCAGCAGCAGCTTGTCGATCTCGCCGTGGACGTAACCGACGCCCTTGTCGACCCGCTCCTGGTCGATGTCCGTCAGGACGACCGGGACTTCGAGGCGGCGCAGGAAGAGCAGCGCCAGCTGAGAGGCCATCAGCCCCGCGCCGACGACGCCGACCTTGGTGACCGGCCGCGCCAGCGACTTGTCGGGAGCCCCCGCGGGCCGCTTGGCGCGCCGCTGCACCAGATTGAACGCGTAGATGCCGGAGCGCAGTTCGCCGCCCATGATCAGGTCCGCGAGGGCCCGGTCCTCGGCGTCGAAGCCGGCCTGGAGGTCGCCGTCCTTGACGGCGGCGATGATGTCCAGCGCGCGATAGGCGGCCGGAGCCGCGCCGTGCACCTTGGAGTCGGCGATCTGCCGGCCGCGCTCCACCGCGCGGTCCCACGCCTCGCCACGGTCCACCTCGGGGCGTACGACGGCCAGTTCGCCCTTCAGTACGGACGCGGTCCAGATCAGCGACTGCTCCAGGAAGTCGGCGCCGTCGAAGATCGCGTCCGCGATGCCCAGCTCGTGCACCTGGACGCCCTTGAGCTGCTTGTTCTGGTTGAGCGAGTTCTCGATGACGACCGAGACCGCGCGGTCCGCGCCGATCAGGTTCGGCAGCAGCGTGCAGCCGCCCCAGCCGGGCACGAGACCGAGGAAGACCTCCGGCAGCGAGAACGCGGGCAGCGCGGCCGAGACGGTGCGGTACTGGCAGTGCAGACCGATCTCGACACCGCCGCCCATGGCCGCGCCGTTGTAGTACGCGAAGGTCGGCACGGCCAGCGCGGCGATCCGCTTGAAGACCTCGTGGCCGCCCTTGCCGATCGCCAGCGCGTCCTCGTGGCGGCCCAGCAGCTCCACGCCCTTGAGGTCGGCGCCGACCGCGAAGATGAACGGCTTGCCGGTGATCCCGACGCCGACGACCGTACCGTCGGCGGCCTCCTTCTCGACCTGGTCGATCGCGGCGTTGAGGTTCGCCAGCGACTGCGGGCCGAAGGTGGTCGGCTTGGTGTGGTCCAGGCCGTTGTCCAGCGTGATGAGCGCGAAGCGCCCGGCGCCCGAGGGCAGGTCGAGATGGCGTACGTGCGCCTGCGTGACGACCTCGCCGGGGAACAGTTCGGCCGCGCCCTTCAGGAGTTCGGCGGTGCTGGTGCTCACTTGGTGCCTCCGTCGAAGTGCGGGTTCTCCCAGATGACCGACGCGCCCATGCCGAAGCCGACGCACATGGTGGTCAGCCCGTAGCGGACGTGCGGGTGCGACTCGAACTGCCGCGCCAGCTGCGTCATCAGCCGGACACCGGAGGAGGCCAGCGGGTGGCCGAACGCGATGGCGCCGCCGTACTGGTTGACGCGCTCGTCGTCGTCCGCGATGCCGTAGTGCTCCAGGAAGGCCAGCACCTGTACGGCGAAGGCCTCGTTGATCTCGAACAGACCGATGTCGGAGATCGACAGCCCCGCCTTGGCGAGCGCCTTCTCCGTCGACGGGATCGGGCCGTACCCCATGACCTCCGGCTCGACGCCGGCGAACGCGTACGAGACCAGCCGCATCCTGACCGGAAGGCCCTGCTCGCGTGCGAAGTCCTCGGCGGCGATCAGCGAGGCGGTCGCACCGTCGTTGAGCCCCGCGGCGTTGCCCGCGGTGACCCGGCCGTGCGGCCGGAACGGGGTCTTCAGCCCGGCCAGCATCTCCAGCGTCGTACCCGGCCGCATCGGCTCGTCGGCCGTCGCGAGCCCCCAGCCGGTCTCCCCCGCCTCGGGGGAGGTGCGGCGGATGGAGATCGGCACCAGGTCCTGCTGGATCGTGCCGTTCGCGTACGCCTTGGCGGCCTTCTCCTGCGAGCGCACCGCGTACTCGTCGGCACGCGCCTTGGTCAGCCGCGGGAAGCGGTCGTGCAGATTCTCGGCGGTCATCCCCATGAAGAGCGCGGAGTCGTCCACGAGCTTCTCGGAGACGAAGCGCGGGTTCGGGTCGACGCCCTCGCCCATGGGGTGGCGGCCCATGTGCTCGACACCGCCGGCCACGACGATGTCGTACGCGCCGAACGCGATGGAGCCCGCGGTGCTGGTCACCGCGGTCAGCGCGCCCGCGCACATCCGGTCGATCGAATACCCGGGCACGGACTGCGGCAGCCCGGCGAGGATCCCCGCGGTGCGGCCGAGCGTGAGGCCCTGGTCACCGATCTGGGTGGTGGCGGCGATGGCGACCTCGTCGATCCGGGCCGGGTCGAGGTCCGGGTTGCGGCGCAGCAGCTCCCGGATCGCCTTCACGACGAGATCGTCGGCACGGGTCTCGTGGTACATGCCCTTCGGGCCCGCCTTGCCGAACGGGGTGCGGACGCCGTCGACGAAGACGACATCCCTGACGGTACGAGGCACGATGGCTCTCCTCCAGGGTGCGGGGTGGCACTGCGGGGCGCGCTTGGGACGCGCTTCCACTTCTATGCTACTTGTGGGTAACCATGCTGCCCAGCCCCGGCCTCTTTTTTTGAGGGCTCGGTTCGCCGCCGGGGCGCTGCGCGCCGACGTCGACGGTCGACCGTGCTCGATTCGCTCGTTCCTCACGAACCTCCGCGCGCTCTCCCTTTCGACGTCGGCGCGCCCCGGACCCGCGGGCCCGGGGCGTACCGTCAGTACGACACGACAGGTCGGTACGACGTGGTGGGTCAGTCCGGCAACGACAGCGCGCGCGTCAGCAGCGGCGCCACCTGTTCGACCTGCCAGGCCCGCGCCCCGTGGCCCGTGAGCGCCTCCGCCACCTTCTCCACCGTCGGCTCGTGCGGCGGCTCCCAGCAGACCCGGCGCACCGTGTCCGGCGTGATCAGGTTCTCCTGCGGCATGTTCAGCCGCTCGGCCAGCTCCGAGACCGCCGCGCGGGCCGCCGACAGCCGGGCCGCCGCCTCCGGGTCCTTGTCCGCCCAGGAGCGCGGCGGCGGCGGTCCCGCCACCTGCTGCCCCGGCTGGGGCAGCTCCGTGTCGGGCAGCGCCCTGGCCCGGTCGACCGCCGCCTGCCACTGCTCCAGCTGCCGGCGTCCCATCCGGTGGCCGAAACCGGGCAGCGCGGTCAGCGCGTGCACGTTCACCGGCAGAGCCAGTGCCGCCTCGATGATCGCGGCGTCGCTCAGCACCTTGCCGGGGGAGACGTCGCGTCGCTGCGCGACCCGGTCGCGGGTGGTCCACAGCTCCCGTACGACCGCCATCTGACGGCGGCGGCGCACCTTGTGCATCCCCGACGTACGGCGCCACGGGTCCTTGCGCGGGGGCGGCGGCGGGGCCGAGGCGATCGCCTCGAACTCCTGGTGCGCCCAGTCGAGCTTGCCCTGGCGGTCCAGCTCCTTCTCCAGCGCGTCCCGCAGATCGACGAGCAGCTCCACATCGAGCGCGGCGTAGCGCAGCCAGGGCTCGGGGAGCGGACGGGTCGACCAGTCGACGGCGGAGTGGCCCTTCTCCAGGGCGTAGCCGAGGACGTTCTCGACCATCGCCCCGAGGCCGACCCGGGGAAAGCCCGCCAGCCGGCCTGCCAGTTCCGTGTCGAACAGCCGGGTGGGCATCATGCCTATTTCGCGCAGGCAGGGGAGATCCTGTGTCGCCGCGTGCAGGATCCACTCCGCCCCGGCGAGCGCGTCGCCGAGACCGGAGAGATCGGGGCAGCCGACGGGATCGATCAGCGCCGAGCCCGCGCCCTCGCGGCGCAGCTGGACGAGATAGGCGCGCTGGCCGTACCGGTAACCGGACGCCCGCTCGGCGTCGACGGCCACGGGGCCGGTGCCCGCGGCGAAGGCCGCGATCACCTCGGCGAGCGCCTCATCGGTGGCAACCACCGGCGGAATGCCCTCGCGGGGCTCCAGCAAGGGAATCGGCGCCGAGTCGACGTCGTCCGGGGGCAGCGACATGAGCGGCTGCCGCCGCTGGCCCCCGGTGGTTCGCAGTGCTGGCTCTGCTGCGGTCTCTTGGGCGTCGGTCACCTGTCAAGGGTATCCGTGAACGGAAGGCGCCCGTCGACGGAACGTTCCGTCGACGGGCGGTGGGGGCGAGAAGTGGTCAGTGGATGATTCCGGTACGGAGGGCCACGGCGACCATCCCCGCCCGGTCGCCCGTGCCGAGCTTGCGCGCGATCCGGGCGAGATGGCTCTTGACGGTGAGTGCGGACAGGCCCATCGAGACGCCGATGGCCTTGTTGGACTGGCCTTCGGCGACCAGCCGGAGCACCTCGACCTCGCGGCCGGAGAGCTCCCGGTAACCGCCCGGGTGGCTCGGGGCGCCCGGAGGACGGCGGTGCATCCGCTGTCCGGCGCCGATGGGGGCGGCGCCGGGCCGGCCCGGGTGGCCGATGTTCGTACGGGTACCGGTGACGACATAGCCCTTGACGCCGCCCGCGAGGGCGTTGCGCACCGCGCCGATGTCATCGGCGGCGGAGAGGGCGAGGCCGTTGGGCCAGCCCGCGGCTCGGGTCTCGGACAGCAGGGTCAGCCCGGAACCGTCGGGCAGGTGGACGTCGGCAACGCAGATGTCGCGTGGATTGCCGACGCGGGGGCGGGCCTCCGCGATGGACGACGCCTCGATGACGTCACGTACTCCAAGGGCCCACAGGTGGCGGGTGACGGTGGAGCGGACGCGTGGGTCGGCCACGACGACCATGGCCGTCGGCTTGTTCGGGCGGTAGGCGACCAGGCTTGCGGGCTGCTCGAGGAGAACGGACACCAGGCCTCCTGGGAAGGTGCGGGACGGGGCCGGCTCTGGGGATGAAGCCGGGGCGATCCGTGCTTGAAGGGTCATTGACCTCTTCGGCAGCAATCCCGCCCGCCTTTAGAGAATGATCACGATTTGGTGAGTAACAATTCGGGCAATTCGGACGAGTGATCGATCATCCTACGACTGGCCCCACCCGTGGCGGTGCGGTGAGGGGCCGTCAGCGTCGTCGTGGCCGCCGGTATCGGGCGGCATCGGCCGGTATCGCGGTCTCCCGTGCGAGCGGCGGACCGGAGGAGCCGAGGGGGAGGACGGTCAGGAGACCTGCGGTCCGCGCCGCTGGGGCAGTGAGACCACACCCGCGCCGGCGCCCGGGTCCGCCGCGCCCGCGGCCGGTCCCGTCGCGGCGGGCGGCAGCCCCGCGATCTGGCAGAGCAGATCGCACCAGCCCGCCAGATGCGCCGCCGCGTCGGGCACCCCGCCCCGGCCCTCGCGCGGAGTCCAGGACGCGCGGATCTCGATCTGGGTGGCGGGCCGGCGCTCGGCGAGGCCGCCGAAGTAGTGCGACCCGGCGCGGGTGACGGTGCCGCTGGCCTCCCCGTACGACAGTCCGCGCGCCTCCAGCGCACCGGTCAGCCACGACCAGCACACCTCGGGCAGCAGCGGGTCGGCCGCCATCTCCGGCTCCAGCTCCGCCCGTACGAGCGTCACCAGCCGGAAGGCGCCCTGCCAGGCGTCGTGACCCGCCGGGTCGTGGAGCAGGATGAGCCGGCCGTCCGCGAGATCGTCGTCGCCGTCGACGACCGCCGCCTCCAGGGCGTACGCGTACGGTGCCAGCCGCTTGGGCGGCGGAGTCGGGTCGACCTCGATCTCGGGACGCAGCCGCGCCGTTCGCAGTGCTTCGACCGCCGAACGGAACGCGGCGGGGCCGGAATCCCCCTCCGCGCCCCCCGTTCCGTCGGTGCCGTTGGAATGATCGGAAAACTGTCCCTGAGCCGCAGCCATGCGGGGAAGAGTAGGCGGAACGCGCGTCTCGCGCAGGGAAGGACACCCGGGCCGGGGCAGCGGCTTCCCCGTACATGCGAAGATTCTGGGCGTGAGCGCCATTGACCGCCCCTCGGGCCAGCAGACGAAGACGTACGAATCGCCCTTCATGAAGGCGTGCAGGCGTGAACCGGTGCCGCACACACCGGTCTGGTTCATGCGGCAGGCGGGGCGTTCGCTGCCGGAGTATCTGAAGGTGCGCGAGGGGATTCCGATGCTGGAGTCCTGCATGCGGCCCGAGCTGGTCACCGAGATCACCCTCCAGCCGGTTCGGCGCCACAAGGTCGACGCCGCGATCTACTTCAGCGACATCGTCGTCCCCCTCAAGGCCATCGGCCTCGACCTCGACATCAAGCCCGGGATCGGCCCCGTCGTCGCCGAGCCGATCAGGACCCGCGGCGATCTCGCCCGGCTGCGCGATCTCACCCCGGACGACGTCTCGTACGTCACCGAAGCGATCGGCATGCTCACCGGCGAGCTGGGCGCCACCCCGCTCATCGGCTTCGCCGGCGCGCCGTTCACGCTCGCCAGCTATCTCGTGGAGGGCGGCCCGTCCCGTAACCACGAACACACCAAGGCGATGATGTACGGCGACCCGGAGCTGTGGGCGGATCTGCTCAACCGGCTCGCGGACATCACCTCCGCCTTCCTCAAGGTGCAGATCGAGGCGGGCGCGAGCGCCGTCCAGCTCTTCGACTCATGGGTGGGCGCCCTGGCCCCCGCCGACTACACCCGCTCCGTGCTGCCCGCCTCGGCGAAGGTCTTCGACGCCGTCGCCCCGTACGGCGTCCCGCGCATCCACTTCGGGGTCGGTACGGGCGAGCTGCTCGGTCTCATGGGCGAGGCCGGCGCGGATGTCGTCGGCGTCGACTGGCGGGTCCCGCTGGACGAGGCGGCCCGCCGCGTCGGCCCCGGCAAGGCGCTCCAGGGCAACCTCGACCCGGCCGTGCTCTTCGCCCCGACGGCGGCGGTGGAGGCCAAGACCCGTGAGGTGCTGGACGCGGCGGCCGGTCTGGAGGGCCATGTCTTCAACCTCGGCCATGGGGTGCTGCCGAGCATGGACCCCGACGCCCTGACGCGGCTCGTGGAGTACGTCCACACACAGACCGCCCGCTGAGCGACCGGTCCGCGGCTACACCCCCGCCTTCCGTACCGTCGCCGTCGCCTTGCGCGCGGCGACCAGCACCGGGTCCCAGACCGGGGAGAACGGCGGGGCGTAGCCCAGGTCCAGGGTGGTCATCGCCTCCACCGTCATCCCGGCCGTCAGCGCCACCGCCGCGATGTCCACCCGCTTCGCCGCGCCCTCGCGGCCGACGATCTGCGTGCCCAGCAGCCGGCCCGTACGGCGCTCCGCGAGCATCTTCACCGTCATGAAGGCGGCGCCGGGGTAGTAACCGGCGCTGTTGGTGGACTCGATGGTCGCGGTGACGTACTGGAGGCCCGCCCGGTGGGCGTCCTTCTCCCGCAGCCCCGTCCTGGCGATCTCCAGGTCGCAGACCTTGCTGACGGCCGTGCCGACCACCCCGGGGAAGACCGCGTAGCCGCCGCCGGCGTTCGCGCCGATGATCTGGCCGTGCTTGTTCGCGTGGGTGCCCAGCGGGATGTGCCGGGTCGAGCCCGCGACCAGGTCGAAGACCTCCACGCAGTCCCCGCCCGCCCAGATGTTCTCGTGGCCGCGCACCCGCATCGCCAGGTCGGTGAGCAGCCCCTCGTGCGGCCCGAGGGGCAGTCCCGCGGCGCGGGCGAGGGTGGTCTCCGGCTCCACGCCGATGCCGAGCACGACGACATCGGCCGGATACTCGGCGGCGTCGGTGACCACGGCCCGTACCCGGCCGTCCGCGCCGGTGCGGATGCCGGTGACCGCCGTGCCGCCCACCGTGGTGATGCCCATCCCGGACATCGCCTCCTGGACCAGCCGGCCCATGTCGGGGTCGAGCGTCGCCATCGGCTGTTCGTCGCGGTACACCACGGTGACCCGATAGCCGCGCTTCAGCAGCGCCTCCGCCATCTCCACACCGATATAGCCCGCGCCGACGACGACCGCGTGCCGGCCCTCGGTGGCGCCGAGGGCGTCCAGCAGCGCCTGCCCGTCGTCGAGGTTCTGCACGCCGTGCACGCCCGGCGCGTCGATCCCGGGCAGCGGCGGGCGCACCGGGCGGGCGCCCGTCGCGACGACGAGCTTGTCGAAGCCGGTCCAGCTCTCCGTACCGGCGGAGAGATCGCGTACGCGCACCCGCTGCCCGGCCACGTCGATCTCCACGGCCTCCGTGCGCATCCGCAGATCGATGGCGCGTGCGCGGTGTTCCTCGGGCGTCCGGGCGATCAGGTCATCGGGGCCGGAAACGTCCCCGCCCACCCAGTACGGAATGCCGCACGCGGAGTACGAGGTGAAGTGGCCGCGCTCGAACGCGACGATCTCCAGCTCCTCCGGGCCCCTGAGCCTGCGGGCCTGCGACGCGGCGGACATGCCCGCCGCGTCGCCGCCGATGACCACCATGCGCTCCGCCGCCATTGCGCGCCCCTCTCGCTCCCGTGTTCTCAGGGGGAACGCTACGCGGGCGTCACGGGATCAGTGCTCGGGTGTCCTCCGGGCGGTGGGCCTGGCGGGTTCGGGCGAGGGCTCGTCCCCGGGCGTGTGCGCGGGGGTGGGCCAGGGCGGCGGTACGGGCTCCGGCCTGCGGGGCAGCCGGCCGCGTACCAGCCGCCACAGCAGATAGAGCACCGCGAGCACGGCGGCGAACGGTGCCACCGCGCCGATCACCACCGCGATCCACCGCACCGTCACGGTCAGCGCGTCCCAGCCGCCGCCCAGCGCGTCCAGGAACCCGGGATCGTCCTCCTCCTTCTCCTTCGTGACGGGCGGAGTCTCGGTGAGCTCCAGTGTGATGGTGGCCAGGGTGGTGCGGTCCTTGAGCGACGCCTGCTGGGAGAGCAGCGACTCCAGGTCGGCCTGACGCGTACTCAACTCGCCCTCCAGCGCCACCACATCGCTGAGTCGCGTCGCCTGGTCCATCAACTCCCTCACGCGCGCGACGCTCGCCCGCTGCGAGGCGATCCTGCTGTTCACGTCGACCACCTGGTCGGTGACGTCCTTCGCGTTGGCCTTGCGCGCCACCAGCGTGCCGGTGCCCGTCAGTTCGGCCAGGACGTCGTCGTACGCGTCCTGCGGCACCCGCAGCACGATGCGCGAGCCGACATGGTCACCGGCGATCCGCTCGGTGGACTCGTCCTCGACGAGACCGCCGGAGTTCACGGCCGCGGACCGCGCCGTGGCGAGCGCCTTCTCCGTGTTCTTGACGCGCACGGTGAGTTCGGCGGTGCGGATCACATGCGTACCGGCCGGCGCGGGCCGCTGCTTGGCGTCCGCCCCCTCGCTGCCGGACGCCGGCGCACCGGCCCCCGACGGGGCGTCCGCCGCGTCCGCCTGCCCCTCCCGCACCGGTTTCGCGGCGCTGTCCGCCGCCGACTTGTTCTCACCGCCGTCGGAGGCGCTGCATCCGGCGAGAGCGAGTGAGACGGTGAGTAGTGCTGCCGCGAACGCTGGCATCGCGCGCATGTCGGCCCCCCAGGGACGGTTGATGAGAGTGTGCTGACGGTTCGACGTGTGAGGCGCGTGTACGGATGCTCATCCACGGTTCCGAAGCGGTCACGGTCGGGACTCGTTATGGAACGTCCATGACGGTTTGAGAGAGTGGGGGCATGGAGTCGAGCGCGCAGCACGTGGACACGCACACAGGTCATGTCGTGGTCATCGGGGGCGGTATCGCCGGTCTCGCCGCCGCGCACCGACTGCTGGGCGCCGGGGTCCGGGTGACGCTGCTGGAGGCCACCGCCCGGCTCGGCGGCAAGCTGCGGACCGGCGAGATCGAGGGCGCGCCCGTCGACCTCGGGGCCGAGTCGATGCTCGCGCGCCGGCCCGAGGCCGTCGACCTGGCCGAGGCCGTCGGGCTCGGGGAACTGCTCCAGCCGCCCACCGCCACCACCGCCTCGGTATGGTCGCGCGGGGAGCTGCGGCCCATGCCCAAGGGCCATGTGATGGGGGTGCCGGGCGACCCGGCCGCCCTCGCGGGGCTGCTCTCCGCCGAAGGGCTCGCCAGGCTCGCCCGTGAGCCGGAACTGCCGCCCACCGAGGTCGGCGACGATGTCGCGGTCGGCGAGTACGTCGCCGAGCGGCTCGGCCGCGAGGTCGTCGACCGGCTGGTGGAACCGCTGCTCGGCGGCGTCTACGCGGGCGACGCGTACCGCATCTCCATGAAGGCGGCCGTCCCTCAGCTCTTCGACATCGCCAGAACCCATGACTCGCTGCTGGCCGGTGTACGCGACGTCCAGGCCGCGGCCGCGGCGGGACAGCGCGACGGCGGAGCGCCGGGCGCGGTCTTCGCGGGCATCGCCGGCGGCGTGGGAACCCTGCCGGGCGCCGTCGCGGACGCCGTACGGGCGGGCGGCGGCGAGATCCTCATGGAGACGCCCGTCCTCGGCCTCCGGCGCACCCCCGACGGCTGGCGGATCCGCACCGAGCGGCGCTCCCTGGACGCCGACGGCGTCGTGCTGGCCACCCCCGCGTGGTCCGCCTCGGCGCTGCTCTCCGACGAGTCACCGGCCGCGGCCGCCGAACTCGCCACGGTCGAGTACGCCTCGATGGCGCTGGTCACGATGGCGTTCCGGCGTGCGGATCTCGGCGCGATGCCGTCCGGCAGCGGCTTCCTCGTACCGCCCGTGGACGGCCGCACGATCAAGGCGTCCACCTTCTCCACCCGGAAGTGGGGGTGGGTCGCGGACGCCGCGCCCGGTCTCTTCATCCTGCGCACCTCCATCGGACGGTACGGCGAGGAGGAGCAACTGGAGCGCGAGGACGCCGATCTCGTCGGCGTCTCGCTGCACGACCTCGGCGACGCGGTCGGGCTCACCGCGAAGCCGGTGGCCACCGAAGTGACCCGCTGGACCGGCGGTCTGCCGCAGTACCCGGTCGGCCACCGGACGAGAACCGCCCGGATCCGCGAGGCCGTCGCCAAGCTCCCGGGGCTGCGGCTGTGCGGCGCGGCGTACGACGGCGTCGGCATCCCCGCCTGCGTCGCGTCCGCCCGGCGCGCCGCCGACGAGATCATCGCCACGTCGACCCTGGCGCGGGGCACGGGACGGGGCGCGGGAGAATAGCCCCATGACTGCTGCACCAGAGAAGACCCCGAACGCGGGCAAGAAGGCCAAGGACCTCAACGAGGTCATCCGCTACACGCTGTGGTCCGTCTTCAAGCTGCGCGACGTGCTGCCCGAGGACCGGACCGGCTTCGCGGACGAGGTCCAGGAGCTGTTCGACCAGCTCGGCGCCAAGGACGTCACCGTGCGCGGCACCTACGACGTGTCCGGGCTGCGCGCGGACGCCGATGTCATGATCTGGTGGCACGCGGAGACCTCGGACGAACTCCAGGACGCGTACAACCGCTTCCGCCGCACCCGGTTCGGACGGCAGCTGGAGCCGGTCTGGTCGAACATGGCGCTGCACCGCCCCGCCGAGTTCAACAAGTCGCACGTCCCGGCCTTCCTGGCGGACGAGACGCCCCGCGACTATGTCAGCGTCTACCCCTTCGTACGGTCCTACGACTGGTACCTGCTGCCCGACGAGGAGCGTCGCACGATGCTCGCCGACCACGGGAAGATGGCCCGCGGCTACCCCGACGTGCGCGCCAACACGGTCGCCTCGTTCTCGCTCGGCGACTACGAATGGGTGCTGGCCTTCGAGGCCGACGAGCTGTACCGGATCGTCGACCTGATGCGCCATCTGCGCGGCTCCAAGGCCCGGATGCACGTCCGGGAAGAGGTCCCGTTCTACACGGGCCGCCGCAAGTCGGTCGCGGACCTCGTGGCGGGGCTCGCGTAACCCCGGCTTCCGGCCTCCGGAAGCGATGTGGATGTGGTGGCCCGGCCGGCCCGCTGTGGGACGGCCGGGCCACCCCGCCCGGAAGATCAGACGATCGGCGGCGGCTCATGGCCGCTCACCCGCTCGTCCAGCGACACCGGGTCCGGCTCCGGGTTCCCATCGGCCGCCGACCCGCGGAACGCGGTGACCCGCGGGGGAGAAGCCGATTCTTCCCCCGTACCTCCCCGTTCCGCGTCGATCGCGGCCGATGGAGCCCGAGTCGGTGGCTCCCGCCGGGATCACCTCTACCCCGCCGGGATGCGGCGTGCCAGGCGCGCGGCCGTCGGCGCCTCCATGAGGTCCACCATGGTGAGTTCCACTCCCAACGCGTCGGTGGCCTTTCGGACGAGTGCCGCGGCACTCAGCGAGCTGCCGCCCAGTTCGAAGAAGTGGTCGTCGGCTCCGACGAGGCTCCGGCCCAGGATCTCCGTGAACAGATGGACGAGCAGGCGTTCGGCATCCGACGAAGGCGCCCGGTACTCGGTGTCCAGCCCGCCGCGTCCGGTGTCCGCGTCGCGGAGCGCGGCCCGGTCCACCTTGCCGTTGCGGGTCAGAGGGAGCCTGAGGAACCGCACGGTGGAGGGGATCATGTACGCGGGGAGCAGCCGCTCCAGCTCCTCGCGGATGCCCGTACCGGTGAGGGAGGCCCCGCGGGAGCCCGACGCCCTTTCCACGTAGGCGATCAGGTAGGACCCGCCCTCGCCGAGGGCCGCGGCGACGACGGCGCAGGCGGCGACCCCCGGGATGGTGGACAACTGCCCCTCCACGGCTCCGGGGTGGACGCGATACCCCGCGACCTTCACCTCGTCGTCCAGGCGGCCGATGACATTGACGAGCCCGGTACTGTCCATCCACGCGAGGTCCCCGCTGCGATACAGCACCGGGAAGTCGTCCTCCGGTATCGGGTTCGGCAGGAACCGTTCGGCATTGGCCGCGTCCTGGTGGAGGTAACCGCGCGACAGGCCGCGCCCCGAGACGCAGAGTTCGCCCACCGAGTGCCTGGGCATTGGACGCAGCTCTTCGTCGAGGACGTACATGTTGACGTTCCTCACCGGGCGGCCGATGGGCGGGGAGAGGTCGGACCGGCCGGCTCCCGCCCGCACCAGTTGGGTGAGATCGCAGACGGCGACCACGTTCGCCTCGGTCGAACCGTAGACGTTGAGCACCTGGAACGGGCAGTCCGGGGCCGGCCACACACGCTGCTTCTCGCCGGCGACCCGCATCGAGACCAGGGCCGGGGCCGCGGGCCACTCCATCGTGAGCAACTGCTCGGCGACGGCCGTGGTCTGCAGTGTGTGGGTGATGCTCCGGTCGGTCAGCCACGTCCGCACGGCCGTCGGATCGGTGCTGATCGACGGGGGTGCGACCACGACCGTGCCACCGGCGGCGAGCACGGGAAACATGTCGACTTCGACCATTCCCACACCGGGCGGACAGAACCAGGAGCCGCGGCTGCTCGACGAGAGCCCGCAGGCGTCACCGAGCGCCGCCGCGGTGTTCCGCATCGGGCCGTGCCGCAGTTGCACCGCCTTGGGCGCACCGGTCGAGCCCGAGGTGTAGGCGATATGGCTGACCGCGTCCTCGGAGAGTTCGGGCAAGGACACCGCGGCCTCCAGGAGGCCGGCGGCGGTCCGGTGCGTGTCGGGAACGCCAGGGGTGGGTGACGGGGTGAGGACCGCGATGCCCAGGGACGCCGCCGTCCTCGCCACCCCGTCGTCGTCGGAGGCCACCGCCACCAGCCCGGCTTCCGAGTCGCGGAGCATGTACGCGATCCGGGCCGCCGGGAGCGCCGGGTCGACCAGCACGACACGGCATTCCGAGGCGAACGCCGCGAGCTGGGCCACCGCACTGCCGGCACCGCGTTCCATGGCCACGGCGACCGTGCCCCGGCCGGCGAGCCCGGCCGCCCGCATCCGGTCCCGGGTCGCCAGCACGGCGATCCCCAGGTCGCGGTATGTCAAGCGGGTGTCCCCGTCCTCGATGGCCGGCCGGTCCGGAACCTCGGCGGCCAGCCGGACGACCGTCCGGTGCACCTGTTCCTCTGTCTGCGGCAGGAACTCGCCCCGGCCGAGGGCGAGTTCGGCACCGGTGTCGTCCGCGGAGAGAATGCCGACGGCCGCCACCGGCAGCCGGTCCAGCGTCTCGCCGTCGGCCGCCGCGAACACGTCGAGGAATGTCCGGACGGCCTGGGCGAAGTGCCGTACCGCGACCTGGCCGTGCAGCCGCGCGGGTGAGGTCGTCACGTACTGCCGCCCGTCCGTGTGCACACGGATCGCCGCGTCCGTCACCGGGGCGGTACCGACGGGAAGCAGCGCGACCGACGCCTCCGCCGTCCCCGGGACGGGCTCGCCGGGGGTCGCTGCCAGCGTGAGCAGCGCGCTGAGGGAGGAGTCGATGTCGACGTCGTACGACCGCACTTCCCGGTGGTCGGCGACATCGA
Source organism: Streptomyces sp. NPDC088147 (assembly GCF_044741565.1). Taxonomy (NCBI): domain Bacteria; kingdom Bacillati; phylum Actinomycetota; class Actinomycetes; order Kitasatosporales; family Streptomycetaceae; genus Streptomyces; species Streptomyces sp. NPDC088147. Next base: position 408,295 of record NZ_JBIUSY010000004.1, on the reverse strand, counting down.
CGCGGCCGCCACGGCAGTACCGGGCCATGGTGGCCAGCACGGCGGCCCGGAAGGAGACACCGGAGGCCTCTCCGTCGGAGAGGTCCCCCACGGCGTGGCTCATGGCGGGGTGCGGGGCGTGGTGGTCCCCGGCGATGCGGACGCCGGGCTGCCGCGCCGGTGGTGATGACGAGACGCGTTCTTCGGACACTTCTCCTCCGGTGAGTGGGGCGGCCAGCCCTGCCGGTCGCGGTCGCGGTCGCGGGGTCAGGGGGCTCGCACGGGGCCGGGGCGACGGTCGGCGACCCGCGCGGCCTTCCAGCTGATCAGTGAGCCCTGCTGAGTCCGGGCGTCGAGGTCGTCCACGACCTCGACCCGGACCTCGGCTCCGGTGAGAGCGGTCATCCGGCCGGCGGCCGCCGCCCAGTGATCACGCCCGGGTGCCGGGTCGGCGAACCGCAGTCGCAGCGTCAGCAGATCCGCCGGCGGGCCCGCTGCCGTCGCCCGGTGATCGAGGACGATCTGGTAGCCGAGGCATCGTTCGAGCCCTTCGAGCGCGGCCTCCTCCAGGTCGTACGCCGTGACCGAACGGCCGTCGGCGAACCGGACGTCGTCCTTCGCCCGGCCCAGCACGGTGAGCGCCCGGCCCGGCAGGTCGCCCGGGGTCCAGGGGTCGAACCGCACCAGGTCCCCGGTGCGGTACCGGATCAGCGGCTTCACACCTGGCGTGAGCATGGTCACCACCAGTTCGCCGGTGTCACCGGTGACGGGTTCACCGGTGCCGGGGTCCACCAGCTCCGCCGAGTAGTTCAGTTCGGACAGTCTGAGTCTTCCGTCGGGCCAGCCTCCCGCGATGCACATCGCCTCCTGCGATCCGTACATGCCAGGCCCGACCCGTGCCTGGGGCCAGAGCGTCTCGGCGTTGCGGCGGAACTCCGGCGTGCACACCTCGCCCAGGACCAGGAACTGCGACACCGGCAGATCGGCCGGGTCGTGGCCGGCGCGCAGCACTTCCCGGGCGAGTTCGAGCACCATCGACGGGGCGCACACCACCACGGAGACAGCCAGCTGACGCAGTAGCCTGAGCGCTTTCGCGAACCCCACGCGCGGTGAGTCGGGCCACAGCTTCACATGGCCGAGCCCACAGGACTGGGCGACATTGCCGAAGACATCCCCGAAGGCGTACAGCTCCGAAGGGCCCATCACGGCCACGAACGGCCGCTCACCCGGGAAGCGCCGGGCGAGCATCTCCTGCCAGGCACGGATGATGCCCCGGTTGCTGGCCGCGACCTCCAGCGAGGAACGCGGGCAGGGAGTGGGCGGACCGGTGGTGCCGGTCGTCTCGTAGTACACCTGGGCCTCGCCGACCGGACCGCTGAGAACGGACAGGCCGGCGGTCACGAGGTCGTCCTTCGTGGTGAAGAACGTTCCCCCGGCGGCCTCCCGCTCGCGGCCCAACCGCTCCGCGTAGAAGGGAGAACGGGCTCTGACCCAGTCGGTCACCTCGGCGGTGCGCTGTCCGCGCCACGCGCGGAGTACCTCCGAGGAGGGATCGCCGTCCCATCGCTCTTCGATGTCCAGCAACGATGTGTAGTACGAGGCATGTTGTTCGTCGTCGGGCGATGGGGCCTTCGGCGCGCCGACTTCCATCCTGAGCGTCATGCGCTGCACGCTAATGAGCCCCGGTTCGGGATGGGTTATGCGAAAAGGAATTACTCCCTTTCGGCGGAGGTTTAGGAGGTCGGTTGCCAGGGTAAGGAGGGGTGTTTATTTCATGATCGATAAAGGAGGAAATGCCACGTCGGGATCACCTTGGACGCTTTCTTTCTTATTTTGGATCATTTAAGCTTGGCCTGTCGCCCCTGTAGGCAGTTGCTTCAGGAGGTACTGACGAAGTGTCTGCGCCGGGGGAGGGCGATTCGTTCACACGGGGTGAGATCACAGGGGAAGCTGGGGGGAAGCGTGGTCTGTGGTGAAGTGCAGGTCAGATTGTTAGGCGGGTTCGAGGTGGCCGCCGACGGGGTGTCCATCACCCGGTGGCGTGCCGGCAAGGCCAGGAGCATGCTCCAATACCTCATCACCCGCAGGGGTGTCGTGGTGCCCCGCGAGATCCTGAGCGAGGTGCTGTGGCCGGGCGAGGACAAGTCGCCCAGCAGTAGTTCGCTGAAGGTCGCCGCGCATGCCCTGCGCAAGGCGCTCGCCGACGGGGCCCTCATGGACGACCGCTCGGGTGTGCGAGTGGAGTACCAGGACTTCGGGTACATCTTGCAGGCGCCGGGGGCCTGGGTGGATTGCGAGGCCTTCCGCGGACACGCCAAGAGGGGGATGTCTTTCGAACGGAAAGGCGACCGGGCCGCCGCGGTCCGGGAGTACGAATCCGCGGTCTCTCTGTACCGCGGCCCCTTTCTTCCGGCAGAGGAGTCGCGCTGGGCGGAAGAGGAAAGGGTCTGGTATCAGTCGACGGCCCTGAAAGTCGTACAGCGGCTCGGCGCACTGGCCGTCGAGTGCGGAGACGATTTCGGTGCGATCGAATGGTGTCAGCGGGCCAGCGATATCGACCCGTACAACGAAGGAACGTACCGCCTGATGATGGAAATCCACGGAAAGCGTGGAGAGCTCGGAATGGCGCTGAAATGGTACAGCGTTTGCGAGAGCCGTCTTCTCGGTGAACTCGGTGTATCGGTCAGCGGGGAGACGCGGATGGCGCTGTCGGCGGTCATGCGGCGATGTGACGTGACGACGTAGCGGCGGTACGCGCGGCAGCGCGACACCGCCGGCACGAGGCGGCCGGTCCGGGCGGGCGCACCGCGCCCGCCCGGACCGGCCGGCGCCGTCTCAGGACGCTCAGCGGTGCGCCTCGAAGAACGCCACGGCACCGCGCGTCCGCACGGAATAGCGGCGAAAGCGTGCGCTGAGCTGCGACGTGAGCTCCTCCAGGCTGTCTTCCGTATTCCGGAACGAGCCGGCCTGGTTGTACTTCTCCATCATCCAGCGCCCGTGGGCCGGCAGCCGGATGTCCTTGCCGAGTACGGTGCAGCCGAAGAGGACCCCGCCGTCGGCGAGGAGCGGCCGGATGTTGTCGAACACCACGCCCTTCTGCTTCATCGTCCCGGGCAGACAGTGCAGCACGTTCTGCAGGGCGATCGACTCGAACTTCTCGTCTCCGAGATCGAGTTCGCCGAGCACGTCGCGAACCACGGTCCTCGGTGCGTAGCGGGCGACGCGTCTGGCCGCGGTGCGCAGCACCAGCTCGTTCAGGTCCAGCAGTGTGACGCGTGGCCTTCCCGCGGGGAACCGGCACTTGTCGAGGAAGAAGCCCGAGCCCGGCCCGATGTCGAGATGATGCCCCCGGACACTGTCGTTGTAGAAGGACAGCATCGTCCGGCGCGAGCACCGCCACGCGACGGGACAGACCATCCCCAGCGCTATCGGGTCGTAGATCATCAGTACCGGCTTGGTGTACATGTCGGCGTCGCCGCGCAGGCCGGTGGGCTCATCCGTCGGTCCGGTCATCTTCGTCCTCCTGGTGTCATGGCGTCAGCGCCGCGGAATGCAGGCGGTACTCCTCGGGCGTCATCGCACCGGCGACCGCCGCGCCGTACAGGGCGCTCAGCTCCGGTGAGGCGGCGACGTGCCGCAGCTCCTCCAGCCGCTCGGCCTCCACGTCCAGCCGGGCCACCGCGAGCGTGGAGCGGTAGAACGGCATCATCCGGCGGTCCCGTTCCGCCGCGTAGCCGGCCAGCGCGGCGTCGAGCCGCGAAGGTTCCATGGATCCCGCGCCGGCCACGGCCCGAGCCAGCAGATCGGCCTGTACGAACGCGTCCGTGATGCCGCGCGCGGTCAGCGAGTCCTTGTGGTGGCCCGCGTCCCCGACCAGTGCCCAGCCGGGGCCGGCGGCCGTCCTGAAATAGTTCTGCTGGTCGCCCATGCCGATCAGCCGCCCGATCCGGGTGGCATCCGCCAGTTGTCCGGCGACCCCCGGGGCGGCGGTGCGCACACAGCGGTCGTACGCGCTCTCCACGTCGAGCCGCACCCGGGCGAACTCGGACTGCCGGAAATAGCAGGCGACCACATGCGCCTCCGACGTGGGGATGACACCCACCCACAGCCCGTCGCTCTGGTACTGCTCGAAACCCGCGTCCAGCCCGGCCCAGTACCCGTACAGACAACAGCTCAGCTTCGAGTGCACCGCGTACGAGGAGGACGACACCAGCTTCGCCACCGTCGACCTCAGCCCGTCCGCGCCCACCACCAGACCCGCGCGGGCCTGCTGCCAGCGGCCCGCGCGTCGGTACCGCACGCCGGCCGGACGCCCGTTCTCCTCCTGGAGCCCGGTGACCGACGCGCCGTGGACCACGGCCACGCCCGCCGCCTCGGCGGCCCGGCACAGCACCTCGTCGAGATCGCTGCGCCGCGGCGCGTACGCGGCGTCGCCACCACCGACGAACGGACCGGGCGCGCGCAGCTCCACGTCCCCCACCCGGTAGGTGAGCCCGGTGATGGGCGGCGCCCCCGTCGCCCTCACCTGCTCCAGGACCCGCCAGTCCCGCAGGAAGGCGACCCCCTGCTGATGGATGTACAGGGTCGACAGCTTGTCGGTGCCACGCTCTCCCCGGTCGAGGAGCAGCACGCTCAGGCCCTGCCGGGCGAGCAGCGTCGCCAGCGGCGCGCCGCCGCACCGAGCGCCCACCACCACCACGTCGTACGTCTCCATGGCCCCTCCTCGCTCGGAATGGTCGTCCGTCGCGGTTAGAGGGAAGTTACGCACCTCGCGGGGAGGTACGGGGCCCTCATAACCCGTCGCTCCTAGCTTTCGGCGGACAACCACGTCGGGAGGCCCATGTGACATCCATCGAGGACGAGTGGCCCGCTCTCTCTCCGGCACAACGCCGCCTGCTGGAGTCGATGACGGGGAACTCCGTGCCGGGCAAGGCCGCCGATCCGGCCGTACGGCGGGCCACCGACGCCCCGGCCAGCCACGCGCAGCGCCGGATGTGGCTCGTCCACGAGCTGGCGCCGGGACCGGCCTTCACGGTGCCGATCCTGCACCGGATCTCGGGACGGCTCGACGTACCGGCGCTGACCGGCGCCTTGACGATCATGCTGGAACGGCACGAGGTGCTCAGAACCACCTATCACGAGGTGGACGGCGAGCTGCGCCAGCAAGCCGGGCCGGTGCCCGCGACCGTCCTCTCCCGGCACTCGGTCGCCGACCTGCCCCCGCGGTTCCGCGAGGAGGCCGCCGAACGGCTGGTCCACGCCGAGGCGGCGAAGCCGTTCGACCTCGCACGCGGACCGGTGTTCCGCGCGGCGCTGGTGGAGATCGACAGCGAGCACTGGCTGTTGCTGCTGACCATCCATCACATCGCCTGTGACCAGTGGTCCATGGGCGTCTTCATGCGGGAACTCGCGTCCGTGTACGAGGCGAACGCGGCATCGGAGGCGGTGCGGCTGCCACCCGCGGGCCGTTCCTACGCCGAGTTCTCGCGCCAACAGGCCGAACGCGAATCGACCGGCGGATTCGAGGAGGGGCTGGCCTACTGGCGTGACCGGCTCCGGGACCTGCGCCCCCCGGCGCTGCCCACCGACAGGACGCGTCCCGCCGAATCGGCCCAGCTCGGTGGCGAGGTGGCCCGCTGGGTCGAGTCCGGGGTCGCGCGGCGGGTGCGTGCCGTCGCGGCGGAGTGCGGCGCCTCCCCCTTCATGGTGGTACTGGCCGCTTTCCTCGTGGTGCTGCGTGCCTACCAGCGCCGTGACGACGTCGCGGTCGGTACGACGGCGGCCGGACGCGACTCCGAGGACCTGGCCGGAGTCGTCGGCTTCTTCGTCAACACCCTGGTGCTGCGGACCGAGGTGCGTGCCCACGACACCTTCGCGGACGTCGTCGCGTCCGTGAAGGCGGCCGTGCTCGGCGGTCAGCCGCACGCGGGCATTCCCTTCGAACTGGTGGTGGACACCCTGGAGGGCGTCCGCGACGGGACCGGGCGCTCGGTCACACCGGTGCTGTTCCAGCAGGACAACACCCCCGACAGCGCACTGCGGCTGCCCGGCCTGGACGCCACCCTCGACGACGACTTCGTCGCGGGCACCGCCAAGTACGACCTCCTCGTCAGCGTGCGCAACCGGCCCGACGGCACCCGGCTGCACTTCCAGTACGACGCCGAACTCTTCGACCGCTCCACCGCGGAGCGCATGCTCGCGGCGTACGAGGCCTGTCTGACAGCCGGCGTGCTCGATCCCGCGCGCCGGGTCCTGGACCTCCCGGTGATGGCGGACGCGGAAGCCGCCGAGCTGGCCCGGCACAACGACACCGCGCGGAAGTTCGAACTGCCCGACAGCCTCCACGGGTTGTTCGCCCGCCAGTCACGGGTCACGCCTGGAGCACTCGCCCTCGTCGAGGCCACCGGCGACCGGTGGTCGTTCCACCAGGTGTCCGAGCTGGCCGGCCGCGTCGCCACCGCCCTGCTGCGGCGGGGTGTCGGACGCGGCGACATGGTCGGAGTCCGCCTGGAGCCCGGGGCGCACTACCTCGGTGCCGTGCTCGGCGCCATGGCCGCCGGGGCCGCCTTCGTGCCGATCGACCCGCACTACCCCGCTGAGCGGGTCGCGCTCATCTCCCGTACGGCCGCCCTCGCGCTGCTCATCGACGAGGACGACGTCACCGTGCCCGTGCTGGAGGCCGAGGGACGGGACGGTGGCACCCCGCTGCCCGACGTGGGCCACGACGATGTGGCGTACGTCATCTTCACCTCCGGTTCGACCGGCCGCCCGAAGGGGGTCGCCGTACGCCACGGAGGCATCCTCAACAACCTCGCCGACCTGGCGGAACGGCTCGGCCTGGGACCGGACGACCGGGTCCTCACGGTGTCGTCGCCGAGCTTCGACATGTCGGTCTTCGAGCTGCTCGGCGTGCCGGGCTTCGGTGGTGCCGCCGTCGTGGTCGACCAGGAGCTGGCCCGCGACCCCGCGCACTGGGAGGAGAGGGCGGTACGCCACGGTGTGACGGTGTGGAACTCCGCACCGGCCCTGCTGGAGATGTTCCTCGGCCATCTGGAGAGCGGCTCGGCCGAGGAGGCGCCGCCCCTGCGCTGCGCGGTGCTCGGCGGCGACTGGGTCGCCCTCACGGCGCCCGCCCGCTGGTACGCCCTCTTCCCGGACAGCCGGTTCGCCGTCCTGGGAGGTGCCACGGAAGCCTCGATCCACTCCACGTACTACTCCTGCACGACGGTCGCGCCGGACTGGAAGTCGATTCCGTACGGGAAGCCCATGGCGAACCAGACGGCGGTCGTGGTCGACGACGACGGCCGGCTGAGCCCCGTCGGAGTCCCCGGCCACCTGCTTCTCGGCGGCGACGGCCTGGCGGCCGGATACCACCGGATGCCCGAGCTCACCGCCGAGCGGTTCGTGCATGTGCTGGGCGCACGGCGCTACCGGACCGGCGACATCGCCAAGTGGCGTCCCGACGGGTACCTGGAACTGCTCGGCCGCGACGACGACATGATCAAGATCCACGGGCTGCGCATCGAGCCCGGGGACATCGAGTCGGCGCTGAACGCGCTCGGCGACTTCCACAAGGTCGCGGTGCTGGCCGCCACCGGGCCCGGCGGCGGCAAGGAGCTCGTCGCCTATGTGGCGACCGACCTCGACGTGGACACCAAGGAGTTGCGAGGTGCCCTCAGGACCGTGCTGCCGGGGTTCATGGTGCCCGCCAGGATCAAGGTGCTGCGCTCGTTCCCGCTGTCACCGAACGGCAAGACCGATCGCCGAGCCCTCGCGGCGAGCGACCTGGCGCCGCCCGCGCCGGGACCCCTCTCCGAGCCGCCGGCCACACCGACGGAACGCCGGGTCGCCGAAGCCTGGACCCAGGTGCTCGGGGCCGAGGCCCTCGGCAGACACGACGACTTCTTCGAGCAGGGCGGCGACTCCTTCAAGGCGGTGCGCGCCGCACAACTGGTCTCGCGCGATCTGCCGGCGTCCGCGGTCTTCAAACACCCGACCGTGGCGGCGCTCGCGGAGCACTTGGACGGGGGAGCCGGCGCGGACCACGGCGCACTCGACCTGCTGCTGCGCCTGTCGGCGGGACCGGCACAACCGCCCGGCGAGGCTCCGGGACGGCAACGGGACCGTCTCGTCTGCCTCCCGCACGGCGGCGGGAACGCCGTCGTCTACCAGCCGCTCGCCGACGCCTTGGGCGACCGCTTCGATGTCTGGGCCGTCAACCTGCCGGGCCACGACCCGGCGGACCGCCGCGACCTGCGGGGCATCCGCGAAGTGGCCCGGCGATGCGCCGAGGAGATCGCCGGCCGGCTCCCGGGCCCTGTGGTGATCTACGGTCAGTGCGCGGGCTGCGCCTCGGCCGTCCAACTGGCGCGTGCCTGTGAGGCCAGGGGCGTCGAGGTGCGGGCCGTGTTCCTCGGCGCGGCGCTTCCCGACCTGGATCCCGAGGGCTCGATGCGACTGGTACGGGAGGCGGAGGACGACCTGCTCCTCGGACACATCCGGGGCCTCGGTGGCCTGGCCGGCGTACTCGACGACAGCGACCTGACGAGAATGCTGCGGGTGGTCCGCCACGACCTGCGGGAGATGATCACGCTCTACCACGAGGAGCACGGCAGGGACATCGAACCGATCACGGCACCGGTCCACTGTGTCGTCGGCAGCGAGGACCCGGCCACGGCCGGTTTCGAGCAGCGGTACACGGACTGGGGCCGGTACGGCGCCGGGGTGACCCTGTCGGTCATCCGCGGTGGTGAGCACTACTTCTCCAAGCACCGGCCGCACGAGCTCGCCGAGGTGATCGTCTCGAGGCTCGGGGACGCCGGGGACGGCGCGTACCGGGAAGGACGGGCCCGATGACCCTCGAACGGTGGGCGGCGATGAGCCAGGAGGAGCGACGACAGCGCGTCGGCGCCGCGGCCCCGGCCGGGCGGGACCTCTCCGATCCCGCCGTCCCCGTACCCGCCTCGGTGGGGCAGGCCGCGCAGTTCTACGTCGACCAGGCCGTGGGTGACGCACCGTCCCCGTACGCCGTCCCCTTCGCGCTGGAGCTGCTGGGAACGTACGACGAGGCGGCGCTGACCGAGGTCGTGGAGAAGACGGCCGCCCGGCTCCCGGTGCTGCGCGGCCGGTTCGAGGCGGACGGCCACGGAGCCCTGTGGTCGGTCGTGGCCGGCACGCCGCCGGTGCGGGTGCGCACCGAGGAGGCGGCCCGGGTGTGGGAGCGGGCGGCGGAACTGGCCCGCGAGCCGGTCCGGATGGAGCGGGGCGGACTGTTCACCGCGACCCTCCTGCGGTCCGCTTCGGGGACCGAGCCGGACCTGTTGGTGCTGATCGGCCATCACGCGGTCGCCGACGGCATGTCGATGGCGGAGATCGTCAGCATGGTGGCCACCGGGTACCGGCGGCGTTCGGTGCCCGGCGGACCGCACGAGCCCGCCTTCCGGGGGCTCGCCCGGCAGGGTGCACTCGGCGGCGGGGATGTCTCCGTATCCGCCGCGGAGTGGTGGCGCGGGCATCTCGGCGGGCGGCCTCCCGCGCGGCTGCCCGGCGATCTGCGGCCCGGCGGGGCGGCCGGCCGCTACCGGGGCGACCACGTCACCGTCGACCTGCCGGCCCCGGCGTGGGAGCGGCTGCGGGCGGTCGCGCACACCGAAGGGGGCGGAGAGGCGGCGGCGGTGCTGGCCTGCCTCGCCGCTGTCGTGTCGAGGCACTCCGGCACACCCGACGCCGTATACGGGCTCTCCGTCACCGGGCGGTCCACCTCGTCACAGATGGAGTGCGTGGGCCCGTTCGCCGACACCGTCCCGGTCCGGGTCCACGCCGACCCGGCTCGCACGGTGCGTGAGGTGGTCCGCTCCCTCGTCGACGGGCCCGCCTGCGGGCGCACCCCGTACGAGGTGCCCTTCGCGTCCTTGGTACGGGCCCTCGGCGCGCCACGGAACCCCGGCCGCAATCCGCTGTACGAGGTGCTCGTGACCATGGACCCGTTCGTCGCGGACGATGTCGTGGCGGTGGACGACGGCTTCGGCTGGCGCGTCCACGGGCTGCACAACGGCACGGCCCGGGTCGGCCTCCAGATGACGGTGTCGCCGAACGGGGAAGCCGCCCGGATCCGCTTCGACTTCGCCACCGCCACCTACTCACGCCGCCACATCGGACAACTGGCGGCCGAGTTCGTGGCACTGGTCGAGGGCATGGCCGAGGGAGACGGGCCGCTCGGCTCGCTGACCGTCCCCTACGACAGTGCCGCGGTGTCCGTCACACCGGGGCCGGTACGGGCCCCGGCCGCACTGGCGTCCTTCGACACGGCGGTGAGCACCTGGCCGGACCGCGTCGCGCTGAGGACACCGGACGCGGAGATCGACTACCGCGGTGTCGACGCCCGGTCCGACGCGCTCGCGTCCCGGCTGGCCGCGCGGACCCGACCCGGAGACGTTGTCGCCTGCCTGCTGGAACACTCCGCCCTCGTGCCGATCACCCTGCTCGCCGTGTTCAAGGCGGGCTGCGTGTACCTCCCGGTCGATCCGAGGCTTCCCGCCGAGCGGCTGCGGATGATCCTCGACGACGCCGGTGCCCGGCTGCTGGTACGGGACGCGCCCACGGCGGGCCGGGACGACGGGCCGCTGTTGTCCGACCGCACGGAGGCCGGCGGGAGTCCGGCTCCGGGGAGCGGCGGCGGGGAACCGCTCACGGGGGAGGGGCTGGCCGCGGCGCCCTTCGTCCGGCGGTCCTGCGACACCGCGTATCTGATGTTCACGTCCGGCTCCACGGGCCGGCCCAAGGGCGTCCGGGTGAGCCATCGCGCGCTCTCCACGTTCGCCGCGGCCATGGCGAGCAGGGGTTTCGCAGGGAGCGGGCACCGTGTGCTCGCCATGACGGCCACCACCTTCGACATCTCGCTGTACGAACTTCTGTTGCCCCTCACCGCGGGGGCGACCGTTGTGCTCGCCGGCGGGGCGGGCGTGCACGGCGTCGGCCGCGCGGTGCGGCTGATCCAGGAGGGGGCGGTGGACGTGGTGCACGGCACGCCGTCGCTGATGAAGGTCCTCATGGCCGGAGGCTGGCGGCAGGAGCACCGGATTCCCCGGGTGCTGTCCGGCGGCGAGGTCCTGCCGCCGGACGTGGCCGGCGAACTGGCCCGCCGTACCGACGAGTTGGTCAATCTCTACGGGCCCACCGAGGCGACGGTGTGGGCGCTGGGCGCGACCGTGTCCGCCACCGACGCCGACAGCGGCGGCGACCTCCCGATCGGCACGCCGTTGCCGGGCTACACCGCCTGGGTGGCCGACCCCGGGACACTGCGCCCGCTGGCGCCCGGCATCGTCGGCGAGCTGTGCCTGGGCGGTCCGGCGCTCGCCGACGGATACGCGGGACAGCCCGAGGCCACCGCGCGCGTCTTCGTCGAGGCGGAACCCGGCCGTACCTACCGCACCGGTGACCTCGCGCGCCGTCGCGGAGACGGCACGTTCGAGTTCCTCGGGCGCGCCGACGACCAGGTCAAGGTGCGGGGCCACCGCGTCGAACTCGGTGACATCGAGGCCGCCGCGCGTCGCTCGCCCGGCGTGCGGGACGCCGCCGCGGCCGTCCGGGACGGCACCCTTCACCTCCTGGTGACCGGCGAGGACGGGGCGGCCCGTGCGGTGCGGGAGCGTCTCCCGGCACTCTTGCCCGAGCACATGGTGCCGTCGGTCGTGGGGCAGTCCGCGTCCGTACCGCTGAGCACCAGGGGGAAGGTCGACCGGCGGCGGGTCGTCGAGGAGGCGGCGGACGGCGCCGTGACGGGGCGGGCGCGGGGGCCGGCTGGGCCGGACGCCGCCGAGCCGACCCCGCACGAGGAATGGGTCATGGCCGGCTGGTCGGCCATGACGGGCGGCGAAGTCGGCGTGGCGGACAACCTGTTCGAGATCGGCGGGCACTCCCTGACGGTCGCGCGGACCGTGGCCAGGGCGAGGGACGAACTCGGCCTGGAACTCCTCATGGACGACCTGTTCTCGGACGCCACCCCGCGCGGCGTGGGGAAGCTGCTGGACGCGGCGCGTGCGGAGCGGGACGCGCTCGTGCGGTTCGTGGCCTCCCTCGACGACGAAGAGGCCGAACGTCTGCTGGGCGAGCGCTGAACGGCCGGTGCCCCGGCAGCCGGAGGGGCTGCCGGGGCACCGGCCGTCCGGGCGACGGCGGGCGTCTTCAGACCTTCCTGCCCACCCCGGCCACGGCCCGCTTGAAGGACACCACCTCCGGCGGGATCTCCTCGTCCGGCCGCCACGCGGGGGTGGACACGACGCCGGGCTCCAGCAGTTCGTAACCCTCGAAGAAACGCAGGACGTCCCGTTCGAACCGCGGGAACATCGGCTGGATCTCCTCCCGGTAGAGCCGCAGCACCTCTTCGGCGCCCTCCGGCCAGTCCTCCGACGTCAGGGCATGGGAGAGGATCAGATAACTGCCGGGGGCCGTGGCGTCCCGGAAGCGGGCCAGCAGCCCCCACGGGTCGTCCTCGTCGGAGACGAACGGGAACACGCCGGTGAGCACCAGGGCGACCGGTTGCGAGAAGTCGAGCGTGTCACGGACCAGGGCGTTCCCCAGTACGGCCGCCGGGTCCTGGACAGCGCCCCGCACGGCTGCCACGTGTTCGGTGTCACCCAGCCGGTCCCGCCACGCGGTCACGGCGTCGGCCTCCACGTCGACGTAGACGACCCTGGTCTCCGTCCGCCGGGCGGCCACCACCTCGTGCAGGTTCGGCGAGTCCTCGGTGGGAAACGCGCACCCGAGGTCGAGGAACTGCCGCACCCCGAACTCCGACGCGAGTGTCCGGGCGGCACGGAGCATGAACCGGCGGTTCTCGCGGGCCACCGCCGGAGTGCCCGGATTGATGCTCAACAGGCGCGCCAGCGCCACCCCGTCGGCTTCGGCGACGGTGTCCCCGCCGATGAGCCGGCCGTAGATGCGGCACGCGTTGGGCCGTTCGCCGGCCTCGTTGCCGAGGGAGTGTTCCTTCTCTTCCGTGGTCATGTGAAGAACCCCTGCCGTCAGCGCCCGTCACCGGGGGCTTGCCGTTATGGACGGCCGAGGCTCGCACCACGGGGTTCAGCCACGGTTAAGCGGCCGACGACGACGGACGAGCCGGGATAACCGCCGCGGTGCACAGTGAGACCTCCGGCGAACAGAGGAGCTGACGCACATGTCCGTCCGCGAGGCCGTACCACTGACTGTCGAGCACTTCAGTGACGTCGCGTCCCTGGAGCGCGATCTGGGCACGCGCCGCGGTTGCGTGCCCATCCTGCTCCCCGACGGGATGCCGGCCTGGCTGGTGCTCGGCAACGCCGAGATGAAGGAGGCGCTCTCGCACCCCGGTCTGGTCCGCAGCGTGTCGGCCGCCAACGAGAAGCTGATGCCCTATCTCACCCTGGCGAACAGCGACTTCCCGCTGAGCCGGCACCTCCTCTTCGCCGACCAGCCCGACCACGGCAGGATGAAGGAGAGCGTCAAGAAGGCGTTCACCCGGGGCCAGGTCGAGAAGCTCCGTCCGTGGATGACGGAATTCACCCACGGTCTCATCGACGAGATCGTCGAGAGGGGCGAGGCGGACTTCATACCGGCCGTCGCCCTGCCCCTTCCGATCGCGGTCATCAGCGAGGTTCTCGGTGTGGAGGAGGACCGGCGAGCCGACTTCGAGGCGCGGGCCGCGGTCATCACCGGCGTCAACACCTCTGCCAACGGCGCCGACATCGCCGCCGCGGGCGAGTGGTTCGACGCGTTCGCCGGTGAACTGCTCGCCAGCCGCCGGGGGGACCCGCGCGACGACGTCATGACGACGATGGCCGAGGCCGTCGACGACGGTCGGATGACGGAGCGGGAGGCACGGTCCAATGCCTTCCTGTTCCTGTCGGCGGGCTTCGAGACGACGGTCAACCTGCTCGCCAACGGTCTCCTCGCACTGCTGCGCCACCCCGGGCAACTGCGGCTCTTCCGCGAGGACCGGTCCCGCGACGCGACGTTGCGAGGACTGGAGGAGATGCTGCGCTACGACAGCGCCGTATCGGGCATCACCTACCGTTTCGCCGCCGACGACCTCCAACTCGCGGGTGTGAGGATCCCCAAGGGAGACCACGTGGCGATCTGCCTGCCCACGGCCAACCACGACGAGCGCGCCGTGTCGTGCCCCGCGCGCTTCGACGTGCGCCGTGAGACCAACCCGCATCTGAGTTTCGGGCACTCCACCCACTACTGCATCGGCGCTCCCCTGGCCCGGCTGGAGGGCGAGATCGCCTTCCGCGTCACGGTGGACCGGCTGGCCGGTCTGGAACTGGCCGTCCCCGAGGAGCAGCTCGCCTGGAAGCCGAGCTTCACCGTCCATCGGCTGAGCCGGCTTCCGGTCCGGTTCCGGCCCGGCGCTCGCCGTACTCGGTGAGGGACGGTCATGACTCACACCAGGACGGACGGCGCCGGTACGTCCGCGAAGCGGCTCAGGTTCCTCGCCCTGAACGGCTCCGAGCGCCCGGACGGCAACATCACGCACGCGCTCGGACAGGTCGAGAAGATCCTGGCAGGCGAGGACGCGGATCTCGAAGTGGTACGCCTGTGGGACCTGCGTCTGTCGCCGTGCGGGCCGTGCGGTGACTGCAACTTCCGCAGCAGGCCGTGCGAGATCGAGGACGGGTTGCCGGCGCTGATCGAGCGGATGGCCGCCGCGGACGCCCTCATCTACGCCACGTCCGTGCACGGATTCGGATCAGCGCCGACCATGCCCACGTTCCTGGAGCGCTCCGGAACCGGTCATCTGCGGTTCGACCGCGTGCTGACCAACAAGGTGGGCGGCGTCTTCGTCACCGGACGCAGGTACTCCCACGTCGAGGTGCACAACCAACTGCTCGACAACGTCCTGCTGAACCGCATGATCGTCCCCGGGTACGGCTTCCCGGCCGTGTTGTTCGGCAATGAGAAGGGCGAGGTCCTCACGGACGAGGAGGGCATGGAGATGCTTCGCCGCATGGTGGTCCGGATGGCGCGGCTGGCCCGGGTGCTCCGCGAGCACCGGCAGCTCACCGGCACGGACCTGCTGGCCGACGAGTTCGCCGGCGAACGGGACCGGTCCCCCGTGGGCGTCCCGGCCAGGAGGCCGGCGTAAGGCGGTGCCGCACGTACCGACCGGGTGTCACGGCAAGTGAATCGGAGAGGAAAGGGAACACAGTGGACCTGAAGGAAATGTGGCCGGGACTCGACGGCATTCCGCACCCGGCCGGACGCCGGCCGGACACCCTGGACATGGAGAACTCCGACTTCGTGCGGCCCATGCAGCGGATGTACCAGTGGTCGAGGGAACTGGGGCCGATCTTCGAGACCCAGGCGCCGGGCTTCGGCATGGTGGTCGTCACCGGCGCCGACATCGCCAAGGACCTCTTCGACGACACCCGTTTCGAGAAGTTCACCGGCTTCGGCATCGAGGCGTTCCGGCCGGTCACGGGTGACGGGCTGTTCACCGCCTACAACGACGAGGAGAACTGGGCGCTCGCTCACCGCATACTCCTGCCGGCCTTCAGCCGCGAGGCGTTGCAGCGCTACCACCACGAGATGGCCGGTTCCGTCGCGAGGCTCGTCGAGCACTGGACCAGGACCGCCGACGACGAGAGGGTCGATCTCGCCGAAAGCGCCACCACGCTCGCGCTCGACATGATCGGGCAGGCCGGCTTCGGCTTCGACTTCGGCTCGTACGAAGGCGGTGGGCAGAACCACCCCTATGTGAGCTCCATGGTGAACGCGCTGGCCTACTCGGTGCTGCCACCGCAGGTCCAGCAGCAGCGGGAGGAGCAGTTCCGCGCCTGGATCGAGACCATGAACAAGACCGTGGACGATGTCATCGACACCCGTCGCCGGTCGGCGGAGACCACACACAGCGACATCCTCGGCACGATGATGCACGCGCGCGACGAGGTCACCGGAAAGCAGCTGTCCAGCGAGAACATGCGCTACCAGGTGACGACGTTCATGGTCGCGGGCTACGGCACCACCGCGTCGCTGATCACTTTCTGCCTCTACTTCCTCTCCCGGGATCCGAGCCTGCTGGCGGCGGTGCGCGCCGAGATCGGCGCGACCGCCGGCGATTCGCGGATCGGCTTCGAGAGCGTCCACCGGCTGCGTACCCTGCGCAGGGCGGTGGACGAGACGCTCCGGCTCTGGGCCCCCACCCCGGCGTTTCTCCGGGTCGCCACGGAGGACACGGTCATCGGCGGGCAGCACGAGGTGAAGGCCGGCGGATGGGCGGCGGTGCTCACCATGGGCCTGCACCGGGACGCGGCCTGGGGCGGCGACGTCGACGCCTTCGACCCCGACCGGTTCCGCGCGGAGCGTGTCCGGGCCAGGGAACCCCACCTCTACAAGCCGTTCGGGACGGGCCCGCGCGCCTGCATCGGCCGTCAGTTCGCGCTGCACGCGGCGTGCCTGGCCCTGGCCGAGATCGTGCGCTCCTTCGATGTGGAGGTCCCCGAGGCATACGAGCTGTCGGTGGCCGAAGGGGGGTTCTTCATGCCCGAGAACCTCAAGGTGTCGATCCGGCCGCGCGCCTGAGCGCGGTGCCACCGGTGGCGGAAGCGGCGCGGGAGGGATTGCCGGTGGACGGTCTGGACGACGGGGAGCCGTTCGCGTTGTTGTACCGCCCGGGTATGACAGCGCCCGGCGTCCTGGAACTGCTCCGCGGGCCGGTGGCCGAGCTGTCGTACCTCGCGCAGCTGCCGGCGGAGGAGCCGCCGGCGGACGGCCCGCGGGCGGCCGGGCCGACGACCCTGGTCGTCGTGCCCTTTCGGCAGGTCGCGGAGCGCGGCTACGCCTGTACCGACGACGGGGCACCGTTGCTGGCCCTGCGGATCGAGCAGCGGTCGACGCTGGACCTGGACGGGTTTCTGCGTACGGCTCCGGACATCGACGTCCCGTTCGGCGAGGCGGGGTTCGACCTGGACGACGACCGGTACGCGGCGATCGTGCGCGAGGTGGTGGCGCGGGAGATCGGTGCCGGGTCCGGGTCGAACTTCGTCATCAGGCGAAGCTACTCGGCACGCTTGCGCGACAGTTCGGTGGCGACCGAACTGGCCCTGTTCCGGCGGCTGCTGAGGGGAGAGTCGGGAGCCCACTGGACGTTCCTGATCCACACGGGACGGCGGACGTTCGTCGGCGCCAGCCCGGAGCGGCACATCAGCCTCGGCGCGGGCGAGGCCGCCATGAACCCGATCAGCGGAACGTACCGCCATTCCGGGCGCGGGCCGACCCTCGACGGTCTGCTCGCGTTCCTCGCCGACCGGAAGGAGATCGAGGAGCTCTACATGGTGGTCGACGAGGAACTGAAGATGATGGCGGGCATCTGCCACGCCGGCCTGCGCGTGGACGGCCCGTATCTGCGGCGGATGCGGCACCTTACCCACAGTGAGTACTTCGTCCGCGGCCGGACCGTGCTCCCGCCGCACGAGATCCTCCG
Organism: Streptomyces sp. NPDC088147; assembly: GCF_044741565.1. NCBI lineage: Bacteria > Bacillati > Actinomycetota > Actinomycetes > Kitasatosporales > Streptomycetaceae > Streptomyces > Streptomyces sp. NPDC088147. The sequence continues at coordinate 390,858 of NZ_JBIUSY010000004.1, read as the reverse complement.
GCGCACACTGCTGGCGCCCACGGTCACCGGAAGCCCGGTCCAGAACGCCTGCGAGGTCCTGACCCGGTATGAACCGGCGGGGCGCGGATACTACAGCGGGGTGGCCGCGCTGATCGGCCGGGACGCCGACGGCGCGGCGACGATGGACTCGACGATCCTGATCCGCACCGCGGAGCTCACCCCGGACGCCCGGCTGAGCGTCGGGGTGGGCGCGACGGTCGTACGCCATTCCGACCCGGCGAGCGAGGTGGCCGAGACCCACGCGAAGGTGGCCGGCTTCCTGTCCGCCCTGCACGGGGACCGTGTCGCCGCACCCCGGCCCGCCGGGCCGGACATCGCCCGTGACCCCCGGGCCCGGAGGCTGCTGCGAGAGCGCAACAGGGGGCTGGCACGGTTCTGGCTGTCCCCGCGGACCCCGGAGGACTGGCTGGTGCCCGAACTGACCGGTCAGCGCGTGCTGATGATCGACGCCGAGGACACCTTCACCGCGATGCTCGCCTATCAGCTGCGGGCGATCGGTCTGGCGGTCACGGTCGTCCCGTGGACCGACGTTCCGGCGCCCGACGGCTACGACCTCGTCGTCGCCGGGCCGGGGCCGGGAGACCCGGGCCGCACGGACCAGCCGAAGATGGACCGGTTGCACACACTGGTCGGCGAATTCCTGAAACGACGCAAGCCGTTGGTCGCCGTCTGCCTCTCGCACCAGGTGCTGTGCCGCCTCCTCGGCCTCGATGTCCGGTGCCGTCCCGAGCCCAACCAGGGGGTCCGACGGCGGATCGACCTGTTCGGTGAGAGCGTCGACGCCGGTTTCTACAACACCTTCTCCGCCTGGTCGGAGATCTCCCAGGTGACGGAGCCCCATCACGGCGGGCTGGTCGAGGTCAGCCGGGACCCGGCCACCGGAGAGGTGCACGCGCTGCGCGGCCCCGATTTCACCTCGGTCCAGTTCCACCCGGAGTCGGTGCTCACCGAACACGGGCCGCAGGTCATCCGCGCCCTCGTCACCGAGGCGCTGCGGCTGGGCGAGGGCGATCCTGGCCGTTTCCGTCGAGTCCCCGAAACGAAGGACTGAACCGTGTCCCTTGCCGGCCGTGATCTCATCGGCTCCGTGCGTGCGCACCCGGCTTCCGAGGCGGTGGTCCGCGCGGTGCGTGCCCGTCGGGCGTGGCAGCAGCCGGACTGGCCTGATCCGGCCGCCGTGGCCGGGGTGACCGCGCGACTGGCATCGGCGCCGGGCCTGGTGAGCGGCTCCGAGGCCGCCGAGCTGCGCGGCCTGCTCGCCGAGGTCGCCGGGGGCCGGCTGCTGGTGCTCCAGGCCGGTGACTGCGCGGAGGTCCCGGAACAGGCGACGCCCGAGCGGATCGCCCACAGGGCCGGCCTGCTCCACGCGCTCGGTGACGCGCTCGGCGCACGGGCACGGCGGCCGGTGGTCACCGTCGGCCGTATCGGCGGGCAGTACGCCAAGCCCCGCTCGCAGGCCACCGAGGTACGGGACGGCCGTGAACTCCCCGCCTTCCGCGGCCATTTGGTCAACGGTCCCGATTTCGACGCCGAGTCGCGGACGCCGGACCCGCGTCGTATGACCGCCGGCTACCGGGCCGCCGCGGAGGTGGCCGGAGTCCTGGCCTCGGCCCGTCCGGCCAGGAGCGGCCACGCCCTGCCTCGCGTCTGGACCAGCCACGAGGCGCTCGTCCTGGACTACGAGCTGCCTCTTGTACGGCGCCACGACGGGCGGCCCGTCCTGACCTCGACACACTGGCCGTGGATCGGCGACCGTACCCGGCAGCTCGACGGAGCGCATGTGGAGCTGCTGTCCCAGGTGTCCAACGCGGTCGCCTGCAAGGTCGGGCCGGGCATGACGGCGGCCGAACTGGTGGCGGTCTGCGACCGGCTCGACCCGGGCCGGGAGCCGGGCCGGCTCTCCCTGATCGCACGGCTGGGCGAGCGGCGGGTCGAAGCCCTGCTGCCCCCGCTGGTCGCGGCGGTGCGCCGGGCCGGACACCCGGTCGTCTGGCTCTGCGACCCGATGCACGGCAACACCTTCCGCAGTCCGCAGGGCCGCAAGATCCGGCTGGTCGGCTCCCTGGTCCGGGAGGTACGGGCCTTCCACGCCGCGGTCACGGCCGAGCGGGGTGTGGCCGGCGGGCTCCATCTGGAGGTGTCCCCGGCCCCCGTCGTCGAGTGCGTCTCGGACGAGGCCGGCTGGGCCTGGCCGCCCGGAGCTCCGGAGCCCCTGTGCGATCCGCGCCTCAACCCGGCCCAGGCACATCAGGTGGTGGCCGCCTGGCCGGGCCGATAGCCCCGCCGGAGCGAGGCCGGCACCCGCGTCGCACGGGCACCGGGCGCGGATCCTCCCGCTCAGCCGCGTCCCGCCGCCTTCACCAGCCGTTCGATGGTGCCCAGCGTCCTGGTGGTGGCCGGTACTCCGGTCAGCCGCTCGATCTCGGCGGTCGGGCTCCCCGCGTTGGACTTGGCCTTGCGGATGACGCTCAGCGCGAGGCCCTCGCGGAGTCCGACGATGTCGACGTCGTCCCTCGTGTTCGTCCAGGGCAGCTTCAGCCCGATGGGTTTTCCGCCGTCGAAGAAGGTGAAGGTCTTGCGGTACGTACGGCTGTCCTCATGCCCGTCGAACGGGTTGCTGTCGAGGACATCGATCAGCAGACCCACATTGCGGACGACGGCGGCCTCGGAGTAGCCCGCAGCCGACTTCAGGGTCCGGGACGCCGTCTCGACGACGCCCACGGGGTCGTCCGCCTCGAACAGTACGGTGCCGTTCGTCTGGAACGACGTGACCGAGGCGGCTCCCGCGGCGGAGAGCGCCGCTTCCAGCGTCGCTCGATCCGGGCTGCCGGCGTGGCCGAGATTCATGCTCCGGTAGAAGACCACATGGGGTGAAGTCATACCAGGTGACTCTACAAGGACTTTCCATGAAATTCAGCACAACTCGCCTTATTCATAGGCGTGTTGGCGAGAGGAACGCGGGTCGGCCCCGGCTGGCCGGCCCGCGTGGGCCTCTCTCAGGCCAGTTTGGCGACATCCCGGTTCACGGTGCCGAAGGTGGCCCGGGTGGCGATCGCGCCCGCCAGGAGGACGCACGCGCCGATGGCCAGGCCGATGCCGTACCCGTCCACCACGGCCTGGTCGCCGCCCGCGTCGGAGCCGGCCGTCACCGCCAGTGACACGGTGACCAGGGCGGTCAGGCCCACGGCCTGGCCGAGCTGGCCCAGCGTGGTGATGATGCCGGAGCCGAGGCCGGCGTCCTGCATGGACAGACTGGAGAGCGCGGCCGTCTGGACGGCGGGGAAGGTGACTCCGCCGCCGAAGCCGAGGACCACCATGCCGGGCAGCAGCGATGTCCAGAAGTCACCGTCGACCGGGACCAGAGCCAGCCACCCCATCCCCAGGGCGGCGATGCCGAGCCCGGCCGTGATGACGGCGCGGGCACCCAGCTTGGACATGGCGGTCAGCCCCGCGCGCAGGCCGAGCAGGAACATCAGGCAGTACGGCACCCACGCGAGCCCGTTGGCGAGAGGGCTGTACCCCAGCACGTTCTGCATGTACAGCACCAGCAGGAAGAACATCGCGGCCGTCGCGGCGTTCAGCAAGGAGAGTCCCAGATAGCCGGCGGCCCGTACCCGGTTGCGCAGGAACGACAGTGGCATCAGCGGATGGGCGGACTTCGCCTGGAGGACGACGAAAGCGGCCAGGGCGGCGAGTCCTCCGATCAGCGGCAGGGCGACATCGGCACTCGCCACCGGATGGGCGGTGATCTGAAGAATGCCGTGAACCGTCGCCACCATTCCGCCGGTCACCAGAATCGCGCCCACCGGGCCGACGGCGCGCCTGCCGTCCATCGTGCTCTCCCGGCCGTAGACGAACACCAGCACGAGAGGCACGAGGGCCAGCGGCAGGTTGATCCAGAAGATCCAGCGCCAGCTGATCAGATCGGTGAGGACGCCGGACAGCACGACGCCGAGCGTCGCTCCGAGCCCGGAGAGGCCACCCCAGATGGCGAAGGCCTTCTGTGCCTCCCTGGGGTCGGTGAAGGTCAGGGCGATCATGCCGAGCGCGGCCGGAGCCGCGCAGGCCTCGGCCACGCCCTGTACGAACCGGGCCGTCAGCAGGGTCTCCGCGTTGACCGACACCGCTGCCAGGACGGACGCGGCCGCGAACAGACCGGCCCCGACGGCGAACAGCTTCCGCCGCCCGAAGACGTCCCCCAGCCGGCCGCCGACGAGCAGCAGCCCGCTGGCCGCCAGCAGATATCCGTTCACGACCCACGTCAACTGCTGTTCGCTGAGCCGGAGGCTGTCCCGGATGGACGGCAGCGCGACATTCACGATGGTGGCGTCGAGGAAGATGATGAACTGCACGGTCGCGAGTACCGCCAATAACTTCCAGCGGCGCGGGTCTGGTTCGGACCGGCCCTGCTCGGCGTTCTCCGCTGCCGCCCCGATGTCTCGTTCAGGCCCAGTCACGGTTCTCTTTCGCCTCCGGATAAGGAAATCGACAAGGAGCCCGCACAAGTCTAGGAACGCCGGTTACGAATCGGTTCAGAGTTCACCGTCCTCTTCTCTCTCCGCTCTGACCGGCCGTACCTAGGGTCGGCGCCACCCGCAGGGGAGGGGACGACATGGACTCGGCAACCGACGCCGAACGGAACGGAACGGCCGTCGACGACGAGGTGTTCACGCTGCTGGCAGCCGAGGAGCGGCGCCAGCGCGAGACGTTGCAGCTGGTGGCGGCGGCGTCGACGGCACCCTGGCAGGTGCGGTGGTGCAACGGCTCGGTCCTGACCAACGTGACCGGGGAGGGATATCCGGGCCGCCGGTACCACTCCGGGTGCGAGTTCTTCGACCGCATCGAGGAACTGGCCTGCCGACGGGCCCGCGAGGTATTCGGATCCCCGTTCGCCAACGTGCAGCCGCACTCCGGCACCAACGCCAATCTGGCGGCGCTCCGAGCCCTCATGCCCGAGGGCGGGACGGTGCTGTCGATGTCCCTCAAGGCGGGTGGTCATCTTTCCCACGGTGCCCGCTCGTCGATCACCTCCACCCTGTACGGGGCGCGTCACTACGGTGTGACGCCGGACGGCCTCATCGATCCGGACGAGGTGCGGGCACTGGCGCGGAGACACCGGCCCGCCGTGATCATCTGCGGGGGCAGCGCGTATCCCCGCGAGATCGACTTCGCCATGTTCCGTAAGATCGCGGACGAGACGGGTGCCGCGTTGCTGGCCGATGTGTCCCATATCTCGGGACTCGTCGCGGCCGGTCTGCACCCGTCGCCGGTGCCGTACGCGCACCTCGTGACCAGCAGTACCTACAAGCAACTGGCGGGTCCTCGGGGCGGCGTGGTGCTCGGGGGCACCGACGTGCCCGACCCGGCGGCGCTGGAGCGGCGGGTGCGCGCCGCGGTGTTCCCCGGCGTCCAGGGCACCCCCGCGCCCAACGCGATCGCGGCGAAGGCGTGGGCGTTCGGTTACGTGGCCACGACGGAGTTCCACGACGTCTGCCGGCGGATCCTCGCGACGGCCCGGGGCATCGCCGCGGTGTTGACCGAACGCGGGTTCTCGCTCGTCAGCTCGGGAACGGACAACCACATGATCCTGGTCGACCTGCGTGGCACCGGGATGACCGGCTGGGTCGCCGAGAAGGCGCTGGAGAGTTGCGGCATCCTCGTCAACCGCAACGCCGTGCCCGGCGACATACGGCCCGCGGCCGTGTCCGGCGGCCTGCGGATCGGCACGAACGCGCTCGCGGCGCGAGGCGGAGACGCCGGCCTCGCCCGCAGGGCGGCCGAGCTGGTCGCCGACGTCCTGCGGGCCGTGGAGGTCACGGGTGACACCTCGTACACGTTGCCGGACGCGGCCCGTACGGAGGCGCGCCGCCGGATGACCGAGATCTGCGGGGAGCTGGACGACCTTCCGGCCAGGCGCGAACCCGCCACGGCCGGTCCGAAGGAGGCGATGCTGCCATGACCGGGGAGCGTATGGCCAAGGAACGGCACGGCACGGACGACGCCCAGGACGTCTTCCCGCTGACGGCTACTCAGGAGGCCTATCTGGTGGGGCGCGACGCCGGGATGGACTACGGCTCGGTCGGCTGCCACGGCTACTGGGAGTGGGAGTCGGCGACCGCGAATCCCCGGGCACTCGCCGCCGCGTGGCGCACGCTGGTGGACCGCCACCCGGCGCTGCGCACGGTGATGTGCCCCGAGGGAGGTCAACGGGTGCTGGCCGACCCACCTGCGTGGGAGGTCACCCTCAACGACTGGACCGGGCTGTCTCCCGAGGAGGCGGACGAGAGCCTCGGGCGCCTGCGCACCGCCCAGTCGCACAGGCTGTTCGACCCCATGACGTTCCCGCTGTGGGACGTCCAGGTGACACTCCTGCCGGACGGGCGGCAGCGCGTCCACTTCAGCCTCGATCTGCTGGTCGCCGACGCGTGGAGCTATTTCCATGTGCTGGTACCGGAGTTGGCGGCCCTGTACCGGGGCGCGCCGCTGCCCCCCGCGCCCGGCGTGACGTTCCGGGACTTCGTCCTGGAGCGCGAGCGCGAGGAGGCCACCGGTCCCGCGTGGCGGCGTGCCGAGGAGTACTGGACGCATCGGCTGGAGACGCTGCCGCCCGCTCCCGCACTGCCCGGGTCCGGTTCCGCGACCGGCGACGAGACCACGTTCGTCCGGCTGGAGGACGCGCTGGACGCGCGGACGACGGGCCGTCTCACGCGGCAGGCGGCACACCGGTCGGTCACCCCGACCGCCCTGCTCGCCGCGGTGTTCGCCGAGGTTCTGCGCGCCTGGGGGAGCGGCCCCGACTTCGTCGTCAACGTTCCCGTGTTCCCGGCGGTCCGTGCCGGGGACGCGTTCAGCGGCGTGGTGGGTGACTTCACGAGCACCGTGCTGCTGGAGATGCGCGGCGACGGCGCGACATTCGCCGCACGCGCGCAGCGGGCCCAGCGCCAATTGTGGGAGGACCTGCCGCACAGCGACTTCAGCGGGATCCATGTCGCCCGTAAGCTGGCTTTCCTCCGCGGGCGGACCGAGGTCGGCTTCCCGGTCGTGCTGACCAGTCTGCTGGGCCAGCCTCCGCAGGAGTTCCACACCGCGTTGGGGGAGGCCGTCCACACGAGTACCCAGACCCCGCAGGTGAGCCTCGATTTCCAGGTCGCGGAGCTCGACGGGGAGCTCCACTGGAGCTGGGACCACCGGCTCTCCGCCTTTCCCCCCGGCATGATCTCCGCCATGTTCGGCGCCTTCGGCCGGCTGATGCGGCGTCTCGTCGACGACCCCGGGGCATGGGAGTGCGAGCGGTTCGACCTCATCCCGCCGGAGCAGCTCGAACGACGCCGGACCATGAACGACACCGACGGCCCGGTTCCCCGGCTGCCGCTCACCCGGGCGCTGCTGGACGGCGCGCGTGACGACCCCGGCCACGCCGCTCTCATCGCCGCGGACGGCTCCGTCGTGACCCGGGGAGAGCTGGCCGAGCGGATACTCCGGGCGGCCGAGGGGATCGTCGGACTCGCCCCTGCCGGGGCCCCGGTGGCCGTGCTCCTGCCCAAGAGCCAGGAGCAGATACTCGCCGCACACGCCGTCGCCGCCGCCGGACTGGCCTATCTCCCGCTCGACGCCGAGCAGCCCGACGCGCGACTGCGGGCGGTGCTGCACGACGCCGGGGCCGCGCTGATCATCACCGAGCGGTCACTCGAACAGCGTGGGCGGGACCTCGGTACGAAGACGGTCGTACGGATGGACGAACTCCTCACCCACGAGCCACTCGAACGAGGCGGGCCGGCGGTCGGCGACGACGCGTACGTCATCTACACCTCCGGCTCCACCGGGAAGCCCAAGGGCCTCGTCGTACCGCACGTAGGCGCGGCGAACGCGTTCGCCCATATGAACGAACAGCTGCGGGTCTCGTCCCGGGACCGGGTCCTCGCGGTCTCCGGTTTCCACTTCGACCTCTCGGTGTACGACGTCTTCGGCATGTTCATGGCCGGTGGCTCGGTGGTGATGCCGGACGCGGACCGCGGTGTGGATCCCGCCCACTGGCTGGAGCTCGTCGAGTCGCGAGGTGTGACGGTCTGGAACTCCGCGCCGGCGCTGTTCGAGCTGCTGGTCGACCACGCCGAGCAGCGTCGGCGGACGCTGGAAGGGCTGCGCGCCGTGGTGCTCGCCGGTGACTGGATTCCCGTCGATCTTCCGGCGCGCGCTGAGAAGGTGTTCCCGGGCATCTCGGTCGTCGCGTCCGGCGGTCCCGCGGAGACGTGTGTGTGGTCGATCATCAACCCGCTCCCCGCGGGGTACGTCTGCGACGGCCCGTCGATCCCCTACGGCGTCCCGATGCGCAACCAGCGGTACTACATCGTCGATGCCGAGGGACATGAGGTCCCGGACTGGGTCACCGGCGAGATGTGTGTGGAGAGCGAGGTCGGGCTGGCACGCGGATATATCGGGGAGGAGACGAGCACGGCCTTCCGGCCACGCGCCGGCTCCGACCGGCGCGCGTACTGGACCGGCGACCTCGGGCGCCGACGGCCCGAGGGCACCATCGAGTTCATGGGGAGGTCCGATCTCCAAGTCAAGATCAACGGGATTCGGGTGGAGATCGCGGAGGTCGAGGCCGCGTTGCGCCGACACGCGGCGGTCAAGGACGCGGTCGTCGTCCTGCGCCAGGCAGGAGGGGGGAAGCGGCTGGTCGGTCACGTCGTTCCCGAGCCGGACGGGCGCGTCTCGGTACCGGAACTGCTGAACCATGCCGCCGCCCGCGTGCCACGGGTGGCGGTGCCGGCGGCGATCGAGATCCTGGAGGCGTTTCCCCTGAACGCCAACGGGAAAGTGGACCGACTGGCACTGGCCTCGCGTGCCCTGCCGATCGGATCGTCCCGTACGGGGGAAGCCTCCGGGCCTGTGGAGTCGGTGCTCGCCATGCTCTGGACGGAGACCCTCGGCCTCGCCGGGGAGGTCGACCCGGAGACGAGCTTCTTCTCCTTGGGCGGTACGTCGCTGCAAGCGGCCCGGATGACGACGCGGATCGGAGCGCTCCTCGACGAGGACGTGAGCGCCAGGCTCGTCTTCGCCCACCCCACGATTCGGGAGCAGGCGACGGCTCTCGCCCTCGGCGAGCCAGGACCGCGGGTCCTCGCGGTCTGCCGGGCCATTCTCGATTGCTGAGTGCCGGCGTCCGGCTGCGTCCGGCAGCCGGACGCCGGGACGACATCCTCGCCGCCCGTGGGCATCACCGCGTGGTCCGGGCCGGACGTGCCCGGCCTACGGCTCCAGAAGGTCGAGGGCCTTCCGGACCAGGTCCGGCAACCGCTCCGCCGGCTCGCCCGGGGCGCGCAGCCAGCGTTCCTTCGCGGTCTGCACCGCCGCCCCCACCACTCCGACGACCAGCCGCGGGTGCATGTCCGCGTCGGGGTCCACTCCCATGCGTCCGGCGAGCACACCCGCCAGCACATGGCACTGCTCCGTGGTCCGTTCCAGACTCCTGGCCAGCAGGGGCGGGTTGGCCAGGATCAGGCGCTGGACGCGCAGGTAGCGTTCGCCGTCCTCGCCCGAACTGCCGTCGATGACGGCCAGGGTGGCGGCCCGCAGAGCCTCCAGCGGGGATTCCCCGGGCGGACGTGCGGCGAGTTCGCGCAGCAGGGCGGCGTGGTCGTCGTCCTCGTATCCGAGGATCACGCCTTCCTTCGAGCCGAAGTAACGGGTCAGGGTCCGGGGCGAGACGTTCACCACCGCGGCGATGTCCTCCAGGGACGTCGCGTGAAAACCCTTGCGCTCGTACAGTTCGGTCGCCGCTTCCATCAGCGCCCGGCGCGTGTGCAGCTTCTTCCGTTCCCGCAGCCCCGCCGTCTCCGGGACATTCGTACGCACGAACAGCCCCGACCTTTCCTGTGGATGACGCGTCGCCGCAAAGTACCCCCGGTGGTTCTCCGCCGCAACTGATCCGGTCATTCTCCGGGTGAGGGGTGCGGGGTGTGGTCGCGAGTGCTAATTTGTCCGTTGCAGACATTTTGCATGTCGTGCACCAATGCCCCCACGACCGACGGGAATGCCATGGCTGTTTCCGCTCACGCCCCCCTCTCCGGCGCTGAACCCCCGCTCCCGCTGCCGCTTCCACGCGAGCGGGAATGCCCCTTCCGGCCGGCGCCCGAGGTCGCCGGATTCAGGACCGACCTTCCGGTGGCCAGAGTGGTGGGCCCCACCGGCATCGAGGCGTGGCTGGTCACTCGCTACGCCGACGTACGCGAAGTGCTGGGCGATCCCGAGCGATTCAGCAACCGTTCAGGACAGGCGGCCCACGTCCTGGCCGACATGCCGCCCGACGCGCCGGTGACGGAGGGCGCGTTCTCACGGATGGACGGGGCCGAGCACCTGCGGTTCCGCCGGATCCTGGGGCCCGAACTCTCCATGATCAAACGCATCGAACAGCTCCGCCCCACAGTGCAGCGGATCGTGGACGAACGGATCGACGCACTCGGCGAGTCGGCCCCGCCGGTGGACCTCTACCAGCAGTTCGCCGTACCGCTCACCTCCACCGTCATCGCCGAACTGCTGGGAGTCCCCGCCACCGACCACCCGCTGTTCCAGGAGGCGGGGGCCGCGCTCTTCACCGCGACCTCCGACCCGGAGCAGAAAGCCGCCTCGTTCGAGGCGCTCTTCGGCTACCTGCACACCCTCGTACGCCGACGGCGACACGAGCCCGGTGCTGACATCCTCAGCAACCTGATCGAACGGGGCGACCGCAGCGAACAGCCGTTCACCGACACCGAGTTGGTCGCGACGGCGGCGGGTCTGCTCGTCGCGGGCTTCGACACCACGGCCAGCATGATCAGTTACGGCGTGCTGGCACTCCTGCACCACCCCGACCAGTTCGCGGCCCTGCGGAACGACCCGGCGCTGGTACCGGGCGCGGTGGAGGAGCTGGTGCGGTTCCTCGGCGTCGGTGTCGGCATCATGCGGGTGGTCACCCGCGACACCGAGATCGGCGGACAGCGCGTACCGGCGGGCGATTTCGTCATCGCCGCCATCCAGTCCGCCAATCACGACCCGGAACAGTTCCCGGAGGCCGACCGGCTCGACGTGACCCGCGACGCCGCCAGGCACATCGGATTCGGCCACGGCCCGCACCAGTGCGCCGGGCAACAACTGGCGCGACTCGAACTGAAGACCGTGCTCGAAACACTGCTGCGCCGGATCCCCAGCCTGCGTCTGGCCGTTCCGTTCGAGCAGATCGAATTCAAGACCGACACGGTGGTGACCGGACCCACCGCACTGCCGGTCGCCTGGGACGAGGTGCTCTGATGCGTGTGCATACCGAAACCGACAAGTGCGTGGCGGCGGGGGTCTGCGTGCTGGCCGCCCCCGAGGTGTTCGACCAGGACGACGACGGCCTGGTCGTCGTCCTCGACGACAGCCCCCCGTCCGAGCGGCACGAGGCGGCACGCGACGCCGCGGCCCGCTGCCCCGCGGCGGTGATACGCCTGGTCTAGCCGACCGCGCCGAGCCCGCTGGAGGGTGGCCGAGGCCGTCCTGACGCCGGAGGTGCTGTCGCGCTACTCGCTGGCATCGAGGCGCGAACGTCCCGGCCCAGGACGGCCGAGTCGCTCAAGGCGAGGACGTGGTCCGGCGCGGAGACTCGTCCAGGGGGTGCACGGCGACGGCGATCTTGCCGCGTGGGCGTCCGCGGCCCTCGCCGGCAGAGCCGCCTTCCAGCAGTGCGTGCGCCTGTGCGATGTCGGCCAGCGGCAGCACGGCGCCGATCACCGGCCGGAGTCCGCCCCGGTCGACCAGCCGGCCGAGGGCCGTGAGCTTCGCCCGGCCGGGGCCGGCGAAGACGAAGTGGTAGGTCGCGTTCACGCCCCACGCGGCGAGCAGGTTCTGGGGTTCGGGGATGTCCACGATGGACACCACACGGCCTCGGTCGGCGAGGACCTCCGGGCTGCGGGTGAGGGTGTCCCCGCCCACCGTGTCCAGCACGACGTCCACCCCACCCAGCGCGCGGACCTGCGGCACGTAGTCACCGGCCGAGAAGTCGATCGCGATGTCGGCTCCCAGTCCGGTGACGAACTCGTGATCCCTTGCCCGCGCGGTGGTGACCACCTCGGCTCCCATCGCGCGGGCGAGCTGGATCGCGGCCGAGCCGACCCCGCCCGCTCCGCCGTGCACCAGGACCCGTTCCCCGACCCGCAGCCCGGCGCGTTCGACCAGCGCCTCCCACACCGTCACGCCCACGAGCGCGAGACCGGCGGCCTCGACGTGCGACAGCCGCGCGGGCTTGCGGGCGGCCAGGGCCTGGTCGACCACGTGGAACTCGGCGTAGGTTCCCCGCCCGGTGAACATCGGCGCCAGGTACCAGACCTCGTCGCCCGGCCGGAAGTCGTCCGCCCCAGGGCCGGTCTCTACCACCACGCCCGACACGTCATTGCCGATCACCGCGGGCAGCGCCACCTGGTCGCGGTAGTCCCCGCGCCGGGTCTGAAGGTCGAGAGGGTTCACGGACGTGGCCAGCACGCGCACCACCACCTCGCCGGGTCCGGGAGTGGGTCTGGGCAGCTCTCGGGCGGCGAACGCGGTGTCCGCGGCACCGAAGCGGACGAGTTCCATCACACGCATCGAAGTCGGCATGCGATGAGATTAGATCGAGATATCGCGAATCGTCAATATGTACATGCGTTACGATCACCGCGTGTTCTCGGAGGCGGAGTTGCTGGCTGTGTTCCGGGCCCTGTCCAACCCGGCCCGCCGCCAGATGCTGGTGTGGCTCAAGGAGCCGATGAGTTTCCCCGGCCAGGAGCCCGACGACGTCGAGATCGGTGTCTGCGTGACCGACATCCAGCAGCGTGCGGGTCTGGGGCAGTCGACCACCTCGCAGTACCTCGCGATGCTGCGGCAGGCGGGGCTGGTGGTCGCCACCCGCCGGGGCAAGTGGACCTACTACCGCCGCGACGAGGCGAACATCGCCCGCCTCCTGGAGACCCTGCGCGACGTGTTCTAGCTCCCATGCCGTTCCGTTCGCCCCGGGCCCGCCCTTGGGACATCGCGTGGTGCGAGTACTGCGTATCCGCGCCGTCAGCTGTTCTCCCCGCATGTGACGGGGGTCATACGCGGTGGGAAATCCTGACGTGCGGGCCGTCCGTCTAGCGGGCGTGAGACCAGTGAGAACGGCCCCTCAGGGGGCGGGGCGCCGTGCCGCCCTCGCGCGCTCCGCGCTGGGAACTCATCGGTGGACGCAGGAGAGGAACGCACCATGATGACCGCGGTGAGCGCGACGGGGATCGCGCCGCAGACGTACGCCTGGGAGGTCCGGGCCACGGGGCTGAAGGTCAGGGTCGGCAAGAACCGCATGGCGGTGGACGGGCTCGACCTGTCGCTCGGCACGGGGGTGCACGGGCTGGTCGGCCCCAACGGAGCCGGCAAGACGACGCTGATCCGGACGATGGCCACCGTGCGGCGCCCGACGGAAGGCACGCTGGAACTCCTCGGTGAGCCGGCGGGCGGCCTGGGCGAGCACCGCGCGCTACGCCGCCGGATCGGTTACCTGCCGCAGGAGTTCGGCTACTACAAGCGCTTCACGGTACGCGAGTTCGTCGAGTACATGGCGTGGCTGAAGGAGGTGCCCAAGGCGGACATCCCCGCGAAGGTCCAGCACGCGGTGGATCGCGTGGGGCTGGCGGACCGCGCCGACGACAAGATGAAGGCCCTCTCCGGCGGCATGGTGCGACGGGTCGGCATCGCCCAGGCCATCGTCAACGACCCGAAGATCCTGCTGCTGGACGAGCCGACGGCCGGACTGGACCCCGCCCAGCGGCTGCGCTTCCGCGAACTGCTGCAACAGCTCGGCACCGACACGTGCGTGGTGGTCTCCACGCACCTGGTGGAGGACATCGCCGCCGCCTGCACCGGCGTGGTGGTCTTCGCCGAGGGCAGGCTGGTGTTCCAGGGCACCCCGGACGAGCTCGCCGCGGCCGGCACCTCCGGGCATGTGGGCGACAGCCCGCTGGAGCGCGGCTACTCGGCGCTGCTCTCCCCCACCGAGCAGGGAAAGGGCACCTGGTGAACGGCCGGATTCTGCGCATCGAGACACGGCGTTCCCTCGCCCCGTGGGCGGGCCTGGGGATCACGGCGAGCACCGTGGTGTTCTTGTTCCTGCTGGGGGGCGACGCGGCGGAGGACTCCTCGGCGTGGACGGCCCAGTGGACGTCCATGGCGATGTGGACCCGCGGCGTGCTGTTCTACGCGTGGCCGCTCGCCCTGGGCGCCGGGGCCCTGCAGGGGCTGCGGGACAGCCGCTCGAAGATGCCCGAGCTGCTGTCGAGCACGCCGCGGCCCGCCTGGCACCGCGCGGCCTCGCTCGGGGGGACGTCAGCGGTCGTGCTGGCCTCGGCCTTCGCCGTCCTCGTCGTGATCGGTGGGGTCCAGGTACTCGCCCACACCGAGTACACGCACGTCGGCTGGGTGCCGGTATCACTGGTGGGGGCGCTCTTCCTCGCCGCGGGGGCGGTGCTGGGCATCGGGATCGGGCGCAGCCTGCCCTCCGTGTTCACCCCGCCCATGGCGACCATGGCGGCCTTCCTGCTCGGCCAGCTCCTGCTGATCCAGTCGGCCCCCCTCGCGAGCGGGGTGGGTACCTGGGAGGAGGCCAGGGGCGCGGGCCCGTGGGGCCGGATCGCACTGCTGGCCCCGGCGGTCAGGGAAACGCGGGAGACGCTCTTCACGCTCTCCGCGTCCGTGCACGCCGGGCAGGTGGTCTGGGTGATCGCGCTGACCGCGACGGGCTTCGGCCTGCTGGCCGCGGCCAGCAGGCGCGCCCGGCTGCTCGCACTGGTCCCCACCGTGGTGGGTGGGGCGGTGGCCCTGCTCATCCTGCCCTCCACGCCGGAGGAGACGTACGTCCTGGACAAGGCCGCGGCGGAGAAGGTCTGTGACGGCGCGGTGTGCGTCACCGCGATGCAGCGGACCCGCCTGGCCGGCCTCACGGGTCCGGGCGAGAAGGCGCTGGGCCTGATGAAGGGAGCCCTGGGCAGCCGGGCACCGGCCGGGATCCGGGAGCGCACCACGATCGTGCCGTACCTCGAGGTGAAGGAACGGTCCCGCGAGGACGTGCTCATCGACTTCGACGACGAGGTGGTGCGTTACGCGAAGACCGACGAGGATCTGACCCGGGCGCTGCTCGGCCTGGGCATGGCACCGGAGTGTTCCTTCGGGGGGCTCGATGTGCAGAGCGTCGCGTCGAGCTGGGTCATGGGGGATTTCCGGATGCTGCCCTCCGCCCCCGGCCCGGCGGCCGAGATGGCGGAGAAGGCCGCCCGCTCCGCGTGGAAGAGGCTTACGGCGCTGCCGAAGGCGGAGCAGCGCGAACGGATCGACGCCATGCGCGCCTCCGCGTTCTCCTGCGAGGGCGAGGCCGACCCGCTGGAGGTGCTGGCCGGCGGACCACGCTGAGCGGTGGGCGGACGGCGGCTCTCACGGTGCTCCCGCGTGGTGCTCCCAGGGTGCTCCGGCGTCGTGCTCCCGCGGTGCTCCCGCGTGGTGCTCCCACGTCGTGCTCCCGCACGCTCAGAAACGAGCCCCCGGGTTGTGCCTTCTGTGCAGGTCGACAAGCCTGTTGGCCGGTTCCGCCGACACCGGGTCCGGCTCCGCGTGCGGCGCGCACTCGGCGCGCCGCGCCGGTGTCCTTCCGTGCAGCAGGTAGTCCTCGACGATCGCGGTGACACAGGCGTTGCCGCCGCCCGACACCCCGTGCGTACCGGCGTCCCGTTCGGTCACCAGGGCCGAACCGGCCAGCCGCTTGTGCAGCTCCACCGCGCCCTCGTACGGCGTCGCCGCGTCCCGCTCCGCGGCCAGGATCAGCGTCGGCGGCAACTGGCCCGGCAGGGTGCGGACTTCGGCCGGACGCTGCCGGGGCGCAGTCCAGTAGGCGCACGGCAGATTCATCCAGACGTTGTCCCAGGTCTCGAACGGCGCGTGCCGCGCGAGCGCGGTGTTGTCGCGGTCCCACACCGCGAAGTCCGTGGGCCAGGGCGCGTCACCGCACTCGACCGCGGTATAGACCGCGTTGGCGTTCTCGCTCTCCGCGGCGGCGGCCGGACGGGGCGCGGCCTGTGCGATCAGCGGCTGCTGATCGCCCTTCAGATACGCGGAGAGGGCCGAGGCGCGCGACGGCCAGTAGTCGTCGTAGTAGCCCGCCCCGAGCATCGCCGCCTGGAGCTGCCCCGGCCCGACCTTCCCGCCGGCCGGCTTGTGCGCGACCCCGGCGCGCACCTTCTCGTAACTCCGGCGCACCGCTTCGGCGTCGGTGCCCAGGTGGTACGTCGCGTCATGCTTGGCCACCCAGGTACGGAAGTCCTCCCAGCGCCGCTCGAAGGCGGCCGACTGGTCGAGGTTGTTGCGGTACCAGACCTGCTCGGGGTCCGGGTTCACGGCGGAGTCGAAGACCATCCGGCCCACGTGCGAGGGGAAGAGCGTCGCGTAGAGCGCGCCGAAGTAGGTGCCGTACGAGGCGCCCATGAAGGTCAGCTTCTGCTCGCCGAGCGCCGCGCGCAGCACATCCAGGTCGCGGGCGTTGTTCAGCGAGTTGTAGTGGGGGAGCGCCGCGCCGGCGCCGCGGGCGCAGCCCCGCGCGTACGCCTTGGCCTCGGCGATCCGCTCGCGTTTGTACGACTCCGAGGGGTGGACCGGGGACTGCGTCGGGGCTCTGCCGAAGTCCGCCGGATTCTCACAGGAGAGCGGCGCGGAGCGGCCCACTCCGCGCGGTGCGTAGCCGATGAGGTCGTACGCCTCGGCGATCCGCTTCCAGTGGGGCACCTCGGCCGCCATCGGGAAGTACATGCCGGAGGCGCCGGGGCCGCCGGGGTTGAAGACGAGCGCGCCCTGCCGCCGCTCCGGACCCCCGCTCGCGGGCACACGGCTGACGGTGAGACGGATCGTCCGGCCGTCGGGCTCGGCGTAGTCGAGCGGGACCTCGACCGTGCCGCAGACGATGGGGGCGGGCAGCCGCTCGGCCTTGGGGCAGGCGCCGAAGGTGATGCCGGTGGTGGCGGCGCGCTGGGCGGCGCGGACGACACCACGGGCCGCGCCGGCGGTGGCGTCCGCGCCGTCCGCGGGGGCGGCGACGAGGGCCGACAGGACCACGGAGCCGAGGGTGGCCAGTGCCCCGTATTTCGCTACTGCTCTCATCGCGTTCCCTTCGGTGCGTACGGATCGGAGAGTGATCCGCAGACAGAGGGTCAGCAGCGCGGCGGAGCCGGACAAGCATCCGTGCGCGGTGTCGGCCGCAATGACCCCGATGCGTCGTACGGCCACTCCGAAGGGTCCGAGGAGTGGCCGTACGGGGCGGGATGTGCCGCGCGGAACCCGGTCCTCACGTGCCTCCGCCGCCACCCCCGCAGCCTCCGCCTCCGCCGCCACAACTGCTGCCGCCTCCGCCCCCGTCCCCGCCTGACCCGCCGGAACCGCCTGAACCGCCGCCGCAGGAGCTCGCGCCACAGCCCGACCCCGAACCCCCGCATCCCGTGCCCGACCCGGGATCGGCGCCCGAGCACCAGGCCACCACGCCGGCGGACATATGTGCCGCGGGCGCGAAGTCACGCCCCGGCCGCAGCCGCGCGGCGGTGCGCAACTGCTCCCGCAGCTCGGGGTCCGGCACCCCCGCCACCCCGTGCGCCGCGACCTGGTGCGCCGCCGAGGCGTCGGTGTGCGCGAGCCCCACGACGAAGCCGCGCAGCGCCCGCCGCCCCGCTCCGGTGATCCGCCGCCCGGCGAAGGCGGCGCAGACGAACCCCGTGACCGTGCCCCCGAACAGGAACGGCAACAGCGCGAACGCCCACATCCCGCCCGCACCGGACCCGGAGGAGCCGAAGGTCGCCACCGCGCCCGCGATGAACGACGCGGGCAGGGCGATGAAACAGAGCACCCCCTGAGTGACGCCCCAGGTCCGCCACGGGCGCGTCCGCGCGCGGGGTGCCACCAGCCCGCGCGCCGCGAGCGCGTCGCCCACCTGCTGTACGGCGGGGGCGCGCATCACCGCGAGGCGCAGCGCGTGCAGGGCGCCGCTGGGCGCCATGGCGTGCTCCTGGAGCACGGCCTGCTCCACCGGGTGATGGGCGACGGGCCGGATGACGGCGACGATCCCGGGGCCGCCGATGGCCAGCCGGCCGTCCGCGTGCATCCCGGCGAGCGCGGCGTCCACGACCCTGCCGGGACCGCCGCCGAGGAAGGCGGCCTCCCACACGTCGTGGACGGCGGGAGTGCCCGTCACCCCGCCGCGCGAGCGGACCACCCCGGCGATCAGCAGCACGGACGAGACGGCGACCGCGAGCGGGACCGCGATGAGGAGGATCGTCGTCACCGCCCTCACCTCCCCGCCAGCGCGGCGCGGGCCACGCGGAAGATACGGGTCGCCCGGCGCGGTGGCCGCGAGGCGGCCCGTTCACGCCACCAGAGAGTCAGCCGTCGCCGGGCGGCGGAGTCCTCGGGGCGCCTCTCGATCAGCAGGCTCTCGGCGAAGTCGAGCGCGTCGCGGCGGTATCCGCCGCGCATGGGTGTGTGCGCGGCGTACGCGAGGAACGCCGGGCGGAAGCCCTCGCCGAGGATCTCCGGCAGCTCGGGTGCGATCTTGGCGACGACCCCGGCGCGTTTGGCGGCGAGGGCGCGGCTCTGGACGCGCAGCCGCCGTGGATCGAACCCCTCGGGTGCGGGTGTGCCGGCGACCAGCGAGGAGAGCAGGGCGGCCTCACCGAGCGCGAGGCGGCCGCGGGCGGCGTCGGTGCCGCCCGCGTCGCGCTCCTCCGTCACCGCTCCCGTCACCGCTCCCGTCACCTCTCTCGTCCGCGCTCCTGTCCCCGTTCCTGTCGGCGGGCACGGGGGCGCGACGGCCGCCGCGGCCGTGATCGTCTCGCGGATCGTGGTGAGTTCACCGGCCAGCTCCGCCGCGGGCGGGAAGTCGTCGTCCCGTTCCAGCAGGACGCCCGGCGGGGCGACCCGTGCGCGCAGCTCGGCCAGTACGTCCAGCACCGGCGCGGTGACCGGGTGCGCGTGGGTGTCGTGCCAGACGCCGTCGCGTTCGACGCCGCCCGCGACATGGACGTACGCGATGGCCTCGACCGGCAGTTCGTCCAGGGCCTTCGCCGGGTCCTCGCCCCGGTTCACATGGTTGGTGTGCAGATTGGCGACATCGATCAGCAGCCGTACGCCCGTGCGCTCGACCAGCTCCGCGAGGAACCGGCCCTCGCTCATCTCCTCGTCGGGCCAGTTGATCAGCGCGGCGATGTTCTCCACGGCGAGCGGCACGGGCAGCGAGTCCTGGGCGATGCGTATGTTCTCGCAGAGCACGCGCAGGGCGTCCCGGGTACGCGGGACCGGCAGCAGATGACCCGCTTCCAGGACGGGGGACGCGGTGAGCGCCCCGCCGGCCCGTACGAACGCGATGTGCTCGGTGACCAGAGGCGCGCCGAGGGCCTCGGCGCGCTCCGCGAGATCCGCGAGCCGCCGCGCGTCCGGACGGTCCGCTCCGCCGAGGCCGAGCGAGACCCCGTGCGGTACGACGGTGACGCCGCGTTCCCGCAGCCGTACCAGCGAGTCGGGCAGATGGCCGGGGCAGATGTTCTCCGCGACGGCCTCGACCCAGTCGACACCGGACAGCGCCTCGACCGTGTCCGCGATCTCCGGGCGCCAGCCGATGCCGATCCCCAGCTGTGGTGTGTCGTTCATGGCTCCCCCTCCTCGGTGTCCGAGGTCGTCCCCCGTCCGCCGTCCGCGACGGGCGCGGTGCAGAGGTGATGACCCCGCGGCGCGCCGGTGAATCCGCAGAGGGGGACGTTCAGAGGATGATTTGAGGTTCCACGGCGGCGCCGGGTCGTCTCCCGGCGCCGGGGCTCACGTGCCGACGGGTTTCTACGGATCGGTCCCCGGCGCCGGCCGGCTGGTGTTGATCGCCGTCGGGGCGCCCGGCTGGGTGGAGGGCCGGGAGGTGAAGGTGTCGTTGCCGGAAGGCGCCACGGCGTCCGGCGCGGGCGGCAGATTCCCGTTCGGGGGCGGCGGTCCGGTCGGGCTGGCCGTCATGGTGCCCGCCGCCTCGTTGGCGAGCGAGTCGAAGTCGACCATGCCGGTGGCCTCCAGCATGGTGATGTGGTCCAGGACCGTCTGGTTGGCGTCACTCGCCAGCTGCCGTATCAGCGTGTTTCTGGTGGTGTGCCGGACCTGCGCGATCAGCGCGAAGACCTTGCCGTGGGCATTGCGCAGCAGATTGGCGAACTTACGCTCGTACTCCTGGCCGGTGGCGGCCGACAACTCCCTGAGCCAGCCCTGCTGCTGCTCGTTCGGCTGGTTCGGCAGCTCGACCCCGAGCTTCGCCGCGACATTGCGGGCCCGCTTGTCGAGATCGGTGTGGCCGACGACCAGATGGTCACCGCACTCCTTGATCGCCTGGCTGGGGGCGCGCTCGATGGCCTGCTGCCCGGCCGGCAGCTCCCAGAGTCCCGCCAGCCGCACCTTCACCAGGAGGTCGCGGTCCGTCGCGGAGAGCGGGCCCCACTGGGTGGCCACACTGGACGCGTTGAGGTTCGCCTGACCGGTACCGGAGCGGTCGGCGTACGACCAGACGGGGAAGGCCAGGGCCCCGACCGTGACGACCAGTGCCGCGATGATGAGCGCCGTACCGTTGATGCGTCGCAACAATGTGGTGCCTCCCGAACCGAATGACGACTCCGCTGAACCAACCGCCGACCGACCGGCTGGTCAACCCGCTTCGCGGTACCGGGAGATACGTACGCCGCGGCCGGAGCGTTCAGCTCCGCGGCGCCGGATGATCAGCGACGCGCCCGCGCCGGCGCTCCTTTTCCCTCCCGATTCCCTCCCGAGCGCTCCGTTCTCTTCCCGTCGGCGTGGCGTGTGGCGCGTGGCGACGGTGCCACGGGGGAAGACTGGCTGCCGGACACCGAGCCCACGCGGGCGGGACGGGACAACGGGGGAACGTGATGGGCACGACGGCAGCGGCACGCGGGCCGCGAACAGGGCGCTCGTACCGGTGGGGGACGGGCGTCGTACTCGCCGCGCTGGCCACCGTGACGGTGACCGGATGCGGCGGCTCGGATGAGTCCGGCAAGGCGGCCTCACCCGATGGGCGGACCTCGAAGTCCCCTTCCGCGCAACCCTCTTCCGCGCAACCCTCTTCCGCGCGGCCGTCGGTGTCCACGGCGGACGGGCGTGACGTGGGCGCCTGCGCGGACGGCAATTGCGAGATCGCGGTGACCGAGCCGGTGACGTTCCGTATCAAGGGCCCGGCCGGTCCGGCGACCCTGTCCGTGACCGAGGTCGGGCCCGACACGGTCGCCTACGTGGTGACGTCGGACAACGGAGAGTCCAAGGGCGGGGCGACCGGCCCGGGGCAAGGGTGCATCACGGTCCTGCGCGACAACGGCAGCGGCAACTCCTGCGGCGGTCTGGGGGACGCCGCCCGGCCGAGTCCCCAGCCGCACGCCGTGGTGATCCAGGCGGCGACGGGCGAGGACGGTACGGCGATCCTCCACGTCGTCTCCGACTGACAGCCGGGCCCGCGACGCCAGGGGTTCCCGAGCGTGCTCGCGCGCGAGAGCACGCTCGGAGTTCGCCGACTGCCGGCGCTTACCGCTTACGCGGGAGGGGGCAGAGGCGGCTGCCCCCCTCGGCCACCACGGTCTTCCCGGGGGCGATCTCGGTGAATCCGGCGTCATGGACCACCGGCAGTCCACTGGTGGTGAGTTCGCGCCAGCGCGCGGCGCCCGACGTACGTACGGCGAGCGGGAAGCCGGCCTCGCGCCACGCCTTGCGTTCCGTGTCCGACAGCTCCCACCAGGCGAGTTGGGCGCCGTGCCCGGCCTGGGCCATGGACTTGCCCGCCGACATGGCCAGCTCGGGGCTGAACCAGAGCACGGGCAGCTCCGGGTCCGGTGCGGGCGGTGCCCCGGCGTCGTCCAGCTCGGTGCCGGAGACCTGGAGCTTGGCCAGCTCCTTGGGCCAGCCGTCGAGCGGGACGGGAGGGAAGACCCGTACCTCGGCGGTGGACGACGTCTCCGTCGCGGGCCCCGTGCCCAGGACCGTGATCCCGGGGAGCGCCGAGGCGCGGCGCCATTCCGCGCCGCGCGCCCTCCGCACCACCTTGCGGATCCGGGCATCCTGCCACTCCCGTACGGCCCTCGCCCACTCTCCCTCGCCCTCCGACCGCTCGTCGGAGAGCATGAGGAGCACCGCGCGGGCGGCCGTCTCCAGGGCGTCGGTACGGGCGGGCGGCGCGGCCTTCTCGATCCGGACCACCAGCGGCAGTACGAACTGGGGAGCCTCGTCGCGCGAGGTCCGGTCGGGTACGTGGTCGCCGCGGTCGCTGATGTCACTGCTCACGGATCCAGTCTGCCAGCCAGCGCGGGTCCCGCTTTCCTTGGTTCTTGGGCAAACCCTTCTTGGCGGAACACACGCGTCCGGGTGAGTATGCACGGCATGAAGAGCGATCTCTTTTCCGACCAGTACCTGGCGCAGCCGGCCACCGCCCCCGGGATGACGCTGCAGAACTCCAAGTCGATCAAGTACGCCGTCCATGGCGAGATGTACGCACGGCAGGGATCCATGATCGCCTTCCGCGGCAGCCTCCAGTTCGAACGCAAGGGCCAGGGCATAGGCGGTCTGCTCAAGCGCGCCGTCACAGGCGAGGGCCTGCCGCTGATGACGGTCAGCGGCCAGGGGGAGGCGTGGTTCGCGCAGGAAGCCGCCAACTGCTTCATCGTCGATATCGAGCAGGGCGACGCGCTCACCATCAACGGCCGCAACGTGCTCTGTTTCGACCCGACCCTCTCGTACGAGATCAAGACGGTGAAGGGCGCCGGGATGACCGGCGGCGGGCTCTTCAACAGCCTCTTCACCGGCTACGGGAAGCTCGGCGTCATATGCGAGGGCAACCCCATCGTGATACCCGTCACGGGCCAGGCCCCGGTGTACGTCGACACCGACGCGGTCGTCGGGTGGAGCGCGCAGCTCAGCACCTCGCTGCACCGCTCGCAGTCCGTCGGCTCGATGATCCGCGGCGGCTCGGGCGAGGCCGTCCAGCTGATGCTCCAGGGCGAGGGCTTCGTCATCGTCCGGCCCAGCGAGGGCACCCCGCAGAAGGCCGCCGCACACTGACCGGGGCCGGCCGCCCCTCCATGGTGAGGACTCTGCGGGGCGTGGGCCGTCGTTACGGCCTCCGGGGACCCTGGGTGGTGCGGGGGATCGATCTCGATCTGGCCGCGGGCACCCTGGTGCGTGCCGAGGGCGCCAACGGCAGCGGGAAGTCCACCCTGCTGCGGCTGCTCGCCGGCATCGACACGCCGACCGAGGGCCGGCTCACCGGCCGCCCGCGGACCGCCTACGTTCCCGAGCGCTTCCCGGTCTCGCTGCCCTTCACGGCCGGTGGCTATCTGGTGCGTCTGGGCCGGATCCACGGGCTGCGGGGCACGGCCGCCGAGGCCCGCGCCGCCGAGTGGCTGGAGCGGTTCGGGGCGGCAGGACACTTCCGTACCCCCATGTCCCAACTGTCCAAGGGGACCAGTCAGAAGGTCGCGGTCGCGCAGGCGCTGCTGGCCGGCCCCGAACTGCTGGTGCTCGACGAGGCATGGACCGGGCTCGACGCGTCGGCCCGTACGGAACTGGACCGGGCGGTCGCCGAACGCGTCGCGGCGGGCGGCACCGTCGTGTTCGTCGACCACGACCCGCTGCGGCTGGCGGGGGCCGCGGACGCGGTGTACGCGGTGGTGGACCGGGGGCTGGTGCGCCGTACGGACAAGACCTCCGCCGCACACGGACCGCGCGTACGGATCGTGGCCGAGGGCCCGCCGGGGGCGGCGCCGCCCGTCGGACTGCCGGGCTCCCCGGCGTCCGTGCCGTGCCAGGACGGATCCGTCCTGCTGACCGTGCCGGCCGTGCACTCCGACGCGCTGCTGCGGGCGCTGCTGACGGCGCGCCCGCCGTGGCACATCAGGGAGGCAGGGGCCGCGGCCGAACCGCCGCCCGCCGCCGAGGCCCCCGCCATCCCGCCTTCCGGTACGACGTGTTCGGGCCCGCCGTCCTCCGGACCGGCCTCCTCCTCCACGACAACGAGGCACCCCTCCGCATGACCGCCCTGCTGCGCTATCAGACCGCCCTGCTGCTGCGCTCGCAGCGCTGGCTGCCGCCGCTCCTGCTGTACGGGGTCTTCCTCGCGGTCGGGGTCCGGCCGGGGCAGCCGGTCCTGGACTCGCTCGGCTACACGGCCGCGGCGCTGCTGCCCGTCACCGCCTGGCTGGTCCGGATCTGCGTCACCCAGGAACCGCCGGCCGCCCGTGCGGTCACCGCCGCCGCGAAGGGAACGTTTCGGGCCCATCTCGCCACGCTGCTGGCCGCCGTGGTCGTCGCGGGGGTGCTCGGGACGGCGGCCACGCTGACGGTCACGGTGATCAGCGAGCCGAAGAACGCGGACCACACGGTCGACGTGTCCCGGGTGGCCGCGGGGGGCGCCGGGCTGCTGGCCGCGGCGGTCTGTCTGCTGCTCGGGGCGGCGGCGGGGGCGCTGTGCGCGAGACCGCTGCTGCGCGCCCGGGGGTGGTCGCTGCTCGTCACGCTGCTGGCCGTCCTGACGGCCCTGATCGGCACCGGGTCTCCGGCGAAGTACGCGATCACCGGGCTGGTGACGGGCTCGCGGACGGGCGTCGTGCAGGTGCCGGGGCTGCCCTTCGCCGCCGCCGCGCTGCTGGCCGCGGCGGCGGGCGCGGTGGCCTGTGCGGTCGCGACGCGGCGGGGCTGAGTACGCTCGCCGGTATGGCGGAAGACGCGATGGCAGATGTGACGGACGACGCGATGGACGACCTGGCCCGAGCCCGCGAGGGGGCGGAAGCCCACGAGAGGTCGGAGCAGGTCGTGTACGCGGACTGCGTCCTGTGCGCGAAGCCGACGGAGTACCCGGAAACGGTCAAGGGCGCGACGCTCTGTCCCGTCTGCGAGTGGCAGGAGGCCCAGCGGACAGCGTGCTCGGGCTGACGGCCTTCCCGCTGTCCTGCTGTCCCCTCCCGGCCGCGCCCACTCTCACCCTCACCCCCACCCCCGGCCACGCCCGGTCGGTCGGTCGGTCAGTGGCTCATCAGCTCGGAGACCTTGACGAACCGGTAGCCCTGCTTCCGTAGCTCGGGGACGATCTGCTCCACGGCCTCCTCCGTCGCCGGCGCCGCGCTGCGCGTGCAGTGCATCACCACCAGCGACCCCGGCTTCACCCCCTCCAGCACCTGCTGCGCGACCGCCTCCGCGTCCGTGGCGAAGGCGTCGCCGCTGACGACGTCCCACTGGACGGCGGTTACCTTGGAGGGCGCCAGCGCCCGGAGCGCCGCGTCGTCGTAGCAGCCGCCGGGGAAGCGGAAGTACGGCACCACATTGCGCGCCCCCGCCTCGCGGAACGCGGTGAACGCCCGCTGCACGTCGTCGTTCATCTGCGTCTCGCCGACCCGGGGCAGCCCGTAGCAGTCGGCCGTGAAGGCGTGGTGGCTGTAGGAGTGGTTGGCGATCTCGAAGAGCGGGTCCTCGCCGATCTCCTTCGCCTGCGTCGGGTACTCCTCGGCCCAGCGGCCCGTCATGAAGACCGTCGAGGGCACCTCCAGCCGGCGCAGCAGGGCGATCAGCGAAGGGTTGTCGAACCGCTCGCCGCGTGCCGCCCGGGTTCCCTGATCGGCCGTCATATCGGCGTCGAAGGTGAGTGCCACGGTCTTGCCCGCGGCCGGGTTCCCACGCTTGAAGACCGGGGTCAGTCCGTCGGGGCCGGGGGCCAGGGTCGGCGGCGCCTTCAACGCCCCGGGAGTGGCGGTCACGGCGGCGCGCGCGCCGGAGGAACCGGAGATCACGGCCTTGCCGGCGCCGTCGGCGCAGCCGGCGAGCGCGGCACCCAGAACGGCGACGGCGGCGAGAATACGTACATATGTGGTCATTCATGGAAAATATATGATGATCCACCCGGAACGGTCGCACGGCGCTCGCCCACGCCGAAGTCGCCCCGTACGGTGACGCCCGGCTTCCCGGTGACGCCCGGGATCAGTCCGTCGCCAGCAGCTGCCGGCGGCTCTCCTCGACGTCGAAGCCGGCCTCCGGATACTCCGGATCCAGCGCCTCCAGGTGTTCGAGCAGCAGCGTGCTGATCGCCCAGTTGCGGTACCACTTGCGGTCCGCCGGGACCAGGTACCAGGGGGCTGCCGCCGTCGAGCAGCGGTACAGGGCCAGCTCGTAGGCCTCCTGGTAGGCGGGCCACAGCGCGCGGTCCTCGATGTCGGACGGGCTGAACTTCCAGTGTTTGTCCGGGTTGTCGAGCCGGGCCAGGAGCCGGTCGTGCTGCTCGTCGCGGCCGAGGTGGAGGAAGACCTTCACGATCGTCACGCCGTTGTCGGCGAGGCTCTGTTCGAAACGGTTGATCTGGCCGTAGCGGCGGCCCAGATCACGGCGGGGGACCAGTTCCCGTACGCGGGCGATCAGGACGTCCTCGTACTGCGAACGGTCGAAGATCCCCAGCTCGCCCGGCTCGGGGAGCGCCCGTCTGACGCGCCACAGGAAGGGGTGGCTCCGCTCCTCCGGGGTCGGGGTCTTGAAGGCCCTGATCCGGCAGCCCGCCGGGTTGAAATGGCCGATCACATGCTTGATCGTGCCGCCCTTGCCGCTGGTGTCCATGCCCTGGAGGATCAGCAGTACCCGGTGCGGGCCGCCCGCCGTGCTGGCCGCGTACAGCCGCTCCTGGAGACCTGCCAGACGCTGCGCCAGCGGAGGGACGGCGGCGAGCGCCGCCGCCTTGTCCGCCGGGCCGCCCGGCGTGGCCCGGGAGTCGTACGAGGAGAGGTCGACGGGCTCGCCCTCGGGGATGCGCAGCAGCTCACGGAGCGCCGGTGGCGGCTGTCGCCGCTTCCCGGCTGCCTTGTCCTTCTTGTCCTTCTTGGCCACTGCGCACCCCTTAGGTCGGCTCCTCAGGCTCCTTAGAGGGTGCGTCGGATCGGGGCGTTCTGCGACCGCTGACGCCGCCGCGGAGGGATGCTCCCGGCTACTCCTGCCAGGGGCCGGTCACGGCGAAGGTCGTGCCCGGCGTATAGCAGTTCACGTACATCGTCGCGCCGTCCGGTGAGAAGGTGACGCCCGCGAACTCGCCCCACTCGGGCTCCTCCGCGGTGCCGATGTTCTGGGCGCCTCTGGCCAGCGCGTACACCTCGCCCCGGCGGGTCACGCCGAACACATGCTGGGCGCCTCCGCCGTCCTCGCACACCATCAGGCCGCCGCTCGGCGCGAGGCAGATGTTGTCGGGGGACTCGCCGGGCAGCTGGATGTCCGTGCCGGGGCCGAAGACGATCACCAGCGTGAGCCGGCGCCTCTTCGGCTCGTACTTCCACACCTGCCCGTAGTGGTCCGCCGCCGAGCCCTCCGCGCTGCGCGCGAAGCTCGACACGAAGTAGACCGCGCGCTCGCCCCAGTAGCAGCCCTCCAGCTTCTGCGCGTGGGTGATGCCCTTGGGCCCGAAGTCCTGGAGCCGGACCGGGGTCTCGCGCGCCAGCGGGTCGGGTACGGGGACCCATTCCACCCGGTCGAAGGAGGTGCCCGGCTCCTGGACGGCCGACAGATCGGGCACCCCGGGCACCCGCATGGCCTCCAGGTCGCCGCCCGCGCGCAGCGATCCCGTCCCGCCGAGCGGCTTCCGGGGCAGGAAGCGGTAGAAGAGCCCGAACGGCCGGTCGAAGGCGTCCTCCGTCTCGTACACGATGCCCGTGCCGGGATCGATCGCGATCGCCTCGTGCTGGAAGCGGCCCATGGCGGTCAGCGGTACGGCGCCGGTGCGGCGCGGATCGGCGCCGTCGACCTCGAAGATGAAGCCGTGGTCCTTGGTGTAGCCGTTGGTGCCGGCTCTGTCCTCGGTCTCCTCGCAGGTGAGCCAGGTACCCCAGGGGGTGGGGCCGCCCGCGCAGTTGACGGCGGTCCCGGCGAGGGCGACGCGTTCGCCGAGCACGTTGTTGCGGCCGTCCAGCTCCAGCGCCGTACAACCGCCCTTGCCCATCGGGTCGTAGGTGAGGCCGGGCACGGCGGGAACGGGGAACGGGGCGGTGGCGCGGTTCTCGTGGTTGCGGACCAGATGCACGCGTCCCCGGCGGCCCGGGAGGGCGGCCATGCCGTCGTGGTTGCTGGGGACCGCGCCCTCGCCGGAGCGCAGCGGATCGCCCTCCCTGGAGAGGACCTTGTAGCCGAACCCCCGGGGAAGATCGAGCAGCCCGTCCGGGTCGGTGACCAGCGGACCGTAGCCGCGGTGACCGAGTCCCTGGGCGGCGGCGGGGGTGCCGGAGAAGAGCTCGGAGAGCGCTCCGCTGAAGGTGATACCCGCGGCGGTGGCGCCGGTGCGGGCGAGGATCTGACGTCGTGTTGCGGACATGAGGCAACTCCCTGTTGGCGGACAGGAAACGTGACCCGCATGTGTGTAGCACGGTGGGGTGTGACACGTGAACCACGCGGGTCACGGCGAGGGCGTGTTGCGAAGGTGGCGCCGCCCGCCCGCGGCGCGGGCCGGGCGGGACGTTCGCAACACGCCCGTGCCTCAGATGTCGCGTCAGGCCAGCGACGCGCTCAGCGTGATGGTCGTGCCGGTGAGCGCCTGGCTGACCGGGCAGTTCGCCTTGGCGTCCTCGGCGGCCTTCTCGAAGTCCGCCGCGTCGATACCCGGGACCACGCCCTGAACGGTGAGGTGGATACCCGTGATGCCGGTGCCCGGCTGGAAGGTGACGTCGGCCTGGGTGGTCAGCCTGGTCGGCGGCGTGCCGCCCTTCGTCAGACCGTTGGAGAGCGCCATCGAGAAGCAGCTGGAGTGGGCCGCCGCGATCAGCTCCTCCGGGCTGGTCTTGCCGTTCGCCGCCTCCGCGCGGGAGGGCCAGGAGACCTCCTGGTCGGCGATGCCGGAGGAGTCGAAGGTGACGGTGCCCGTGCCCTGGAGGAGGTTGCCCTCCCAGACCGTGTGCGCCTGGCGCGTGGTGGCCATGGTGGAACCCTTCTGCTTGGTCGTGGTGATACGGGTGTGAGTACAGCAGACGCGATGACGCGCGGTGTTACGGCGTCGAGATGCCGCGGCGTCGGATGGTCACGCCGCCACGGCGCGTACGGCCTTGCGACGCCGCGGAGTTACGCCACCGAACCTACTCGGCGACCAGCCCCTTCGCGTCTCGCGCCAGGGCCGTCAGCCGCGAGATCGCCCGGAAGTATTTCTTCCGGTAGCCGCCGTTCAGCATCTCTTCACTGAACAGCCGGTCGAAGGGGAGCCCGGAGGCGAGCACCGGCACCTCCCGGTCGTACAGCCGGTCCGCGAGGACGACCAGCCGCAGCGCGGTCGACTGGTCGGGCACCGGCGCGACATCCGTGAGGCAGACGGCCCGCACCCCGTCCGTGAGCGCTCCGTACCGGCTCGGATGGACCCGGGAGAGATGTTCGAGCAGCCCGGGGAAGTCGTCCAGACTGGCGCCCTCGGTCGCGTACGCGGCCCTGGTCACCTGTTCGTCGGAGTACGGGGCGGGCGCCGCGGGCAGTCCGCGGTGCCGGTAGTCCTCACCGTCGATGCGCAGCGGACGGAAGCGCGCGGACAGGCCCTGGATCTCGCGGAGGAAGTCGGCGGCGGCGAACCGGCCCTCGCCGAGCTTGCCCGGCAGGGTGTTCGAGGTCGCGGCCAGTGCCACGCCCGCGTCGACCAGCTTGCCGAGCAGGGTGGAGACGAGGACGGTGTCGCCCGGGTCGTCCAGTTCGAATTCGTCGATGCAGAGCAGCCGATGGCCGCTGAGCGTCCGCACGGTCTCCTGGAAGCCCAGCGCGCCGACCAGGTTCGTCAGCTCCACGAACGTGCCGAAAGCTTTCTGCTCAGGAGCGGCCGGAGTGGCGTGCCAGAGCGACGCCAGCAGATGGGTCTTGCCGACGCCGTAGCCGCCGTCCAGATAGACACCGCGCGGACCGGTGGGCGCCACGGGCTTTCTGGCGAACCAGCGCCGCTTGCCGTGTCCGCCGCCGGCCGCGTGCGCTCCGCCGAGCCCCGCCGCGAACGCGCTCAGGACCGAGACCGCCTCGGTCTGACTGGGCTGCTGGGGGTCGGGTACGTACGTGTCGAAGCGTACGGAGTCGAAGCGCGGCGGGGGCACCATCTCCGCGACCAGCCGGTCGGCGGGGACGTGTGGCTCACGTGCGCAGAGGGAGAGCGGGGCCGCTTCGGTTATCGACTGACGGCCGGACGCCGTGGTGGAGGACGACACAGTTCGTAACTCTATGCTCCATGCCAGACTGCTTCGCATGCGACGCCTGTTCCCTGTGACCGATCAGACACACTCCGCCGCTGGTTCCGGAGCCGGTTCCGGAGCGGATTCGGGGGCTGGTTCCGGGGCGGATCCCGGCGCGGACCATGACTGGACGCTCGACGAGCTGGCCGACGCCTACGCGTACCCCCGCACCGCGGGCGCGGATGGCGGCGCGCGGCCCTGGCTGCGCGCCAACATGGTGTCCACGCTGGACGGCGCCGCCCACCACGAAGGCCGTTCGCAGTCCATCTCCTCACCCGCCGACATGCGTGTCTTCGGCACCCTCCGGGCGCTCGCCGACGCGGTGGTGGTGGGTGCGGAAACGGTTCGCCTTGAGGGGTACAGGCCCGCTCGCGCCCGTGCGGCCTTCGCCGCGCGCCGGGCGGCGGCCGGTCAGGCGCCCGCGCCGGTGATCGCCGTGGTCAGCGCGAGTCTGGAGCTGGACTTCACGCTGCCGCTGTTCGCCGCCCCCCTCGTCCCGACGCTCGTCCTGACCGGCGCCGCGGCGCCTCAGGAGCGGATCCTCGCCGCGGAGAAGGCCGGCGTGGAGGTGGTGATCGCCGGGGACGGCCCGGGAGCCGACCCGGAGCGGGTCGTGCGCGCCCTGGCGGATCGCGGACTGTTCCGGCTGCTCACCGAGGGCGGACCGCGGCTCCTCGGACAGTTCGTGGCCACGGGGATGCTGGACGAACTCTGCTTGACCGTGTCTCCGATGCTCACTTCGGGGTACGCGCAGCGCATCGCGGGCGGGCCGGCTCCCGCCGTGCCCGAACGGTTCGCGCTGGCGTCGCTGCTGGAGCAGGACGGATTCCTCTTCAGCCGGTACCGGCGCGCCTGATCCACCCGGGGTCCGCGTGTCTGACAATCAGCGGAATTTGTCGTTCCGGTTAGCCCCCGCTGGGCAGACTTACTGCACAGACCCCGTGCGGGCACGGGGAAGGATGGTTTCAGCAGTGGGCCGCACGGCCCTGGAAGAAGAAGGGCGCCTGTCGTGTTCACAAGCGTATTGATGATCGAGAAGCCCCTGTCGCGGGAGGACGTGGAGTTCGTCACCACCCTCCACGGCGACGAGGAGATCTCGTTCGTGGTGCTCATGCAGCCGCGTGGCGACCAGGCGGATCTGCTGCTGCGCGCCATCGACGACATCGCGATCGGCGAACTGCGGGACGCGACCAGGGAGGACGAGGTGCTGGCGGGCAAGGAAGCCAGACGGCCGGCCGAACTCGCTCTCGAACACTCACTGGCGGCGCTGCGCGCCCAGGGATCCGCCGCCGCCGGCCAGGTCGTGGAGGAACATCCGCTCGACCGGCTCAAGGAGGTCGTGGACGAGTCCGGGGCCGATGAGGTGATCGTGCTCACCGAGCCGCACTACGTGGAGGAGTTCTTCCACCGGGACTGGGCGTCGCGGGCGCGCCACAAGGTCGGCGTACCGGTGCTCAAACTCTTCGCGCACAGCGAATAGGCTGGGGGCCCTACAGCTGCACGCCGCACGCTGTACCCCGCCCGCACCTTGGGAGAGAAAACGTATGGCACCGGCACCCGGTATCCCCGCCGCCATGGAACGGCCGCACTTCATCGGTATCGGCGGCGCCGGAATGTCGGGTATCGCCAAGATCCTCGCCCAGCGCGGCGCCAAGGTCGCGGGCAGTGACGCGAAGGAGTCGGAGACCGCCGAGTCGCTGCGGGCGCTGGGGGCCACCGTGCATATCGGCCATGCCGCGGAGCACCTCGCGGACGACGCCTCGTGCGTGGTCGTCTCCAGCGCGATCCGGGCCGACAACCCCGAGCTGGCACGGGCCGCCGAGCTCTCCGTACCCGTCGTGCACCGCTCCGACGCGCTGGCCTCGCTGATGGGCGGGCTGCGCGCGATCGCCGTCGCGGGCACCCACGGCAAGACCACCACGACCTCCATGCTGGCCGTCGCCCTCACGGAACTGGGCCTCGACCCGTCGTACGCCATCGGCGGCGACCTCGCGGGGCCCGGTACGAACGCCCGGCACGGCGAGGGCGGGATCTTCGTCGCCGAGGCGGACGAGAGCGACCGCAGCTTCCAGAAGTACGACCCCGAGGTCGCGATCGTCCTCAATGTCGAGCTGGACCACCACGCGAACTACGCGTCGATGGACGAGATCTACGAGTCGTTCGAGGCGTTCACCGGCAAGATCGTCCCCGGTGGCACGCTGGTGATCGCCGCCGACCAGCCGGGCGCCGTCGAGCTGGCCTCCCGGGTCCGGGGTTCCGGCACGTTCAAGGTCGTCACCTACGGGGAGGCCGAGGGCGCCGACGTACGCGTCCACAAGGTCACCGCGCGCGGTCTGACCAGCGAGGTCACCGTCCTGCTCGACGGCCGCTTCCTGACCTTCACCGTCTCGGTCCCCGGCCGGCACTACGCGCACAACGCGGTCGCCGCCCTCGCCGCCGGGATCGCCCTCGGTATTCCGGCGCACAACCTGGCCTCGGCCCTCGGCGCGTACACCGGGGTCAAGCGCCGGCTCCAGCTCAAGGGCGAGGCAGCGGGCGTGCAGGTGATCGACTCGTACGCGCACCACCCCACCGAGATGACCGCCGACCTGGAGGCGATGCGGGCCGCCGCGGCTCCCGGCTCCCGCCTGCTGGTGGTGTTCCAGCCGCATCTGTTCTCCCGTACGCAGGAGCTGGCCACGGAGATGGGCCAGGCCCTGGCCCTCGCCGACGCCTCGCTGGTGCTGGACATCTACCCGGCCCGCGAGGACCCGCTGCCCGGTGTCACCAGCGCCCTGATCATCGACGCGGCCGAGAAGGCGGGCGCCGACGTCACGGCCGTCCACGACAAGGGAGCCGTCCCGGAGGCGGTCGCGGGAATGGCGCGCCCCGGTGATCTCGTTCTCACCATGGGCGCGGGCGATGTCACGGACCTCGGTCCTGACATCCTGACCCGCCTGGGGGACTAGCCCGCCGGACGGGCCGGGCCCTCCCGACCGACTGAGGAGAGAGCGCATGCCGTACGACATCGACAAGCCGGACGAGCAGTGGCGCGCGGAGCTGACCGACGCGGAGTACCAGGTGCTCCGCAAGGCCGGCACCGAGCCCGCCTTCACCGGCGAATACACGGACACCAAGACGACCGGCGTCTACTCCTGCCGCGCGTGCGGCGCCGATCTCTTCCGGTCCGACACGAAGTTCGAGTCGCACTGCGGCTGGCCGTCCTTCTACGACCCGAAGGACACGGACGCGGTCGAGCTGATCGAGGACCGCTCCCACGGCATGGTCCGGGTCGAGGTCCGCTGCGCACGCTGCGGCTCGCACCTCGGCCATGTCTTCGAGGGCGAGGGGTATCCGACCCCGACGGACCAGCGGTACTGCATCAACAGCATCTCGCTGCGGCTGGCCCCGGACGAGAGCTGACGCGTCCGAGGCACGGCGTGGACGGCTCCGTCAGGCCCTGCCGGGCCGGGGCCGTCCGAGGCCGCCGTCCGCACGCGAGGCTGTCCGGGTCACCGTGCGCACAACCGGTCCAGTGCCGACTGGCTCTCGTCGTCCGCGGCACGGAAGATCACCAGCCGGTGATCTTGATCTTGAAGCGGCACAAGCACCTCGAAGTGCAGCGCGATCACACCGACGTCGGGATGCCGCATCACCTTGTGTCCGCGGCCGTTGGCCTTGATGTCCCGCTCGGCCCACAACCGCGCGAATTCCTCGTCATGAGTGATGAATGCGGCGACGAGGTCGGTCAACGCCCGGTCCTCCGGATGCGCGGCCCACGCGGCACGCAGGTGAGCGACCCCCTCCCGTACGACGTGTTCCCGGTCGACGTAGAACTCGCGTGTCTCCGGATGCATCAGGCACAGCCACATCGAATTGCGCTGCGCCGGGGGCAGGGTGCCGAAATCCAGGAGCAGCCTCGTCATCTCGTGGTTCCAGGCCAGGATGTCGTACCGGTGGTTCATCAGCATGGCGGGCAGCGGCGACAGATCGGTGACCAGCCGGGCCAGCGGCGGCGCCGCGGTGGTGGCGGGCGTGCCGGCGTTGCGGGGGCGCTGCTGGGCCAGGTCGAAGAGGTAGGCGCGTTCGACGGGGGACAGGCGTAGCGCTCCGGCCAGCGCCTCCACCACGTCCGCCGAGGGCCGCAGTCCGCGCCCCTGCTCCAGCCGCACGACGTAGTCGACGCTGACCCCGGCCAGTTCGGCGACCTCCTCGCGGCGCAGTCCCGGGGTCCGCCGGGCCTGCCGACGCGACGGCAGACCGAGATCGCGCGGGTCCAGCCGCTCGCGCCGGGTCCGCAGGAACGCGGCCAGCTCCTGTGTGGTGTCCACGGTGTGGGTCGTCATGTGCGTTCCAACAGCCAGGGTAGGACTGGCGTTCCCAGGAAGCTCTTTCCCTTACCCATGGACCGCGGCGGTCACAGCCTTGTTCTCGACAACGGATCACGAGCACAGGAGGACATGATGTCCCTCACCCTCGACACCTACCGGCTGCTGGGCCGCTCCGGGCTGCGGGTCTCACCGATGGCGCTGGGCGCGGCCACCTTCGGCACCGACTGGGGCTGGGGAGCCGAGCGGGACGAGGCGCGCGAGCTGTTCGACCTCTACGTGGAGCGAGGCGGCAACTTCATCGACACCGCCAACACCTACACCAATGGCAGCTCCGAGCGGCTGCTGGGCGAATTCACCCGCGGCCGGCGCGAAAGCCTGGTGCTGGCAACGAAATACACGACGCTGCGCCGGCCCGGCGACCCGAATTCCGGGGGCAGCCACCGCAAGAGCCTGTTCACTTCGGTGGAAGCGAGTCTGCGACAGCTCGACACGGACTACATCGATCTGCTCTACCTGCACGTGTGGGATTTCACGACACCGGTCGAGGAGATTCTGCGCGGCATGGACGATCTGGTCCGGCAGGGCAAGATCTTGTACGTGGCGATCTGCAACGCCCCGGCCTGGCAGGTGTCGCGCATGCAGACGATCGCCGACCTGCGCGGCTGGTCGCCGCTGGTCGCGTCGCAGATCGAATACAGCCTGATCGAGCGCACCGGGGAACGCGACCTGATCCCCATGGCGCGCGAGATGGGGCTGGGGGTGATCCCGTATTCACCCCTGGCCGGCGGGGTGCTCACGGGCAAGTACAGCCGCGACGACCTGATCGCGACGAACGTCGCCTCCGACGACGGCACCCGCAAGAGCTTCAACTTCGCCCTGGGCACGGTCACCGAACGCA
Organism: Streptomyces sp. NPDC088147; assembly: GCF_044741565.1. NCBI lineage: Bacteria > Bacillati > Actinomycetota > Actinomycetes > Kitasatosporales > Streptomycetaceae > Streptomyces > Streptomyces sp. NPDC088147. The sequence goes on along the minus strand of NZ_JBIUSY010000004.1, from coordinate 355,351 downwards.
ATCTCGCCATCGCCGATGTCGTGAAGGAGGTCGCCACGGAGCTGGGCCGCACACCCGCTCAGGTCGGGCTGGCCTGGACCCTGCGGAAGCCGGGCGTGACGGCACCGATCATCGGCGCCCGCACCCCCGCGCAGCTGATGGACAATCTGGGCGCCCTGGAGGTCGACCTCACCGCCGCCCAGCTGGCCCGCCTCGACGAGGCCAGTGCGACGGGACTCGGTTTCCCGCACGACATGCTCGCCAGTGACCACGTCCGCAATGTGACCGCGGGGGACCTGACGATCGAGTCCCGCCGCTGATACCCGGACGGGCACCGAGGGCGGCACAACCGCCGCCCCCGGGCCGGACGGCCGCCACGTCACGGACAGGGTCTAGCGGGCTCGTCCGAGGCCGCCGAAGCGGCGGCTCAGCCGGCTGAGGGCCCCCGGGCGGTTCCAGGCCCTGAACTCCTCCGCCCGGTGGAGCCCCGCCCGCTCCAGGCTCCGCTCGACGGAGGCGGTGTCCTCGTCGGAGAGCGCGCGCACGGCCGGCCGCAGCACCTTGTCGAGCAGTGAGGTACGCGCCGCGTCCCACGCCCGGTTCGCGCCGGGCAGGGAGCTCCACGCGATGAAGCAGTCGGCGGCGTAGGCCGGGGCGGTACGGAGCCGGTCGCGCACCCGCTCCTCCTGGGCGGCCGTCGTGTACGCGGTGAGCAGCTGGGGCTCGCCGCAGTGGATCAGGGCGTACAGCTCACCCTCAGGACGCTCCTCGGAGAGGAGGCGGCGCGTGAGGGTTCCGAACACCCGGGCCAGGACGGCCGGTTCCACCGGCTCGGCCTCGGCGCGCAGAGCCAGCACCCGTTCCGTCCACGGCGGTCCGGCCCGGCCGGCGCCGATCTCGCCGGCGAACTCCAGGAGCAGCAGGGCGCCCCGTACGCGGCGCTCCAGCTCGTCGGGGAAGCAGCGCAGCAGATCGTGGGCGAGCGCGGCGGCGTCCGCGTCCTCGGTGTCGGTGGTAATGCCGGTGACGGTGGCGAGGTCCGCGGGGCTGTCGAGTGCGGCCCGGACCAGCGTGCGCCAGGTGCCCGCGGCGCGGTGCGCGTCCGAACCCGTCTCGCTCAGCAGCCGCCGCGCCTCGCCCGGGGCCGGCGCGCCGCCCTCCCACACCAGCTGTACGGCCGTACGCAGCACCAGCGGATCGGTGAAGGGCGAGACGCCGCAGGCGCGCAGCGCGGCATGCAGCGCGGCGAGTCCGTCGCCGCCCCCGCCGGCCGGTGCCCAGGGCGCGCCGGCACACATCCGCAGATGCGGCAGCGCCTGGACCCCCGACAGAACCAGCGCGGTACGGCCGAGCAGCCGGACGGCGGCGGGCGGATCCTCGGCGGCCAGCGCGTCCAGGGCGCTGAGCAGTGCGGTACGCAGCTCGAAATGCTCCTCCAGGACGGTGAGCAGATCCGGGGTGCCGTCGGCCTCCGGTTCGGCGAGCAGGGAGCGGGCCAGCCGCTGGGCGAGACCGGGCAGCAGATCCGTACAGTCCACCCCGAGCACATCGGCGACCCGCAGCAGCTCCACCGGCCGGGCGGTCCCGGGGCCGCGGTCCGCGACGCCCGCGCGCAGTTCGGGAGCGAGCCCGGCGGCCAGACGCTGCCCGAGATCATCGGGGAGCGCCGTGAACAGCCGTGTCAGCGCGGCGAATTCGGCCGCCGTACGGTCCTCGGCGCCCGCCTGGAACGCCTCGACGAGCCGGCGCAGCCGGGCGTCGCCCAGGGCCCGCGCGTGCGTCCGCGCCCACTCGGCCGCAGCCGTACGGCCGTCGGGACCGGGCGCGAGGTCCGCGCAGAGCGCCACGACGGCCAGCGCGCCGGGGGCGAACACCCCGCCCGGCAGCGCCGCCGCCTCCGTGAACAGTTCGGGAGCCCGGCCCAGCCAGACGCGCGCCGCGACACCGGCCCAGATGTCCGGCGCCGGCGCGTGCTCCGGGGGCGCGGGGGCGGTGCAGTCGTGCACCCGGCAGCCGTGGTCGCGTCCGTCCGGCTCCGGCGCGTCCCCGGGCAGCACGCCGACGATCCGCTGCCGGGCGTCGCGCGGCCGGCGCGTATAGGTGGTGAACGTCAGCAGGTCGGCGCGGTCGCGCGGCAGTACGGCGCACGCCAGCGCGATCCACAGGGCCACGTCGGCGGTGTCCCGCTCCACGAGGACGATTTGCGCCGCCCGCTCCGTGTCCTGCCGCCCGGGGGCCTCGTCGGTCAGCTCGCGCAGACTGGCCAGGAATCCGGGGAGCCAGGGGCCGCGCGAGGCGGCGAATCCGACCAGCGCCTCCCGGCCGAGAAGGCCCGACGGGGGAAGCGCCTCCAGCTGCGCGGGGGACCCGTCCGCCGGGGCGGCGGAGGCCCATCGCGATGAGTTCCAGGCGGAGATGGGCAGCCCTCCGCCGGGCAGTCCCGCGTCCCCGGGCAGCAGCACGGCGTGGGTGTGGGAGCCGGCCGGGCCGCCGCCGTTCGCGCCCGTACGCACCGCGCGGGCGAGCAGACGCGTACCGTCGGAGAGCAGGCTGTGGCTGAACGCCTGCGGGAACGCGGCGAGTTCGGCGACGCCGGGGTGCGCGGGGGCATCGCGCGGCGACTCGTATCCGAGCAGCGGCTCGGCCTCCTTGAGCAGCGACCCCGGTATGCCCGGGGTGACCGCGGTGAACCGGGAGCCGGGCCCGTCCGGCCCGCCCGGCCCGCCCGGTCCATCGGGTCCGCCCGGTCCGTCCGGTCCCTGCGGGGCCGAGGTGTAGTGCAGCTGCGCCAGGCTCATGCGCCGGCCCCCTTCGTTCCTTGCGTGCCCCGGCCGTCAACCCGGCTCGGGCGGCGTCGAGTTCGGCAGCACGAAGGTACCGTCCGGCGAGGGGCGGCGCGCACAGACCCCCGCTCCCGCAGGGGCGGAGTCAGGGAATCACACCCGCGTTCGGGGGGTGTGCTGAACCCCCGGTTCGGGGGACTGCCCTCCTGTGCGGGCGGGCCCGGTACGGCAGAGTGAACGTGCTGAGGAAAGCGTCCTGGAAGGTGAAGGAATCCCCATGAAAGCCCTGCTCTGGATCGTGCTCATCGTTTGCCTGCTGGCCAACGTGTACTTGAACTTCCTGGTGGACGACGGCGGGACGGAGATCGCGCTGAGCGTCGTGGCCGGGCTTGGAGTGGTGGGGTCGGGACTGGGCTTATGGCTGCTGCGCAAGTCGCCTTCCTAGGTCCTGTCGTCAGACTCCCTTCGTCTGTCTGTCTGTCTGTCCGTCGGTCGGTTCATCCGTCCGTCCGTCCGTCAGCCAGTCCATCCATCCATCCGTCCGGACGGCGGGCGCCGCGGCGCATGGCGTCGCGGCGCAGGCGGGAGTTCTGCCGCGGGTGGGGCCGGTCCCGGCAGGGTGAACAGGCCGGGACCGGGGTCGTGCCCGGGGGGCCTGTTCACCCTGGACCGGCGGTACGAGCCGGTCAGCAGCTCCGTGTACTACACGGTCCGCTGCCTGTCGCCCGTCTGCTGACCACGCCCCCCGCGCATGACGTCATCCCTGCCGCGCTCCCGCCAGCCGCCCCCGTGCGGCGGCCTGGATCCGGGAGGGCCCGAGCCCCCACTGGAGGGTGCGTCCGACGGCCGTCGCCAGGGGCCGGTCCCAGCCGGTGCGGACGGGGGCCGGGCGGTGGATGCCGAGTTCGGTGCGGGCCCAGTCGGGCAGGAGTCCGACCGAGGCGTTCATGAGCGAGCCCACGACCAGCCGCTCCCGTCGTGTGCGTCCGAACCGGCGGAGGAACCGTACGGAGTCCAACGCGGCCGGAGTGGCGTGGAGTTGGGGGCGGAGGCGGGCCAGGTAGTGCTCTGCTTCGAGAGACGTGCGCGGTACGTTCCGCGCGCCCAGCGCCTCGGCCATGGGTGCGGTCAGGCGGTAGTAGGCGTCGCACTCGGCGGGGGTCAGCCGGAGCGGCCGGGGTGCGTAGGTCTGGTGGCCGGCGAGGAAACTGCTCACCTCGGCGGTGTGCACCCAGGTGAGCAGGTCGGGGTCGTCCGCGCGGTACGGCCTGCCGTCGGGGGCGGTGCCGTGCACCCGGGTGTGGATCCGCCGGACGAGGTCGATCACCTCGCGGGCGGCGGCCGAGGAGCCGAAGGTGGTCGCGGTGATGAACCGTACGGTTCCGTTCAGCCGCCCGACCGGATCGGCGCGGAAGTCGGAGTGCTGGTCGACGCCCGCCATGGCCAGCGGATGCAGCGACTGGAGCATGAGCGCGGCGAACCCGCCGGTGAGCATCCCGGTGGCATGCCCGTGCACCCGCCACACCGGGCTCCCCGGCGCGATCCCGAAGAGTCCGGGATCACCGGGCGGTTCCGCGTACCGCTCCAGCTTGAGATCCCCGCCGTGCGTGGTCGCCGTGAGTTCCGCCGCGATCCGTTCCCGCAGTCCCACCAGCGCCTCCAGGGTCCGGGTGTCCCTCAGCCGAGAGTACCGACCCGCCCGGCGAGCATGGCCGGCCCGAGCAGGGCCCCGTCCCGGGCCCGGCGATCGCTCCCGGGGCGATCCATCCGGGGACCACCAGCGGTCAGGCCCCCACCGGCCGGGTCGCGGGGCGGGAAGCGGCCCTGGGGCTCAGGCGGGCTGGAGCAGGTCCCAGCGGTTGCCGTAGAGGTCCTCGAAGACGGCGACCGAGCCGTACGGCTCATGGCGCGGCTCCTCCAGGAAGCGGACCCCGGCGGCCCGCATCCGCGCGTGGTCGCGGGTGAAGTCGTCGGTGTGGAGGAAGAAGCCGACCCGGCCGCCGGTCTGCACGCCGATGCTCGCGCGCTCGGCGTCGTCCTTGGCGCGCGCCAGCAGCAGGCCCACGGAGCGTGCCGGGCCGCCCGATCCGTCCGAGCGGTCCGAGCGGTCCCGGCCGCCGCCGACGACGGCGCGCGGACGGACCACGACCCAGCGCGATCCGTCGTCCCGCTCGGTGTCCTCGATCAGCTCGAAGCCGAGCACCCGCGTATAGAACGCGAGCGCCTTGTCGTAGTCGTCCACGACAAGGGTGACCAGGGCGATATAAGGCATACGGCGTACGTTATACGTATGACCGGTGTCCAGCAAGAGTGGGCGGGCGCAGGGATGGCGGGATGCGGCCCGCCATGTTGTCACCCCCTCCGACTAGCATCAGAGGTTGGGCGATCACCGGGACGGGCGATCACCGGACGACCGGGCAGGAGGCGATGGTGTGGGGCTGTTCCGACGAGGGCCGAAGCGCGACAGCCGCGATACGCCCCGTGACCTCGCGTTCCCCTTCTTCTCGGTCGACGAGGCCGCGCTGTTCCGCAGCCAGGTCCGGGAGGCCTTCGCCGAGCACGGCCTCGAGGTCACGCTCTACGCGGACCAGGTGACCGACAGCGCCGGCCGCCAGTTCGGGCTGGGCAATCTCGCCGCCGTCTGCCACCACGACGAGCGCGGTCCCCGCGTCTGGGGCGATCTGGCCCGGCGGCACGCGGGAATGGTGCTGCGCACCATGGACTCCCCGTCCGCGCTCGACACCCTGCCGCCCGAGCAGATCCGGGCCCAGCTCTACCCCCGGGTGATCAGTGAGGACGGCCTCGACCCGCAGACCTTCGGCTACGCGCGCTCCGTCGCCCCCGGGCTGTACGAAGTGCTCGCCCTCGACCTCCCCGAGAGCGTCATGATGCTCACCGACGAGGCCCTGGAGCCGCTCGGCCGGCTCCAGCACCTCCGCGACCGGGCCCTGAGCAATCTCCAGGAGCTGCCGATCGAGGGGCACGAGACCGTCAAGGACTCCGACGGGATGCGCTTCGAGGTGCTCCTCGGCGACTCGTTCTACACAGCCAGCCGGGTGCTGGCCCTGGACACGGTCGTACCGAAGGTCACCGGCCGGCCGGTCCCGCCGGAGGGCGCGCTGGTCGCGATGCCCTTCAGGCACCAGCTCGCCTTCCATGTCATCCACGACACCTCCATCATCCCGACCCTCAACGCCATGACCGCGTTCGCCGCCTCCGGGTACGAGGACGCGCCGGGGGCGGTCAGCCCGTATGTCTACTGGTGGCGCGCCGGCACGCTCACGCAGCTGAGTGCCAGGGACGGCGAGGGGCTGCGGATCGTCGTCGGCGACGACTTCCACGAGCTGCTGGAACGGCTGGCCCGCCAGGAGTCGCAGGACGACATCTGAGGAAGACATCCAGTCGGGGACGCCGTCCCGTCACGTAACACCTCCGGTCGGGGAACATATCCGGCCGACCTCCTGGCCGTGGATGACCTCCTGCCGTGGACGGCCTCCCGGTCCGCGAGCGATCGAGAAGGAGCACCTATGCCCACCACCGCCCCGCCCCCGCCCTTCACCGCCGACGACTACCGCGCCAGGATGGCCCGCGCGGCCGGGTCCGCCGCCGAGGCAGGGCTGGCGGGTGTACTGATCGCGCCGGGCCCGGATCTGACGTATCTCACCGGGTACCGGCCGACCGCCGACACCGAGCGGCTCACGATGCTCGTCGTCGCGGCGGGCCAGGACCCGGTGCTCGTGGTGCCCACGCTGGAGGCGCCGGACGCGGCACGGGCCCCCGGCGCTCCGGCGCTCACCCTGCGCGACTGGACGGACGGCGAGGATCCGTACGGTGTGACGGCCCCGCTGCTCGACCCCGCCGGGCGGTTCGGCGTCAGCGACAACGCCTGGGCGATGCATCTGCTCGCGCTGCAACAGGCGCTGCCCGGTACCTCGTACGTGGCGCTCACCGAAGCGCTGCCGATGCTGCGCGCCGTCAAGGACGCCCGGGAGCTGACCCGGCTCGCGGCGGCGGGCGCGGCGGCCGACGCCGCGTACGGCGAGATCCTGAAGGTCCGCTTCGCCGGGCGCAGGGAGACGGACGTGGCCGCCGATCTCGCCGCGCTCCTCCTCGAACACGGCCATTCCCAGGTCGACTTCACCGTGGTCGGCTCGGGCCCGAACGGCGCCGATCCGCACCATGAGGCCGATGACCGCGTCATCGTCCACGGCGACATGGTCGTCCTCGACTTCGGCGGGCTCAAGTACGGCTACGGCTCCGACACCACCCGTACCGTCCATGTCGGCGAGCCCGGCGCCGAGGAGCGGCGTGTCCACGATCTCGTACGCGAGGCGCAGCAGGCCGGGTTCGAAGCCGTACGGCCGGGAGCCGCCTGCCAGGACGTCGACCGGGCGGCCCGCGCGGTCATCTCCGCGGCCGGGTACGGCGAATACTTCATCCACCGCACCGGCCACGGCATCGGGGTCACCACCCATGAGCCGCCGTACATGATCGAGGGCGAGGAGCGTCCGATGGTCCCCGGCATGTGCTTCTCGGTCGAGCCCGGTGTCTATCTGCCGGGGCGCTTCGGGGTGCGGATCGAGGACATCGTCACGGTCACGGAGGACGGCGGCCGGCGCCTCAACAACACCCCGCGTGAGATGGCGATCGTCGAGTAGGCGCCGCTCGGCCGCCGCGTCCGGGGGAAGGCCACCCTCGACGCGCCCGCCGCCGGGGGCGGGGCGGCGGACGCGGCAGGGCCGGTCTTCGCGTACCCGGCCCCGAGGTGTGTACCGGTCATCCGGACCCGGCCGATTCGGCGCGGCGGCCGGGTCCGCGTCAGCCGCCCGCCAGGACCACGCACGACTGCGGCGGCAGCCGCAGTACGCCGTTCGCGCCCGGTGGTTCGGTTGGCTGCCAGGATGCCAGGACCCGGCCCGCGTCGCCGAGCAGCGGGATCTCCGCGGGTTCGCCGGAGAGATTGACCGCGACCCGCAGATCCCCCCGCCGGTACGCCAGCCAGCGCGCCTCCTCGTCGTACGCCACCCGGACCGCCGCCAGATCCGGATCGGAGAGGTCCGGGTGGGTGTGCCGAAGGGCGATCAGCTCGCGGTACCAGGCCAGCAGGCGCGCGTGCGGCTCCTTCCCGGCCTCGGAGCGGTCCAGACACGAGCGTTCCCGCGTCGCCGGGTCCTGCGGGTCGGGGATGTCCTCCGCCGCCCACCCGTGCGCCGCGAACTCCCGGCGCCTGCCGGTCCGTACGGCCTCGGCGAGCACCGGGTCGGGATGGTCGGTGAAGAACTGCCAAGGGGTGGTCGCGCCCCACTCCTCGCCCATGAAGAGCATCGGGGTGTGCGGCCCGGTCAGGACGAGTGCGGCGGCGCAGGCGAGCAGTCCGGGGGAGAGGGTGGCGGCGAGCCGGTCGCCGAGCGCGCGGTTGCCGATCTGGTCATGGGTTTGCGCGTAGCCGAGGAAACGGTGCGCGGGCGTTCGCGTACGGTCGACGGGGCGGCCGTGCGTCCGGGCCCGGAAGCTCGAATACGTACCGTCGTGGAAGAAGACACGGGTGAGCGTCTTGGCCAGCGCGGCGAGCGGCTCGCGTGCGAAGTCGGCGTAGTAGCCCTGGGATTCACCGGTGAGCGCCGCGTGCAGCGCGTGATGGAAGTCGTCGTTCCACTGGGCGTGCAGCCCGAGGCCCCCCGCCGCGCGCGGGGTGGTGGTGCGCGGGTCGCCGAGGTCGGACTCCGCGATCAGGAAGAGCGGCCTCCCCAGCTCGGCGGAGAGCGCGTCGACGGCCGTCGACAGCTCTTCGAGGAAGGTCAGCGCGCGCTGGTCCGCGAGCGCGTGCACGGCGTCGAGCCGCAGCCCGTCGAGCCGGAAGTCCCGCAGCCAGGCCAGGGCGCTGCCCAGCAGATACGCGCGCACCTCGTCCGAGCCCGGGGCGTCCAGATTGACGGCGGCCCCCCACGGGGTGTGGTGGGTGTCGGTGAAGTACGGGCCGAAGCGCGGCAGATGGTTGCCGGAGGGGCCGAGATGGTTGTGCACCACATCGAGCACCACGCCCAGGCCGAGACCGTGCGCGGTGTCGACGAAGCGCTTGAGCCCCGCGGGACCGCCGTACGGCTCGTGGACCGCCCACAGCGAGACGCCCTCGTACCCCCACCCGTGGGTCCCGGGGAACGGGCACACCGGCATCAGCTCGACATGGGTGATCCCCAGTTCGGCCAGCGGAGCGAGCCGTTCGGCCGCCGCGTCGAAGGTTCCCTCGCGGGTGAACGTGCCGATGTGCAGCTCGTACAGGACCGCGCCGGGCAGATCGCGGCCCTGCCACGGCGTGTGCCAGGCGTACGCCGACTGGTCGACGACGGCGCTCAGGCCGTCGGGGCCGTCCGGCTGGCGGCGGGAGCGCGGATCGGGCAGTACGGGCCCGCCGTCGAGCGCGAAGCCGTACCGCGTACCGTCGGCGGCGGGCGCCTCGGCGGTCCACCAGTCCGCCCGCTCCGGATCGCGCTCCATGGGCAGTCCGGCGCCCGCGTCGCCCACGCCGTCTCCGCCGCTCCGGCCGCTCTCTCCGGTGGTGCCGGTCCGGTTGTCCGCGTCGTGCCCGCCGTTCCGGTCGTCCCCGTCGTCTCCGGCGTCCGCCAGCCGGAGCACGATCCCGTCCTGCGCCTGCGGCGCCCACACCTCGAACCGCACGGGTGGTTCCCCCTCGTCGTCGGCACTGTCCACTCGTCTCCGCCACACGGTGACAAATTCCATCGTGACAAGCGAGACGGCGCGAGGCGCGGCGACGGCGGCGAAAGGGGCGGGGGCGTCCGGCGGCGAGGCCGGGGCGGCGGGAACCCCTGACCGTCTGGACACCTCAGGTGCGTCGGAAGGACAATCACGTCTGTGACGTCCTCCTTCGAGTTCCACACGTATCCCGCGCGGCTCTCCGACGCCGAGCGCGACCGTGTCCTCGCGGTACTCCGGGAAGGCGCCGCGCAGGGCAAGCTGTCGCACGACACCTTCATGCGCCGGATGGATCTGGCGCTGGCGGCGCGCAGGGCCGATGAGCTGAAGCTGCTCACCGCGGATCTGGAATCCGAAGGCCCGTTGTCCCGGCGGGTGTTCGGCACGGTGAGCCGGGTGTCCGCGTTCTCGCAGCGGCTGCGCAGGGCCTGGCAGGCGGAGCGGCTGCCGAAGCTGCTGCTGCCCCAACCCGGCCCGTATCCGCTGCGGATAGGCCGCGATCCGGTCAACGGGCTGCGGCTCAGCCATGACACGGTCTCGCGGCTGCACGCCGAACTGAGCATGCAGGGCGGGCGGTGGATCCTGCGCGATCTCGGCTCGACCAACGGCACGACGGTCAACGGCCGGCGGGTGACCACGACGGCCGAGGTGCGGGACGGCGATCTGGTGAGCTTCGGGACGATGGGCTTCCGGCTCGCCTCACACTGACGGGGAAGCGGAGACGCCGGGGCCCGGCCCGCCGTTCCGGGTGGGGTGGAGGAACGGCGGGCCGGGCGGTTCGCGGGTCGGTGCACGCGACCGTGCGTTCGGCGCACGCGACCGTACGGGTCAGCGCCCGCGACCGCATGGGTCAGTGCACGCGACCGTACGGGTCAGTGCACGGAACAGGGTGATGCCGAAGTGGTGTCCGGCGGGCCTCCCGTGGCCACGTAACTGAAGGTGGTGGAGGCACCGGCCGCCAACGAGCCGTTCCAGTCGGCGTTATGGACCATCACCTCCTGTCCGCCATAGGTGGCGTTGCCGTTCCAGAGGCTGTCGACCCGCTGGCCGCCTGGCAGGGTGAACTCCACCATCCAGCCGAGGATCGGGTGGCCGCCGGTGTTCTTCACCGTGACCTCCGTCTGGTAGCCGCCCGACCAGGTGCCGGTGGTCGTGCGGGTGGCGGTGCAGGTCGCCGTGGGGTCGGTGGGCGGGTCGGTCGGGTCGGTCGGGTTTCCGGGGTCGCCGACTCCGGTCACCTCGCCCTTGCCGCCGTCGAAGACCACATCGGAGCAGCTGTAGAAGGTCTCCTTGCTGTCCGACCGCTCCCACACCATGTAGATGATGTGCCGGCCGGACTTCCCGCCGGGCAGGTCGCCGGTCCACTTGTAGGCGCCCTCCACCGTCCCGACGGGCCCGGTGACCTGCGGGTGGTCGACGGTCAGGAAGGGCTGTGACTCCAGGTCGGCCCAGGTGAAGGTCTTGGTGGGGTCGAACCCGTCCTTGGTGACATAGACACGGAACCAACCGGGGTGCGCCGCCCAGGCGTTGTACGAGAAGTCGAGCGACGCGCCCGAGGTCAGATGGGTCAGCGGCCAGTCGTTCCTGGCCAGGTCGAAGCCGGTGAACGTGGTGTTGCCGCCGCTGCACAACTGCCCGTCGGGTATGAAGCCCTGGGTCCGGCCCGCGCCGTCGGAGCGCAGCACGGAGAACCAGTTGTAGAGCGGGGTCGTGCCGCCCGCGGCGACGGCCGCCTTGCAGGCCGGGTTGATGGGTTTGATCTCACCGGTGCTGCTCAGGCCGTCCTTCCAGCACATGAACGTACGGCTGGCCGGCTGCATGGGGGTGCCGTGGGCGGACGAGGTCCCGCTGGTGCCGACGACCAGCAGCAGGGCGGGGAGTACGGCGAGCAGGGCGAGGAGGACGGCTCTCCGGGGATGCGACAGCCACCGCGGCCGTCGTGGGGGGTGCTTCATCACGCGAGTCCCTTCGTCGTGATCATGACAAGTGGATGGAGAATGGGAGCGCTCCCATTTCGGAACGTAGCGCGGCCCGCCCACTCTGTAAACGCTTCGTGTGCGAAAGGCTTCGAGTGCGGTCCGTCCGGCCCGCCGGGACGGTGGCCGGCCGGTCCGTCCGCCGGTCCGTCCGGCAGTGTCCGCCGGTCCGTCGGCCCGTCCGCCGGTTCGTCGGCCGGTTCGTCGGCCGGCCCCGTCAGTCGCTCGTCAGCAGCGCCACCGGAAACTGGTCGAGCAGCTCCGAGAGCCGGGGCGCGCCCGACACCTCACGCCCCGTCAGCACATCGCGCCAGCGGCCGGGCGGCAGCGCCAGTTCGGTCGAGCGCCACCCTCCCGAGCGCTCCAGTCCGTACGGCAGCCGGGTCGTCACGGTGATCACGCGCCCCGACCTGACGAAGGCCAGACAGTGCGACGAGGCGGGACCGGCCGCCGGCAGCGGGGCGTACGTCCCCGACTCGCCGAACAGCTCGGGCCGTTCAGCGCGCAGCCGGAGCGCCGCCGTAGTGATCACCGTCTTGTCGTCCGGCGGTCCGGTCCTGAACGGGCGCCTGTTGTCCGGGTCCACCAGCGCGAAGTACGCGCGCTCCGTGCCCTGGTAGAGGTCGGGCACCCCCGGCATGGTCAGCTGTACCAGTGCCGCGCCCAGCGCGGAGGCCCGCGCGTACGGCGCCAGCGAGCGGCTGAGAGCCGCGACCGCACGCCGCGCGGGACCGGCGGGACCGGCCTCCACGAACGCGGCCACCGCCTGCTCGTACAGCGGCTCCGCCTCCGTCCAGCTGGTGTGCAGCCCGGCTTCCCGTACGGACTTCAGCAGCGCGGGCACCATCCGCGAGCCCTCCGGGAGAATGCCGTCGTCCGCCGGGGTGAAGCCCACCGCCGTCTGCCAGGCCTGCCAGGCCACCTGAGGATCCGGCGGCGGCGCGGGCACGGCCTCCGCCACCTGCTCCAGCAGCTCGTACCAGCGCTCGGGGCACTCGGACAGGACGGCGATCCCGGCCCGGACATCCGCGCTGCGCTTGGTGTCGTGCGTGGTCAGTACGGTGCCGGTGGCCGGCCAGTCGCGCGCCAGCCGGGCGCAGTACGCGTGGAACCGCTCCGGGGTCACCGCGGGACGGCCGGGATCGCCGCCCACCTCGTTCGCGGAGAGCAGCGGCACATAGCGGTAGAACGCCGTGTCCTCCACCGACTTGGCGCGCAGCGCGGACGCGGTCTGGGCGAAGCGCGCGCAGAAGCTCGTATGGTCCGGGCCCGTACCGAGCCTGCCGAGGGCCAGCTCCCGCACCACGTCCACGGCCGTCGCCTCGCGCTCCACCGGGAACACGGTCTTCGCCTGCCGCGCCGCCTCCGCCGAGACCGCCGCCTCGGCCGCCTCGGGGCAGGGGCCGCCCGCCGTCGTATAGGGGCGGTAGACGGGGACCCGTACCAGCAGCTCCCGGATCGCGGTGCGCAGCGCCCAGGGCGCGTGGTCGCGCAGCGCGGGGTCGGCGGCGCAGACGCGCTGTGCCGTCCGGACCAGAGTGGAGATCTCGGCGGCCAGTTCATGGAAGACGACCTTGTACGCGGCCCGGCGCACCGTCCCCTCCCAGTAACCGCCGCGGTCCCCGACGGGCGCGGCGACCTCGCGGTAGCGCATCTCCAGCGCCTCGGCGCCCACCGGGTCCGTGAACACCCCGTCGATATGGCGCAGCGCGTCATAGCCGGTGGTGCCGGCGACCGGCCATCCGGCCGGAAGCACCTCGTCGTCGGCGAGGATCTTCTCCACGACCGTCCAGCACTGCCCGGCCGTCGCCTCGTGCAGCCGGCGCAGATACTCCTCCGGGTCGGCGAGTCCGTCCGGGTGGTCGACGCGCAGCCCCTGGACGACTCCGTCCCGTACCAGCTCGATGATCTTGGCGTGGGTGGCGGCGAACACCTCCGGGTCCTCCACCCGGAGCCCGATCAGCTCGGAGATGGTGAAGAACCGGCGGTAGTTCAGCTCGGTACGGGCCAGCCGCCACCAGGCGAGCCGGTAGTGCTGGGCGTCGAGCAGCTCGGGCAGCCCCAGGTGCTCGGTGCCGGGCGCGAGCGGGAAGCGCTGGTCGCCGTGGTGCAGCACCCCGTCCTCGACGCTCAGTCCGCCCGAGTCCAGCTCCTCCCCGATCGGCCCGGCCAGCACCGGCAGCAGCAGCTTGCCGTCGCCCGCCGCCCAGTCGATGTCGAACCAGCGGGCGTACGGCGAGTCGCGGCCCTCGCGCAGCACCTCCCAGAGCGCCTTGTTGTGCCGGGGCGCGGCGGCCATGTGGTTGGGCACGATGTCGAGGATGATCCCGAGGCCGTGCTCACGGGCCCGGTCGGACAGCCGCCGCAGCCCTTCCTCGCCGCCCAGCTCGGCCCGTACGGCGGAGTGGTCGACCACGTCATAGCCGTGCGTCGAGCCCGGTACGGCCTCCAGGACGGGCGACAGATGCAGATGCGAGACCCCGAGCGCGGCGAGATAGGGGACGGCCCTGGCGGCGGACGTGAACGGGAAGTCCGGCTGGAGCTGGAGCCGATAGGTCGCGGTGGGAGTCATACGATCGTACGTACCCCGCTTCGCGCTGTCTGTGTCATGCGGGAACCGTACGAGATCCCCGCCCGGGGGTCCGCCCCGGGGGGCGGGGGAGGGGCGGCGCGGCGACCGGGCCTCCGGGCCCTGCGCGCCGCCCCTCCGTACGGACCGGACGGGACGTGGAAGACACGCCCTAGGCCGGCCGCATCAGCACCGCCATGCTGCGGCCGATCATCGTGAACCGCTCACCGCCGTCGACCTTCTCGCCCTGCCCCGGAGTCACTCCCTCCGGCCGGGCCGTGTCCACCATGATCTTCCACTGCTCGCCGTGGTTCACCGGCACCACGAACTCCAGTTCCTCGGCGCTCGCGTTGAACATCAGCAGGAACGAGTCGTCCGAGATCCGCTCACCGCGCGGCCCCGGCTCGGAGATCGCGCCACCGTTCAGAAAGACCGTCATGGCCTTGGCGTGCGCGGCCTGCCAGTCCTGCTGGGTCATCTCCTCGCCCTCCGGCGTGAACCACGAGATGTCCGACAGATCGTCGTGCGTGCCCTCCACCGGACGCCCGTGGAAGAAGCGCCGCCGCCGGAACACCGGATGGTCGCGCCGCAGCCACACCATCGCCTGGGTGAACTCCAGCATGGTGGTGTCGGTCTCCGCGCCCTTCTCCGGCCAGCGGACCCAGGAGACCTCGTTGTCCTGGCAGTACGCGTTGTTGTTGCCGCCCTGCGTACGGGCGAACTCGTCGCCGTGGCTGAGCATCGGGACGCCCTGCGAGAGCATCAGCGTCGCGATGAAGTTCCGCATCTGGCGGTTGCGCAGCTCCAGGATCTCCGGGTCGTCGGTGTCGCCCTCCGCCCCGCAGTTCCAGGAGCGGTTGTGGCTCTCGCCGTCCCGGTTGGACTCGCCGTTGGCCTCGTTGTGCTTCTCGTTGTACGAGACGAGATCGTGCAGCGTGAAACCGTCGTGACAGGTGGTGAAGTTGATGGAGGCGAGCGGCCGGCGCCCGTCGTCCTGGTAGAGATCGGACGAGCCGGTCAGCCGCGACGCGAACTCCGCCAGCGTCCTGGGCTCACCCCGCCACAGGTCCCGTACGGTGTCGCGGTACTTGCCGTTCCACTCCGTCCACAGCGGCGGGAAGTTCCCCACCTGGTAGCCGCCCTCGCCCACGTCCCACGGCTCGGCGATCAGCTTCACCTGACTGACCACCGGGTCCTGCTGGACGAGGTCGAAGAACGACGAGAGCCGGTCCACCTCGTGGAACTGACGGGCCAGCGTCGCCGCGAGGTCGAAGCGGAAGCCGTCGACGTGCATCTCGGTCACCCAGTACCGCAGCGAGTCCATGATCAGCTGGAGTACGTGCGGGCTGCGCATCAGCAGGGAGTTGCCGGTCCCCGTGGTGTCCGTGTAGTAGCGGGGATTGTCGGCGAGCCGGTAGTACTGCGCGTTGTCGAGCCCCCGGAAGGAGAGCGTCGGGCCGAGGTGGTTGCCCTCCGCCGTGTGGTTGTAGACGACGTCGAGGATGACCTCGATCCCGGCGCGGTGCAGCGCCCGTACGGCCTGTTTGAACTCCAGGACCTGTTCGCCCCGGTCGCCCCAGGACGCGTACGCGTTGTGCGGGGCGAAGAAGCCGATGGTGTTGTAGCCCCAGTAATTGCCGAGGCCGGCGTCGACCAGCCGGTGGTCGTTGACGAACTGGTGGACCGGCATCAGCTCCAGCGCGGTCACGCCCAGCTCCGTCAGATGCTCGATCACCGCCGGATGGGCGAGCCCGGCGTAGGTGCCGCGCAGCTCCTCGGGCAGCTCCGGATGGAGCATGGTCAGGCCCTTGACATGGGCCTCGTAGAGCACCGTGCGGTGATAGTCCGTACGGGGCAGCCGGTCGTCGCCCCAGTCGAAGTAGGGGTTGACGACGACGGAGGACATCGTGTGGGGGGCCGAGTCCATGTCATTGCGCGAGTCCGGCTTGCCGAAGTGGTAGCCGTACACCGACTCGCCCCAGTCGATACTGCCGCTGATCGCACGCGCGTACGGATCGAGAAGCAGCTTGGCGGAGTTGCAGCGGTGTCCGCGCTCCGGCTCGTAGGGGCCATGGACCCGGAAGCCGTAGCGCTGACCTGGCATGATGCCCGGCAGATAGGCATGCCGTACGAAGGCGTCCGTCTCGCGCAGCTCCACCGCCGTTTCTGAACCGTCGTCGTGCAGCAGGCACAACTCGATTCGGTTGGCGGCCTCTGAGTAGACCGCGAAGTTGGTGCCGGCGCCGTCGTACGTGGCGCCGAGGGGATACGTCTGTCCCGGCCAGACCTGCATAGATAAGACTCTTCCATTTCTGATCCGGGTGCTGCGGGGCTCTTGAGCCAGATCTTCCCCGAAAGAAGGGCAACCACCTAGGAACCCGATGGGTTCTTGCCTCTTCTTGCCGGTTCCCGGCCGGGGCGGCGCGAGGGGCGGCATCAGGGGTGCGGGGGACGGCATCAGGGGGTGCGGGGGACGGCACCAGCGGGTATACGGGGGACGGCGCCAAGGGAGGGGCCCTGGCGTCAACCTCGTGTGACGGACCGTCGCCGGGCTCGCCGCGACGGTCCCGGCCGTCCCGCGCGACTACCGGTGTCCCTGCGGACTCGGGAACGTATCGGGGTCAACCGCTATGAATCACCTCACTCCGGCCGATCTCGGCGCCGGGAACAAGCCTCACGATCAAGGGAGTTGGGAAAGGAGCCTGTGCATCCTGCTGCACTGCCTCCGGGATGCGGAGTACCCTTCCTTGATCGTTGAAGGGGAGAGAAGGCGGTGCGCGGGTGAGCTCGGGAGGGCTGGAGTTGCCCCCTGGTGACGCAGGTCATGCGGGGGAATCCGGCGAGATCCCGCCCGGAGCGGTCTCCCTCGCGCGACCGATGGAGATCGGGGCGGAACTGGAGTGGGGCGCGGACGCGTGGAGTGAGGTGCGTACGCGCGCGCAGCGGGCAGGACGCGCCTATATCTGGCTGAATCTCGTGGAACAGCGGCTGCGCGCGGTGGTCGCCGCGGTGCTGCGGCCCATCTACGAGCCCGTGCACGGCGAGGAGTGGGTGGTCGCCGCCGCGGGACCCGCCGGGCAGGAGTGGGTGCAGCGCGCCGTCGCCGTACGGGAGGTGTCGCGGCGCAAGGGGTATCTGCTCGACCCGGCCGACGACAACGTCCTGAGCTTTCTCACCCTCCCGCAGCTGCGGGAGCTGATGGTCCAGCACTGGCCCTGCTTCGAGCCCTACTTCGACGACCGCCGGGATGTGGAGCTGGCGCTGGACGAGCTGGAGGTCGCGCGCAACGTCGTCTCCCGCAACCGCGCGCTCTCCGAGACGGTCCTGGCCCAGGCGGAGCGGGCCTCGGCCCGGCTCCTGGAGATCCTGGGCGGCGGCAGCGGGGTGCCCTCGGCGGTGCGGCTCCGGGTCGACGCGGTGGAGGATCTGGTCGGCGACCGGTACGCGGACGTGGTCTCCGTCCACCCCGACCGGGTGCGGCTGCAACGGCAGATCCCCGCCGAGGATCTCTTCGGCGGCGCCCGGCGTGTCGACGCCATCGGGATCGGGCTGAACCTGCTCGTACAGAACTTCTCGGGACGGCGGCTGGTCCGGCTCGCCGAGTCGGGCTGCCGGATACGGCTGGTCTTCCTCAACCCGGCGAGCAGCGCGGTCAAGCGCAGGGAGCGCGAGCTGGGGCTCAAGAAGGGCGAGCTGAGCCGGTCGGTGGAGATGAACATCCTTCATATGCGCCGGGTGCGCTCCAAACTGCGCGATCCGGGCGCGTTCGAGATCCATGTCTTCGACGAGACCCCGCGCTTCACCGCGTATCTCGTCGACGGGGACGGCCCCGACGGGCTGGCCGTCGTCCAGTCCTATCTGCGCAGGGCCCGGGGCATGGAGGCGCCGGTACTGGTGCTGCGGGGCGGCGGGCGTGAGGTGGTGCGTACGGGGCAGGACTCCGAGCACGGTCTCTTCCAGACCTACCGCGAGGAGTTCGAGTCGGTCTGGACCGACTCACGGCCGGTCTCCTGAGCCGGCTGCCGCGAGCGTCCGCCGGAGCCGGCACCTGTCGGCCCCGCCTGTCGGAGCCGGGAGCCGGAGCCGGGAACGGGGCCCGTGCCGGGGCACTGTCAGTGGTGCGTGGCAGGGTGAATGTCCAACGGGGGAAGCACCACCGCACCATGAGGGAGGGCCACGATGACTTGGCATGGGGAATCACTGGTCGGATTCGATCTGGAGACCACCGGCACGGAGCCGCTGGAGGCACGGATCGTGACGGCCGCGGTCGTCGAGGTACGGGGCGGCGAGGTGATACGGCAGCGGACCTGGCTGGCCGACCCGGGCATCCGGATCCCCGCCCAGGCGTCCGCCGTCCATGGCATCAGCAGTGAACGGGCCGCGGCGGAAGGGCGTCCGGCGCCCGAGGTGGCCGCGGAGATCGCCGGGGTCCTCGGTGACTACTGGACGCGCGGGGTGCCCGTCGTGGCGTACAACGCACCATTCGATCTGACGCTGCTCAGCGCCGAGTTGCGGCGGCACGGACTGCCGCCGCTGGAGCCGGTCGGGCCGGTGATCGACCCCTATACGATCGACCGCGCCGTCGACCGTTACCGCCGCGGCAAGCGCACGCTGGAGGCGGTCTGCGCGGAGTACGGCGTGGTGCTGGACGCCGCGCACGAAGCGGGCGCGGACGCGCTGGCGGCGGTCCGGGTGGCCACGGCGATAGCGGAGCGGCATGCCTCGGTGGCCGGGCTGACCCCGGCTCTGCTGCATGAGCGTCAGATCGGCTGGTACGCCGAGTGGGCGGCCGACTTCCAGGCGTTCCTGCGGAAGAAGGGCAACGCGGACGCGGTGATCGACGGGGTCTGGCCGCTGCGCGAGCCGGCGGCCGAGCCCTCGTCACGGGTCACGCCCTGACGGTGCCTGGGACGGAGGCCGGGGCCGCCGGGACCGGGACGGAGGCCGAGGACGCGGCAGGCCGGACGGGGCGTCGGATGTGCTCCACCAGGGCGCGGCGGGGCTGAGCGGAACGGGGCCACGGATCAGAACGGGTACCAGCGGACCTCGGGATCGTCGTCACGCAGCGAGGCGACCCGGCGGCGGAACTCGTCGAGGGCCTTGGGGTTCACCGGGGCGTGCTGCGCCACCCAGGCGCAGCTGGCCGTCTCACGGGCGCCGCGCAGAACCGGGCAGCCCGCCCATTCGCGTACGTCCCAGCCGTAGACCGCCGTGAAGGTGTCGTACGCCTCGGCGGGCAGACCGTACCGGTCGCGGGACAGCGCCATGACCACCAGATCGTGTTCCCGCAGGTCCGAGGAGAAGGTCTCCAGATCGACCAGGACGGGGCCGTCCGGGCCGACATGGACGTTGCGCGGCAGCGCATCGCCGTGGATCGGCCCCCTCGGCAGCCGGGGGACGAGTGTGGCGGCGGCCTCGGCGAAGCCGTCGCGACGGCCGCGCAGATAGTCGGCGTCGGCCGGGTCGATCGCGTCCCCGGCGATCCGCAGCCAGCGCTCGACGCCACCGAGCAACTCCCGGCGGGGGAGCGTGAACAGCGACGGGTCCGGGGCGGGCAGCGCGTGCACCAGCCGCAGCAGGGACGCCAGATCGCCGGGCCCGGCGGGCCGTACGGCGGCCGGCAGCCGGTGCCAGAGGGTGACCGGATGACCGTCCACCGACCGTGCCTCCGGCTCGGCCGCCCGTACGGCCGGAATCCCGCACTCCGCGAGCCAGGACGCGAGGGCGACCTCGCGCCGCGCCCGCTCCAGCAGCTCGGTGTGGTCCGTCGCGTCCCGGCCGACCTTGACGACCAGTCCGGCCGTTGCGAACACCGCGTTCTCGCCCAGGGCCAGCAGCTCCGCGTCGCGCGGCAGCCCCGTCGCGGCCAGGATCTCCCGCGCCCGCGTCTCGTCCATCGATGGCTCTCTCTTGCTTCCGTGATCGCACCCGTCCGGCAAAGTCTCGCATTCGCGGACTCGGGACCACCTCTGGGCCCTTAATAAGTTGTACGAGACGTCTCGTCTCGTTTACGGTCGGACCATGACCCCATCGAAGCGCGCCCATATCGCCATGTTCTCCATCGCCGCCCACGGGCATGTGAACCCGAGCCTGGAGGTCATCCGGGAACTGGTCGCCCGCGGGCACCGCGTCAGTTACGCGATCCCCGCCTCCTTCGCCGAGAAGGTCGCGGCCACCGGCGCGGAACCGGTGATCTACACCTCCGTACTGCCCGGCCCCGACGACGACCCCGAGGACTGGGGCACGGAACTGATCGACAATCTGGAGCCGTTCCTCGACGACGCCATCCAGGCGCTGCCGCAGCTCGCCGAGGCGTTCGAGGACGACCGCCCCGATCTGGTCCTCGGCGACACCACGTCCTATCCGGCGCCCCTGCTCGCGCACCGCTGGGGCGTTCCGTACCTCCAGTTCTCGACGCACGCGGTCGCCTGGGAGGGGTACGAGAAGGACGTCGGCGAGTCGATGAGCGCGGAACTCGGCGCCTCCGAACGCGGACGGGCGTACAGCGCGAGGTTCCAGGAGTGGCTGGACGAGCACCACATGGACCACACCGACCCGGACCGGCTGATCGCCAGGCCCGCCCGTTCCCTCGTACTGATCCCCAAGGCGCTCCAGTACAAGGCCGAGTCCGTCGACGAGTCCGTGTTCACCTTCGTCGGTGCCTGTCAGGGGGACCGCGCGGACCAGGGGGAGTGGAAGCGGCCCGCCGGGGCGGAGCGGGTGCTGCTGGTCTCGCTCGGCTCGGCCTTCACCAAGCAGCCCGCCTTCTACCGGGCGTGCGTCGAAGCCTTCGGAGGGCTGCCGGGCTGGCATGTCGTCCTGCAGATCGGCGCGTACGTCGACGAGGCGGAGTTGGGCGACGTGCCGGCCAATGTGGAGGTGCACCGCTGGGTGCCGCAGCTCGCCGTCCTCAAGCAGGCCGACGCGTTCATCACCCACGCGGGCGCCGGCGGCAGTCAGGAGGGGCTGGCGACGGGCACGCCGATGGTCGCGGTCCCGCAGGCCGTCGACCAGTTCGGCAACGCCGACATGCTGGTCGGGCTGGGCGTGGCCCGCCGTCTCGACACGGAAGCGGCCACCCCCGAGGCCCTGCGCGAGGCGGTGCTCGCCCTGGCCTCGGACCCCGAAGTGGCCCGGCGGCTCGGGGAGATCGGGCGTGAGATGGCGAAGGAGGGCGGCACGCGACGGGCGGCGGACCTGATCGAGGAGGCCCTGCCCGAGCGCGCGGACCGAACGGCAGGCGCGGACCGAACGGCGGGCGCGGACCGAACGGCGGGTGGGGCGTGACCCTCGGGTGCGGCGTGAACGGAGGGCGGGGCGTGAAGGAGCGGTGCTCGCACCGAACGGCGGATGCGCACTGAACGGCGCGTGCTGACGGAGGGTGCGCGCTGACGGAACGGGCCTCCCGTCCGCCCGGGTTGGGACAGGGTCGGATTCAAGCCGCGTCGTTCCGCGCCCCGGCGGTCCGGGAGGGGGATCCCCTCCTCCCGGGGCCGTGCGGACATCTCTCATGAAAGAGGTCCGAAGCCCCCTGCGCCTCCCGGGGGTTGGCGGTCAGGACCGATGTGTTCCGGACTGGCCGATTTCTTATTACGAAATGTTGTTTACCGCGTCACGGCTGTATGAAGCCCTTGATCTGAGCGCGTCAATCGGCCAGGGTTTCGCATCAGTCCGTCGGAGATCTTCCGTCCGGCGGGCGATCCCCCCACAGATAGTGACGAGGAGTCCCCTCTTCATGGCCATACAGAAGCGCGCGAGAAGGATCAAGCTCACCGCCGCCCTCACCGCCGTGGCCGCCGCGGCCGGAATCACCGCGTTCACCTCCCCCACAGCGGGCGCGGCTCCGGCACAGGCAGTGGTGTACGGCGCCGACGCCAAGGACGCGGTCGCCGGCAGCTACATCGTGCTGCTGGACCAGAAGACCGCCAGGAAGACCGACAAGAAGGATCTGGCCAAGGAGTACGGAGGCCAGCTGAAGCGCGACTACAGCACCGCCGTCAACGGCTTCTCCGCCGGCGGGCTCACCGCGCAGGAGGCCCAGAGCCTCGCGGCCGACCCGGCCGTCGACAAGGTCGTCCAGAACAGGACGTTCACCGTCAGCGCCACCCAGACCAACCCGCCGTCCTGGGGTCTCGACCGGATCGACCAGACCGCGACCGCCGGTGACAGCGCCTACACCTACCCGGACGGCGCGGGCGAGGGCGTGACCGCGTACGTTCTCGACACCGGCGTCCGGATCAGCCACCAGGACTTCGAGGGCCGCGCCAGCTACGGCTACGACGCCATCGACGGTGACAACTCCGCCGACGACGGCTACGGCCACGGCACACACGTGGCCGGTACGATCGCGGGCGCCTCGCACGGCGTCGCCAAGAAGGCGAAGATCGTCTCCGTCCGGGTCCTCGACGACAACGGCTCGGGCACCACCGAGCAGGTCGTCGCCGGGATCGACTGGGTCGCCGCCAACCACCAGGGCCCGTCCGTCGCCAACATGAGCCTCGGCGGCGGCGCCGACCCCGCCCTCGACGAGGCCGTCCGCAACGCCATCGCCTCCGGTGTCACCTTCGGCGTCGCGGCCGGAAACGACTCCAGCGACGCGAGCACGACCTCGCCGGCGCGGGTCGAGGAGGCTATCACGGTCGCCTCGTCCACCGAGACCGACGGCCAGTCGAGCTTCTCCAACTACGGCACGCTGGTGGACCTCTACGCGCCCGGCTCCGCCATCACCTCGGACTGGAACGACAGCGACACGGGCGTCAACACCATCTCCGGCACCTCGATGGCGACGCCCCATGTGGTCGGTGCCGCCGCGATCTACCTCGCCGGTCACCCGGACGCCACCCCGGACCAGGTCGCCACGGCCCTGACCGATGGCGCCGTCCCGGACGTCATCACCAACCCGTCCGCGGGCACCCCGAACAAGCTGCTCAAGATCGTCGAGTAGTCCCGGTACATCCGGCGGGCTCGGCACATCCGGCGGCCGTCGCGCTCTCCCCCACGGAGTGCGGCGGCCGTCGCGCCGTGTGTGCCCGCCATGTGCCCGTCGCGCCCGTGTGGGCCCGTCGTCCCCGCCCGCCGTGATCCGCTCGCGCCGGGTGCCCCGTGCGCGGCCTCCCGTCCTATCGTGTGCTCATGACCACGACGTACGCCGCCCTCCTGCGCGGGATCAATGTGAGCGGCCACAGGCGGGTCCCGATGGCCGACCTCCGTGAGCTGCTCTCGGAGCTGGGCCACGGCGATGTCCGTACCCACCTCCAGAGCGGCAACGCCGTCTTCACCAGCGAATCGGACGACGAGAGCGCCCTCGCCGCCGCTCTGGAGCACGCCATCGAGCGGCGCTTCGGGTTCACCGTCGACTGCCTGGTGCGCGGCGGTCCGTATCTGCGGGCCGTCGCCGAAGCCTGCCCCTTCCCGGCGCATGCGCTGGAGGGCAGGCAGCTCCATCTCACCTGCTTCTCCGAGCCGGTGGGCCCCGAGCGGCTCGCGTCGCTCGATCCGGCCGCGTACCTCCCCGAGGAGTTCCGGCTGGGCGACCGCGCGCTGTATCTGTACGCGCCGGACGGCCTCGGACGCTCCAAGCTCGCCGCGGCGCTGGCCAGGCCGGCTCTGTTCAAGGGCGTCATCGCCACCTCCCGGAACTGGAACACCGTACTCAAACTGGTGGAGCTCACCCGTGACTGACCGAACCTCCGCGATCTCCGCCGCCATCCGGGCCGAACTGCGGCTGCTCGACCGGGCGGTACGGTCCTCGCCGATCCTGCTCGCGGAGCTGCTCCACCCCGACTTCAGGGAGTTCGGCGCCTCCGGCCGCGAGTGGGACCGCGCCTCGGTCATCACGATGCTCACGGAGCAGGGCGGCGCCTCGGTGCCCCGGCCGATCACCACCTCCAAGATGCGGGGCGTGCGACTCGCTCCCGATGTGGTGCAGCTGACCTACGACAGCGACTCCAACGGCCGCCGGGCCCACCGCAGTTCACTGTGGCGGCTGACCGATGACCGCTGGCTGCTCTTCTTCCACCAGGGCACGCTGTTCGACTAGCCCGGGACCCTGTGCGCGCTCTCGTTCCTGTGCCCGTTCCCGCACGCGCGCCGCGGCCGGACCGACCCGCTCGGCGCGCGCCGTCCACCGGCCGTCCGTACGGGAGATCCGCACCGGATGGTCGAAGCAGGTGCTGACCCGGTCCGTGGTGAGCACCTCGTCCGCGGGCCCCGCCCCCACACACCGTCCCGCGCGCAGCAGCATCGCATGCGTGGTGGAGGCGGGCAGCTCCTCCAGATGGTGGGTGACCAGCACCGTCGCCAGCTCGGGATGCTCCCGCCGCAGCGCGTCCAGACTGCTCAGCAACTGCTCGCGCGCGGCGAGATCGAGACCGGTGGCCGGCTCGTCGAGCAGGAGCAGCCTCGGCCGGGGCATCAGCGCGCGGGCGATGAGCGTCCGGCCGCGCTCGCCCTGCGAGAGCGTCGGCCAGCGCGCCTCGCCCTTGCCGTCCATCCCCAGCATGGCCAGCAGTTCGCCCGCGCGCTCGCGCTCGCGCGGGGTGGCGGACCAACGGGGCACCGGCTCGACCGAGTTCGTCAGCCCGGTCAGTACGACATCACGCACCCGCAGCGGCGAACGCAGCGGATGACGGGGGTTGACATGGCCGAGCAGGGCGCGCAGCTGCCGCAGATCGACCCGGCCGAGGGACTCTCCGAGGATCTCGACCGTGCCGCGGGTGGGGTGCGTGACCGCGCCCACCATCCCCAGCAGGGTGCTCTTCCCCGCGCCGTTGGCACCGAGCAGTGCCCAGTGCTCCCCGCCGCGTACGGTCAGTGAGACCGAGTCCAGCAGCAGCTTTCCGTCGCGGACGACATCGACATCTTCCGCGCGTACCACGGTGGCCGCGGTGGTCATGCGTAGGTGCTCCTTGGTTCCGTCAGTCGGTGGCAGGCGTGGCAGGCGTGGCGGGCGTGGCGGGCGTGGCAGACGCCGTGGGCCTGGCGGGCGTGGCAGCTGTGGTGGACGCCTCGAGCGTGTCCACGTCAGCGCGTCGTTGGCCGACGGGAACCAGGGCGGAAACGCGAGGCCGTGGGCCTCGCACAGACGCGGCACCGCGGCCGAGGTCCGGTCGAGGAGAGGGAAGCGGTTCCGTTCCGAGGCGATCCCGGTCGGGGAGAGCGCCCGCTCCAGCCGGTCGGCGGTGAGGGTGTCCAGAACGACATACCGGATCGTACCCTCCCGCCGCAGCTCGCAGGGGGTACTTCCGGTCGCCGTTATCTGCGGGACGCCTCCGCGGGGCCCGCGAGGTCGACGATGTCGTCGGAGGCGACGTCATGCAGGCGGATGGCCAGATCCTCCAGCGCGCGGCTGGCGGCGAGTTCGTCGCCTATCTCGGGTACGGTCCGGTCGATCGGATTGCGCCGGGCCATGCCCCTGCCCGCGATGCGTGAGGTATCGAG
This sequence comes from Streptomyces sp. NPDC088147, assembly GCF_044741565.1. Taxonomy (NCBI): domain Bacteria; kingdom Bacillati; phylum Actinomycetota; class Actinomycetes; order Kitasatosporales; family Streptomycetaceae; genus Streptomyces; species Streptomyces sp. NPDC088147. The sequence continues at coordinate 329,894 of NZ_JBIUSY010000004.1, read as the reverse complement.
GCTGGTCAGGACGGCATCGGCCGTGGTCTCGTCACCCTCTTCCGTGATGTGGATCCGCACGGTCCATTCCTTGGATTCCATGGTTACCACCTTCCGCTCCTCCGAGTCTCCGTATGGACGAGCGGAATGAATAGGGCCGAACGGTACCGCTACGCCGGGCGGGCCAGCGTTCTGAGGCGTTCCGGGGCCGAGGCCCTCTCGTCGTACCGGCGCAGCAGCAGCCGCGCCAGCTCGGGGGCGGTGCCCAGCACCCCGGCCAGCACCTCCGCGCCGCTCTCCCGGGCACCGGCCGCTATGCGGTCGGGCAGGCGGCCCGGGGCGATGACGTACGGGGCCACGGCGACCCGCCGTACGCCCTCGGCGTGCAGCGCGCGCACCGCGTCCTCGGTGCGGGGCAGTGATGCGGAGGCGAACGCGGGCCGCACGGCGCACCAACCGGTGTGCCGCCACTCCCGCGCGATTTCAGCGATCACCGCGATCGCCTCCGGGTCGGAGGAGCCCGCCGAGGCCAGGACGACCCCGGTCGAGCCCTTGTCGGCGGGGGTGAGCCCCGCCTCGTACAGCCGCCGCTCCAGCGCGTCCGTCAGCAGCGGCGAGGGGCCGAGCACCTCGGCCTGCCGGATCCGCATCAGCGGGTGGCGCGCCGACGCCTCGCGCAGCACCGCGGGGATGTCGGATGTGGCGTGGAAGGCGCGCGTCAGCAGCAGGGGCAGCGCGATCACGTCCCGTACGTCCTCCAGCGCCAGCCGGTCGAGCAGCTGGGGGACGGACGGGGCGTTGAAGTCCAGGAAGCCGGTCTCCACGCGCAGCCCCGGCCGCAGCGACCGCAGCCGCCCGGCGAGGGCGTGCACGGTCGCGGCATGCCGGGGGTCGCGGCTGCCGTGGGCGATGACCAGCAGGACGGGAGGGTGTGCGTGGGTCATGGGATACCTGGAATACCTGTGGTGCGTGCGATGCGCGCGGTGCGACTCGTGCATGGGATCAGCTCTTCACCAGGAGACCACGGCCGCGCAGCACACGTCGCTCCAGCGGGCTGAAGATCAGCAGATCGATGGCGATACCGACGATCAGGATCAGGAAGATGGCGAGGAACACCATCGGCATACTGCCGACCGTACGGCCGTTCTCCAGCAGCTGCCCGAGACCGACACCGAGATCGGGCGAGGACGCGATGATCTCCGCGGCCATCAGCGAACGCCAGGAGAACGCCCAGCCCTGCTTCAGCCCGGCCAGATAACCGGGCAGCGCGGCCGGCATGACGATGTGCCAGGTTCCGCGCAGTCCGGTGGCGCCGAGCGTACGCCCGGCCCGCAGGAACAGCGGCGGCACCTGATCGACGCCGGACACCAGGCCGTTGGCGATCGAGGGGACCGCGCCGAGCAGGATGACCGCGTACATCATCGAGTCGTTGAGCCCCAGCCAGATCACGGCAGGCGGCACCCAGGCCACCGACGGCAGCGACTGGAGTCCGGAGAGGATCGGGCCGATGGCCGCGCGGACGAACTTCACCCGGGCGACCAGCAGCCCCAGCGGTGTGCCGATCACCAGCGCCAGCAGGAAGCCCAGCAGGCCGCGCGACACACTGGTCCAGATGTAGCCGAGCAGGGTGCCCTGCGTCCAGGCGTCGGACACCTCGCCCCACACCGCTCCGGGCGAGGGCAGCTTGTAGTCGTCGGTGATCTGGGCCCAGACGAGGATCTGCCACACCACCAGCACCAGCGCGACGGCGACGACCGGCGGCAGCACCTTCTTGACGAGGGTCTCGCGCAGTGGCGTACGCCCGGTCTGTACGGTGTCCAGCGCGTCGAGCCCGGCCTCCAGGCCGGCCATGTCGCCGTGCGACGAGGCGTTCCCCGGAGCCGTGTCCCCGGGAGCCGTGCCACCCGCAGCGGTGCCGCCCGGCGACGTGTCCTCGCGCGCCGCGTCCCCCGGCGACGTGTCCTCGCGCGTCGTCTCAGTGCTGGCCATGGCGGCGGATCTCCCCACGCAGTTCTTCGGTGATCTCGACCGACAGCTCCGCGACGGCGCTGTCCTCGATACGGCGCGGCTGCGGGATGTCGACCCGCCACTCGCGGGCCACCCGGCCGGGGCGTGACGACAGCAGGACGACGCGCTCGGCGAGCCGTACCGCCTCGCGCACGTTGTGCGTGACGAAGAGGACCGACAGACCTGTCTCGCGCCAGATCCGGGTCAGCTCGTCGTGCAGGACGTCCCGGGTGATCGCGTCGAGCGCCGCGAACGGCTCGTCCATCAGCAGCAGCCGGCTGTCCTGGGCGAGCGCGCGCGCCAGCGCGACCCGCTGCCGCATCCCGCCGGACAGCTCGTGCACCCGCTTGCCGTACGAGCCCTCCAGCCGTACGAGACCGAGCAGCCGCTCCGCCTCGCCGCGCCGCTCCTGCTTGGGCACGCCGCGCAGCCGCAGCGCCAGTTCGATGTTCTTGCCCGCGGTCAGCCACGGGAACAGCGCGTGCTCCTGGAACATCAGGGCGGGCCGGCCGCCGGGTGTCTCGATGGACCCGGCGGACGGCCGGTCGAGCCCGGCGACCAGATTGAGCAGGGTCGACTTACCGCATCCCGAGGCTCCCAGGAGGGTGACGAACTCGCCCGGTGCGACGTCGAGCGTGATGTCGTCCAGGACGAGCTGCTGCCCGGCCGGTGTCACGAAGGACTTCGAGACATGCGCGATACGGGCGGCGTGGTCCACCGCCGGGGTGCTCTCGGCGGCCTTGGCGAACGTGGTGGCCATGGTCGTCACCTCCTGGGAACGGGTGGATACGGTCCTGGTCCTGGCCTACTTGGCGCCGAGACCGGCGTCGGCCACCTCGGGCTGACCGGCGGCCTTGAGCACCTTGTTGAGGGGCCCCAGGTCGTAGATGCCGTTCAGGTCCGGCTTCTCGAGCAGCCCGGCCTTGACCGCGTGATCGGCCTCCGCCTGGAGCGTCGCGGCCAGCGGGTCATTGGTGATCTGGATCGACTGCCACGCCGGGTCGAGGACCTCGGGCGGCAGCGCCTTGCCGGAGAGCGTCTTCAGCGCCTCGTTGGCGGACGCCTTCGCCTTGTCCTCGTTGGCGTTGATCCACTCGTTGGTCTTCACGGAGCCGCGCAGCACGGCCTCGACCACGTCCGGGTGCTCGCCGAGGAACTTCTGCGACACGATGATGTTCGTGATCACGAACTTCTTGTCCGGCCACAGATCCGACTCGTCGAGCAGCACCTTGGCGCCCTCCGCGACGAGCTTGGACGCGGTCGGCTCCGGCACCCACGCGCCGTCGATGGAACCGGACTTGTAGGCGTCCGGGGTGATCTTGTTGTCCGTACGGACGACGGAGACATCACCCTTGCCGGACTGGGCGTCGACCTTCCAGCCCTTCTCGGATATCCAGTTGAGGAACGCCACGTCCTGCGTGTTGCCCAGCTGCGGGGTGGCGATCTTCTTGCCCTTGACGTCGTCCAGGGTCTTGATCTTCGCCGGGTCGACGACGAGCTTGACCCCGCCCGAGGCGGAGCCGCCGATGATGCGCAGGCTCTTGCCGCCGGTCTGGGTGTAGCCGTTGATGGCGGGCGAGGGGCCGATGAAGCCGATGTCGATGCTGCCCGCGTTGAGGGCCTCGATCTCGGAGGGGCCCGCGTTGAAGGTCGAGGGCGCCACCTTCGTACCGCCCAGCTCCTTCTGGAAGAGACCCTCCTGGATACCGACGAGGGCGGTGGCGTGGGTGAGGTTCGGGAAGTAACCGATCTTCACCGTGTCGACGGAGAGCGCCTTGCCCTCGGCGGCCGGGGAGGCGGTGTCGCTCTTGTCGGCCTCGGAGCCGTAGCCGCAGGAGGTGAGCGCGGCGGCGAGCAGCGGCAGCGCGGCCACGGCGGTGAGTCTGCGGCGGGCGGTGGTGCGGGAGACAGGCACGGGAGGGGGTCCTCTCGTTGGCCCGGTGCTCACGCCCTTTTCTACGGAGTCGGGGGCGCGGCCGGGAAGTCGGCGGGTTTTCGGCGGAACGGGTGGTGCGGGTCGTGCGGGTACCGCGGGTGGGGGGTGCGGGCGCGCATGCGGTGCGCGTACGTCATCGCGCACATCGCGCCACCCCGCCCGTTCCCGCGCCGAGGGCGCCGCTGCCGACCCGGCCGCCCTCCTTCGCGAACGTCGCGTAGACGTCGTGGACCGTCAGGTCCTGTCCGGATGTCATCAGAAGTCCCAGCCCTCGTCGTCGACGGCGGGCACGGTGTCGGGCGCCGGGGCCGCGGCGAAGGCGTCGCCCGCCATACCGGCGCTCAGCGTCGTTCCGTCGGCGGGGTCGATCAGCAGGAAGGAGCCGGTGTGCCGGGAGTCCGCGTAGCTGTCGAGCGCGAGCGGCTCGGCGGTACGGACCTTCACCCGCCCGATGTCATTGGCGACGAGCTGTCCCGGGGCCGGATGCTGGGAGAGGTCGTCCAGGGTCAGCCGGGACGGGATGTCCTTCACGATCGCCTTGACCGTACGGGTGGTGTGCTTCAGCAGCACCCGCTGGCCCACGGTCAGCGGCTGGTCGGCGACATGGCAGACGGTCGCCTCGACATCCTGGGTCGTGACGGGCGCCTGCGCGGTGGGCGCGATCAGATCGCCCCGCGAGACGTCGATGTCGTCGGCGAGCCGGACGGTCACGGACTGCGGGGCCCAGGCGAGGTCCACGGTGGTGGCCGCGCCCACGCCGACGCCCAGCGCGTCGATGCCCTCGATCGTGCTCGTACGGCCCGAGGGCAGGACGGTCACCGGGTCGCCGACGCGCAGTACCCCGGAGGCGATCTGGCCCGCGTAGCCGCGGTAGTCGGGGTGCTCGGCGCTCTGCGGGCGGATCACGTACTGCACCGGGAAGCGCGCCGGGCACTCGGCCAGATCATGGCTGACCGGGACGGTCTCCAGATACTCCAGCACGGTCGGGCCGCCGTACCAGTCCATGTGTGCGGACGGCTCCACCACGTTGTCACCGGTGAGCGCGGAGATCGGGATCGCCGTGATCTCCGGGACGCCCAGTGAGGCGGCGTACGCCGTGAACTCCTCGGCGATCGAGGCGAACACGGGCTCCGCGTACTCGACGAGGTCCATCTTGTTGACGGCCAGGACCACATGCGGGACCCGCAGCAGGGCGGCCACCGCGGCGTGCCGGCGGGTCTGCTCGACCACGCCGTTACGGGCGTCCACGAGCACCACGGCCAGCTCGGCGGTGGAGGCGCCGGTCACCATGTTCCGGGTGTACTGCACATGCCCGGGGGTGTCGGCGAGGATGAACCGCCGCCGGGGCGTGGCGAAGTAGCGGTAGGCGACATCGATCGTGATGCCCTGCTCGCGTTCGGCCCGCAGTCCGTCCGTGAGCAGCGCCAGGTCGGGTGCCTCCTGGCCGCGGCTGCGGGAGGCGTGCTCGACGGCCTCCAGCTGGTCGGTCAGCACCGACTTGGAGTCGTGCAGCAGCCGGCCGACGAGCGTGGACTTGCCGTCGTCGACCGAGCCCGCGGTGGCGAACCGCAGCAGTGTGGTGGCCGACAGCCGCTCCGCGAACCGCTCCGTGGCGCTGTCACTCGTGCTCGTGCTCGTCATGGCTAGAAGTACCCCTCGCGCTTGCGGTCTTCCATCGCGGCCTCGGACAGCTTGTCGTCGGCGCGGGTCGCGCCGCGCTCGGTGAGCCGGGAGGCGGCGATCTCGGCGATCACCGCGTCGAGCGTGGTGGCGTCGGAGTCGACGGCGCCCGTGCAGGACATGTCACCGACCGTGCGGTAGCGCACCAGCCGCTTCTCGACGGTCTCGGACTCCTTGGGGCCGCCCCACTCCCCGGCGGTCAGCCACATGCCACTGCGCGGGAAGACCTCCCGCTCGTGGGCGAAGTAGATCTGCGGCAGCTCGATCCCCTCGCGGGCGATGTACTGCCAGACGTCCAGCTCGGTCCAGTTGGAGAGCGGGAAGACCCGGACATGCTCGCCGGGGGCGTGCCGGCCGTTGTAGAGGTGCCACAGCTCGGGCCGCTGACGGCGCGGGTCCCACTGCGAGAACTCGTCGCGCAGCGAGAACACCCGCTCCTTGGCGCGGGCCTTCTCCTCGTCGCGCCGGCCACCGCCGAAGACCGCGTCGAACCGCTCGGCCTGGATCTTCTCGGTGAGAGGCACGGTCTGGAGCGGATTGCGGGTGCCGTCGGGCCGCTCGCGCAGCTTCCCCGCGTCGATGTACTCCTGCACGGAGGCGACATGGAGCCGCAGTCCGTACGCGGCCACCGTACGGTCGCGGTATTCGAGGACCTCGGGAAAGTTGTGCCCGGTGTCCACATGGAGCAGTGAGAACGGCACCGGCGCGGGCGCGAACGCCTTCAGCGCCAGATGCAGCATGACGATCGAGTCCTTGCCGCCGGAGAAGAGGATCACCGGCCGTTCGAACTCGCCCGCCACCTCGCGGAAGATGTGCACCGCCTCGGATTCCAGGGCGTCCAGATGGCTCAGCGCGTACGGGGCGTCCGTGCCCTCGGTGACGGCGGCGACGGTGGTGGTCACGCGAGACCCCTCTCGGTGAGCAGTGCGTGGAGCGCGGCGGCGGACTCCTGGACGGACTGGGTGTGCGACTCGATCCGCAGATCGGGCGAGTCCGGTGCCTCGTAGGGGTCGTCCACCCCGGTCAGCCCGGAGATCTCGCCGGCCGCCTGCTTGGCGTACAGCCCCTTCACATCGCGTACGGAGCACACCTCGACCGGCGTGGCCACATGCACCTCCAGATACCCGGTGCCCTCGGTCCGATGGCGTTTGCGCACCGCCTCACGGCTGTCCGCGTACGGTGCGATCACCGGCACCAGCGCCTTGACGCCGTTCGACGCGAGCAGCTCGGCGACGAAGCCGATGCGCTGCACGTTGAGGTGCCGGTCCTCGCGGCTGAAGCCGAGGCCCGCGGAGAGGAACTCCCGGATCTCGTCGCCGTCGAGCACCTCGGCGCGGTGGCCCTCGGCGCGCAGCCGGTCCGCCAGTGCGTTCGCGAGGGTCGTCTTGCCCGCGCTCGGCAGTCCGGTGAGCCAGACCGTCGCGCCCAGCTCCGTTGTCCCCTTCGTGTCCGCCGTCCCCGTCGCATCCGTCGGCTCCGTCACGCTCGCACGTCCCTCCTCCTGACGGCCCGTCATCCGTGCAGCCCGCACTCGGTCTTGGCACGTCCGGCCCAGCGTCCGGCGCGCGGGTCCTCGCCCTCCAGCACCCGGCGGGTGCAGGGGGCGCACCCCACGGAGGCGTAACCGTCCATCAGCAGCGGGTTGGTGAGCACACCGTGCTCGGCGACATAGGCGTCCACGTCGTCCTGCGTCCACCGGGCGATCGGGGAGACCTTGACCTTGCCGCGCTTCTCGTCCCAGCCGACGACCGGGGTGCCGGCCCGGCTCGGGGACTCGTCGCGGCGCAGTCCGGTGGCCCAGGCGTCGTATGCCGTCAGGCCCTCCTCCAGGGGCGCGACCTTGCGCAGGGCGCAGCACAGGTCGGGGTCGCGGTCATGCAGGCGGGGGCCGTGCTCGGCGTCCTGCTCGGCGACGGTCCTGTGCGGGGTGAGCGTGATGACCCGGACGTCCATCACGGCGTCCACCGCGTCCCGGGTGCCGAGGGTCTCGGGGAAGTGGTAGCCGGTGTCGAGGAAGACCACATCGACACCGGGCCGCACCCGGGAGGCGAGATGGGCGACCACCGCGTCCTCCATCGAGGACGTGACGCAGAACCGCTCGCCGAAGGTGTCGACGGCCCAGGTGAGGATCTCCAGGGCCGAGGCGTCCTCGAGTGCGCGGCCCGCGCGCTCGGCGAGGGCACGGGGATCGTCGGTCTCCGTCAGCGCTGTCATATCTCTTCGCCTCCATCGCTCCGTTGGAGTCCACGGGACAGCAGCCCGAGGAACTTCAACTGGAAGGCGCGATTGCATGCCGCGCATTCCCAGGCGCCGTGTCCCTGCTCGTTCGGACGCAGGTCCTCGTCGCCGCAGTAAGGGCAGTAGAAGGGGGCCGCGCGCTCACTCACGACAGCGCCTCCTCCGACGCGCGCGCCGCCCAGCTGGCGAAACGCTCGCCGTCCTCGCGCTCCTTCTGGAACCGTCCGAGCACCCGCTCGACATAGTCGGGCAGTTCCTCGGAGGTGACCTTCAGACCGCGGACCTTGCGGCCGAATCCGGCCTCCAGGCCCAGCGCGCCGCCCAGATGCACCTGGAAGCCCTCGACCTGGTTGCCGTCCTTGTCCAGCATCAGCTGGCCCTTGAGACCGATGTCCGCGGTCTGGATACGGGCGCAGGCGTTCGGGCAGCCGTTGACGTTGATCGTGATCGGCTCGTCGAACTCCGGGATGCGGCGCTCCAGTTCGTCGATGAGCGTGGCGCCGCGCCGCTTGGTCTCGACGATCGCCAGCTTGCAGAACTCGATGCCGGTGCAGGCCATCGTGCCGCGCCGGAACGGAGACGGGTCGACCCGCAGGTCCAGCGCCTCGAGACCGGCGACCAGCGACTCGATCCGGTCCTCCGCCACATCGAGGACGATCATCTTCTGCTCGGCGGTGGTACGCAGCCGGCCCGAGCCATGAGCCGCCGCCAGCTCGGCGATCTTCGTCAGCGTGACGCCGTCCACCCGGCCGACGCGCGGCGCGAATCCGACGTAGAAGAGACCGTCGCGCTGCCGGTGCACACCGACGTGGTCGCGCCAGCGGTGGACGGGCTGCTCGGGCGCGGGGCCGTCGACGAGCGCGCGCTTGAGGTACTCGTCCTCCAGGATCCGGCGGAACTTCTCCGCGCCCCAGTCGGCGAGCAGGAACTTCAGCCGGGCGCGGGTGCGCAGCCGGCGGTAGCCGTAGTCACGGAAGACCGAGATGACACCGGTGTAGACGTCCGGGATCTCGTCCAGCGGCACCCAGGCGCCGAGCCGCTGGCCGATCTTGGGGTTGGTGGAGAGCCCGCCGCCCACCCAGAGGTCGAAGCCGGGGCCGTGCTCCGGGTGCTCGACCCCGACGAACGCGATGTCGTTGATCTCGTGCGCCACGTCCAGCGACGGCGATCCGGAGATCGCGGACTTGAACTTGCGCGGCAGATTGGAGAAGTCGGGGTTGCCGATGATCCGGCGCTGGATCTCGTCGATCGCCGGGGTGCCGTCGATGATCTCGTCCTCGGCGATACCGGCCACCGGCGAACCGAGGATCACGCGGGGGGTGTCACCGCACGCCTCGGTCGTGGAGAGCCCCACCGCTTCGAGCCGGTTCCAGATCTCCGGCACGTCCTCGATCCGGATCCAGTGGTACTGAATGTTCTGCCGGTCGGTGATGTCGGCCGTCCCGCGCGCGAACTCCTGCGAGATCTCGCCGATGACCCGCAGCTGCTCGGTGGTCAGCCGGCCGCCGTCGATCCGTACCCGCATCATGAAGTACTCGTCGTCCAGCTCCTCCGGCTCCAGGATCGCGGTCTTGCCGCCGTCGATCCCGGGCTTACGCTGGGTGTAGAGACCCCACCAGCGCATCCGGCCGCGCAGATCGTTGGGGTCGATCGAGTCGAACCCGGCCTTGGAGTAGACGTTCTCGATGCGCGCCCGCACATGGAGACCGTCGTCGTCCTTCTTGAACTGCTCATTGCCGTTGAGCGGAGTGAAGTGACCCACGGCCCACTGGCCCTCGCCGCGGTGACGGCTCACCTTGCGGCGTGGCGTGGCGCTGGAGGGCTTTTCCGGGGTGGCGGCCATGGCGGATACGTCCTTCGAGACATGCAGGAGGGCGGCTCTGAGCCGCACACCCGCGCGTGGGCGCGGCGGTGCGCGGCTGAGGATCTCAGAGAGAATTCAGGACAGCGGGAGAGCGCTGGATCGCGGCGGTGCCGGGACTCTCAGCCCGCCGGACAGATGGCGCTGGACATGCGGCCGAGGTCGACGTGCAGCCGACTCACCAAGGCAATTCCAGCTCGGGACATGACGGAAGCGTGTCACGCGGATCTCCGGGCAGTCCACTGCCGTCCATGATCTGGACTCAGGTGTCCCATGATGCGAGACGATGTGGTGCCCGTCACGGGCCCGGCGGGTTTAGGGCCTGGTCTACGGCTCCTCTTCGATCTTGGTGTCGAAGAGCCGGAAGCCCCGGCGCAGGTAGTTGTCCATGGCGTACGGCCCGTCCTTCGAGCAGGTGTGCAGCCAGACCCGCTTGGTCGGCTCCGTACCCGGCCACCGCTCGGCCAGGTCCCAGGCCCTGGCCACGCCGTACGACAGCAGATGGCCGCCGATCCGCCGGCCGCGGAAGGCCGGTATCAGCCCGAAGTAGACGACCTCGACCGTGGCACCGTCCTGCGCCGCCAGCTCGATGTACCCCGCCGGGGTGCCCCGCTCGTACGCCACCCAGGTCTCCGCCCCGGGCGCGGCGATGATCTCCTGCCACCGCTCCCGCGTCAGCGCGAGCCGGTCGCGCCAGCTCACATCGTCACCGACGGCCGTGTACAGGAACCGGCTGAACTCCGCCGACGGCACCTCCGCCCGTACGATCCGCACGTCGCCCCCGGGCGCGGCGGCGGGCCGCAGATCGTCGGGCGAGGTCTGTTCCAGGGACCAGGTGGTCACGGAGATGCTCATACCGGACAGAGAACCACGCCGCCCGAACCTTCCGGGACGCGGCCCTGGGGACTCGGGCTCCGCCGGCGTCACGGACAGGGCAGCCGCCGCGCGCCGAGCACCGCGGGCGCCGTCGAGTGCGGCAGCAGATCGGCGGGGTCCTCGGGCCGTACGACCTCCACCTCGACCTCCTCGCTGAAGCGGTAGGGCCGGTGCGCCAGCACGCCCGACAGATGGCGCCGCACCCGCGACATCTCGGCCCGTACGGTCACCGTCCTGGTGGGGTCGCCGAACACATCGCCCGCCAGCTCCGCCGCGCTGCGCCCGGCCCGGTGCACCGCCAGGATGTACAGCAGCTCGGCATGGCGCGGGGTCAGCTCCTGCGCCCAGCCGCCCGCCGACCCGGACACCGCGACCGACCAGCGCCGGGGGCGGCTCAGGTCCAGCACCACCCGGCTGGGCGTCTCGGTGGGCGGACACTCCTCGTCCACTTGCAGGAGCCAGCCGCCCGGCAGCGGCTCGACCGTGCACATGCCCAGCGAGGGCTGCCAGAGCCGGCCCGCCCGCAGTGTCTTCGGCAGCGGCAGCCGGTCCACCGGCGGCATGCCCGTCACCGCCGCCGTCCAGCCATCGGGGTCGACCGCCAGGGCGCGGCCCCCCAGCCGGCACAGGATCGGCGCCGCCACCGAACGCAGCCGCTCCACGGCCCGGCCGTGCCGCTGGCGCAGCTCGCTCTCCGCGAGCCGGGCGACGGAACTGACCAGCGCCAGCGTCGTCGGATGGAAGCCCGTCGCCGGGCCGCTCACATCGACCACACCCATCAGCCGCCCGTCGCGCGGATCGTGCACCGGCGACGCCGCGCAGGTCCAGGTGTGCAGGTCATGGACGAAATGCTCGGCGGAGTGGACCTGCACCGGCCGGCGCACCGCCAGTGCCGTACCGATCGCGTTGGTCCCCATGACCCGCTCGGACCAGGCGGCGCCCTCCGCGAGCCTGACGTCGTCCGCCTGCCGCAGCGTGGCGACACCGCCCTCCCGCCACAGCACCCACCCCTCGTCGTCGGTCACCACCATCACCTGGCGCGAGGAGTGGACGATCTCGCGGAGGGCACCGCTGAGCGTGTCCATCGCCTCGCCCAGCGCGGAGGCCCGTCTGCGCCGCTCCAGCTCGTCCGGCTCCAGCGGCACACCGTTCGCGGACCGGTCGGGATCCAGCCCGATATCGAGCATCCGCCGCCAGGACGCCTCGATCACCGGCCGGGGAGCCACCGGCGGCGGCTCGCCCGCGAGCGCGGCGTCCCGTACCCGGTGCAGCAGCCGGGCGGCCCGCGCACCGTCCATGGCCATGAGCCGTGCCAGATCGAGCGGCACGTCGTGCGGTGGTGTGTCCTTGTCGTTCAGTGGTGCGTCGTCCTTCAGCGGTACGTCCTTCATCGGGCCCCCGTGTCACCTGCGGTGCTTTGGAATATCCAGCGCACCCGCTTGCAACGGCCTGCAACTCTGGCGGACCGCGGGTGAGCGCGTGAAAGTGAAAGCAAGTCAGGGGTGGTGCCGTGTCGGCGCGGCGCCACCCCGGCTTGCCGCCGGACAGCGCCTCGGCCCTGTCCGGCGGCCCCCGCTAAGTCCCGTCCGGCCGTGCCCGGTCCACGACCGACGCCAGATCGAGCGTGGGGGGCAGCGTGCCGAAGGCCGTACCCCAGTCCCCGCCCAGCCGGGAGGCGCAGAACGCGTCGGCCACCTCCGGCGGCGCCCACCGCACCAGCAGCGAGCCCTGGAGCACCAGCGCCAGCCGCTCCACCAGCCGCCGGGCCCGCGCCTCCACGCCGGACAGATCGGCCAGTTCGGTCAGCAGCCCCTTGATCGCGCCGTCCAGCCGGTGATCGGCTCCCCGCGCCTCGCCGACCTCCCGGAGCACGGCGTTCAGCGCCTCGGGTTCGCGCTGGAGGGCCCGCAGCACATCAAGGGCCTGCACATTCCCCGAGCCCTCCCAGATCGAGTTGAGCGGCGACTCGCGCAGCAGCCGCGGCATACCCGACTCCTCCACATAGCCGTTGCCGCCCAGGCACTCCAGGGCCTCGGCCGCGACCGGCGTACAGCGCTTGGTCACCCAGTACTTGGCCGCGGGCACCGCGAGCCGCAGGAAGGCCCGCTCCCGGTCCGCGCCGTCCCCGCCGTTCTGGACGGTGTCGTACGCGGACGCCAGCCGCAGCGCGAGCGTCGTCGCCGCCTCCGACTCCAGCGCCAGATCGGCGAGTACGTTGCGCATCAGCGGCTTGTCGATCAGCTCACCGCCGAACGCGGCGCGATATGTGGCGTGATGCACCGCCTGCGCCACCGACTGCCGCATCAGCGCGGCCGAGCCCACCACACAGTCGAGCCGGGTCGCCGCCACCATCTCGATGATGGTGCGCACCCCGCGGCCCTCCTCGCCGACCCGGTGCGCCCACGTCCCGTCGAACTCGACCTCGGCGGACGCGTTGGAGCGGTTGCCCAGCTTGTCCTTGAGCCGCTGGACACGGAACACGTTGCGGGTGCCGTCGGCCAGCACACGCGGTACGAGGAAACAGGTCAGACCGCCGGGCGCCTGCGCCAGGACGAGAAAGCCGTCGCACATCGGCGCGGAGCAGAACCACTTGTGTCCCGTCAGCAGATACTCGCCGGCCGCGTCCAGCGGCACCGCCCGCGTCGTGTTGGCCCGTACGTCGCTGCCGCCCTGCTTCTCCGTCATGCCCATCCCGAAGAGCGCGCCGGCCTTCTCCGCGGCGGGCCGCAGCCCCGGCTCGTACCGGTGGGAGGTCAGCCTCGGCTCCCACTCGGCGGCGAGCGCCGGCTCCGTACGCAGCGCGGGCACCGCGGCGTGCGTCATCGACACCGGACAGCCGTTCCCGGCCTCCACCTGCGTCCAGAGGAAGAAGCCGGCCGCACGGCGCAGATGGCCACCGGGCCGGCCCCAGGCGTCGGTGAGCCCCGCGCCGACCGAGCGCCCCAGCAGCTGATGCCAGGCCGGATGGAAGTCCACCTCGTCGATCCGGTTCCCGTAGCGGTCATGGGTGCGCAGCTTCGGGGGATTCTCGTTGGCCAGCGCACCCCACTCCTGGGCCTCGGCGGATCCGGCGGCCCGGCCGAGGGCCGTCAGCTCCGCACGGGTCTCGTCGAGGAGTGCGGGCGCGCTGTGCCGCTCCACGCCCTCGGTCAGGGCACGGTCGGCGCTGAAGACGTCGTACCCCACCAGGGGCGGAACCTGGTTGGTCACTGTGTGGGTGCTGGCTGCCATGCCGATACGGTAAGGAGGTGCAGGCAGCAAAAGAAACACCCGAGCGACCAGCGGGTCGACTCCACCGGGCCCGAGTGCTCTATCGCGACGTATCCAAGCGGAAGATGGCCTGGTTGCTGCTGAAGGACACCGTCAACTCGTGCATCGAGTACCGCATCCTGGGTCTCGCGGCCGAGGCGGCGTTCTTCACCCTCCTCTCGCTGCCGCCGCTGCTGCTCGGACTCATCGGGCTGCTCGGCTACGTGGACGACTGGACGAACACCACCACCGTCGCCTCCATCGAGCGGAACATCCTCGCGGCGGCCGGCACGGTGCTCTCGCAGCGCGGTGTCGACGAGATCGCCAAACCCCTGCTCGCCGACATCACGCACGGCGGGCGGCCCGATGTCATCTCGCTCGGATTCGCGATCGCGCTGTGGTCGGGCTCCCGGGCGGTCAATGTCTTCGTCGACACCATCACGGTGATGTACGGGCTCGACGGCCGGCGCGGCATCGTCGCGACCCGGCTGCTCGCCTTCCTGCTCTACATCGTCGCGATCCTGATCGGCGCGGTGGTCCTGCCGCTCGCCGTGGTCGGCCCCGACCGGGTCGTGGAGTTCATCCCCTGGGGCACGGAGGTCGTCAGCGTCCTGTACTGGCCGGTGGTGATCCTGCTCTCCATCGCCTTCCTCACCACGCTGTACCACGTCTCCGTACCGGCGCGGTCGCGCTGGATCGAGGACGTTCCCGGCGGTCTGGTCGCCCTCGGGATGTGGGTGCTCGGCAGCTTCCTGCTGCGGATCTATCTGACCAGTACGGTCGAGGGGCCCACCATCTACGGCTCCCTCGCCGCCCCCATCGCCGTACTGCTCTGGATCGGTGTCTCGGCGTTCGCGGTGCTGGTGGGCGCGGCGGTCAACGCCGCCATCGACCGCGTGTGGCCGTCGGTCGCCACCGCGGCGGCGCGGGCGGCCAACGAGCGGCTGCGCGCGGCCCAGGCGGCGGAGCTGGTGGCCCGCGCGGTCGCGGCGGAGGGACCGGACGGGCCGCAGGACGACGATGTGACCGACCCGGACATGCCGTCGGAGTTCCCGGAGCGCTGGTCCCGGTTCCTGCCGCCGGACGATGTGAAGTCGCGGATGAGGTCGGGGCTGCACGGGGTGCGGGAGAACCGCGACAAGGGGCGTGACGGCCAGGGGAGTTAGGGCCTCTCGGTGTCGTCGTTCTCTCTGCCCACCCAGGTCTCCGTGTTCTCGTCCTCGGCGGTCTCGCCGCCGCCGAACAGACGGCGCAGCCAGGAGGGCCGGGCGACGGGCGTGGCCTCGGGGGGCGGCGCGGCCTCGGCGGGTGGCGCGGTGTCGGGCCGGGGCGTGGGCGCGCTCTGCGGTGCGGTCTGCGGCGTGTTCGGCGGTGCGGCCCCCGGCGCGGTTCCGGAACCCGGCCGGCTCGCCGTGCCGGGTTCCGGCAGCGCGGCGCGTGCGGCCTCCAACGTGCGGCGCCACGCGCGCAGTCGCTCGCGCTCCCGCTCCGCCCAGGCGCCCTCGACACCGTCCAGCGGCTCCCCGTACCAGTGCCCGAGCGCCGCGTCGTACAGCCCGGCGGCGCGCCCGGTCCCGCCCGCCTCCGCCGCACGCGCGGCGGAGGCGGCCAGCTGTTCGGCGAGCGAGAGGTCCAACTCGGTGTCCAGCCGCAGACGGTAGTCGCCTTCGGGGCCCTCCACGGCGTGCCCGTCGTCGAGCAGGGTGTCGATCACGTTCCCGACGAGGGCCGAGTCCCGGTGCGAGGGTGCCTCCCCCAGAGCGAGGCTCAGCTCGAAATCGGACACCGGCTCGCCACGGGCCAGCAGCAGCCTGCTGAGGATGATCTGTGCGTGGCGCGCGGCGGGTGTACGGTCGCGCCCGCCGTGCATCGCCCGCAGCGGGCCCAGCACGCCGTACTGCCAGACGCTGTCCGGTACGGCCGACCTCAGCGCGTCGGCGCCGCGCCGGCGGGTCTCGGGGGCGCCGGAGAGGAGATCCGTGATCGCCGCCTCCAGCGGGGCCGGCAGGGCGTTCGTGGCGCCGAAGGGCTCGACACCGGTGGCGAGTTCGTACAGCACACGGCCCAGGGCGTGGAGTTCGTCGTAGGCGTCGTCCGGGGGAGCGCCCCCGAACCCGCGGAGCTTCACCAGCCCGTCCCGCAGCCGCATGATGGTCGTCAGGGACGGCGGATCCGGCCGGACGCCCCTCTCCCGGGCATGGGCGAGGACGTCGAGCACCTGCGCCGCGATGCCGATGATCTCGGCCACGGGGAGCGGACGGTGTCCGTTCTCCACCAGCAGTTCGCCGAGGGTTCGGCCTTCCAGGGCCTCGCTGACCAGATAGCCGACGTCACCGTCGCCCCCGTGCTCACGCACCTTCACCACACCGGGGTGCCGCAGCAGGGCGGTGGTCTCGTGCTCCGCCCGCGCCCTTTCCACGAGGGAATCTGTCGTCGCCCCCGGGCTGTCGAAGACCTTGACGATGACCGTATGGTCCCGGTCCTGACGCCGGTCCCGGTAGCGGTCGTGCGCCCGCCACACCACACCGTCCGCACCGCGTCCGACGACCTCCGTCAGCCGGTAGCGCCCGACCAGCTCCCGTCCGCCGCCCTCCGGCTCGGGCCCCCGCAGCAGCCGTACGCTCTCCCGGCTCACCAGCGCGAACGGCTCGCCCGGCGCCCGGCCGTACCCCGCCCGGCCGCCGCCGGCGAGCAGTGCCCGGAACTCACCGGGCGCCGAGCCCGCGCGCGACTCGATGACGGCCCCCACCCGTTCGAGCAGGCCGACCGTACGGGCCAGCCCCGTACGCGGCAGCGCACCGAGGAGCAGTTCGCGCACGCCGGGCCGGAAGTCATAGGAACCGGCGGGGCCCGGTACGGCCGTGAGCATGCCGCTCAGCACCACTTCCGCCAGATGCTGCGGCTGCGGACGCTCCTCGATGGCCGCCTGTACGAGCCGCATCACCGGCAGATGCGGTGGGCCGACCGCCAGATGGGCCGCGAGCCGGACCGCCTGCGGAGAGGCGACCGAGCGGAAGCGCAGCACCAGTTCCCTGGCCGGCATGTCACGCGGGATCAGTCCGTCGTCCCTGTCCTCGTCCCTGTCTCCGACTCCGTCCTCGGGGAGCGCGGCGGACGGCCCGGCCGGTGGGCCCGTGGGCAACAGGGCCGCCGCCCCCGGGAATTCGGCGCCGGCCGGGGACGCCACCAGCCCGGCCCAGTGGCCGAGCCAGTCCGGCGTCGGTTCGAGCACCGGCACGGGAACGCCCCGCGCCTCGCCGTCGTACGGCGTGAAGCGCAGCGCGGTGGTGGGGGCGCCGGGACCGGCCGCCGTGAACAGTCCGGGCACCGGTGCGGGCGGGGTGTGCCGCCACATCCGCTCCGGCAGCGGCTGGACCACGGCCACCGGCAGTTCGCGGGTCCACCGCCGCAGCGTCCGGTACCACCGCCGGCCGGCGGCTCCCGCCGCTCCCCGCGGTTCCGGCCGCCACTGCGGGCCCATCGTGTCGCTGAGGATCAGCACCAGCGTCCGTCCGGCCGTCCACTGCCGGGGAGGCACGGAACCGTCCGCGTCGAGCCGTACCAGCTCCAGCGTGCGGAACGCGCCCGTCTGGCCGAAGGCCGTGGACAGATCGCGCGCGAGCGGCTGCCACATGGCCATCGTCGGGCCGCAGTCCAGGACGACCGCCAGATGGAGCCAGCGCTCCGGTGCGGGCCGCAGCTCGGGCAGCCACCGGCCGCGCCGGGCGCCGTGCTCGGCGATGCGGTGCGCGGTGCCCGTCTCGTCCAGTTCCCGTGCGCGCGTCGACGGCACGGTCCTGCGCAGCGGACGCAACGCCCGCTGGACCGCGAGCGGATGGGAGATCATCGGCGGTGCGGGGGCGAGCACCTCGGACCGCGCGTCCGCAGCCGGGGGCGCCGCCGCCCGCCCGCCGAGGGCGCCCGGCGCCAGGCCGTACAGGGCGACCCGGCCGTCCGGACCGTTCGGGGAGGGGGCGCCTCCGGAGCCGGGGACCGGCATGGCCCCGCCGGGAATCCCCCGGGGACCCATGCTCTGGGCCTCCCCGCGGGGGACGGCCGTACGAGGCGCTGTGTCCGGCTCGGGCGGCGGTGGAACGTGCCCGCGCCCGGCTTCGGAGGCGGCGTCCGGCCAGGCGTCCCCGGAGTCCGGCCCGGCGCCCGGCTCGGGTTCGGGCCGTACATGCGTCGCCAGCCAGAGGACCTCGGCCAGCTCCCTGCCGGTCGGCGGGTCGCCGCCCGCCGCCGTCAGCACCTCGTGCAGCGCGGCCGGTCCGGAGAGCGCCCGGTCAGAAGTCATCGGGTTCCGGTGCCCGGCTCAGATAGCTCATCAGCCGGTCCGCCAGCTCGTCGCGCGTCGGCGCTTCGAGCCCCGAGGCCCGGGTCAGATAGATGGCGTTGAGCAGCTGGTCCGTCGCCAGCTCGCCACCGCTGCCCCGCTCCAGGAACCGGTGGACCAGCTCCCGTGCCTGCCCGTCGAGCGGGCCCAGATGCGCCTGGACGATGGCCTCCAGATGCGCCGCCTCCGGCTGCTTCAGCTCCAGCGTGACGCAGCGCCGCAGGAACGCCGGCGGGAACTCCCGCTCCCCGTTGCTGGTCAGAACGGTGAACGGGAACGCACGGCAGCGCACCCGCCCCCGTTCCAGCGCCACCAGCCGGTCCGAGTCGGCGACCAGCACCTGTGCGGTGGTGCGGGTGCGCGCGGCGCGTACCAGCTCGGGGATCTCGTACTGGCCCTCCTCCAGGACGTTCAGCAGGTCGTTCGGGAGATCGAGATCGCTCTTGTCGATCTCGTCGATCAGCAGCGCCCGGGGCCGCTCGTACGGCAGCAGTGCCGTGCCCAGCGGGCCCAGCCGCAGATGGTCCTCGATATTGGTGTGCTCCGGATCGCCGCTCTCGGGGTCCCGGCCCGCCGCGTAGAGCCGGGAGAGCGGGTCGTACTGGTACAGGCCGTCGCCGAGGGCGCTCCGGCTGGTGATGTTCCAGCGCAGTACGGGACCGAGCCCCAACTCCCGTGCCACGGCGTACGCGAGGCTCGACTTGCCGCTGCCCGGAGGGCCCGTCACCAGCAGGGGCCGCCTCAAGTACAGCGCCGCGTTGACCAGTTGCACGCTCTCCTCCGTCGCGCGGTAGGCCTGCGCGCGGTGCACCCGGTCCGGCGAGGGCGCCGGGTCGTCCTGGGGCGGCTCGATCACGGGACCGCCGTCGAAGGCGCGCCAGGGCGGCGGCTCGGGCAACCGCCCGATGCCGTCGTGCGGTTCATCGGCTCCGGTGTAGACGGGCCACAGAGGCATTCCGTTCTCCAGGTCTCGGCTTCGGCGGGGTCGGGCTGCCGGCTCAGCCGACCGGCGACCGGCTCAGCGGGGGGACGTCGGGGAACCACCGCGGATCCTCCCAGACGAAGGAGAGGCCGGCGGCCCAGTGCGGCTCGGGCCCGTCGTGGCCGAAGGCGCGCTTGCGCAGCTCGAAGATCCGCTCGGGCAGATCGCCCGGCGGCAGGACGGAGAGCTGGTCGGCCAGCGCGTTCAGGAACACGGTGCCCCGGCAGGAGTCACCGCAGTCCGCCCCGCCGGCGCAGCCCGTGCGCGGCCACAGCACGATCGGGGCGGGGGCGTCCAGTACCGCGGTGTGCAGCCGGTCCCCCTTGCTCCGCGGCGGTCTGGTCAGCCCCACGGGCCCCAGCACGTCCTGGAGCTGCACGGTCAGCAGCTCGGGCCGCGCGGAGCCCGCGCAGCTGACCGGGTGGACGGGCGAGCCGGGCTGCCGGTCGAGGACGTCCCACATCTTCTTCAGCCGGAACTGGAGCCGTTTGCTGCTCCGCCGGTCATGGTCCATCACCACCACCGGCGCGACACACCCCAGCGGTGTGCTCATCCCCTTGCGCGCGGTCCACTGGTCGACCGGCTTGTTGAGCCAGGCGCGCGGCAGCGCGAACGCGATCAGCTCTCTTCCCTCGGTGTCGATCTCGGCGAACGCGTCATCGATACGGTCCAGCACCCAGGCCCGGACCTCGCGCTCCGGCAGCCGCTCCTCACCGACCAGGCGCCGTCCTCCGTCGCGGTACGCGGACACCCCGACCAGCAGCGCGCCGCGGTCGGCCCCGCTGCGCTTGATCTCGACGAGGATCGGCGACCAGCGGCGGGGGGAGGGGCGAACGGACGGTATCCCGACGGCGGGCGCCGGGATCACGGACACGGCCGGGGCGGGCGCGTGGAGCGCGCTCGCGTGCGGGGCCTCGTACGGTGCGGTGGTGTACGGCGCCGGCGCGTACGGGGCCGGCGCGTACGGTGCGGCCTCCTGCGCGGCGTGCTCGGTGGCGTACGGCATCCGTGGCGCGTGGCTCATGATCCCCACGGCCGTGTGGCTCCCGGTGTGCGGTGCCACGGGCGGTGGATCGTGCCGCGCGCGGTGCGCGCGGGACCAGTCGCGCAGCTCCGTGCCCAGTGTCTCGTCACCGACCAGCCCGGCCAGCCGTACCGTGAGCTCGGCGAGCGGCAGCGCTCCCGGCTCCGGCCGCCCGGCCTCCGACAGCAGATACCAGACCGCCTCCCAGAGGCTGCCCGGCTCTCCGGGCGGCGGCTCGACGCCCAGGGGTCCGACGGCGGCACGCAGCAGTCTGCCGAGGGCGCCGACGAGGGCGGGGGAGGCGGAGGTGCCGTGGGGGTCGGGGGAAGCGTGGGAGCTGTGGGGGCCGGGGGAGCCGTAGAGGGCGGGGGAGCCGGGGAAGCCCGCGCGGGCCACCAGCTCGCGCAGCCTCCGCTTCTCCTCCGCCGGATAGCCGGGGGTGGGGACGAGATCGGCGAGCGGCGCCCAGTACCGGGCGAGGATCCGGGCCGGGATCATCCGGCTGGTGTGGCTCACCGGATCGTGCGAGACGACCATCCCGGCCACCGCGCCGGTGTCCTCCAGCATCACGGCGGCGCCGCTGAACCCGTGGTCGGTCTCCTGCCCATACCCGCGCCAGCCCGCCAGCTGCGCCCACTCGTCGCGGATCAACTGGCGGGCGGTGGAGCGTAATTCGCTCTGCACGCCCTCCTCGTCGTACCCGTAGGGGAAGCCGTACGCCACCAGCTTCGGCGTGGGCGAGGCGTACGGCGCGTCGAGGGGGGCGAAGGCCGCGGGGGCGAGGCCCGGCGGCCGGTCCAGCTCCAGGACGGCCAGATCGCCCGGGTCGCGGTCGCCGCCCGTCCAGGTGTGCCCCCGCAGGACGACCCTGGCCGGTACGGGGGCGAGCCCCGGCGCACCGGGGAACACCACCGAGGCCCGGTCGCCCGTCACCACATGGGCGCACGTCAGGACCGTACGGTCGGCGATGAGGAAGCCGGAGCCCACCGCCCCGTCGGCGTCGATCCTGGCGTGCCAGGCGGGGGAGCGCGTCACCGGCCGGCCGTTCCCGGACTCCCCGCCGGTCCGGAGTCCCCGGCGACCGCAGGACCGACGGCCGCGTCCGGGTCAGCGGCCGGACCCGGGTCAGTGGCCGGGCCCCGGCCGACGGCCGCGCCCGGCTCCCCGGTCGCGCCCGGGTTCCAGGAGAGTTTGACCGTCATATGGCCCTCGGCCGAGGTCTTGGCGATCACCGCCCCCGCCTCCGCCATCAGCTTCACCCCGAACTCCAGCTCCACACCGTCCGGTTTGAGCGAGCCGTCCCGGAACACCGCGAGGGCGGATTCCGCGGCCGAGCGGATCCCCTGGAGCGCCTCGCCGAAGGTGTGGCCCGCCTGTGCGAGAGAGTTGCCGCGCGCCACCGGTCTGGCGCCCGGCGTGTCACGGTCGACCTCGACCACGACGGTGGCACCGCTGTCGGTCGTGAACTCCATCAGTGCCGTCATCGTCGCCCCCGCGATCGAAACGTCCAACGTCCTGCCGGACCTGCCGAACGCCCATTCTGGATCAACGGCCCGCGTCCCGGCGAGGCTTTGGCCTGATCCGCGGCGACGACGAGGCTTTAGCCTGGTCCGTATGTACGAGGAACGGCCGTCGCGGCTGGACGGCGCGATCGTCTGGACGCGGACGGCGGGGGCCGACGACGGCTCCCCTCCCTATCCCGTCCTGCCGGACGGCTGTATGGACCTGCTGTGGATCGGCGGCAGACTGCTGGTCGCGGGGCCGGACACCCACGCGTACGCCCCTGAGGGGATCGCCGGGCTGTACTGCGCCGGAGTGCGCTTCGCTCCCGGGACCGCGCCGGCGCTGCTCGGCGTACCCGCGCACGAGCTGCGCGACCGGCGCGTGGAGCTGGCCGACCTGTGGTCGCCTGCCGAGGTGCGCCGGCTGACGGCCGGGCCGGCGGCGGCTCAGGACCCGGCCGCCGCCCTGGAGGCCGTCGCGCTGCGCCGGGCCGCCGCGGCGGAACCGCCGGACCCGCTGCTCCGGGCGGTCGTCGCCGCCCTGGAAGCGGGCCGTACGGTCGCCGCCACCGCCGATGCCGTCGGCCTGGGCGCCCGGCAGTTGCACCGCCGCTCGCTGGACGCCTTCGGCTACGGGCCGAAGACCCTGGCACGGGTGCTGCGGCTCCAGCGCGCGCTGGCGTTCGTACGGGACGGGGCGCCGTTCGCCGCGGCGGCGCTCGCGGCGGGCTGTGCCGACCAGGCGCATCTCGCCCGGGAGACCCGCGAGCTGGCCGGGCTCACGCTCGGCGCCTACGCGGCGCTGGCGAACAGCGAGACCGCGCAGCCGTCCGGGTCGAGCACCACCGCGTAACGCTGTCCCCAGACGGCGTCCCAGGGCTTGAGATGCCCGGTGTGCCCGGCCGCGACCAGCGCTTCGTAGGTCGCGTCCACCTCGGCGGGGCCGGCGCACAGGAAGGCGAGTCCGATCCGCTCGCCGCCCTGCGGCCTGGTCCACCCCGGATCGTAGGAGCGGACGGTCTCCTCCGTGTCCCAGAGGATCCGCAGCCCGCTGGGCAGGGTGGCCTCGGCGTGGGGCGCGGCGTCGGCGCCGGCGGGGACGTCCACACCGAGCAGGCGGTAGAAGGCGAGCGAGGCGGCCATGTCGGAGACGACCAGGCCGACGGCGTCGAGTCGCGGTCTGCCCGGAGCAGGGGTCATGCGATCAGTGGTCATGGGCTCGGGGGCCGTGGGATCAGTGGTCATGCGCCCACCGTACGAACACGGGCCGGGCAGGTCTTGAACGAATCGGACGTGCCGGGATCCGGGGCCGTCGTGGTCTGGCCGTCATGGTTTCGTAAGAGGTGAGAGGCGGTGCACCGGCCACCGCCCGAGGAGACTGGACGTATGCACTCCATCCTGGTCGTCGACGACGATCCGACCGTCGCCGAGGTCGTCACCGGCTATCTGGAACGGGCCGGCTTCTCCGTGGACCGGGCGGCCGACGGCCCCGAGGCGCTGCGGCTCGCCGCCGCCGGCCCGCCCGCGCTGGTGGTGCTCGATCTGATGCTGCCCGGTATGGACGGCCTGGAGGTATGCCGGCGGCTGCGGGCCACCGCGCCCGTTCCGGTGATCATGCTGACCGCGCGCGGCGACGAGGACGACCGGATCCTCGGGCTGGAGATAGGGGCGGACGACTATGTCACCAAACCCTTCAGCCCCCGGGAACTGGTCCTCCGCGTCGAGTCCGTACTGCGGCGCCACAGCGGTGACCAGGGGCGCGCGGCCGGGGCCACGGAGCCCGAGCTGCGGCGGGCCGGTATCGCCCTCGACCTCGCCGGCCGCCGCGCCACCAAGGACGGCAGGCCGCTCGCGCTCACGCTCCGCGAGTTCGATCTGCTGGCCCACCTCATGCGCCATCCCGGCCTGGCGATCGGCCGGGAGACGCTGATGCACGACGTCTGGGGATGGGAGTTCGGTGATCTGTCGACGGTCACCGTGCATGTACGGCGGCTGCGCGGCAAGATCGAGGACGATCCGGCCAGGCCGCGGCTGATCCGGACGGTCTGGGGCGTGGGCTACCGCTTCGACGTGCCGGCCGACGAGGGGGCCCCGGCCGACGACGCGGGCGCTTCCGTGGAGGCCGTACCCGCGCCCGCACATGTACCCGTACCCGCGCCCGCACACGTACACGTACCCATACCTCCCGCACACGTACCCGCCGAAGGGAGCCGGGGGCACCGTGAGTGACATGGCGCTGATCGCGCTGCTGGCCTTTCTCGGCGCCGCTGCCGCCGGGCTGCTCGGCGCGCTGGTCCTGCGGCTGCTGCGGGACCGCTCCGTCGCCGTCGCCCTGACCGTCGTCGCCGCCGTGGCCGTCACCGCGATGTTCGCGGGCACGCTCGTCGTCGCCCGCGCGATGTTCCTGTCCGCCCACGACCTCTCCGTCGTCACCACGGTCGTGGCGATGGCCGCGGTCGTCTCGCTGGCCACCGCGCTGCTGCTGGGGCGCTGGGTGGTCGCCCGCAGCCACGATCTGACGCTGGCCGCCCGCTCGTTCGGCGACGGCGGCAGCTTCGCCGCGCCCGGCGGCGCCTCCACCGCCGAACTCGCCGCGCTGGGGCGCGAGCTGGCGGCCACCAGCGCCAGACTGACCGCCTCCCGGGAGCGCGAACGGGCGCTGGAGACCTCGCGGCGCGAACTGGTCGCCTGGATCTCGCACGATCTGCGGACGCCCCTCGCCGGACTGCGCGCCATGTCCGAGGCGCTGGAGGACGGTGTCGTCCAGGACCCGGAGCGCTACTTCCGGCAGATCAGGGCCGAGGTGGAGCGGCTCAACTCGATGGTCGGCGATCTCTTCGAGCTGTCCCGTATCCACGCCGGGGCGCTGGCGCTCGCCCCGACCCGGATGTCGGCGTACGACCTGGTCGGCGAGGCGCTCGCGGGCGCCGATCCGCTCGCCAGACAGCACGGCGTACGGCTGGTCGGGGGCCGGGTGGAGGCCGTACCGGTCGAGGTGGACGGCAAGGAGATGACCCGCGTCCTCGCCAATCTCCTGGTCAACGCCATCCACCGGACCCCGGCGGACGGCACCGTCGCGGTGGCGGCCGAACGGCGCGCGGGATCCGTGGTGCTCTCCGTGACGGACGGCTGCGGCGGTATCCCGTCCGAGGACCTGCCACGGGTCTTCGACACCGGCTGGCGCGGCACCGAGGCGCGTACCCCGCCCGCGGGCGCGGGCCTCGGGCTGGCGATCGTCCGGGGCATCGTGGAGGCGCACGAGGGCCGGGCCGAGGTGCGCAATGTGACGGGCGGCTGCCGGTTCGAGGTCACGCTGCCCGCGGCGGCCACCGGCTGACTCCCGGGGTGGCCACCCCGGTACGGCACAACGACACCCGCGTACGTCACAACGACACGACGGGCCGCGCACCAGGTGCGCGGCCCGTCGGGCGGTCCGAGGGAGGGTGTCGCTTAGAAGACGCTGACGCCGTAGGCGTTGAGGGCCTCGACGACCGGCTGGAAGAACGTGGTGCCGCCGGAGGAGCAGTTGCCGCTGCCGCCCGAGGTCAGGCCCAGCGCCGTGCTGCCGGCGAAGAGCGCGCCGCCGCTGTCGCCGGGCTCGGCGCAGACGTTGGTCTGGATCATGCCGTAGACGATCTGGCCGCTACCGTAGTTGACGGTCGCGTTGAGGCCGGTGACCGTGCCGCTGTGGACACCGGTGGTCGAGCCGCTGCGCCGGACGCTCTGGCCGACGGAGGGGTTCGCGGCGGAGGTGATGTCCTGGTACGAGCCGTTGTACAGGTACACCCGGCCGTCGGCCGCGGCCGCGTTGGAGTGGCGGATGAGGCCGTAGTCGTTGGTCGGGAAGCTCGTACCGGCCCTGGTGCCGATGTTCCAGGAGGCGCCGATGTTGGTGCAGTGTCCGGCGGTCACGGCGTAGTACGTCGAGCCGCTGCGGACGTTGAAGCCGAGCGAACAGCGGCTGCCGCTGGTGGTGATGGCCTCGCCGCCGGCGATGAGCTTGTTGATCTTGCCGGGGGTGTGCTTGACCGTGACGCCCGCGGCGTCGCCCACGGAGTCCTTGATCGTGGCTATCTCCGCGTTCGAGACCGTGCTGTCGACGGTGAGGACGATCTTGCCGGTGGCCTTGTCCGTGTACCAGGCCGTACCGGCGACGTCCGCTTCGGCGATGGCGGCGCTGGCGGTGGCGAACTGCGCCGCGGTCGGCTGGGGGGCCGGGGCGGGCGCGGCGACGGCCGCCGGGACGGCGATCGCGACGGCGGTCACCAGACCGGAGGCGGCGGCGATGAGCTGGGCTCGTCTGGAAACCGAGCCGAGGGGGGAGAAGCGCTTGAAGGTCACAAAATCCTCCATTGGTGGGGGAACCGCGTGGCCCGTTGGGTGAGCAGGCCGTTGGGGATGCGATCGTCCATGGCCATTCGGTTTTGGCCGTGGACCTGTCAACCGCACGGTCCGAATCGTTGACTCCGCCCGCCCTCGAAGCAAGGCCGACTTCTGGACCGACTGCGAGAGCGGGCCGTCGCGGTCCCCGCGCTCCCCGAAGTCCCGCGGCGGACCGGCCTGTCGGCCGGGCCCGCGGGCCCGGCCGACGGCGGGCGTGTGAGCTGCTGCAAAGCCTGTGCGGATGGCAAAGCGCCGGCAAACGCCCGTCAAAGCCCGTGCCAGGCAGGGGATTTGTGTCCTGACGTCATTCGGCCACGCGGAGAGCCGTCACAAACACACATGCTTCACCGAGGGTGCTGGATGTATGACGCAGCGGTTTCGTGTTCCCGGCGGGAGGAGGATGATCGCTCATATCTATGCGCGTCCGTCGCCCGTTTATGTGACGTACCGCCGAATTGCCCTCGTGTTGATCATGGCTGAATTTCATTGGTACGGGTGTCGAACGGGTGCGCAACGGCCCGAGATGGAGCGCTGATTCGACCGGCGGGGCGCCCTTGCGTACCCGTGTGACGTGTGCTGCGGATGAGCCGAGGACGGTCACGGCGGGCCGCCGCGCCCCGGCACGGCGGCGACGCGGCGTGACGCGGGCTGGCGGCGCGGCGGCGACGCGGGCTACAGCGCGCTGTACAGCGCGTCGATCAGGGCCATCTTGCGTGGATCATCGGCGATGTGCGACCCCATCCGGTTCATCACGTAACCCATGCTGATGCCCGCCTCCGGATCCGCGAGGCCGCAGGAACCGCCGAAGCCGTCGTGGCCGACCGCCCTGGGATTGGGGCCGTACGAGCCGTTGGCTCCGCTCAGCCAGAGTCCGAGGCCGATCTCCGTGTCATGGGCGAAGCCCGCGCCGAGCACCAGGTCCCGGCAGGCGCCCTGGCCCTCGCGGACCAGCTCCACGGTCTCCGGGGAGAGCACGCGGTGCTCGCCGAGGCGCCCGCGCCCGGCCACGATCCCGTACAGCGCCGCGACCGCGCGGGCCGTGCCGTGCCCATTGGCGGCGGGCAGCTCGGCGGCGCGCCACGTGGCCGTGTTGGCCTCGGCCGCGCCGGTCGCGGGGTTGCCCAGGGCCGCGAGCGCGACGGGCTCCATCCGGCCGAAGGCGGCGGTCTGTTCGGGGGTGAGGGGCACGCGCGGATGCACCAGCTCGGCGGCGCGGGCGGCCTCCTTCTCCGGCAGCCCGATGGTGAAGTCGATACCGAGCGGCCCGGTCACCTCCCGGTGCAGGAACTCACCCGGCAGCAGGCCCGTGACGCGTCGGACGACCTCGCCGACCAGGAAGCCGTAGGTGATCGGGTGATAGCCGGACCGGGTGCCCGGCTCCCACCAGGGCTCCGTCGCGGCGAGCCGGGACGTGGTCAGCTCCCAGTCGTAGAGCTGCTCGACGGAGTGCGGCCGACGCAGTCCCGCCAGCCCCGCGCGGTGCGCGAGCAGATGCCGTACGAGCACGGATTCCTTGCCGGCCGCGGCGAACTCGGGCCAGTACGCGGCGACCGGCGCGTCCGGATCGAGCAGTCCGCGGTCGATCAGCAGATGCGCGCACAGGGCCGTCGGCCCCTTGGTCGTCGACCACACGTTGACCAGGGTCTCGCGCTCCCACGGCCGGGTCCGTGCGCCGTCGGCCCATCCCGCCCACAGGTCGACGACCGTCTCGCCGCCGGCCAGCACGGTGACGCCCGCGCCGAGTTCGTCGCGCTCCTGGAAGTTCCGCTCGAACGCGGCGCGCACGGCGGCGAACCGTTCGTCGCAGTGTCCCTGTATGTGTGGTGCCTGTGGTGTCATCGGGCCCTCCGTCGCCCCGGGCGGGCCGGGTGGCCCGCTTGCCGATCCGGTTGCCCTGGAACGTACCGACTGGTCGGACCGGCGGGAAGGCGGGCGGTGCCGCGGGGCGCCGCGCAGCGCCGGACGGAACGCCTCGTCCGCGGCGCGACCGGTGAGGGGACCCGTACGGCCGCGCGCGTGCCGTCGCCATCAAGTTGCCGGTCCCGAAGGGGGGTAGGAGGGTGACCTCAAGAGCATCATCCGCACTATCCGCCATAAAACGGACCATGAGGAGTGATCCACATGCCACGAGGCTCCAGCCCCAAACGTGAGCGCCAGTACGAACACATCAAGGACAGCGCGCGAGAGCGCGGCGAGAGCGCGATGCGGTCGGAGGAGATCGCCGCGCGCACCGTGAACAAGGAACGGGCCCGTGCCGGGGAGTCCCGTACGGCGAGCAAGACGTCGATCCAGGACATGGCGTCCTCCAAGCGCGGCGGGCAGCGCTCGCACAGCGGGGCCGCGGGACCGACGTACGACCAGCTGTACGCCGAGGCGCAGCGCCGCAATGTGCACGGCCGCTCGTCCATGAACAAGGCCGAGCTGATGCGCGAACTGGGCCGCTGACCCGCTCGCGGTCCGCTTCACCGTCGCCGCGCGGGCGGGAACGCGGTGAACGGATCGGTCAGTACGGCGCTGTGCGCCACGGCGACGGCCGTGGCGCACAGCGCCTCGCGCACGGTGGAGCGGCCTACGCCGAGGGCCGTCGGGCGTACGAGGGGACGGGCTGAGCGTCCGGTGCGGTGAAGGGATGATCGCACCGCACCACTACAGTTTCAGCGCCCCCTCAGCCCAGCACGAGAGGTATCAGTGACTCAGCACGCGTTCCCGGACGGCGACGGCAACGGCGATGGCGATGGCGACGGAAGCGGCCACAGCTCCGGCTACGGCTTCGGCGGCCACGGCACCGGCGGCCACGGCGGAAGAGACCACGGGCGCGACTGGTGGCGGGAGTCCGTCGTCTACCAGATCTACGTCCCCAGCTTCGCCGACGCCGACGGCGACGGGATGGGCGACCTCCGCGGGATCACCGACCGGCTCGGCCATGTCGCGGAACTCGGCGCGGACGCCGTCTGGCTCACGCCGTTCTACCGCTCCCCGCTGGCCGACGGAGGCTATGACGTAGCCGACTACCGGGACGTCGACCCCCGGCACGGCACCCTCGACGACTTCCGCGCACTGCTCGGCCGGGCCCGCGAGCTGGGGCTCCGTACGATCGTCGACATCGTGCCGAACCACTGCTCCGACCAGCACCCCTGGTTCGCCGAGGCACTGGCGTCCGAGCCCGGCTCGGCCGCCCGCGACCGCTTCGTCTTCCGGGAGGGACGCGGCCCCGACGGCGCCGAGCCGCCCGCGGACTGGCAGTCGAAGTTCGGCGGCCCGGCCTGGACGCGGGTCCCCGACGGCCAGTGGTACATGCATATCTTCGCGGCCGAGCAGCCCGATCTGAACTGGGAGAACCCCGACGTCACGGCGGAGTTCGAGAGCGTCCTGCGCTTCTGGCTGGACCTCGGGGTCGACGGCTTCCGCATCGATGTGGCGCACGGGCTGCGGAAGGACCTCACCGCGCCGCTGCGCGACACCCGCGGCGGTGACACCGCGCCCCTCAACTCCCCGCCCAGCGGCGAGAACCACCCCTTCTGGGACCGCGACGAGGTCCATGACATCTACCGCGTCTGGCGGAAGATCACCGACTCGTACGCCCCGCCCCGGATCATGGTCGCCGAGGCGGGGGTGAGCGCCGCCCGGCTGCCGCTCTACACCCGGCCCGACGAACTGCACCAGGCGTTCAACTTCTTCCATCTGCGCTGCCCATGGGACGCCGGCTCCTTCCGCGAGGTCATCGACACCTCACTCACCGGCGCGGCCTCGGCCGGGGCCCTGCCGACCTGGGTGCTCTCCAACCACGATGTGGTGCGCCACCGCACCCGGTACGGGCTGCCGGAGGGCATCGACCTCCGTGCCTGGCTGCGGACAGACGGCCGGGACCCGGAGCCCGACGACGCCCTGAGCGGCCGGCGGGCGCGGGCCGCCGCGCTGCTGACCCTCGCGCTGCCCGGTACGACATACCTCTACCAGGGCGAGGAACTGGGCCTGCCCGAGGTCACCGATCTGCCGGCGGACGCGCTGCGCGACCCGATGTGGGAGCGCACGGGACACCGGGTGAAGGGCCGCGACGGCTGCCGCGTGCCGCTGCCGTGGACCACGGCCGGGTCCTCGTACGGCTTCGGCCCCGGCGGCAGCTGGCTGCCGCAGCCCGACGACTGGGGCACATGGTCGGTGGAGGCCCAGTCCGGCAGGCCGGACTCCTTCCTGGAGCTGTACCGTACGGCGCTGTCCCTGCGCCGGGGCTTCCTCGGCGACGAGAGCTTCGTGTGGCTGCCGTCGGCGCCGGGCGAACTGGCCTTCAGGAAGGGCGCGGGCCTGGTCTGCCGGGTCAACCTCTCCGACGCGCCCCTTCCGTTGGCCCTGCCCGCCGGGGCGAAGCCGCTGCTGGCGAGCGGCGAGCTGACGGCCGGCGCCGAGCGGGACATCACGCTGCTGCCGCCGGACACGGCGGTCTGGCTGGACATGAGGGAGATCTGAGACCTGACGGGACTCGACGGAACGGGAGCCCGAGCCGGAAGCGGAGCCCGAACCCGACAGGGCCGGCCGGGCGGGCCGGTATGACACGCGGGGCGGTGGCCGTGGGCCGCCGCCCCGCGCGCGTCCGGCCGTGCGCCGGGCCGCTGCTCGTCGCCGCCCTCGTCCGCCGCTTCGCCCTCGAACGCGTCACCGAACCAGGCCGGTCACCCACCCGGCCGCCCCCCCCGGTCACCCACCCCGGTCACCCACCCAGGTCAGCCGCCGGGCGCTACGCGGAGCGGTCGCGGCGTTCCCGGGCGCGGGCGGGCTTCTCGCGCGGTACGAGCGTGGGGTTGACGTTGTCGAGCACGGTGTCGCGGTCGACCACGACCCGCGCCACATCGTCCCGGCTCGGCACCTCGTACATCACATTGAGCAGCACCTCTTCGAGGATCGCGCGGGCCGCGCGGGCGCCGGTGCGGCGCAGCAGCGCCTGTTCGGCGATCGCGCCGATGGCGTCCTCGGTGAACTCCAGCTCCACGCCGTCGATTTCGAAGAGCTTCTGGTACTGCCTGATCAGCGCGTTGCGCGGCTCGGTGAGGATCCGTGTCAACGCCGCCCGGTCCAGCGGCTGGACGGTCGTCACCATCGGAAGGCGGCCGACGATCTCCGGGATCAGCCCGAACTTCAGCAGATCCTCGGGCATCACCTCGGCGTAGACGTCCCGCCGCTCCCGCTCCTCCTTGCCGGCGATCGTCGCGCCGAAGCCGATGCCCCCGCGGTCGGCCCGCTGTTCGACGATGCGCTCCAGACCGGCGAAGGCGCCGCCGACGATGAACAGCACGTTGGCCGTGTCGATCTGGATGAACTCCTGCTGCGGATGTTTCCGGCCGCCCTGCGGCGGTACGGAGGCGACGGTGCCCTCCAGGATCTTCAGCAGGGCCTGCTGGACGCCCTCGCCGGAGACATCGCGGGTGATCGACGGGTTCTCGCTCCTGCGGGCCACCTTGTCGATCTCGTCGATGTAGATGATCCCGGTCTCGGCCTTCCTGACGTCGTAGTCGGCCGCCTGGATCAGCTTCAGCAGGATGTTCTCGACGTCCTCACCCACATACCCGGCCTCGGTGAGCGCGGTGGCGTCGGCGATCGCGAACGGCACGTCGAGCATCCGGGCGAGCGTCTGGACCAGATACGTCTTGCCGCAGCCGGTCGGGCCGATCAACAGGATGTTGGACTTGCCGAGTTCGACCGGCTCGCCGCCGTGCGCGGCCTCCGCGCGCTCGTCCGTCCGGACGCGCTTGTAGTGGTTGTAGACCGCCACCGAGAGGGCCATCTTGGCGTTCGTCTGGCCGACGACATACTGGTCGAGGAAGGCGTGGATCTCGCGCGGCTTCGGCAGCTCCCAGTGCCCGTCCCCGTGCTCGCCGTCGAGCTCCTCCGCGATCAACTCGTTGCAGAGCCCGACGCATTCGTCGCAGATGCAGACCGGACTCGGACCCGCGATGAGCTTTCTGACCTGCTTCTGGTTCTTCCCGCAGAAAGTGCACCTCAGCAGTTCGCCGCCGTCACCGATGTGTGCCACTGGGAAGCGTCTCCTCAACGGTTGTGCGGCAGTCGCATGGTTGGACCATATGACATCACCATCTGAACGGTCACGGTATCTTGAAGCGGCACTGAACAGCAAAGCGGGGACGAGTGAGGGCGATGGGCCGGCTCAGCAGAGCGGAGCTGCAGGAGCACAACCGCGCCAAGATACTCGCCGCCGCCAGGGACGAGTTCGCGGAGCGCGGATTCAGGGACGCCAAGGTCGACGATATCGCCGGACGCGCCGGACTGACGCGCGGGGCGGTCTACTCCAACTTCCCCGGGAAAAGGGCCCTTTACTTCGCCGTCCTGGCCGGACTCGCCGAGCAGGAGTCCGTTTCCGTGTCTCTGCGCGCGTCCGTATCCGTATCTCTGGCCGATTCCCTGTCAGGATCCGATTCCCTGTCCGAGTCCGTACGTGAGAGCGCGCCCGAAGCCGTCTCCGAGACCACCCGTGACGCGCTCGGCGCGCTCGCCCGCGCGTGGGTCGCACGGCTGCCGCTCGCCGACACCGACGAGGAACACGGCCCGGCCCGGCTCGGGATGCATGTGATGCCGGAAGTCCTCGCCGAGGGGCGGATCCGGCGGCCCTTCGCGCAGTTGATGAAACTGGACGCGATCCTGCTCGGGCTGGCCCTGGAGCGCCTCCGGCCGCCCGAGGGGTACGACGGGTCCGGCAGCCAGGTGCGGGTCGCGGAGGCCGCGCTCACCCTCCTGCACGGCGCGAGCCGGCTCGCGGCCGTGGCGCCCGGATTCGTGGAGCCCTTCAATGTCGTCAGCGCCGTCGAGCAGTTGGCCGGTCTCGTGCTCCATGACTGGTGGCCGCCCCCGCATGTGATCACCCAGGCATGGCCGACCGACGAGCCGTGGGACCCGCCGCGGGTGCGGGACGCGGTACGCGGCGGGCCCGCGCGGCTCACGGACGACGGCGTGGTGGCGATCCTCGGTCTGCACCGGATCGAGGCCGTGGAAGAGGCGGTACGGGCCGCACCGCCCGGCGCCCGTATCACCGCCGTCCTCGTCACCGGCGACCCCGCCGAACTGGCGCCACTGGCGCGGCTGACCGTCGCCGACCTCTGCAACTGTCTGCGCCAGGCGTTCCCGCCGCCGGCCTGGCCCCGGCTGCAAGTGGTGTTCGACGAGTCGGGCGCCTTCGCGGCGGCGGCCGGCCTGCCCGCCGTCAGCGACGCGACCGAGGCCGCCGTACGGGTCGAGGCGGGCCGTATCGTCGCCCGCGCCGACGGCCGCGGCGCGTGCCACGCGGCGGCGTCCGCCGAGGTGGCGGCCCCGGCCGTACCGGCGGACGGGACCGGATAAATACCTCGCGTCATCTCGTCCGGTACGGCTAGGGTGAGCGCCGTACGGCCGACCGACGCCGTCGGTTGTCGGCTGTCGCGGTTCCGGCCGATGCGGATCAGTCCGGATCGGAACGGAACGGAACGAGGAATCCGGAGGTGAGGACATTGATGACTGTCACCACGCTGGGCGCTGCCCAGGAACAGAAGTTCATCAATCCCACCCCCGTGGTCTCCGGCTGACCTTCCTCTGTTTCTCTCTCGCGCCCACGCGCGTGCCGGGGCCACCCTTGTGAAGGGTTCCCCTTGTCTTTCTCCTCTCTGCTGGCTTTCCCCACGTCACACCCGCTCGTTCCGTACGGCTGGGACGAGGGCTGGGAAGCCGCGTTCGCCCCGTACGCGGAACGCGGTCTGGTGCCCGGCCGCGTGGTGCGGGTCGACCGCGGCCAGTGTGATGTCGTCACCCCGTCAGGACTGGTGCGCGCCGACACCGAGTTCGTGACGCCGCGTGATCCCCTGCGGGTGATCTGCACCGGCGACTGGGCCGCCGTGGACCCGGCCGGCGATCCCCGGTTCGTACGGGAGTATCTGCCGCGGCGCACCGCGTTCGTACGGTCCACGGCCTCCACCCGGTCCGAGGGACAGGTTCTCGCGGCCAATGTCGATCACGCGGTCATCGCCGTCTCCCTCGCCGTCGAACTCGACCTCGGGCGGATCGAGCGCTTTCTCGCCCTCGGCTGGGAGAGCGGCGCCCTTCCGGTCATCGTGCTCACCAAGGCCGACCTCGTGGCCGACCCCGCCGTCCTCGGCCATCTGGCCGAGGACGTACGGAACACCGCGCCCGGAGTGCAGGTGCTGTCCGTCAGCTCGGCCACGGGGGAGGGCATCGATGTGCTCTCCGCCGTGCTGTCGGGCGGCACCAGCGTCCTCCTCGGTATCTCCGGGGCGGGGAAGTCGACCCTCGCCAACGCCCTGCTCGGGGACGAGGTGATGGAGGTCCAGGCCACCCGCGACGCGGACGGGAAGGGGCGGCACACCACCACGACCCGGAATCTCCTCACCATCCCCGGGGGCGGCGTGCTCATCGACACGCCGGGGCTGCGCGGGGTCGGGCTGTGGGACGCCGAGACCGGCGTCGGGCAGGTCTTCTCGGAGATCGAGGGGCTCGCCGGGGAGTGCCGGTTCCACGACTGCGCGCATCTGGCGGAGCCGGGATGCGCCGTGCTCGCCGCGGTGGAGGACGGCTCGCTGTCCGTGCGGCGGCTGGAGAGCTACCGCAAGCTGCTGCGCGAGAACCAGCGCATCGTCGCGAAGACCGACGCCCGGCTGCGCGGTGAGATCCGGCGGGACTGGAAGCGCAAGGGCGCGGAGGGCCGCGCGGCCATGGAGGCCAAGCGCGGACGGATCCGGTAGCCACGGGCCGGGCGTACGGGGGTACGCGCGCCCGGCGGCCGGGGGCGCGTACGCCCCGGACCGCCGGACGCGCCGTACACGTGGACCGCGGCGTCCGAAATCCGCCAGTCCGGCGGGCCGGGCCGTCGCACACTGGAACCGTGATGGACGAGGAGACGAGATACGAGGCGGTCGCCAGCCGTGACGCGCGTTTCGACGGCGCGTTCTTCTTCGCCGTCGAGACGACCGGGATCTACTGCCGGCCGAGCTGCCCCGCCGTGACCCCGAAGCGGAAGAACGTGCGGTTCTACCCGACCGCGGCCGCCGCCCAGGGCCATGGCTTCCGCGCCTGCCGGCGGTGCAGGCCGGACGCCGTGCCCGGGTCGGCGGAGTGGAACGTACGCGCCGATGTCGTCGGCCGCGCGATGCGGATGATCGGCGACGGGATCGTGGACCGGGAGGGTGTGCCGGGGCTGGCCGGGCGCCTCGGTTACAGCGCCCGGCAGGTGCAGCGCCAGCTCACCGCCGAACTGGGCGCGGGACCCGTCGCCCTCGCCCGCGCCCAGCGGGCGCACACGGCACGGGTGCTGCTCCAGACGACCGGGCTGCCGGTCACGGAGATCGCGTTCGCGGCCGGCTTCGCGAGCGTGCGCCAGTTCAACGACACGATCCGGCAGATCTACGCCCGCACGCCCAGCGCGCTGCGCGCCGAATCGGGGACCCGGGCGGGGACCGGGGCGGGGACCCGCGCCTCGACCACGGCCGCGATGCTCCCGCCGGACGGGGCGTCGCGCACCGACCTGCCGCCTCTCACCGGCATCCCTTTGCGGCTCGCCCACCGGGGTCCCTACGCGGCGCGCGAGGTCTTCGACCTCCTCGCCGACGAAGCGCTCCCGCACACGGAGGAGGTGACGGGCGAACCCGGCACCCGCACCTACCGCCGTACGCTGCGGCTGCCGCACGGTCCCGGTTTCGTCTCCGTGGACGAGGCCCGGCCGGCCGGCGACGCACGCGACCGTCGCGACCGACGTGCCGCGGACGGCACGGGGGACGCACGCGTCCGGAGCGGCTGGCTGGAGGCGCGGATCCACCTCACCGAGCTGCGCGACCTCACCACCGCCGTACAGCGGTTGCGCCGGCTCTTCGACCTCGACGCCGATCCGTACGCCGTGGACGAGCGGCTCGGCGCCGACCCGCGGCTCGCCCCGCTCGTCGCGGCCCGCCCCGGGCTGCGCTCACCCGGCGCGGCCGAACCGGAGGAGTACGCGCTGCGCGCGCTCGTGGGCCACGCGGAGGCCGTGCGGCTCGTCGAGAGATACGGCGAGCCGGTGGACCACCCCCACGGCCGGGTCGACCGGCTGTTCCCTGAGCCGGCGGCCCTGCGTGCCGACCCGGTGGCGGGCCCGCTCGCCACCGCGCTCGCCGACGGCACCGTACGGCTCGACCCCGGAGCGGACCGCGACGAGGCCGAGCGGGCCCTGCTGGCCGTGCCCGGGGTGACCCGGCGTACGGCGGCGCTGATCCGGATGCGGGCGCTCGGCGACCCGGATGTCGCGCCGGACGCGGGGCCCGAGGGGGAACGCGCCGCCGAGCCGTGGCGGCCCTGGCGGTCCTACGCGACCCGGCATCTGCGTCTCGAAGGTCCGGACGGTCCGGAGAGTCTGGATCGTCCGCACGGTGCCGACGCGGACCGCGCCGGTCTCGCCGTATACGCGGGCACGGGCACGGCCACGGGCGCGGAGCCGGATCCGGGCTCCGCGTGACCGGTCACGCGGCGGCCGTGCGGGTCAGTCGAGCCCCCAGCTGTGGATCCACCGGGGGTGGATGCGGATCAGCTCCTCGCTGAAGTGCGGACCGAGGTCGTGCGGTCCGGTCAGCAGCTCCGCCTCACCCCGGATGTCCACGCCGCGCACCCGCCACGGATCGGTGCTGACGATGTCGTCGACGACCAGTGCCACCCGCGGATTCGCCTGGAGATTGCGCCACTTCTTGGTGGTCCCCAGCGCCAGGCCCCCGACCAGGATGGTGCCGTCGTCCTGCGGGAAGAAGCCGACCGGGTTGGCCTGCGGCTGTCCCTTGGGATCGACGGTCGCCATCCGCCCCAGCCTCTGGGACCTCAGATACGCGCGCTCGGCCTCACTGAATTCGGTCATGGTCCCAGCCTCACACGGATGTCTCTCGCGACGCATCCGTCCCGGCACCGTCCAGGACGGTACTCCCGGCACCGTCCAGGACGGTACTCCCGGCACCGTCCAGGACGGTACTCCCGGAACCGTCCAGGACGGGTAAGTCCCGGGACCGTCCTGGACGGTAAGTCCCGGGACCGTCCTGGACGGTAAGTCCCGGGACCGTCCTGGTCGGCCGGAGGCGGTCGCGGGCTCAGGGCCGGGGGTCGCGTGCCACCCAGCCCTTCTCGTAGGCGTGCCAGCCCAGTTGGAGACGGGTCGTCACCCCGCTCAGCTCCATCAGCCCCTTCACCCGGCGCTGTACGGTGCGCAGCCCCAGGTCCAGTTGCTTGGCCACGCTCGCGTCGGTCATGCCGGCGAGCAGGAGGGAGAGGATCTCCAGGTCGGTGGTGTCGGGGCCGGGAGCGTCCAGCTCCATGACCGTGCCGCCCGTACCGAGCCGCAGCGGCAGCGCCTCGCGCCACACCGCCTCGAAGAGTCCCATCAGCGACTCCAGCAGTCCGCTGGCGTGCACGACCAGGGCCGCGGGCCCGACGCCACGGCCCGTCAGCGGCACCATCGCCAGGGCGCGGTCCGCCACCACCAGCTTCGTCGGCACGCGCTCGGTCACCCGGACCTGTTCGTCGCGGCCGAGCGCGGCGGACAGTTCGGTGACACCGGTCGGCAGCGAGAGCACCTCGCGTTCGAGCACCACCCGGTACGCGACCCCGCGCTCGGCCGCCCGCTCCTCGGCCTCGTTGTCCATCCCGGTCACGGCCACCGGCCGGCCGGTGACGAGGGCGCAGACCTCCTCCGCGGCACCCAGCTGCAACTGGCGGAAGCGGTGGGCCACCGCGCTCGCGCCCGTCACCACCTCGATCAGATCGTGCACCGCGGGCTCGGTGGCCTCCGCGCGGTACTCCTCCGCGAGCAGCACGGCGGCCAGTTCGGCCTGCTCCAGCTCATGGCGGTGCTGGGTGAGCAGCGCGCCGAGCGCGACGGCGGGTGGCGCCGCGACCCACCGACCGGCCCGGGACGAGGACTGCGCGGCCAGGCCCTGCCGCTCCAGCCTGCGCAGGGCCCGTTCGGTGTCGGGCTCGGGGAGCGCGAGCCGATGGGCCAGATCCGCCACCTCCGCGGCGCCGATCGCCACCAGCGCGCGGTACGCGGACTCCTGTCTCTCGTCGAGACCTATCGCTCCCAGCATCCCTGCCAACCCCTCCCTGGACGCCCGCGCGGCCTCCCCGGCCGCGCTCTTTCCGCCATGCGCCGTGGCGGAAACCGGCCACGGCGTAAACCCGCCGCTCCCCATCATCCCTGTACAGGCCCTTTGTCTGCCAAGGTGGCGCCATCACAGCAGCAACAGACCCGGTCATATGCCCCC
Organism: Streptomyces sp. NPDC088147; assembly: GCF_044741565.1. Taxonomy (NCBI): domain Bacteria; kingdom Bacillati; phylum Actinomycetota; class Actinomycetes; order Kitasatosporales; family Streptomycetaceae; genus Streptomyces; species Streptomyces sp. NPDC088147. Next base: position 291,578 of record NZ_JBIUSY010000004.1, on the reverse strand, counting down.
TGGGTATGCATGACTCGGCTCTGCTCGAATCTGTGAACGTCCGCCGGGCGTCCTTCCCGTGGGGGGTGGGGTCGCCCGGCGGATTCCGGGTTTCTCCCCGCTTTTTCCGCGCGCGCCGTTTTCGCGCCCCCGCCGCGGTCGAAAATAGGCTCATGAGCCAGCAGGGGGAGAGGCCGGCCGACGGCGACTGGTGGAACCGGCTGTACGACGCGTCCGCGCCGGACACCGGCCCCGGCCCGGCGGCGGGTGACACGCTCGATGATCGCTTCGACTCGGCGGCTGACGCGCTGTCGGACCCGGACCCGGACCCGGACGCGGACCCGGGCGCGGACCCGGACCCGGGCGCGGGCGCGGACCGGGTGTCGGACGCGGCCGGGACGCGGCCGGAAGACGTGACTCCGGAGCGATCGGGCGCTCAGCGGCCCGCCGCGGGGGCGCCGTGGGAGCCGGCCGCCCCCTACGCGCCCAGCGACGCACGGCCGCTGCCGGGCGCGACGGCCGGGTCACCCCCGCCCACGTCCCCGCACCCGACTCCGCCCGCGCCCTCTCCGCGACCCCCGGACCCGCCCCGGCCCCCGGACCCGCCCCGGCCCCCGGACCCGCGTCGGTCAACTCCCGTACCCCCCGCGCCCGGTGAGCCCGCGCCCCCCGCCACCCCGCCCGCCTCCGCCGCCCGGCCGGCCCATACCGCGCCGTATGCGCCGCCTGTCCCGCCTGTCCCGCCCGCCCCCGTCACCCACGTGGGCGACGGGCTGCCCACCTACGACCCCGAACCCACCGCCCTGCCCGCCGCGCACGCCGACCGGCTGGACGAGATCGTCGCCGACACCGTCCTCGACGGCGCGCGCTACGGCGCGTACACCCTGCGGGCCATGTCCGTACGGGGCGACTCCGCCCGCTACCGCGGCGATCCCCGCCGCGACGCGCTCCTGACCGCCCGCTTCGGGGAGGGCGCCGACGCGCTCGTCCTCGTCGCCGTGGCCAGTGGGGCCCGCGCCACCGAGGGCGCCCATCGCGCCGCGGCGGACGTGGCACGCTGGATCGGCGGCGCTGTCGGACACAGCCACGGCAGCCTCTCCGCGGACATACGGGCGGGCCGCAGGGGCGACCTCAAGTCCGGGCTGCACCGGCTGACCGACCGGGGGTTCGGCAAGCTCCGGGCCCGCGCCGCCGAACAGGGACTGCCTCCGGGGCAGTACACCGCCGACCTGCGCTGTCTGCTGCTCTCCGCCGATCCCGGCTGCCGTACCCGTGTGTTCTTCGGCGTCGGTGACGGTGGCCTCTTCCGGCTCAGGGACGGCGCGTGGCAGGACCTGGAGCCGCCTTTCGCCGATCCCGCCGCTTCCACCGGCGCGCCCGTGGTCGGCTTCGGCTCCCCGCCGCCCGAAACACCCGAGGGCGACAGGCTGACGCTGGATCTGGCGATCACCAAGCCCCCGTCCCTGTACACCTCGTCCGCGTACCCCCCGTCGCCGTACCCCTCACCCCCGCACACCACCTCCCCGCACGCCTCCCCGCACGCCGCCTCCCCGCAGGGCGAGGCGGCACCGCCTCCTCCGCCGCCCGAGCCGTTCCGGTTCCGCGCGTCGGTGGCCCGGCCGGGTGACACCCTCCTGCTGTGCAGCGCCGGTCTGGCCGAACCGCTGCGCGGCGAGCCCGCGCTCGCCCGCGAACTGGCCGGCCGCTGGGGTCCGGGCGGTCCACCGGACATGGCCGAGTTCCTCGCGGACACCCGGCTGCGGGTGAAGGGTTACGCCGACGACCGCACAGCGGTCGGCGTCTGGGAGGCGTAACCCCGTCCGGCGTGCGTTGATGGACACCGGACAGAAGGGGTGCGCTTCCATGGCCAAGCAGAGCGTGGCGGAACAGTTCGTCGACATCCTCGTCAAGGCAGGGGTCCAACGGCTGTACGGAGTCGTCGGGGACAGCCTCAACCCCGTCGTCGACGCCATCCGGCGCAACCGCGCGATCGACTGGATCCAGGTCAGGCACGAGGAGACCGCCGCCTTCGCGGCCGGCGCCGAGGCCCAGATCACCGGCAGGCTCGCCGCCTGCGCCGGCTCCTGCGGTCCCGGCAATCTGCATCTCATCAACGGCCTCTACGACGCCCACCGTTCCATGGCGCCCGTCCTCGCCCTCGCCTCCCACATCCCGTCCAGCGAGATCGGTCTCAGCTACTTCCAGGAGACCCACCCGGATCTGCTGTTCGGTGAGTGCAGCCACTACAACGAGATGATCTCCAACCCGAGACAGATGCCGCGCCTCGTCCAGACGGCGATCCAGCACGCCATCGGGCGGAGCGGCGTCAGCGTGGTCACCCTCCCCGGCGACATCGCCTCCGCGCCCGCCCCCGAGAAGGCGGAGGAGCACGCGCTCGTCACCTCCCGGCCGTCCGTGCGCCCCGGGGACGCGGAGATCGACAAGCTCGTCCGCATGATCGACGAGGCGAACCGGATCACCCTCTTCTGCGGCAGCGGCACGGCAGGCGCGCACGCCCAGGTGATGGAGTTCGCCGAGCGCGTCAAGTCCCCCGTCGGGCACGCCCTGCGCGGCAAGGAGTGGATCCAGTACGACAACCCGTACGACGTCGGGATGAGCGGACTGCTCGGCTACGGAGCCGCCTACGAGGCCACCCACCAGTGCGATCTGCTGATCCTGCTCGGCACGGACTTCCCGTACAACGCCTTCCTGCCCGACGATGTCAAGATCGTCCAGGTCGACATCAGGCCGGAGCACCTCGGCCGCCGCTCCAAGCTGGACCTCGCCGTCTGGGGAGATGTCCGCGAGACCCTGACCTGTGTGACACCGCGCGTGCGGGCCAAGACGGACCGCAGGTTCCTCGACAAGATGCTGAAGAAGCACGCCGACGCGCTGGAGGGCGTGGTCAAGGCGTACACCCGCAACGTCGAGAAGCACGTCCCGATCCACCCCGAGTACGTCGCCTCCGTGCTGGACGAACTCGCCGACGACGACGCCGTGTTCACCGTCGACACCGGCATGTGCAACGTCTGGGCGGCCCGTTACCTCACACCGAACGGACGGCGCCGGGTCATCGGCTCGTTCAGCCACGGTTCGATGGCCAACGCGCTGCCGCAGGCCATCGGGGCGCAGTTCACCGACCGCGGGCGCCAGGTCGTCTCGATGTCGGGGGACGGCGGGTTCTCCATGCTGATGGGCGACTTCCTCACCCTCGTCCAGTACGACCTGCCGGTGAAGATCGTGCTGTTCAACAACTCCGCGCTCGGCATGGTGGAGGTGGAGATGCTGGTGGCGGGGCTGCCGTCGTACGGCACGACCAACCACAACCCGGACTTCGCCGCCGTCGCCCGCGCCGCCGGGGCCCACGGGGTGCGGGTGGAGAAGCCCCGGCAGCTCGCGGGCGCGCTCAAGGACGCCTTCAAGCACAAGGGCCCCGCGCTGGTCGATGTCGTCACCGACCCGAACGCGCTGTCCATCCCGCCGAAGATCAGTGCCGACATGGTGACGGGCTTCGCGCTCTCGGCCAGCAAGATCGTCCTGGACGGCGGGGTGGGCCGCATGGTCCAGATGGCACGCTCCAACCTGCGGAACGTGCCACGGCCCTGACAGGTGCGGCCCGGTACGCCGCGCCGCGATGGTTGTGGCCCGGTTCGCCCTGAAGCTCAGGCGGGCGTGAGCCGCAGTGTCAGGATCTGGAACGGCCGCAGCCGCAGCCGCAGTCCCTCCTCGTCCGTCTCCGCGTCGTGCAGCGGCCGTTCCAGCAGATCCGTCACCCGCGCGCCGATCACCGGGAAGCCGACCCGCAGTGTCGCCTCCGCCCTGCCGCCGGCCGACTCGTAGAGCCGCACGATCACATCCCCGCTCCGGTCCTCGGCGAGCTTGACCGCCTCCACGGTCACCGCCGGGTGGTCGGCGTTCACCAGCGGCGGCTGCTCCGGCGCCGGTGCCACGCGCAGCGGCAGATTGAGCGCCAGGCCCTCCCGTACCGTCTCCTCCACCGTCCCGCCGGGCAGCAGCGCGTAGCGGAAGCGGTGCGTGCCCAGATCGGTCTCCGGGTCCGGGCTGTGCGGGGCGCGCAGCAGCGTCAGCCGTACCGTCGTGCCGAGCCCGTCCGGGTGCGGCGTCCGGGTCACATCGTGCCCGTACGTCGAGTCGTTGAGCACCGCGACGCCGTAACCGGGCTCCGCGACCCGCAGCCAGCGGTGCGCGCAGATCTCGAACCGGGCGGCGTCCCAGCCGGTGTTGTCGTGCGTCGCCCGGTGCACATGACCGAACTGCACCTCGGCGGTGGACCGTTCGGCGTGCACGTCGAGCGGGAACGCGGCCTTGAGGACCTTCTCCGACTCCTGCCAGTCGACCTCCGTGACGATATCGACCCGCCGGGTGTCGGCGGTGAGACCGATCTCCTGGGTGATCCGGGACGCCCCGAACGTCCGTACCACGCGTACCGTCGCCCTCAGCGGCCCCTCCTCGATCAGCTCGACGGAGTCGGCGGCGGTCAGATCGGTGTGCCGATGCCGGTAGTGCCGGTCGATGTCCCAGGCGTCCCACTGGTTGGGGTGGTCCGGGTGCAGCTGGAGCAGATTGCCCCGGCCGCCGGGCGCCAGCACCTCGCGGCCCGCGACGAGATCGCATACGGAGGCGAGCAGCCCGTCCGCGTCGATGACCACCTCCAGCCGCTGATCGCGCAGCACGAAGCCGCCGTCGGCCGGTACCGCCGTCACGGGGGCCGGGGCGAGCGTGGTGAACGTGCCCGGCGCCACCGCCCTGGCCAGGGCCGGGGCGAGCACCTCACCGTCGGCCAGCGGCTGTGTCACGACACCCTCCGCCACCTCGGAGGCGCGGGCCGCGACGACATCGCGGCGGGCGAACGGGGCCGCGTTCCACACCCCCACCGCGCTCCCGTCGCCGCCCAGCGCCGCCAGCGCCTCCCCGATGATGCCGTTCAGCTCGTCCCGTACCGCCGCGTAGGTCGCGCGCGCCTCCCGGTGCACCCAGGCGATCGACGAGCCCGGCAGGATGTCATGGAACTGGTGCAGCAGCACCGTCTTCCAGATCCGGTCCAGCTCCTCGTACGGATACGCGTACGAAGCGGCGCGGCCCCCCGAGTGCAGCGCCGCCGCCGTCGCCCACAACTCGGCCTCCCGCAGGAGATGTTCGGCGCGCCGGTTGCCCTGCTTGGTCTTGGCCTGCGTGGTGTACGTGGCGCGGTGCAGCTCCAGATACAGCTCGCCCGACCAGACCGGGGCCCGGTCGCCGTACTCCTCCTCGGCCGCCGCGAAGAACGCCGCCGGGTGCTCGATCTCGACCCGGGGCGAGCCCTCCAGGGACTTCAGCCGCCGTGCCCGCTCCATCATCTCCCGGGTGGGGCCGCCACCGCCGTCGCCCCAGCCGAACGGCACCAGCGAGCGGGACGCGCGCCCCTTCTCGGCGAAGTTCCGCTCCGCGTGGGCCAGTTCGCTGCCATGGAACTGAGAGTTGTACGTGTCGACCGGCGGGAAGTGGGTGAAGACCCGCGAACCGTCGATGCCCTCCCACCAGAAGGAGTGGTGCGGCATCTTGTTGGACTGGTTCCAGGAGAGCTTCTGGGTGAGGAACCACTTCACCCCCGCGAGCTTCGCCAGCTGCGGGAAGGCCGCCGTGTAGCCGAAGGAGTCGGGCAGCCAGATCTCCTCCGTCTCGACGCCCAGCTCCTCCTGGAAGAACCGCTTGCCGTGCACGATCTGCCGGGCCAGCGCCTCACCGCCCGGCATATTGGCGTCCGACTCCACCCACATGGAGCCCACCGGCGCCCATGTCCCGTCCGCCACCGCCTGCTTGATCCGCTCCCAGATGTGCGGCTGGTGGTCCCGCACCCACGCGTACTGCTGCGCCTGTGAGCAGGCGAAGACCAGCTCGGGGTAGTCGGCGGCGAGCGCCGTGACATTGGCGAAGGTCCGTGACGCCTTCCGTACGGTCTCCCGCAGCGGCCACAGCCAGGCCGAGTCGATATGCGCGTGCCCCGCCGCCGAGATCCGGTGGGCGCTCGGGGACGCGGGCCGGGAGAGCACCTCCGCCAGCTCGGCGCGCGCGGCGCCGGCCGTGCCCGCCACATCGTGCAGATCGAGCGCGTCGAGCATCGACTCCAGGGCGCGCAGGATCTCGTGGCGGCGTGAGCGGTCCGCGGGCAGCTCGCGCATCAGCTCCGTGAGCACCTCGACATCGAGGACCAGATGCCAGACCTCCTCGTCCAGGACGGCCAGGTCGGCGGCGGCGAAGCGGTAGAGCGGACGGTCGCCCGCGGTCAGTACGTCACCGAGGAGCGTCGGCTCGAAGTCGTGCAGGACGGCTGGGTTGGCCGCCGCCTCCAGCAGCAGCCGTACGGATTCGCCACCGGCCGCGGGCGCGGCGACCGGGATGTGCCGGTTGCGCGGATGGATCCCCTTGAGGGGGACGCCCGCGGCGTCGTACACCAGGCCCTCGGCCTGGAAACCGGGCCCCTCACCGGTGAACCCGGGGTCGATGACCACCTCGACCGGCCGCCCGGCCCAGGACTCGGGGACCACGCCCTCCAGCCGGAACCAGCTGGTGGACCAGGGAGAACCCCACTCCGTACCGGTCGCGAACGGCTCGTAGCCGCCCTGGAGCGCCTGCTCCACCGGCACGGGCTCGCCCGGCGCGTGCCAGACGGAGAGCGCGAGCGGCTCCCGGGCCGCGTACTGCGCGGGACGGATGAACTGGCGCAGCGCCCGTTCCAGCCGCCCTTCCACCAGGGATCGGTCGTCGTGCATCGGTGCTCCTCGCTCCTCGGGATCGGTTCGCACGGTTTCACTCCCCCCTCACTTCCCCGGGCAGTCCTCGCGCACCCGCCGCGCGCCCCGTGCCTCCGCTGCGGCGATCAGGTGATGAACACGATGAGTGGTCTATTCCGGGTGGGGAATGCATCTCCTGTACGCATACGAGCGTGGGGCGGGTCGGGACCATCGGGGAAAGGGACGTCATGACCGGGGGGACAGAGTGATGAGAGGTCTGCGGCGCAGAGTCGGGGGCGCCGATCTCGCGGCCGTCCCCGAAGTACGCCACGCGTTGCGGGAGATGCTGCGGCACTGGCAGGAGCGGGACTCCGCGGCGGTGGCCGAGCTGCTGATCAGCGAGCTGGTCACGAACGCACTGGTGCACACGGACGACGGCGCCGTGGTCACCGCGACCATCGCGGACTCCCGGCTGCGCGTGGAGGTACGGGACTTCGTGGCCGGGGTGCCGACGCCGCCCGCGCCGGAGCGGCCGGTGCCCGACGACGCCACGCACGGGCGGGGGCTCGCGCTGGTACGGAGCCTCGCGGACGACTGGGGGATACGGGCGAGGCCGGTGGGCAAGGTGGTGTGGTTCGAGCTCAACGGCGAGGCGGCGTAGGGCCGGTGAAGGGGAGCGCGCGATAAGCGAGTGAGCGGGGTGCGGGGGAGTGCGCGGTGTGGGGGAGAGAGTGGTGTGTGGGCGAGCGCGGTGTGGGGATAGCGCGGTGTGGGAGAGCGCGGTGAGGGAGGCAGGACGGGTGCGGGAGAGCGCGCGCCGGGACGAAACAGCGGACTGGCGTGACGGCTGTCCGTCACACCGGTCCGAGTGCTGTTCCCCCGAGGTCGCGTCGGCCGACCTGCCCGCGTCAGCCGAACTGCTTCTCCAGATCCTTGAGCTTGCGCTCCAGGGAGTCGAGCCTGGGCAGCGCCATGGTGTCGTCCTCCGCGGTCAGATCGACCGTACGGGGAGTCTCAGCGGCCTTCACGGGCTGAAGGGAGAGCCTGGAGTGCTGGTTCAGTTGGCCGGGCTCCACTATGGCAGGCTCCGCGGCGGCTTCGACGGCCGGCGGCGAGCCCGATCCCGAGTTCACGGCGGGAAGGGCCACCTGACGGCCGCCACGTGCCCGGCCCCAGGCCCGGTGCTGGCGGTTGAGCGCCTTGATCTGCGCCCGGTCCAGCTTCTCCTGCTCCCGCCTGCGGTGCCGGTTCTGCTCCTTCTGGCGACGGTCCTCGCGTACCTCGTCGACCGCCTCGTCCAGGGTACGGACGCCTTCCAGCAGCATCAGCGACCAGGCGCCGAAGGTCTCGCGGGGTGCCCGCAGCCACCGCACGATCCGGATCTGCGGCAGCGGGCGGGGGACGAGGCCCTGCTCGCGGAGTGCCGCGCGGCGGGTCTGCTTCAGCGCGCGGTCGAACAGGACCGCGGCCGAGAGGGACATGCCGGAGAAGAACTGCGGAGCGCCCTCGTGGCCGAGACCCGTGGGCGCGTGCACCCAGTTGAACCAGGCGGCGGCACCGGCGAACGTCCACACCAGCAGGCGCGAGCCGAGGGCCGCGTCGCCGTGGCTGGCCTCGCGCACCGCGAGCACGGAGCAGAACATCGCCGCTCCGTCGAGACCGAACGGGACGAGATACTCCCAGCCTCCGCTGAGACCGAGGTTCTCCTGGCCGAAGCCGACCAGGCCCTTGAACGAGAGCGCGGCGGCGACCGCCGCGCAGCAGAAGAGGAGCGCGTAGGAGGCGATGCCGTAGATGGCTTCCTTGCGCCTGCGCCGCTCCTCGCTGCGTTCCCACGAATCCTCGACGGGTGCGGGCTTGTCAGCCGCGCGCTTGCCGCGCGCGAACACCGCCACCGCCACCAGGATTCCGACGAGCAGGACGACGCCGGGAAGCAGCCAGTTCAGCGATATGTCAGTCAGTCGCATGCGGTGTTCCTTGCATCGCAGTAGGGCGTTTGGGACGCCATTTTGGCGGAAGTGCGGTGACGCTCAGGGGGTTTCGGGACAAGAGAACACCAACGAGGCGGTGCAGCACGTGAAGAGGCACGAACGGCTGACACTGCCGTTCGGCAGGTGGCTGTCATGTTCGATTAATATCACCCCTGCGGGTGGCGTGGGACCGAGGGTGACGCGGGGTCAGACGCTCGCGGCGAGCTTCCTGACCCGGTCGTTGTCGCAGGTACGCGGACAGGTGACGCAGGTGTCCTCGGGGCGCAGTGTGTAGAACAGGCAGCAACTGGCCCGGTCACGGGTCGGCAAAGATTCGCCGTCAGGTCCGGTCAGCTCGCGGAAACCCGCCGTACCGACATACGGCGCGGTCGTGCCCGGCATCAGCCGTTCCAGCTCCGCCATCGCGTACCGCTCCTCGCCCAGCAGATGGGCGATGTACCAGAGGCCCTCGACGATCTCGTCGGTCGCCATCCCCCACAGCGCCCGCCGGCCGCGCCGCATCCGCGGGGCGAAACCGTCGAGGACCGGTGCGAGATGGCCGGCGACGGCCTCCCGCACCTCGGCGCGCAGGGCCTCCTCGTCCGGGACGATCCGGGCGCCGGGCAGTGTCGCGGCCGGGTCGTCCGGCAGGCAGGCGAACTCATCGATCCGGACGGTCATCCGGCCCAGCGCCCGGTGGAAGGAGACGGTCTCGACGGGCAGGCGGGGCACCCTGCGGTGCAGGAACCAGGGCACGGTGATCAGCAGACAGGCCGGCCAGGCGTACCGGTGGAAGGCGAAGCCGGCGACCACATCGGGGCGCGCCTCCTGTCCGTAGTCCCGGCGCACCTGCTCCTCGTCCCAGGCGAGGAACGTATCGAGGGCCGCGCCCCCGGCCGCCAGATCCGCCGCGCTCACCCAGCCGCTCCCGGCGGGGGGCCGCTCACTCTCGGTGAGCTGGTCGATGCTCAGCGCGGGGAACACCTCGGCCAGACGGGCGTACGCGTCCGTCACGGGAGAGGCGAGGAGGCCGGGCAGCAGGGTGGGCAGGGTCATGCAGGGACCACCGAATCGGGATCGTTTGCAGGTAAGCCTTACCTTACCCGATGTGATCGAGGTTTGAACTGCGGCCCGGTCGGCCTATCGTGCACAGGCGAGGAGAAGGAGGTGGACAGGAATGGAGCAGGGCGAAGCGCGCGACGCGGCCGTGCCGCGGCCGTATGTGCCCGGGGCGCCGGCCCCCGGATCCCGGCAGGTGCCGGAGCAGGCGCGCGGCGAGCACACGCACAGTGAGCGGGAGGACGCCGGGGCCCCCGCGCACTCCCCGTCCCCTTCCCCGCCTCCGTCCTCGGCACCGTCCCCGCCCCCGTCCTCGCCCGCCTGCCCGTCCCCGCCGGTGCGTCGTCATTCCGTACGCGGCCAGATCCTCGACGCCCTGCGCACCGCGCTCGTCAGCGGTGAGCTGGCGCCCGGCGAGGTCTACTCCGCTCCCGTGCTCGGCGAGCGCTTCGGCGTCTCCGCCACCCCCGTACGCGAGGCCATGCAGCGGCTCGCGCTGGAGGGCGCCGTCGAGGTCGTGCTCAACCGCGGCTTTCGCGTCATCGAACGCAGCGCCCGTGAACTGGCCGAACTGGCCGAGGTGCGCGCGCTCCTCGAAGTGCCGGTGATGCTGCGGCTGGCCCGTACCGTACCCGCGGAACGGTGGGCGCGGCTGACCCCGTTGGCGGAGGCGACGGGCGCCGCGGCAGCCGTCGGGGACCGGGCGGCGTACGCGGAGTGCGACCGCGCCTTCCACCACGCGCTGCTCGCCCTCTCGGGCAACGAGCAACTGGTCATGGTGGCCGACGATTTGCACCGCCGTTCGCAGTGGCCGCTGGTCAGCGCCCCGGCCGTACGGCGTGCCGATCTGGTCGCGGACGCCGCGGAACACTCCGCGCTGCTCGACGCGTTGATGGCGCGCGACCTGCCGGTGGTGCAGTCGCTGATACGGGAGCACTTCACGGGCTCGGCCGGCTGACACCGCGCGGATTCCCCGCGGATCCCGTTGTGCGGATCCCGTTGTGCCACACCGGCGTCAGCGATGACGGGAGGCGGCCGCCGCCATGGTCAGTGCCGAGGTCATCAGCTCCGCGTCGAGCAGGGTGGTGTCCGCGAGACGGCTCGCGCCCCCGTACGCGTTCAGCATCACCTTGGCGGTACGCAGCGCGGCCGGGGACCGGCGGACCATCGGCCTGACCCACGCGTCGACAGCGTTGTCGAGCTCGGACACCGGGGCGACCTTGTGCAGGACGGACAGCTCCACCGCCGTCGCCGCGTCGAAATTGTCGCCGGTCAGCAGCAGCTCGCGGACCTTGGCGGCTCCCGCCTCCTGCATCAGCCTCGGCAGGGCCCCTCCCCAGGCCGGAGGCATACCCAGGGCGAGTTCGGGCATACGGAAACGGCAGTCGTCCGCCCCTGCCCGCAGATCGCAGAACACCGCGAGAGCGAGTCCCGCCCCGATGACGCCGCCGTGCAGGCGCGCGATGGTGACCACGTCGGCCGTCGCGAGCGCGTCGCAGACCCGGCGTGCCTTCTTGCCCAGGATGCGCAGACTCGCCCCACTGGGGTCCGCGGCCAGGAATTCGGCGAATTCCGCGCGATCTCCGCCGAGACTGAAGTCGTCTCCCGCGCCGGAGAGGATCAACACCCGTATTCCGGGGTCGTTCTGAAGGGTGCCCAGTACGGAGAGCAGTTCGTCCAGGAGCGTGCCGGAGACGGCATTGCCTGTCTCGGGGGAGTTCAACTCCACCTTCAGCACGGGCCCGTCCTGTATGACCCGGAGTGCCTTGAACTCGTCCACCACGCTGTTCCCTGTGTAGATGTCGGTTCTCAATGTGTCGCGTCGCCATGCGCCGCGTTGCGAATGTCGCGTCCCATTTGCCCTGACTACAGGTCAGGCTCTGGTCACCGGGAGTTCCGTCATCCGCCGGAAACCCACGCGGGGCGCCCAGACGGGATCCCCGTCGAGACGGAGATCGGGCAGCCGCCTCAGCAGGGACGTCAGCAGGGTCGTCGCCTCCAGCCGGGCGAGCGGGGCGCCGACGCAGTAGTGGATCCCGCCGCTGAAGCTGAGGTGCGCGGCCTTGCGCCGTACGTCGAAGAGCTCCGGCTCGGCGTGCTGCTCCGGGTCGTGGTTGGCGGCGCCGACGAGGAGATGCACCATCTGGTCCCGCTGGACATCCGCGCCGCCCAGGGTGGTGTCCTCCGCGGCGACCCTGCTGATCACATGGTTCGGCGAGTCATAGCGGAGCACCTCCTCGACGGCGCCCGGTATGTGCTCCGGATGCGTGCGCAGCCAGGCCAGCTGGCGCGGGTGCTTCAGCAGGAGCCACACCATGTGGCAGAGGAGCGTCGACGTCGTCTCCGGCGCGGCCAGGAGGAAGAGGAAGGAGAGGAAGTAGACGGCCTCGTCGACCGTCTCCTGGTCGGCTTCGAGATCGTCCCAGGTCCGCAGCCACTCCGAGATGGGATCGTCGCCCGGCGCGCGGCGGCGCTCGCGTATCACCGCCGTGAAGTACTCGCGCAATTGGGCGGTGGCGGCGTCCGACAGCGCGAGCTGACTCGGTGTCGGCAGCAATTCCTGCGAGTACACCTGATCGCGGGTGAGTGAGCGGAGCAAGTGGTAATCGGAGGGCGGTAGCCCGAGCCATTCGCCGATCGTGATGATGGGCAATTCGTCGCCGACGAGCGAACTGAAATCGGCTTGACCGCTCCGCAATGTATCGGTGAGCCGGTCGAGCAATCGCTCCGTGGCCTTCTCGACGGAATCCTTGGCATTCGCGAGGGATTTACGGTCGAAGGTGTTCCCGACCGACCGCCGCACCCTGGTGTGGTGCGGCGGATTCAGGGCGGGCAGTGTCTTTCCCATTTCCCGGGAAGAGGAGGCGTTCCAGCGGGTTGCCGCGCCCTGCCTGGCGCGCCACTCGCTGTCGGGAACCAGCCATGCCTTGTTCCTCAGCACCTGGTCGCAGAGGTTGAAGGAGGTCACCAGATGCCCGCCCCAGGGTGCGGGGATGACATCTCCCATCGCTCTGAGTTCTGCGTAGAGAGGCAATGGATTCGATTGGCCATTGGATGTACGCAGACGGGAGAATATGGAGACTACAGCGCGTCGATCTACTGACGAGGTAGTCAGGGAGGGCTCCACAGAGACTCCTTTTCAAGGCATCACGTAAGATTCGCCCACCCTGTCTACCCCTACGGTTGAACCTTCATGCGAAGGTAAAGGGCCGCGCTTTGTTGCGGATCTCACACCTTCCACCAGGCGAGGAATCCGCTCCAGAAGCTACCCTTCTGCGGCTTGTTCTGGGACTCCTGAGCGGGGGCATTTCCGGCAGTACGCCCGATGTTCGCCGGATACGGTACCGATTCCGACTTCTCTTTCCGAACCGGGGTGAAACGGGCCGGAAGCGCGCTGAGCGCGCGGTGGAACGGGCCGGGCCGGGAGAGCAGTGTGTCCGCGGGCACCGCCAGCTCGATGTCCGGCAGGCCGTTGAGCAGCTTCTCGATGGCCAGGACGGAGATGAGCAGCGCCGGGTCCTTCGCCGGGCAGGCGTGCGGGCCGGCGCCCCAGGCCAGATGCGCCCGCTTGCTGAGCGTCTGACGGCTCACGGACAGGCTCGGGTCGGTGTTGGCGGCGGCGAAGCTGATGAGCACGGGGTCACCGGCGTCCAGCTTGCTGCCGTTGAGGTCCACGTCGTACAGCGGGTAGTGCGCGGCGTAGTTGGCTATGGGGGTGCTGTTCCAGAGGACGTCGTTGATGGCGTCCTCGACCAGCAGGCCGGCCGAGTGCGGTCCGTCGGTGTACCTGTCGTCGGACAGCAGCACCCGCAGGGAGTTGGCGATCAGGTTCGACAGCGGCTCCGTGCCCGCACCGATGAGCAGCAGGATCTGATGGATCATCTCCTCGTCGGTGAGCCGGACCGGATGCTGCATCAGCCAGGAGGTCACGTCCTCGCCGGGCGTGGCCCGCTTGAGCGCGACCAGTTCGCTCAGCGCCTCCGTCAGGACCTCGTTCGCCTTCTCCGCGTCGATGCCGTCGAAGATGCCGGAGAGCCCGAAGACCAGCCGGTCACCGATCTCGGCCGGGCAGCCGAACAGGTCGTTGAAGACCAGCAGCGGCAGCACCTGCGCGTAGTCGCCGATCAGATCGGCCTTGCCCCGGCCGCTGAACTGGCTGATGAGGTACGAGGCCACGCGCTCGACGTGCCGGGTCACCCGGTGCGTGTCGATCTTGGCCAGGCTCTCCGTCACGGCCTGACGGAGCCTCAAGTGCTCCGCGCCGTCGGTGAACATCGGGTTCCGCCGGTACATCATCATCGGCAGGACCGGGCTGTCGAGAGGCACCCGCCCCTCGTTGAGCGCGCGCCAGCGGCGCGAGTCCCGCGCGAACGCCTCGGGGTTCTGGAGCACATGGAGCGCCGCCGCGTAGTCCGTGACGAGCGAGGCCTCCACCCCAGGGGCCAGCTCGACGGGCGCGGCCGGGCCGTACTGCCGCATGTGCTCGTAGAAGGCGTCCGGGTCGGCAGCGAACTCGGGACCGTACAGGGGCACACGCAAGCCGCTGTTGTGCGCCGGGCAGCCAGGTGGCGGAGCCTGGAATTCCGAATGAGATTGCATGCCGAACTCCTAGCGAAGGCGTGACTGGAGGTAGCGGACGAGGACGATGAGCGCGTTCGCTGATGACCGCTGGTCCCGCGCGTCACAATTGACGAGGGGCGTCTCCGGCAGCAGATCGAGCGCCTCTCGTATTTCCTCGTCCTGATGGGTCGCTGTGTCGTCGAATCGATTGACCGCTATGGTGTAGGGAATTCCGTAGTGTTCGACGAGGTCCATCACGGGGAAGGACTCTTCGAGACGCTCGGGATCCACCAGCACCAATGCCCCGAGTGCGCCCCGGGACATGTCTTCCCACACCTGGACGAATCTCTGCTGTCCAGGTGTGCCGAAGAGGTAGAGGACCAGCCTGTCGCTGAGCGTGAGGCGGCCGAAGTCCATGGCCACCGTCGTCGTGGTCTTGCCGGGCGTGCCTTTGAGGTCGTCGATTCCCTCGCCGGCCTGCGTCATCACTTCTTCGGTACGCAGCGGCGGGATCTCGGACATGGTCCCGATGAATGTCGTCTTGCCCACGGCGAAATGCCCGACCACCAGGATCTTCGCAGCGGTCTGCACCGACTCGCGCAGATAGACACCGTCATCCAAAGCGGGCTTGAAGACCATTCAGCACCTCCTCGAGTATCTGCCGGTCGACGAGTTTCGCGGCAGGTATCGGGGCGCGCGTGAAGAGATACCCCTCCTCCGTGAGGTCGGACAGCAGGATTTTGACGACACCCACGGGGAGATGAGAGTGTCCGACGATTTCGGCGACCGAGAGATAGCCACCCGAACACAACTCCAGCAGACGGCGCTTCTCAGGGTCGAGATTCGCCGCTCTGGGTACGTCCTCGGCCGCTGTGACCAGAGTGATCAAGGAAAACTCATGGTCACCGAGCAGGCTGCGGCCGTTGGTGATGACATACGGTCGCACTAATTGCGGCGCTATTGGTTCCTGATCCGGCTCATCTGTTGTGGTCATGCCTTGGTGTCAGCAATCTCGCGAGGGGGACTGGTCAGGGATTTGCCGAGCTGGCCGACGAGCTGCTGCATACGGAAGGTGATCTCGGCCATGTCGACGTCGGGCGACGCGGAAACGGCGAGATAGGCGCCCTCGCCGGCGGAGATGAGGAAGACCCAGCCGTGATCGAACTCCACCAGCGTCTGGCGCCAGTGCGGCCGGTTGTTCGGCGGTGCGCCGCAGAAGTCGGCGACCGTGCGGCTCAGCGACTGCATTCCGCTCATCGCCGCGGCGACGGTATCGGCGTGATCCTTGCCGACGTCCTTCGAGCGGGCCATGAGCAGGCCATCGGCCGAGACGAGGATCGCGTGCCGTGCTTCGGGTACTTCAAGGGCACTGTCAAGCATCCATGACAGATCGTAATTCACTGAGTCTCATGCCCTTCGCTGCTTGCGTTGGTGGTACGGCGGCCCGATTGCGTACCCCGCTGGAACGCGCCCATGACGGAGGCGGCTTGTTCGCTGGAGCGAGCCGGGGCGTCCGAACTGTCGGCGGTCGGCACGATGGATATCGCGCCTCTCCGCCGGCGTTTCGGGAGACCGCCGAATGTGGTCGAGGGAGCCACCGGGTTTTCCTCGGGCGGCATCGGGGAGGACGCTGCCACGGTGGGGAACTCCTTGGGCTCGGGCGTGGGCTTGGGCTCGGGCGCGCGCTCAGGCAGGGCGGTGAGGAGCTCGTCGGGGAGCAGCACCACCGCGCGCACACCGCCGTAGGGTGACGTGGAATCCACGGACACGGTGAAGCCGTAGCGAGCGGCGAGCACGCCGATCACGGTGAAGCCGAACTGCGGCGGATTGCCGAGACCGGAGACGCCGGGGGAGCGTTCGCTCGACAGGAGCTTGGCCGCCCTGGCCTTCTCCTCCTCGTTCATGCCGACACCGGCGTCGTCCACGATGATGCAGACGCCCTTGGGCACGGGCCGGATATTGATCTCGATCACTGTTTCCGGCGCCGAGTAACTGGTGGCGTTGTCCAGCAGTTCGGCGAGGGTGAGCGCGACCGGCTCGACGGCCCGGCTGACAATGGCGAAATTACTCTGGGCCCGGATCTCGACACGGGTGAAGTGGCGAATACGGCCCTTCGCGCTGCGGACCACGTCGTACAGCGAGGCCGGATCGCGCTGACGGCCGAGCCATCCGTCGCAGAGCACGGCGATGGACTGCGCACGCCGGGCGAACTGCGAATTCATGTGGTCGATGTCCAGGAGGTCCTGGAGAATCTGGAGTTCGCCGTACTTGTCCTGAAGTTTGGTGATGGCCAGCTGCTGTTCGCTGGCGAGACCCTGAAGCGTCCGCATGGCGGACTTCAGCGCCGTCTTGGTGGCTTCTTCCGCCCTGTCCTTGGCCTCTTCCACGGCCTCCGCGTAATGGTCCTCAAGGGTGGCGTAATGAGCCTTGAGCTCCTGTTTCTCCTTCCGTAGCTCGGCGATCGATTTTCTTCCGCGAATGATCGCGGTCGCGGCGACAGGAGTACCAGCGATCAGACCCCAAAGCGCTGGATCCTGGAAGTATTGCGTCATAAGACTCTCTTCGGGCGACTGGGCCACCAGGTACTGAATGTCTGGAGGGTACGTTCGAGTGATCTCGCGGTCACAGACATATCGCGGTCACTGATTATGGGACAGGTCGGCGCATGGTCGCCTGCCGGACTGCCTTGAAAGGCCCGGCTAATGGCATAGTTCTCCCCCGGGGGTGGCGGAATTCTGGGCCGATGCGCTGACTTTTCCTTTATGCCATAGCGGGTTTGGCACCGCTTGGCAAGCTTGGCGATCTTATCACCACACGATGGGGCGACGTCCATGTCGTTCTGTTCTGTATCTGGCATCTGACGGAAATTCAGCAAGGTTCCCCTTTTGGGCCTGTTGGTGCTCGTTCCTCGTTCGTCTCGGGCCGCCTCGGGCCGCAATTATTGCCCGCATTGTGGGTGATGTGTTCCTTTTGTTCTGCCGGTGGAGGTGTACCGGAGACGTCAACCCGGTGCGTTCATGGCGAGCAGGTGGTGAGGTGGTGCGGAGGCCGTAACGGTATGTGCGGCGGCCACGGCGGTTCGCCTCGGCCCAAAGCCGCGCTGTCGGCATGGAAACGGCTGCTCCAGGGCCTCCGGTGGCGCCCGCGGCGGAAAAGTCCAAGCATGGAATTAGGGGCGGGAAATGCGCGGAGTGACGAGCCCTGTCGGCTGGGTGACCCGGTCCGGGCCGTACAGGGAAGCCATGCGGCAGCCGGGCCTGTGACCACTGCCCGAAAAAGCGAGAAGCGAGAAGCGAAGCGGGATACGGAAGAGGAGAAGGACGAACAAGGACGAGAAGGACGAGTAAGGAGGCGTCGCCGTGACCACCCGTCATCAGAACGCCGAGGAAAAGCCGCCGAGGGTACGGGACGTGCCGATCGGCATCAACGCCACCGGCCACCGCCGCGAAACCGACTCGATGGGCGCCGTCGACGTGCCCGCCGACCGCTACTGGGGCGCCCAGACCCAGCGGTCCCTGATCCACTTCTCCATCGGGAACGACCGCATGCCCACGTCCGTCTACCACGCCTACGGCTACGTCAAGAAGGCCGCCGCACTCGTCAACGGACGCCAGGGCCGCCTGCCGAAGTGGAAGGCCGACCTGATCGCCCACGTGGCCGACGAGGTGATCCGCGGCGCCCTGGACGACCACTTCCCGTTGTACGTGTGGCAGACCGGCTCCGGCACCCAGAGCAATATGAACGTCAACGAGGTCATCGGCAACCGGGCGATCCAGCTTGTCGGCGGCACCCTCGGCTCCAAGACGCCGATCCACCCCAACGATCACGTCAACATGGGCCAGTCCTCCAACGACACCTTCCCCACCGCCATGCACATCGCCGCCGTACGGCAGATCGACGAGCACCTGCTCCCGAAAGTGAGGGAGCTACGGCAGGCGATGGACGCCAAGTCCCGTGACTGGTGGGAAATCGTCAAGATCGGACGCACCCACCTCGAGGACGCGGTCCCCCTGACCGTGGGCCAGGAGTGGTCCGGCTACGCCGCCCAGCTGTCCGGCGCCGTCGACCGCGTCGAAGCGACGCTGCCGGGCCTGTGGGAACTGGCCGTCGGCGGGACCGCGGTCGGTACCGGCCTCAACGCCCCCGAGGGCTTCGGCGGGCAAGTGGCCCAGGAGATCGCCGAGCTGACGGGCCGCCCGTTCCGCACCGCCGCCAACTCCTTCGCCGCACAGGGAAGTCTGGACGCCATCGTGGCGGCGTCGGCCGGGCTGCGGGCGCTGGCCGTACCGCTCATGAAAATCGCCAATGACCTGCGCTGGCTCGCCTCGGGCCCGCGCTGCGGCATCAGCGAACTCGCGCTGCCCGCGAACGAACCCGGCAGCTCCATCATGCCCGGCAAGGTCAACCCGACCCAGTGCGAGGCGATGGTCATGGTCTGCGTCCAGGTGCTCGCGGAGGACAGCGCCATCGCCTTCGCCGGCAGCCAGGGCAACTTCGAACTCAACGCCATGCGGCCCGTCGTCATCAACAACTTCCTGCACTCCGCCCGCATACTCGCGGACGCGTGCGAGAAGCTGCGCGTCTACTGCGTCGAGGGCGCCGGCCTGCACCGCGAGCAGATCGACACCTATCTCGCACGCTCCCTGATGCTCGTCACCGCGCTCTCCCCGGAGATCGGTTACGACAAGGCCGGCCGGATCGCCCACAAGGCCGACGACGAGGGGACCACACTGCGCGAAGCCGCCCTCGCCACCGGCTACATCACGGCACAGGACTTCGACCGCATCGTCGACCCCAGGAAGATGGTCAACCTCGATCCCGACCACTGACCCGCTGCCGGGGGACCCGGTCAGCGGGTGAACTTCACCGAAGCGAACGTGAGGAAGCCCTCCTCGCCGGGTTTGAGCCGGGTGGCGGTGCCCGCGCATCGCTTCGCGCTGTAGAAGGTCGCGACACGGTCGGTGGAGTTCTGCGGGTCCTGGGCGGTTCCGACGCTGTAGCACAGGCCGTCCGTGGGGTTCTCCAGGACGATCGCGCCGTACTCCGACGTATAGAAGAGCAGCCCCTCGGCCGCGTGGGCGTTGAGCGGGAAGCCGACACAGAGAACGGCGGCGGCGCCGGCGGTGACCAGGGTCCTTCCGAGACTCTTCACGGGACCTCTTTCTGTGCGTGTGCCCGTTCCCGCGCGCGTGGCGGGGAACAGGTGGAGGAGCCGGAGGTGGCGGTGGAGCGGGGGCAGTCTGGCCACCTCGTCACGCGCGTATGCGCCCCTTCACTCGGACAGCCGCTGCGGAAACGTCCCTTCCTCACCCGTTCGTGGGGCGGGCCGGTCTACACCGGGCCGGAGGGCTTCGTCCGGACCGCGGCGAGCGCGCTGCCGCGCGGCCTCCCCGTCACTCAGACCGCGGGGGCCGGCGACGCCGGAGGGGCGAGCTGGTCCGCGAGCCAGGTGGGGACGCCGCCCAGCAGCCGGAACAGGCGCCCGGCCTCTGCGCGCAGACGGGTCGCCTCCGGCTCCGGTTCCGCGTCGGCCAGGGCGGCGAGGGCCGGGGCCGTGCCCACCAGGTAGCCCAACTCCTCCCGGATACGCAGGGACTCGCCGAAGCCGTGCCGCGCCTCCGCCAACTCGCCCTCCCGCAGGGCCAGTCCGGCCAGATGGCGCCAGGTGAAGGAGAGCAGGAGCGTCTCGCCGTGCGCCGTGGCGGCGGCGTGGGCGCGGCGGTACGCGGCGCGCGCCGACTGCGGGGAGTCGGCGAGGTGTTCCGCGACCAGACCGCGCCGGAAGTCCAGCAGCGCGCGCCCGGGAGCCGTCGGATCCAGCAGCGCCGCCGCCCGCCCCAGCGCCGACCGCGCCTCGTCCGCCCGGTCGCGTACGCCGAGGACGGTCGAGGCGTAGGCGAGATGGCCGCGCTCGCACGCGGCGGCGCCCCGTTCGTGGTCCTCGCGCGCCGTGGCCTCCGCCGAGCGGAGCGCGTCCTCGGCCTCCGGCCAGCCGCCGCCCGTGAACAGACAGCGCTCGATGAGCAGCGAGGCCCGCTGGAGCGTCCGGGCCGGGACGGCGGAGTGCGGTGCGAGCAGAGCCGCTGCGTCGGTCCAACAGCCGCGCGAGCGCAGCCGCCATACCGCGGTCTGGAGAGGGTCGTCACCAGCGGTGGTTCCGGAACCAGACATGGCGGTATGCGCCACATTGCCCTCCCCGAGCGCGCCATTGTGCTGTTGAGTGTGGACGCATCTCAGCATGGATCGGCACGCCGGGCCAATAGGTCAGGTGAAAAATTTCACAATCACGTGGTCGTCGGCGGTGGCCGCGGGGCACGGGCGACCGGGGTGCGCGAGGCCGCCCACCGGGGCGCACCGGACCGCCGTGAGGGCTCTCACCTGGGACAACCGGCATGGCGGGAGACACGGCGGGCGCACCGCGGTCCGTCCTCGCGGCGGGAGAGGATCTTCTCGTGACCGATCCGGGTGATGGCGGTCAACCACCCGTCCCCTGGCACCCGGTGACCCGGCGGCCACCGTCCGCGATCTCAGCTCATCCGCAGCGCCAGGAAGAAGTCCAACTTGTCCTCCAGGCGCGCCAGATCGCGCCCCGTGAGCTGCTCGATCCTGCCCACCCGGTACCGCAGCGTGTTGACATGCAGATGCAGCCGGGCCGCACACCGCGTCCAGGAGCCGTCGCAGTCGAGGAACGCCTCCAGCGTGGGGATCAGCTCCGCGCGGTGGCGCCGGTCGTAGTCGCGCAGCGGGTCCAGCAGGCGCGCGGTGAAGGCGCGCCGTACGTCGTCCGGGACGAACGGCAACAGCAGTACGTGGGAGGCCAGTTCATGGTGGCCCGCCGCGCAGACCCGGCCCGGCCTGGCCGCCGCCACCCGGCGGGCGTGACGGGCTTCCTCCAGCGCGCCGCGCAGGCCCTCCGCCGAGTGCACCGCCGCGCTCACGCCCAGCGTCAGCCGGCCGTCGTCCGCGAGCCCCGCGGACAGCGGGTTCCGTACGGCGGCCAGCAGCGCGTCCGCGTGGAGGCCGGGGTCCGCGGCGGGGGCGTCCTGGGGCTTCTCCGCCCCGTCGGCGCCGCCGGGCAGCGCCCCCTCGCCCGCGTCCGGGACGGACGCGGGCTCGGCGGGCACGCGTTCCACGGGCGCCGCGGGCAGCGGTACGAGCGCGATCGCCTCGTCCTCCGTATGGGCCACCGCGATCCGGTCGGTGGCGTCCGCTCCGGCCCCGGCTCCGGTGCCCGGCCCCGTCCACGCGGGGTCGACGAGGATCTCCTCCAGCACCGACTGGGCCACCGCGCCGGCCTCGACCAGTGCCGCGGCGGAGCCGCCCGTACCGCCGGTGCCTGCCGCGCCGCCCTCGCCGGTGTCCGTGCCGTTCCCCGCCCACTCCACCCGGGCCACCACGACCTGCCAGTGCGGCGCCGTGCCCAGTCCGGGCAGCAGCACGGGGGCGGCCACCCGCAGCCGGGCGGCGATCTCGGCCGGGGCGGCGCCCGTCTGTACCAGCTCCAGGACTTCCTGGGCGAGCCGGCGGCGTACCGTACGGGCCGCCTCGCGCCGGTCCCGTTCCACCGCGATCAGCTGCGTCACCCCCTGGAGCAGGTCCAGCCGGGCCGCGGGCCAGTCGCCCGCATCCGCCTCGACCGCGAGCAGCCAGTCGGAGAGCACGGTCTCGCGTACATCCCGGAAGGCGGTCGGTGTGGTCCCGCGCCCCACATTGCGGACCGGGAAGAGGGAGTATGCCGTCCCGTCGACGGTCGTCCGATACGGGCTACGGCGACCGGCGCGGGTGGCGGCCAGATGCTCACCGGCCAGCACGGCGGCCCTCGCCGGTGACAGCGGGGCACCGGCGCCCGCGATCTGCCGGCCGGTGGGGGAGAGCACCCACGCCCGCAGATCGAGATCGGAGCCGAGGAGATCGAGGACCACATCCGGGCCACCGCCCGCCGGGCCCGAGGTCATCAGCCTGCGGTGCCGGTCGACGACCGCCGCGAGATCCCCGGCGCGTTCGCCGGACACCTGGCGCACCACATACTCCGTGACCGTCGCGAACGCCACGTCCTCGTCCACCGCGAAGAGCGGCAGCCGGTGCCGCGCACACGCCGTGACCAGGTCCTCCGGGACGGCGCCCAGCTCCGCCTCGCCCGCGGCGAGCCCGGCCACCCCGGCGCCCGCGAGGATACGTACGAACGGTTCCGAGTCCTCGGCGGAGTGCCGCCAGGCGAGGCCGCTGAGGACCAGCTCACCGCCCGACAGATAGCGGCTCGGGTCCCGCAGGTCGGTGGTCATCACCCCGCGGACCGTCCGGTCCAGCTCCTCCTCGCCGCCGAGCAGTCGCAGGCCCAGCGCGTCGGTTTCCAGCAGTGCGCGCAGCCGCATCTCGTCGCCGCCGATCTCTGATTTCGCACCTTGCGTTTCGGCACGAAGACCTTCTGGTTACCCGGTCTTCGCCTTTCGTTCGAATCTACAAGACTCGGAAGGCGACCAGCCAATTCCTTCATGGTTTCGGTGACTGCACCAGGCGGAAGCGCTGCTTGTGTACTTGTGAGACCGGCCGTCCCCGGAGCTCAGTGATCACCAGCGATCCCCAGCGATCACCAAGACGATCAAGAAGAGAGCCAAGATGGACTTCCTTCGCCCCGCCAGCTGGGAGGAGGCGCTCGCCGCCAAGGCCGAGCACCCCACCGCTGTGCCCATCGCGGGTGGCACGGACGTCATGGTCGAGATCAACTTCGATCACCGGCGGCCGGAGTACCTGCTCGACCTGAACCGGATCGACGAGCTGCGTGACTGGGTGGTCGGCGAAGAGAACGTCCAGCTGGGCGCCTCCGTCCCGTACACCCACATCATGGAGCACCTGCGGGCGGAGCTGCCGGGCCTCGCCCTCGCCTCGCACACCGTCGCCTCGCCGCAGATCCGCAACCGCGGGGGCGTCGGGGGCAACCTCGGCACCGCCTCCCCGGCCGGTGACGCGCACCCGGCGCTGCTCGCCGCGGGCGCCGAGGTCGAGGTCGAGTCGGTACGCGGCGCGCGCCGTATCCCGATCGACGCGTTCTACACCGGCGTGAAGCGCAACGCCCTCGAACCCGACGAGCTGATCAAGTCGGTGCACATCAAGAAGGCGGACGGACCGCAGCAGTACTCGAAGGTCGGCACCCGCAACGCGATGGTCATCGCGGTCTGCGCCTTCGGGCTGGCCCTGCACCCCGGGACCCGGACCGTACGGACCGGCATCGGCTCGGCGGCGCCCACCCCCGTACGGGCGCGGGACGCCGAGATCTTTCTGAACGCGGCGCTCGACGAGGGCGGCTTCTGGGACAGCGGCAAGACCATCACGCCGTCCGTCGCCACGCGGTTCGCGGACCTCGTCGCGGGCGCCTGCAACCCCATCGACGACGTGCGCGGCACCGCGAAGTACCGCCGCCACGCGGTCGGCATCATGGCCCGCCGCCAGCTCGGCTGGACCTGGGAGCAGTACCGCGCCGACGGCGGCGGCACCGGCCGGACCCTCGAAGGAGCTGCATAGCCATGCGCGTCACGTTCACGGTCAACGGCCGCAGGCAGGAAGCCGACGACGTCTGGGAGGGCGAGAGCCTGCTGTACGTACTGCGCGAGCGCATGGGCCTCCCGGGCTCGAAGAACGCCTGTGAGCAGGGCGAATGCGGCTCCTGTACGGTGCGGCTCGACGGCGTCCCGGTCTGTTCCTGTCTGGTGGCGGCCGGCCAGGCCGAGGGCCGCGAGGTCATCACCGTCGAGGGCCTGGCGGACTACGCCGAGCACCGCGACAGCGCCCATCCCGGCGACGGCTGCGCCTCGGGTGCGTGCGGTACGAGCCTGCGGAGCGCCCAGCGGTGGCAGCCGGGCGGTACGGACTCGCGGACCGGCGAGGCGGGCGGACTCTCCCCGATCCAGCAGGCGTTCATCGACGCGGGCGCCGTGCAGTGCGGCTTCTGCACCCCGGGCCTGCTGGTCGCGGCCGACGAGATGCTGGAGCGCAACCCCTCCCCGAGCGACGCGGACATCCGTGAGGCGCTGTCGGGCAACCTCTGCCGCTGTACCGGCTACGAGAAGATCCTCGACGCGGTCCGCCTCGCGGCCGCCCGTCAGGAAGAGGCGGTCTGAGCATGGCCACGACTGGTTCACCCACCGGCACCGAAGCCTCCGCAGGCCCCGGGGTCTCGACCGGCCCCCTGGCCTCCGCCGGCCCTGGAGCTTCCACCAGCCCCGGGGCCCCCGCCGGAGCCCCCACCACGATCAGCCAGGGCTCGCAGACCAGGGGCGGCATAGGCGAGTCGACACTCCGTCCCGACGGCATACTCAAGGTCACCGGAGAGTTCGCGTACTCCTCCGACATGTGGCACGAAGACATGTTGTGGGGCCATACATTGCGCTCCACCGTGGCGCACGCCGAGATCCGGTCGATCGACACGGCCGAGGCGCTCGCGACCCCCGGTGTCTACGCCGTCCTGACCTATGACGATCTCCCGACGGCCGTCAAGAACTACGGTCTGGAGATCCAGGACACCCCCGTCCTCGCCCACGGCAAGGTCCGGCACCACGGTGAGCCGGTCGCCCTTGTGGCCGCCGACCACCCCGAGACCGCCCGTCGCGCCGCCGCCAAGATACGGATCGACTACGCCGAACTGCCGGTCGTCACCGATGAGGCATCCGCGACCGCGCCCGGCGCCCCGCTGATCCACGAGAACCGCGACGACCACCACATCGGGCATGTCCCGCACCCGAACATCGTCCACCGCCAGCCCATCGTCCGCGGCGACGCCGACGCGGCAGCGGCGCGCGCCGATGTGATCGTCTCGGGCGACTATGTCTTCGGCATGCAGGACCAGGCGTTCCTCGGCCCCGAGTCCGGTCTCGCGGTGCCCTCCGAGGACGGCGGCGTCGATCTGTATGTGGCCACCCAGTGGCTGCACTCCGATCTGCGCCAGATCGCGCCCGTACTCGGCCTGCCCGAGGACAAGGTCCGGATGACGCTCTCCGGTGTCGGCGGCGCCTTCGGCGGCCGGGAAGACCTCTCCATGCAGATCCACGCCTGTCTGCTGGCCCTGCGCACCGGCAAGCCGGTGAAAATCGTCTACAACCGGTTCGAATCCTTCTTCGGCCATGTGCACCGGCACCCCGCGAAGCTCTGGTACGAACACGGCGCGACCCGCGACGGCAGGATCACCCATATGAAGTGCCGGATCGTGCTGGACGGCGGCGCGTACGCCTCCGCCTCCCCGGCCGTCGTCGGCAACGCCTCCTCCCTCTCCGTCGGCCCGTACGTCATCGACGACGTCGACATCGAGGCGATCGCCCTCTACACCAACAACCCGCCCTGCGGCGCGATGCGCGGCTTCGGCGCCGTCCAGGCGTGCTTCGCGTACGAGGCGCAGATGGACCGGCTGGCGGCGGCGCTGGATCTGGACCCGGTGGAGTTCCGGCAGCTCAACGCCATGGAACAGGGCTCGCTGCTGCCGACAGGACAGCGCGTCGACTCCCCGGCGCCGGTCGCCGAACTGCTGCGCCGGGTCAAGGCCAGGCCGCTCCCGCCCGAGCAGCAGTGGCTGGTGGCGGGCGAGGCGGCCGACGTACGGGCGCTGCCCGGCGGGCTCTCCAACACCACCCATGGCGAAGGGGTCGTACGGGGTGTCGGCTACGCGGTCGGCATCAAGAACGTCGGCTTCTCCGAGGGCTTCGACGACTACTCCACAGCGCGGGTACGGCTCGAAGTGATCAACGGGGTGCCGGTCGCCGTCGTCCACACCGCGATGGCGGAGGTCGGCCAGGGCGGCGTCACCGTCCACGCCCAGATCGCCCGTACCGAACTCGGTGTCTCGCAGGTCACCATCCAGCCGGCCGACACCCGGGTCGGCTCGGCGGGGTCCACCTCCGCCTCCCGTCAGACGTATGTCACGGGTGGAGCGGTGAAGCACACCTGCGAGAACGTCCGGGAGAAGGTCCTGGACATCGGCCGGCGCAAGTTCGGTACGTACCACCCGGCCTGGGCCACCGCCGAGCTGCTGCTCGAAGGCGGCAAGGTCGTCACCGACGGCGGCGAGGTCCTCGCCGATCTGGTGGACGTGCTGGAGGACGAGGCGGTGGACCTGGAGCTGGAGTGGCGCCACCGTCCCACCCAGCCCTTCGACCTCAGGACGGGACAGGGCAACGGACACGTCCAGTACTCCTTCGCCGCACACCGCGCCGTTGTCGAGGTGGACACCGAACTGGGCCTGGTCAAGGTCATCGAGCTGGCCGTCGCCCAGGACGTCGGCAAGGCGCTCAACCCGCTCTCCGTCCTGGGGCAGATCCAGGGCGGCACCACCCAGGGCCTGGGGGTGGCGGTGATGGAGGAGATCATCGTCGACCCCAGGACCGCGAAGGTGCGCAACCCGTCCTTCACGGACTATCTGATCCCCACCATCCTCGATACGCCGACGATCCCCGTCGACGTCCTCGAACTGGCCGATGAACACGCGCCGTACGGTCTGCGCGGCATCGGCGAGGCTCCGACCCTGTCGTCGACTCCCGCGGTCCTGGCGGCCATCAGGAACGCGACGGGTCTGGAGCTGAACAGGACGCCGGTACGACCGGAGCACCTCACCGGCACCTGACACACCATCAATTGCCGTCCACCGAAGAGGAGTTCCACGGGCAGTTCCACAGAGAGTCCCGCAAGCAGTCCCACCAGCAGTCCCCGGGCGGCGCCGCTCGTGCCGCCCGGGACCGCGCCTTCGATTCGTCTCGGGCCGTCCCCCGGGTCGTGCAGCCCACGCACCATCCCAAATCCCGCAGTCCCCGTTTTTTCGCGGGTGCCCCTTTGAACCTTGGGAGCAGGCATACATGACCCATTCGTCAGTGGAGCCGAGGACCACCGCCGAGGACGCCGGCACCGGCTCACGTCCCCCGGCCGGCAGGTCCTGGCTCGACCGGTACTTTCACCTGTCCCACCGCGGCTCGACCGTCGCGCGCGAACTGCGCGGCGGCGTCACGACCTTCATGGCCATGGCGTACATCCTGCTGCTCAACCCGCTGATCCTCTCCGGCGAGGACGTCGCGGGCGACACTCTCGGCCAGAAGGCCCTGATCACCGCGACCGCTTTCGCCGCCGCTCTGACCACGCTGCTGATGGGCTTCGTGGGAAAGGTGCCCCTCGCGCTCGCCGCCGGGCTCTCCGTCTCCGGTGTGGTGGCCGGCCAGGTCGTGCCCGTGATGACGTGGCCGCAGGCCATGGGCATGTGCGTGATGTACGGAGTGGTGATCTGCCTGCTGGTGGTCACCGGCCTGCGGGAAATGATCATGAACGCCATCCCGCTCGCGCTCAAACACGCGATCACCATGGGCATCGGCATGTTCATCGCGCTGATCGGACTGGTGAAGGCGGGCTTCGTACACGCCTCGCAGGGCGGGGGACCGGTCTCGCTCGGCCCCGCCGGTGAACTCGCCGGCTGGCCCGTCCTGATCTTCTGCGTCACCCTGCTGCTCATCTTCATGCTCCAGGCCCGCGAGGTGCCCGGCGCCATCCTGATCGGCATCGTCATCGGGACGGTCGTCGCCGTCGTCCTCAACGCCGCGGGCGGCATCAGCCCCAAGGCATGGAACAGCGGCCCGCCCGAGCTGACCGGCAGTGCCGTCTCCATGCCCGACTTCTCGCTCTTCGGGAAGGCCGAGTTCGGCGGCTGGGGACAGGTCGGCGCGATGACCATCGGCATGATCGTCTTCACC
This sequence comes from Streptomyces sp. NPDC088147, assembly GCF_044741565.1. NCBI lineage: Bacteria > Bacillati > Actinomycetota > Actinomycetes > Kitasatosporales > Streptomycetaceae > Streptomyces > Streptomyces sp. NPDC088147. Next base: position 263,564 of record NZ_JBIUSY010000004.1, on the reverse strand, counting down.
CTCGTCCTCGCGGGCTTCTTCGACGCGATGGCCACCATCATCGGCGTCGGCACGGAAGCCGGGCTCGCCGACGACAAGGGCCGCATGCCGGGCCTGTCCAAGGCACTGTTCATCGACGGCGCGGGCGGGGCCATCGGCGGGGTGGCGGGGGGTTCGGGCCAGACCGTCTTCGTCGAGTCCGCGACGGGCGTCGGCGAGGGAGCGCGTACCGGCTTCGCCTCCGTCGTCACCGGCCTCCTCTTCGCGGCCTGTCTCTTCTTCACCCCGATCACCCAGATCGTCCCGGGCGAGGTCGCGGCGGCGGCCCTGGTCGTCATCGGCGCGATGATGATGCAGAACGCCCGGCACGTCGACTGGGGCGACCGCGCCGTCGCCGTCCCGGTCTTCCTGACCGTCGTCCTGATGCCGTTCACGTACTCCATCACCGCCGGGGTCGCGGCGGGCGTCATCTCGTACGTCGCGATCCGGATCGCCCAGGGCAGGGCCCGCGAGATCGGGGCCTTCATGTGGGGCCTCACCGTGATCTTCGTGGTCTTCTACGCGCTCCACCCGATCGAATCCTGGCTGGGCGTCTCCTGACCCAGCCTCCCGCTCCCGACCGCACCCGACCCCACCCACCGACCGTGGCCATCAGACCCGAGGAGACCGACATGCTGGACATCGCCGAAGAGCTGAGCCGGTGGGTCGGGCAGGGACGCGACTTCGCCGTCGCCACCGTCGTGGCGGTCACCGGCAGCGCACCCCGCCTGCCGGGAGCCGCGCTCGCCGTCGACAGCGCGGGCACGGCCATCGGCTCGGTCTCCGGCGGCTGTGTGGAGGGGGCCGTGTACGAGCTGTGCCAACAGGCCCTCCGGGACGGCACCACCGTCCTGGAGCGGTTCGGCTACAGCGACGAGGACGCCTTCGCCGTGGGTCTGACCTGCGGCGGGGTCATCGACATCCTGGTGACGCCGGTACGGTCGGACGCCGCGGGACGCGCCGCGCGGGCGGTGTTCGCGGCGGCGTTGTCCACCGCCGCCCGCGGCGACGCGGCGGCGCTCGCGAGGATCACCGAAGGACCGGACGTGCTCCGGGGCCGCGCCCTGCTCGTGCGCCCCGACGGATCGTACGAGGGCGGCTTCGGCGGCCACCCGCAGCTGGACCGTACGGTGGCGGCCGAGGCCCGCGCCCTGCTGGACGCGGGCCGTACGGGCACGGTCGTGCTCGGGGAGCGCGGATCGCGGTGCGGACAGCCGCTGACGCTCCTGGTCGAGTCGAGCGTCCCGCCGCCACGCATGATCGTCTTCGGTGCCATCGACTTCGCCGCCGCGCTGGTGCGTACCGGCGCGTTCCTCGGCTATCACGTTACGGTCTGCGACGCGCGCCCCGTCTTCGCGACCCGGGACCGCTTCCCCGACGCCGACGAGATCGTGGTCGACTGGCCGCACCGCTATCTGGCGTCGACGCCGGTCGACGGCCGTACGGTGCTCTGCGTACTCACCCACGACGCCAAGTTCGATGTGCCCCTGCTGGAGCTGGCCCTCAGGCTTCCCGTCGCCTTCGTCGGCGCGATGGGCTCACGCCGTACCCACGAGGACCGCAACCGGCGGCTGCGCGAGATCGGTGTCACCGAGCGCGAACTCGCCCGGCTGCACTCGCCGATAGGGCTTGACCTCGGGGCCCGTACGCCCGAGGAGACCGCGCTGTCGATCGCGGCGGAGATCGTCGCGGTCCGGCGGGGCGGCAGCGGAGTCCCGCTCACGGGCGCGCACACCCCGATCCACCACGACGGGCCGAGGACGCGGGCGATCGGGTCGGTCGCCTGAGGGTCCCGTCGGCGTACGGGGATGTCCGGCCCTCCTCATCAGCGGATGTCCGGCCCTCCGGATATTCGGTTGCCGCGCGGGCCCGGCCGCCTGTTTCATCGAGGCGGCGCTCACCGGGAGCTCCTGGCGATGTTCAAAGGGTGGTGTTGTATGCCTGTGGCCGGTCGGAACCGTTCTCTTGACCGAGGCAGTTCTCTCTCCGTGATGTCTTCCCGGCACCGCTGCTGACACGCACGGCCGACAGGCATCGCCGACCGGAGCGGACTTCCCTGGTACGAGACGGCGTTCATCCCCGACCGTCCGCGCATCACACCAGGAGTCGTTCTCACGATGTCCCGCGACACTTCCAGACACACGTCAAAGCGCACCCCCGAACACACCTCCAAACACACCCCTGAACACACGTCCGGACGTGCTTCCGGACGTGCTTCCGGACGCGCGCGCTTCGAAGCGCGCGCCGAGTCCTTCCGCTGTCTCCACTGCGGTCTCGACGTACCGATGGCCGCGGCCGGCACCAGCCACCGCAACCACTGCCCGAACTGCCTGTGGAGCCGTCATGTCGACGACACCCCGGGCGACCGGGCCGCCGACTGCGGTGCCCGGATGGAGCCGCTCGCCATCTCCGTACGCGGGGACGGCGAATGGGTACTCGTCCACCGCTGCGTCCACTGCGACGTACTGCACGCCAACCGCACGGCGGGCGACGACAACGTACTGCCGCTCACCCGGCTCGCCGTACGGCCGTTGGCCCAGCCGCCGTTCCCCCTGGAGCGGCTCGGCTCGCTCTGAGCGAACGGTCGCCGTTCCGTGCCGTGTCCCCCACGGGGTACGGCACGGAACGGCGCCGCCGTGGCGGGACCGTTCAGCCCGACGCCCGTCGTACCAGTTCCGTGCGCAGGACCACGTGCTGCCAGGCCGCCGAGGAGTCGTTGATCGTCTCCAGCAGCACCCGGGCCATCGTGCGCCCCATCTCCTCCACCGGCTGGCGCACCGAGGTCAGTTGAGGGTCCGTGTGGCGGGCGAGGGGCGAGTCGTCGAAACCCACCACGGCCACGTCCTCGGGCACCCTGCGGCCCGCCGCCCGCAGGGCGTGCAGAGCGCCCACCGCCATCAGGTCCGAGGCGGCGAACACCGCGTCGAGATCCGGATGGAGGCGCAGCAGTTCCGCCATCGCACGGCGTCCGCTCTCCTCGGTGAAGTCGCCGTGCGCGATCCAGGAGGGGGCGGGGCCGGTGCCGTGTTCGCCCACCGCCTCCTCGTAGCCGCGCAGGCGGCACCGCGCCACGTACATGTCCAGCGGACCGGTGATGGTGGCGATCGCCCGGCGGCCCGACGAGGACAGATGGCGCACGGCGGCGCGCGCGCCGCCCACGTTGTCGGAGTCGACGTACGACACGGACTCGTCCCCGGACCTGCGACCGCTGAGGACCGTCGGCATCTCCATCCCGGCCAGCAGATCGGGCAACGGGTCGCTGCCGTGCACGGAGACGAGGAGGACCCCGTCGATCCGGCGGGCGCGCGCGTACTGGAGGAAGCGGTCGCGCTCCTTCTCCGTGCGGACGAGGGTGAGCAGGAGTTGCAGATCCGTGTCGGCGAGACCGTCGCCCACGCCGTGGACGATCTCGGAGAAGTACGGCTCGGCGAAGAAGCGTTTCTCGGTCTCGGGTATCACCAGCGCCACGGCGTCGGTACGGCTGCCCGCCAGGGCGCGGGCGGCCCGGTTGGGTATGTAGCCGAGCTGGGCGATGGCCTGCTCGACCAGATGGCGCGTGGTGTCCTTCACCCGGGGCGAGTTGTTGATGACACGGGACACCGTGCCCCGGCCGACCCCCGCGAGCGCGGCGACCTCCTCCAGGGTGGGCTGGCCCCCCGTACGGCCCTTCGTCACCATCGAGCGACCTCCAGTCTGGGCCCGGGGGCTGCCGGCCGGAACGGGAAGCGCCATGGGTGGGGCACGCGGTGCGGGCGGGGAACGGGCCTGCTCCCATCCAACCACCGGGGACGGGGCGGTGGTGCCGCGGTGGCGGTACGCCGCCGCCGACCGCTGTGCGGAGAAGTCGCCGCGGGGGCCGGCGCGGGTGCCGCCGCGGCGACCGGCGTGGGTGCCGCTGAGGGGGCCGTCGCGGCCGGGTCTCGCCGCGGGGGAGGGTGGTTCGGCCGGCGAACGCGCTCAGTAGCCGACTGTGAACCGGGTGTTCAGGAATCTCGGGTGCTCGATCTCGTCGACAACGGCCACGGCCATGTCCTCGTAGCTCAGCCGCGCCTCGCCGTCGGCCCCCGTGACCGGCTGGTCCCGCCCGGTGCGGTAGCTCCCGGTCCGGTCGCCCACCGCGTAGTGCACCGGCGGCGGTGAGACATACGTCCAGGTCACCCCGGTGCTGGTCCGGTAGAAGTCCAGCGCCTCGGCCTGCCCGGAGGCCATGTCCAGGTACTCGGCGGGGAAGGACGGCAGGTCCAGGATCCGGGTCCCGTCCGGGGTGGTCAGTGTCGCCCCGCCGCCCATGTGGATGATCCGTGGCGCCGGACGGGGCAGCGCCGCGACGACATCGGTCATCGTCTCGGCCACCGTGCGGTAGATCTCCCGGCCCGGTGCGCTCACGGCGGTCACCAGCGCGTCGGCGTCTTTCGCCGGCGGGGCGACGGACTCCGCCGAGGTGGCGTCCCCCGCCACCACGGCCGCTTCCCCGGCGAGGTCCGTAGCGGTCTCCGTGTGGCGCACCACCGCGGTCACCTCGTGACCCCGGTGGGCGGCCTCGGCCACGATCCGCCGTCCGAGCTGCCCGGCCGCGCCGAACACAACAACCCTGCTCATGACAGTCACCTTCCTGCTTCGCCTGATGCCTCGATCTTCTAAAATGGGGGACTTGCCCGGAAAGGTGACGAGCGGACTCGACATGGTCGCAATCGGACGTGATGGCGTACGGCACATCGGGTTCAAGGCACCGGACGGTCCGGGCCTCGAACTCGAAGTGCTCGATCGCGCGGAAATCGGCCGTCGCGCCGTGAACACTCTCGGCGAACCGCATCGCACGGGATTTCACCGGCTCATGCTGGTCGACGCGGGGCAGACCTGGCACGAGGTGGATTTCGTCGAGTACCGGCTCGGCCCCGGGACCGTGCTGTGGGTACGCCCCGGTCAGGTACAGCGGTTCGGGCCCCCGGTGGACGGGGAGCTGGTGCTCTTCACCGACGAGGCGCCCGCCTCGCCCTCGACCGAACTGGCGCGGCTGCTGGGGGACATCCACCGGGGCCCCGCCTGGCGCCCCGGCACCGCGGCGTACGCCGGCATCCGGGAGATGGCCCGTCAGCTACGTCTGGAGGCCGACTGCCACACCGCGTCCGGCGACGAGGCCAGACGGCATCTGCTCAGCGTGATGCTGCTGCGCATCGGCCGCACGGACACGGACGGCCCCGCCCTGGGCGACCCCGACAGCGTCGCCGCCCGGTTCGCCGCCGCGGTGGAACGCGACTTCGCCCGAACCCACCGTGTGGCCGACTACGCGGGCCGGCTCGGCTACAGCGTGCGCACACTGACCCGGGCGAGCACCGCCGCCACCGGCCTCTCCGCGCGCGAACTGCTGGACGCCCGGATCACCCTCGAAGCCAAACGGCTGCTCGCCTACACCGACCTGGCGGTCGCGGCGGTGAGTCATCGGCTCGGCTTCAGCGAGCCCACCAACTTCGGCAAGTTCTTCCTGCGTCGCACCGGCCGCACCCCGGCCGCGTTCCGCCGCACCTTCACCCGCTGAGCACCACCGCCCGGCCGGGCCCGGGTCGTGGTGCCACGCGGCCTCAGCGCTTCGCCCCGGGGAAGCCGGAGGAGCCCGGGAAGCCGGGGAGGCCGGGGAAATCGGGGAAGCCGGAGGGGCCCGGAGAGCCGGCCGGGCCGGGGGCGTCGGAGGACCCGGGGGTGAGCGCGGCGACGATCAGGGCGAACGAGACGGCCCCCGGGTCGGGCGAGCCGAGGCCCCGGACCCCATGGGTACGGGCCCGGCCCAGGCGCGCGGCGATGGCGGCGGTCGCCTCGGCGGCCTCGCCCGCGGCCCGCGCGGCCTGTGCCCACGCGGCGGCGAACCCGGCCGTGGGCAGCGCCGCCTCCAGCCGGTCGGCGAACGGCACGGCGGCGTCCACCAGCGTCTTGTCGCCGGGTCTCGCTCCGCCGATCCGCAGCACCACGTCCACCGCGGCCCGCACGGCACGGGTCAGCCGGGCACCGTCGTCGGCGTCGCGTCCGGCCGTACCGCCGCCGGCCGCCGTAGCGCCCGATCCGGCCGTCACGCCGTCGTGGTCGCCGAGCACCGCGCCGAAGGCCGTCAGCGCCGCGCCCCACAGCGCGCCGGAGGTGCCGCCGGCCCGCTCCGACCAGGCCGCACCGGCGTGCGCCAGCACCGTACCGGCGCCCGCGCCGAGGGCGACCGCCTCCCGTGCGGCAGCCGCCGCGGCCTCGGCGCCGCGCCGCATCCCGATGCCGTGGTCACCGTCGCCCGCCACGGCGTCGAGGTCCCCGAGCCGTGCCTCATGGGCCGCCACGGTGTCGCGCACCGTCAGCAGGGCCGCGGCCAGCCGCGCCCCCAGGGCCCGGGAGCCGGGGCCGCCCGGTACGACCGGCGGCACCCGGTGGGTGGTGGTCAGATCGTCGGTACGCGCCACCCGGGGCGCGAGGGCGCCACGGCGGAAGGCGGGGGCGGCGGCAGGAGCCGTCCACAGCGCTTCCAGTTCGGCGTCCAGGAAGGTCAGGGTGAGGGAGAGCCCGGCCATCCCGAGGCTGGTGATCTGCTCGCCGACCACCGGCGCGACGACGGTCAGGCCCTCGGCGGCCAGCCGCTCGGCCACGCGGCGGTGGACGACGTACAGCTCCTCGTACGTGGCCTCCCCCAGACCGTTGAGGAGCAGCGCCACCCGGTCGGATCCGCCCACGCCGCCGGACGCCGCCGCCCGCTCCGCCAGGATCCTGTCCACCAGGAGATCGGCGGCCCGGTCGGCGGTGGGCAGGGGGAGTTCCGCGATCCCGGGCTCGCCGTGGATGCCGAGGCCGACGCTCATCCGCCCGGCGGGGATGGTGAACAGCGGCCGGTCCGCGCCCGGCAGGGTGCAGCCGCCGGAGGCGAGGCCGAGCGAGCGGGTGGCCGCGTTGGCCCTGCGGCCCGTGCGTACGGCCGCGTCGATGCCGAGTCCGGCCTCGGCCGCGGCACCGAGGATCTTCAGTACGGGGAAGTCGCCCGCGATGCCCCGGCGCGGCGCGGTGTTCTCGGCCGGTCCCGACGCGATGTCGTCGGTCACCGCGAGGGTCCTGACGTCCATGCCCTCCGCGCGGAGCTGTTCGGCCGCGCGCCCGAAGTGCAGGGTGTCTCCCGCGTAGTTGCCGAAACCGAGGATCACACCGCCCCCGTTGTCCGCCGCCCGTGCCACCGAGCAGATCTGCGAGGCGGAGGGGGAGGCGAAGACCTGGCCGCAGGCCGCGCCGTGTGCGAAGCCGGGCCCGACCCAGCCGGCGAACGCGGGGTAGTGGCCGGTGCCGCCGCCGATGACGACGGCGACCTGGCCCGGCGGGGTGACCGAGGCGCGGACGACACCGCCGTGCACCGCACGGACCTCATCCGCGTGGGCGGCGGCGAACCCGGCGAGGGCCTCGTCGGCGAAGGCGCGCGGGTCGTTCGTCAGCACGGTCACGGCCGGATCCCCTCGGGGTCGGGGCCGGAGGCCCCGCCCTCGATGTTCGGGCCCTCGATGTTCGGGCCCTGGATGTTCGGGCCCTGGATGTTCGGGCCCTGGATGTTCGGGAACGGGAGGACGGCGGCGCCGATGGGCCAGTCCTGTGCGGTGTGGGACATCGTCGTCTCCGGGTCTGTCAGAGGTGGCCGGGACCGGGAATGTGGATCATAGACCCTATAGGATCTATTCAATTGGAGGCGCTCCGACCTCACCCGGCCGGCCCGGCGCCGCCGGGACGGCCAGCGCGTGTGCCGGGCGCCGCGACGGGGCGGACATCGCCGGGAGGGGCACTTAGGATGGCGGGCGAGATGAACGGGAACGAGAGCAGTGCCCTGGCCGCCCCGGCCGCCGGCCGAAAGCCGGCAGTGCCTCGCCGGGCCCTCCGCGACGGTGTGTACGACGCGATTCTGGAGAGGCTGCTCGACGGCTCGACCCCGCAGGGGAGTTCGCTCGGTATCGACTCCCTCGCCCGGGAGCTGGAGGTGTCGCCGACCCCGGTGCGCGAGGCGCTCGTCCAGCTCGAACACACCGGTCTGATCTCGCGGGTGGCGCTCAAGGGCTACCGCGTCGCCCCGCCGCTGTCACCGGAGCAGCTCGCGGAGCTGTTCGACCTGCGCACGATCCTGGAGACCGCGGCCGTGGAGCGCGCGGTCCCCAGGACCGGTGACCTGCTGCCCGAGTTGCGTACCGCGCACGCCCGGCACGTGCTCCACGCCCATCGCGTACGGACGTCGCGGGGCGCCCGGGGCCGACCGGCCGGCTTCCCCGATCTGCGCGAGTGCTTCGCGGCGGACTGGGAGTTCCACCTCACGATCATCCGGGCCTCCGGCAACCGCTTCCTCCTCAGGACCGCCGAGTCCCTGAGCGCCCAGGTGCTGCGGCTGCGCCAGACGGCCGACCCCGGCACGACGGACATCGAGTCGGCCGTGGACGAACACGCGGCGATCCTGGCGGCGTTCGAGTCCGGCGACCCCGAACGTCCGGCCGTCGCCCTGCGCGAGCATCTGGCCGCGGTGGCGCGGCGCGTGTCCGTCGACGGCTGACCCTTCTCACGCCCCTCCCGAAGCCCCTCGCGGCTGACTCCCGGCCCACTCGTGGTTCGCTCCCGGCCCTCTCACGGCGCGGCCGCCGAGCGCCTCACCCAGGAGCGACGGGCCCCGGCCCGGACGCGAGAACCACCACATCCCCACCTGGAGCGGAAGCACCTGGAGCGGAAGCACCTAGAGCGGAAGCGCGCAGACAGCCACCGGCGACCCGAACGGCGCGCCCGCTGAGCGCAGTTCGCCGCTTTCCGGGTCGACATGGAAGACGGTCACCGAGTTCGAGCGCTGGTTCGCGGCGAACAGCAGGTTCCCGGCGGGGGAGAGGGCGAGCTGCCGGGGGAAGTCACCGCCGACCGGCACGGTGTCGAGCAGCCGCAGCCTCGCGCCGGACTCCTCGACGGCGTACCGCGTCAGACTGTTGTGACCGCGGTTGGCGAGATACGCGAAGGCTCCGTCGCCGGTGACCACCAGCTGGGCCGGGAAGTTGCCGCCCGCCTGCCCCGCACCGGTGGACTGCGGTTCCCCGGGGGTGAGTTCACCGGTCGCGGGGTCGTACGCGCAGACGACGACGGTGTTGTCCAGCTCGTTGGCCAGATAGGCGAACGCGCCCGACGGGTGGAAGGCGAGATGGCGAGGGCCCGCGCCGGGCCGCAGCCGCGCGTACGAGACCTGGGCCAGCGTCCCGGCCGCGGTGTCGAGGCGGTACGTATAGACGGTGTCGTTGCCCAGGTCGACGGCGACGACATGGCCGCCGTCCGGCGTGGTGAGGATCTGGTGGGCGTGCGGGCCCTGCTGCCCGGGGCCCGGCGGCGGCGCGGAGTGCGTGACCAGGTCCGTACGCTCGCCCAGCGCGCCCGAGGCCCCGATGGGGTGTACGGCGACGCTGCCGGAGGTGTAGTTGGCGCTCAGCAGCCAGTCTCCGCCGGGGTGCACCGACAGATGGGTGGGCCCGGCGCCGCCCGTGGCGCGCGTGCCCAGCACGGTCGGGCTCCCGCCCCCGGCCCCGGGCAGGGCGATCGCCGTGACGCCGCCGTCCTGTTGCTCATTGACGGTGTAGAGCGTGGTGCCGTCCGGATGGACGGCGAGATACGAGGGGTTGTCGACGCCGGTGACCGTACCGGCGCCCGAGATCGTGCCCGTCACCGTGTCGTACGTCGCCAGGCCGACACCGGTACCGCCGCCGGCGGAGGTGTACGTCCCGAGGAACAGCGGCCGGGAGGCGGCGCGCGGGCGGGCGGACGCGGGGGCCGAGGAGGGGGCCGTGGCCTGGGCCTGGGCGGCGGAAGAAGCGGACGCCGCAGCGACGACCGAGGCGGCGGCGAGCGCTCCCGCGCCCAGGAAGCGGCGGCGGTTCAGACCGGTCCTGTCCGGTCCGCCTGTGGACCCGGTGGATCGTTCGGACGGTTCGGTGTTCCCGTGCATGACGTCACCTCGGGGGGTCGGAAAAGAAACTGACGACCCATCAGTTCCTTTTTGGTCCGGTGGGGGAAGTCTCACTATCATCCGGCGATGATCATAAGTAAATGGCCGGCAGCCGCCGTGTGCGGTCTGGTGGCCACCCTGGCCGTAGGGCTCTTCCCTCCCGCCGCTGCCGCCGCCGACGAACCTACCGGGAAACCGGCCCCGAAGGTCGACCTCGTCCTCGATGTCAGCGGCTCGATGCGGACCCGCGACATCGACGGCCAGTCCCGGATGACGGCGGCGAAACAGGCGTTCAACGAGGTGCTCGACGCGGTTCCGCGGGAAGTGGAACTGGGCATCCGCACCCTCGGCGCCGACTACCCCGGCAAGGACACCAAGGTCGGCTGCAAGGACACCAAGCAGCTCTATCCGGTGGGGCCGCTGGACCGCACCGAGGCGAAGACCGCGGTCGCCACCCTCGCCCCCACCGGCTGGACGCCCATCGGCCCCGCACTCCTCGGCGCGGCCGACGACCTGGAGGGCGACGACGACGCCACCCGGCGCATCGTCCTCATCACCGACGGCGAGGACACCTGTGCCCCGCTCGACCCGTGCGAGGTCGCGCGCGAGATCGCGGCCAAGGGCATCCATCTCACCATCGACACCCTGGGCCTCGTCCCCGACGACAAGACCCGGCGGCAGCTGACCTGTATCGCCGAGGCCACCGGCGGCACCTTCACCTCCGTCCAGCACACCGATGAACTCTCGCGCCGCGTCACGCAGTTGGTGGACCGCGCCGCCGACCCGGTCGTCACTCCGGTGGCCACCGAGGGCGCCGCGCGCTGCGCCGACGCCCCGCGGATCAAGCCCGGTCTCTACAGCGACCGCGAGAAGTTCTCCGAGCACCGCTGGTACCGCGTGGACGTGCTCCCCGGCCAGGAGCTGCGCGCCTCCGTCAGCGTCGGCGCCGACCGCGCCGTCAACCGGGACTACGGCGTGCTGCTGCGCGCCGTGACCGTACACGGCAGGGAGATCGTCCGCGGCTCGGAAGCGGGCGACGGACGCACCGACGTGATCTCGTCGGGGCTCCGCTACCCCAAGCCACCGCTCGACGAGGACGAGGACGAGGTGAAGCCGGCCGCCGAGACGGTCTGTCTCCAGGTCAGCAACGCCTTCTCCGCGCCCCCCTCCGTCAAGACCACCCCCGGCCTGCCCGTCGAGCTGACCGTCGACCTCGTCGACTCGCCCGACGAGCCGTCCGACCTCGCCGCGTTCGGTCTCGGCCGCGGCTGGTGGCTGCTCGGCACCCTGGCCCTCACCGGACTGGTCGCCGGACTGCTCTGGGGCTGGCTCTCGCGCCTGCGTCTCGTATGGAGGAGCAACTGATGCGTATCACCGGTATGTTCACGGGTTCCCTGCTGGCCGGTGTGCTGCTTCTCGGCACGGCGGGCGGCGCCGTCGCCGACGAGACCCCGACGCCCGCCGGCAGCTCGGCCGACGGTTCCGAAGGTTCGGACGGCTCGGACGGCTCCGGCACCGCCGAGGCGCCGACGGAGGCGGGGACCTCGTTCCGTACGGCCACCGCGTTCCGGCCGGGCCAGCGGGCCACGGCGGTTGGTTCCTCGGGCGACTACCTGTACTGGGTGTTCCCCGCGGACGCCGGGCAGCGCCCGACCGTCACGGCGAAGGTCACGCTCCCCGAGTCCGCCGCGGCCAGGAAGGGCGCGACCACCTGGCAGGTGGACGTCTACGACGGACTGCGCCGCCACCAGCCGTGCGTGTACGGCGCCCGGACCAAGGCGCTCGCGGCCGACGCGCGCACGGTCGAGCTGCGGTGCACGCTGCGCACCGTACGGGCCTGGGCGGAGCCGTGGTCCAACGATCCGCTGCCGGGCAGCTACTACGTACGGCTGACCGTCCTGAACGCGCAGGAGGTGGACCTCGGGCTGCCGGTACGGGCGGAGATCGAGGCCGCCACACCCGACAAGGGCGGCGCCTCGGCGGTCGGCGGGCGGCTGGCCGTCCCGCTGACCCCGGGCCGTACCACTGTCTCGGCGGCCGACGACGGAGACGGGACCGGGACCGGGACCGACAGCGGGCCGGGCGACGGCGCGCGGCTCGCCGCCTCCGGCGTCGAGCCCGAGGACGGCTGGTCCTCAGGCTGGTGGACGGACCGCTGGATCTGGACCGTGGCCGGCGGTGTGCTCGGCGCGCTCGCGGGCATCGGCGGCTACACCCTCGCGCGCCCGTCCCGCCGCCCGGTGGGACCGGGCGGAGCCTGAGACCCGGGCCGCGGCGCCGGGCTCGGCCTGTACGGCACCTGGGATACGGCGCGCTGAGCGGGCATGACGCTGGAGCGGGCACGGCGCTGAGTGGGCACGGCGGGGCGGTCCGGGGAGACCCGGGCCGCCCCGCCGTCCACGTACCGGCGGCACCACGGGCCGCGCCGTCAGACCGCTGTCGTCGTCGCGCTCTCGTACAGCTTGTCCAGGAAGCGGTCCAGATTCGTCCGGGCCCTGGCCAGCCGCTCCTCCACCGTGAGGGACTCCTCCAGCCGCCGGCCGAGGGACTTCTTCCTGCCCCGGACGTACAGAGGGCACGCCAGGTCCGCGCACATGTACATACCGACGGAATCGCCCTGCCGGCCCGCGGCACCGACCTTGGGCGCGGTCATCAGGTCCGTCCCGGAGGCGGCGTGCGAGGTGACACATATCGAGCAGATGCTCGACTTGAGGAAATTCTTCTGCCCGGACGAAGCGCCACGCAGAGTGATGCCCACCCACGCGCCCGCGCGCTCCGTCACCAGATAGCCGCGGTCCGGAGCCCCGGGATCACGCCAGCCCAGGAAGTCGAGATCGGCCCAGGGCAGGTCGGACAGCTCCCGGGGGAGGTTCATCCTGCGGGCCTCGCCCTTGGAACAGTTGACGAACGATCCGCGGATCTCGTCCTCGGTGAGCGGCTTCATGGTCCGGAAGCTAACAAACCGGGCGCCCGCGTGTCGCCATGTTTTCACCGCACCGTGACCGGTAGAGGACGGAGTCTGTCCGCAAGGCACGCTGCTGCCGAGTGGCGAGGCGGTTGCCTCGGTAGAGGTGTCCGTTGCCGCCGAGGGCGAAGTCGTAGTCCCTGCCCGAAGCGCGGCGAGTGTCGGGGCCGTGTCCCTGGCCTGGGGCTCAGACCGAGGCCAGGTGAGCGAACCCGAGTGTCGCGCGAATCGGTCCCCCGGCAGCGGACCATTCCGGGCGCTCACCGATCGGCGTGCGCCCCCGGCGCGCGCCGAGCGCATCAACTCCGCCCCGCGCGCACTCTGCCCCGGTGCTCGGGCAACTGCTCTTCTGGAACAGATGATTCCCACGGATCAGCGGCAGACCAGAGTTGAAGCGGAGAAAGCGAGGAGAGTCCTTGACGCAGCAGTTCGTGTCACCGGGCAGGGAAGGGTGGCCCGCCCGCAGCTTTCTCGGCGGCTTGTCGGAGCCCGTCCGTACCGAGCTGCTCAAGCTCGGCACCCGCTGCCGTTACCTGCATGAGGAAGCCCTGCTCCGCGAGGGCGACCGCTCCAACCATGTGGTGCTTCTGCGCTCCGGATTCGTCAAGGTCACTTCCCGGCTGGACAACGGGCACGAAGCACTGCTCGCCATCCGGGTCGGCGGCGACATAGTCGGCGAGATGGCCGCGATGGACGAGGATGCGCCGAGGTCGGCCACGGTCACCGCTTGCGGGGAGGTCGCCGCCAGCATAGTTCGCGAGTCCGATTTGCGGCTTTTCCTTGACTCTCATTCCGAGGCTGCCCGGGCGATCAACCGGATCGTCGTCCGACGGCTGCGGTGGGCGAACCAACGACGAGTGGAGTTCGGGGGGTATCCGCTGAAAGTGCGGCTCGCTCGCGTACTCGCCGACTTGGCGACCTCGTACGGGCACCCGGTCCCGCGTGGTCTGGTTATCGGAGTCGACCTCACCCAGCCGGAAATGGCGGCGCTCACAGGTTCGGCGGAGGTCACCATCCACAAGGCGCTCGCCGAACTGCGCAGGGGCGGTCTCATCACGACCGGCTACCGCCGTACCACCGTCCTGGACTTGGACCGGCTGCGAGAAGTCGCCCGGCTGGACGCGGTTGTCCCGTAACGCCGGCGCCGTCCGTCTCTCCTGCCGAAAACAGTATTTCTACGACCCACTCGGTATTCCCCTTTTCTCGCTGCACAGTTGACGCCCGACCCCCTCAACTACGGCAGACGGGTGACCCGAGTCCATGACATCGCAGTCGCATTCACAGCCTCACTTGCAAGAGATCATCACGCGCCATCTGTGCATGGCCGCCGACGTGGAGAAGTACAGCCGCCTTGACACCCCGAGTCAGGAGAGCTTTCAGGCAGACCTTGTCCGGGTGTTGGAAGAGGCGGCGGTGCTCAGTGGCCTGGACCGCACGACCTGGGAGCGTCAGCCGCAGGGCGACCAGGAATTCGCGGTGTTGCCACTCGAGACTCCGGAGCCGGTGGTGCTCGGGGGCTTCGTACGAAACCTGGCTACGCGGCTCGGCGAACGCAACGCCAACCTTGCCAAGGGGCAGCGTATGCGGCTCCGCCTCGCGATCGACTTCGGCGTGGCGCGTACGGCTGCCCTCGGCTACAGCGGGCCCGCCCCGATCTCCGTGGCCCGCTACCTCAACGCGCCTCAGCTCAAGCGGGTGTTAGGGGCCTTGGAATCCACCGATCTCGCGTTGATCGTCTCCGACCAGCTCTACCAGGACGTCGTCAGACTTCGAGGAGAGGGCCAGAGCCTGGATCCGGGGCGGTACACCCGGGTGCACATCCGGGAGAAGGAGTTCAGCGGCTACGGCTGGATCCATGTCCCGGAGCATGGTCCGGAGGAACTGGAGCCGTACGTTGCCGATCCGGATCCGGAACCGGATGGATCCCCGGCCCCGGCGCCCAGCAATGTGGTGAAGCACAACAAGGGTGGCGTCTTCCACTTCGGCAGTGGCGACGCCGCCGAGACCATGCACAAGAAGTACAACCGGTGATGGGGCCCCAGGCATGGACGGCATGACCAACCTCACCAGCGAGAACCAGGACAACACCGTCGCGGAGCCGTCCGCGGACGAAG
Organism: Streptomyces sp. NPDC088147; assembly: GCF_044741565.1. Taxonomy (NCBI): domain Bacteria; kingdom Bacillati; phylum Actinomycetota; class Actinomycetes; order Kitasatosporales; family Streptomycetaceae; genus Streptomyces; species Streptomyces sp. NPDC088147. The sequence continues at coordinate 248,503 of NZ_JBIUSY010000004.1, read as the reverse complement.
AGGAAGCCGCGTACGCACCCGCCGGCGTGGACGCATCGGACGAACAGGCCGACCACATTCGGTGGTTACGTCGGCGGGGCCTGCCTGTGGCCTTGATTGAAGGGGGAATCGAAGGCGGAGCCGTCGGCTTCGGCAGTGGGGACGCGGCCGGGACCATCTACAAGAACACCTACTACAGCACCCCTTCGGTCGACCCGGTCGACGGCCGGGTCCCGGAGGACGACCTGGACCGTGAGCGCGAACTGTACGTGGGACCCGCCACCCACAACGTCTTGGTGGAGCATCTGGCCAAGCACGGGGTCGCGGTGCTGCGCGGGGCGCCCGGTTCCGGGCGTTACACCACCGCGCTGCTCGCCGCGCGGGAGGCGATGGACACCGGCGTCGTCGTCCTGGACTCCGAGACTGGCGTACGGCGGCTGCTGAAGGAGGACGGGGGCCTTCAGCCGAGCCGGGGTCATGTCATCGAGAGCGATGGGAAGGAGTGGGCGAGGGAACTGCGCGCGCAGTTGCTCAACCGGCTGCGGGACGAGACCTACCGCCGCTCCCCACTGGTGATCACCGTCGACGACCAGGTGCCGGTCGGCAGTCTGGAAGGACACGTAGTCGAGCACGAGGTCGCGGATGACCTTCGGCTCCGTGTGCTGGAACGGCATCTGACGGTCCTGCTCGCCGACCTGCCGGAGGCATGCCGCAAACTCTTGGAGCACGAGCGTCTCCGGGAGGATCTGCGCGGGCGCAGATCCATGGCGGAGATTGCCGCTCTGGCCCGTCAACTGGCTCGACGCGCGCACGACGGTGAGGACGCCGACCAGATCGTCCAGGGGCTCGCGACCGGCTTGCGGGCCAAAGCGGTGAAGCTGCTCGGACAGCCACAGACGGCCGGCTCCGACGGTGCGAGAAAGCCCGCGGTGTCCCTGTGGTCCCGGGCGTTTCTGCTGGCCTGTGTGGTGCTCGACGGGACGACGCTGAGCCGGGTCAGCCGGGAGTCCCACCGGCTGGCGGAACTGCTGCATGGTGTGCGCTCACCCTCCTCCGCGCCCGAGATGCCGCTGTTCGAGGAGAGCGTGCAGGACTGGCTGGACCACTCCGACGTGGAGTTCACCGACCGTAACGGTCACCCGGTCGGGGCCCGGCACCCGGAGTGCCTGGTGCGGGTCAGCCAGCGGGGTCTCGGTGAGGCGGTCATGGAGGTGCTGTGGCACGACCACAGCGGGGCACGAGGTCCGTTGTTGGAGTGGCTGGACAGCCTGGTCGTCAGGGGTGAGGAGGACATCAGGGTATCGGCCGCCCAGACGGTCGGTCTGCTGGCGACCTTCGACTGGGCCTATGTGCATGAGGAACTGCTCGTAGGGTGGGCATCCGACAAGGGGGAGCACGCCGACCGGAAGCGATTCGCGGCGGCTTGGGCCTTGGAACGGGCGGTGGCCGACCCGTTACTCGTCTCCCGGGTCCAGCGTCTGCTGTGGCGCTGGTCCCAGCGGCGCGACTTCCGAACCTGCGCCCAGGCCGCGTACGGCACGGGGATCGGCGCGATGTTCCCGGCCGAGTCCCTGGACAGTCTGGAGCGGATCGCCCAGTCGGGGATGAAGAGCGTGTGGGCCGCAGTACGGGAGATCTACGCGGCCGGATCGCAGGTCCAGGTCCTGAAACGGCTGGCCGACTGGTCGGCCTCGTCACGCCACTGGCTGCGCGACGACGCGGCCCAGTGCCTCCAGCGGTTCAGTAGATTCCGCGGCGAGAGAGCGGTCACCTCCTTCCTGAAGGATCCGGGTTCACGTGCCCACCTGCTGCGGCTGACCCGGCAGGTCCTGCTCAGCACCAGCCTCCAGCACCGTCAGTGCGGCTGGAACGCCATGCGTCTGTGGGTGGAGCAGGCCGGAGACGAGCCGGGCCTCGATGGCCTGGTGGCCGATTTCATCGCAGAGCTTCCCGAGCCGGGAGCCGAGGGCGACGGCATGCGCGAGCGGTTCGTGTTCTACCTGCGGCTGTGGGGCCATCAGCTCCCCGATGACGAAACAGCCCGATACATCGGTTCTCTAGTGACGGAAAGGTGGTCGACGTGACCAGCACATCGCGCCGCGGCCCGTTCAGCTGGCTGCGCACTCTTTTCGGAGGCGGGCCGGGACACGCCGTGCCGCCCCTGGAAGCCATGACCATGGACGTACCGGAGATCGTGGCTGTCCACCGCGAGTCCACGGTGACCTTCGAGACCCCTGCCAAGGGAGGCGGGTTCGGCTTCCAGGTCGAGATCCGCTGTGACTGGTGCGCCGAGGGGCGACTCGATTCGGAGACGCTGAACCGCGCCATCGACGGCTATCAGCTGGCCATGCCCGAGCGGCTCATAGAACGCGTCCGCGAAGTCGCCCGAGCCTATGAGCCGTTCCATGCAGAGGAGGCGGAGCGCGCCGTCAACGACGCTCTGCGGGAGGGGGAGTGCTTCGAGAACGGGCTGGTGAGCTGTCGTACCGTCGCTTTTTTCCACCTTGCGCCGGAGGTGGTTGAGCAGCAGCGCAAGGCCGCCCTGGAACTCCAGGACATCGAGCACCGGTATGCGAAGTCAGCGCTCCAAGTGGAGCGGCTGAGCGATGTCGCCGAGAAGTGGCGGGCCTTTCTCGCTGGTGGGCTGGCCGGTCCGCGGCAGAACGAGGACACCCTGTCCTGGCTCACGCCCTGGGCGGTTCTGCTGGCCGAGCGACCGGACCAGGCGGCCACCGAGGTCGGCGACATGTTCCGGCAGCGGCACAAGCAGATCGACGAGTTCGCCAAGATCCTGGATCGGCAGATAAAGGCGTATCACGCGCAGGATCTCTTCGAGTTCGTCCTCGAGAACGAGCAGCAGCTCACGCACGCGATGCGGGTGTTCGGTCTGCCACTGCCGGGCGAGCTGGGCTCCGGCGGCGGGCCGTCCGAGCCGCTGCCCCAGCCGGCCCGGGACTGAGCTGAGGCAACCCGGCGCGGTGGCTCAGGCCAACAGCGGACCGGCGAGTAAGGAGAGACCGGCGGCCACCGCCATCAGCCCCGTCCAGACCACTCCCCGGGCGATGTATCGGTGCTTCGCCATCGCCACCCGGGCCAGTATGGGAATGAGCTGCCAGATCTCCTCCCGTTCGCTGTCCTCGTCCGGCGGGGGAGGAGTGCCGTCGGCGGTGGCCAGCAGCGGCAGGCTGAACCTGTTCGGGGCGGGCGGGGGCCCCAGGCGGGGGCGCAGCGCTTGGGCCACGCAGTACACGGCGGGCAGGAACGCCGCCACGTGCAGTACCAGAAGGCCGACCCCGACCCAGGCGCCGGGCCCGCCACGCTCCCATGCCTCGCGCACAACACCGCCCTGCGGGACCGCGGTGGCCAGCAGTCCCGCCTGGACGGCACCGAGGATGCCGGCCTTCGCGTCGGCGAACTGGCTCGATGCCTGGAGTGAGGTGTAAACGGCCAGCCCCGACCGGAGGTCGACGGCTTTCTCCTCGCCTGCGCGGGCGTCTGGGCTGGTGTTTCCGGCGATGGGGGCGGGGCTGGACACGGAGACCTCCTGGCACCGAGCGGCTGAGGACTCCAGTAACTCCCGTGATACCTCCCAAGAACAGTCATAAATGTGTATTTCACCAACCCTGGAGAGAGCAATGAGCCTCTTGAACCGAACGCGCCCCAGCCGACTCCTCACCGTGGCTCTGGCTCTGACCGTCGTTGTGGCGGGCAGCGCCTGCGGTGCCTTCGACACACCCCAGGCACGGTCCTGCGCCTGGCTGGACCGTACGTCCGACGAGAAGGGCGGGACCGGGCAGCGGACCGTCGTCCTCCTGGACCGCAGCTCCTCGACCCAGCCGGACGCGGCGGCCACGCAGGGAGCCCGGGTACCGGACTGGGCGGCCACTGTGATGGCTGCCAGGGGGCTCGCACAGTCGGAGTTGGAAGGCGGCATCCTTTCCGTGGCCGGCTTCGACGGAACCCGGGCCACCGTCGACTGGGAGGTGGACGGGGCGTCCGTCACGCCTGTCGAGGGCAACGACATGCGGAAGAGGGACCATCGGAGCAGTCGGCGCGGCTGCTTCGAGGAACGGCTGCGGCAGATGTCAGCCGACACGCCGAGTAGCGATCGTACGGATGTTCTCGGTGCGCTCGCCGCGGCTGCTGATCAACTGGGCTCCACCGAGGGGCGCCGCCGGATCGTCGTCGCGACGGACGGGCTTGTCAACACCGGCTGTGCTGACTTGCGTTCCGCCGGGTTCGACGGTACGGCGGAGATCACGGCGATGGTGGCGCGCTGTGAAAGGACGGGCGAACTGCCCGATCTGAAGAGTGCAGAGGTGAGCCTCGTGGGCATAGGCCGCGCTGCCCGGGGCGAGGTGCCGTCCTCGCCGCAGACTGCCTGGCTTGCCGCCTTCTGGACCCGGATGTGCGAGGCAACTGCTGCCTCGGCGTGTCGGGTGACCGCCAGCGCCCGTACACGCGAGGCGGGGAGCAACACCGAAGCGGGGAAGACCGAACCGGAGGTGACCTTCCCCGCCGTCTCGGAGCAGCCGACCGGCCGGATCACGACGATCATTCTCCCCGGCTCTGTCCTGTTCGGGACGGACCGCGCAGAGCTGTCTCAGGCAGCGCGGAGCACGCTGGACGACGCTGCGCGCCGTATCAAGGAGCTCGATCCCGTCTCGGTAGCCGTCTCCGGACATACCGACTCGCGCGGCAGCGAGCGGCGCGGCAGGCAGCTCTCCCTGGCCCGTGCGCTGGCCGTCCGGTCTGCCCTCGCTGAGCGCGGGACCGTGGTGGCCTCCGTTCATGGCTACTCCGACGACCGTCCCAAATGCTCCCCGGAGCAGCGCGATGGAGTACCCGACTACGCGGCCATGGCCTGCAACCGCCGGGTGGAGATCGCGGTGACGGTGCGTCGCTGATCGTCTTGCCGGAACCCACTGCCATACGAGAAGCAGCTCGTAGAAAAGGACGTCGTTCATGTCCCAGAACCACCGAGGCATTCCCTGCCACCACGGCTGTGGATGCGACATCAGGCACCTGGTGAAAAGCGCTGAGGAGGGCCCCGAACGCGACCCGGAGCACCTGGACAACGGTGAGATGCGGATGCTCCTACGCGCAGCCCGCGATGTTGCCGAACTCGTCAGCCACAACCGAGGGCAGTTGGCCGCCGCACGGGCCCGCGCAATCGGCGCCCATGCAAGGACAGAGGAGGCTGTCCAGTCCCTGGCCCGGTTCGAAGCCGCCGCCTCCCTCCGGACGACCCGGGCTGCCCAAGAGGCGGTCGAGACGCGGCACGCGGCGGACGGGGCCGAAGACCGGCGTCGCCGCGAAATGTGGATACGCCTGCTGCGGTGGCCAGTCGTCGCCGCCATGGCTGTGTTCGACGCGTGGTACTTCATGAGAGTCTTCCAGTACCTCACCACAAGTGAGGAGGCCGTCTCGCTGATCGAACAGTCGGTCTCTTTCCTGCCCGGTGTCATTCTGGCCCTGGCCCTGATGCTGTCCGGGCACGCGATCGCGGCCCCGCTGCATCGGGTACGCGAGCAGCTCCGCGCCCTCCGCGAGCGCCGCCCCGTACTGTCGCTGCTCGGTTCGCTCTCCCTTCCCGCCCTCTACCTCGCATCCGTGCTGCTCACCGTTACTGTGTGGGCGGTCCTGCGCGCCCGCGACACTGGGGCGGGTGAGGAGGTCGAGGGCGCCCGCTACGCGCCCGGTTGGGTCGCCGTACTGATGCTGGTGCTTGCGATCACCGCCGTAGCGATGAAGGTCGTCGCCCACAATCCATACGCGGACAGTGCCGCCGAGGCCCGTCGTGGCCTGCTGCGGGCCCGGATGGCGTACGCCTGGCAGGTGCGGCGGGCAGGCGAGGCACTGCGCGAGCATGAGCGGGCCTGGAGCGACCTGTGCGCGCTGCGTGACGAACTGGCCTCGCACGTGCGCCTTGAGAATATGCGCGCCTGGGAGGCAGCCATCCTCACTGCCCGTATGTTGCACGGCCAAGCCGGCCACCTTCCACCCGCCCCGGCCGCCCTGCGCAGCGGCGCCGAGTCACAGGCACCGACAGCCGTCTGGATGGCACCGCTCTTCGCGGACGTGGTCGAGCCCCCGCCGGAGCTCGGCCCCTTGGTCGAGGCCCACCGGATCGCCGTCACCTGCGCCCCGGCCGAACTGCGCTCTCGCCGGGACGAGTTGATCAGCCGCATCAACCTTCAACTCGGCGCGTCGTGAAGGCCGATGCCCAAGCGAGCGGGAAGCGCCACACCATCCAGGGGTGGCTGGAACCGATTCGATTCGAGCGAGGGCATCGTCTGATTCCGGATGAGGGCGCACGATGGTCGGACGAATCAGAACCCTGAACGCGCTGACTCACCTGGAAACTTTCAGGACTTCGGGCACTTGGAGGGCGGCCTGATGGCGAACAACCGGCGTGTCCGTCGTCGGTTCGGCCGGGAACAACAGATCAAGTACGGCCGCTGACAAGCGCGATCGGGATCCGGACGCGGGCCGGCTCCCCAGCGCGAAGGAGAGTCACGCGGTCTCGAGATCTGCCGAGCCGGGCCGAGGTGGCAGTGCCGATTCCGGGGCTGTCCGGTCCGGTCGGCTGCCTGGGGACAGGGCCTGGCGGCGCCGAGCGTCACCCCCCATCCCCCGGCCAATCGGGAGCGACGGGGAGGGACTCGGCGGTGCCGGGCCCGGCCGCCGCGCAGAGTCCGCCCGGCCTGCGGGTACGGACGGAGCCGGCGGCCTGACCTTTCCCGACGGCTACTCGCTTCAGCCCGCGGCGGACGACTCGGGTGCTCCGGCGTGCCGGCGGGACAGCGCCCGCCTCGGAGCATGGGCCGAGCAGCATTCTGATCCTGGGACCGGACCCCCTCCGCGGCGCTGATATCCAGTAGGAGAGGGATCATGGACCCGCCGCCGGAACCGTCGGACGCCCCCTCGTGCTGGCGGCAGCGGAGGGCTTCGTCATGCGACGCGCTATTCGCAGGCGACGCCGTCTCCGTCACGGTCCAGGTGGCTTCCGTAGCCGGGGTCGCCCGAGTAGATAGGGTCGGCACCCGCGGCTCGGACCGCAGTGCAGTTCGCGTAGTAAGTGGAGCCGCCGTCACTCGACGTACCGCTGTCGTCGTTCCCGCTGTCGGCATCCGGGGCGACGGTGACGCGCACGGTCTTGGTTTTCGTGACGGTGGGCGCCGGCTCCGGACTGGCCGTCACGGTCTTGGTGATTGCGGGTTGAGGCGTGGTCGTGACTGTCGCGGTCACCGTCATGGTCGGTTCAGGCGCCGCCTTGGTGCTGGCCGCCTTCTCCGTCTGAGCGGGGGCGTCGGTCCCTGCGATGACGCCGATGAAGAACACCAGGAACGCGGCTGGGATCAGGATCCGCTTCCGCGTCCACTTGGGCCGTGCCGGTGGGGTCGCGGGCGCAACGTAGGGATTCGGACCGGTGGGCGGCTGGGGCGGCTGCCCCCACGGCGGCTGGTGGCTCTGCGACATGCGTCCCCCAAGGGTGTTTGTGGAGGGATGAAGGTAACGGCGAAGGAAGGTCACAGGTGAGCGGAGTGCGCGAGAGGTGATCGAGTTGTGACCAAAATGTGGAGGCGGTCATGTGAACGGTCAACGCGAAGCTGAGAACCGGGGGAGCGCTGTTGCCTCACGCCGGTCTCACGTCGCTCGCCCACGCCGGATGATGTTCCCCTCATCCGCACAGTCCTGGGGGAATCTGCGCAGCCGCACTGCCATAGCCGGCGCTCCGCCGCTCGCCACGCTCACCGCATACCGAAGCCACTCCGACACAGTGACGAAGTCGGGGTCCGGCCCGAGCGTGCGCAGCCCCACATCGACAGCTCGCTTCTGTAGACCATCTATGTCAGGAAGATCGCCACCCGCGCTACGAGTCCAACCCTCCGCTGTTCTTCGCACCCCCGCCAGAACATGGTGATCACCCCCGCGTATCAGGGACCTGCGTCACGCGGGGGATATCACTTACTGGACCCGGCAGGCGGACGGGTCCCCGCCGGGTCCGGCTTGTGACGGAGAACCAGACGGAGTCATCGCGACGCCGATCGTCCCGCCTTCGATCCACTGCCCCGCGTATACCGGGCGGAGGCGGCCGAGGAGGGGAAGCGGCTGCTCACAACCCTGGCCTCGGCCACCTCGTACGACCTCCGGGTCCGTGCTTTGGCGCCACACGGATCCCCCGGGGAACCTCAGAGGCCCACATCCCGGGCGCGCAGGTCCTCGAAGCTCTCCCGGCGCACCAGCAGCCGCGATCTTCCCCCGGAGACCGCCACCACCGGCGGGCGGCCCGTCATGTTGTAGCCCGACGCCATCGACACCTGGTAGGCCCCGGCGGCGGGTACCGCCAGTACGTCCCCCGGTCTGATGTCCTCCGGCAGCTCCACCGACTCCGCGAGCACATCGCCCGCCTCGCAGTGCCGGCCGACGACCGTCGCCGTGCGCATCGGCGCGTCGGACGCTCGGCCCACCCGGCGGACCGTGTATCGCGCCCCGTACAGCGCGGGCCGCGGGTTGTCGCTCATCCCGCCGTCGACGGCGATGAAGACCCGCCCGGCGGTGCGCTTCACCGACAGCACCCGGTAGAGGGCGATCCCGGCCGGGGCGATGACCGAGCGGCCCGGTTCCACGGTCAGCCGCGGGACCGGCAGGCCGTGCTCGGCGCAGGCGCTCGCCAGTGTGCCGGTGATCAGCCCGGCGTACTCCGCGGGCGTCGGCGCCGGATCGCCCGGCAGATACGCGACCGCGAAACCGCCGCCCAGGTCCAGTTCGGGCAGTGTCACCCCGTGCCGGTCGCGGAGGACGGACATGAACGCCACCAGCCGTCGTACCGCCTCGGCGTACGGGCCGGGCTCGGTGATCTGCGAGCCCAGATGGCAGTGCAGGCCCACGAGTTCGAGCCGGGGCTGACCGAGGACGCGGGCGATCGTGTCCTCCGCGCTCCCGTCCGCGAGGGACAGCCCGAACTTCTGGCCGTCCGCTCCCGTACGGATCTTGGGGTGCGCGCCCGCCTCGATCCCGGGCAGTACGCGGACCATCACCTGCTGGGCGTCCGGCCCCTGCACCTGTGCCGCCAGCCTGGCCGTCTCGCAGGCCGAGTCGATGACGACGCGGCCGACACCGAGGCGCAGTGCGGTCCTCAGGTCCTGCGGGGATTTGGCGTTGCCGTGCAGCACGATCCGCTCGGGCGGGAAGCCGCGTGTGGCCGCCAGCTCCAGTTCGCCCGCCGAACAGACATCGAGGCCGAGGCCCTCCTGCTCCATCCAGTCGACGACGGCGCGGCACAGGAACGCCTTGGCGGCGTAGACGACATCGGCGTCGGGCAGCGCCTGCCGCCAGGCCCGCGCACGGGCCCGTACCTCCTCCTCGTCCAGGACATAGGCGGGGGTTCCGTAGCGCTCGGCCAGTTCCGCGAGGGAGACTCCGGCCACCGCGATATCGCCGCCGGGGGCCAGGGCCGCGGACGCGGGCCAGACCGTCGGCGTGTTCAACTCGCTGACCAGCAGCTGGGGTTGGGCGGTCATACGGCCATCGCCTCCGGCATCTCCAGGGCGCGCCGGGCACAGGGGCCGGCCGGCGCGGGCCGGCCGCCGATGGCGGGTGCGGTCAGCTGCGGGTCCACGGTGACGAGGGCCGCGCCGAGCGGTTCCGCGAGTGCGCGCAGCGCGGGCTCCGCGAGCCTGATCCACGCCTGCCCCTCACCGAGGACGGCCGTCAGCCGCAGGCTGCTGGTGAAACCGATCGCGGTCCGCGCGCCGAGCGGCGTGCGCGCGAACCGCAGCTGGTGGCCGCCGGCCGAGCCGAGCCGTACGGGTACGTACAGCGGCCGGGCCGTCCGGGGTTCGTCGGGGTCGGCGTCGGGGTCCGCGGCCGGGGCGGGCTCCGAGCCGCCGTCCGCGTCCTCGGAAATGAGGCGCTCCATGGTTTCCTCCCAGGGGAGTCGATCGCTGTCTGACCCGTCGGAGCGGTGGGTACCGCTCCGACACCTGGAAGCTATGCCCCGGACGGGGCGAAAAGGCCGGGCCATAACGCGGCGTTGACCTGGGGAGACCTCATCTTGACGCGATCCTGGCGCCGCGCCGCGCGGCGCCGCACCGGCGCGTGACGGTCGCGGTGACCGGCCCCCGCACCCGCCAGGCCCGCTCGGGCCCGTCTGGGCCCTCAGTCCGCGCGGCCCGTCACCGCGACCGTCACACCGAGCCCGATCATCGCGCAGCCGCCCGCTCCGCCCACCGCCGACAGCCGGCGCTCCGAGCGGGCGAACCAGGTGCGCGCCGCCGCCGCGCCCAGCCCCCACAGCGTGTCCGTGACCAGACCGATGGCGATCGGTACCAGCCCGAGCAGCAGCATCTGTACGGGAAGGTGACCCGCGGAGTGGTCCACGAACTGCGGCAGCACGGCCGCGAAGAACACCACACCCTTCGGATTGGTGATCCCCACGACGAAGCCGTCCCCGACGGTACGGAGATCACCGCGCGCCGGGCCCGCGGGCGCCGCCATGGCCGAGGCGCGCATGTCCTTGCGGTGCCGGAACGCCTGCACGCCCAGGAACACCAGATAGGCCGCGCCCGCCAGCTTCACCGCGAGGAAGACGGTCACCGACCGTTCGACGAGCGCGCCGATCCCCAGCGCGACCGCCACCACCAGGGCGTACGAACCGATCACATTGCCCAGCACCGTCGCCATCGCCGTGCGCCGGCCATGCGCCAGCGCGCGGCCGATCACGAACAGCACGCTCGGCCCCGGGATCACGATCACCAGCAGGGACATCGCGGCGAAAGCCAGGAAACGGTCCGTGGACACCATGTCAGTACCTCCAGTCGCACATACGGGCACAGTGTGACGGGAATGCCGGGGACGCCGCCAGGCCAGTGCGGTGAGTGTCCGCGGTGCGGAGGCCGGCGTGCCGCGGCCGAGGTCAGGGCAGCAGGCCCGCCCGGCGCGCCGCCACCACCGCTTCCAGCCGGGTGTGCGCCCCCAGCTTGCGCATCGCCGCGCGCAAATAACCCTTCACCGTCTCCGGCCGCAGCCCGAGCAGTTCGGCCGCCGCCGCGTTGGTCGAGCCCGATGCCACGCAGGTCAGGACGTCCACCTCGCGCGGCGCCAGCGCGACCGGCGTACGGCGCGGCGCGCCGCCCGCCCGGCCGGGGGCGCCCCCCGGGTCCGACGCGCCCGCCAGACGCCCGCAGACGCCGAGCAGTTCCGCGCGCAGCTCCGCGTCGACGACGCGCGGCGCCAGCGCCCGCAGATCGCTGTGGGCCGCGCGGACCTCCTCCCAGGCCGCGGGTCCGGGCGTGGGCTCGCGGCTGACGTCGAGCAGCCGCCGCACCTCGTCCCGTACGACCAGCGCCTGTTCCACGTCCCGCGCGGCGGCGACCGCCGCGTCGAAGGTGCGCTCGCCGATCGGCAGGGCGCTGCGCAGGGCTCCGTACAGCACCCCGCGCACCTCGCGCCGTACGACCACCGGCACCGCGAGCACCGAGCGCAGGCCCTCCGCCGCCACCGCCGCGTCGTACTCGTGGCTGATGTGCCGCGCCTCGCGGTAGTCGGTCACCGCGCACGGCCGGGACAGCGCGATGGACTTGCCGCCCAGGCCGTTGCCGGCGGAGATCCCCAGGCCGCGCAGCGCGCCCGTCGACGCGCCGTTCAGCTCGGCGATGTCCATCCGTCCCGCCTCGTGCAGCAGCCCGCCGAACGCCACCGGCAGCCCGGTCGTCCTGCGCAGCCGCAGCAGCGCGGCCCGCATCTCCGCCGCCTCGACCGGCTCGGCCACGCCTCTTCCTCCCGTCGCCACCGTCCCTCACCCCCATCCGGGGGTGGTGAGACCCGCGTCACTGATTACACGATGTCAGAGAGCGTCCGGCAATGAGGAGGACACATGACGGCGAGGAAGCCGAGGGCGGCCGACATTCCGGCCGATCCGACCGAGCGGTTCCGGGCGGCCAGGGACTTCCTCCTGGCGCACCGGGAGGACTACGCGACGGCGTACGCGGGCTTCGACTGGCCGCGTCCCGAGCGTTTCAACTGGGCGCTGGACTGGTTCGACCGGATCGCCGAAGGCCCGGACGGGCGGGGGAACGACCGTGTCGCCCTGCATATCGTCGAGGAGGACGGCCGCCGGGTCCGCGTCACCTTCGCCGAGCTGTCCGCCCGCTCCAACCGTGCCGCCAACTGGCTGCGTGAGCAGGGCGTACGGGCCGAGGACCGTGTCGTCGTCATGCTCGGCAACCAGGTCGAGCTGTGGGAGACCGCGCTCGCGGCGATGAAGCTGCGGGCCGTCGTCATCCCCGCCACCCCGCTCCTGGGCCCCGCCGATCTGCGCGACCGTATCGAGCGCGGCCGGGCCGCCCATGTGATCGTCCGCGCCGAGGACACCGGGAAGTTCGACGCGGTACCGGGCGGTTTCACCAGGATCGTGGTCGGCGCGGGCCCGGAAAGCGGCTCCGGGGGCGCCCCCGAGGGCTGGTCCTCGTACGAGGAGGCGTACGACCGGTCCGCCGTCTTCGAGCCGGACGGCGTCACCCACGCGGACGATCCGCTGATGCTGTACTTCACCTCCGGCACGACCGCCCGCCCCAAACTGGTCGAGCACACGCATGTCTCGTATCCGATCGGCCATCTCGCGACGATGTACTGGATCGGGCTCAAGCCGGGCGACGTCCATCTGAACATCGCCTCGCCGGGCTGGGCCAAGCACGCCTGGTCGAACCTCTTCGCCCCCTGGAACGCCGAGGCGACCGTCTTCGTCCACAACTACACACGCTTCGACGCGGCGAGGCTGATGGCGGAGATGGACGACGCGGGCGTCACCAGCTTCTGCGCCCCGCCCACGGTCTGGCGGATGCTGATCCAGGCCGATCTGACCCAGCTGCGCACACCGCCGCGCGAGGCCGTCGCGGCGGGCGAGCCGCTCAACCCGGAGGTCATCGAGACGGTCCGGCGCGCGTGGGGCGTGACGATCAGGGACGGCTTCGGCCAGACCGAGACGGCCGTGCAGGTCGCCAACTCCCCTGGCCAGCCGGTCACATCCGGATCCATGGGGCGGCCGACGCCCGGCTTCAAGGTCGAACTGCTCGACCCGGTCACCGGCGCGCCCGGCGCGCGGGAGGGCGAGATCGCGCTCGATCTCTCGGCCCGTCCGGTCGGCCTGATGACGGGCTACCACGGTGACCCCGACCGTACGGCCGAGGCGATGGCCGGCGGCTACTACCGGACCGGTGACATCGGCGCGCGCGACGCGGACGGCTACATCACCTACATCGGCCGCAGCGACGACGTCTTCAAGGCGAGCGACTACAAGATCTCGCCGTTCGAGCTGGAGAGCGCGCTGCTGGAGCACGAGGCCGTCGCCGAGGCCGCGGTCGTCCCGGCGCCCGATTCGGTGCGGCTCGCCGTGCCGAAGGCGTATGTCGTCCTCGCCGAGGGCTGGGAGCCGGGCCCCGACACGGCGAAGGTCATCTTCGCCCACTCGCGGGCGGTCCTCGCGCCGTACAAGCGGGTGCGCCGGCTGGAGTTCGCCGAACTGCCCAAGACCGTGTCCGGGAAGATCCGCCGGATCGAACTGCGGGAGCGTACGGCCCAGGGATCCGGTGCCGAGTACGACGAGGGGGACCTGCGATGACGACGGCGGGCGCCGCGACGGTGAACTCGTACACGCACGGCACCGGTACGACCCCGCTGCTCGGCGACACGATCGGCGCCAATCTCGACCGGGCGATCGCCGCCTTCCCCGACCGGGAGGCGCTGGTCGACGTCCCTTCCCAACGGCGCTGGACATACGCGGAGTTCGGCGCCGCGGTCGGCGAACTGGCGCGGGCGCTGCTCGGACGCGGCGTGGCGAAGGGCGACCGGGTCGGGATCTGGGCGGTCAACTGCCCCGAGTGGCTGCTCGTGCAGTACGCGACCGCCCGGATCGGCGCGATCATGGTGAACATCAACCCGGCCTATCGCGCACACGAGGTGGAGTTCGTGCTCCGCCAGTCCGGGATCTCCGTGCTCGTCGCCTCCCTCGCCCACCGGACCAGCGACTACCGCGCCCTCGTCGAGGAGGTCCGGGCGCGCTGCCCCGAACTGCGCTCCGTGCACTACATCGGTGATCCGAGCTGGCACGAACTGCTCTCCACCGCAGGTGAGGTGACGGAGAGTCAACTCGCCGCGCGCGAGGCCACCCTGTCCTGCGACGACCCGATCAACATCCAGTACACCTCGGGCACCACCGGCTTCCCCAAGGGCGCCACCCTCTCCCACCACAACATCCTCAACAACGGCTATTTCGTGGGCGAGACGGTCGGCTACACGGAACAGGACCGCGTCTGTCTGCCGGTGCCCTTCTACCACTGCTTCGGCATGGTCATGGGCAACCTCGGCGTCACCTCCCACGGCGCGTGCGTGGTCATCCCGGCGCCGTCGTTCGAGGCCGGGGCGACACTGCGCGCGGTCGAACGGGAGCGCTGCACCTCGCTGTACGGCGTCCCGACGATGTTCATCGCGGAGCTGAACCTCCCCGAATTCGCCTCGTACGATCTCTCCTCGCTGCGCACCGGCATCATGGCGGGCTCGCCCTGCCCGGTGGAGGTGATGAAGCGCGTCGTCAGCGAGATGAACATGGCCGAGGTCTCCATCTGTTACGGCATGACCGAGACCTCACCGGTCTCCACCCAGACCCGGCGCGACGACGATCTGGAACGCCGTACGGGCACGGTCGGCCGGGCCCTGCCGCATATCGAGGTCAAGGTGATCGATCCGGTCAGCGGGGTGACACTGCCGCGCGGCACGGCGGGCGAGCTCTGCACCCGGGGCTACAGCGTGATGCTCGGCTACTGGAACGAGCCCGAGCGTACGGCCGAGGTCATCGACGCGGGCCGCTGGATGCACACCGGCGATCTGGCGGTGATACGCGAGGACGGCTACGCCCAGATCGTCGGCCGGATCAAGGACATGATCATCAGAGGCGGCGAGAACGTCTCTCCCCGGGAGATCGAGGAGTTCCTGTATGGCCACCCCAAGGTCGCGGACGTCCAGGTGGTCGGTGTCCCTGACGAGAAGTACGGGGAGGAGATCCTGGCCTGTGTGATCCCGCGCGACCCGGCCGATCCGCCGGCCCTGGCGGACATCGTCTCGTACTGCCGGGAACGGCTCGCGCACTACAAGATCCCGCGCCGGGTGGAGATCCTGGCCGAGTTCCCGATGACGGTGAGCGGGAAGGTGCGGAAGATCGAGCTGCGCGAGCGGTTCTCGGGGCCTTCCGGGGGCTGACCGGTTTCGGTGTGCCCGTGTGTCTGTCTGCCCGTGTGCCCGTGTGCCCGTGTGCCCGTGTGCCCGTGTGCCCGAGTGGGCGTGTGCCCGTCTGCTCGCGTGTCCGTGTCCGTGTGCGCGTGTGTTCGCGTTCCCTCGCGTCTGTCAGAGAGCGCGTCGCATGCAGACACGCGGCCAGCGGTCCAGGCCGTGTGCGGCTTCCGTACGGCGGATCTCCCGCAGCCCGTCGGTGAGTTCGTCCTCCGTGAGGGTACGGAAGCCGAGCCGCGCGTAGTACGGGGCGTTCCAGGGGACCTCGGCGAACGTCGTGAGGGTGAGGGCGGGCAGTCCCGCGTGGACGGCCCGCTCGGCGAGATGCCCGAGGAGCGCGCGGCCGACGCCCCGGCGGGCGGCGTCCGGGTGGACCGAGACCTGTTCGACATGGGCCGCCCCGTCGACGGTGTCGTGGATCAGATACGCGACGGGCCGGCCGGTCCCGTCGTCCGTCACCCAGGCGCGGCCCGCCCGCCGGTAGCGCTCCAGCAGATCGAGCGCGGGCGGCGCGTCATCGGCGATCGCGGCCATCCCCCGTGCGCGGAACGGTTCGCCCGCCGCCCGTTCGATGTCCTGGAGAAGCGGGAGGTCGGCGGGGGCGGCGGGACGAATGAGCATGACGTGATTATGGCGCGGGCTGTTCCCGCGGCTTCTACGGGTGGTGCGCCCCGGCCGAGACCAGCTCGTCCGCCGGGCCGTTGACGGGCTGGGGCGTGCCGGTGAGGTCGAGTACGAAGAGCGGGAGGCCGAGAGCGTCCGCGCGGGCACGGGCGTCGGCCGCGTACCCCGCGAGGGAGAAGTAGACGCTCGCCGCCGACGCGTTCATGCCGTTGAGCCAGAGGCACTCGACGGAGCGCAGGGACGCCGGGCCGGTGGTCGGGTCGACCTGGGCGACCACATCGGGTCCGCGCAGACCGGTGCCGGGCGGCGCGACGATGCCGGACGCGGGCGGCTCTGCGGACTCGACGACGCTCTTGAAGCCGAGCCAGCGCAGATAGAGCGCGGCCGTGGTCACCGCGTCGCGGGCCGTACGGATCGTCACGGGGCGGAACGCGGGGCGCGGCGCGGCGGCGGTGCGGGGCAGCGGGATATGCGCGGGGTGCTCGTGGACGGGCCGTTCCGACGCGGACTGCTCGTGGACGGGCCGTTCCGACGTGGACTGTTCGTGGACGGGCCGTAGCGCCGGGGGCCGCTCGGGGGCCTGGGGCTCGGGAGCCGGTTCTCCGGCCGTCGTCGGTTCGGCCGGCACGGACTCGGCTGTCACCGGCCAGGGTGTCGCGGGCTCGGCCGGCACGGGCTCGTGTGTCGCGGGCTCGCGCGTGGCCGGCCCGGGTGTCGCCGGCTCCACCGCGATCCGCAGCATCGCCCCGCACGGACAGCCCAGCTCCGGCCGTGGCCACTGGCCCTCGCGCGCGCAGGCCGTACAGCGGACCGTCACCCACTCGTCCGCCCAGGCGCGCCGGGTGACCGTCTCCACCAGGGCGCTCCCGGGCAGCGCCGGTGCCACCGGAGCACCGCACGCGCACGGATAGACCGACGCCGTCAACGTATGGCGGCTGCCGCACGACGGACAGCACACCGAAACGCCCTCTCCCATCCCGACCTCCCCGTTCATCGTCCACCAAGGGCGGCCCAGGGGGGAGGGTCTTCGCCGATCCCTTGACGGCGTACCGCGAGGACCTTAGATTGATTCCGGATAGTAGAACTAAACTTCCGCATCACGGAATTAGTGCTCTCAGGTGGCGCGACAGAGCCCTGATCCGCCGGCCGAAGCAGGAGCACTTCATGCCTCGAATGACCGCCGCCCGAGCGGCAGTTGAGATCCTCAAGCGCGAAGGCGTCAGCAACGCGTTCGGTGTGCCGGGCGCCGCGATCAACCCCTTCTACGCCGCCCTCAAGGCCGCGGGCGGGGTGCATCACACGCTCGCCCGCCATGTCGAGGGCGCCTCGCACATGGCCGAGGGCTACACCCGTACGCACCCGGGCAACATCGGCGTCTGCGTCGGTACGTCCGGGCCCGCGGGCACGGACATGATCACCGGCCTGTACTCCGCGATCGGCGACTCCATCCCGATCCTCTGCATCACCGGCCAGGCGCCCACCGCGGTGATCCACAAGGAGGACTTCCAGGCCGTCGACATCGCCTCGATCGCGCGGCCGGTCACCAAGGCCGCGACGACCGTCCTGGAGGCCGCGCAGGTCCCCGGCGTCTTCCAGCAGGCGTTCCACCTCATGCGCTCGGGACGCCCCGGGCCGGTCCTCATCGACCTGCCGATCGATGTCCAGCTCACCGAGATCGAGTTCGACCCCGAGACCTATGAGCCGCTGCCGGTCTTCCGGCCGGCCGCCACGCGCGCGCAGGCCGAGAAGGCCGTCAGGATGCTGAACGCGTCCGAGCGCCCGCTGATCGTCGCCGGGGGCGGTGTCATCAACGCCGACGCTTCCGCCCTGCTGGTCGAGTTCGCCGAACTCACCGGCACGCCGGTCGTGCCGACCCTGATGGGCTGGGGCGTCATCGCCGACGACCACGAGCTGAACGCCGGCATGGTGGGGCTCCAGACCTCGCACCGCTACGGCAACGCCACGTTCCTGGAGTCCGACTTCGTCCTCGGCATCGGCAACCGCTGGGCCAACCGCCACACGGGCAAGCTCGACGTCTATACGCGCGGACGCACCTTCGTCCATGTCGACATCGAGCCCACCCAGATCGGCAAGATCTTCGCCCCTGACTACGGCATCGCCTCGGACGCCGGGGCCGCGCTCACGCTCTTCGTCGAGGTGGCGAGGGAACTGAAGGCCGCGGGCGAACTGCCCGACCGCACCACGTGGGCCGCCTCCGCGCGGGAACGCAAGGCCACGCTGCACCGGCGTACCCACTTCGACAACGTGCCGCTCAAGCCGCAGCGCGTGTACGAGGAGATGAACCGCGCGTTCGGTCCCGAGACCCGGTACGTCACCACCATCGGTCTCTCCCAGATCGCCGGCGCGCAGATGCTGCACGTCTACAAGCCGCGCCACTGGATCAACTGCGGCCAGGCCGGCCCGCTCGGCTGGACCATCCCCGCCGCGCTGGGGGTGGCCACCGCCGACCCCGAGGCCACGGTCGTCGCGCTCTCCGGCGACTACGACTTCCAGTTCATGCTCGAAGAGCTGGCGGTCGGCGCGCAGCACCGCATCCCGTATGTGCACGTGCTGGTGAACAACGCGTATCTGGGTCTGATCCGCCAGGCGCAGCGCAACTTCGACATCGACTTCCAGGTCAACCTGGAGTTCGAGAACCTCAACTCACCTGAGCTGGGCGTCTACGGCGTCGACCATGTGAAGGTCGCCGAGGGCCTGGGCTGCAAGGCGATCCGGGTCACCGAGCCCGACCAGCTGCTGCCGGCCTTCGAGCAGGCCAAGAAGCTGGCCGCCGAGTTCCGTGTCCCCGTGATCGTCGAGGCGATCCTCGAACGCGTCACCAATATCGCGATGAGCGGCAGCGACATCGCGAGCGTGAACGAGTTCGAGGACCTCGCCACCGAGCCGTGGCACGCGCCCACGGAGATCCTGCCGCTGACCTGACCCTGACCCGGCGGCAGCGAGGGCCTCGGTACCGGATCGCTCCGGTACCGAGGCCCTCTGCCGTGTCCGCCGACCCGTAGTGACCGCCCTGTAGTGACCGTCTCGTGAGGGCCGTCTCGTGGGGGCCGTCCCGTACGGGCCGGTCCGGGCCCGTCCGGGCCGGTACGGTCACCCGCCGCAGCCCCCGCATCCGCCACAGCCGCCGCCGCATCCCCCGCCGCCGTCACCCCCCGCAGCCGCCGGAGTCCGTCCCGGACCTCCCCTTCGGCTCCGGTTCCTTCGCGCCCGAAGCGTGCGCGACCGCGGAGTCGTCGGCCCACCAGCTGTGGCCGCTCTGCCCGGCGTCGGCACCGGCGGCCGGTCCCGCCGGTCCGGTCGCTCCCGTCGGCTCCGTCGCTCCCGTCGGTTCCGCGTCCGTGGTGACTCCGCTCATCACCATCAGCAGCACGCCCCCGAGGACGCCGAGCCAGACCAGTCCGGAAGGCCCCGCACCGGAAACGGCGGAGCCGACCCCGACGACGAACGCCCCGATCCCCGACACGGCGAGCACGGGAGCGGCCCTCCGCCACAGTGTCCTCACCGCTCCAGTGTCCGCCCGGCACCGGGCACGCGAAAGAGCGTGGAGCACGGGAATCGTCCGTACTCCACGCTGTGCGCGGGGCGTTGAGGGCAAGAAGGTCGGGACCGCGGCGGCGGCGACGGGAGACGCGCTGCCCTTCCCTCAGGCCGGGAAGAACCGCCGTTCCCTTCACCACCGCACTGGCTCGCACGCCGCCGCGGTCCTTTCGCTGCCCGTACCGCCGGCCACCCCTCATACGGGGCCGGTGGTACGGGACGACGCACGGGAGCTGACCTCCCGTCATCTCCCGTGCGTGGCTCGTCGGTCCCCGCGCGACGCGCGGACCGCGCCCTCGACGCGCCGGCCGTACGCCCGGACCACCGCGTGGAAGTGGCCGGGTTTCTCCGGTGGCTGCTGGTCGCTGACGGTTTCAGAAGCGTAAATTCGCCTTGAACAAGACATCAACAGTTTGTTGAACATGGAGATCGTTGTTCCGGATGCCGATTCCCGGTGGCCCGACTGCCCGACTGCCCAGCTACCCGGCGGCCCGGCGGCAGGGTGGGTTCCGGGCGGCGGCGGCGCCTGGGCGCGACAGGACAGGTGTCAGCGCCACCGCTGCCCGGAGATCAGGGGGAGCCGGAGAGCCGGAGAGTCATGGAGCCGGACAGTGAAACAGCGGGACAGCCGGACAGTGAAACAGCGGGCAGTGGGGCAGCCGGGCTCAGACGTCGGCACCGGAGAGGCGCTCGACCGAGCGCAGCAGCGCGGAGTGGTCGAGCCCGCCGTCGCCCTGCGCGCGCAGGGAGGCGACGAGTTGGGCCACCACGGCGCCCACGGGGAGCGCGGCGCCCACATTGCGGGCGGCGTCGGTGACGATGCCCATGTCCTTGTGGTGCAGATCGATCCGGAAGCCGGGCTTGAAATCGCGGTTGAGGAAGTTGTCCTTCTTGCGGGTCAGCACGGTCGAACCGGCCAGCCCGCCGTTGAGGACGTCCAGCGCGGCGGCGAGGTCCACGCCGGACTTCTCCAGGAAGACCACGGCCTCGGCGCACGCCTGGATGTTCACGGCCACGATCAGCTGGTTGGCGGCCTTCACCGTCTGGCCCGAGCCGTGCGGCCCGCACAGCACGATGGTCTTGCCGAGCGCCTCCAGCAGCGGCTTGGCCTCGTCGAAGTCGGCCTGTCCGCCGCCGACCATGATGGAGAGGACCGCCTCGACGGCGCCCGCCTCGCCGCCGGAGACCGGGGCGTCCAGCACGCGGATGCCCTTCTCGGCCGCGTTCTTCGCCAGGTCCACCGATGTCCGCGGGGTGATGGACGACATGTCGATCAGCAGCGCGCCGGACCGGGCGTTCGCGAGGATGCCGTTCTCTCCGTACGCGATGGCCTCGACCTGCGGGGAGGCGGGCACCATCGTGACGATCACATCGGCGTCCCGTACCGCCTCGGCGATCGAGCCCGCGGCCGTACCGCCGGCCGCGGCCAGCCGGTCCAGCTTGTCCCGCTCCAGCGTGAAGCCGGTCACGGAGTAGCCGGCCTTGATCAGGTTCTCGGACATGGGGGAGCCCATGATGCCGAGACCGATCCACGCGATCGTGGGGAGATTACTCATCAGGGTGCCTCTTTCGATACCCGCGCACATCGCAACACGCGCGTGAATACGGTCGGTTGGCGGGCCGGCGGTCGGGGGACCCGGGCCCTGTCGGGCCGGTCAGGCCCCCGCGGCGAGCCAGTCGAAGGACTCGGCGCTCGGCCGGTCGCCCGGCTTGTACTCCAGGCCGACCCAGCCGGTGTACCCGGCCTTGCGCAGCCGGCCGAGGAGATCTCCGAGCGGCAGCGATCCGGTCCCCGGCGCACCGCGGCCCGGGTTGTCCGCGATCTGTACGTGGCCGGTCCGCTCGGCATAACGGTCGATGACCTCGTTCAGGTCCTCGCCGTTCATCGACAGGTGGTAGAGATCGAGCAGGAACGCGGCGTTGCCGAGTCCGCTGGCCGCGTTGACCCGGTCCACGACCTCGACCGCGGAGGGAGCGCTCACCAGGGGGTACAGAGGGGACTCCGGCTTGTTGAGCGCCTCGATCAGCAGGATCGCCCCGACCCGGTCGGCCGCGTGGGCCGCCCGTACGAGGTTCTCCAGGGCCAGCTCGTCCTGCGCCCGCGGATCGACGCCCTCGACGCGGTTGCCGTACAGCGCGTTGAGGGCCTTGCAGCCGGTGGCGGCGGCGAAGTCGGCCGCGACCTCGATATTGGCGACGAACCGGTCGGACTCCTCGCCGGGCACCGAGAGCGCCCCGCGGTCCGGGCCGGGCAGCTGTCCGGCGTAGAAGTTCAGCCCCACCAGGCGCGTGCCCGCGTCGTCGAGCGCCTTCTCCAGGGCGTCGAGTTCGGCCTGTGGCGGGGTGGGGGTGTCGGTCCAGGGCCACCAGAGCTCCACCGCGTCGAAGCCGGCCGCCGCCGCGGCGGCGGGGCGCTCCAGCAGCGGGAGTTCGGTGAAGAGGATGGACAGGTTCACATCGAAGCGCTGCTCGGTGCCGCGCCCGTTCGTGAGGAGAGGGGCCATGAGGAGTCAGGCGCTCCTTCCGTATTGCGGAAGTTATCTTCTGCTTGATGGAAGACTGCCCGGGTGGCTCGGGGGCTGTCAAGAGGGCTCCCGGAATTCGCCGCCCGCGCAGTAGGTTGAGCGCGTGCGATTGAGAGTGGAGTTCACGACCGAGCCCTTCGACCTGGACGAGGCGCCCGCCCACGCGCTGGTGGCCCGCGAGGTCGTCCAGGGTGCCGAACTGGACGCCGTGGACGTCGGGCCGTTCGGCAATACGGTGGAGGGCGGCGCGGACGCGGTGCTGGGCGCGGTGGACGCGCTGCTGCGCCGGTCGCTGGCCGCCGGGGCGACCCGGGTCTCCCTCCAGGTCAATGTGATCGGGAACGGTCATGTGAACGGGAACGGTCATGCGGCCGGGAACGGTCGTGTGGCCGAGGACGGCACCGCGGCCGGGGACGGGGAGAACGGCTGATGGCCGAGCCGCTGGACCACCCCTTCGTCGCGGCGGTCAAGCCGCTGGTCGACGCCATGGGCGGTGAGCTGATGGCGCCCGGCGAGGCCCAGCCCGACGATGTCGTACTCGCCTGGGAGGGTGAGGAACTGCTCGCCGTACGGCTGCCCCAGCTGTCCGACTCCCTGGACCACATCCTGGCGGCGCTGGAACGGCGGCACGGCATGCCGCTCGCCGAGCTGGACCGCAAGTCCAAGCAGTCGGTCGTCCGGATACTGGAGGCGCGCGGTGCCTTCTCCGTACGGCACGGCGTCGAGACGGTGGCGAGCGCCCTCGGGGTCAGCCGCTTCACCGTCTACAACTACCTGAACAGGGAAAACGCGCGCGAAAGCGCGCGGGAAAGCACGGCCGGGGGCGAGTAGGCCCCGGCGCCGGGTTTCCGTATACGAGATTTCAACAAAGTGTTGACGCGGTGTTGCCGAGGGCGTTAGCTATGCGAAGCCCGCCCAGCACAGCCACGGAGGCTCCCGTGACGTCGACACCGCAACCGGGCCTCACCCGGTTCAACACCTCGCCCGACAGCGTGGCTCTGGCCGCACTGCACGAGGTGTGCGCCAGCCGGGCGTGGGGGGCCCAACTCCTCGCCCGCCGCCCGTACACCGGCCTGAACGCTCTCCTCGCCGCCAGCGACACCGCGACGGTGGCGCTGGACGGCGCGGATCTGGCCGAGGCGATGGCGGGTCACCCGCCGATCGGCCGGCCGAAGCCGGGAGACCCGGCCTCCGCCCGTGAACAGCGGGGGATGGCCGGTGCCCCGGAAGCACTGAAGGCCGAGATGCTCGCACTCAACCTGGCCTACCAGGAGCGGTTCGGGCATGTCTTCCTGATCTGCGCCACCGGCGCCACCGGTGAGCAGATGCGCGACGCGCTGAAGACCCGGATGGGCCACACACCGGAACGGGAGCGTGCCATCGTGCGCACCGAACTCGGCAAGATCAACCGGATCCGGCTGACCCGTCTCGTAGCGGAGGACGACGACTCATGAGCACCGCCACCACCGCCTCGGTGTCCACGCACATCCTGGACACCAGCATCGGACGCCCCGCGAAGGGCGTCACCATCTCGCTCGCGGCCCGCGGCGGCCCCGGCACGCGGTGGGAGACGCTCGGTGGTTCGCGAACCGACGGCGACGGGCGCTGCACGGACCTGCCGGCCCTGCCGGAAGGCACCACACAGGTACGTCTCGGCTTCGAGACCGAGGCGTACTTCATCAGCAGGCAAGAAGCCGAGGCGCAGCAGGACGCCCCCCGCGCAAGGGACAGCGGTGTGTTCTTCCCGGAAGTGGCGATCACCTTCGCCGTCGTTCCCGGCGAGCACTATCACGTACCGCTGCTGCTCAACCCGTTCGGCTACTCCGTATACCGAGGGAGCTAGCAGACATGACCGATCAGTCCCGCCCGAGCCGCCCTGTGATGCTCGGACAGAACCAGTACGGCAAGGCGGAGAACCGCGTCGTCAAGATCACGCGGGACGGCGACACCCATCACATCAAGGACCTCAATGTCTCCGTCGCGCTCTCCGGCGAGATGGAGGACGTCCACTACTCCGGTTCCAACGCGCATGTGCTGCCGACCGACACCACCAAGAACACGGTCTACGCGTTCGCCAAGGAACACGGCGTCGAATCGGCCGAGCAGTTCGGTATCCATCTCGCCCGGCACTTCGTCACCAGCCAGGAACCGATCAGGCAGGCGCGTATCCGGATCGAGGAATACTCCTGGGAACGTATCGGGACGCCGGACACCGGCTCCGGGTCCATCGGCGCCGATGAGGCCAGGCACTCCTTCGTCCGCAAGGGCCAGGAGACCCGGCTCGCCCAGATCACCTTCGACGGCGAGCGCTGGCAGGTCATCTCGGGTCTGAAGGATCTGACCGTGCTGAACTCGACGCACTCCGAATTCTGGGGCTACGTCAAGGACAAGTACACGACGCTCAAAGAGGCGCACGACCGTATTCTCGCGACCGAGGTGTCCGCCCGGTGGCGTTACCACTGGTCGAGCGACGACACGCGCATGCCGAATTGGGAGGACTCCTACGAACAGGCCAGGAAGCACATGCTCCAGGCCTTCGCCGAGACCTACTCGCTCTCCCTCCAGCAGACCCTCTACCAGATGGGTTCGAGGATCATCGAGAACCGCGGCGAGATCGACGAGATCCGGTTCTCGCTGCCGAACAAGCACCATTTCCTGGTGGATCTGGAGCCGTTCGGACTGAAGAACG
Source organism: Streptomyces sp. NPDC088147 (assembly GCF_044741565.1). Taxonomy (NCBI): domain Bacteria; kingdom Bacillati; phylum Actinomycetota; class Actinomycetes; order Kitasatosporales; family Streptomycetaceae; genus Streptomyces; species Streptomyces sp. NPDC088147. The sequence goes on along the minus strand of NZ_JBIUSY010000004.1, from coordinate 223,840 downwards.
ACAACGAGGTCTACTTCGCGGCGGACCGCCCCTACGGACTGATCGAGGCGACCGTCCTGCGGGACGGAACCGAGCCGCAGATCCCGGTCGATCTGACCAACCTCTGACCCGTTGCCGGCCCGAACTCAGGAAGAGGAACCGCCATGGCGGCTTCGCGCATCGTCATCGAGAACTGCGCCATCGCGACGGTGGACGCACACGACACCGAGTACGCCTCGGGACATGTCGTCGTCGCGGACCACCGGATCGAGTCGGTCGGCGCGGGCCCGGCCCCGGCCCGCCTGGAGAACGTGGTCCGCCGTGTCGACGGCACCGGCCATCTCGTCACCCCCGGCCTGGTCAACACACACCACCACTTCTACCAGTGGCTCACCCGCGGACTCGCCACCGACCACAACCTGTTCGACTGGCTGGTCGCGCTCTACCCGACCTGGGCGCGGCTCGACGAACAGATGGTCCGCGCCGCCGCGCAGGGCTCCCTGGCGATGATGGTCCGCGGCGGTGTCACCACCGCGATGGACCACCACTACGTCTATCCGCGTGGCACGGGCGACCTGTCGGGCGCGATCATCGGGGCCGCCGCGGAGATGGGCGTACGGTTCACCCTCGCCCGTGGCTCCATGGACCGCGGTGTCTCGGACGGCGGACTGCCCCCGGACTTCGCCGTCGAGTCCCTCGACGGCGCGCTCGCCGCCACCGAGGCGACCATGGACACCCACCACGACGCCTCCTTCGACGCGATGACCCAGATCGCCGTGGCCCCGTGCTCGCCGTTCTCCGTCACCACCGAACTGCTCAAGCAGGCAGCCGAGTTGGCGCGCCGCAAGGGCGTCAGACTGCACACCCACGGCAGCGAGACGGTGGAGGAGGAGCAGTTCTGCAAGGAACTGTTCGGGATGGGGCCCACCGACTACTTCGAGTCGACCGGCTGGCTCGGCTCCGACGTGTGGATGGCCCACTGCGTCCATATGAACGACGCCGACATCGCCGCCTTCGGCCGTACGGGCACGGGCGTCGCCCACTGCCCCTCGTCCAACGCCCGGCTCGCCGCCGGGATCGCGCGGGTCCCCGACATGCTGAGAGCCGGCGTACCGGTCGGCCTCGGTGTGGACGGCACCGCCTCCAACGAGTCGGGCGAACTCCACACCGAACTGCGCAACGCGCTGCTCATCAACCGCCTCAGCGCCCACGGCGAATCGGCGCTCAACGCCCGCCAGGCGCTGCGCCTCGGTACGTACGGTGGCGCTCAAGTCCTCGGCCGCGCCGACCAGATCGGCTCGATCGAGCCCGGGAAGCTGGCCGACCTCGTCCTGTGGAGGCTGGACACCCTCGCCCACGCCTCCATCGCGGACCCGGTGACCGCGCTGATCTTCGGCGCCGCCGCCCCCGTCACACTCTCCCTCGTCAACGGCAGGACCGTGGTGGAGGACGGCCACCTGACCACGGTGGACGAGGACGCCATCGCCCGTGACACACGGAGCGAGGCCCAGCGTCTCGCGCGGATCGCCGCACAGGGCTGATCCCGCCGGAATGTCCGGTCGTGGGGGACGGCCCGCGACCGGAGGCCATGGACCCGAGCGGGGTCCGTGGCAGCCGTGACCGGGAGGTGTCGTACCGCAGCTGCCGGTACCTCACCTCCCGGGACGGTGACATGTGTCCTGTGCCCGCACGCGCAGACAGGTGTACCCACCTCGTAACACCTCCCTGATACCCGCGCCGCCGCCGGCGCGTCACCGACCGGAGGAACCGCCGTGCCGACCGAACCCCGAACAGAGCCACTGTCCCCGCCGACGTCCCGGCCCGCCGGGGCAGCCGACGTCGATCCCCACCGGAAGCATCCGGTCGACGAAAGGCTGCCGCCCGCCAGGATGTTCACCAGCGGCCTCCAGCATGTGGCCGCGATGTACGCGGGTGTGGTGGCCCCGCCCATGATCGTGGGGCCCGCGGTGGGCCTCGACGCCAAAGAGACCGCGTTCCTGATGGGCGCGAGCCTCTTCACCGCCGGAATAGCCACCCTGCTCCAGACCCTCGGCTTCTGGAAGATCGGTGCCCGGCTCCCCTTCGTCAACGGCGTCTCCTTCGCCGGTGTGACCCCGATGATCGCCATCGGCAAGGACCGGGGCGCCGACGGACTCGCCGTGATCTTCGGCGCGATCATCGTCGCCAGTGTGCTGGGTTTTCTGCTCACCCCGTACTTCTCGAAGCTCGTGCGCTTCTTCCCGCCCGTCGTCACCGGCACCGTCATCACCCTGATAGGTGTCTCGCTGCTGCCGGTCGCCTTCACCTGGTCCCAGGGCGGCGACGCCGGGGCCGGCGACTACGGTTCGACGCGGAACATAGGGATGGCCGCCCTCACCCTGGTCGTCGTGCTGGTGCTGCGGAAGCTGCTGCGCGGCTTCCTCCAGCAGATCGCGATCCTCATCGGTCTCGTCATCGGTACGGTCATCGCCATCCCGATGGGGATGACCAGCCTCGACGCGATCAAGGACGCCGGTCTCGTCGGCTTCCCGGCGCCGTTCCACTTCGGCGCCCCTCAGTTCGAGATCGCGGCCATCATCTCCATGTGTGTCGTGATGCTCGTCTGCATGACGGAGTCCACCGCCGACATGCTCGCGCTGGGCAGGATAGTGGGACGCCCCGCGGACGAGCGGACCATCGAGGGCGGCCTGCGCGCCGACACCCTCGGCAGCGCCATCAGCCCGCTGTTCAACGGCTTCATGTGCAGCGCCTTCGCCCAGAACATCGGTCTCGTCGCGATGACCAAGGTCCGCAGCCGCTTCGTGGTCGCGGCGGGCGGCGGGATCCTGGTGCTGCTCGGGCTCTGTCCCGTGCTGGCGTCCGTGATCGCGCTCGTACCGCTGCCCGTCCTCGGCGGCGCGGGGATCGTCCTGTTCGGCTCCGTCGCCGCGAGCGGAATCCAGACCTTGGCCACGGCCGCGCTGGAGAAAGGCGAGAACGCGCTGATCGTCGCGGCGGCCGTGGGCATAGGGCTGATACCGATCGCCGCGCCGGACTTCTACCACGCCTTCCCCAAGGACCTGCTGGTGGTGCTCGACTCGGGGATCAGCACGGGATGCGTGGTGGCGATCGTCCTGAACCTGGCCTTCAACCACCTGGGAGCGAAGAGGAGTCCGGACGGGGAGCGAGTGGAGGCGGCGCCGGAAGCCGCGCGGGAACCGGCGCCGGAATCCGCGCCGGTGGCTCAGACGGTGACGTGAACGCGGGCGGCGGGTACGGAGCCGGCGGACCCGGTTCCGTACCCGCCGGCCCGGCCCGGCCGGACCTGTCGGTGTGTCAGCCGATGTGGAAGCTGTCGCCGTACACCTTCCAGTCGAGCGGCGGATCCAGGTTCAGATTGCCCTTGTTGAGGAACACGCGCTGCGCGGTGTCCACCCGGCTGGTGTCCTCGTGGGCCTCCTCCTGCTTCATCGCCCAGACGCGGGCGTCGAGGAAGGCGTGCAGATACGCCGTCTGGTCGCCGCCCTGGGCCGGGGTCTTCGCCTTGGCCAGCGCGCGCTTGCGGATGTTGCCGAAGCTGGTGCTGTCGCCGCCGTCGCCGTGCATCACGATGGCGTCGTAGTACGCGAACTGCCCGAGCGTGCCCAGACCGTCCTGCTTGCCGCGGTTCACGGCCGGGTTGAAGTAGACCCGGTCGCGTTCATCGTTCTGCGCGGTCTTGAACGCGGAGTCCTTGGCCGCCTGCTTCCAGGCGGCGGTGAACCCCGGGTCGAGACCGTCGTGCGAGTCGGTGCCGTCGACCTCCCGCAGGGCGGGCAGGTAGCCGGCGAGCGGGTTGCCGGGCTTGCGCTGGGTGTACAGCTCGACGAGATCCAGCATGTCGCCGGTGCCGGAACAGAATCCGATGATGCCCGCGGTGTAGCCGCGGCCGTCGCCGATGTCCTCGATGTAGCCGTACTGCGCCTTCCAGTCCAGCGAGGAGTTCTCCGCGCTGGAGACGATCTGCATGGCGATGTCCTTCTTCGCCGGGTCGTCGAGTCCGGCGGCCGCCGCCACGGCGCCGCCGATGGCAGGCGAGGCGGCGGGAGAGGTGGCGGGTGAGGCGGCGGGGGGCTCCGCTGCCGCGTGGGCCACGGACGCGGTGGGGACCGCGACCAGCGTCAGCGCGAGCAGAACGGTGCGAATGCGGGGGGTGGGCACCTGACCTCCAGGGTGGGAAGTGGGGAGAGTTCCTGCGGCCGTATCTGTTAGGAAGCTTTCCTACCAAAGCCCGGAGGTGCCGTATACCCGTCCGTCTGTGAAGAAGGAGTGTGGGCCGGTCACTTGGGGCGATACCGTCCCCGGTGGCGCCGCTGCGTGTCACCCTCGGCCGGAGGCCGTTGTCAGACCCTCGTGGCAGCATTCCGGCCATGGATCTCGTACAGGTATTAGCCGATCTCGATGCCCAGCCGTGGGCGGAACTCGAACACGCGTACGGCAGCGCCGAAGACCTGCCCGAACAGCTGCGGGCACTGGCGGGCGCGGACGAGGAGGCGGCGGCGGAGGCCCTGGGCGAGCTGTACAGCAGCATCCTCCACCAGGGATCGGTGTACGAGGCGTCCGCGCGGGCCGTGCCGTATCTCGCCGGGCTGGCCGCCGCCGGGGTGCGGACCGGAGACCTGCTGGTCCTGCTCGGAGGGATAGCCGAGAGCGAGGGCGTCTACGACGGTACGCCGCCCGGCGAGTGCCAGGCCGCAGTCATCGGCCAACTGCCCCTGATCCTGCCTCTGGTCGACGCGGAGGACGCGGCGGTGCGGCAGGCGGCGGTCTGGGCGGCGGCGCGCACGGGGGCCGCGGAACGGGTTCTTCCGGTACTGCTGCGGTGCTGGGAGCGGGAGGAAGAGCCGCTCGTACGGGCCGAGTTGCTCGCCGGGGCGGTGCTGCTCGACTCCGCGGGCCCCGCTGCGGCCATGGTCACCGCCGCGCTGGAGGCGGGGGAGCCGGCGGAGCTGCGCATCGCCGCGGTCCTGGGCTCGCTGGACCTGGGACTGCCCTGGACCGGGACGCACCACCGGGCGGTGCTCTCCCTGCTGCCGGCCGACCCCCTGGTCGCCGGCCGCTTGGATCTGGAGCAGACGGAACCGCTCCACCGCATCGTCGACGCCCTGCTGGAGCGCGACACCTCCGACGACCGCGAAGCCGCCCTGGCGCTGCTCGACTTCGCGCTGCGCGTCCCCGACGACGACATCCGCGCGGAGGCCCTGTGGGCGACGGAACAGGCGTGCGTGACCTCACGGAGCGCACCCGCCCGGCTCGCGGACCCGCTGATCGCGCTGCTGGACGACCCGGTCTCCGCGCGGCCCGCCCTCAGCGCCCTGGACAAGCTCGGACCGCACGCGGCCGCCGCGGCGCCCGCGCTGGCGGCGCTCGCCTCAGGCGGCGGCGACGCGGGCCCTGCCCGGGACCTGGCGGACCGCGCGCTCAAGGCCCTGGTCGGCGTGGCCCCGGAGCGGGCCGCCCCGCTGCTCGCGCGTGATCTGCCCGAGCGCCCGGCGGCCCTCGGGGCCGCCTGCGGATTCCCGTACGACCGGCGCGACGGACCGTTCCCGTACCACCCGGAGTTGCTGGCCGCCGCCAGGGCCAGGCTGACCGCGCCGGAGCTCGGCGGGAACGAGCCGATCCATCTCGTCCGGCTGCTCGCCTCCTGGGGCGAGCGGGCCGCGCCCGCCTTCCCCGAACTGGCCGCGTCGCTGGGCAGGTTCCCCGTGTTCGTGCCCGCCGCGCTGGCGGCCGTCGACCCAGGGCGGGCCGTCGGACCGCTGGCGGAGGCCGCCGTATCGGGCCCCGAGCAGGGCCGGTTCGCCGCCGCGCGTGCGCTCCATTCCCTCGCCGGCGACTCCGTCACCGGCGGCCCGGAACCGCTGCTGACCGTCCTCGCCGCGGAACTCGCCGCGGACGACACCCACCGCATACGGCAGGCCGCCCGCGCCACGGCCGATCTCGGCGAGGACGCCGCCGTACTGCTTCCGCGGCTGCGGGCGGCGCTCAGCACGGACGAGCACCGCGTGACGGCACCGCGCCTGGACGCCGACCTGGACATCGCCCTGGCCCTGTGGAGGGTGACCGGTGATCCCGGGGAAGCGCTGCCGGTGATCGCGGCCGTCCTGGAGGCGACGGACACCGAGTGGATGCGCTGGACCGCCGTGAACGCGGCCCGCGCCGCCGCCCGCCTCGGCCCGGCCGCGGCGGCGCTCCGTCCCGCACTGGAACGGGGCCTGGCCGATCCCGAACGGGCCCCGGCGATGGCCCAGGCCCTGCTCGCCATCGGAGCCGTCACGCACCACCGGGCGGACTGTGCCCACCACGCGGACCATGCCCACCGCGTGCGTCTCGCGGACACCCTGCTGCGCTGCGCCGAGCGCGACGCCGACCCGATGGGCGCCCTGGAAGCGCTCGCGGCCCTCGGCCCCGAATCCCTGACGGAGCCCGAACTCCACCGGCTGGCCTGCCTGGCGGAACGGGACCACCGGGTGTGGGGCACGGGCGTGGAACCGGACGTGGTCTCCTCGGACGCGCGCTTCCAGGAGAAGGCCCGCGCACTGCTGCGCACCGCCACCGCTACCGTCACCGCCTCCCGGCGCACCGACGCCCCGGCCACCGGCTGACCGCACTCGGTGGCCCGCCGATGACCGGGGCGTCGCTCCCGGGCCGCCGACCGCAGAGCCCCCCGGACCCTCGGGCGGCCGGCCCCGGCTCACTCCCCGGGCCGCCAGTCGGGGCGGCGGCCGGTCAGGCCGACCACCCGGTCCAGCAGCGGGGCGTCCTCGGGGACGTCGACCGGCGGCCCGAACACCCCGTCCGGAGCCTGGCCCGAGCCGTCGCCCGCGTCGGTCGCGTCGGTCGTGTCGGCTCCGCCGGGCCCGCCGGATCCGGCCACCGCGGGCGGGGTCAGCATCGCGAACGACGCCCGGAGCGACGCCTCGGCGGGGGCGTACGGCTGCCCCGTGCTCCGCGCCAGGTCCCAGCCATGGATCTGTACTTCATTGAGAGCCACCAGTCCGGCCACCGCACCCGGAAGATCGACTCCGCCGATCCGGGTGCCGCCCTCCCACGCGGCGGGCGAACGCCAGGCCTCGGCCAGCTCGTCCAGCTGCCGGGGCAGCACCTCGCGCCAGTCGTCCGGCAGTACGGGCAGGGCCGCGTCCGGCGGTGTGTCCGTCGTCGGCCCCGGCTTCTTCGCCGCGGCGTCGCGGAACGCCACCGTCAGTCCGACGAGATGCGCCAGCACCTCGCGTACCGCGTAGTCGGGGCAGGGCGTCGGGCCGGAGAGCTGGTCATCCTTGATACCGCCCAGCAACCGCGCGACCTCGCGGCACGCGGGCCCCAGGTCGAACGGCTCCATCTCTGTCTGTGTGTCCATATGAGGGAGACCGGCCCGGCCGCCGAAACTCATCGCTCCGGAGCACTTCGAGACATCCTGTCTCGAAGGATGGTCAATCATGGCTGGAAATAACCCTATGTATGTACGATCCACTCGTTCCAGACCCCACAGCGATGCCGCGCGGGATCGAACCCTTCCGTCAGACCGGAGCGAGTCCCGCATGTCCCTGCATACGCGTTCTCAGGAGGCCGAGGAGGCCCAGGAGGCCGAGGAGGCCCAGGAACTCCACGAGGCCCGGACGGCGCTGGAGACCTGGCACGCCGCGCGGCGGACCGCCGTGACCGGCCCCGTCGGCAACTTGGCGCTGACAGAGACCCGGTGGCTGGATCCCGGAGTGGACGCCGCCGAGGAGCGCGCCAGGACCGTGGTCCCGGACGGTGTGACCCTCACCACCGTCCGCCGGACCAACCTCCATACCGGCGAGCCGGAAGAGGCGCTGCGCTTCTGGGACGCGAACGCTCCGGCCATCCGGCATTTCTCGCATATCGCCTCATATCCCTTCCGTCCGGACTGGGTGATCGAGGCCACCTTCACCCCGGTATCCACCGAGCGCCGGGTGCCGTTCGAGCACATGCGCGACAGCGGGGGCAGCCGCGAACTGGTTGTCCCCGGCGATATCCACGTCACACTGGACGGTGTGGACTACACGCTGTCGGCCTTCGACGACGACGGGACGCTCCTCCTGGTCTTCGGTGACCCGACGAACGGCGGCGACACCTACGGCGCCGGCCGCTTCCTGTTCGTCCCGCGCGAGCCGGGCGGCGAGACGGTCGTACTGGACTTCAACCACGCCTTCGTGCCGCCGTGCGGATTCTCCGCTCAGTACAACTGTCCACTGCCGCCGCGGCAGAACCGGCTGCACCTGCCCGTCGAGGCGGGCGAGAAGCTTCCGGTCTTCCGCGACGGCTACACGGTCAACTGAGCACACCCGAGGCACCACGGCCGGATCCCACCACCCCTCCCCGGGGACCCCGTCCGGCAGTCGATCAGGAGAAGAAGTGATGAGAAAGTCCGTACCGCTGCTCGGCGGCACCCTGGTGGTCACCCTGTCCCTCGCCCTCACCGCCTGCGGCGCCGGGACCGACAACAAGACGAGCGATTCACCCTCCGGCTCGTACGACAAGAACGCGACCGTCGGTATCGGCTCGCTCTACGAACCGCAGAATCTGGACAACACCGGAGGCGGCGGCCAGGGCGTGACCGAGGCGCTCAACGGCAATGTCTACGAGGGGCTGTTCACCCTCACCGACAGCGGCAAGACAGAGAAGCGGCTCGCCAAGGACTACACCGTCAGCCCGGACGGCCTCACGTACACCTTCACCCTGCGCGACGGCGTGACGTTCCACTCGGGCAAGGCGCTCACCTCCGCCGATGTGAAGTACAGCATCGAGAAGGTCCGCGCCGAGAACTCCCAGTCGGCGCGCAAGAGCAGCTTCGACATGGTCAAGTCGATCACGACCCCGGACCCGGCCACCGTCAAGGTGACCCTCTCGTCCAAGTCGATCTCCTTCGTCTACAACCTCAGCTATGTGTGGGTGGTCAACTCCGCGGCCAAGGACCTCAAGACCTCGGAGGACGGCACCGGCCCCTACACACTGGACAAGTGGACCCGGGGCTCCGCGCTGAGCCTGGCGCGCTTCCCGGGGTACTGGGGTACGCCGGCGACCAACGCGAAGGTCGTCTTCCACTACTACAAGGACGCGACCGCCCTCAACAACGCGCTGCTCACCAACGCCGTGGACGTGGTGACCAGCGAGCAGAGCCCGGACGCCCTCGACCAGTTCAAGAACAACCCGAACTACAAGGTCAACGACGGGAACTCGACCACCAAGCTGCTGCTGGCCTTCAACGACCGCGTCAAGCCGTTCGACAACGTCAAGGTGCGCAAGGCCGTCAGCTCCGCGATCGACAACAAGAAGCTGCTCCAGTCGGTCTGGGGCGACCACGGCACACTGATCGGCTCGATGGTCCCGCCCACCGACCCCTGGTACGAGGACCTCACCAAGGTCAACCCGTACGACGTGACGCTCGCCAGGAAGCAGCTCGCCGAGGCCGGCTACCCCAAGGGCTTCCGCTTCACGCTCGACACCCCCAACTACGACCCGCACCCGACGGCCGCCACCTTCATCAAGTCGGAACTGGCCAAGGTCGGTATCAAGGTCGACATCAACATCATCACGCCGGACGAGTGGTACACCAAGGTCTACAAGAACCGCGACTTCGGCGCGACGCTCCAGGAGCACGTCAACGACCGGGATGTCGTCTGGTACGGCAACCCGGACTTCTACTGGGGCTACGACAACAAGCAGGTCACCGAGTGGGTGAAGCAGGCCGAGCAGTCGGACACCACCGACGGGCAGACGGCCCTGCTGAAGAAGGTCAACCGGCAGATCGCCGAGGACGCGGCGAGCGACTGGCTCTACCTCTACCCGCAGATCGTCGTGGCCAACACCACGCTGTCGGGCTACCCGCTCAACGGTCTCAACTCGCAGTTCCACGCCTACGGCATCAAGAAGAGCTGACGCTCCATGTGAGCTGACGCTCCATGTGAGCTGACGCTCGCCCCCGCCGTGCGGGCCCGGCCGCCTCACTCCGGGCCCGCACCGCGGACTCCCCACTTCCGTCGATCGGTCCCCCTGCCTGATGATCTCCTACCTGCTGCGACGGCTGGCCTTCCTGGCCGGCTCACTGTTCCTGGCCAGCGTGGTGCTCTTCCTGCTGCTGCGGCTGCTCCCCGGCGACCCGGCGAACTCCCTGCTCTCGGTCGGCGCCACCCCGGAGCAGATCGCCGCCGCCCGCCATGAGATCGGCTCGGACCGCCCCGTACCGGAACAGTTCGTCCACTGGCTCCACCAACTCGCCACCTTCGACCTGGGGAACTCGTTCGTCAGCACGCTCCCGGTGGGCCCGGAGATCACCTCCCGGCTCGATGTCACCGTCCCGCTGACGCTGCTCTCCTTCCTGCTCGCCGTGGTGATCGCCGTCCCCGTCGGCTTCATCGCGGCCCACCGGTCGGCCACCTGGTACGGGACGCTGATCAGCGGGATCTCCCAACTGGGCATCGCCGTCCCGGTCTTCTGGATCGGGATGATCCTCATCACCGTCTTCGCGCTGCGCCTCGGGGTGCTGCCCGCCGGAGGCTTCCCGCCGGACGGCTGGGCGCGGCCGGGGGAGGCGCTCACCTCGCTGGCCCTGCCGGTGATCACCGTCGCGCTGGTGATGTCGGCCTCCCTCATCCGGTACGTACGGTCCGCCGCGCTGGACGTCCTCGACAGCGACTATCTGCGTACGGCCAGGGCCCTGGGCTCGTCCTTCAACCGGGCGATGTGGCGGCACGGCATGCGCAACGGCGCGGTGCCGGTCGTCTCCGTCCTCGGGATCGAACTCGCCACCACCCTGCTCGGCGCGGTGGTCGTCGAGACGGTGTTCGCGCTGCCGGGCCTGGGCAGCCTGCTCGCCCAGGCCGTCGCCCAGCACGACTACCCCACGGTCCAGGGGGTCCTCTTCGTGAGCACCTTCGCGGTGCTGGTCATCGGCTTCCTCAGTGATCTCGCGCAGCGGCTGATCGATCCCCGGCTGCGCGGCCGACTGTCGGGAGGCACCCGATGAGCGAGCGCACCGATCTGACCCCCGGCCCTGGCGAGGCCACGGACCTCACCCCGGCGGCCGTGCCCGCCGTGGAGAGCGCGCGGCCGGCCACCCGTACCCGGCGCTCCCCGGCCCTGGTGGCCGGCTGCGTCCTGCTCGGACTGATCGTCGTCACCGCGCTGGTCTCGCTGTTCTGGGTCCCGTACGCCCCCGACGACACGACGGGCGGCCGGCTCACGGCGCCCGGACTGCCGCATCTGCTCGGCACCGACAAGCTCGGCCGCGATCTGCTGACCCAGCTGATGACCGGCGCGCGCATCGCGCTGGAGGCCGGACTTGGCGCCCTCGCGATCGGGACGGTGCTTGGTGTCTGCCTCGGTCTCGCCGCGGGCTTCGCCACCCGATGGCTCGACGACACCCTCTCCACCCTGCTGGACGTCCTGATCGCCTTCCCCACCCTCCTTCTGGCGATGCTGATGGTGGCGGCCCGCTCCGCCTCGCTCAGCTCCGCGATCCTCGCCATCGGGCTCGCGATGACGGCCGTGGTGGCCCGGCTGACCCGGATCCTGGTCAAACGGGTGCTGGCGCAGGACTACATCACGGCGGCGCGCACCTCGGGCACCTCCTGGCCCCGTGTCATCACCGGCCATGTACTGCCCAATATCTGGCCCACCCTGGGGGTGAACCTCGCCCAGCAGTTCGGCCTCGCCGTCATGGCCGAGGCGAGCCTGTCGTTCCTCGGGCTCGGCGCCCCGCCGCCGAACGCGTCCTGGGGGCGCATGCTCCACGAGGCACAGGCGACCGTGTTCACCGCTCCCACCGGGGTCATCGCCCCCGGAGTACTGCTGGTCATGCTGGTCGTGGGCGTCAATCTGATCGCCGACGGACTGCGCGACACCCTCGACCCCACCCGGCGGAGGACCCGATGAACGCGCGCGATACGCGGGTGCTCGACGTCAACGGACTGACGATCCGCACCGGTCAGGGCCGGACCCTGGTCTCCGGCCTGACGTTCTCGGTCGGCGCGGGCTCGCGGCTCGGCCTGGTCGGCGAGTCCGGCTCCGGCAAGTCCCTCACCGCGCTCGCCGTACTGGGCCTGCTGCCCTCCGGAATGACCGCCTCGGGCAGCATCGTCCTGAGGACGGCCCCGGACGCACCGGGCACGGACGTCATCGGCGCGACCGAGCAGCGGCTGACGGCCCTGCGCGGCCGGGCCGCCACCGCCGTCTTCCAGGAGCCCCTCACCGCGCTCGACCCGCTGATGCGGATCGGCGGCCAGCTCGCCGAACCGCTGCGCCGGTGGCGCGGGCTGCGCGGAGCGGCGCTGCGCCGCGCCGTGGCGGACGCCCTCGATCAGGTACGGCTCCCCGACCCCGAGCGGATCACGCGCGCCTATCCGCACGAGATCTCCGGCGGACAGCGGCAGCGGGTCGCGCTCGCCATGGCGCTGGCCTGCGAACCGGCCCTGCTGATCGCGGACGAGCCCACCACCGCCCTCGATGTCACCGTCCAGTCGGAGGTGCTCGCGCTGCTGGACGGGCTCGTCGCCGAGCGGGACATGGCGCTGCTGTTCGTCAGCCACGACCTGGCCGTGGTCTCGTCCGTCACCGATCACGTCCTGGTGCTCAAGGACGGGTCGGCCGTCGAGTCCGGCAGCGTGGACGACATCGTGCGGCGCCCCCGGCACCCGTACACCCGGGATCTGGTGGACAGCGCCCGGCACCTCGAAAGCGCACTGGAACGGATCGTCCGATGACCACTCCGATCACGGGCACCCCGGGGCCGGCCACCCCGCCGCCGGGCCCCCGGGCCGCCGTCCCCGCGCGGGCCGCCGCCCCCGCGATCCTGGCCGCGCGGGACGCCGGGTTCGCCTACCGGGGCGCGCCCCCCGTCCTGCACGACGTCTCCCTCGACATCACCGCGGGCCGCAGCCTCGGGCTGGTCGGCGAGTCCGGGGCGGGCAAGACCACGGTGCTGCGGCTGCTGCTCGGCCTCACCCGCCCCACGAGCGGGCGGATCCTGTTCGACGGGGACGAGCTGAGGCTCCGCGACCGCGAGCAGATGCGCCGCTTCCGGCGCGGCGTACAGAGCGTGTTCCAGGACCCGTACTCCTCGCTCGACCCCCGGCAGCGGGTCAGCGGCATCGTCGCGGAGCCGCTGCGCTCGCTCGGTCTGAGCCGGCCGGCGGCGCGCGGGGCGGAGGATCCGCGCGTCGCCGCCGCGCTGGAGGCGGTCGGTCTGCCCGCCGACGCCGCCCGCCGCTATCCGCACGAGTTCTCCGGCGGCCAGCGCCAGCGCATCGCCATCGCCAGAGCCACGGTGTGCGACCCCCGCGTGCTGCTCGCCGACGAACCGGTCAGCGCGCTCGATGTCACCACCCGCGTCAGGATCGTCGACCTGCTCGTCGAGCTGAAGGAGACACGGGGGCTGACCATCGCGATGGTCTCGCACGACCTGTCGGTGGTGGCGGCGCTGTGCGAGCGGACGGCGGTGCTGGAGAACGGGCGGGTCGTGGAGCAGGGCGACACCGCGGCGGTCCTCGGCTCGCCCTCGCATCCGTACTCGCGGCGGCTGATCGCGAGCGTACCGAGGCTTCCGTCCCCCGAGACCCTCTGAGATCCGGCACGCGCAGACCCCCGGCGCCGTGCGGGACACCGGGGGCGGTCCGTACACCGGGAGGCGTCAGCCGCGCAGTTGCTCGTACGCCGGGAGCGTGAGGAAGTCCGCGTAGTCGTCGTCGAGCGCGACCGTCAGCAGCAGATCGTGGGCCTGCTGCCAGCGGCCGGCCGCGAAGGCCTCCTCGCCGATCTCGGCGCGGATCGCGGCGAGTTCGTCGGCGGCGAGGGTGCGGGTCAGTTCCGGGGTGGCGCGTACGGTACGGCCGTCGTGGTCGAACTCGACGCCCGCGTTGATCCACTGCCAGATCTGCGAACGGGAGATCTCGGCGGTCGCCGCGTCCTCCATCAGGTTGAAGATCGCGACGGCGCCCATGCCCCGCAGCCACGCCTCGATGTAACGGATGCCGACCTGGACGGCGTTGCGCAGGCCCTCGTACGTGGGCCGCGCGTCGAGCGAGTCGACGGCGATCAGATCGCCCGCGGCGACGGAGACGTCCTCGCGCAGCCGGTCCTTCTGGTTCGGGCGGTCGCCGAGGACCGCGTCGAAGGAGGCCAGGGCGATCGGGACCAGATCGGGGTGGGCGACCCAGGACCCGTCGAAGCCGTCGTGCGCCTCGCGGTCCTTGTCGGCCTTGACCTTCTCGAAGGCGACCTTGTTGACCTCGGCGTCGTGCCGGGACGGGATGAAGGCCGCCATGCCGCCGATCGCGTGGGCGCCGCGCTTGTGGCAGGTACGGACGAGCAGTTCGGTGTACGCGCGCATGAACGGGGCCGTCATCGTCACCGCGTTGCGGTCCGGCAGCACGAACTTGGCGCCGCCGTCCCGGAAGTTCTTGACGATCGAGAAGAGATAGTCCCAGCGGCCCGCGTTCAGCCCGGAGGCGTGGTCGCGCAGCTCGTAGAGGATCTCCTCCATCTCGTACGCGGCGGTGATCGTCTCGATCAGCACGGTCGCGCGGACGGTCCCCCGCGGAATGCCCACGTAGTCCTGGGCGAAGACGAAGACATCGTTCCAGAGGCGGGCCTCCAGATACGATTCCGTCTTCGGCAGATAGAAGTACGGGCCCTTGCCCAGCTCGATCAGGCGCTTGGCGTTGTGGAAGAAGTACAGCCCGAAGTCGACCAGCGCGCCCGGCACCTGCTCGCCGTTCAGCTGGAGATGACGCTCCGCCAGATGCCAGCCGCGCGGGCGCATCACGACGGTCGCGAGCTGATCGGCGTCCTTGAGGGCGTACGACTTGCCGGAGCGCGGGTCGGTGAAGTCGATACGGCGCTGGTACGCGTCGCTCAGATTGAGCTGGCCGAGGATCACATTCTCCCAGGTGGGGGCGGAGGCGTCCTCGAAGTCGGCGAGCCAGACGCGCGCACCGGAGTTGAGCGCGTTGATGGTCATCTTCCGGTCGGTCGGACCCGTGATCTCCACCCGGCGGTCGTCCAGCGCGGCCGGCGAGGGCGCGACCCGCCAGCTGTCGTCCTCGCGGATCGCCGCGGTCTCCGGCAGGAAGTCCAGGCTGGAGGTACGGGCGATCTCGGCCCGGCGCTCGGCGCGGCGGGCCAGCAGCTCGTCACGGCGCGGGGTGAACCGCCGGTGCAGCTCCGCCACGAAGGTGAGGGCCGCTTCGGTGAGCACCTCGTCCTGCCGGGGCAGTGGTTCGGCATCGACGACGGCCAGCGGGGAGGGCGCTGGTGCGGACATGAGCTGTCACTCCTTCACGGGCGGTGCCTGGGACCGCCGTTCGGCCCAGAACGGCACGGAGTGCCGAGGCGTGGGGGGACGGTCGCGGGCGCCGTTCGGCGGATAGGGCGCTTCTGACCTGTGGATAATAGTTTCCTCATGGTGGAAGTTCAATGGTTTGTTGATATCGAGATTCTCCGGGTCGACAGACCGTGGCTCCGCGTGCCAGGGCCCTCACTCCAGGTGCGACAGATCTTCCTCCGTGTCGATGTCGTACGCCCGCGCGACATCCCCGCACTCCACGCGCGCGATCTCGTTCTCGTGTGCCCGCAGATACGCGCGGGCACCGCGATCACCCTCCGCGTCCGCCGCGATCTCCGCCCACCGGCGGGCGCCGAACAGCACGGGATGGCCGCGCTTCCCGTCGTACGAGGCCGCCACGAGCGAATCCGGGGTGCGGTACGCGCCCACCACCCGGGCCACCGCCGCCGCACCGATCCCCGGCTGGTCCACCAGCAGCACCACCACCGCCTCCGCGTCCGTGCCCACCAGCGAGGCGAGCCCCGCGCGCAGCGAGGACCCCATGCCCTCGGCCCACCGCGGATTGTCGACCAGTACGCATCCCGGCAGCTCGGCCCGGCTCCGTACCTCGCGCGCCGCCGCCCCCAGCACCACATGCACCGGTCCGCATCCGCCCTCGCGCAGGGCGCGCGCGCCGTGCTCGACCAACGGCCGCCCCCGATGCGTCAGCAGCGCCTTGGGCCGTCCCCCCAGCCTGCGCCCGCCGCCGGCGGCGAGCAGCAGCCCGGCCACCGGGGGAGAGGGCGGGCTCGTGTCCTTCGCTGTGCCTGGCATGAGTACTGCGTACCTCAATCCGTCGTACTTCGCTCTGTGGAGTGGCGCGTACCGCGCGTAATGGCGTTAACTTGCCCGCGAACCTTGGCGCTTGACCACCGTCCGAGGAGTCGGCCTTTGGTGTGCGGCGGTACAGGAACGGGCCCGGCACAACGGCGTGTGCGGGCGAGGTGCGAGGGGGAGAGCTTTGTTACGGAGCGTGGGGCAGACGCCGGTGGCAGAGAAGGGCGAGGACCCGAGGGTCGCGGAGCTGCGGGCCGCGGTGTCCCGGCTCAGACGTGAACTGGCCGGATATCAGGCCGAGTTCAGGGACCGTGCCATCGCGGAGGACGAGTTGGCGGCCCTTGCCGCGATGGTGGCGAGCGGCGCCCCCGAGGCATCCCGTATGCGCCGTTCGCTGCTGCTGATCGTGGGCTCGATCGGTTCGGTCAGCGCGCTGGGGCAGGCGCTGATGGGCGTACGGGCCGCGGTCGATCTCTTCGGGGACGCGCCCCGCAGGCGCTGACGGAGCCCGTGCTTCTCACGGAGCCCGTGCTTCTCGCCGGGGCGATGATGGCGATGTCGGACTCTCGTAAAAATCATATCAATGAGTTCGAAATGGTGATATCACCTGTAAATTAGGTGTATGCAGAAGCGGACCGCGCGCACCCGGGAACGGGTGCTGGGCGCCGCGGCGGACCTCCTGACGAGCGAGGGCCGCGCGGCTGTATCCACCCGGGCGGTGAGCGCCGCGGCCGGGGTTCAGCCACCGACGCTGTACCGGCTGTTCGGTGACAAGGAGGGACTGCTCGACGCGCTCGCGGCCTACGGGTTCCGCCAGTACCTCATCGAGAAGCGGGCCCTGGAGGAGACCGACGACCCCCTCGCCGATCTGCGCCGCTCGTGGGACCTGCATGTGGATTTCGGCCTTTCGCGGCCGGGCTTCTACGTACTCATGTACGGCGAAGGGCGTTACCGAGGGGACATCCCCGAGGGGTCGGAGACCCACGCGATCCTGCGCCGGAACCTGACCCGGGTGGCGGTCGCCGGCCGGCTCCGCATGAGCGTGGAGCGTGCGACCCGGCTCATGCACGCCAGTGGTCTCGGTGTCGTGCTGTCACTGATCGCGACCCCGCCCTCCGAGCGCGATCTCGGACTTCCGGCGGTCGCCCGCGAACACGTACTGCGAACGATCACGACCGCGGGCGAGTGCGAGCAGGAGGCGGCGACGGACCTCGCGGGGCGGGCCGTGGCCCTGCGCGAGGCGTTGCGCGACCGCGGCACCACCGTGCTGACGCGTTCCGAGCGCGCGCTGCTGGCGGATTGGCTCGATCGCATCGCCGACACGGGTCCTCCTGTCGTCCGGTACGCACCCGACAGGAGGGATGGCCGCGATGGTCACGCCTAGGGACATGCCGCCGAACGCCGGAGGCGGGACAGGACGGACGATCGGCGCGCCCATAGCGGTCGTCGACGCGGAAGGGACCGTGGTCGGGTGGACCCAGGCCGCTGAGCGACTCGTCGGTTTCCCGGCCGCGGACGCGGTCGGCCGCGCCGCCACGGAGGTGCTGCCGACCCTTGACGGTGTCTCCACGGCATGGTCACGCGCGGAGCGGGACCGCGCCGAGTGCGGCCGGCCCGGGGGCGCCGGGCTCCGCCACCGCGACGGCAGCCCTCTGGACGTGACCCTCCGGGCCTGCCCGCTGTCGGGGCAGGGCGCGGGGACCCACTGGCTCGTCTCCGTGGCCGACATGACCGGGATCTCCTCGTGGCCGGTGAACGGGACGGGGGTCGAGTCGCTTCTGTCCAGTGCGCCGATCGGCATCGCCGTCCGCGATCCGGAACTGCGCTGTACCTGGGTGAACGACGCCCTGGCACTCCAGGACGGCCTCCCCCGTGAAGTACGGCTCGGGCGGCGGCTGACGGAGGTACTGCCGGGAAGCGAGGCCCAGAAGGTCGAGTCGGTGATGCGGCAGGTCCTGGAGAGCGGCATCCCGACAGTCGACCTCGAATACCGGGTGTGTCTGCCGGGCGCGCCCGACAGAGCGGTGCCACGCCGGGAGAATTCGTTCTCGACCTCCTTCTTCCGCCTCGATGACGCTCAGGGCCATGTCCTGGGTGTGTGCGTCATGAGCGTGGATGTGACGGACAGACAGCGAGCACGGGAGCGCCTGTCCGTCCTCAGCGAGGCCGGCACACGGATCGGCAGCACGTTGGACGTGATGCGGACCGGGCAGGAACTCGCCGACTTCGCCGTGCCGCGCATCGCGGAGTACGTCACCGTCGACCTGGCGGAGGCGGTACCGCTGGGCGAGGACTCCCTGGCCCGGCTCGGCGCGACGAACGGACGTATACCGGCCT
The DNA here is from genome assembly GCF_044741565.1 of Streptomyces sp. NPDC088147. Classification (NCBI taxonomy): domain Bacteria; kingdom Bacillati; phylum Actinomycetota; class Actinomycetes; order Kitasatosporales; family Streptomycetaceae; genus Streptomyces; species Streptomyces sp. NPDC088147. Next base: position 205,386 of record NZ_JBIUSY010000004.1, on the reverse strand, counting down.
TCCGCCGAGCCGGGGTCGCATCGATCCACGAGGGCGCCCCGGAGTCCCTCTGGCCACGGGGGGAGCAGGTCTTCGTCCCCGCGTCCTCGCCCTTCACCGAGGTCCTGACCTCGGGCAGATCCCACCTGGAACCGGTGCTGGACGTCGGCAGTACGTGGCTCGGTCAGGATCCGGGGCGGTCGGAGAAGATCCACGACTACGGGATGCACTCCCTGATGGTCGTGCCGATCCACGCGCGCGGGGCGGTACTGGGGGTGGCGGTCTTCGTCCGCATGGAGGACCCGGCGCCCTTCGAAGCGGATGATCTGCTCTTCGCCGAGGAACTCGTCTCTCGCGCCGCGCTGTCACTGGACAACGCCCGCCGGTACGTCCGCGAGCGTGCCGCGGCGTTCGCACTGCAACGCAACCTGCTCCCGCGCCGCATCACCGGCGGGGACGCCGTCGAGGTGGCTTCCCGCTACCTTCCGGCGGACACGGAGGACGGTGTGGGAGGTGACTGGTTCGATGTGATCCCCCTGTCCGGCGCCCGGGTCGCGCTTGTCGTGGGTGACGTCGTCGGGCACGGCATCAACGCCGCGGCGACCATGGGCAGGCTCCGCACGGCCGTGCATACGCTCGCGAACCTGGACCTGCCCCCCGACGAGCTGTTGGCCCATCTCGACGACACGATCGACCGCCTCGCCGAGGAGGGCACCGACTGCGAGGACCACACGACCGTGGCGGTGGGGGCCACCTGCCTCTACGCCGTCTACGACCCGGTGACGCGGCACTGCACGATGGCACGAGCGGGGCACCCGCCGCCCGCGATCATCGGGCCACAAGGCCAGGTCACCTTCCCCGACCTGCCGTCCGGCCTGCCGCTCGGCGTCGGGCTGGCCTCCTTCGAAGCCGCGGAGCTGGAACTTCCCGAGGGCTCCGTACTCGCCTTCTATACCGACGGACTGGTCGAGACCCGCGACCAGGACATCGACGCGGGGCTGCTGCGACTGGGCACTGCCCTGGCGGCGCGGCCGGACCGCCCCCTGGAACAGCTCTGCTCGGCCGTGATCGACACCTTGCCGGCCCAGGCACCGTTCGACGACGCCACGCTGCTCCTCGCCCGGACCCGCTCTCTCAGCCCGACGCAGGTCGCCTCCTGGGAGCTGGCGGACGATCCGGTCGTCGTCGGTCGGGCCCGCGCGTTGGTCACCGCTCAGCTGACCGAATGGGGACTGGAGAATCTCGCGGCCACCACCGAACTCATCGTCAGCGAACTGGTCACCAACGCCCTTCGCCATGGTGTCGCGCCCGTCACCCTCCGTCTGATCCGGCACCGCGTGCTTGTCTGCGAGGTCTCCGACGCCAGCGACACCGCCCCGCGCATGCGCCATGCCCGTGCGACCGACGAGGGTGGCCGGGGCCTCTTCATCGTCGCGCGGCTCTCCTGGAAACGAGGCACCCGCTACAGCGCCGAGGGCAAGATCGTCTGGGCCGAACAGGAACTCAAACCCGTGGAGTGAGCACGCTCGGCGGCGGAGGACCCTCTGCGTACCGGACGTTCACGGACGACTCCGAGGACGCGGCGAGCGCGCGTGCCGGGCGTCGCCGAGCCCGCCCTCCGGGCGGACGGCACTCCGTCGAAGACACGCTCTAGGCGTGTGACTGGGCCTGCGCCGTGTTCGCCAGGGCCTCGGAGAGATCCCGCGCGACCTCCTGGAGCACCGGAACGATCCGTTCCGTGGCCTCCTCCGTCACCCGGCCCGCCGGACCCGAGATGGAGATGGCCGCGGCCGTGGGGGAGTTGGGCACCGGAACCGCCAGGCAGCGGACACCGATCTCCTGCTCGTTGTCGTCGACCGCGTACCCCGCCCGGCGCACCAGCTCCAGGGCGTCCAGGAAGCCGTCGGGTGTCGTGATCGTCTTCTCGGTGGCGGCGGGCATCCCCGTACGGGACAGCAGGGCGCGGACCTCCTCCGGCGGGATGTGCGCGAGCAGCGCCTTGCCCACGCCCGTGGAGTGCGGCAGTACCCGCCGGCCGACCTCGGTGAACATCCGCATCGAGTGCTTCGAGGGGACCTGGGCGACATACACGATCTCGTCGCCGTCGAGCAGCGCCATGTTCGCCGTCTCGCCGGTCTCCTCGACCAGCCGGGCCAGATACGGCCTCGCCCACGTGCCGAGCAGGCGCGACGCGGATTCGCCGAGCCGGATCAGCCGGGGGCCGAGCGCGTACCGGCGGTTGGTCTGCTGGCGCACATAGCCGCAGGCCACCAGCGTGCGCATCAGCCGGTGGATGGTCGGCAGGGGCAGCCCGCTGCTCGCCGAGAGTTCGCTGAGCCCGACCTCGCCGCCCGCGTCCGCCATTCGTTCGAGCAGGTCGAAGGCGCGCTCAAGGGACTGGACGCCGCCGGCGGGGGCGGATTTGGTGGCGTCGGTGGTGCTGGCACTGGACGACGGCACGACAACGGTCCTTTCAGGGCGAGCGGTGCAGGCAAGCAGCCTACCGGGCCGTGCGGCCGGGTACTTGATCGATGGTGGAGCGTCTCCGCCGGTCAGGACGCTTCTGTCCGGCGTCCGCGGTCAATTGTGGGCGATCCGTCCATTCTATATTGCGAAATCAAGTTTTCACTTCACGGAAACATTCAGGCCCGGTCCCGTCTTGACTGGTCAGGATCGGGAGTGAAGACTCCTTCAACAGGTTGTTGAATCTCGCTCAGTGAGGGGCACCGGTGTCCGATGTGAGCCTGGTACTGCGCTCGACGCGCGTCATCACGCCGGAGGGGACGCGGGCGGCCTCGATCGCCGTCGCCGACGGCAGGATCGCGGGCGTACTGCCGTACGACGCGGAGGTGCCGCCCGGCGCCCGGCTGGAGGACGTCGGCGGCGATGTCGTGCTCCCCGGCCTCGTCGACACACACGTCCATGTGAACGACCCCGGACGCACCGCGTGGGAAGGCTTCTGGACCGCCACCCGCGCGGCGGCGGCCGGCGGGATCACCACACTCCTCGACATGCCGCTGAACTCCCTGCCGCCCACCACCACGGCCGCCCATCTGCGCACCAAACGCGAGGTCGCCCGGACGAAGGCCCATATCGACGTCGGCTTCTGGGGCGGCGCCGTCCCGGACAACGTCAAGGACCTGCGCCCGCTCCACGACGCCGGGGTCTTCGGCTTCAAGAGCTTCCTGTCGCCGTCCGGGGTCGACGAATTCCCCGCGCTGGACCAGGAACAGCTCGGCCGCTCGCTCGCCGAGATCACCGGCTTCGGCGGACTGCTGATCGTGCACGCCGAGGACCCGCGCGAGCTGGCGGCCGCGCCCCCGCCGGGCGGCCCCGCCTACGCCGATTTCCTGGCGTCCCGGCCGCGCGACGCCGAGAACGCCGCGATCACGAGCCTGATCGCGCAGGCCCGGCGGCTCGACGCCAGGGTCCACGTACTGCATCTGTCGTCGTCCGACGCGCTGCCGCTGATCGCCGAGGCCAAGCGGGACGGCGTCCGGATCACCGTCGAGTCCTGTCCGCACTTCCTGACCCTCACCGCCGAGGAAGTCCCGGACGGGGCAACGGAGTTCAAGTGCTGCCCGCCGATCCGCGAGGCCGCGAACCAGGACGCGCTCTGGCAGGGCCTCGCCGACGGCACCATCGACTGCGTCGTCTCCGACCACTCGCCCTGCACCACCGAGCTCAAGACCCCCGACTTCGCGACCGCCTGGGGCGGTATCTCCTCCCTCCAGCTGGGCCTGCCGGCGATATGGACCGAGGCCCGCCGCCGCGGGCGGCCGCTGGAGGACGTCGTCCGCTGGATGTCGACGGCCCCCGCCGCGCTCGCCGGACTGACCCGCAAGGGCGCCATCGAGACGGGCCGCGACGCCGACTTCGCGGTCCTCGCGCCCGACGAGACCTTCACCGTCGACCCGGCCCGCCTCCACCACCGCAATCAGGTGACGGCGTACGCGGGCAGGACGCTGTACGGCGTCATCAGATCCACCTGGCTGCGCGGCACCCGGATCATCCATGACGGCGTGCTCACGGAACCCACCGGCCATCTGCTCGAAAGGACCAACTGACCGTGCCCGAAGCCCTGTTCACCGGTGACGCCCGCCCGTACGGCGGCGGCGATCCGTACGCCGACTACCGCACCACCGAGTTTCCCTTCGCCCACCTCGCCGATCTCGCCGACCGCAGGCTGGGGGCCGGTGTCATCGCCGCCAACGACGAGTTCTTCGCCGAACGCGAGAACCTGCTGAAGCCCGGAGCGGCGGAGTTCGACCCGGAGCGCTTCGGCCACAAGGGCAAGATCATGGACGGCTGGGAGACCCGCCGCCGCCGAGGCTCCGGCGCCGGGTCGCCGCACCCGGCCGACGCGGACCACGACTGGGCCCTGGTCCGGCTCGGCGCGCCGGGGGTGATCCGGGGAATCGTCGTCGACACCGCCCACTTCCGCGGCAACTACCCACAGGCGGTCTCGGTGGAGGCCACCTCGCTGCCCGGCTCCCCATCGCCCGAGGACCTGCTCGGCGACGGCGTGAAGTGGACGGAACTGGTGCCCCGTACGGCCATCGGCGGCCACGCCGCGAACGGCTTCGCGGTCGATGTGGAACAGCGCTTCACGCATCTGCGGCTGAACCAGCACCCCGACGGCGGCATCGCCCGGCTCCGCGTCCACGGCGAGGTCGCGCCCGACCCCGCGTGGCTCGCCGTCCTCGGTACGTTCGACCTCGTCGCGCTGGAGAACGGCGGCGGGGTGGAGGACGCCTCCGACCGCTTCTACTCGCCCGCCACGAACACCATCCAGCCGGGCCGCTCCCACAAGATGGACGACGGCTGGGAGACCCGGCGCCGCCGGGACAAGGGGAACGACTGGATCCACTACCGGCTGGTGGCCCAGGCCGAGATCCGCGCGGTCGAGATCGACACGGCGTACCTGAAGGGCAACGCGGCGGGGTGGGCGACGCTGTCGGTACGGGACGGGGAGACGGGGGAGTGGACGGAGACGCTGCCCCGGACGAGGCTGCAACCGGACACGAGCCACCGGTTCGCACTGGGGGCGGCGGTGGTGGCGACGGAGGTCAGGCTCGACATCTTCCCGGACGGCGGGGTGTCGCGACTGCGGGTGTTCGGGGGGCTGACAGAGGGGGGAGCGGCGAGGCTGGCGGCGCGGCACGGGGAGCTGGGCGGGGGGTAGTCGGGGCGCGGCGGGTTGCGGTGCGGTGCGCCTCCGGCGGGGGTGCGGCCGTCGTGGCGGGGCCGGGTCCGGGAGGGTGCCGCCGCCTCGCGCACGGCCGGGTCGCGACGCACCCCTGCCCACACCCCCCGCCGGAAGGCGCACCCGACGAAACCATCGTCGGCTCTCGGCCGACTTTGGTAGCTTCCGACCTCGCCGACGCGGTCGGCCCCGCCCCACCTGCGTAAATTGTCGATATGACACGCACGGACTACCCCTGGCTGCTCCCCTCGGAGATGATCGACCCACGAGGCCCCGAGCTGCCCGGCGACCGTGGCCGTGCCCGACCGCGGCGGACCGTGCGGGACTGGATCATCGACACCCTGATGTTCCTCCTCGCCGCCACCATCGGCCTGCTCGCCCTGGAGGCCAGCGAGAAGGCCGGCAATTCCGAGAACATCGTCTTCGCCGACATGATCGTGGGCGTGCTGGCCTGCTGCGCGCTGTGGACGCGGCGGCGCTGGCCCGTGGTGCTCGCGGTCGTGCTCGCCGTGGTCAACGTGGTCGCGCCGGTCACCGGCGGGGCCGCTCTCGTGGCGCTCTTCTGCGTGGCCGTGCACCGGCCGTTCCGCACCGTCGCGGCCGTCGGCGGGCTGTCCCTGGTGGCCGGGTGCCTCCAGGCGTGGATCCGGCCCGATCCGGGGACGTCACTGGTGACCTCGCTCATCGCGACCGTCGTACTGGTCCTGATGGTCACCGGCTGGGGCATGCTCGTACGGGCCAGGCGTCAGCTGGTCGTCGCGCTGCGCGAGCGGGCGACGCGGGCGGAGGCCGAGGCCGAGCTGCGGGCCGAGCAGGCGCAGCGGCTCGCGCGCGAGGCCATCGCGCGGGAGATGCACGATGTGCTCGCGCACCGGCTGACGCTGCTCAGCGTCCACGCGGGCGCGCTGGAGTTCCGGCCGGACGCACCGGCGCCCGAGGTCGCCAGGGCGGCCGGGGTGATCCGGGACAGCGCGCACGACGCACTCCAGGACCTGCGCATGATCATCGGAGTGCTGAGGGCGCCCGGAGACGAGGGCCACCGGCCGCAGCCCACGCTGGCCACCCTGGACGCGCTGGTCGCCGAGTCGCGGGAGGCCGGGATGAAGGTGACGCTGGACACCCGGGTCGACGATCCGGCCGAGGTGCCCGCCGCCACGGGCCGTACCGCCTATCGCATCGCCCAGGAGGGCCTGACCAACGCCCGCAAGCACGCGCCCGGCACCGAGGCCACCGTCGAGGTGAGCGGCGGGCCGGGGGACGGTCTCACCGTCGAAGTGCGCAACGCCGCGCCGCGGGGCGAGGTCCCGCGGGTGCCGGGTTCCGGCCAGGGGCTGATCGGGCTGACCGAGCGCGCGCTGCTGGCCGGCGGCCGGTTCGAGCACGGAGCCACCGGCGACGGCGGGTTCGCCGTTCGCGCTTGGCTACCGTGGGCCTCATGAGTATCCGGCTGATCATCGTCGACGACGACCCCCTTGTCCGCGCGGGACTGACGTTCATGCTCGGCGGCGCCGACGACATCGAGATCGTCGGGGAGGCCGCCGACGGCGCCGAGGTCCCGGCGCTGATCGAGCGGACCGTGCCCGATGTGGTGCTGATGGACATCCGGATGCCCGCGGTGGACGGTCTGACGGCCACGGAGACGCTGCGCCGCCGCCAGGACGCCCCGGAGGTGCTCGTGCTGACCACCTTCCACGCGGACGAACAGGTACTGCGGGCGCTGCGCGCCGGGGCGGCCGGATTCGTTCTCAAGGACACCCCGCCCGCCGAGATCGTCACCGCGGTACGGCGGGTGGCGGCCGGGGACCCGGTGCTCTCGCCCGCGGTCACCCGCCAGCTCATGACCCATGTGGCGGGCGCGCCCGCCGGCGCCCGGAGGGACGCCGCGGCGGCGGACCGGCTCGACTCCCTCGCCGAGCGCGAGCGGGAGGTCGCGCTCGCCGTGGGCCGCGGCCAGTCGAACGCCGAGATCGCCGCCGGGCTCTATATGAGCGTCCCCACCGTCAAGGCCCATGTCTCCCGCATCCTGGCCAAACTCGGCCTCAACAACCGTGTCCAGATCGCCCTGTTGGTACATGATGCGGATCCGGCCATGGGGGAGGACGGTGGCCGCGGCGGCGACGTACGCTGATCCGATGGCGGCTATCGAACTGGCAGATTACGGACCGGACTTCAACGCGAATCCCTATCCGTACTACGAGAAGATGCGCGAGACCGGCCCCGTCCACGAGATCCGGACCCCGGACGGCAATCGCTTCTGGCTGGTCGTCGGATACGAGGAGGGGCGCCTCGCCCTCGCCGACGCGCGGCTGTCGAAGTCGCTCTCCGTCATGGGGTACGAGTCGACCGACGAGGCGATCATGGGCCCGCACGTCCTGACCCTCGACCCGCCGGACCACACGCGGCTGCGCAAGCTGGTCGCCCCCGAGTTCACCCCGCGCAGAGTGGAGAAGCTGCGCCCGCGCGTCCAGCAGATCACCGATGACCTGCTGGACGCCATGGTCCCGGCCGGACAGGGCGATCTGGTCGACGCGCTGGCCTTCCCGCTGCCCATCACCGTCATCTGCGAACTGCTCGGTGTGCCGCACGCGGACCGTGACACCTTCCGGGCCTGGACGAACGAGATCGTCGCGCCGACCACGGCCACCGGCGCGCGCGACAACACCATCGAGCTCTGCGCGTATCTCGACGCGCTCATCGAGGACAAGCGTGTCTCGGCGCCCGGCGACGATCTGCTCTCCACCCTGCTGCGCACCAGCGCGGAGGACGGTGACCGGCTCTCCGCGGCCGAGCTGCGCGCCTGGGCCTATGTCCTGCTGATCGCCGGTCATGAGACGACCGTCAACCTGATCGCGAACGCGGTCCGGACGCTGCTCGGCAACCCCGGTCAACTGGCCGCTCTGCGGGCCGACTTCGGTCTGCTCGACGGCGCGATCGAGGAGACACTGCGGTTCGAGGGGCCGGTGGAGACCAGTACCGCACGGTTCACCAGCGAGCCGGTCACCTACGGCGACACGGTGATACCGGCCCGCGAGATGGTCCTGATCTCTCTGGCCTCGGCCGACCGCGACCGGTCCCGCTTCCCGGATCCGGACAGCTTCGACATCCACCGCTCCGCCACCCCGGGCCGCGGCCCCGGCCATCTCGCCTTCGGCCACGGCATCCACTTCTGCCTGGGCGCGCCGCTGGCCCGGCTGGAGGGCAGGATCGCCATCCGTACGCTGCTGGAGCGCTGCCCGGACCTGGCGCTCGACCCGGCGGCGGGCCCCTACGAGTGGCTGCCAGGACTGCTGATCCGCGGGGTGCGCGGGCTGCCGGTGCGCTGGTAGGAACAGAAGGAAGAGCGGCCCGCTCGGGGCGTGCTGCGAAAGTCCCGTCCGGCCTGCGACGCCCTGCGGGCGGACGACGCTTATTCCTACTTTCGCAACACGCCCTAACCATCCTGGGCGGGGATCTCCGACAGCCGCACCGGGCGTCGCTCGCGCCGGGACCGCTCGCACGCTTCCGCGATCCGCAGCGCGTGCAGCGCCTCCCGGCCGTCGCACGGGTTCTCCAGCTCGCCGGAGACGACCTTCAGGAAGGCGTCCAGCTCGGCCTCGTACGCCGGGGCGAACCGCTCCAGGAAGCCCGGCCACGGGCCGGCGGGGGCCGACGGGCCCTTCGGCTCGGTCGAGGTGATCGGCGTACGGTCGTCCAGACCGACCGCCACCTGGTCCAGCTCGCCCGCCAGTTCCATCCGTACGTCGTAGCCCGCTCCGTTGCAGCGGGTGGCCGTGGCCGTCGCGAGCGTCCCGTCGTCCAGGGTGAGGACCGCGGCGGCGGTGTCCACGTCGCCGGCCTCGCGGAACATCGCGGGCCCCGCGTCCGAACCCGTCGCGTACACCTCGACCACCTCGCGTCCGGTCACCCACCGCATGATGTCGAAGTCATGCACCAGACAGTCGCGGTACAGGCCGCCGGAGAGCGGCAGATACGCGGCGGGCGGCGGCGCCGGGTCGGAGGTGATCGCCCGTACGGTGTGCAGTCGGCCGAGCCGGCCCGACCGTACGAGCTCGCGCGCCGCGCCGTACCCCGCGTCGAAGCGGCGCATGAAGCCCAGTTGGAGCACCGTGCCCGCCGACTCCACCTCGCCCAGCGCGCCCAGCGTCCCCGGCAGGTCCAGCGCGATCGGCTTCTCGCAGAAGGCGGGGAGTCCGGCCCGTGCGGCGCGGCTGATCAGCTCGGCGTGGGACGCGGTGGCCGAGGCGATCACCACGGCGTCCAGGCCCTGGGAGAAGATCTCGTCGACGGAGGGGACGGCGGTCGATCCCGTACGGACGGCGACCTGAGCCGCGCGGTCCGCGTCGGTGTCCGCGACCACCAGCGAGCCGACGTCGGGGTGGCGGCCGAGCACGTCCGCGTGAAAGGTGCCGATACGGCCGGTGCCGATAAGTCCGATGCGCATGGCCCCAAGGTGGCCACAGGGCACTCGTCATGTCAAGAGTTTGTCCTGACAATCGAACGTACCGACTTCCCGTCAACATGCCGTGCGGTTACGCTCGCCCCGTGCCCCAGCAGCCGAGATCAGCCCACCCCGGACAGGAGACGCCCGGACCGGAGACGGATCACGACACGCCGCTCCAGCTCAGCGTCGACCGCACCAGCCCGGTCCCGCTCTACTTCCAGCTCGCACAGCAGCTGGAGGCGGCCATCGAGCGCGGCCGGCTGGCGCCGGGCAGCCTGCTCGGCAACGAGATCGAGCTGGCGGGCCGGCTCGGGCTGTCCCGTCCCACCGTCCGGCAGGCCATCCAGTCCCTGGTCGACAAGGGGCTGCTGGTGCGCCGCCGGGGCGTCGGCACGCAGGTCGTGCACAGCCAGGTCAAGCGCCCGCTGGAGCTGAGCAGTCTCTACGACGATCTGGAGGCGGCCGGCCAGCGCCCGGCCACCCGCGTCCTGCGCAATACCGTCGAACCGGCCACGGCCGAGGTCGCCGCCGCGCTCGGGGTGGCGGAGGGCGCGGAGGTACGGCTCGTCGAACGGCTGCGGTACGCGCACGACGAGCCGATGGCGTATCTGCGCAACCATCTGCCGACCGGGATGTTCGACTGCGACACCCCGCGTCTGGAGGCGACCGGTCTCTACCGGATGATGCGCTCCGCCGGGATCACCCTGCACAGCGCCCGGCAGACGGTCGGCGCGCGGGCCGCCACCGCCGAGGAGGCCGAACGGCTCACCGAACCCACCGGGGCCCCGCTGCTCACGATGGAGCGGACCACGTTCGACGACACCGGACGGGCCGTGGAGTTCGGCTCGCACATCTACCGCGCCTCGCGCTACTCCTTCGAGTTCCAGCTGCTGGTGCGCCCGTGACGGCCACACCACCGCCGTCTCCTCGTCAGCATGTACGGACAAAGTATTGACGCGTCCGTGCGGGCCCGGCTAGAACTCCCTCCAGCCGCAACGGGGCGGCCGGGAGAGAAGGCGGATCCATGGCGCGAACCCCTCGCAGCACGCGAACCACCGGAAACGGAGGGCGGGAAGCGGGCCGGGCTCGCCCGGGAGTCCGCCCGCCCCGGTACCCGCCGACCGGCCACCGAACAGGCATGACCGATACTTGGGCGGCGCCGGGAGCGAATGGGTCCCGGCCGCACAGCGGAGTTCGGCAAGAAGGGCGCGGCGTCGTGGCAAGGGTTCGGACAGGGGTACGCGCGACGAGCGCCGTGCTGGCGGCGGTACTCGCGGCCTCGGTTCTCGCGGGGTGCAGCAGCACCGGCGGCAAGCGCGCGGAGGAGCGGGCCCAGCAGGCGGCGGCCCAGGGGCGGGCCGCGGTGGACACCCCCGAGTGGACCGTGGCCATGGTCACCCACTCGGGCAGCGGCGACACCTTCTGGGACATCGTCCAGAGCGGCGCCAAGCAGGCGGCGGTCAAGGACAACATCAAGTTCCTCTACGCCAACAGCGACGAGGGCCAGCAGCAGGCCCAGCTCGTACAGTCCTACATCGACAAGAAGGTCGACGGACTGATCGTCACGCTCGCCAAGCCCGACGCCATGAAGGCCGTCGTGGAGAAGGCGGTCAAGGCCGGTATCCCGGTGATCACCGTCAACTCCGGAGCGGCGGAATCCGCGTCCTTCGGCGCCCTCAGCCATATCGGCCAGGACGAGACCATCGCGGGCGAGGCCGTCGGCGACGAACTGGACAAACGCGGGAAGAAGAAGGCCCTCTGCGTCATCCACGAGCAGGGCAACGTCGGCCACGAGCAGCGCTGCGCCGGAGCGAAGAAGACCTTCGACGGCCAGCTCCAGAACCTCTACGTCGACGGCACGAACATGCCCGACGTCGAGGCGTCCATAGAAGCCAAGCTCCAGACCGACCGGAGCATCGACGCCGTCGTCACCCTCGGCGCCCCCTTCGCGGACACCGCCGTCAAGGCCAAGGAGTCCGCGGGCAGCGAGGCCGAGATCGACACCTTCGACCTCAACGCCAAGGTCGCCTCCTCGCTCACCTCCGGCGCGCTCGGCTTCGCCGTCGACCAGCAGCCCTACCTCCAGGGGTACGAGGCCGTGGACCTGCTCTGGCTCTACCGGTACAACGCCGATGTCCTCGGCGGCGGACGTCCCGTGCTGACCGGGCCGCAGATCATCACGCGGAAGGACGCCGGCGCGCTCGCCGCGTACACGAAGCGGGGCACCCGATGACCGCGACCGCCCCGCCGGCCGAGGACCGCCCCGGCCGGCCCGCGGGCGACGACGAGCGGCTGCTGCACGCCTCCCCGCTGCGCACGCTGCTCGGCCGGCCCGAGCTGGGCTCGGTCGTCGGCGCGCTCGCCGTCTTCCTCTTCTTCTCGTTCGTGGCGGACTCGTTCCTCCAGCTGTCCAGCTTCGGCACCGTCCTCTACGCGGCCTCCACGCTCGGGATCATGGCCGTCCCGGTGGCGCTGCTGATGATCGGCGGCGAGTTCGACCTCTCCGCCGGTGTGATGGTGACCAGCTCCGCGCTGGTCTCCTCGATGTTCAGCTTCCAGATGACCGCGAACGTCTGGGTGGGCGTCCTGGTGTCGCTGCTGGTCACGCTGGCCTTCGGGGTCTTCAACGGGGTCATGCTGACCCGTACGAAACTGCCGAGCTTCATCATCACGCTGGGCACGTTCCTGATGCTCACCGGGCTCAATCTCGGGCTGACGAAGCTGATCAGCGACACGGTCTCGACCAAGAGCATCGGCGACATGGAGGGCTTCCCCTCCGCCAGGAAGCTCTTCGCCTCCCAGCTCACCCTCGGCGGCGTCGAGCTGAAGGTCACCATCCTGTGGTGGGCCGGACTGGTCGCGCTCGCCACCTGGATCCTGCTGCGGACCCGCTTCGGCAACTGGATCTTCGCGGTGGGCGGCAACGCCGACGCCGCCCGCGCGGTCGGTGTCCCGGTGCTGCGGACGAAGATCGGGCTGTACATGGGCGTGGCCTTCTGCGCCTGGGTCTCGGGCCAGCATCTGCTGTTCTCGTTCGACGTCGTCCAGTCCGGCGAGGGTGTCGGCAACGAGCTGATCTACATCATCGCGGCCGTCATCGGCGGCTGTCTGATCACCGGCGGCTACGGCTCCGCGATCGGCTCGGCGGTCGGCGCGTTCATCTTCGGCATGACCAGCAAGGGCATCGTCTACGCGGAGTGGAACCCGGACTGGTTCAAGTTCTTCCTCGGAGCGATGCTCCTTCTCGCCACCCTGCTGAACGCGTGGGTGCGCAAGCGTGCGGAGGCGACACGATGACGGGCGACACGACGGCGGGCAGTGCTACGGCGGACGGTGCCGCGGCGAGTGATGGCGCTGCGACGGGCGGTACGAGCGGCGCGCTGGTCGAACTCGACGACGTCAGTAAGTACTACGGCAATATCCGCGCCCTCGAAGGCGTCTCGCTGGAGGTCCACCCGGGGGAGATCAGCTGTGTGCTGGGCGACAACGGCGCGGGCAAGTCCACGCTGATCAAGATCATCGCCGGGCTGCACCGGCATGACGCGGGCGACTTCCTGATCGAGGGCGAGAAGACCACCCTCGCCTCCCCGCGCGAGGCCCTGGACCGCGGGATCGCCACGGTCTACCAGGACCTCGCCGTCGTACCGCTGATGCCGGTCTGGCGAAACTTCTTCCTCGGCTCCGAGCCGACCAGGGGCAGCGGTCCCTTCAAACGGCTCGATGTCGCCCGAATGCGCGAGACCACCCGGGCCGAACTGCTGCGGATGGGCATCGACCTGCGCGATGTCGACCAGCCGATCGGCACGCTGTCCGGCGGTGAGCGCCAGTGTGTGGCCATCGCCCGTGCCGTCTACTTCGGCGCGAAGGTCCTCGTCCTGGACGAGCCGACCGCGGCCCTCGGGGTGAAGCAGTCCGGCGTGGTGCTCAAGTACGTGGCCGCGGCACGTGACGCGGGACTCGGAGTGGTACTCATCACCCACAACCCGCACCACGCGTATCTGGTCGGTGACCGTTTCGTCCTGCTCAAGCGGGGCGTCATGTCGGGCAGCCACACCAAGGACTCGATCACCCTGGATGAGCTGACACGGCAGATGGCGGGCGGTTCCGAGCTGGAGGAGCTGAGCCACGAACTGGAGCGCGCCCCGGCGCCCGCCCATCTCGGCGGGCACTCCGGCGGACGCACCGGTGCCGGTCCGGGCGACAGGGACTGACCTGGGACGCGGCGGTCACCGTACGGCCCCCGCCGGGCCGCACAGCGACCACGCCCGCCCCGGATGGCAGAATCTGGCACGGCGGACACCGTCCGCCGCCGCCGCCCGTCCGGGCCAGGCGGCCCCCGACCCCGCAGGGACGACACGACTCGTGCGCGTACGCAGCCGCCCACTCACCCGGCACGGCGAGCCGGAGCCGCTCGCGCCGACGGACGAGACCGGGACGGGCCGATGAGCACCTACCGCGACTTCGCACACCGCGGCACCGCCCGCGCCACCGTCCTGAGGACCGTCGGCACCCGTGAGCGCCGCTCCCTCCTCACCGCGCCCCGCGTCCCGACCGTCGGTATCGACATCGGCGGTACGAAGGTGATGGCCGGCGTCGTCGATCCCGACGGCAACATCCTGGAGAAGCTCAGGACCGAGACGCCGGACAAGTCCAAGAGCCCCCGGGTCGTCGAGGACACCATCGTCGAGCTGGTCCTCGACCTCTCCGACCGCCACGATGTGCACGCCGTGGGCATCGGCGCGGCCGGCTGGGTCGACGCCGACCGCTCCAAGGTGCTCTTCGCGCCGCATCTCGCCTGGCGCGACGAACCCCTCAGGGACGCGATCTCCTCACGGCTCGCCGTGCCGGTGATGGTCGACAACGACGCCAACACCGCGGCCTGGGCGGAGTGGCGCTTCGGCGCCGGACGCGGCGAGGACCATCTCGTCATGATCACGCTCGGTACCGGTATCGGCGGTGCCATCCTGGAGGACGGTCGGGTCAAGCGCGGCAAGTTCGGCGTCGCCGGCGAATTCGGCCATATGCAGGTCGTGCCCGGCGGCCACCGCTGCCCGTGCGGCAACCGGGGCTGCTGGGAGCAGTACAGCTCCGGCAACGCCCTCGTACGGGAGGCCAGGGAGCTGGCCGCCGCCGACTCCCCGGTCGCGTACAACATCATCGACCGCGTCAAGGGCAACGTCCAGGACATCACGGGACCGCTGATCACCGAACTCGCCCGCGAGGGCGACGCCATGTGCGTCGAGCTGTTCCAGGACATCGGCCAGTGGCTCGGCGTCGGCATCGCCAATCTGGCCGCCGCGCTCGACCCGTCCTGCTTCGTCATCGGCGGCGGGGTCAGCGCCGCCGACGATCTGCTGATCGGCCCCGCCCGCGACGCCTTCCGCCGCCATCTCACCGGCCGCGGCTACCGCCCCGAGGCACGGATCGCCAAGGCACAGCTCGGCCCCGAGGCGGGTATGGTCGGCGCCGCCGACCTCGCCCGGCTGGTGGCCCGGCGCTTCCGCCGCGCCAACCGCCGCCGGGTGGAGCGCCATGAGCGCTACGAGAGATACGCCCAGGCCATCCGCACCGCCCGCCCGACGCAGGAACCCCGTACGACGCAGGAGCCGCCCTCATGACCGTGGAGCTCCCCGTGCCCGTGCGCGACGAGGGCGGCAGCAAGCCGCCCGAGGACCGCGGGCACCGCAATCGCCGCCGCTGGCTGACGGCCATCGTCATCGTGCTGCTCATCGGCATCCCGGCCGGCTACCTGGTGATCTCGGCCGGGCAGAGCCGCGAGAGCGGCCGGAACAAGGAGGCCGAGTCCGCGGCCACCGGTCTCCAGCCGACGCGCCCCTCCAAGATGAAGCGCCGCATCTTCGAGGTGCCGATACCGCTGGGCGCCACCCGGGTGCGCTACTTCGAGACGAGCAACTGGAAGACCAGCCGGCTGTACGTCCAGTTCGACGTCACCTCGGGACGGCTCGACACGTTCCTGACCGAGATGGGCACCAGCCGCTCCGCGCTCCAGGACGACGCGATCACGATCACGCCGCGCGACCGCCGTACCGTCGGCTGGAACTTCGACATCCCCGGCCACGACTGGGCGGGCACCAGCCACCAGCAGAAGGGCCCGCGCCCCAGCCAGGACGTGGTGGTGGACCTGACGGAACCCGGCTTCCCCCGGGTGTACGTCGTCTCCACCACGACCCCGTAACGCCCGTAACGCCCGTAACGCCCGTGAAGCCACTGACGAGAGCGACCGACGCGTACGGCGACGACGGGTTCGCCGCCCCGGCGAATTCGGTTGCGGGACGATGATTCACGTGCATACGGTCGCCCACATGGCGGATGACGAACCGACGCGCGCCGCGCGTCTGCTGGATGCCCAGGCGAAGGCCGTCCGGCTCTTCGCGGAGATCGAGGAGCGCGGGCTTGTCGCCCCGGGGGAGGGCGAACGCGCGCTCAGCGACCGGATCCGGGACCTGGCGAACGAGATGTTCGGCACGACCCGGCACTGGCACAAGCGGATCGTGCGCTCCGGGCCGAACACGCTCATGCCCTACCGGGAGAATCCGCCGGACCGGCTGATCGGCGCGGACGACATCGTGTTCGCCGACTTCGGGCCGATCTTCGAGGAGTACGAGGCCGACTTCGGGCGGACGTTCGTCCTCGGCGACGACCCGGTCAGGCTCCGGCTGCGGGACGACCTCCCGAGGGTCTTCGCGGCCGGCCGGCGCTTCTTCGAGAGCGAGCCCGAGATCACCGGCAAGGCGCTGTACGCCGAGGTCGAGCGGCTCGCCACCGACGCCGGATGGGAACTGGGCGGCTGGCACGCCGGGCATCTGGTCGGCGAGTTCCCGCACGAGACGATCGACGGCGCGGACGTCGAGTCGTACATCGCGCCCGGCAACGACACCCCGCTGCGGCGCACCGACAAGGCCGGGCGCCGCTGCCACTGGATCCTGGAGATCCATCTCGTCGACCGGGGAAACGGGTTCGGCGGCTTCTACGAGGAACTGCTCGACCTCGGCTGATCCGGCACGCCCGCTTCGCGAAGGCGGGGGCGAGCGGGGTGCAGGGGCTCTCGCTCGTGACGTGGTGCCCAGCGGGCCGATCGCGTCCGCCGTCTCCATGAAGTGGACCTCGGTGCGTGGGATGTCGGCGTACTGGGCCGGCAGCGGGCACTCGCCGTCCGGCGCGGCCGTGAGTCAGATCATCGGGCCCGCCGGGAGGGCGTCGCAGCGGTTCCCGCCGACCGCGGCCCTGGTGCAGATCTTGAACGAGGCGTATCCGGCCCGGAGTCGGAGGACCGGCCAAGAGGCATACCGTTCGGTTCACCCGGCACCTCGGTTCACCCGGCACCGGCCCGGCCGCCCGTTCCGAGCGGCCGACGCGCACGTTCGGCGATGTCACGCGCGCGGCGGCCGTTTGGATCGGGAATGCCGGTCAGTCGCCGGTGTTGGTCGCCCAGACGGGCCGGTTGGCGCTGTTGTAGACGACGACGTTGCCGTCGTCCTGGACGGCGAGGTAGCGCCCCTTCTGCCAGGTTCCGGCGGCCCAGAGGGCCCGGCCGGCCCTGTTGTAGACGACGAGGTTGCCGTCTTCCTGCATGACGAGGCGGTCGGCGTTGGGGTAGACGTTCGGGGCCTGCCAGGCGGCCCGGTTGTCCTTGTACAGGACGACATTGCCGTCGCTCTGGACGCGCAGGATGGCGCGGCCGTTGCCGGAGGTCCATGCCTGGTTCTTGCCGAGGGTGGCGGGCGCGTAGAAACGGGAATCGACCCGCTGCGCCTCTCGGGGTTGCGTGTTCTGGACGGTACGGTCACTGCCCGCGGCGTCGGCGGCGGGAACGGCGGCCAGGATGGGCAGGGCCGCGAGGGCGAGCGCGGGAAGGCCGCGCCACACGAGTTTCTTGATCACACCCCCGGTTTTAGGCAGTCCGCGTACGCCCGCGACAGCCCCTCGGCCACCAGCTCACCCGTATGGGCCAGCGATTTCATCGCCGAAACGACACTGCGCGGAGCGGTGCCCCGGCCCTTGCCCGACCAGGGTGTCAGGCGAGGGTGTAGCCGAGTACGCCTCCGTGGATCTGCCCCTCGCAGTTGGGCTGGATGGAGTCGAAGATCTGCCGGTTCTCGTTCCGCAGGCAGCGGAGCAACTGAACGGTGGCCACGCCCGCCGGGGGACTGGTGTGGAGCCAGCCGAGTCGGGTCACGTACTGCTGGCCCTCGCAGTTGACGTCCGTGCTGGTGAAGTGGTCACCCCTGACCTGGCAGAGGTACAGCGGAGTGGTGCCGGGAGCCGCGTACGTGTAGAGCGAGCCCAGCGGCCCCTGCAACTGGTATCCGGCGGGGTGGTACCAGCTGTTGCTCTGCGTGTCGGAGCTCTTGTGATAGCGGTTCAGCATGAACGTCGGACCCGGGGCGTACGGTTCTCCCGCGCAGAGGTATTCGACGGCGACCTGCACATATCCGTTGGGGAGTTGGTTGACGATCGTCGGGCCCTTGACCAGGTTGCACCGGGCGGGGTCGAAGCCTCTGGCCACCGCGCTGTCCGCGGCGGTGGCGACGGCCGACTGCACGGCGACGTTGTACGGGCCGCTCCCCAGACCGCCGATGGAGAGCTGCACCGGCCCCACCGCGGCCGTGGCCGACGCAGCCGGGGCAGGGGCCGGGGAGGCGGCGGCCGGCGATACGAGAGCCAGGGTGAGCGCGGCGACGGTCGCGGCCAGGGCGGAGAGACGGCGTGTCACGTGCATGAAGGACCTCTTCCTCAAGTCGATGGAATCCCGTGGTCGGGCACAAGGTGATTCATGGAACGCCGGTGGTCCGAGCGTGCTGGGCGCCCGTCCGGCCCGCCTCAGCCAACCAGGCGCACACGACGGCGAACAGTGGGCGGTGAGGCGCCTGTGCGGGAGAACAAGCCGACTTCGGACGACCGCGATCGTCGTGGGCACCGCCGTACGGTCCGTCCGGCGGTCCCCACAACCATTCGGGGGCGGCCCCGGTCCAACCCCGTATGAGGAAACGACGTGTCGCCCCCCTGGCCCTGATCGCGGTAGCCGCCTGCGGGGCGCCCGACGTCGTACCCGACTCCACCGTCCCTCCGGGCGTCACGCAGACCGCCACGGCCACGAAGCGGCCCGCGGCCGACCCCGACACCGACGGGGCCCGCGCCGACTTCGACGGCGACGGGAACGAGGATCTCGTCATCACCGACACCTCGGCCACGGTCGACGGAAAATACGCCGCCGGCTACGTGGCCGTGGTGCCCGGCTCGACGGCGGGCCCCGACATCCGGCGCCACCAGGTGATCACCCAGGACAGCCTCGGCCTCGGCAAGGCGGGCACCGGTGGCCGGTTCGGCAGCCACGCCATCTCGGCCGACCTCGACGGCGACGGCCGCGGCGACCTCATCACGCAGGCCGGCACCCACACGGTCTTCGTGGTCTGGGGCGGCAAGAAGAAGCTCTCCGGAGCGGTCGGGCTGACCGGCGCCACGCCGGTCGCCGGCGACTTCGACGGCGACGGCCGAGCCGACCTCGTCACGACCGGAAACACGGGCTCCGAGGCGACGGTATGGTTCGGCCCGTTCACCCGGGCGGGCAGGCCCGCCCGTACGAAGACGCTCGACCTCACGCCCGGCACGTCGTCGTACTACACGCCCCGGCCCACCGGCGTCGGCGACGTGGACGGCGACGGCAAGGACGATCTGGTGGTCACCTGGTCGCACGTGTACGCGGACGAGATGCCGGTCCCCCGCGCCACCGTCGTGTACCGCGGCGCGGCCGACGGCGTACTGAAGAAGGGCCCGCGCCTCAAGGACGCGCACGGCAAGGACATGTACGGCTCGGTCACCCTCACGTCCGACGTGAACAAGGACGGCTTCGCCGATGTGATCGTCAGCCTCACCTGCGAGAGCATCGGCGACGTGGCCGTGCCCGAGGGCGGCAGCCGGCTGATGGTCGCCTACGGCGGAAAGAGCGGGCAGAGCGCCAGCCTGAAGCCCACGACGATCAACGAGAAGACAGCGGGGCTGCCCGGCAGACCGGTCTCCTCCCACTGCGGCTTCGGCTCCACGCCGGCGACAGGTGATGTGAACGGGGACGGTTACGCCGACGTCGCGTTCAGCGCTCCGGTCAAGACCGCCCAGGGCACCGAGTCGGTGACCCTGGTGATGCGCGGCGGACCGGAGGGCCTGACCGGCACGAACGCGCGGAGCACGGGCCTCCCGATGGGGCCCCTGGCGATCCAGGACCTGAACGGCGACGGCGCGGCCGAACTGGCGGGCGGCACCTGGAACGAGAGCGGCGCCGACGACACGGTGCGGATCCTGCGCGGCGGCCCGTCCGGCATCAGCACGTCCGGCCCGACGCTCATCAGGCCCACGGATCTGGGAGGGGAGCCGACGCCGGGCGACGGCCCCGACTTCGGCCACTGAAACGGCCGGCCGCCGTCACCGGGCTGCCGGCTATGGCGGCCCGGCCGAGATCTGAGCCGAGCGCCCGAACCGCGGTCATGTACCGACCGCTTGAACCCGCCCTCGTTCTCCGGCACTTGTCCTGGAGGGATTGTCCTCGGGGGTGTCCGGTGTGTTCGTTGTGTCTGCCGGGCTGTCGGGGGTGAGGGTGTGCAGTGCGGTGAGGCATGCGGCGATCGCGGGTTCGTTGGCGGTGCCGTGGCGGACGGCGGTCTCGATCGTGCGGGCGAGCGTGGTGTCGGTCACCGGTCGTACGCTCAGTGCCGGCGGGAGGTGGGCCGTGGCCATGCGGGGGATGAGGACCGTATGGCCGCTGCTCGCGGCGAGGGCGATCATGGCGGCGAAGTCGGTGCAGGTATGTCGTACCTGCGGGGTGAAACCGGCTGACCGGCAGGCCTGGAGGACGGCATCCCCGCACGCCGTTTGCGGCGGGGCGGTGATCCACGGGGTGTTCGCGAGGTCCCGCAGCTCGACCGGGGATCCCTCTGGGTGAACCGCTGGATGATCGCCGCGCAGGACCGCGACCAGCGGATCGGTTCGCAGGGTGTGGGTTTCGACGCCGGGGTGCGGGGGTGTGGCGAGGTTGGTGTAGCGGTAGACCAGCGCGATGTCGACGTGACGCTGGAGGAGGAGCCGGACCGCGATTTCGGGTTCGGCCTCGGTGATGTGCAGCCGCAGATCCCGGTGGACGCTCTCCAGGGCATCGCAGAGTGGGGCGGCCAGGGGCGTGAGGGCGCTGGGGAAGCAGGCGAAATGGAGGGGGCCGACCGGTCTCCCGGTTCCGGTGTGCAGGCGGTTCTGGGCTTGTTCGAGAGCCGTGAGCACGTTCTCGGTGTCCTCGGTCAGCCGGCGTCCGGCCGCTGTGAGGCGGATGGAACGTCCCGTGCGTTCCAGGAGCCGGGTGCGCGTCTCCTCCTCCAGGAGTCGTAGCTGCTGTGAGACGGCGGAAGGAGTGACGCCGTGGAGTTCGGCCACGGCGGTCACGGTGCCGTGTACGTCCAGGTCACGGAGGAGAATGAGTCGTCGAACATCGAGCATTAGTTCATCTTAAAGAGATTCTGTAGAAGATGTAGCTGGACATGGGAACGCTTGTGCGGCGACTCTGGTCTCCGTCAACCCGTGCCGAGCAGTGCCCAGGAGTTTTCGTGCGTGCCACCGTGATCCATGGCCTCAACGACATCCGGATCGAGGAGGTGCCCGACCCGGTGGTCCGGCGGCCGACCGACGCCGTGGTGCGGGTGGTCAACGCGTGTATCTGCGGCAGTGACCTGTGGGCGTACCGGGGCGTGGCGTCCCGGGTCGCCGGGCAGCGGATCGGCCACGAGTTCCTCGGGATCGTCGAGGAGACCGGCTCCGAGGTGAACGGATTCACCCCCGGTGATTTCGTGATCGCGCCGTTCGTCTGGTCGGACGGCAGCTGCGACTTCTGCCGGGAGGGCCTGCACACCTCCTGCCCCGAGGGCGGAATCTGGGGCGAGGTCGGCTCGGACGGCGGCCAGGGCGAGGCCGTCCGCGTGCCGTTCGCCGACGGCACCCTGGTCAAGCTGCCCAAGGAGGCGGCCGGCGAGGAGAAGCTGCTGCCCGGCCTGCTCGCGCTGTCCGACGTGATGAGCACCGGCCACCACGCCGCGGTCGCCGCCAGGGTCCGGCCGGGGGTCACGGTCGCCGTGGTCGGCGACGGCGCGGTCGGCCTGTGCGGTGTGCTCGCCGCCCGCCGGCTCGGTGCCGACCGGATCATCGCGCTCGGCCGCCACCGGGCCCGTACGGACATCGCCCGCGCCTTCGGTGCCACGGACGTGGTCGCCGAGCGCGGTGACGCCGCGATCGAGGCCGTCAACGAGCTGACCGGCGGCCGGGGCGCGCACGCCGTCCTGGAGGCCGTCGGCACCGAGGAGTCGATGCGCACCGCGATCTCGCTCGCCCGCGACGGCGGCGCGGTCGGCTACGTGGGTGTGCCGCACGGCGGCTCCGCCGGCGTGTCCATCGCCCAGATGTTCGACCGGAATGTGGCGCTGGCCGGTGGTGTCGCCCCCGCCCGCGCCTACATCCCCGAGCTGCTGCCGGATGTGCTGTCCGGTGCGATCGACCCGGGCCTGGTCTTCGATCGTACGGTGGACCTGGACGGCGTCCCGGACGGCTATCGCGCGATGGACGACCGCTCGGCCCTCAAGGTCCGCATCGCCTTCTGAGAGCCGTCGGCCCATCTGGCGGGCCGGGGCCGCCGCGAGACCCAAGTCCTCATGGAGCGAGGGGTATTGACGCCTTCGCTGGGACTTCTATCATCCTGATTGCCCGAAGCCCCGGCACGCGTCCGACACTTCGAACGCGCACGTCTCGCACCATGACCGACCCGACCCGACGCGGTCCGCGTGCATCACGCCAGCGCGCGGGACGGGCGGCCCTCTGTCTCGTTCTCCAGAGCCGGGGGCGGTTCGCGCCACGTTGTCGAAACGATTCGAATCCGCACGCGAGGAAAAGCGAACGACCGACATTCCATGGCTCGTACCGCCCCCTCCGCAACGCACAGCGCATCCGCATCCGCATCCGCTCTCGCTTCCGTATCAGTCTCCGACCGTACGAGGAGAACCATGAATCCCCCCACGCGACGCAACAGGTCCCGCGCCTCGGCGTTAGGGCTGCTGACCGCCTCCGTGCTGCTGGCGACCGGGGTCGCCGCCGTACCCGCGCCCGCCGCGGAGCCCGAAATGATCCGGGCGAGCACCCTGGGCGCCCAGGCGGCCCAGTCCGGACGCTACTTCGGAACCGCCGTGGCGGCCGGCAAACTGGGCGACGGGACGTATGTGACGATCCTGGACCGCGAGTTCAACTCGGTCACGCCCGAGAACGAGATGAAGTGGGACACCATCGAGCGGTCCCGCGGCTCGTTCAACTTCGTTCCCGCCGACCAGATCGTCGACCGCGCCTCGGCGCGCGGCCAGCGCGTGCGCGGTCACACACTGGTCTGGCACTCCCAGCTGCCCGCCTGGGTCAGCTCCCTCACGGACGCGAACACACTGCGCGGCGTGATGAACACCCACATCAGTACGGTGATGAACCACTACAGGGGCAAGGTCCAGGCCTGGGACGTGGTCAACGAGGCGTTCGCCGACGGGAGCGGCGGCCGGCACCGCCCCTCGGTGTTCCAGAACCTGCTCGGTGACGGCTTCATCGAGGAAGCCTTCCGCACCGCCCGGACGGCCGATCCGGCAGCCAAGCTCTGCTACAACGACTACAACATCGAGAACTGGAGCGACGCCAAGACGCAGGGCGTGTACCGCATGGTGCGGGACTTCAAGGCACGCGGCGTGCCCATCGACTGTGTCGGCTTCCAGGCGCACTTCGGCACCGGCGGCCCGCCGGCCGCCTTCCAGACGACGCTGTCGAACTTCGCCGCACTCGGTGTGGACGTACAGATCACCGAACTCGACATCGCCCAGGCGCCGACGACCGCGTACGCGAACACCGTCCGGGCGTGTATGAACGTCTCGCGGTGCACCGGGATCACCGTATGGGGCATTCGCGACAGCGACTCCTGGCGCAGCGGGGAGAACCCGCTGTTGTTCGACCGCAACGGCAACAAGAAGGCGGCCTACCAGGCGACACTGACGGCCCTCGGCGGCAGCGCGGTGACGGCGGCGGGAATGACGAACACCCGTACGGACCGATAGGCGGACGCCCGAGCACCGGTCCGAACACATTCGTCGAAAGCCGAAAGCATCCGGCGTTCCATGTGAGGAACATGGGAACCGCTTGTGAGCGATTCGGCGTATTCCCTTACGACTTCATGCCCGGGTGGACCCTGTTCGGGAGCCGGTCATGCCAGGCGACCCGCGTCATGCCTCAGGCGCTGTCCGGGACACCCGTAGGGGAACGGGAAGGAGCCGCAGCCGATGCCGCCCGCTGTCGTATGCCCAGGCCCGCGACGACGTGCCCTGCCGAGGTGGTCCGCCTGGGCTGCCGCCTGCCTGCTGGCGCTGACTCCCGTGTCGCTGCCGGGAGGTGCCGCGGCCGAGCCCGCGGCGGCGGTGCGGGCCGTCGCCGCGGACAAGGAGCCGACACCGTCCGGCCGTTCGATGACACAGGTCGACGACTTCTTCGGCAACCCCGTCGGACGGATGCTCTACGTCGCCCGGGAAGCGAGGCGCCTGGACGACAAGCCGTTCCGGAACATGGCCGTCGGTTTCGTGGACATCACCGGCCTGGACGGCGTCGACACCGCGGGCTACGAGGTCATGGACGTCGCGGAGCTGAAGCAGACCGATCCCGCGCTCTACCAGCAGCTCCGCCTCGCCGGCCGCCCGCAGATCCAGAAGTTCGCCATCGTCCGGCAGTCCAACGACGCGTCCAGTGACGTTGCGGCCAACCACTCCGAGATCCTCATGATCGTGCGGGAGCTGCCCTACCTCGGGGTCGGGGACCCCGACAGGATCTTCGCCGTGGGAAGCGATCGCTCACCCTGCCGGACCTGCGCTCCACGGATTCCGAAGAACGCGGACGTCTTCTACCTCGTCAAGGACGGCAAGGGGTCGACCGAGAATCTGGCGCAGGGCATCCGGGCGGCGAAGCCCGCCACGGAGAACAACGCGGAGTTCGGGAAGGAGGTCGCGCGGGAGCGGCAGCGACTCCAGGAGCGCAAGGCGGCGAACCAGAAGCGCCGGGCCCAACGGGCCGAGCAGACGAAGAACGTCTTCAAGACCGGCGGCAGTTGTGCGCTGGGGCTCGGTCGCGGTCCGGCGGCCTCCGGTGCGGAACAGGCGGCGTCCGTCGCGCGGTCCGGCGGCTTCGTGCACCAGGCGGCATTCGCCCACCGGCCCGGCGCCGTGCAGGCGGACTGCGGCGACGGTACGACGGGCGGCGCGGGCGGCGTACCCGACAGCGGCCTGGTCAGGGCGCTGTCGGAACCAGTCTCCCAAGCCCCCGGCGGCATCGACTTCTCCTCCCTCCAGTTGCGCTATCTCTCCGATCCGGGCGACGGCAGCGGCCTCCAGTACTCCTTCGAGGCCCCCACGTCCACCACCGGCGGCACCTCCCCGACCGGCGGTGTGGACGCGGCCCGGCTCAGTTCCGACGCGTTCTTCGTCTGGCTGGAGCTCGACCCCTCGACGTACTGGGTGAACCTCAACCCCACCGAGCCCGACCGTGTCGTCGACGCCGACATGGGCCGTACGGACGTGGGCCGGGTCATGCTCCAGGCGGACCTCCGGCTGAAGAAGGATGTGGGCCGGATCATCCATCCGGACACGGCCTTGGGCAAGGAGTACCTGGACCGGCTGACGGGCGAGTGCATGCCCACACGGGTGTGGATCGTGCCCGGGACCGCGGACGTCCACCGTGACGGCGACAAGCTGTACATCCTGAAGGCGCCGCTCAAGGTCAAGATGGAGTCCGAGTACGTCGCCCTCCCCGCCGACGAGGGCCCGTTGGGCAACTGCCCGGAGCAGGACGACGCGACGGTCGCCCGCAACGAGGCTCTCTTCCGCGGCCTGGTTCTCCCGGAGCTGACGAAACAGGTCAACTCCGGTGCGCAGTACGCCGATCTGCGCCGCGTCCACCTCGCGCGCGTCGCGGCCGAGTGGTACCGCGAACTGAGCAGGTCCCAGGACACCACCTACGGCGACCTCATCGACCGGGGCGACATCGCCGCGTGGACGACGAAGGCCGACTGGAAGCCCACCGACACGTTCGACCAGTATGTCCGCTCGTACACCAAGGGCGACTACGACTTCACGCGCAAGGTGCGAAAAGGGAACTACCTCTATACGTACAGCTACTTCTACGGCGGTGTCGACCTCACCTCCGTTCCGCTCCGGCAGCTCTCGGACCGGTCGGTCGACGCACGGTACGGGGACCTGTTCAAGGACGTCGACACCTCATTGACGCGGCCGGCCGGCGGGGACACGTCCGCACTGTGGCTCGGCGCCCCGACCCCGCGCCAGGCGGCGGGACCGGGCCCGTCCGGCGACGGGTCGGGCTGGTCCGTACGGGACCTGGCAACGCCGCAGGCGCTGTTGGTGGTGCTGCTCCTCATCCCGTTCGCCGCCGCGCTGCTGTGGCGGTGGCGTCGCCGGTCCACCACGGGCGCGGCAGCTCCTCCGCGCCGGCCGGCCACGCACGACGACCACCTCTGAACCCGCCCGCCGTTCCGAGGAAGACCACGCACGAGCTTCGTCGGCGTCCGCGCCCGGGGCGTCAGCCCGCGGCGGTGTTGTAGTTGACGATGCGCTCCACCATGAGAGCGACCGCACCGGCCAGCGGGCTGTCCGCGCCTTCGCTCACCACGTCGGGCAACCGGTGTGCCTCCTCCGCGGTGACCGCCACCATGCCCCAGAACGCGTTGAAGCCCGAAGGGTCCGCCGGTTTGTCGGTGGCCGCCTCCACTGTCGCGACGCCGCCCCCCTCGACCACGGCCAGCGCGCCCATCTGCCGCAGTGTGTCGGGATCTCGCTCTTCGGCGGCTATGACGCTCCAACCCGCCACCTCTGTCTGCCGCAATGCGGCGAGAAGACTGCCGGTACTGCCCGCGCCGGTGATAACGATGTCGGGCAGGACGAGGGCCACCGGCCCGTGCGTCATCGGCAGGGCGGACCGGATCGCCCCGTCGAGCCCCGGTTCGAACGACTCGTCCTGGTAGACGAAGACCATCTGAAAGGTCTCGGCGTACCGCGCGAGATAACGCACCGTGTCCAGCTTGTGCGTCCCGAATACGACGACCAGACGCACGTGGAGTCCGCTCTTGGCCAGTTCGACGACGGCCTCCAGGCTGCGGTCCAGCACAGTGACCCCGGGAGCCAGACAGTGCAGCTCCTTCGAGTAGGGCGCCCCGAAGCGCGTTCCGAATCCGGCGCAGGGCAGGATGACCGAAACATCGGGGCCGGGCACGGACGAACTCTGCATGGAGTGGCTCTCAGGTTGTGGTGACGATCGGGAACCTTGCGCGCCTCGGCGGATACGGGCGGCCCGGGGCCGACGCCGTCGTCGGCCTGAAAGGCACGCCGGCGCTCACCGTAGTCACCGGGGACGGCTCCACGCGAGAGGGAGCGCTGATGATCGACGAGATCGTCGGCGAGGGGGTCCCGGCGGAGGCTCTCCGCTGCCCACGGAGCCGGAAGTCTGCGTCGGGACAGCCGAGTTGACCCACTCGCCCGCCGCCGCGTTCAGTACCACGCGACGTACACTGCTGCCGCACACGCCCTAGGCGGCACAGGCCGGGACGGTAGGGGAAGACAGAGCGAAAGAGGGCGCGGAATGCGGGTGCTGTTGTCCACATACGGGACGCGTGGCGACGTCGAACCACTGGTGGCACTCGCGGTACGGCTACGGGCGCTCGGCGTGGAGGTGCGGATGTGCGCCCCGCCGGACGAGGAGTTCGCGGAGCGGCTGGCGGGCATCGGAGTGCAACTGGTGCCGGTCGGGCCACCGGTACGGGCGTTGATGCGCGGGACGAGTCTGCCGTCGGCGGCGGAACTGTCCCGGTACCGGGACGAGTTGGTCGACGCGCAATTCGACATCCTCCCCGCGGCGGCCGACGGATGCGACGCGATGGTGGTGGCCGGCCTGGCGCAGATCGCCGCCCGGTCCGTGGCCGAGGCGGCGGGCATCCGCTACGTGCACGCGAGCTATTCGGCGGTCAACCTGCCGTCGCCGCACCATGCGCCGCCCCCGCGGGCGGGCTGGCCGGAGCCGGAGGTGAGTGACAACCGGACGCTGTGGGAGCGGGACGCCCACCACGTGAACGCGCAATTCGGTGAGGCGCTCAACGGCCACCGGGCGTCGATCGGTCTGCCACCGGTCGACAACGTCCGCGACCACGTCTTCACCGGCCGGCCGTGGCTGGCGGCGGACCCGGTCCTGGGGCCGTGGCGGGCGACCCCCGGACTCGACGTGATACAGACCGGTGCGTGGACCCTGGCGGACGAACGCCCGCTCCCGGCGGACCTGGTGACGTTCCTGGACGCGGGCGCGCCGCCGGTCTACGTGGGCTTCGGCAGCATGCGCCCGTCGCCGGACATCGTCCGCGGGGCCATCGAGGCGATCCGCGCACAAGGCCACCGCGCACTCGTCTCCCGCGGCTGGGCGGACCTGGACCCGGTCGACGACCGGGACGACTGCTTCGCCATCGGCGAGATCAACCAACAGCGTCTGTTCGGCAGGGTGGCCGCCGTGGTGCACCACGGCGGCGCGGGTACGACGCTGACGGCCGCCCGTGCGGGCGTGCCGCAAGTGGTGGTGGCTCTCCGGCTGGCGGACAACCCGTACTGGGCCGGCCGGGTGGCGGACCTGGAAATCGGCGCGGCACCCGACGGTCCGGCTCCGACCGTCGAGTCCCTCGGCATCGCGTTCAAGACGGCCCTGGCGCCCGGGACCCGGGCGCGGGCCAAGGCTCTGGGCACCAGGATCCGCACCGACGGAGCGACGGTGGCCGCGAACCGGCTGCTCGACGCCCTCCGGTGAGCGACGCCCTCCGGTGAGCGAGACCGGCCCGGCACGCCGGGCCGGTACGACGCCACCCCGCACGAGCGACGAGGACGGGGAGGAACGCTCCGGCTGATCCTGGACGGGACACTTCCGAGGCGCCGACAGGTGAAGCCGGCCGCCGAGGATCTTCATCCGTCGGCGGATCCGTGGGCAGGTCCGGCCACCGCCCCGGCCTTTTCCCGTGCGGACCCCGGCCCTTTCCCGTGCCGACCCCGACCCTCTCCCGTGAGGAATCGCGGGATATGGGAGCGTGGGCGGGTGAGCGAGACGATGACTAAGACCCTGCAATACCGCATGGACGGGCCGGAAGACGCCCCCATCCTGATCCTGGGCCCCTCCCTGGGGACGACGTGGCACATGTGGGATCGTCAGGTGCCCGAGCTGGCCCGTCAATGGCGGGTGCTGCGCTTCGACCTGCCCGGCCACGGCGGCGCCCCCGCGCACGCCGCGACCAGCGTTCCCGAGCTGGCGGAACGGCTGCTGGCCACGCTCGACGAGATCGGGGTGCAGCGGTTCGGCTACGTGGGCTGCTCCATCGCCGGTGCCATCGGCGCCGAGCTGGCTCTGCGCCGTCCCGACCGGATCGCCTCGCTCGCGCTGGTGGCCGCCTCGCCCCGGTTCGGCACGGCCGACGAGTTCCGGCAGCGCGGGGTGATCGTCCGCGCCAACGGGCTGGACCCGATGGCCCGCAGCGCGCCCGAGCGCTGGTTCACCCCCGGCTTCGCCGCCGCCCAGCCGGCCATCGTCGAATGGGCCGTCCAGATGGTCCGTACGACCGACCCCGGCTGCTACATCGCCTCCTGCGAGGCGCTGGCCGCCTTCGACATCCGGGCGGAGCTGGGCCGTATCGCCGTCCCGACCCTCGTCCTGGTCGGCGCCGAGGACCATGTCACCGGGCCCGCCGAGGCGCGCACGCTGGTCGCGGGGATACCGGACGCCCGGCTCGCGCTGGTGCCCGGAGCGTCCCATCTGGCGCCCGTCGAGCAGCCCGCCGCCGTCACGGATCTGCTCGTCCACCACTTCTCCACCGCCTGGTACAACCCGTCCGACACCTCCACCGGCCTCACCGTGCTGCCCGACCGCGGCCCCGCGCCCACGCTCTCGGCGACGATCGGCCCGGTCGCCGAGATCGCGCCCGCCGAGCAGCCCGAGGCCGTGACCTCCGGGCGGCCCGACCCGTACGAGGCGGGCATGCGGGTGCGCAGACAGGTCCTGGGCGACGCCCATGTGGACCGCGCCATGGCCACCGCCGACGACTTCACCGGAGACTTCCAGGAGCTGATCACCCGCTATGCCTGGGGAGAGGTCTGGACCAGGGAGGGCCTGGACCGCCGCACCCGCAGCGCCGTGACCCTGACGGCCCTGGTCGCGGGCGGCCATCTGGAGGAGCTGGCCTTCCATACGAGGGCCGCGCTGCGCAACGGCCTCACGCCCGCCGAGATCAAGGAAGTGCTGATCCAGACGGCCGTGTACTGCGGCGTACCGGCGGCGAACACGGCGTTCCGGGTGGCACGGACCGTGATCCAGGAGGAGACCACGCCCGATGCGTAGCAGGATGGCAGTACGCGCGCATCCGTACGCGGGACAGTACGCGGCACAGAGGGCACGCGGCACCGACAGCGAGGGAGGCGGTCAGCGGTGAAGCTCACCAAGAAGGCACACGCCTGCGTCCGGCTGGAGAAGGACGGCCGTACGCTCGTCATCGATCCCGGCGGATTCACCGAGGACGACGCCACGGACGGCGCGGACGTCATCCTCGTCACCCATGAGCACGCCGATCACTTCCACGAGGGGCATCTGCGGGCCGGCCTCGAGGCCAACCCGGCGGCGGAGCTGTGGACGCTGCGCAGCGTCGCCGACCAGATCTCCGCCGCCTTCCCCGGCCGTGTCCACACGGTCGGCCACGGCGACACGTTCTCCGCGGCCGGTTTCGACGTCCGGGTCCACGGCGAGCTGCACGCGGTGATACACCCGGACATCCCGCGGATCACCAATGTCGGCTATCTCGTGGACGGCTCGGTCTTCCACCCCGGCGACGCGCTGACCGTTCCCGACCACCCGGTCGACACGCTCCTGCTGCCCGTACAGGCGCCCTGGAACAAGATCTCCGAGGTGATCGAGTACGTGCGCGAGGTCGGACCGCGGCGCTCCTTCGACGTCCACGACGCACTGCTCACCGAGCTGGCCCGGCCCATCTACGACACCCAGATCGGCAACCTGGGCGGCGCGGAGCACTGCCGGCTCGCCCCGGGCCGCTCGGCCGAGCTGTGACTGTCGGACCCCGCCGATAGGCTGTCCCGCATGCGCATCGCCACCTGGAACGTCAATTCGATCACCGCCCGGCTGCCCCGGCTGCTGGCCTGGCTGGAGAGCACCGGTACGGACGTGCTGTGCGTCCAGGAGACCAAGTGCACGGAAGAGCAGTTCCCCGCGGAACAGCTGCGTGAGCTGGGCTACGAGTCGGCGGTCAACGCCACCGGCAGGTGGAACGGAGTGGCGCTGATCTCCCGGGTCGGTCTGACGGACATCGTCAAGGGGCTTCCCGGCGGACCGGAGTACGAAGGCGTGACGGAACCGCGCGCGATCGCCGCGACCTGCGGCCCGGTCCGGCTCTGGTCCGTCTATGTGCCCAATGGCCGCGAGGTCGGCCATGACCACTACGCGTACAAGCTGCGCTGGCTGGAGGCGCTGCGCGAGGCGGTGGCCGACGACGCGGCGGGCGCCCGGCCGTTCGCGGTCCTCGGCGACTTCAACGTGGCCCCGGCCGACGAGGACGTGTGGGACCTGTCCCGCTTCGAGGGGGCCACGCATGTCACCCCCGCCGAGCGCGCGGCGCTCGCCGCGCTGCGCGGCGAGGGGCTCTCCGATGTGGTGCCCCGTCCGCTCAAGTACGACCGTCCGTACACCTACTGGGACTACCGCGAGCTGGGCTTCCCGAAGAACAAGGGCATGCGTATCGACCTGGTCTACGGCAACGGGCCGTTCGCGGGCGCGGTCAAGGACAGCTATGTCGACCGTGAGGAGCGCAAGGGCAAGGGCGCGTCCGACCACGCCCCGGTGGTCGTCGATATCGAGGTCCCTCTGTAGAGGCTCGGTTCACTCGCTCGCGGCCCACCGGCCGTTGCGCGCGCCCTATGGTGCCCCGGCGGGGCGAATGGCAGGCTGAGTGGTATGAACATCCCTTTCTTGGACAACTGGCGCAAGCGGCACGGCGGCGAGGACGGGGCCTCGCTCGCCTCCGTCGTCGACGGTGACCCGGAGGGCGTGGCCGAGTTGCTCTCCGAGTGCGAGCTGCTGCGCGCCCGCGCCGGGCAGAACGGCCTCGAACTGGACGACTCCCCGGCCTCGTTGGAGGCGCTCGACCAGCTGCCGCCGCGCTGGCGCGACGACCCCGAGGAACTGCCCTGGCTGGGCAACGACGCGGGGCTGTATCTCGGCACGGTGATCGTCCGTACGGTGCCCGGCGCCGTCTGGCACATCTGGCCCGGCGGGCACCCCGTGGTGCGGCTCGTCTCCGGGCGTGAGATCCAGGTCGTCGAGTCCGGTCTGGAGTGGGCGGCGACCGGGGCGCCCGAGCTGTCCCAGGTCTACGCGGAGGCCGCCGAGGCCTGAGTCCGGCCTCTTTTGCAGTAAATACGGCTTATGTCCCATGTGTGCGTGTCGAGCGCGAAGTCCCTTGTCCGGCTGGATAGTTTGCGCTGACTTCGACACAGCCGGGAGTGGGTGGGGCAGCGCATGGCCGTCGATTCATTGATCGAACTGCGGGGCGTCAACAAGTACTACGGGCCGTTGCATGTGCTCCAGGACATCGATCTGACGGTCGCCCGCGGGGAAGTGGTCGTGGTCATCGGCCCCTCCGGCTCCGGGAAGTCCACACTCTGCCGGACGATGAACCGGCTGGAGACGATCGAGTCGGGCCTGATCACCATCGAGGGAACGCCCCTGCCGGCCGAGGGCCGCGGGCTCGCGCGGCTCCGCGCGGAAGTGGGCATGGTCTTCCAGTCGTTCAACCTCTTCGCGCACCGGACCGTGCTGGACAATGTCTCGCTCGCGCAGATCAAGGTCCGCAAGCGCAAGAAGGAGGACGCCGACCGGCGTTCCCGGGAGCTGCTCGACCGGGTGGGACTTCTCCCGCAGGCCGACAAGCTGCCCGCGCAGCTCTCCGGCGGCCAGCAGCAGCGCGTCGCCATCGCCCGCGCGCTCGCCATGGACCCCAAGGTCCTGCTCTTCGACGAACCCACCTCGGCGCTCGACCCGGAGATGATCAACGAGGTGCTCGAAGTCATGCGGCAGCTCGCCCGTGAGGGCATGACGATGGTCGTCGTCACCCATGAGATGGGCTTCGCGCGCTCCGCCGCCAACCGCGTGGTCTTCATGTCCGACGGCCGCATCGTCGAGGACCGCACCCCGGAGGACTTCTTCACCGCTCCGAGGAGCGACCGGGCGAAGGACTTCCTCTCCAAGATCCTCAAGCACTGAGGGGGTGCGGTCCATGATCTCCGGTCGGGCACCGCGCGGGAGAACGCTCACGGCACCGCTCCTGCCGCTCCTGCTCGCCCTGCTGGCGGCGCTCGCCGCCGGCTGCGGAAAGCCGGGCAGCCCGCCCGTGAAGGGCCCGCGGGCCGACGCGCTGCCCCACTACCGGGTGGACACCGCCTTCCGGCTGCCCGGCTCACCGACCTGGACCAAGGCGAAGCGGCGCGGCCATCTGATCGTCGGCGCCAAGGAGGACCAGCCCTACATGGGGGAGAAGGACCCGGCCACCGGCGTCTACTCGGGCTTCGACATCGAGATCGCCAAGATGATGTCGGCGTCCCTCGGTTTCGATCCGAAGACCATCCGCTTCCGTACGATCGCCTCCGCGAACCGGGAAACCGCCCTCCAGAACGGGCAGATCGACTACTACGTCGGCACGTACACCATCAACGAGAACCGCAAGAAGCTCGTCGGATTCGCCGGCCCGTACTACATGGCCGGCCAGTCCCTGCTGGTGAGGACCGACGAGAACGGCATCCACGGGCCGCGGGACCTCGACGGCAAGCGCGTCTGCTCGGCCTCGGGATCGACCCCGTACCAGCGGATCCAGCAGGACTACCCGCGCATCCAACTCGTCGGCTACGACACGTACTCCGTCTGTGTGGACAATCTGCTGACGTACCAGGTCGCCGCCGTCACCACCGACGACACGATCCTCCAGGGCTACGCGGCCAAGGTGCCCGACGAGCTCAAGGTGGTCGGCAAGCCCTTCTCGAAGGAGCCCTACGGCATCGGCGTACCGCGCGCCGACAACGCGCTGCGTCTCGCGCTCGACGACGCCCTCGCGGTCAACGAGAGGAACGGCAACTGGCAGAAGGCGTACGACGCGACCCTCGGCCTCTCCGGGCGCCGGGCCACCCCGCCCCCGCCGATCGACCGCTACCCGGCGAGCTGAGGCAGGAGCCATGGACGTACTCACCGACAACCTCTCGCTCTACGGCAGGGGCTTCCTCGGTACGGTCGAGCTGACGGTCTACGCCTCACTGCTCGCGCTGGCCCTCGGGTTCGTGATGGCCTCGTTCCGGGTCGCGCCGGTCCGCGCCCTGCGGGCGCTCGGCACCGTATGGGTCACCGTCCTGCGCAACACCCCGCTGACGCTGCTCTTCTTCGCGGTCGTCCTCGGACTGCCGCGCTTCGGTCTCGTCCTCCCCTTCCAGCTCTTCGCGGTCCTGGCGCTCGGCTGCTACACCTCCGCGTTCATCTGCGAGGTGCTGCGCTCCGGCATCAACACCGTGCCCAAGGGGCAGGGAGAGGCGGCCCGCAGCCTCGGGATGACCTTCGGGCAGACCCTGGGCGGTGTCGTCCTGCCGCAGGCGTTCCGTGCGGTCATCCCGCCCATCGGATCCACCCTGATCGCCCTCGCCAAGAACTCCGCGATCGCGGGGGCGTTCAGCGTCACCGAACTGCTCGGCACGTACAAGAGCCTCAGCGAGATGGGCTACAGCATCATCTGGACCTTCGTCTGGATCGCCGTCGGCTATCTGATCATCACCCTGTCCATCAGCGCGCTGTTCCACTTCATGGAGAAGCACTGGGGAGTCGCCCGATGACCTCGACGGCCCCGAAGACACCCAGGCCCCCGCGGACCACGAAGACGTCCCGGAGCGACTCGACCGCGCTGTACGACTTTCCCGGGCCCCGGACGGAGCGGCGGCACCGCTGGTACGGCGTGCTGGCGACGGCCGCGGTCGCCGCGCTCTTCGGCTGGCTGCTCCATCTCCTCTTCGCCACCGACCAGTTCACCGCCACCAAGTGGACACCCTTCGAGTACCAGGGCATCCAGGACCTGCTGCTGCGCGGCCTCGGCAACACCCTCAAGGCCTTCGCGTTCGCGGCGGTGTTCTCGCTCGTACTCGGCGCGGTCCTCGCCTGCGGCCGGCTCTCCGAGCACCGGCCGGTGCGCTGGCTGGCCACCTCGCTGGTCGAGTTCTTCCGCGCCATGCCCGTACTGGTGATGATCTTCTTCATCTTCGTGGCGCTGAAGGTGCAGGCACTGCCCGCGCTGGTGGCGGGACTGACGCTCTACAACGGCTCCGTGCTCGCCGAGGTGTTCCGTACCGGAGTCAACTCGGTGGAGCGCGGTCAGCGGGAGGCGGCGTACGCCCTCGGCATGCGCAAAACGCAGGTCATGACGTACGTGCTGGTGCCGCAGGCGGTCCGCGCCATGCTGCCCACGATCATCAGCCAGCTGGTGGTCGCTCTCAAGGACACATCACTCGGCTATCTGATCACCTATGAGGAGTTCCTCCATGCCGGAAAGCTCATCGCCTCGAATCTCGACTACGATTTGCCGTTCATCCCTGTGGTGATGGTGATTTCACCGATCTACATCGGGATGTGCATGCTGCTCTCCTGGTTCGCCCACTGGCTGGCCGGGCGGCAGCGGCGCAACCCGAGAACAGAGGCTGTGGGCGTCGACCCGGCCTCCCCAGGGACGCTGCTGCCGGGCGGGCAGTAGCTCAGGGGCAGTGGCCCGTCCGGCGGCAGCCGGAGATCACTTCTCGTGCGGATCTCGTACGGACGGGAAGAAGGTCAGCTGTGCGCCGGTCGGGTTGTGCTCCACGGGGAGCGCACCCGGCGGGCGGGCCACTTGGGAAGCGCCGTTCGCCCCGGCGCCGTTCGCCCCGGCGCCGGGCGCCTCCGCGCTGTCGCTCACGCACCGGCGGGGACCGGCTCGTGGGCCGCCCGGGTCACATCCGCGACCAGCTCCACCACATCGGGGCCGTACGCCAGCGAGTTGACCACCTTCAGCAGCAGACAGAACGAGTCGCGGCCGTGCTTGCGCGCCAGCCTCTCGTGGTGACGGAACAGATAGCGGGTGGCCGCCTGGTTGGTGATGGCCCGCTGGCCGCAGAAGAGGAAGACGGGCCGTGCCCCCTCCCCGACGGTGAGCCGCGCCAGCAGGACGTACTCGGTGACGCCCCCCTCCGCGCGGTAGCGCTCGGAGCCGATCTGGAACGAGCCCCGGTCCGGCCCGGGTTCCGTACTCGTGTCGACTTTCACACCGGGCAGCAGCGAACCGAGATGGGCCGCCATCCGACGATTCGCGTACGGACCGCCCAGGCAGAATTCCGTACGCTCCCCGAAGCCCTGGCGCGCGGTGTCGTGCTGGACGATCTCGGCGTGCGCGCCGCAGTCCTTGATCAGCGCGGCCAGCTCCAGCAGCGCGGAGACGTCGTAGCGGTGGACCGCGCCGTCGCCGCCCGCCTCACGACTGACGACCAGCAGACATTCGGAGTTTCCCGGCAGGCCGAAGAACGCCTGCTTGCGGCGGAGCCTGCGGCGCCAGAGATGGGTACGGGCGAGCCAGCCCAGGGAAGCGCAGATACCGGCGGCGACTACGCCGAGCACGATGGTGCGTATGTCGTCAGTCATGGGCGCGCATCGTAGCGGGACGAGGCGAACACAGTTCGAGACGGTCCTGACGGGGCGGGGGCGTCGGCGCTACGCTGCGCGAACGGTTCTCGACTGGAGGTACGGATGCGTCGCACCGCTGTGCGGAATGTGTCGATGGCGGCCGTTGCCGCGACCCTGCTCTCGGTGGGCGCCTGCGCGCCCCCGTCGGTCGCGGGGACGGGCACGAAGGGCGCGACGGGTGCGACGGGTGCGAGCGCACAGACACGTCCGCCGGCCAAGACACCGGTGGCGACGGGGTATGGGGGAGCGGTCGCGAGCGTCGACGCCGATGCCTCGGCCGCCGGTATCGAGGTGCTCAGGAACGGCGGCAACGCGGTCGACGCGGCCGTGGCCACGGCCGCCGCGCTCGGCGTCACCGAGCCGTACTCCGCCGGTATCGGGGGCGGTGGCTACTTCGTCTACTACGACGCCAAGTCCCGTACGGTGCACACCATCGACGGCCGCGAGACCGCCCCGAAGTCGGCCAACACCTCGCTCTTCCTGGAGAACGGCAAGCCGCTCCCGTTCGCGGACGCCGTGACCAGCGGGCTGAGCGTCGGTACGCCCGGGACGCCGGCCACCTGGAACACCGCGCTCGACGCCTGGGGGAGCCGCTCGCTCTCCCACCTGCTCAAGCCCGCCGAACGGCTGGCGAAGGACGGCTTCGTCGTCGACGACACCTTCCGCGCGCAGACCCAGTCGAACCAGGAGCGGTTCGCGGACTTCCCGGCCACCGCCGAACTGTTCCTGCCCGGCGGACAGCTCCCGGTCGTCGGCTCCACCTTCAAGAACCCCGATCTGGCCCGTACGTACAAGGAGTTGGGGCGCACCGGCACCCGCTCGCTCTACGAGGGCGAGCTGGCCCGCGACATCGTCCGTACCGTACGCAAACCCCCCGTGGCCCCGGACTCCGGCCGCAACGCGCGCGCCGGTGATCTCACCGCGCGCGATCTCTCCGCCTACCGCACGAAGCGCCAGGCGCCGACGAAGGTCTCGTACCGCGGACTCGACGTGTACGGCATGGCGCCGTCGTCCTCGGGCGGTACGAGCGTCGGCGAAGCGCTCAACATCCTTGAGCGAACGGACCTTTCGAAGGCGAGCCAGGCGCAGTATCTGCACCGGTTCATCGAGGCGAGCCGGATCGCCTTCGCGGACCGGGGCCGCTGGGTCGGTGACCCGGCCTTCGAGAAGGTACCGACCCAGGGGCTGCTGTCCCAGCGCTTCGCGGACGCGCGCGGCTGCCTGATCAAGGACGACGAGGTCCTCAAGAGCCCGCTGGCGCCCGGTGATCCGAGCGATCCCACGCCGTGCGCGCCCGGCGGGACGGCGGCGCCGACCACCTTCGAGGGCGAGAACACCACGCATCTCACGGCGGCCGACAAGTGGGGCAACGTCGTCGCCTACACGCTGACCATCGAGTCGACGGGCGGCAGCGCGATCACCGTGCCCGGTCGGGGCTTCCTGCTCAACAACGAGCTGACGGACTTCTCCTTCGCCCCGGCGAATCCGGCCGTCCACGACCCGAACCTGCCGGGACCGGGCAAGCGCCCGCGCTCGTCCATCTCCCCGACGATCGTGCTGGACTCCCATGACCGGCCGGTGCTGGCGGTCGGCTCGCCGGGCGGCGCGACCATCATCACCACCGTGCTCCAGACGCTGACCGGCCGGCTGGACCGCGGTCTGCCGCTGGTCGACGCGATCGCGGCGCCCCGGGCCAGCCAGCGCAACACGGCGGCCACGGAACTGGAGCCGGGCCTCTGGAACAGCCCCGTGCGCAAGCAACTGGAAGCGCTGGGGCATGTGTTCAGCCAGAACCCGGAGATCGGCGCGGCGACCGGTGTGCAGCGCCTGCCGGACGGCCGCTGGCTGGCCGCGGCGGAGAAGGTCCGCAGGGGCGGCGGCTCGGCGATGGTGGTGCGCCCGGACGGCAAGTAGGACGGCCGAGGGCGCTCGCGGAACGCCTTCCGAGCGGAGACGGGCGGGACGGGCGGGGCCGGGGATGACCGGTCCCGCCCGGCTTGACCGGCCCGGCCCGCCCCCGCGCTCGGGTGCCGCGCGCTCGGGGGCCTCGCGCTCGTGTGCTCAGAGCGCCGTGAGGATCCGCGGCCCGTCGTCGGTGATCGCGACGGTGTGTTCCGCGTGGGACGCGCGGCTGGAGTCCAGGGTGCGGATCGTCCAGCCGTCGTGGTCCGTGAAGTGCCGGTCGGTGCCGCTGCCTATCAGCATCGGCTCTATCGCCAGCACCATGCCGTGCCGCAGCGGCATGCCGCGCCCCGGCCGCCCCTCGTTGGGCACACCCGGGTCCTCGTGCATCGTCCGGCCCACCCCGTGGCCGCCGAAGCCGTCGGGGATGCCGTAGCCCGCGCCGCGGCAGACACGGCCGATCGCATGGGCGATGTCACCGATGCGATTGCCGACGACGGCCGCCGCGATACCGGCCTCCAGTGCCCTGTCGGCCGTCTCTATCAGCCGTACGTCGTCCGGGCGCGCGTGGCCGACCGTGAAACTGATCGCCGCGTCGCCGACCCAGCCGTCGAGCACCGCGCCGCAGTCGATGCTGACGAGATCGCCGTCGTGCAGCCGGTAGCCGTCGGGGATGCCGTGCACGATCGCGTCGTTGACGGAGGCGCAGATGACGGCGGGGAAGGGGGTGGGCGCCCAGTCGGGGTGATAGTCGAGGAAGGGCGAACCGGCCCCCGCCTCGCGCAGGACGGCGCGCGCGGTCTCGTCGAGGGCGCGCAGCGTGCTGCCCACGGCCGCCGCGTCCCGTACCGCGGTCAGTGCCTGCGCGACAACCCGGCCCGCGGCGCGCATGGCGTCCAGGGACGCCTCGGTTTTGATCTCCACCATTCCAATAACTATACCGGTCGCGAAGGGCTCGGGGCACCCTTGTGCGGCGGTATTAGAATGACGAGATGGTACGTAGCCCTCTCACCCCTCAAGAGCGCGAACGCGGCGAGCGGCTCGGCCGGCTGCTCCGTGAGGCGCGTGGCGCGCGCAGCATGGTGGAGATCGCCGCCGTCGCCGGACTCTCCGCCGAGACCCTGCGCAAGATCGAGACCGGCCGGGCGCCGACGCCCGCCTTCTTCACCGTGGCGGCGCTGGCCGGGGCGCTGGGGCTGTCGATGGACGAGATCGCCGCGAGCTGCGTGCTGGTGCCGGTCTGATTCCGGTCCGGTCCCGGTCCGGTCTCTTCCGCGATCGCGGGTGGTCAGGGCTGTCGAGGACGGCGGGGACCGCGTAGTCTCCCGCCCGTGACCACCCTCGACGCACTCGGCCGCAGCCGCTATGTCAGCCTCACCACCTACCGCAAGGACGGTACGGCGGTCGCCACCCCCGTCTGGCACGCGGTGGCGGACGGCGAACTGGTCGTCTGGACCAGGTCCGACGCCTGGAAAGTGAAGCGGATCCGCAACAACGGCACAGTCGTGGTGACGGCGTGTGATGTGCGCGGGCGGATCGCCCAGGGCGCGCCGAGCGCCGAGGGCACGGCGCGGCTGGTCGAGGAGACGGCGGCGCTGGACCGGATCCGTAAGCTGCTCGCCCGCAAGTACACCTGGCAGTTCTGGCTGGTTTCCTGGCCGGCCAGGGTCGCACGGCGCGGCAAGCAGCCGCACACCGGGATCGTCGTCACCTTCTGACTCCGGCCGCCCCCGCGCCGCGGTGAGGTCACCGAACCGTCCCGGAAAACTGTCCGTAGCCGCCCTGTAACACGGCTGAGGTCGAATGCCAGCGGACCGGAGGGCTCCCTTCGGCGGAGCACGGCGGGGCAGGGACGGGGCCGGCGATGGCGGTGCATCAACTTCCAGCGGAAATCGGGGCGTTCGCGCGGTATTTAAGGGATCTGACGTCCCTCCTCGATCCGGAGGGCGGCTGGTACGGAGTCTTCCGCCACCGTGACCCCGATGGTCTGCGCGCCTGCTTCGACGGCACCGAGGTGCCGCCCTGGGACGTGGTGGAATCGCTGCTCCAGGACTTCGCCGCCGGACGTGACGACCGGGTGGTGGCGGCCGAGACCGAGCGGGCCGGCCTGCTCCACGCCGCGTCCGCCGCCGCGCACGACCGGCGCCCCGGCGGTTCCGAGGCGTTGTCCGACCGGCTGCGGCTGATGGTGCGCGAACAGGCGCACGCGGCGGGCCGGGCCGAGGAGCTGATCCGGCTGCTCGGTACCACCCCGGAGCGTTCGCCCCGGGCCGAACAGCTCTCCCACGACCTCGCCTGGATCCGCGACGACCATGCCCGCGCCTCCGCCCGCTGCGTCGAACTCCGCACCCGGCTGGCGTCGTTGGAGCCCCCGGCCCGCGCCGCCAGGCCCGCGCGCCCGCCGGCCCCGGAAGGCTGGTTCCGCGCGGAGGAGCCCTCGGTCTTCGACCGGCCCGGCGCCGAGCCGTCCGGCGGGATACCGGACGGGCGGACCGACGTCGCGCCGACTGCCGCCGCGTCTACTGACGCTGCGTCAAATAATGCCGGGGAGAGGGAGTTTCCGCACTGGGCAGACCGGGGCCGGCCCGGCTCCGAACCGGCGCCCGAGGCCCCCGCATCCGCCGCTCAACCCACCTCCACCGCCCCCCAGGGGGCGCCGGAGCCCGAAGAGAAGCCCGACGGGAAGCCCGAAGGGAAGAAGAAACGCGCGCCCGCGCCCCGGCGCAAGCCTCGTGGCGCCCGTTTCGCCGGGCTCGAAGTCGACGACCTCGACGAGCCGGTGTCCGCGCCCGCGTTGCCCGCCCCGCCGCCGTCCGCCCCCGCCTCCCCGCGCGGCGCCCGCTTCGGCGGCGTGCCCGCCGCGCCCGTCGCCCCGCCCGCGCCCCGGCACTCCGCCGAGGATCTGCGGGCCGCCGCCGAGACGGTCGCCACGCTCGTCCGGCTGCGCGCCGACGGCCGGACCGGCGAGGCACATGTCGTCCTCTGCGAAGCCGCCGGAAGGCCCCCCGAGCAGTTCCCGCTGCTCGCCGCCGAACTGCACCGCGCCGGGCTCGGCGCCGACTGGGCCGAGCTGCTGTGGGAAGCGGCCTTCCTGCCGCCCGCGCGGCTCGCCGCGGCGGCCGGGGCGCTCGCCGCGGCGGGCCGGGACGGCGACTGCGGACAGCTGCTGCGCCAGGGCGTCTCCCGTCCCGCCGGGGAGATCAGCGACGCCGTACTCGCCCTCGGCGAAGCGGGCCGCGCACACGAAGCGCACGCGCTGCTCAGCGCCTTCGTCCAGGCCCGTACGCCCGAGGACGCGGTGCTCATCGCCGCGCCCGACCCGCGCCGGCTGGTTCCCCAGCTGATCGACGCCGCCCGCGCGGTCTCGGTGGCCCGTGAGCGCGATCTCGTACACGCCCTGCGGGTGGCCGGGATCGTCAGCACCTGACCGGCTCCCGAGGTGATCGGCGGCCGGTCGCGGAGGCGATCGGGGCCGTCCCCGGGCGTGATCGGGACCGCCCGGGAGGTGATGGATTTGATGCATCTTGCCCAATGTCGACCGCTCGGGTGTGAAACTTGATCGACTCTGCGGGTTAACGGCGATGGTCTTGCCCCAGTGTGAGACGGGGCTTACGTTCTCCTCCTACGCATCGAATCTACGTGCGTAGAGCTCATCGACGCACCCGCCGAAGGAGCAGCTCGTGGCCAGAGTCGTACGCGCCGCACTCGTCCAGGCGACCTGGACGGGCGATACCGAATCCATGATCGCCAAGCATGAGGAGCACGCCCGCGAGGCTGCCCTGCAAGGCGCGAAGGTCATCGGGTTCCAGGAAGTCTTCAACGCGCCCTACTTCTGCCAGGTGCAGGAGCCTGAGCACTACCGGTGGGCCGAACCCGTCCCCGACGGCCCGACCGTCACCAGGATGCGGGAGCTCGCCCGCGAGACCGGCATGGTGATCGTCGTCCCGGTCTTCGAAGTCGAGCAGTCCGGGTTCTACTACAACACCGCGGCGGTCATCGACGCCGACGGCTCGTACCTCGGCAAGTACCGCAAGCACCACATCCCGCAGGTCAAGGGGTTCTGGGAGAAGTACTACTTCAAGCCGGGAAACGCCGGCTGGCCCGTCTTCGACACGGCGGTCGGCAAGGTCGGTGTCTATATCTGCTACGACCGGCACTTCCCCGAGGGCTGGCGCCAGCTGGGACTGAACGGCGCGCAGCTGGTCTACAACCCCTCCGCCACCTCCCGCGGTCTCTCCAGCTACCTCTGGCAGCTGGAGCAGCCGGCCGCCGCCGTCGCCAACGAGTACTTCGTCGCCGCGATCAACCGCGTCGGCCAGGAGGAGTACGGCGACAACGACTTCTACGGGACGAGCTACTTCGTCGACCCGCGCGGCCAGTTCGTCGGCGAGCCCGCGAGCGACAAGGCGGAGGAACTGGTCGTACGGGACCTGGACTTCGGCCTGATCGACGAGGTGCGCCAGCAGTGGGCGTTCTACCGGGACCGCCGCCCCGACGCGTACGAGGGGCTGGTGCGGCCGTGACCCGTCCACTCGCGAACGATCTGTACGGCCGCCACCGCGCCGTGCTCCCCGACTGGCTCGCGCTCTACTACGACGAGCCCATCGAGATCACCCACGGCGAGGGCCGCCATGTCTGGGACGCGGCGGGCAACCGCTATCTCGACTTCTTCGGCGGCATCCTCACCACCATGACCGCCCACGCGCTCCCCGAGGTCACCAAGGCGGTGAGCGAGCAGGCCGGGCGGATCATCCACTCCTCCACGCTCTATCTCAACCGTCCGATGGTCGAACTCGCCGAACGGATCGCCGCCCTGTCCGGCATCCCGGACGCCCGGGTCTTCTTCACCACCTCGGGCACCGAGGCCAATGACACGGCGCTGATGCTGGCGACCGCGTACCGCGGCTCCCACCAGATCCTGGCGATGCGCAACAGCTACCACGGCCGGTCCTTCTCCACCGTGTCCATCACCGGCAACCGCGGCTGGTCGCCGACCGGCCTCTCGCCGCTCCAGACGCTGTACGTGCACGGCGGCGTCCGCAACCGGGGGCCGTACGCCGGGCTCACCGACGAGCGGTTCATCGAGGCGTGCGTGGCCGATCTGGAGGATCTGCTCGGCCACACCCGCACGCCCGCCGCGCTGATCGCCGAACCGGTGCAGGGCGTCGGCGGGTTCACCGCCCCGCCGGACGGGCTGTACGCCGCGTTCCGCGAAGTCCTCGGCCGGCACGGCATCCTGTGGATCAGCGACGAGGTGCAGACCGGCTGGGGCCGTACCGGCGAGCACTTCTGGGGCTGGCAGGCACACGGTGAGAACGGCTCGCCGGACATCCTCACCTTCGCCAAGGGCATCGGCAACGGCATGTCCATCGGCGGTGTCGTCGCCCGCGCCGACATCATGAACTGCCTGGACGCCAACTCGATTTCGACCTTCGGCGGCAGCCCCGTCACCATGGCGGCCGGACTCGCCAACCTCTCGTATCTGCTGGAGCACGACCTCCAGGGCAACGCCCGCCGCGTCGGCGGACTGCTCATCGAGCGGCTGCGGGCCATCGGGGCAGGGATCGACTCCGTACGCGAGGTACGCGGACGCGGGCTGATGATCGGCATCGAGCTGATCAAGCCCAGCACCGGCCAGGCGGCCCCCGAGACGGCGTCGGCCGTGCTCGAAGCGGCCCGCGAGGGCGGTCTGCTGATCGGCAAGGGCGGTGGCCACAACACCAGCGTGCTGCGGATCGCCCCACCGCTCTCGCTGACCGTCGCCGAGGCGGAAGAGGGCGCCGCGATCCTCGAACAGGCCCTGCGCGGGGCGTAGTCGGGCCCTGACGGACCGATTCGCCGGCCGGGCCTCGACGGCCCGGCCCGGACCGCACCAGGCCGACCGTACGAAAGGGAGCGCCACCAGCATGAGCAGCAGTACCCGCACCCTGATCCGCG
The DNA here is from genome assembly GCF_044741565.1 of Streptomyces sp. NPDC088147. Taxonomy (NCBI): domain Bacteria; kingdom Bacillati; phylum Actinomycetota; class Actinomycetes; order Kitasatosporales; family Streptomycetaceae; genus Streptomyces; species Streptomyces sp. NPDC088147. Next base: position 161,032 of record NZ_JBIUSY010000004.1, on the reverse strand, counting down.
GCGGACTCGTCATCACCGCCGCCGACGAGATCCACGCCGACGTCCTGATCGAGGAAGGCCGGATCGTCGCCCTCGCCGCGCACGGGTCCGACGTGGCCGAGGGCTGGACCGCCGGCCGGACGATCGACGCCACCGGCAAGTACGTCATCCCGGGCGGGGTCGACGCCCATACGCACATGGAGATGCCGTTCGGCGGCACCTTCGCCGCCGACACCTTCGAGAGCGGTACCCGGGCGGCGGCCTGGGGCGGCACGACCACCATCGTGGACTTCGCCATCCAGTCGCCGGGACAGGCACTGCGCGCCGGACTCGACGCCTGGTACGCCAAGGCCGACGGCAACTGCGCCATCGACTACGCGTTCCACATGATCATGGCCGACGTCAACGAGAGTTCCCTGAAGGAGATGGACCTCCTGGTCCAGGAGGGCGTCACCTCCTTCAAGCTCTTCATGGCCTATCCCGGTGTCTTCTACAGCGACGACGGCCAGATCCTGCGGGCCATGCAGCGCGCCGCGCACAACGGCGGGCTGATCATGATGCACGCCGAGAACGGCATCGCGATCGACGTCCTCGTCGAACAGGCCCTGGCCGCCGGACGCACCGACCCGCGCTACCACGGCGAGGTACGGAAGGTCCTGCTGGAGGCCGAGGCCACCCACCGGGCGATCCAGCTCGCGCGGGTCGCCGAGGCGCCGTTGTACGTCGTGCACGTCTCGGCGGAGGAAGCCGTCGCCGAACTCGCCGCCGCCCGCGACAAGGGGCTGCCCGTCTTCGGCGAGACCTGTCCGCAGTACCTCTTCCTGTCCACCGACAACCTCGCCGAGCCGGACTTCGAGGGCTCCAAGTACGTCTGTTCCACGCCGCTCCGGCCCAAGGAGCACCAGGCCGCGCTCTGGCGCGGACTGCGTACCAACGATCTCCAGGTGGTCTCCACCGACCACTGCCCGTTCTGTTTCGTGGGCCAGAAGGAGATGGGCCGCGGCGACTTCTCGAAGATCCCCAACGGGCTGCCGGGGGTGGAGAACCGGATGGATCTGCTCCATCAGGCCGTCGTCGAGGGGAAGCTGACCCGCCGCCGCTGGATCGAGATCGCCTGCGCCTCCCCGGCCAGGATGTTCGGCCTCTATCCGCGCAAGGGCACCATCGCGCCGGGCGCCGACGCCGATGTCGTCATCTATGACCCGCACACCGAGCAGACCGTCTCCGCCGAGACCCATCACATGGACGTGGACTACTCCGCGTACGAGGGCAAGCGGATCACCGGACAGGTCGAGACGGTCCTCTCGCGCGGTGAACTCGTCATCGACAAACGGCAGTTCACCGGACGGGCGGGACACGGGCAGTACACCCCCCGCTCCCTCTGCCAGTACCTCACCTGAGACCTAGGAGTGACCAGGCCATGGACTTCGGACTCGTCCTCCAGACCGACCCGCCCGCGTCGGCGGTCGTCGGCCTCATGCGGCGCGCGGAACGCAACGGCTTCACGTACGGCTGGACCTTTGACTCGGCCGTGCTCTGGCAGGAGCCGTTCGTCATCTACAGCCGCATCCTGGAGCACACCACCACACTGACCGTCGGCCCGATGGTGACCAATCCGGGCACCAGGACCTGGGAGGTGACCGCCTCCACGTTCGCCACGCTCAACGAGATGTACGGCAACCGCACCGTGTGCGGCATCGGGCGCGGCGACTCCGCGATGCGGGTCGTGGGCCGCAAACCCAACACACTGGCCCGGCTCGGCGAGGCCATCGACGTCATCCGCGATCTCGGGGAGGGGCGCGAGGCCGTGGTCGACGGCCGCCCGCTGCGGCTGCCCTGGGTGCGTGACGGGAAGCTGCCGGTGTGGATGGCGGCGTACGGACCCAAGGCGCTGGCCATGGCGGGGGAGAAGGCGGACGGCTTCATCCTCCAGCTCGCCGACCCGTTCCTCACCGAGTGGATGGTCAAGGCGGTCCGTACGGCGGCGTCCGACGCCGGACGCGACCCGGACTCCGTCACGATCTGCGTCGCCGCGCCCGCGTACGTGAGCGACGACATCGCGCACGCGCGCGAGCAGTGCCGGTGGTTCGGCGGCATGGTCGGCAATCATGTGGCCGATCTGGTGAGCCGGTACGGAGAGCACTCCGGGCTGGTGCCCGACGCGCTGACCGACTACATCAAGCGGCGCGAGGGGTACGACTACAGCCACCACGGCCGGGCCGGGAACCCGTCCACGGACTTCGTGCCCGACGAGATCGTGGACCGGTTCTGTCTGCTGGGGCCGGCCGAGGCGCATATCGAGAAGCTGAGGGCGCTGCGCGACCTGGGCGTCGACCAGTTCGCCGTCTACGACATGCATGACGCGAAGGAAGCGACGATCGACGCGTACGGCGCCGAGATCATCCCCGCGCTCCGGGACTGATCCGCGCGACCGCGCTCCTCCGGTCCACCCCCGCCCGCACGGCCTCGTTCGACGTCCCCGAATCCCGCTCTCGAACGAAGGGTCCCACCGCCATGACCTCGACCGCACAGCCCGCCGGCCCGGACCCCGGCTCCGGAGAACCGATAGCCACCGCGCGGACCGATCCCCAGGGCCGCGTCGAACTCCCGCCCGGAGTGGTCCCCGACGACAGCCGCTTCGCCAACGCGGATCTGCTGCCCGTACCGGTGGCCCGCCGTCGCTGGACGACGTACAACTTCGCCGCCCTGTGGGTCGGGATGGCGCACAACATCCCGTCCTGGCTGCTCGCCTCCGGGCTGGTCACGCTCGGCATGGACTGGAAACAGGCGGTCTTCACGATCGCGCTGGCCAATGTGATCGTGCTGTTCCCGATGCTGCTCACCGGGCACGCGGGGCCGAAGTACGGCATCCCCTTCCCGGTCCTCGCGCGCGCCTCGTTCGGGCTGCGCGGCGCGAATCTGCCCGCGCTGATCAGGGCGGGCGTCGCCTGCGCGTGGTTCGGGATCCAGACCTGGATCGGTGGCCAGGGCATCTTCGTCCTGCTCGGCAAGATCTTCGGCGGCTGGGCGGAGGCGTCGACGATCGGCGGCCAGCCGTGGACCCTCTGGCTCTGCTTCGTCCTCTTCTGGGCGCTCGAACTCGCCATCATCTACCGGGGGATGGACACCCTGCGGCGCTTCGAGAACTGGGCGGCGCCCTTCGTGATCGTCGGCGCGCTGGTGCTGCTGGTCTGGATCACCGTCAAAGCGGGCGGCCTCGGACCGCTGCTCGACCAGCCGTCCGAGCTGGGCTGGGGCGCCGACTTCTGGCCGGTCTTCTTCCCGTCCCTGATGGGGATGATCGCCTTCTGGGCCACGCTGTCCCTGAACATCCCCGACTTCACCCGCTTCGGCGCGGGCCAACGCGCCCAGATCTGGGGCCAGTCGCTCGGCCTGCCCACGACCATGACCCTCTTCGCGCTGCTCTCGGTCTTCGTCACCTCCGGCTCACAGGCGGTGTACGGGGCGGCCGTCTGGGACCCGGTCGAGCTGGCCGCGAAGACCGACAACGTCTTCGGCCTGCTCTTCGCGCTGGTGACCGTGCTGATCGCGACGATCTCCGTGAACATCGCCGCCAATGTCGTCTCGCCCGCCTACGACCTCGCCAATCTCGCGCCGAAGCTCATCAACTTCCGTACGGGCGCGCTGATCACGGGTGTGGTCGGGGTCGTCATCATGCCGTGGAAGCTCACCGCCACCCCCGAGCTGTACATCTTCACCTGGCTCGGTCTGGTGGGCGGTCTGCTCGGTACGGTCGCGGGCATCCTGATCGCGGACTACTGGATCATCCGCCGCACCGTCCTCGACCTGGCCGATCTGTACCGTCCGGGAGGCCGTTACTGGTACCGCAACGGCTGGAACCCACGGGCGGTCCTCGCCTTCGTCGCCGGCGGCGTCCTGGCCGTGGGCGGCTCCCACTCGGCCCCGGGGAAGGGCCCGTTCCCCGAGGACGGACTGATCCCCTTCCTCAAGCCGCTCGCGGACTACGGGTGGGCGGTGGGTCTGGTGGTATCGCTGGCGTTGTACGTGGCGCTGATGCTGCCGCGCTCGGCGGGGCGGGCGGGGGTCTGAGGACTCCGGCTAGGGCGTGGCCAGGGTGCGGTCGAGGAGGGGGAGCAGGCGGTCCCAATGGCGCCGCAGTGCGGCGGCGTCGAAGGCGTCGGTGTCGGACATGGTGTAGCCGTGGACGGTGCCGGGGTAGATCTCGGTGGTGTAGCCGACCCCCGCGGCGTCCAGGGCCTGGTTGAGCTCGCTGATCGTCTCGGGCGACATGTCGTTCTCGGCGAGGCCGAGGTGGACCTGGGCGGTGAGTGCGGAGACGAGGCGGTGCGGGCTGTCCGGCGCGTCGGTGACCAGGAAGCCGGGGTGGAATCCGGCGACGGCGGCCACCTGGTCCGGATGGGCCGCCGTGATCGGCTACCGCGTGGGCGCCGCCCTGGCGATGCGCACCGCGGCGGCCCGTCCGGACCCTTCTACGGCACGCGGGCCGTCCATTCCGGGGTGGAGAACTTCGTCGCGGCCAGCTCCCGGGCGCGCGCCATCTCCTCGTCGCTGACCTTGCCCGTGGTCAGTCCGTACCGGCCGCGGAAGGAGTCGATCATCCGCTCGATGACGGTCTCGCGCGGCAGTCCGGTCTGCCGGCGCAGCGGATCGACGCGCTTCTTCGCGCTTCGGGTGCCCTTGTCGGAGAGCTTCTCGCGGCCGATGCGGAGCACGTCGAGCATCTTGTCGGCGTCGATGTCGTACGCCATGGTCACGTGGTGCAGCACCGCGCCCGTACCGCTCACGATCCGCTTCTGCGCGGCGCCCGCGATCTTGCCGGCGTCGGTGGCGATGTCGTTGAGGGGCTGGTACCAGGCGGTGATGCCCATGTCGCCGAGCGCGCCGAGCACCCAGTCGTCCAGATACGCGTAACTGTCGGCGAAGGTAAGGCCCTTGACGAGGGAGTCGGGAACGGAGAGGGAGTACGTGATGGTGTTGCCCGGTTCGATGAACATCGCGCCGCCGCCGGAGATGCGGCGGACCACGGTGATGCCGTGACGTTCCGCGCCCTCGGCGTCGACCTCGTTGCGCAGTGACTGGAAGCTGCCGATCACCACGGCGGGCGCCGCCCACTCCCAGACCCGCAGGGTGGGCGGGCGCAGTCCGGCGGCGACCTCGGTGGTGATGACCTCGTCGAGTGCCATATGGAGGGCGGGGGACTCCGGCGCCGAGTGGATCAGCTGCCAGTCGTAGTCCGTCCAGTCGGTGGCGCGCGCCAGCGCGCGGCGTACGGCGATGGCGACGCCCTCGGTGCTGAGCCCGTACATCACGGTGCCGGGCGGCAGCGCCGCCTCGATACGGGCGGCGAGCCCGGCGGCGTCGGTGTCGGCCGGGGCGCCCTCCAGCGTGCGGTCGATCGACTCGATCGCGTCGTCGGGCTCCAGGAAGAAGTCCCCGGCGACCCGGACATGGCGCAGCAGTCCGTCCTCCGTGTCGAGATCGACCACGACGAGCTTGCCGCCGGGGACCTTGTACTCACCGTGCACGGTCATGCCTCCAGATCCGGCCGCCGGCCCGTCCGTGGACCGGGGCGTGTACCGCTCAGCGCAACGTCCGTGCCGGGGCGGTTCATTCCGCGGCGTCCGGCGTACGCGCCGCGGCGTCCGGCGTACGCGCCGCGGCGTCCGGCGTACGCGCCGCGGCGTCCCGCGTACGCGCGCCGTCCTCGGCGGGAGGGCCGTCGGCCGCGAGGGACCGGAGGAAACCGTCGACCATCGACGTCTGTACGGTCACGGAGAACCGTTCGGGGTCGAAGAGGGCCTGGACGACGAGACCGTGCGTGAACGCGACGGCGGTGGCGGCGAGTTGGTCCGTGTCCGCGCTCCCGGGCAGTTCGCCCAGGCGCCGGGCGGCCTCCAAGTGCGGGCGGATCGCGGAACGCATACGTGCGTAGCGGCCGGCCTGGTCCGCGCCCAGTTCCCCGTCGGCGAGCGCGAGGTCCCAGGAGCTGACCCAGACGCGGTTGCGGACGGTGTCGTCGGGGGTCAGCGGGAGGATGTCCAGCAGCGTCGCGCGCAGGGCCGCCAGGCCCTCGGCGGGGCGGTCGCGCCGGGGACGGTCCGCGGTCCGCCGCTCCAGCACGTCCAGGGCGTGGACGACCAGCGCGCGCTTGGTCGGGAAGTAGTGCATGAGCATCCCGGTCGAGACGCCCATCGTGGCGGCCACGGCGCGCAGGGTCAGTCCGCCGAACCCCTTGTCGGCGAGTGTCCGCCACACCGCCTCCGATACGTCCTCGCGGCGGGCGTCACGGTCTCCTCGTGCTGGCGGCATGCTGCTACCTTACATACCGAACGCTCGTTACGTACCTCTCATGTGCCTCACAGGCTTCGTGTACCTCATAGGAAAGAGATCCCCCGTGTTCGCGCTCGCCCTGGGTGACGACGCCCAGCTCCGCCCCCTCGAACCCTGGCAGGCGCCGGAGTTCCTGGCCCATATCGACCGCGCCAGACCCACCGTGGACCCCTGGATCCCCTGGGCGACACTCAGCACCGACCTGCCCTCGGCCACGGCCGTCCTCCAGCGCTACGCCGACAACCAGGCCAAGGACACGGCACGGATCTTCGGCATCTGGCTGGACGGCACACTGGTCGGCGGCGTCATGTTCCGCACGTTCGACGCCGCCTCCGGAGTGTGCGAGCTCGGCTGCTGGCTGGAGGCCGCCGCCGAGGGGCGCGGCCTGATCACCAGGGCGTCCCGCGTGTGCATCGACTGGGCGTTCCGGGAGCGCGGGATGAGCCGGGTCGAATGGTGGGCCTCGGCGGGCAACACCCGCAGCATCCGGACCGCGCGCCGGCTCGGGATGACCCGGGACGGAGTGCTCCGGCAGTGCTATCCGTACCGCGGTGTCCGCCACGACAGCGAGGTCTGGTCGATCCTCGCGGACGAGTGGCCCGTGCCCGCGGAACCTGACCTGACCTGACCTGACCTGACCTGACCGGAGCGGGCCGGGCGACTCCGGCGCGCGGCCGACGATCGCCCCCCTCAAAGCCGGCCTCCGTACATCGACCCCCTCACGCCGCCTCCGTACACTGACGGGCATGGCATGCCGTATCAGTGAGCTGGTCATCGACGTCGCCGACCCCGATCGGCTCGCCGCGTTCTGGAGCGGGGTCCTCGGCTACGTCGAACTCGGCCGGGAGGACGACGGAAGCATCGAGATCGGGCCGCCCGGCGCCGGCTTCGGCGGTCCGCTGCCCACCCTCGTCCTCAGCCCCAGCAGCGCGCCGCGGACCGGGAAGCTCCCCCTGCACATCGACGTCAGCGCCACCGACCGCGACCAGGACGCCGAGTTGGAGCGGCTGCTCGCTCTCGGCGCCAGGCCCGTCGACATCGGTCAGACCGGCACCGAGAGCTGGCACGTCCTGGCCGACCCGGAAGGCAACGAATTCTGCCTGCTGCGGGCCCGGATCAAGCCCGTCTGACCACTCTGGCGCACGCCCACCCCGGCGCACGCCCGCGGTGGGGCGCCGGAAGCCCTCACGTGCCGGGAGCCCTCACGCGGCCAGCAGGTCCACCAGCCTGTCGCGGACACCGTCCCTGCCGCCCGACGGGGCCGGGACCAGCCCGTCCCGGTGCCGCGGGTCCCGGGAAAGGACGTGCAGCCGCCCCTCGTTACGGGCCAGGATCAGGTCGGTACTGGTGCCCGCCGTCTCGGCCGAACCCCGCACGCTGTACTGGGTGACGGTGACCAGCGCGGAACGCTCCGACCCGGTGAGCACGGCATCGGCGTCCATCGACGGATCGGCATCCGCCGACGGGCCCCGGGGCAGCCAGTCGGTGAGCGTACGGAGCGCCTCGTCGAGCTTGTACAGCCCGATCTGGTGGACGCCGAGCGCGTCGATGCGGACCATCAGGCAGATCCGCTCGGGCTGGGGGAGCAGCAGGATCCGCCACGGCTCGCCCGGACTCGTCCCGGTCGTACGGGCGTCGAGCACCTTCCTGGCCCGCTGCTGGAACGCCACGGCGATACCGAGGTCTCCCCGTACCTGGACCTCCTCGGACGAGGAGCCCGCCAGGAGCAGTTGGCGTGCGGCCAGCGAGCGGACGGCCTCGGCGAGTTCTTCGTCCGACGGCCGGGCCTCCAGGAAGTCCACGATCGCGTCCACGGCGGTGAGTTCGGCGATGGTGTACGCACCGAGCAGCACCGGCCCGGTGTTCACCAGATTCACCACGGCCGAGACCAGCCCCTGGGGAACGGACGCCTCGCCCGGCTCCGGCGATGACGCCGGAGAAGTGCCGCGTTGATCATCGCTCATGACGAACCTCCTGCCGGCCGGCCGCCCGCAGGTGGCGCCTCGCGACTCTCACGGAGAACCGCGGCGGCGGTACGGGACGGGGTCTGCGTCACCCACACGTCGGAGTTGCCGAACAAGCCCCGGCCGGCCCTGCCGGACAGCGCCTGGCCCAGCTCGCCGGCCAGATCCGGCCGGTCCGGTGGCGGGAAACGGGCCGCGAGTTCCTGGGACACGGCCGTGACGTCGTCGTTCGCCTCGATCCGGCGCAGCGCCTGGGTCAGAGACCGCGCGATCGGCGGTGTCAGGGATGTGGGCATCGCCAGAACCGGCGAGAGGTACAGCGGGCGCCGTTCGGTCATCCGCGACAGACCCCAGGGCCCGACGTTGCTGTTGGTGAACTTGTACACCACGTAGTCCATCAGATGCCGCACGTCGCTCGGACGAGGCAGCTTGGACCCGCCGAACGCGGCCGGGGTCTTCTCCAGTTGCACCCAGGTGCCCTGTGCCGTGCGGCCGTGCAGTTTCTCCCGTACGACCTGTCCGCGCATCCCGATGTCGGGGTAGAGCGTCTTGTCGATGTCGCGGTGGTGGCTGGAGATCCGCGGATGGCTGCCCTTGGCGAACCGCCAGCGCTCGTACAGCCGCGGATCGTCCACCAGCACATGCCCGCCGCGCAGCACGTCGCGCAACTGCGGTACCTGTAGCCCGTGCCGTTCCAGATCGTCGAGGATCACCGCTTCCTCCGGGCTGAGGCGTTCGGCGGCCTTGACCAGGCCTTTCCGGTACGATCCGGCCCGCGCGGTGATCTCTATCATGAGCCGCACCCTGGCGCGCACCTCGTCGGCCCGCTCGGCGCTGACGGTATCGGAAGAAGCCACCTCGCCGGGCTGCTCAGCGCGGGGCGCGGACGCCCGCGTGTGCTTGCGCTTCATCTGGCCAGTACAGCACGACGGGCAGGCACGCGCAGGGGCTGGCGACGAGCCCGGCGCTGCCCTGCCCTGCCCGGAGCCGGAGCCGGAGCCGGGGCGCGGAGGCGCGCGGTGCTCAGCCGTGACCGGTGGCGAGCGCCGTCGCGAGCCGCCGGGCCTCCTCCACCGCGTGAGGGATGTCCCCGACGGGGAAGAGCACATGCCGTACGGTCCGCCGCGGATCGAGGACGAGGACACTGCGTTTGAGCCGTACCTGTCCGGCGCCGCGGAAGGTGGGCAGGCGCAGAGCGGCGGCCAGGCGCAGGTGGGTGTCCGACAGCAGGGGGTACGGCACCGACTCGGCGTGGGCGAACGCCGCCTGTTCGTGGGGCAGTTGGGTGCTGACGCCATGGACGGCGGCGCCCGCGTCGTGGAAGGCGGGCCAGGAGTCGCGGAACAGCCGGTTCTCCAGGGTGCAGCCGGCCGCGCCGGGAAGCGGCTCCTCCCACTGGACTCCGGTGGCGGGGTAGGTGAACAGGACGGTGGCGGCGGCGTCAGGGGCGACGGCGTCGCGCAGGACCCCGTCGCTGCCGGGCAGTTCGAGGTCCACGGGCAGCCTGCTGCCGGTCAGCGCGTGCATACGGGCGTGTTCCGCGCCGTCCTCCGTCGCGGTGGCGGTCACGCTTCCGTCGCCCAGCACCCAGCGGTCGCCCCAGTCCTGCATGGCCACCAGCAGCGGCAGCAGTCCGGCGCCCGCCTCCGTGAGCAGGTACTCGTAACGCACCGGTCGGCGCTGGTAGAGGCTGCGGTGCAGTACGCCGGCGGCGACGAGCCGTCCCAGCCGCTCGGTGAGGACCTTGCGGGACAGGCCCAGTTCGGCGGCGAGGGCGTCGAAGCGGACATGGCCGCGGGCGATCTCGCGCAGGATCAGGACGTTCCACCGGTCACCCACGATCGTGGCGGCCTGGGCGATGCCGCAGGCCGCGTCGGCGTTGTGCGTTCTCATGCCTCCATAGTAAGTTCCCTTTCGGAACTCACTTTGTTTCAGCTGGGAACTTTCTAGAGGATCAGTGAGCCTTCCACGGGATCACATCCGAGGATCTGAGGAGCCGCACCATGACCGCCATCACCCGCGTTCTCGGCCGCGAGATCATCGACAGCCGGGGCAACCCCACCGTCGAGGTGGACGTCGAACTGTCGGACGGCTCGACCGGCCGCGCCGCCGTACCGTCCGGGGCGTCGACCGGCGCGCGGGAGGCGGTGGAACTGCGCGACGAGGACCCGGGCCGGTTCCACGGCAAGGGGGTCCGCCGTGCCGTCGACGCCGTCAACGAGACCATCGCGGACGCCGTGACGGGCCTCGACGCCGAGAACCAGGCCGCGGTCGACGCGGCGCTGATCGAGCTGGACGGCACCCCCAACAAGGCGCGGCTCGGTGCGAACGCCGCCCTGGGCGTCTCGCTCGCCGTGGCCAAGGCCGCCGCGGCCTCCCACCGGCTGCCGCTGTACCGGTACGTCGGCGGGGTCGACGCGCGGCTGCTGCCCGTACCGATGATGAACATCATCAACGGCGGCGCGCACGCCGACAACCCGCTGGACTTCCAGGAGTTCATGATCGCCCCGATCGGCGCGGCGACCTTCGCCGAGGCCGTACGCATGGGCTCAGAGGTCTTCCACACCCTGCGCCGGGACCTCATCGCCGCCGGTCACAGCACCGGCGTCGGTGACGAGGGGGGCTTCGCGCCCGCCCTGCGCACGGCCGACGAGGCACTGGACTTCACCGTACGGGCCGTCGAGCGCACCGGCTACAAGCCCGGCGAGGACATCACCATCGTCATGGACCCGGCCACGTCGGAGTTCTTCCGGGACGGGGTCTACGACTACGCGGGCGAGGGCCGTCGCCGTACGCCCGAGGAGCACGTCGACTACCTCGCCGGACTCGTCGCCCGTTACCCGGTGGCCTCGATCGAGGACCCGATGGCCGAGGACGATCTCGACGGCTGGCGGCTGCTCATGGCACGGCTCGGGGACCGGTGCCAGCTCACCGGCGATGACGTGTTCTGCACGAACGAGACGCTGTTGCGCGAGGGCATCGGCAACGGCGTGGCCAACTCGGTCCTGGTGAAGGTCAACCAGATCGGCACCCTCACCGAGACCCTGGCCACCGTCGGCACCGCCCACCGGGCGGGCTACACGGTGGTGATGTCGCACCGCTCGGGGGAGACCGAGGACACCACGATCGCCGACCTCGCCGTGGCCACCGGCTGCGGGCAGATCAAGACCGGGTCGATGTCCCGCTCCGACCGGACCGCCAAGTACAACCAGCTCATCCGCATCGAGGAGGAACTGGGCACCCAGGCCCGGTACGCGGGCAGGGACGCCCTCGGACTGCGCCACCGGGCCGACGCAGACGCCGACGCAGACGCCTCCGTCGGTGGAGGTCAAGGAGCATTCTGAACGTAGTGGGGACCGGCCCAGGCCGGTCCCCCCCACGAGTCACCTGGTGAACGGCACCCAAGGAGCCCCCGGATCGGGCCAGTTCGGCGGCCCCCACATCAGAGCGCCGTTCACCAGTCCGGGCTTGGCGCCCGTGACGAGGGAAGGTGCCGCGAGAGCGTCCTCCATCTCCTCCAGGTAGGTGGTCAGCGACTCGAACTCGGGCCAACGCTCCGCGTACCTGCTCCAGTGGCAGAGCTGTCCGGTCTCCGTGTCCAGATAGAGGCCATAGGTGTGGTCGCCGACACCGAACGAGCAGACCGGAATCCAGGAAGGCTTCCATATCGTGAACTCGTCGTCGCCGCCCTGCTGTTGGGAGAGCATCTGCTGCTGATGGAAGGCGATCACCGCGTCGGGGGTCATCAGGGCCTGGTTCTCCAGCAGGAACCCCGCCCCGGCGACACGGTGGACGCCCGCGCGCAGCCGCCACAGCGCCTTCAGCCCCGCCGGGACCTGGACGCCGAGTGCCGCCTCCAGTGCGGCGATCTCGTCCTCGGACGCGCCGGCCCTGAGCGACGCGTACGAAGCGGGGGCATGTTCGCGCAGCCATGACTCGATCCCCTGCCACGCGCGAGCCACTTGGCGTGCCCCCAGCTCTTCCAGGCGGGGGTCGGGCGCCTGTTCGTGGCCGTCCCCGCCGTCCCCGCCCTCCCCGCCGTCCTCGTCGGACTCGCCGACGAGCGACCGCGTTCCCTCGACGCTCCTGATCTGTACCTGTCCCTCCGTCAGCAGAGGAGGGCCGTAGGCGTAGCGCACGTTCAGTTCCGGGCAGTCCTCGAAGGTTTCACCGTCGATCCGAGCGGTGTAGAGGGACGGATCCTCCAGGGGAGTGCCCAGCAGCGGGTTGTCCTCAAGCTGAATGCACAGCACCTTCAGGGCGTATCCCACGCCTTGCCCCAGATCCTTGCAGCGCTCCTGTACGTCCGCCGGTATGTCAACAGCCAAAACAGTCTGCCCCTCGTCAGTCGCCGGATACCCAAGGCTCTCAGACTCGGCGGTGCGGGCGGCCGGTTCGCCCGGAAGCCGGAGCGGACGACGATCGTCACCTCTTCGGCCGAGCGTCGTTAGACGTATTGCCTCCGTCTTTGTCCACGGTCGGGGCATCTGTTCCGAGTGCCGGACCACCGTCCGTGGGAGTCGACGGGTGCGACGAATCGTTGAACCACTGGGGGAGGAACACGTGCTCGTACCGAAGGCCGTCAAGGCCGTGATCATGGCGAGCGCCGGCGCGGCGATCGTCTCCACGCCTCTGTACTGGCTGCTCGGCGGCCCTGACAGCGGCCAGTTGGCAGCCGCCTCCGTCCAGGGCGCGACCGGCGTCATCGCTCTGGCATGGAGTCTGCTCGCCCGGCCTGCCGTTCCCGGGCCCGCACCCGTTCCCGAGCCTGCACTCGCCCCCGCTGCCGCCCTCGCTGCCGGGCCTGCGCCCGCTTCTGAGTCCCGTGCGACGGAGGCCACCGATATCGCCGACGTCGCTGATGCCGCTGGTGTTGCTGATGCCACTGATGTCGCGACCGACACCGGACGGTCGAGCGCACGTGACGGGGGCCGGGCGATCAGTGGCGTGCTGCGCGAGAGCCGCGCCGATGGCAGGTCGGCCAGGGTCCAGCGGTCCGGGGACGCGATCGCGGAGGGCCCCGGCCTCGCTTGCTCGGGTGTCCACTGCCGCTGACCGGCCGACGACTGACGAGGGGCCCGCAAGGAAGCTTGGATGGCGGTGCGGAAGGACCAGCCCGGCGAGACGGACTCCCCTGAACAGGAAGAGGCACGGCCGCCGAACGGGACATCGAGCCAGCAGGCCAAGGACACGGGTGACGCGCACGCGGGACCGCACGCCATCGCCATCTCCGGCAATGTGCACTACACGGAGGGCCCCAGCGAGGAACTGATACGGACACTGCTGCATGCCCTCGACTCGTTGAAACCCGACGCACCGCCGAAGCCGGCCGGCCCGTCGCGGAAGACCGTTCCGTCACCGTCGGCCGATGTCCTTACGGGTGAGCACGACGATGCGTCACGGCCCTGCCCCGTGGCGCTCGACGGCAACGCACGGGAGCCGCGCCGCCTGCGGGAACTCCTGCGCGCGAGCCGGGTCACACGCCTGGCCGCGATTCTGCTCGCGGTCCTGCTCGCGGTGGCGATCGTGGTGGCGATCGCCGTTGTCGTCAGGACACATTCCTCTTCCGGGCCGGACGATCAGGGAGCCGCCAAACAGCCGGTCGAGCACACCCGCGGGCCGAGCGCGTCGCAGTCCCGCTCCGCCTCCGCGGCTCCCACGCGAACGCCTTCGCGGACGCCGCCCCGTGCTCCGGACGACCCGGACGACCCGGGCGGGACGACCGCCACTCCCGCGCCGAGGCCATCCCCGTCACCCAAGGCGTCGTCGGGGAACCCCGCACCCGGGCCGCCGCCCCCTCCCCGGCCACAGCGCCCGCCGGAGGAAACCGCCTCCGAGCCCACGACGCCCGACCAGGTACCGGGCAAGATCTTCATCGTCCGCGGACACGGCAACGAGATGAACGTCAACCTGACCGGTTTCGCGCCGGACGAGGACGTCACGATCTACGCGTACACCGACACGGACGCCACCGACGATCCGTACGACCAGAGGACCCACACCATCGACGCCGACGGCACCCGCGAGTTCGGCGCCTTCCCGATGGGGGCCTCCGGCGACTACTGGGTGGTCGCGCGGGGTGTCACCTCGAATATCCTCCCCTGGACGGGGCGCTGAGCGCTCCGCACCCCGTGGACGGAAGCTCACCGAGCCTCGCCCGGGTCCCTCCGCTCGGGGTGTCCGGTCAGCCCTGCCCGGACCCGTACTCACGAGTCCCCCACGGGGAGCCGTACGCGGTCAGCAGGTCCAGGAACGGGCGCGGCGGGAGCGCCTCGGGGCCGAGGACGCCGGTCCCGGTCCAGACCCCGCCCGCCATGAGTTCGAGCGCGACGACCGGATTGACCGCGGTCTGCCACACCACGGCCTGGGAACCGTACGTCCGCATCGACCACTGGTTGTCGACCACGTGGTAGAGGTACACCTCGCGCGGCCGGCCGTCCTTGACGCCCTTCACCCAGGTGCCCGCGCAGGTCTTCCCCGTCATCCGCTCGCCGAGCGTGGCAGGGTCAGGCAGGCAGGCGGCGACCACGTCACGCGGGGAGACCCGTACCGTGGCGCCGTCCGCGCCGCGGACCGTGACCGGCTCGGTCGCGTCCAGCCCCAGCGCGTGCAGGGTCTTCAGCTTGTCGATGAAGTCGTCGCCCAGCCCGTACTTGAAGGTGACCCGCCCGGCGTCCACCCAGCGCGGCACCAGCAGCACCTCCTCGTGTTCGACGTTGACGCACTCGACCGGGCCGATGCCCTCGGGGAAGTCGAAGACCTCCGGCTCGCTGAACGGCTCGGTGGTGAACCAGCCCCGCTCGCGCTCGTACACCACCGGCGGGTTCAGACATTCCTCGATGGTCGTCCAGATGCTGAACGACGGGGCGAAGTCGTATCCCTCGACGGTCAGGTTCGCCCCGTCGCGGATGCCGATCTCCTCGATCTCGTCGAAGAGTTCGTCGGCCGCGAACCGGGCGAAGACGTCGGACAGCCCTGGTTCCACCCCCATGCCGACCAGCGCCAGCCGGCCCGACTTCTCCCACGCGTCCGCTCGCGCGAACTGCTCCTGGCCCAGCGTGACCCCGCACCGCGCGTACGGCAGCGCGGCATGCGGCCGGGACAGTGACATCGCCATGTCCATGTAGTGGCTGCCCGCCGCGAGAGCGGCCTCGAACAGCGGCATCACGAACCGTGGATCGGTGGCGTTCAGCAGCACGTCGCACCGCTCCTCGGTGAGGAGGGCGACGACCGCGGCCTGGTCGGAGGCGTCGATCCGGCGCGCGGTGAACCGGCCCCCGTCGTCGTCCAGCGCGGCCACGGCCGCCTCGGCGCGCGCGAGGTCGTAATCGGCGACCACGAAGTGGCCGAAGAAGTCCCGGCGGGCCGCGATCCGGGTGATCGCGGTACCGACGCCACCGGCGCCGACAAGCAGAACACGCATGACGAACCCCTCTCTCGGTTCTCGGTGGGGTACGCGTGGGTCCGCGCCCCATGGGAGGGGATGAAAGCCGGGCGTGCGAGTTAAGGTCAATGGTGTTGGCATAAGAGCCGTGGGCGACCGCCCGGCGGGGCCGGGGCCGTCCGTCCCGGCAGGGGAGGCACACACCATGCCCAAAGAGGTGGTACCGGAAGAGGCGCGCAGACGGCGTCGCCCCACCCGGCGGGGAACCGTCCTGTCCGAGCGGCTGATCGTCGAGACCGCCCTGCGGATGCTGCGCGAACACGGCAGCGCCGGACTCACCGTCCGCCGCCTGGGCATCGCCCTCGGCGCCGATCCCAGCACCCTCTACCGGTACTTCGACGGCATGGACGGCCTCACCCTCGCCATCGGCGAGGAACTGATCGGCCGAGCCCTCGACGGCTGGACCGCCACCGGGGACTGGCGCACCGACCTGCGCGAACTCGGCCGGCGCATCCACGGCGCCTACCTCGCCCACCCGCAGGCCGCCGTGCTCACCGCCAGCCGCGTCACCGGCCGCCCGCGCGAGATCGCCGCCGACGAGGCCGTCCTCGGCATCCTGCGCACCGCCGGCTTCCCCGACCCCGACGCGGTCCTGATCTTCCACGCCTTCATCGACCAGAGCCTGGCCTTCGCGGCCCTCGACGCCGCCTCCCTGGCCCTGACCGACACCTCCCGCACCTCCGACGAACGGCAATGGGAGTCCACCTACGCCCGGCTGCCGGCCGAGAAGTACCCGCACATCGCCGCGACCGCCCAACTGCTCGCCGCCCGGATGAACCACAGCGCCTACCCGGCCGCCCTGGACATGCTGCTCGCCAGCGCGGACACCCGGCTCCGGGCGCTGCGCACCCGGTGACCGGGCCGGTGCGATCCCGGCGGTGGCGGTGTTCATCGGCCTCGTCGCCGAACGCGTCCCCGGGCGGGCCCCGCGTCACGGCAACGCGCGTGTGAGCCACACCACTTCACCGCTGTCGTCCGTGGACACGTGATCCCGCTCGAACCCGAGCTTCTCGAGGACACGGAGCGACGGTGTGTTCCACGCGCCGACGGTCGACCAGAGCCGCTTCCGCCCGGTCGCGACAGCGGCGTCGAGCACCGCGCCGGCCGCCTCGGTGGCGTAGCCACGCCCGTGCGCGCGCCGGAACAACTCATACGCGATTTCGGGCTCCTCCACGGTGGAGCGGCCGATGATCAACCCGCAGTAGCCGATGAAGTCGCCTTCGTCCCGGCGCTGGATGGGCAGCAGGGCGATCCCCGTTGTCGCCGTCGCGGCGAGCAGCTTCGCGATGGACGTCCGGCTGTGCTCGACCGTGGGCGTCCCATTGCCGCGTTCGGAGAGGAGGGCAGAGAACTCGGCGGCGTCCGACTCGGCCCACGGCCGCAGTGTCAGCCGCTCGGTCTCAAGGTGGAACGGCATCGTCCGATACGTAGACATGCCCCTGACTCTGCCCCACGGGTCACCACGAACGACAGCCGGAGCATGTCTTCGCCGGCGTCGTGACGCGGGCGCGGGCGCATTCCTTTCGCCGCGACAGGTCCGTGACGGGAAGAAAAGTTCGGGACGTTGGCCCGCGGGGTCGTCGAACGCGACGAGCCCACACCGGCCGACGGCCGGAGGCGGGGAAGAGGGGGCGCAGGGCGGTCGATCGCCTGCCGGGGGTGTGGGCGAGGGAGGTAACTGGTCTAAACTCCCCGGATTCTCCCCAGCGCCGGTCCTGAGCACCGACCGGCGCGGGCCGTTGGGCGGAAGCCGCTAGGCGAGAGGTCATATGTTCACTACCCGTCCCACCCTCCAGGGCACCTTCGGCATGGTCTCCTCCACCCACTGGCTCGCCTCGCAGTCCGCGATGGCTGTCCTGGAGGACGGCGGCAACGCCTACGACGCCGCCGTCGCCGCCGGATTCGTCCTGCATGTCGTCGAGCCCCATCTCAACGGACCCGGCGGTGAGGTGCCGATCATCCTCGCGCCCGCCGGCGGCGAGGTACGGGTCCTCTGCGGTCAGGGCCCGGCTCCCGCGGGCGCGACCATCGGGCACTACCGCTCGCTCGGACTCGAACTCGTCCCCGGCACCGGGCCACTGGCCGCCGCCGTACCGGGCGCCTTCGACGCCTGGATGCTCCTGCTGCGCGACCACGGCACCAAGTCCCTGGCGCAGGTGCTGCGTTACGCCATCGGCTACGCGGAGGACGGCCACGCCCCCGTCGAACGGGTCGGCGAGACCGTCGAGAGCGTCCGTGAACTCTTCGAGACGGAGTGGACCTCGTCCGCGGACGTCTACCTCCCCGGCGGCAAGGCACCCGCGCCCGGCGAGCTGTTCCGCAATCCCGCGCTCGCCGCGACCTGGCGCCGGCTGACAGCGGAGGCCGAGGAAGCCGGTGGCGCGGACCGGGTGGCCCAGATCGAGGCCGCCAGAGCGGTCTGGCGTACGGGCTTCATCGCCGAGGCCCTGGTCGCGCACTCCGCCCGCCCCACCATGGACACCAGCGGCGCCCGTCACACCGGCACCCTCACCGCCGCCGACCTGGCGGACTGGTCCGCGACCTACGAGGCGCCCGCCACCTACGACTGGAACGGCTGGACCCTGTGCAAGGCCGGCGGCTGGAGCCAGGGCCCCGTCCTCCTCCAGCAGCTCGCCCTGCTGCCCTCCCGCGCGGCCGAACTGCCCCGCTACGGCTCGGCGGAGTACGTCCATCTCCTGATCGAGGGCTGCAAGCTCGCCATGGCGGACCGGGAGGCGTGGTACGGCGACGCCGCCGCCGAGGGCACCCCGCTCGCGGCACTGCTGTCGGAGCCGTACAACACCGCGCGCCGCGCCCTCATCGGCGAGCGCGCCTCGTACGAGCTGCGCCCCGGCAGCCCCGGGGGACGCGCACCCGCGCTCAGCGGCCACGCGACGGCCGTCGCCGCGGGCGAGCCCGGCTTCGACCCGCTCGGGATCCCCGGCGCGGGGGAGCCGACCGTGGCCAAGGACGGCGCCACCCGGGGCGACACCTGCCACCTCGACATCGTCGACCGCTGGGGCAACATGATCGCCGCCACCCCCAGCGGCGGCTGGCTCCAGTCCAACCCGGTCGTGCCCGAGCTGGGCTTCCCGCTCGGTACCCGGCTTCAGATGGCCTGGCTGGACCCCGGGCTGCCGAACTCACTGACCCCGGGCCGCAGGCCCCGTACCACCCTCACCCCGTCCCTCGCGCTGCGCGACGGCGTACCGGTACTGGCCTTCGGCACGCCGGGCGGCGACCAGCAGGACCAGTGGCAGCTCCACTTCTTCCTGGCACTCGCCCTGCGGCCGTCCGTACGGGGCGGACTCGATCTCCAGGGCGCCATCGACGCGCCCAACTGGCACAACGACAGCTTCCCCGGCTCCTTCTTCCCGCGCGGTATGCGCCCCGGCAGCGTGACCGTGGAGTCCCGGATGGGCCAGGAGGTCATCGAGGAACTGCGCCGCCGGGGCCACGAGGTCACCGTCGGCGATCCCTGGTCGGAGGGACGGCTCTGCGCGGTCGCCAGGGATCCGGAGACCGGCATCCTCTCGGCCGCGGCCAACCCGCGCGGCATGCAGGGGTACGCCGTGGGCCGTTGAGCGCCGCCCGGCGACGGCCGCGGCCGGGCCGTCGCCCCCGGGACCGTCTCCGGTCCCCGGCCGTCCACCGTCCCGTCATACGGCCCGGCACGCGCCAGGCCCGCCGGGCGTGGTTGGCTGGGGGCATGATCGATGACTCTGTGTACGGAACGGTTCCCCTCCCGGGGGCGGCCCGCGGCCCGCGCGTGTCCGCCGTCGAGGAGGCGCTACGGGCAGCCGCCGCCGCGGAGATCATGCCGCGCTTCCGCCAGCTCGCCGCGCACGAGATCGTCGAGAAGCACGGCCCGCACGATCTGGTGACGGTCGCGGACCGGGGCGCGGAAGAACATCTCACCGCCGCCCTCACCGCGCTGCTCCCGGGCTCCGTCGTGGTCGGTGAGGAGGCGGTGCACGCGGACCCGACGCTGTACGAGGCGCTGCGCGGCGACGCGCCCGTATGGATCGTCGACCCGGTCGACGGCACCCGCCCGTTCGTCCGCGGCGAGCGGGGCTTCTGCACGCTCGTCGCCCTCGCGCAGGGCGGCGAGGTGCTGGCGTCCTGGACGTACGCGGCGGCGCTGGACGAGATGGCGATCGCCGTACGCGGCCGGGGCGCCACCCTCGACGGTGTCCCCCTGCACACCGGAGCACCCACGCCCGGCGCGGCGCTCCATGTCGCGATGTCCCACCCCGACTACACCACCGACGAGCAGAAACACGCACTCCTGGGGCTGCGCACCGAGGGCATCGAAGCCCGCCCGTGCGGCTCCGCGGGGCTCGAATACCTGGGCGTGGCGCGGGGCGCGCTCGACGCCGTGGCGTTCAACTGGGAGCTGGCCTGGGACCACGCGGCGGGCCTCCTGCTGGTCGAGGAGGCGGGCGGCGCCCAGCTGACGCTCACGGGCGAGCGGTTCCGTATCACGGGCGACAACGCGCTGCCCTTCACGGCGGCCAGGGATACGGCGACGGCCGAGCGGGTACGGGAACGGCTGCTCGCCGGAGGCTGAGCGTCGTCACCGCCGGTGCGCCCGACCACATACCGCCGGTACGTCGTCACCGCCGGTATGTGGCCGGGCGGGCCGGTACGCCGTCACGCCCCGGTCGTGCCCGTACGCCGTCAGGCGTCGCCGTCCAGCACCGCGCGTACGTCCCGTACCAGCGTGCCCGCCGCCTCCACCGCCGGCGCGTCCAGCGCCCGGAGCGCCGCCGCGACCCGGTGCGCGAAGTCCGGCGGCGTGTGCGGCAGCGCGGCGGCTGTCGCGAGCGCGCCCTTCTCGTTGAGGCACCAGACCCGGTGGTGGGCGAGGAGGGCCTGTACGAGGATCCCGAAGGCCCGGGACAGGCACAGCGACACGTACAGCGCGTCGCCCGCGCCCGCGCCTCCGCCCCCGTCCTCGTCCCGCCGGAGCCCGCCGCCTTGCGGGCCGCCGCCACCGAGAAGTCCGCCTCCCAGACCGCCCCGGTGAGCGCGGTCCGCAGCGGCTCCGGATAGCGGCGCGCCGCCGCCCGCAGCGCCGTCAACTCGCCCTCCGCGTCCGCCAGTACGCGGCAGAGGGCGACCTCCCCTGCGTACGCGGGCGACCAGAAGCCGAGCGGATGGCCCGGCTGCGTGCCGATCTCGAACCGGCCTTCCCGGCACTCCGCCCAGACGCGTTCCACCCGGTCCAGATCCCGCAGGATCCAGTCCACCGCGACCCCGTCGACGGAGAGCCAGGCGCCGCCGTTCACCCACGGACCCCAGCCGCCGGGGCCCGCGACCTCCACCGGGGAGCCGGTCACCTCGGCGGCCAGCGCCGCGAGCGCGGCGACGTCCGGTTCGCCGCGGTAGTAGACGCCCAGGTCCCAGTCGGAGTCCGGGCGGTGCGTGCCCCGGGCGCGGCTGCCGCCGAGGGCCACGGCGCGTACGCCGCGCACGGACATCAGGCGTGTCGCCATCGCTTCGATCGTCGCGTTCATCGTCGCGGACAGTACCGGGGTTCGGGCTGTCAGTGCCCGGGAATATCCTGGGGCTCCTTGCCATCGGCTGACAAAGGAGTCCGAAGGTGACCTCGATGCTCGATGCCGTCGTCGTGGGGGCGGGCCCCAATGGGCTGACCGCCGCGGTCGAGCTGGCCAGGCGTGGATTCTCCGTGGCCGTGTTCGAGGCCAAGGACACCGTGGGGGGCGGCGCCAGGACGGAAGAGCTGACGCTCCCCGGATTCCGCCACGACCCCTGCTCCGCCGTCCATCCGCTGGGCGCGGGATCGCCCGTCTTCAAGACGATGCCGCTCGCCCGGTACGGGCTGGACTGGCTCCATCCCGAGCTGCCGATGGCGCATCCCTTCGACGACGGGACGGCGGCCGTGCTGTCGCGCTCCGTCGCCGAGACGGCCGCGTCGTTCGGGCCGCGCGACGCGGGCGCGTACCGCCGGCTCGTCGCTCCGTTCCTCGGCAAATGGGACAGTCTGGCGCGGGACTTCATGTCCCTGCCGTCGACCGCGCTGCCGCGCGACCCCGTCACCCTGGCGCGGTTCGGTCTCACCGGACTGCCGCCGTCCACCTGGCTGGCCCGCCGGTTCCGCGACGAGAAGGCGAAGGGCCTGTTCGCCGGACTCGTCGCGCATGTCATCGCCCCGCTGAACGGGTTCGCGACCGGCGCCGTCGGTCTGGTCTTCGCGCTCGCCGCCCACGCGGGCGGCTGGCCGATGCCCCGCGGTGGTTCCCAGTCGGTCTCGGACGCCCTCACCGCGTACCTCCGCGACCTGGGGGGCGCGGTCCACACCGGTTACGAGGTCAAGCGGCTGGACGATCTGCCGCCGGCCCGCGCGTATGTCTTCGACACCTCACCGACCGCCCTGGCCAGGATCGCCGGCCTCGGCAGGGCGTACGACGGCTACCGGTACGGCGCGAGCGCCTTCAAGATCGACTACGCGCTGGACGGGCCCGTGCCCTGGACGGCCGAGGAGCCCAGACGGGCCGGCACGGTCCAGATCGGCCCCACCAGCGGGGAGATCGGCACCGCGCTGCGCCAGGCCGCGGGCGGACAGGCGCCGCCGACGCCGTTCCTGATCACCGCGCAGCCCAGCCTCGTCGACCCGTCCCGCGCGCCCGAGGGCAAGCATGTCTTCTGGGCGTACGGCCATGTCCCGAACGGCTGGCGGGGCGACCTCACGGACGCTGTCGAGCGGCAGATAGAACGCTTCGCGCCCGGCTTCCGCGACCGCGTCCTGGCCCGCGCCACCGCGGGCCCGCCCGAGCTGGCCGCCCGTAACGCCAACTATGTGGGCGGGGACATCGCGTGCGGCGCCGCCTCGGGGCTCCAGCTGCTGCTGCGCCCGAAGATCTCCCTCTTCCCATACGCCACCCCGCACCCCGCGGTCTTCCTCTGCTCGTCCGCGACCCCGCCGGGGCCGGGGGTGCACGGGATGTCCGGGCACAACGCGGCGAAGGCGGTGTGGCGAAAGCTGCGCGCCGTCTGAGCCGACTCCCGCGCCGACCCGGCGGCTGCCGAGCCGCGCCCCCCCGTGACCCGGCGGCTGTCGCCCCCCGTGACCCGACGGCCGTCGAGCCGCCACCGAGCCGCCGCTGAGCAGGGCCCGTACCGGGTCCGAGGAGGCCATGCGCATGACGAACCTGACTCTCGTCCTCGGAGACCTCCTCGAGCAGCGTGCCGAGGCGCTCGTCAACGCCGCGAACTCCCAGCTGGTGGGCGGCAGCCGTGACAGCGTCGACGGCCTGATCCACGCCCGCGCCGGGCGGGCCCTCACGAAGGCGTGCGGTGAGCTGCGCGAAACCCGCTACGGCCGCGGGCTGGCCACCGGACAGTCCGCCGCCACCACCGCGGGCCGCCTCCAGGCCCTCTGGGTGATCCACACAGTGGGACCGCGCTGGGACAGATACGACGACCGGTCGAGCCTGCTCGCCTCCTGCTACCGCACGTCGCTGGAGGTCGCGGCCGAGCTGGGGGCACGCACGGTCGCGATGCCCGCCATCTCCACCGGCAACCACCGGTGGCCGCTGGACGACGCCGCCCGGATCGCCGTGCGCACGGTCAGGGAGACCCTCGCGGCCTGGGAGACCATGGAGAAGGCGCAGGGTCCGGGGAAGGCGGCGGATCTGAGGACGCGGGCGAGAGTGGCCGGAGCGCGGACCATCGAGGAGGTGCGGTTCGTGCTTTTCAACCAGCGGGCGTACACGGCGTTCGAGACGGCGATGGCGGCCCTGGAGAGGTGAGTCCCGCCGAAGGCTGATGTCGGATTCCTGCCAGCCGGGAGCCGCCGTGTCACGGATGCTGGAGACATGTACACCGATACCGAGCGCTGTGTGCGGGCCGTGCGGTCCAAGGACGCGCGGTTCGACGGGTGGTTCTTCACCGCGGTCCTGACCACCGGGATCTACTGCCGGCCCAGCTGTCCCGTCGTACCGCCCAAGGCCGAGAACATGACCTTCTACCCCAGCGCCGCCGCCTGCCAGCAGGCCGGGTTCCGCGCCTGCAAACGGTGCCGGCCCGACACCAGCCCCGGTTCGCCGGAGTGGAACGCCCGTGCCGACGCCGTCGCCCGCGCCGTGCGGCTCATCCAGGACGGTGTCGTCGACCGCGAGGGTGTCCCCGGACTGGCCGGGCGGCTCGGCTACTCAGCGCGCCAGATCGAACGGCAGCTCCTCGCCGAACTGGGCGCCGGACCGCTCGCCCTGGCCCGCGCCCAGCGCGCGCAGACCGCCCGGCTGCTGATCGAGACGACCGGCCTCCCCATGGCGGACATCGCCTTCGCGGCCGGCTTCTCCTCGATCCGGGCCTTCAACGACACCGTTCGCGAGGTGTTCGCACTGTCGCCGAGCGAACTGCGCGCGCGTGGCGCCCGCGGTACACGCGGCGCCCGCGGTACACGCGGTACGGACCCGGCCGGTACGAGCGGCGCGCGCGGTACGGACGGTACGGCGCCGACGGCCACCCCCGGGGTGATCTCGCTGCGGCTGCCGTTCCGGGCGCCCCTCAACCCGGACAACCTCTTCGGACATCTCGCCGCGACCGCGGTACCGGGCGTCGAGGAGTGGCGGGACGGCGCGTACCGCCGCACACTCTCCCTGCCGTACGGACACGGCATCGTCGCGCTCAGCCCGCGCCCCGACCACATCGCGTGCCGGCTCTCGCTCACCGATCCGCGCGATCTCACGCTCGCCATCAGCAGCTGCCGCCGGATGCTCGACCTGGACGCCGACCCCGTGGCCGTCGACGAACAACTGCGCGCCGACCCGCTGCTGACCCCCTTGGTCGACAAGGCGCCGGGGCGGCGCGTGCCCCGTACCGTCGACGCCGCCGAGTTCGCCGTGCGCGCCGTGCTGGGCCAGCAGGTCTCCACCGCCGCGGCCCGCACCCACGCGGCCCGGCTGGTCACGGCGCACGGCGTGCCGGTCGACGACCCCGAGGGCGGGCTCACCCATCTCTTCCCGTCCCCGGAGGCGCTGGCCGCGCTCGACCCCGAGGCGCTGGCCCTGCCGCGCACCAGACGCACCACCCTCACCACGCTCGTCGCGGCCCTCGCCGACGGCTCGCTCCGGCTCGGCCCGGACAGCGACTGGGACCGGGCGCGGGAACAGCTCATCGCCATGCCCGGATTCGGGCCGTGGACGGTCGAGGTGATCGCCATGCGCGCGCTCGGCGACCCCGACGCGTTCCTGCCCACGGACCTCGGCATGCGCCGGGCCGCGGCGGGCCTCGGTCTGCCGTCGACACCCGCCGCGCTCACCGCGCGCGCCGCCGCGTGGCGGCCCTGGCGGGCGTATGCCGTGCAGTATCTGTGGGCCACCGAGGACCACGCCATCAACCATCTGCCTGTGTAAGGAAGTTCGCCATGACAGACACGACAGACACGACCGACGCGACACTTCCGGCACCTACGACAGCCATGACACCTACGACACCTACGACAGCGACGACAGCCACGACAGCGGAACGAGGACGGCGCGTCGTCCACACCGTGATCGACAGCCCCTACGGACCACTGACTCTGGTCGCCACCGACGGCACGCTGAGCGGCCTCTATATGGTCGGCCAGCGGCATCGCCCGCCCGAGGAGACCTTCGGGGAACCGGATCCGAGGCCTTTCCACGAGGTGGTGCGCCAACTCGGCGCGTACTTCGACGGCGAGCTGACCGAGTTCGATCTGCCCCTGCGGATGAACGGCACGCCGTTCCAGCGCGAGGTCTGGGGCCAGCTCCAGCGCATCCCGTACGGCGAGACGCGTTCGTACGGCGAACTGGCCGAGCTCCTCGGCAAACCGGGCGCCTCGCGCGCGGTGGGACTGGCCAACGGCAAGAACCCGGTCGGCATCATCGTGCCCTGCCACCGGGTGATCGGCTCGACCGGCGGACTCACCGGCTACGGCGGCGGTCTGGACCGCAAGCAGCGACTGCTGGTCTTCGAGGGAGCGGCGGCCGAGCCCGTGGCCACCGCCACGCTCTTCTGACGACGCCACCCCGGTCGCCCCTGTCGGTCAGCCGGGGTGGAACCTCTTCAGCAGCGCGGGCAACGCCGTACCGATCGGCTCGCGGACGATCTCGTCGGCCCGGTCGTCGTACGGCGTCGGCTCCGCGTTGACGATGATCAGCCGGGCTCCATGGTCGGCGGCGATCCCCGCGAGCGAGGCGGCCGGCTGCACCTGAAGGGTCGTACCGACCGCGAGGAACACCTCGCACGCCTTGGCGATCGCCATCGACTGGGCCAGCACCTCGGGGTCGAGCCGCTCGCCGAACATCACCGTCGCCGACTTGAGGATCCCGCCGCACTCCGGACAGCGCGGGTCCGGCTCACCCGCCGCGACCCGCGCGAGCGCCTCCTCCATCGAGGAGCGCGCATGGCACCCCGTACAGCTCACCGAGCGTGCTGTGCCGTGGAGTTCGAGCACCTTGCGGGCGGGAAGGCCGGCCAGCTGATGGAGGCCGTCCACATTCTGCGTGATCACCCGGACCGCCGTCCCCGCCCGCGCCAGCTCGGCCACCGCCCGGTGCGCGGCATTGGGCTCGGCGCTCAGCGTGGCGCTCTCGCTCCGCATCCGCCAGGAGCGGCGGCGGATCTCCGGGTCCGACATGTACGAGTCGTACGTGACGAGCTTCTCGGCGCCGGGATCGCGCCGCCACAGCCCGTTGGGCCCGCGGTAGTCGGGGATGCCGGAGTCCGTGGAGATCCCGGCGCCGCTGAGGATCGCGACGAGAGTCATGCCGCGAGGGTACGCAGCGACGCCGGGGGCGGCGAACGGATTGCCCGCCGGTCAGGGGAGCTTCACCGGCCCCCGGCCGGCACCGTCTGCCGGGCTTCACCGGCTCCCGGCCGCCACCGCTTTCCCGGCGTCACCGGCCCCCGGCCGGCACCGGCTTCCCGGCGTCACCGGCGCGGTACGGGCCCCACCGGCGGCGGTGTCACGGGCGCGAAGGGGTTCGGGGTCAGCCCCGTCCAGCGGTGCAGGACCGCGCGGCCGGTCTGCTGGGTGACGCCGTCGACCTGGACCGTGCCGGCCTCGGCCACGTAGTGGCGGCCACCGCCCAGCGAGATCAGCCCGTACTGTCCGGCCGACTCCCAGCCGTACACCCCGGAGCCGGTGTCATGCAGCCCGCGCGGCAGGAGCGTCAGCAACTGGCCGCGCTCGGAGGGCCGCTGACCCGGGACGGTGCCGGGTACGGGCCGCTTCGAGCCGTCGAGGACGAAGAGCGAGTAGTTCGGGAAGCCCGGCTTGGTGCCCTTGTACACGGCCATCAGCCAGTTGCCGCTGTCCGTGTCGTACTCCAGGTTCTGCACGCCGTACGTGGTGTTCCCGGTGTACGCGAAGTACTTGCCGTCGGGGGAGGAAGGGCCGCTCGTGTGCGGGGCGTCCTCCGTCAGCGGGCGCTCGTACTGCTTCCACCGCCGGACGTCGTACTGGAGCAGGACCTGATTGTCGTTGTCCTGGCGGCCGGTGTGGGCGTAGACCCCGTACGCGACGGTCAGTCTCGTACCGCCCTCGCGGTCGAAGGAGGGCCCGAACGCGACGCCGTCGATGCCACTGCACCCGTACCGGTGGTCGGGGGTGTTGGCGGTGTCGCCGTCGAAGACGCCGTCGCCGTTCATGTCGGCCGTGTAGTCCTCCACGACCTCCTGGAGATGGACGGTGGAGACCACGTCGGTGGACGCGGCGTCCATGTTCATCCGCGTGATGCGGTCGCCGTCGAAGACCGCGATGTAGAACGCCTTCGCGGCCTTGTACTCCAGCGAGCCGTAGACCCGCCCGTCGTCCTCGTTGAAGTCCAGGTCACCGAGGTGTCCGGTGAAGCCGGTGACGGAACCGAGGGGCTTGCCGGCCAGATCCGTCTTCACCAGGAGGTTGGTGAAGGAGAAGTACATACGGCCCTTGCGCCGGTCGATGGCCATGCCCTGGAGATGGCCGGACTGCCATGTACCGCCGTCGATACGGGCGGGCAGTGCGGCGGGACGGCCGGGCAGGGAGGCGGGCAGGGAAGTGGGGCGGGCGGGTGGCGCGGCCTCGGAGGGGGACAGGGCCCGCGCCGTGCCGACGTCGACCCCGGCGACGACGGCCGATACGACGACCACGGACATGAACAGGGCCGCGAACCGGCCGCGCGGGTGCCTTCGCATGATGCCTCCGAGTCCTGGGACTCCAGGATGATGCCGGGCGGCCGTGCACGGAGGGCCAACGTGGAATGAACGTGAGGGAACCGCCCCTGACGGTCCCTCACGTATGACGGCCTCTCACCCACCCCGCCCAGCAGCGCCCAAGTCAGGCCGAGCGCAGTGCGATGGCCTCGCTCAGTGCGGACTGCTCCGGGGCGGGCAGCCGCTTCTCGGCGTGGAGCATGCGCAGGGCGGTGGTGAGGCGCTCCTCGTCCTCGGGTGCGCCGAGGCTGCCCATATAGGCGGGGAGGAGCAGGCTCAGCGCTTCGAGATCGGCGCGTGCGCACAGCCGCGTCAGCAGGGCGTGGACGGGATCGTCCGCCGTCGGCGCGTCGTCGGTGGCCCGCAGCCCTCTCGCGACGCAGAGCCGGACCCATTCCCGGTACGGGCCGGGCGGTACGTCGTCGAGATGCCCGGCCGCCGACCGGAAGTGCGTACGGGCCGGCCCTGGCCGGCCGAGCGCGAGCTGCGCACGGCCCATGTTGCCGTGCAGGGAGGCGTAGAAGCCGCGGACGCGGTCGTCGCCGACCCGGTCGGCGCGGGTCAGACACTCCTGGTTCCAGCGCAGAGTCTCCTCCGGGGTCGGCTGGTGGCGGGCGAGGTAGTGCGCGGCGACGCACGCCTCGTAGTCGTCCGCGGCCGCTTCCCAGGCCCGGAGGAACAGCTCGCGCGCGTCGGCCTCCCGGCCCTCGGTCTCTGCCGTCATGCCCTGCGCGCAGAGCCGTACGACGGGGTTCTCGGGGTCCATGACCTCTCCTCATTTCCTCAGTGGTGCGATGCGTCACGCCGACGGGGGCGGACGGCGCGGTCGGATGGCGCGGTCGGACGGTGGGTCAGAAGGCAGGGGCGCCAGGGCTGCCGACGCTGACGAGGCCGACGGGCATCACCAGGGTGGTGAAGCTGCCCTGGTCGGCGGAGCGCACCACCACGGGCTCGGTGGCGGAGGCGATCTCCAGCAGGACATCGGGTCCGACGCTCGCCTCCAGGGCCGGGGCCAGTACGGCGGGGTCGAAGCCGATGGGCGGGGGCTGCTCGCCGGGGCAGACGGCGGGCAGAGCCGTGGCCCGCGAGTCATCGGGCAGGGAGACGGTCACCTCGTCCTCGCCCAGCCGCAGCACGATCGCCGGTGCCTCGCCGCAGTCGTTGACGGCGTCGAGCAGGGCGGTCCGGTCCACGACCAGCCGGTGCCGGGCCGGTGTCAGCGCGGACAGCATCTCCCGGTACGCGGGGAACAGGGCGGCCGAGACGGGGAGTTCGCGGGACGCCGTGCCCGCCGTCTCGTGGAGCGTGGCCCCGTCCGGGCCCGCCTCGATCGTCACGGCGGCGCACCGCGCCGCCCAGGCCCCGATCCCGGGCAGGGAACCGGCCGTCAGCAGCAGCCGGCGAGCGGGCCCCTCGACCGCCCCCACCGGTCTCAGGACCCGCGTCGACAGCCGGTAGCGGTCGGTGGCGACCAGCCGGACCTCACCGTCCTCGATCTCGACGAGGACGCAGCCGAGTTCCGGGTGCTCCGGGTCGTGCCCGGCGGCCGGCACGACCTGGCGGAAGGCGCTCGCCAGCTCCACGCCCCCGAGCCGTACGAGCGTGACGGCCCCGCTCGCGGTCCCGTCCCCCGCCCCGGCCCCGGGTTCCACGCGCGTTCCGTCGCCCGGCAGGGACCGCAGCACCGCCTCGATCGTGGCGTCGGCCGTCCGCGTCCGGTCCCGTACGGTGTTCCGGTGCCGCTCCAGCACGGCGCGGGCCTCGTCCTCGTCGCCGTCGAGCACGACGGTGACCTCGGCCAGCGGCAGCCCCGCCGCCCGCAGACTCCGCAGCAGCCGGGCCCGGATGTCCTGGTCGGGGCGGTAGAAGCGGTAGCCCGTCGTCGTATCGACGTGCGCGGGCCGCAGCACACCGCAGTCGTCGTAGAAACGCAGTGCGCTCGGCGCGAGGCCGACGCGCCGGGCGAAGGCGCTGATGCCCAGGAGGTGAGCGGTGCCGTTGGTGTCGAGGTCCATGCCGGCGATTGTCGACGTTCAGGCAACCTGAAGGTCAACTCGCCGCCGAAACTCCTCCCTGGAACCCCTGCCCGGAACCCTTTTCCGGCCCCCGGACCGCCACGCCCGGCCCCCGGGCCGCCACGCCCGGCCCCCGGGCCGCCACGCCCGGCCCCCGGACCGCCACCCCCGGCTCCCGGGCCGCCCTCACGCCGGTGACGACGGGCCGGGCCCGGCCCGGTGCCCGTTCTCCAGCTCCACCGCGCCCGCGCCGGAATCCAGTACGTCGAGCGCGGCCAGTACCCGCAGTCCGAGCGAGCCCGGCAGAAACGCCGGGATCTCGGCGCGGTCGAGCAGCCGCCACGACAGCAACTCCTCCTCCTGGATCCGGATCGCCGCCAGCCGCTCCTCGTCCAGCACCCCGCCGTCGTACAGATACGCGGCGATCGGCGGCCGGGCCCGCCCCTGCACCCAGTCGATCGCCAGCAGCCGTCCCGGCTCGATGTCGAGGCCGATCTCCTCGAGGGTCTCCCGCCGGGCGCCCTGACGAGGGGTCTCGCCGTCGTCGGACTCGATGGTCCCGCCGGGCAGCGCCCAGCCGTCCCGGTAGTTGGGCTCGACGATCAGTACGCGCCCCGCGCCGTCCCTGAACAGCACGGCCGCGCCGGCGAGGACGCGGGGCAGACCCGCGATGTACGCGGCATAGTCGGTATCGGTCCCGGTATCCGTATCGGTGTGTGTCACACGGGAAAGCCTAGGGCGTCTCCTCTGTTCAAGGAGCGTCACGCACGTGGGTGCCCATAGGCGCACAAGGGTGGCCTATGGGCACGGAGCCGCCGTGCGGATAGGGTCGGGGACGGCGCGACTGCCTGTTCGAAGAGCAAAGGGATACATGGTGACGGACGGAGCAGCAACGGAGGCCGCACGCGTGCTCATCGCGGCGGACAAGTTCAAGGGCTCACTCACGGCCGTACAGGTCGCGGAGCGGGTGACGGCGGGACTGCGTCGGATCGTCCCCGAGGTGGCGGTCGAGACCCTGCCCGTCGCGGACGGTGGCGACGGTACGGTCGCGGCGGCCGTGGCCGCCGGATTCGAGCGACGCGAGGTACGGGTCACCGGCCCGCTCGGCGACGAGCTGACCGCGGCCTTCGCGCTGCGCGACGGGACGGCCGTCGTCGAGATGGCGGAGGCCTCGGGCCTCCAGTGCCTGCCCGACGGCGTGTTCGCGCCGCTGACGGCGACCACCTACGGCTCCGGCGAACTGCTGCGCGCCGCGCTGGACGCGGGCGCGCGCGTCATCGTCTTCGGCGTCGGCGGCAGCGCCACGACGGACGGCGGCGCGGGGATGCTCGCGGCGCTCGGCGCCCGCTTCCTGGACGCGGCCGGGCAGCCGGTCGGACCGGGCGGCGGCGGGCTGCGCGACCTGGCCACCGCCGACCTCTCCGGCCTGGACGAACGTCTCGCCCGGACGGAGATCGTTCTCGCCAGCGATGTCGACAATCCGCTGACCGGTCCCAAGGGCGCCCCCGCGGTCTACGGGCCGCAGAAGGGCGCGAGCCCGGAGGATGTCGCCACCCTCGACGCGGCCCTCGCCCACTACGCCACGGTCCTGGAGGCGGCCATCGGCTCCCGTGCCGCCGATCTCGCCCTCTCGCCGGGCGCGGGAGCGGCCGGCGGTATCGGCTACGGCGCGCTGGTCGGCCTCGGCGCGGGCTTCCGTCCCGGGATCGAGGTCATGCTCGACGTACTGGGCTTCGCCGACGCCCTCTCCCGGGCGACCCTCGTCATCACGGGCGAGGGCTCCCTGGACGAGCAGACCCTGCACGGCAAGGCCCCGGCGGGCGTCGCGGCGGCGGCCCGCGCGCGGCACATCGAGGTCATCGCGGTCTGCGGCCGGCTGACGCTCCCTCCGGAGGCGCTGGGCAGGGCGGGTATCCGCCGCGCCTACGCCCTCAGCGGGCTGGAACCGGATCCGGCCGTCTCCATGGCGCAGGCGGGCCCGCTGCTGGAACGCCTCGCGACGGAGATCGCGCGGGACTTCCTGCTCTGAGCGGTACTTCCCGCACTGAGCGGGACTTCCCGCTCAGAGCCCAGCCGGTCAACGGGACTGCGGCAACGGGACTGCGAGGACAGGCCCTGGGCCAGGGCCTAAGGTCGGGGTGTGCGAATACGGGAAGCGCGCCCCGACGAGGCACCCGCGCTGAGCGCGCTGGTGCTGCGCTCCAAGGCGCACTGGGGTTACGACGAAGCGTTCCTGGCCGCCTGCCGTGACGAACTGACCATCTCCAGCGGGGAGGTGACGGCCCGTCGGCTGGCGGTCGCCGAGGACGAGACATCGGGGGAGGCCCTGGGCGTCGCCTCGCTGGAGGGCCGGGCCCCGGACGGCACGCTCGGCCTGCTCTTCGTCGAACCCCGTGCGATCGGCCGGGGCATCGGCCGCGCACTGTACGCCCATGTCCTGGACAGGGCTCGCGAGTTGGGCTTCGAGCGGCTGACCATCGACTCCGACCCGCACGCGGTGGACTTCTACCGGGCACTGGGCGCGCGGCCCGTCCCCGGCGGGGGCACGCTGTCCCGGCTGCTGGTGGAACCGCCTCCGCGCAGGGCCTGGGTACAGGCCTGGACGCGTGGACTGCGCACCGTACAACTCGGCAACGGCGCGGAGTTCCAGGCGCAGTTCGGTGCGCTGACCCCGCTCGCGCTCCGGGCGAGCGGACACTACTCCTGCCTGGCCGTGCTG
The DNA here is from genome assembly GCF_044741565.1 of Streptomyces sp. NPDC088147. Classification (NCBI taxonomy): domain Bacteria; kingdom Bacillati; phylum Actinomycetota; class Actinomycetes; order Kitasatosporales; family Streptomycetaceae; genus Streptomyces; species Streptomyces sp. NPDC088147. The sequence goes on along the minus strand of NZ_JBIUSY010000004.1, from coordinate 128,392 downwards.
GGCAGTCCGCACCCGGCCGCGGTCGTGCTCCAGGTGACGGTGCCACCGGGCTGGGCCGAGCTTCTGTGCCGCCAACTGGCCTGGGATTCGGTGGAGGTGTACGACGGCCTCACCGCCGTCCGGTCCCGCCACGCCGACGGGGTCCCCGAGGCCGACGAGGCCCCCCGCCCCGTGCTCGCCGCCTCGGTCCTCGCACGCCCCGCCCTCACCCGTCGGCTGCGCGGGCTCGGGCTGCCCTTCGTACCGTGGGGGCACACGGGGCCGTCCGGTGAGCTGTCCGGGGAGCCCCTCCCGCCCGGGGCGCTGCGCTACGAGTCCAAGAGCGCGGCCAACGGCCTCTTCCGGCGGCTGGCCCCCGCGCATCCCGCCATCACCGTGGCCGTTCAGCGGACGGCGGCCAATCGGCGCGAGGCGGCCCGGCTGCTCCTCGCACTGGTCCGCTCCGGCGCGGGCGGTGTCGTCAAGACCGAGCATGGCGTGGGAGGTTCGGGTACCCGCGTGGTCAGATCCCTACGGGCTCTGCTGCCGGTGCTGCGCGCACTGCCCCGGGGCCCGCTCCTCGTGGAGGACTACGTGGCGGACGCGACGGACGGCTCCGTGCCGGAACAGGGCGACAGCCCGCGCGACCTCACCTACGACGGCCTCGTGGACATGGCCGGCGTGGTGCACGACGTCGGCGCCGCGCGCATGGACGTGGCGGGCACGGCGTACCGGGGAGCGACCGTCGGCCCCGGGGCCGTCCCGGGCCGGGCCGCCTCGGTCGCCCTGCGGTTCGGGCACGCCGTCGGCCTCGAACTAGCCGCGAGCGGCTACCGCGGCTGGTACGACGTCGATTTCGTGACCGCCACGGCCGGCCGGCTCGCACCGACGGAGATCAATCTGCGGCTGACGGGACCGTCCGTCGCCTTCATGGTGAAGGCCCGCCTCGATGAGACCAGGGGCGGCGATCATCTCGTACGCTCCCTGGACCACATCCCGCTCGGCGCCCGGCTCCCGGACGCCGAACTCCTGCCGTGGCTTCGGGAACTGACGGAGCGTTGTGCCGGGAGCGGGGCGGTGTTCGTGCCCTCGATCCCCACGGCCGCCTTCGACCCCGCCCCGTTTCTGGGGGTCGTGCTGGCCGCCCGCACGGCGGACCGTCTCGACGCGGCCGAGGCGCTGGTCCGCGGCGCGGCTCAGGACCTCGGCAGGATCTTCGCCGACGCCGCCCGGACCAGCGGCCCCGGCGGCTCCTCCCGGCGGCGCCGCTCCTTCCGCCCCGGACGCTCCTCCCGGCCCTGGCGCTCCTCACGCCCCTGACGGTCCTCACGGCCCTGACGGTCCTCCCGGCCCTGGCGCCCCTCCTCGCCTCGCCGCTCCTCCGCGTCCCGCCGCTCCTACCGGTCCCGCTCTCTGACGGCGGGCAGTGACGCCACCATCCAGATCACCACGATCAGCGCCGCGATCATCAAGGGCACATTGAAGGCGTAGACGAGAGCCGCCTGCTGCGGCCAGTCGGTCTTGGCGGTCAGCCGGTAGAGGTTGTCCTGCGGCCACCAGGCCACCAGCAGGTAGACGATCGCCAGATGGGCCGCCGTCGTCAGCCCCCGGGACTCGCTCCGTCGCAGCATCACCCCCCGGCCCGCCACCAGGAACCCCATCCCGACGCCGAACGCGAGCCACTCGGCCAGATAGAGCAGGACGAACAGCGCGTTCCACGGCCCCGGCACCCCGGTCAGATCCGTGGCGCCGGGGAAGATCACGCCGGTGAGCGCGCCGGCGAGAAATGCGGAGCAGACCCCGACCAGGGCGGCGACCGCGGCCTCGTTCACGTCGTCGCCCGCCCCGCTCTTGCCGCTCGCCCGCACGGCCCCCGGGATCGGTGGCAGCGGCAGCTCCGCCCGGTCCACCTTCCCGGCCGCGTTCAGCGGCAGCTTCTTGAGGCGCACCACCGCCGCGGGGACGTCCCCCGCCGGGACCAGGCCGGTGAGCCCGGCCCGCAGGGAGGCGGCCTCCGGTGCGGCCCCGAACGGAGCCCCGGCGCTCGGCACCACGAACGCGATCAGACGGCTCCCGGTGCGGCCCCGGTCCCCGGTGATGACCACGTCCTGGATGTGGGGGTGGTCGGCCAGCGCCGTCTCCACCCGGTAGGTGTCGACCGTCCTGCCGTCGATCGTGACCCGGTCGGCCGTCCTGCCGCGGTACTCCAGCGGCCCTTCGCCCTGCCGCCGGCCGATGTCACCGGTGGGGACCGCGTCGCCGCCCTCCGGAGGGGTGAGCCATATCCGCCCCTTCCGCAGCTCGGCCGCGCCCCCGGGGAACGGCAGCCCCAGATACGCGGCACGCTCCGGATACGCCACGGGACCGGGCAGCTGCTCGGGCTCGAACCAGGTACCGCAGCCGGCGACCTCCGCCGTCCCGTACACACTCAGCACACGCGCCCCGACGGCCGGCAGCAGCCCCTGGAGCCGCAGCTGCTCATCGAGGCGCAGCGGTGCGCCGCCCACCGCGAGCAGACGCAGCGACGGCAGCTCCTCGTCCAGCAGCGCGGCCGCGGTCGCGGGGTTCATGTCGGCGACCGTGATCCGCCTGGCGGTGATCCGGCCGGCCGTGACCGGACCTTCGGAGAGCACCAGCGTCGCACCCGAGCACAGGGCGCGTATCCAGCCGCCGGTGAACTCGACGGCCGCGGGCGGCGCGGTCACCAGCAGCCGGTCCTCCGGCGACAGCCCGTAGACCTGGGACCAGGCGGCGTACGCGGCGAGCAGCCGGTCGTGCCCGGTGGCGACGGCCGTGCGGCTGCCCGTCGTCCCGGCCGTGAACAGCACGGCGGCCGGTCCGCCGGACGTACGGCCCGCCGCGTCGCGCGGGGCGGCTTCCGTCTGGGCGATGTCCGCCGCGGCGGTGTCCAGGCAGATGGCCGTCCGGCCGCGGCCGTCGTCGACCCGGGGGAGCAGCGATGTGTTCGTGATGACGGCCTCGGCGTGGGCGAGACCGAGTAACCGGTGCAGCTCCCGGGCCGGCGTTCCCGGGTCCACGACGGCGTACGCGTGGCCCGCCTTCAGTACGGCGAGGATCGCCACCAGCACCTCGGCCGGGCGTTGCGCACAGATGGCGACGGTGGATCCGGAATCCGGCAGTCCGCCGTTCGTGGCGAGATACGCGGCCAGTCGCCCGGCCTCGGCGTCCAGCCGCTCATAACCGATCCGGTCACTGTCGGTGACGACGGCGATATGGTCGGGCGTCAGCCGTGCCCGTTCTTCGAAAAGCTGATGTATCGATCCCCCGGTCATGGCGGTCGATCATTCCAGAGGGGCAGGGCCCGCGGAAGAGGGAGCACACCGGAAAGGGCCCGGACGCGCGCACGCGTCCGGGCCCTTCACGATCATTCGCCGCACGGCGACAGCCCCGCCTACGGCAGCTGCGCCGCCCGTGCCTCGCGGTGCGCCGCCCGCGCCTCGCGACGGTTGCCGCGGAACGTGTTCACGCGCCGGGCCGTGGCGAAGAGCGGGATCACGGCTCCCGCGACCACCTGGAGCGCACAGCCGGTCTGGAGCAGCAGCTGACCACCCGGCGCCTCGAACGCCCAGGCCGCCAGCAGCCCCATCGCGGCCACGATCCAGCCGAGCATCGCCACCGCGAGCACGCCCCGCGGCTTCGGGTACTCGACCCGGCTCACCATCAGCCAGGCCACCCCGATGATCGCGAGCAGCGTCGGTACGAAGCGCAGTTCGAGCAGGACGATCGAGATGACGGTCAGGGCGCCGAAGGGGCTCGGCATCCCTTGGAACATGCCGTTCTTCACGGTCACGCAGGAGAATCGCGCCAGCCGTAGCACCACGGCCAGCAGCACGACGATCGCCGCCAGCGCGGAGACCCGTTGATGCGCGTCGTCCGCGACCATCCCGTACACCAGTACGAAATATGCGGGGGCGAGGCCGAAGCTGATCAGATCGGAGAGGTTGTCCAGCTCCGCGCCCATCGGTGAGCTGCGCAGCTTGCGCGCGACGAGTCCGTCGAAGAGATCGAAGATCGCCGCCGCCAGCATCAGGATCACGGCCGTCGCGGCGGAGTGCCGCGCCATGCCGCTCTCGTCGCTGCCCGTGAGATGCGGGATGAGGATGCCGGTGGTGGTGAAGTAGACGGCCATGAAGCCGCAGGTGGCGTTACCGAGCGTGAGGGTGTCCGCTATCGACAGCCGCAGAGAGAGCGGCATGTCTTCCGCGTCGTCCTCCTCCTCGGCCTCGGCCTCCGCCGCCCAGCCTGCTTGCGTGTCAGGATCAATCACGGTCAATTCGAGTCACCCCTGCGGTCGTGGTCTGACCGACCTCGACGGCGACATCGACACCTTCCGGAAGGTAGATGTCGACACGCGAGCCGAAACGGATCAGGCCGATGCGCTCACCCTGTTCCACCTTGGTCCCCTGAGGCAGATACGGCACGATGCGCCGGGCAACCGCGCCGGCGATCTGCACCATCTCGATGTCGCCCAGTTCGGTGTCGAAGTGCCAGACAACGCGCTCGTTGTTCTCGCTCTCCTTGTTGAACGCCGGAACGAATCCGCCGGGGATGTGCTCCACGGATGTCACGGTTCCCGCGAGGGGCGCGCGGTTGACGTGGACGTTCAGCGGGCTCATGAAGATGGCGACCCGGGTGCGCCCGTCCTTCCACGGCATGATGCTCTGCACCACACCGTCGGCCGGGGAGATGACCCGGCCCTGCGTGATCTCGCGCTCGGGGTCGCGGAAGAACCACAGCATGCCCGCCGCGAGCGCGGTGGCGGGCACAGCGAGGACCGCTGCGCGCTTCGAGTGACGTGCGCGGACAAGACCGATCGCCGCGGTGGCGACGGTCGGCAGGAGCCACGGCGATGCTCCGCGGGCGAGGCGTCCACCAAGGAAGCTAACGCGTGGTGCAGAGGTTTGGCTGTGGGGCATGGATGACCTTCGTAGCGGATGATGCCGCGCTGGCAACGGGGGGACGGCGGCGGCTTTCCAGCGATGGTACTGGTTTCGGCACGCAACTGAGCAAGCCAGGGCCCGAGTCGAGCGGCTTGAAGCCAGCGCCAGAGGGCGACAGGGTGTGATCTTCTTCGCCATTAAACCCGGACAGAAGCGACAATTATCCCTGGAATCGGTACTCCTCCAGCAGTCGGCGGCCGATGATCATTTTCTGGATCTCGGCGGTACCCTCGCCGATCAGCAGCATCGGCGCCTCGCGGTAGAGGCGCTCGATCTCGTACTCCTTCGAGAAACCGTACCCGCCGTGGATGCGGAAGGCGTCCTCGACGACTTCCTTGCAGTACTCGGAGGCGAGGTACTTCGCCATCCCTGCCTCCAGGTCGTTTCGTTCCCCGGAGTCCTTTTTGCGTGCCGCGTTGACCATCATGGCATGGGCGGCCTCGACCTTGGTGGCCATCTCCGCCAGCTTGAACTGGATCGCCTGGTGCTGGGCGATGGGCTTGCCGAAAGTATGACGCTGCTGGGCATACGAGACACCCAGCTCGAAGGCGCGCTGTGCGACCCCGCAGCCACGCGCCGCGACATTCACCCGGCCGACCTCGACGCCGTCCATCATTTGGTAAAACCCTCGGCCGGTGGTCCCGCCGAGTACCCGATTGGCCGGAATGCGCAGTCCGTCCATGATCAACTCGGTGGTGTCGACCCCCTTGTAGCCCATCTTGTCGATCTTCCCCGGGATGGTCAGACCGGGCCGCACCTCGCCGAAGCCGGGCTCCTTCTCGACCAGGAACGTGGTCATCGACTTGTGCGGAGCCGTGCCCTCCGGGTGCCCCTCCTCGCTGCGGCACAGTACGGCGACGAGATGCGAGGTGCCGCCATTCGTCAGCCACATCTTCTGGCCGTTCAGTACATACGAGTCGCCGTCCCTGATCCCCTTGGACGTGATGGCCGCGACGTCGGAACCGAGACCGGGCTCCGACATCGAGAACGCGCCGCGCACCTCGCCGGCCGCCATCCGTGGCAGGAAGGCGGCCCGCTGCTCCTCGGTGCCGTGCTGCTTGAGCATGTACGCCACGATGAAGTGGGTGTTGATGATGCCGGAGACGGACATCCAGCCCCGGGCGATCTCCTCCACGCAGAGCGCGTAGGTGAGCAGGGACTCGCCCAGGCCGCCGTACTCCTCGGGGATCATCAGCCCGAACAGGCCGAGTTCCCTGAGCCCCTCGACGATCTGGTCCGGGTACTCGTCGCGGTGCTCCAGTTCGGTGGCGACCGGGAGGATCTCCTTGTCGACAAAGTCCCTCACGGTCGCCAGGATCTCCCGCTGAATGTCGGTCAGTCCGGCTGTCTGGGCGAGTCGGCTCATGTCTCTGTCACTTCTCCCGCAGCTCGGGGCGGCCGGGCTGGTCCCCGCCGCGTTCCTTGATGTACGCCTCGGTGGGGACCATCACCTTGCGTCGGAACACGCAGACCAGCGTCCCGTCCTGCGTGTAGCCACGGGTCTCCACGTACACGATTCCGCGGTCGCTCTTCGAACGCGACGGCGTCTTCTCCAGCACGGCCGTCTCGCCGTAGAGCGTGTCCCCGTGGAAGGTCGGCGCGACGTGCCTGAGCGACTCCACCTCCAGATTGGCGATGGCCTTCCCGGAGACGTCCGGCACCGACATGCCCAGCAGCAGTGAGTAGACGTAGTTGCCCACGACGACGTTCTTCCCGAAGTCGGTCGTCTTCTCCGCGTAGTTGCTGTCCAGGTGCAGCGGATGGTGGTTCATCGTGAGCAGACAGAACAGATGGTCGTCGTACTCCGTGACCGTCTTGCCCGGCCAGTGCTTGTAGACCGCGCCGACCTCGAACTCCTCGAAGGTGCGTCCGAACCGCATCGTCACGCCTCCGGGGCTTCGAACGAGGTGGTACGCCGCATCCCCGCGGCCCGGCCCTTGCCCGAGATGACCAGCGCCATCTTGCGGCTCGCCTCGTCGATCATCTCGTCGCCGAGCATCGCGGAGCCCTTCTTGCCGCCCGCCTCCGACGTGCAGTAGTCGTACGCGTCGAGAATCATCTCGGCGTGGTCGTAGTCCTCCTGGGAGGGCGAGAAGATCTCGTTCGACGCCTCAATCTGGCCCGGGTGGAGCACCCACTTGCCGTCATAGCCCAGCGCCGCCGCCCGGCGCGCCACCTCGCGATAGCCGTCCACATCGCGGATCTGGAGGTAGGGGCCGTCGATCGCCTGGAGATCGTGGGTACGGGCCGCCATCAGAATGCGCATCAGAATGTAGTGGTACGCGTCCGCGCCATAGCCGGGCGGCTGCTGCCCGACGACGAGGGACTTCATGTTGATGGACGCCATGAAGTCGGCGGGACCGAAGACGATCGTCTCCAGACGCGGCGAGGCGGCGGCGATCTCGTCGACGTTCACCAGGCCCTTCGCGTTCTCGATCTGCGCCTCGATCCCGATCCTGCCGACCTCGAAGCCCATCGTCTTCTCGATCTGGGTGAGCAGCAGATCGAGGGCGATGATCTGCTGGGCGTCCTGGACCTTCGGCAGCATGACGCAGTCGAGATTGTGTCCCGCGCCCTCCACCACCGTGATCACATCGCGGTAGGTCCAGTGCGTCGTCCAGTCATTGACCCGTACGACCCGGATCTTGCCCGTCCAGTCGCCCTTGTTGAGTGCGTCGACGATGGTGTGCCGGGCGCCCTCCTTGGCGAGCGGCGCGCAGGCGTCCTCCAGATCCAGGAAGACCTGGTCGGCCGGCAGCCCCTGGGCCTTCTCCAGGAAGCGCGGGTTCGACCCCGGTACGGCGAGACACGAGCGGCGCGGGCGCAGCCGGCTCGCGGCGGTTCCGGCCGTCTCGGTGGTAACAGGCGCGGTCATGCGTGGACCTCCCATGGGTCGAGCTTGTTCGCTGTACGGATCTCGTCGACGATACGGCCGATGATCTCCGTGATCCCGAAGTCCTTCGGGGTGAAGACGGCGGCCACTCCGGCCGCCCGCAGCTCCTCGGCGTCGGCGTTCGGGATGATCCCGCCGACGATCACCGGGATGTCGCCCGCGCCCGCCTCGTGCAGACGCCCGAGGACCTCGGGCACCAGCGCCGCGTGCGAGCCCGACAGGATCGACAGGCCCACGCAGTGCACGTCCTCGGCGAGCGCGGCACTGACGATCTGTTCGGGCGTCAGCCTGATGCCCTGGTAGACCACCTCGAAGCCGGCGTCGCGGGCGCGGACCGCGATCTGTTCGGCGCCGTTGGAGTGCCCGTCCAGACCCGGCTTGCCGACCAGCAGCCGCAGCCGCCGCCCGCCGCCCGGGGCGCCCCCAGCCGAGGTCAGCTCCTCGGCGGTACGGGCCACCTTCTCCCGTACGGCCGCGAGCGCGGTGCCCGTCTCCGCGGAGACCGCGATCGGGGCGCCGCTGACGCCCGTGGGCGCCCGGAACTCGCCGAAGACGTCCCGCAGCGCCCAGGACCACTCACCGGTCGTCACCCCGGCCCGCGCGCACTCCAGCGTGGCGGCCATCAGGTTGTCGGTGCCCGCGGCGGCCTTCTTCAGAGCGGTCAGCGCGTCGGTGGCCCGCGCCTCCTCGCGGTTGACCCGCCAGCTCTGGAGAGCGGCCACCACCCCGGCCTCGTTCGCCGGATCGACCGTCATGATGGCGGTGTCGAGATCGGCGGTGAGCGGACTGGGCTCGGTGGACTCGTAGCAGTTGACGCCGACGATCTTCTCCTCGCCCGACTCGATCCGCGCCCGCCGCTCGGCGTGCGAGGCGACGAGCCGCGACTTGAGATAGCCGGACTCGACGGCGGTCATCACCCCGCCCATCGCCTCGATCCGGTCGATCTCGGCGAAGGACTCGGTGACCAGGTCCGCCACCTTGGCCTCGATGACCCGCGAGCCGTCGAAGATGTCCGCGTACTCCAGCAGATCGCTCTCGTGCGCCAGCACCTGCTGGATGCGGAGCGACCACTGCTGGTCCCAGGGGCGGGGCAGCCCCAGCGCCTCGTTCCAGGCGGGCAGCTGCACGGCGCGGGCGCGGGCGTCCTTGGAGAGCGTCACGGCGAGCATTTCGAGGACGATCCGCTGGACGTTGTTCTCCGGCTGCGCCTCGGTCAGCCCCAGGGAGTTGACCTGGACGCCATAGCGGAAGCGGCGCTGCCTGGCGTCCTCGATGCCGTACCGCTCCCGGGTGATCCGGTCCCAGATACGGGAGAAGGCCCGCATCTTGCACATCTCCTCGACGAACCGGACACCCGCGTTGACGAAGAACGAGATCCGGCCGACCACGTCCCCCTTGCGCTCCTCGGGGATCCGGCCGGACGCGAACACCGCGTCCAGTACGGCGATCGCGGTGGACATCGCGTACGCGATCTCCTGGACCGGAGTGGCCCCCGCCTCCTGGAGGTGGTAGCTGCAGATGTTGATCGGATTCCACTTGGGGATGTGGTTCACCGTGTACGTGATCATGTCCGTGGTCAGCCGCAGGCTCGGCACCGGCGGGAAGACATGCGTCCCGCGCGAGAGGTACTCCTTGACGATGTCGTTCTGTGTCGTCCCCTGGAGCCGGCCGATGTCCGCGCCCTGCTCCTCCGCGACCACCTGGTAGAGCGCCAGCAGCCACATGGCGGTGGCGTTGATGGTCATCGAGGTGTTCGTACGTTCCAGCGGGATGTCCTGGAACAGCCGGCGCATGTCGCCGAGGTGCGAGACCGGCACCCCGACCCGGCCGACCTCGCCGCGGGCGAGGACGTGGTCGGGGTCGTAGCCGGTCTGCGTCGGGAGGTCGAACGCGACGGACAGGCCCGTCTGCCCCTTGGCGAGATTGCGCCGGTACAGCTCGTTGGACGCCTCGGCGGTCGAGTGACCGGCGTACGTCCGCATGAGCCAGGGCCGGTCCTTCTGGCGGTCAGGCATATGAGGAACCCTCAGCTGTCACGGGTGTGGGGGGCGGTCCGCCCCGCCGGGGCGTCGCGGAACAGGTTGATGGCGTCGAGATGGCGTGCGCGCAGCTCCTCGTCGCGCACACCGAGGCCCTCGCGCGGCGCCAGCGCCAGCACGCCGACCTTCCCCTGATGGCGGTTGCTGTGCACGTCGTGCGCGGCCTGGCCGGTGTCCTCCAGCGCGTACACCTTCGACAGGGTGGGATGGATCTTCCCCTTGGCGACCAGCCGGTTGGCCTCCCACGCCTCGCGGTAGTTGGCGAAGTGCGAGCCGATGATCCGCTTCAGCGACATCCACAGATAGCGGTTGTCGTACTCATGGGTGTAGCCGGAGGTGGAGGCGCAGGTCACGACCGTGCCGCCCTTGCGGGTCACATACACGCTCGCGCCGAAGGTCTCGCGCCCCGGGTGCTCGAAGACGATGTCGACGTCCTCGCCGCCGGTCAGCTCGCGGATGTGCTTGCCGAACCGTTTCCACTCGCGCGGATCCTGGTGGTGCTCGTCCTTCCAGAACCGGTACTCCTCGGCGCTGCGGTCGATGATCGCCTCGGCGCCCATCCCCCGGCACAGCTCCGCCTTCCGGTCGCTGGAGACCACACAGACCGGGTTCGCGCCGCCCGCCAGCGCGAACTGGGTGGCGTACGAGCCGAGTCCGCCGCTCGCGCCCCAGATCAGCACGTTGTCGCCCTGCTTCATCCCGGCGCCGTTGCGGGACACCAGCTGGCGGTACGCGGTGGAGTTGACAAGACCGGGGGCCGCCGCCTCCTCCCAGCTGAGGTGCCGGGCCTTGGGCATCAGCTGATTGGACTTCACCAGCGCCAGCTCCGCCAGACCGCCGAAGTTGGTCTCGAAGCCCCAGATCCGCTGCTCGGGGTCGAGCATCGTGTCGTTGTGGCCGTCGGACGACTCCAGTTCGACGGAGAGACAGTGCGCGACGACCTCGTCGCCGGGGTGCCAGGCGTTGACACCGGGCCCGGTGCGCAGCACCACGCCGGACAGGTCGGAACCGATGACGTGGTACGGGAGATCGTGCCGCCTGGCGAGCTCGCTGAGCTTGCCGTACCGCTCCAGGAACCCGAAGGTCGGCAGCGGCTCGAAGATCGAGGTCCAGACGGAGTTGTAGTTCACCGAGCTGGCCATGACGGCCACCAGGGCCTCGCCGGGGCCGAGTTCGGGCACCGGCACGTCGTCGAGATGGAGTGACTTGCGGGGGTCCTTGTCCCGGGTGGGGAGGTCGGCGAACATCTCCGTCTCGTCCTTGTGCACGGTCACCGCCCGGTACGAACCGGGCAGCGGCAGTGCGGCGAAGTCGGCGGACGTACTGTCCGGCGAAAGGATCGCGTCCAGGATTTCCTTCACGATGGTGCCTCCGGCGAAGCTGAGGGTGCGAGATGCGGGGGGCTGCTTGCTGGTGCGGTGGAGGTGTGCCGTCGGTTCGGCGGGGTGCGGGTACGCGTGCTGATCGAGCCGCTCGTGCTGATCGGCGGCGCCGGGTGGGCGCGGAGGTGCCTGTGACGCAGGCGTCCTGGCGCACAAGCGAGAGGGCTTGCGGGAACAGCCGGACAACTTCACGTTATGGCACCCTGTGACAGCTGACAAGGCACTGGGTGCCAACAATTTCTCTCGTTTGTCACCCGTAGGGCACGCATGAGCAATGTCTACCGCTCATTCCGCGACAAATATCACCGGGCGCGGTCAAGCGAGCGCATGGCGTAGGCGAGGGCCGGCGGACGAAAGCGCACCGGACCTCGCGGGTCCGGTGCGCCGGGTGAGATGCGCCGGGGAGATGCCGGGGGCGCTCAGGCGTTTCTGAGCGCCTGCCTGATGGTGCGCATGACCTCGTCCAGCGGGGCGTCGGTGTGCGCCACCGCCACCAGGACGTCCCCGGTGGTGCGTGCCGAGGCCGCCAGATGCTCCGGCTTGCCGCCGATGGTCCGGCCCGCGCCGATGCCCGTACCGAACGTGTCGCGCACGATCGCGAAGGCGTGGTCGAGCTGCGCCTCCACGTCGCCCTGGCCGCCGGCCCGCAGCCAGCGGCGCAGCACATGGTTGTGCGCGGTGACGACGGCGGACGCGGCCACCTCGGCCAGCAGCGGGTCGTCGTTGCCGTCGGTGTGGTCGCGCTCGTCGAAGTGGCCCAGCAGATAGCGGGTGAACAGCCGCTCGTAGCGGGCCACCGAGGCGATCTCGCGCTCCCGGAGCGTGGGGACCTCGCGGGTCAGCCGGTAGCGCTCCACGGAGACCGCGGGGGAGGCCGCGTACATCCGCATGACCTCCTTGATGCCCCGGCAGACCGTGTCGAGCGGATGCTCATGGGCGGGGGCGGCGTTGAGGACCGCCTCCGCCCGTACGAGCGTGTCGTCGTGGTCGGGGAAGATCGCCTCTTCCTTGGAGCGGAAGTGCCGGAAGAAGGTACGGCGGGCCACCCCCGCCGCCGCGGCGATCTCGTCGACGGTCGTCGCCTCGTACCCCTTGGTCGCGAACAGTTCCATGGCCGCGGCCGCCAGTTCACGGCGCATCTTGAGCCGTTGGGCGGCGGCGCGGGTACCGGCGGCACTCTCGGGAACGTCGGTCCTGGGGTTCGTACGGGAGGACTTGGCGGGCTGGGACATGAGGTGAACGTACTGCATCGGTGCAGGAGAGCGCGCCTGCGGGGGCGGACCGCCCGGTGTACCGCCGGCCGTGCCGGACGCCGTTTCCCGCGCCCCGCCGTCCGGTGCCCGGTCCGCCGGATCGAGCAGCCCGCCCCAGCCCGCGCCCGGGTCAGCGCCGGGCATACTCGCGGAAGCCGCGGCCCGTCTTGCGGCCGAGGCAGCCCGCGGCCACCAGGTGTTCGAGGAGTGGCGCCGGAGCCAGCCCCGGGTCCCGGAACGCGCGGTGCAGGACCCGTTCGATGGCCAGCGAGACATCCAGGCCGACCACATCGAGGAGCTCGAAGGGCCCCATCGGATAGCCGCCGCCCAGCCGCATCGCGGCGTCGATGTCGTCCAGGGTCGCGTAGTGCTCCTCGACCATCTTGATCGCGTTGTTCAGGTACGGGAAGAGCAGCGCGTTGACGATGAAACCGGCGCGGTCCCCGCAGTCCACCGGGTGCTTGCGGACGGCCGTGGACACGGCGTGGACCGTGGCCACCGTCTCGTCGGAGGTGAGGACCGTACGGACCACCTCGACGAGCTTCATCGCCGGGGCCGGATTGAAGAAGTGCATCCCGACGACGTCCCGCGGACGCGAGGTCGCGCGGGCGCAGGCGATCACCGGGAGGGACGAGGTGGTGGTGGCCAGCACCGCGCCCGGCCGGCAGACCTTGTCGAGCGTGGCGAACAGCCGCTGCTTGACCTCCAGATCCTCGGCCACCGCCTCGATGGCGAGATCCACCTCGGACAGCGCGTCGAGCGAACCGGCCGGGGTGATCCGCGCCAGCGTGCCGGCGCGCGTCTCGGCCGTCATCCGCCCCTTGTCGACCGAGCGGTCCAGGGACTTCGCGATACGGGACACGGCGCCCTCGGCCTTCTCCGGGGTACGGGCGGCGAGCACGACGTCGTATCCCGCCTTGGCGAAGACCTCCGCGATACCGCTCGCCATCGTGCCGGAGCCCGCCACGCCCACCGAGCGGACGGGCCGCCCCGCGCCGCCCTCCCGGCCGGACCGCGGGGTGAGCGCGTCCGGCACGACCGTGCCGCTGCCCGGCGCCTCGTACGTATAGAAACCGCGCCCCGACTTGCGGCCGGTCAGCCCGGCCTCGCTGAGCTGGCCGAGGATCGGCGCGGGGGCGTGCAGCCGGTCGTGCGACGCCGCGTACATCGCCTCCAGCACGGTACGGGCGGTGTCGACCCCGATCAGGTCGATCAGGGCGAGCGGCCCCATCGGCAGCCCGCAGCCCAGCCGCATCGCGGCGTCGATGTCCTCGCGGGAGGCGTACCTCGCCTCGAACATCGCCGCCGCCTGGTTGAGGTAGCCGAAGAGCAGCCCGTCCGCCACGAAACCGGGCCGGTCGCCCACCGCGACCGGCTCCTTGCCCAGCTCCCGGGCGAGCGCTGTGACGGCCGCGACCGCCTGCGGCGAGGTGAGGACCGACGAGACCACCTCGACGAGCTTCATCGCCGGCGCGGGGTTGAAGAAGTGCAGGCCGAGCACGCGCTCGGGATGCGCCGAGTCGGCGGCCAGCCGGGTCACCGACAGCGCGTTGGTGCCGGTCGCCAGGATCGCGGTGGGACCGACGATCGTGTCCAGCTCGCGGAAGACCCGCTGCTTCGTCTCGTACGACTCCGGCACGACCTCGATCACCAGCCCGGCGTCGGCGGCGGCCCGGAGATCGGAGAAGGTACGGAACCGGGCGAGCACGGTGCGCCGCTCCTCCTCGCCGAGCCGCCCCCGTTCCACGGCCCGCGCGGTGGAGGCGTCGAGCGCCGCGGCGGCGCGGAGCGCGGCGGCGTCGCTGATGTCGATACCGATGACCTCGTGCCCGGCCCGGGTGAGGATCTCGGCGATACCGGTGCCCATCGTGCCGAGGCCGACGACGGCGATGGTGGAGAGAGGGATGTCCATCACGGGACTCCAGGGGATGAGAGTGACGGCTGAGGGCGCGCGGCGAACGCCGGGCGCCGGACGCGCGAGCGCGTGCGGAGATGCGGCGGCGGTGTGGCCGGCGGACTCTGTTCCGGAGTCACGCCGTACATCGCCGTGGAAGGCCGTACGTGGCCGTACGTGGCCGCACACGGCCGTGCTGAACCGACAGCACTCACGACGGCTGCGTCACCAGGCCGTCGAAAGCCGCGGAGGTTATCCGCTCATCTGAGGCTAACCGACGAGTAACGAGCGCGCCATAGCGGGGACACTGTGCGCCGTGTCACGGACGGCCGGAATCGTTCGTCCGGGCGTGAAGTGGCCGGTGGAGCACGCTATTTGGAGCCCACAGCGATCCGCCGGATCGCTACGCTGGACCGATGGACGAGGACTTCCGCTCGCTCGCGGACCGGGTGCGGGACGAGTCCCGGGGCTCCGCCGTCTGCGAGCGGCTGATCGCCACCGAGGATCCCGAGGCGCTGGCCGGCGTCCTCGTGGCGCCGGAACAGCCCCTGTGGGCACGGGAGATCGCGGCCTTCCGGCTCGGCTGCGCGGGGGACCGGCGGGCCTTCGAGACGCTGGTGCTGCTCCTCAACCACCGGGATCCCGAGCGCTGCGTCTCCGCCTCGTACGCCTTGGCACGGCTCGGCGACCCGCGCACCCCCAGAGCCGCCGCCGCGCTCGCCACCAACGGGCTGCGCACGGCCTACGCGCTCCACCCCGTACGGCTGCTCACCGAACTGCGCGCGCCCGAGTCCGTACCGGCGCTGATCAGCACGCTGGAGCGGCTGCTGGCGCCCGGGGAACCGCACTGGCGGGTGGCGCTCGCCTGCGTGGAAGGGCTGGGGCGGCTCGGCGACGACCGGGCGCGCCCCGCCCTGGAAGCCGCCGGGCGTCACCCGAGACTGACCGCCGCCGCGGCCGCCGCGCTCAGCCGCCTCGCGTAGCGCACCTGCGGCCCGACGCACGGATGCGGACCGGGTGCCGGTGTGTTCCGGGCGCGGTCTCTCCGGAGGCGAACCGCGCCCTCAGGAAACGGGTCCGGAATCCGGGACGATCGCGAACGCCTCTATCTCCAGGAGCAGTTCGGGCCGGAACAGCGCGGAGACCTGGACCGCCGAGCTGGCCGGCGGACGCGCCGTGTCGATCACCGCGTCCCGTGCCTCCCGTATCGCCGGGAGATGGGCGACATCGGTGACGAAATACGTCAGCTTGACCACGTCGTCGAACGAGGCGCCGGCCGCGGCGAGACAGCGGCGCAGATTCTCGAACACCTGGCGCGCCTGGGCGGCCGGATCGCCTTCGCCCACGAGCGCGCCCTCCTCGTCGAACGCGCACTGGCCGGAGACCGCGACGAACCGGCCGGTGCCCCAGACGACATGGCTGTAGCCGTTGCCCGGCGCGACACCGGCGGGGGAGTGCAGATGCGTGAGTTCCGTCATGGCCCCATCCTCGCCGACGGCACTGACAACGGACCCACGCGGGTGCCCTGACCGGCGGCTCTACAGCAGTGTGAGCTGCGTGGCGGCCGGCCCCGGGTCCGCCGCCACCGGCCTGACCGGCAGGCCCGGGAGGTCCGGATCCCGTGGCACGGTGATCCGCCGGGCCTCGCCCCGGCTCGCCGGGCCGATGCCGAACTCGTCGGCCAGCTCATGCACCTGCCGGGTGATCCGCCGCTGGTACCACTTGGGTGCGTACGCCCCCTCCGCGTACAGCCGCTCGTACCGCGCCACCAGATGGGGATGGTGCCGGGTCAGCCAGGCCATGAACCACTCGCGCGCGCCGGGCCGCAGATGCAGGACGAGCGGGGTCACGGAGGTCGCGCCGGCCCCGGCGATCGCGCGTACCGTCGCCCGCAGCTGGTCGGGCCCGTCGCCCAGGAAGGGGATCACGGGTGCCATCAGCACCCCGCAGCCGATGCCGTTGTCGCTTATCGCCCGTACGACGTCGAGGCGGCGCTCGGGCGAGGGCGTGCCCGGTTCGACCGTGCGCCACAGCTCCTGGTCGACGAAGCCGACGGAGACGGATATGCCCACGTCCGTGACGGCCGCCGCCTCCCGGAGCAGTTCGAGATCGCGCAGGATCAGGGTGCCCTTGGTGAGGATGGAGAAGGGGTTCGCGCGGTCGCGCAGGGCCGTGATGATGCCCGGCATCAGCCGGTAGCGGCCCTCCGCGCGCTGGTAGCAGTCGACATTCGTACCCATCGCGATATGGGCCCCGTGCCACTGGCGGGAGGCGAGCTGGCGGCGCACCAGCTCCGGCGCGTTGATCTTGACCACGATCTGGGAGTCGAAGCCGAGCCCCGTGTCGAGGTCCAGATAGCTGTGGGTCTTGCGGGCGAAGCAGTACACGCAGGCGTGTGTGCAGCCGCGGTACGGGTTCACCGTCCATTCGAACGGCATACGGGACGCGCCCGGCACCCGGTTCACGATCGAACGGGCGCGGATCTCGTGGAAGGTGATGCCGCGGAATTCGGGTGTGTCGAAGGTTCGGGTGGTCACGGCGTCCGTGCCGAAGAGCGCGATGTCCCCGGTCGGCCCGGTCGTCGAGGCGTTCTCGACCAGATTGTCCCAGCGCATGGGTGCCTCCTCGGTAGCACTGACGACAGAATAGAACACATGTTCCCTTGATCGCCGCAACCGCGATTTGGGCGGGCGTACCGGAGGGTGGTTGGCTGGCCGCACCCCACCGGAAAACGAGTGCTGGAGGAAAGCCATGGCGCAGGTCGAGGCCACGACGGAGCGAATCATCGCGGCGGACCCGGAGACGGTGTTCGACACTCTGGCCGACTACGAGAACACCCGCGCGAAGCTTCTGCCCGGACACTTCAGCGAGTACGAGGTGCGGGAGGGCGGCGACGGCGAGGGCACCCTCGTCCACTGGAGGCTCCAGGCCACCAGCAAGCGCGTCCGTGACTGTCTGCTGGAGGTGACCGAGCCCAGCGACGGCCGGCTCGTGGAGAAGGACCGCAACTCCTCCATGGTCACCACCTGGACCGTCACCCCCGCCGGTGAGGGCAGCTCGAAGGCTGTTGTCACCACCGTCTGGGACGGCGCGGGCGGCATCGGCGGCTTCTTCGAGCGGACCTTCGCCCCCAAGGGCCTGAGCCGCATCTACGACGAGGTGCTCGCGCGGCTCGCCAAGGAGACCGAGAAGGGCAGCACGGACTGATACCCGTCCGTTACTGTCCGTCGGACAGGATCGGCCGAGTGCCCCTGCCCCCGGGCCGCCTTCGGGCGGTTTGAGGGCGCCTCCCGGCAGATAGTTGCCGGGGTCACCGTTTCGAGTGGTTTTCCCCGCGGCGCCGTAGCGTGCCCCCGCACGACGCGTCGCGGGAAAGCTCCTGATGAGCGCCTCGGCGTCAGCTCAACTGGTCAACCCGCCCCCGTCACAACCCCGTTCAGGGGAGAGCAACCCGCTTGCTCCTGCTTGGCGCGCAATGCGAACAATGACGCCGCGCAGGTGTGACGAGGGGAGCAGTACGTGGGCGGGACCACTCTGGTGAAGGACGTCGGGAACGGCCCCGGGAAAGACGCCGACGGCGTCGGGAACAGTGCCGACGGCGCCGGGAACGGCGACGGGGCCGCACGGGCCGCGTCACCGCCCGCACCCGCCGCGGCCGATCGTCCGCCGCCCCCGCCCGCCGACGACGCGGCCCCCGCGGAAGCCCTCAGCCCCCGCCGGGTACGGCTGGTCTTCGTCGGGCTGATGCTCGCCCTGCTGCTGTCCGCGCTGGAACAGATGATCGTGGCCACCGCGCTGCCGAAGATCGTCGGTGAACTCCAGGGCCTGGACCGGATGTCGTGGGCGATCACCGCGTATCTGCTCACCGCCACGGTCGGACTGCCGATCTACGGCAAGCTCGGCGACCTCTTCGGCCGCAAGGGCGTCTTCCAGTTCGCCATCGTCGTCTTCGTCATCGGGTCCGCGCTGGCCGGCTGGTCGCGCACCATGAACGAACTCATCGCCTTCCGCGCCATCCAGGGCATCGGCGCGGGCGGGCTCATGATCGGTGTCCAGGCGATCATCGCGGACATCGTGCCGCCCCGGGAGCGCGGGCGCTTCATGGGGCTGATCGGCGCGGCCTTCGGTCTCGCGTCCGTGGCCGGCCCGCTGCTCGGCGGATTCTTCACCGACCATGTCTCCTGGCGCTGGTGCTTCTACATCAACGTGCCCTTCGGCCTGGTCACGCTCGCCGTCGTCGCCGTCGTGCTCAAGCTCCCCAAACCGACCGCCCGCGCCCGGCTCGACGTCCTGGGCGCGCTGCTGCTCACCGCCTCGTCCATCTGCCTGATGCTGCTGACCAGTTGGGGCGGAACGGAGTACGCCTGGGGCTCACGCGTCATCCTCGGGCTGACCGCGGGAGCCGTCGGAACGGCCCTGCTCTTCCTGGTCGTTGAGCACTTCGCCGCCGAACCCCTCATCCCGCTGCGGCTGTTCCGCGACTCCGTCTTCAACATCACCAGCCTGGTCGGGGCGGTGGTCGGCGTGGCGCTGTTCGGCGCCGCCAGCTATCTGCCGACCTATCTCCAGATGGTCGAAGGGGCCAGCGCCACCGAGTCCGGTCTGCAGATGCTGCCCATGATGGGCGGCGTCGTCCTCGCCTCCATCGTCTCCGGCCATCTCATCAGCCGCACCGGCCGCTACAAGATCTATCCGGTGCTCGGCGGGGCCCTCTCGGTGGCCGGCATGCTGCTGCTGTCCAGGCTGGACGCCGACACGTCCCTGCTGGAGTGCGGTATCGCGCAGGGCGCCCTCGGTCTCGGGACGGGGATGGTGATGCCCGTACTGATCGTCGCCGTGCAGAACGCCGTACCGTCCGCCGACCTCGGCACCGCCACCAGCGCCCACAACTACTTCCGGCAGATCGGCGGCAGTGTCGGCGCCGCCATCTTCGGCACGCTCTTCGCCAACCGGCTCGCCGACGCCCTCGCCGACCGCGTCCCCGCGGACGCCGGCCTCCCCGACATCGAGTCCATCACCCCGCAGGCGGTCCACGCGCTGCCGCCCGCGCTGCGCGAGGGCTATGTCCAGGCATACGCGGACGCGATGCCGCGGGTCTTCCTCTATCTCGTGCCGGTGCTCGTCCTCGGCCTGTTGATCGCCTTCTTCCTCAAGGAGAAACCGCTGGTGTCCCAGAACGTCTCGGCCGCCGAGTCCGGCACCGTCCCCGCCGCGCGCAGCGCGTCCGACCCCGGCATCCCCGCCGCACCGGCACCCGCCCCGTACATCTCGGGTGTCGCGGTCTGCGGCACCGTGCAGCACTACGACGGCTCCACCGTGCCCCGCGCCGCCCTCACCCTCATCGACGTCCACGGCAAGCAGATCGGGCGCGGCGCGAGCGGCGAGGACGGACGGTACGCGCTGAGCGTGCCCGGCTCCGGTTCGTACGTGATGATCGCGGCGGCCGGCGGGCACCAGCCCCAGGCCGTCACCGTCACCGTCGGCGAACGCCCCGTCGAACTGGACGTGGTTCTCGGCGGCGCCGGGCGGCTCGCCGGGGCCGTGCTCACCGCGGACGGCACGCCGGTGCGGGACGCCGCCGTGACCCTCACGGACGTACGCGGAGAGGTGGTGGCGAGCACCCGCAGCGGACGCGAGGGCGCCTATGTGATCTCGGAGTTGGTGGCGGGCGAGTACACGCTGGCCGCGAGCGCCCCCGCCTTCCGGCCCGCCGCGCTGCCGGTCAGTGTGCAGGCGTCCCGGGAGACCCGGCAGGACATCGAGCTGGCCGGCGGGGCGGTACTGCGCGGCACCGTGCGCGCCGGGGGCGGGCGTCCCGTCGAGGACGCGCGGGTCACCCTGCTCGACGCGGCGGGCAATGTGGTGGACACCCTCACCACCGGCGCCGACGGCACGTTCCGGTTCGTGGATCTCTCGTCGGGTGAGTACACGGTGATCGCCGCGGGCTATCCGCCGGTCGCCACGGTGCTCCAGGTGGCGGGCGGCGGACGTACCGAACGCGATCTCCAGCTCGGCCACGAAGACTGACTGAATTTCAGTCAATAGGGGGTTGTGCGCGGGCGCACTACTGATTAGTTCATTGCCCCGCGCAACCCCCTTACAGGGCCGTACCGTGGAGGGCGGAGCCGCGGATCCTGGCGGCAGGGAAGGAGCCTCCCACCCATGGACAGTGGTGTTCCGCCGGGAGCGTCGCGGCAGCGGCCCGCCGCGGCCGGCCGGATTCCGCTCGCCGTGGTCGTCGTGGACGGGGACGGCCTGGTCTCGCACTGGTCGACCGGCGCACGGCGACTTTTCGGCCATGCGAAGGACGAGGCGGTGGGGCAGCCGGCCACCGATCTGATGCCGGTCGCCGGCGCCCTCGCCGCGGAGGAACGCGGCGTGGCGCACGGCATGTACGACATCGACACCGCCACCGACATCGCCACCGGCATCGACACCGTCCTCGGCATCGACACCGTCCTCGGTACCGGTGGCGAGGGCGGACCGGGGCTGCACCGCCGCGGCTCCTACCCGACCTCGGGGTACGCGACGCTCTCCGAGCGGGGCCGCGACCGGCTCGACGTGGTGTGGTGGGTGTATCCGCTCGTCGGCCCGGGAACGGGGCGCCATCTCGTACTCGCCGCGGACGCCGCCCCGTTCACACGTGACGGCGCCGACGGCCCGGACGGCGCGGAGAGCCGGGCAGGCGCGGACGGCCGGGCCGGTGACCGGCGGATCTCCCCGGCCTTCGCCCTGCACACCGAGTTCCCCGACGCCGAGGCGCTGGCCCGGCGGCTGCCGGACATCCTGCCGAACATGGGTCCCGCCGAATCCGGTCGCATCATCGCGCAGGTCCTCGAACTCGGTTACCCGGTACTGGAGTTCAGCTACCACGACCGGGTGCCCGTCACCCCCGACTGGGGTGTGCCGAAGCGGCCCGCGGGCCGGAGCGGCCGGACGGAGCCGCTGGACGGCGGCGGGGACGGGGATTCCCGGCGGCCGGCGCCCCGTCCCGAGCTGGACCTCGAATACGCGGCGGTACGCGAGCGGCTGGAGTTCCTGAACGAGGTCAGCGGCCGGATCGGCTCGTCCCTCGATCTGGCCCACACCATCCGCGAGGTCACCAGCGCGGCCGTGCCCCGCTTCACCGACTTCGCGGGTACGCATCTGCGCGCCGCCGTACTCGCCGGGGAGGAGTTCCCGGACGGACCGCCCGACGCGACCACCGTCTGGCACCGGGTCTGGGTCGAGCACAACGACGAACCGGGCCGCTGGGACGACACCGTGCCCATCGGCGAGGCCATGGCCTTTCCCGAACACACCCCGTTCTTCCAGTGCATGAGCACCGGCGAGCCGGTGCTCATCCCGCGCCTCAGCGAGGAGGCGGGCGACCGGATCTCGGGCGAGTTCGAGAAGCGCGATCTGCGCCCTCTCATCAACCACCGGTCGATGCTCCTCGTCCCGCTGAAGGCGCGTGACGTGGTGCTCGGCTTCATGGTGCTGATGCGGCGCCCCGACCGGCAGCCGTTCGACGACATGGACCGCACGACCGGCGCGGAACTCGCCGCCCGCGCCGGGCTCGTCCTCGACAACGCCCGGATGTACACGTACCAGGAGAATGTCGCCGACACCCTCCAGGACAGCATGCTGCCACGGGTCCCGCCGCACATGGCGGGGTGTGACATCGCGACCCGCTATCTGCCGGGCGCCCGGCTCGGCAGGATCGGCGGCGACTGGTTCGACGCCGTCAAACTGCCCGGCTCGCGCACCGCGCTGGTCGTCGGCGACGTGATGGGGCACGGGCTCAACTCGGCCGCGATGATGGGCCAGTTGCGCACCGCCGTGCGGACCATGGCGACCATGGAGCTGCCGCCCGCCCAACTGCTGCGCAATCTCGACGACGTGGCGCAGCGGCTCGGCGAACTGTATCTGGCGACCTGTCTGTACGCGGTGTACGACCCGATCAGGTCCGAGCTCCAGATCGCCAACGCCGGACACATCCCGCCGGTGCTCGTCCGCGCGGAAAACGGCGAGGCCGAGGTGCTTGATCTGCCGACCGGCGCGCCCATAGGGGTGGGCGGAGTGGCCTTCGAGACCGCGACCGTGAAAGTGGTGCCCGGCGACCGGCTGGTGCTCTGCACCGACGGTCTCGTCGAGGTGCGCGGGGCGGACGTCGGGGACGGTCTGGCCGCGCTCTGCGCCTCCGCCGCGCACCCCGCCGCCTCGATGGACGACGCCTGCGACACCATCATCCGCGCGTTCAACACCCGGGAGGGGCGCAAGGACGACGTGGCGCTCCTGATGGCCAGGCTGAACGGCATCCCGGACAGGGACGTCGCGGAGTTCCACCTCGCCCTGGATCCGCGCGAGGTGGCCAGGGCCAGACGGCTGGTGCGCGGACAGCTGCTCCACTGGGAGCTGCCGGCCGCGGTGGAGACGGCCCAGCTGATGGTCAGCGAACTGGTCACCAACGCCGTGAAGCACGCGCGGTCTCGGCGGGTCGGGCTGCGTCTCGTCCGTACGGACGCGCTGCTGTGCGAGGTCCTCGACGACGAGCCGGCCCCCGCCGCGCTGCTGGACGCGGGCCGGGACGACGAGTTCGGGCGCGGACTGCGCGTGGTGAGTACCCTGGCCAGGGAGTGGGGCACCAGCAGCTCGGCGCGCGGCAAGACGGTCTGGTTCGAACAGGCTCTGCTGCGCACGTAAGAGCCGACCCCCGGCCCGGCGTGAAACGACGGGCGCGGTCCAACGGAGGGCGAAAGAACCGTCCTTCCTCTTGTCCCCCGACCTGCGCGGACGGTAGTCCGGTCCTCTACAGCCCGCCTTCGGCGGGCCGGAACAGGGGAGACCGTACATGGACGTGTCGCAGCGGTACCGCGAGGCATGGGAAGGATTCTGGGCGGAGACCTCCGACGCGCCCGGCGAGGCGATCTGGGACTCGGACCCGTCCTTCACCTCCGTACCGGACAGCGAACTGCTGCTGCCGTACGCCGACACCACCCTGCCCGTGGCCGACCTCGGCTGTGGCAACGGCACTCAGACCCGCTATCTGGCCACCCGCTTCGCGCGGGCGATCGGGGTGGACCTGTCGCACGCGGCGATCGCGCACGCGCTGCGCGCCGACACCGAGAAGTCCGCGGAGTTCCAGCAGCTCGACCTGGTCGACCACGACGCAGTGCGCGCGCTGCGGGAGCGTACGGGCGACACCAACGTCTATATGCGCGCGGTCATCCACCAGAGCGAGCCCCAGGACCGGCCGGCGGTGGCGGGCGCGGTCGCGGAGCTGCTGGGGGAGCGCGGCAGGGCGTTCGTCGCCGAGCTGACCAGCGCCTCCAAGGCCGTGCTCCAGCAGGCCGCGGCGGGGCCGGGCGGCCCGCCCGCGAAGCTGCGGCGGGTCTTCGACCACGGGCTGAAGCCGGCCGGTGCCGGGGACGAGGAAGTGCCCGAGCTGCTGCGCGCGGCGGGGCTGCGGATCCTGGCGGACGGGGACACCGCGCTGGTCCAGACGGAACGGCTGCCGGACGGCACCCGTATCGATCTGCCGGCCCGGTGGTACATCCTCGCCCGCGAGTGAACCGCACCCGGCCCTGAGCCCGTGGTCCCGTCGCGTCACCCGGGTCCCCGGTCCGGCCGCGTCATCCGAACCCCCCAGTCCCCGAACCTCCCAGTCCCCGATCCGCCCCGGAAATGAGTTGCCGCCGGGTGCGGCCTCTGCTGTACTCCCCGCGACAGCCTCTTGATCAAGGAGAAGATTATGCGCGGAGCGTCAATGCCCATCCAGAAGGTCACCACCGCCTATCTAGAGGACATGACGCTCCATGAGTACGTTGAACCTGGGAATTCTGGCGCATGTCGACGCCGGTAAGACAAGTCTGACCGAGCGGCTGCTCTTCACCGCCGGTGTCATCGACGAGATCGGAAGTGTCGATGACGGCAGCACCCAGACGGATTCCCTGACGCTGGAACGACAGCGCGGCATCACCATCAAATCCGCGGTCGTCTCGTTCGTCGTCGGCCACACCACGGTCAATCTGATCGACACCCCCGGCCACCCGGATTTCATCGCCGAAGTGGAACGGGTCCTCGGCGTGCTCGACGGCGCCGTGCTGGTCGTTTCCGCGGTCGAGGGCGTGCAGGCGCAGACCCGGGTGCTCATGCGGACGCTGCGGCGGCTGCGCATTCCCACCCTGATCTTCGTCAACAAGATCGACCGCACCGGCGCGCGATACGACGAGGTACTGCGGGCCATGTCCGAAAAACTCTCCCCGTCGGTGATCGCGATGGGGGCGGCCACCGGTCTGGGCACCCGCGCGGCGCTGCCCGTGCCGTACGGCGCCGACGACGCCGCGTTCGCCTCCGGGCTCGCCGAACTGCTCGCCGAGCACGACGACGCGCTGCTGGCCGCGTACGTGGACGACCCGGCGGCGCTCCCGTACCACCGGCTCCGCGAAGAGCTGGCCGGCCAGACCCGGCGGGCGCTCGTGCACCCGGTCTACTTCGGCTCGGCGATCACCGGCGCGGGTGTGGACGCGCTCCTCACCGGCATCAGGGAACTGCTGCCCAGGGCCGGAGGCGATCCCGAAGGGCCCGTCGCCGGCACGGTCTTCAAGATGGAACGGGGCCCGGCCGGGGAGAAGATCGCATACGTACGGATGTTCTCGGGCACGGTAAGGACGCGGGACCTGCTGCGATACCACCGCGATCCGCGGACCGACACGCAGAGCGATACGGCCGGCCATGCTGGGGGCGATCCGGTGAACGAGGTGCGGGACATGGAGGACAAGGTCACCGCGATCAGCGTGTTCGACCGCGGGTCCGCCGTCCGGCGCGCGTCGGTCTCCGCCGGGCGGATCGGAAAGCTCTGGGGCCTCGGCGATATCCGCATCGGCGACGAGATCGGAATTCCGCCCGCCGTCCCCGCGGAGCGCCGGTTCTTCTCCCCGCCGACTCTCGAAACCGTCGTCGTTCCCCGCCGCGCCGCCGACAAGGGCGCGATGTACGCCGCGCTCACCCAACTCGCCGAACAGGACCCGCTGATCAATCTGCGGCAGGACCGGATCCGGCGGGAGATCTCCGTCTCCCTCTATGGCGAGGTGCAGAAAGAGGTCATCCAGGCGACGCTGCTGGACGAATTCGGGGTCGACGTCACCTTCCGCGAGACCACGACGATCTGTGTGGAACGGCCCGCGGGCAGCGGAGCCGCCGTCGAGATCATGGGAAAGGAACCCAATCCCTTTCTCGCGACCGTCGGACTGCGCGTCGATCCCGCTCCCGTCGGCGCGGGCGTGGAATTCCGGCTGGAGGTCGAGCTGGGGTCGATGCCGTACGCGTTCATGAAAGCCGTGGAGGACACCGTGAAGGAGTCGCTGCGGCAGGGGATCCACGGCTGGCAGGTCACCGACTGCGTGGTCACCATGACGCACTCCGGCTACGCACCCCGGCAGAGCCACTCCCACGGCGTCTTCGACAAGAGCATGTCGAGCACCGGCAGCGACTTCCGCCATCTCACCCCGCTGGTGCTGATGAGCGCCCTGGAGCGGGCGGGCACCACGGTGTACGAGCCGATGCACCGCTTCCGGCTCGACCTCCCGGCGGACGCGCTCGGCGCCGTACTGCCCGTCCTGGGGCGTCTGCGCGCCGTCCCGCGCACCTCGTCGGCGAACGGCCACGCGTATCTGCTGGAAGGGGAGATTCCGGCGGCCCGGGTCCATGAGCTGGAGCAGCGGCTGCCTACGCTGACCAGTGGAGAAGGTGTGCTGGAAGCGTCCTTCGACCACTATGAAGTGGTCCGCGACACGATCCCGTCCCGGTCCAGAACGGACCACAATCCGCTCAACCGCAAGGAGTATCTGCTGCATGTCGTACGACGGGTGTAACGTCCCGCCGACGCCCATGCCGATGCCGACGAACCCCCTTCCCCTGGAGAACGGAGCACCTGTGAAGATCCTCATCAGCGCCGACATGGAGGGTGCCACGGGGGTGACCTGGCCGGCCGACGTCCTGCCCGGCACGCCCCAGTGGGAACGCTGCCGCTCCCTGTTCACCTCCGATGTCAACGCCGCCGTGCTCGGCTTCCTCGACGGCGGGGCCGATGAGGTGCTCATCAACGAGGCGCACTGGACCATGCGCAATCTGCTGCTGGAGCGGCTCGACGAGCGCGCCGAGATGCTGACCGGCCGCCACAAGTCGCTGTCCATGGTCGAGGGCGTCCAGCACGGTGACGTCGACGGCATCGCCTTCGTCGGCTACCACACCGGCGCCGGTACGGAAGGCGTGCTCGCGCACACCTATCTCGCCAACTCCCTCACCGGCGTATGGCTGAACGGCACCCGGGCCAGCGAGGGGCTGCTGAACGCGCGCGTCGTCGCGGAGTACGGCGTCCCGGTGGTGCTGGTCACCGGCGACGACCTGACCTGCGTGGACGCGGAGGGTTACGCGCCGGACGCGCGCAAGGTCGCCGTCAAGGACCATGTCTCGCGGTACGCGGCCGTCTGCCGGACCCCGGCCCGTACCGCCGCCGACATCCGCGCCGCCGCCAAGGAGGCCACGGCCCTCGCCGGACGGTACGAACCGGTCGCGGGCGGCCCGTTCACCGTGGAGATGGAGTTCGACGCCGCCCATCTCTCCGACGTCGCCACGGTCGTACCGGGCGTGGCCCCCAGCGGGGAGCGCCGGGCCGCCTACACCAGCGGGACGATGTATGAGGCCATTCGTACCTTCAAAGCGGTCACGACGATCGTTTCGGCCGCCGTGGAGGAGCAGTATGGCTGACATGACACCCAGCGACACGAGTGGTGGCCCCGACCCGGCCGCGCTCGACGAGGTGGTCGCGTTCACCTCGGAACTCATCCGTATCGACACCACCAACCGGGGGAGCGGGGACTGCCGCGAGCGGCCGGCGGCCGAATACGTCGCGGAGCGGCTCGCGGACGCGGGGATCGAACCCACGCTGCTGGAGCGGACCCCCGGGCGCACCAACGTGGTGGCCAGGATCGAGGGCACCGACCCCTCGGCCGACGCGCTCCTCGTCCACGGCCATCTGGACGTGGTGCCCGCCGAGCCCGCCGACTGGACCCTGCACCCCTTCTCCGGCGAGGTCAGCGACGGAGTGGTGTGGGGCCGCGGCGCGGTCGACATGAAGAACATGGACGCGATGGTGCTGTCGGTCGTCCGCGCCTGGGCCAGGGACGGGATCCGGCCACGCCGGGACATCGTGCTCGCGTACACCGCCGACGAGGAGGCCAGCGCCGAGGACGGCTCCGGATTCCTCGCCGACCAGCACCCCGAGCTGTTCGAGGGGTGTACGGAGGGCATCAGCGAATCCGGGGCCTTCACCTTCCACGCCGGGCCCGGCATGGCGCTCTACCCGATCGCCGCCGGGGAGCGCGGCACCGGCTGGCTGAAGCTCACCGCCCACGGCAGGGCGGGGCACGGCTCCAAGGTGAACCGCGCCAACGCGGTCAGCAGGCTCGCCGCCGCCGTCGCCAGGATCGGCAGCCACCCCTGGCCGGTCCGGCTCACCCCGACCGTGCGGGCCGCCCTCGCCGAACTCGCCGCGCTCCACGGCATCGACACCGATGTCCACGCCGAGCACTTCGACACGGAAGGGCTGCTCGGCAAGCTCGGCGCGGCCGCCGCGCTGGTCGAGCCGACCATAAGGAACAGCGCCAACCCGACGGTCCTGGAGGCCGGTTACAAGGTCAATGTCATCCCGGGCCAGGCCGTCGCCTATGTCGACGGGCGCACGGTGCCCGGCGGCGAGGAGGAGTTCCGTACCACCCTGGACCAGCTCACAGGACCGGATGTGGAGTGGGAGTTCCACCACCGGGAGGTGGCCCTCCAGGCGCCGGTCGACTCGCCGACGTTCGCCAAGCTGCGCGCCGCCGTCGAGCGCTTCGACCCGTCCGGGCATGTCGTGCCGTACTGCATGTCGGGCGGTACGGACGCCAAGCAGTTCTCCCGGCTCGGCATCACCGGCTACGGCTTCTCGCCGCTCAAACTGCCCCCCGGCTTCGACTACCAGGCGCTCTTCCACGGCGTGGACGAGCGGGTGCCCGTCTCGGCACTGCACTTCGGCGTCCGCGTTCTCGACCACTATCTGAAGTCCGCTTAGGAGCGTGGTTCATGCTGTCCATGGGGGCCTACGGAACGTGGGCGTCACCGATCGACGCCGCGCTGGCCGCCTCGCACGACGGGCGCCCCGAGTATGTGGGCGTGGTCGGCGACGAGGTGTGGTGGACGGAGCCGCGTCCCGCGGAGGCCGGCCGGCGCGCGCTCGTACGGCGGCGGGCGGACGGCCGCGAGGAGTCGCCGCTGCCGGCCCCGTGGAACGTCCGCAGCCGGGTCATCGAATACGGCGGGGTGCCCTGGGCCGGAGTCACCCGCCCCGAGGGCGGCCCGCTCGTCGTCTTCGTCCACTTCCCCGACCAGCGGCTGTACGCGTACGAGCCGGACGGCGGCGGTGCGCCCAGGCCGCTCACCCCGGTGTCCGCGACCGGTGGCGGACTGCGCTGGGCCGACCCGCGGCTCCTCCTCGACCGCGGCGAGGTCTGGTGCGTGCTGGAGGAGTTCACCGGCGAGGCGCCCACCGACGTACGGCGGGTCATCGCGGCGGTCCCGCTCGACGGCTCGGCCGCCGAGGACCGTACGGCCGTGCGCGAACTCTCCGACGACCGGCACCGCTTCGTCACCGGGCCCCGGCTCTCGCCCGACGGGCGCCGGGCCGCCTGGATCGCCTGGGACCACCCGCGGATGCCCTGGGACGGCACGGTCGTGATGCTCGGTGACGTGGCGGAGAGCGGCCCGTTCACCGGCGTCAGGGTCCTCGTCGGGGGCACCGGCGAATCGGTCCCGCAGGCCGACTGGGCGCCGGACGGCTCACTGCTCTTCGTCTCCGACAGCGACGGCTGGTGGGAGATCAGGCGCATCCGCCCCGAGGCCCTGGACCAGGCCATAGGCCCGGACAGGGCCCCCGGCGTCATCCGGAGCGCCGGCCTCTGCCCCGGCCGCGGGGAGGAGTTCGGCGGACCGCTCTGGAAGATCGGCCTCCAGTGGTTCCACCCCATGGACAACGGACTGATCGCCGTCATCCACGGCAAGGGCTCCACCGCGCTCGGCGTACTCGACCCGGCGACCGGAGAAGTGGTCGACGCCGCCGGGCCCTGGACCGAATGGGCCGCCACCCTCGCCGTCCAGGGCGACCGCGTGACCGGCGTCGCGGCCAGCCCGCGCAGCGCGTACGAGATCGTGGAGCTGGACACCGGTACCGGACACGCCCGGGTGATCGGCGCGGCGCACCGGGACCCGGTGGACCCCGCCTACTACCCCGAGCCCCGGATCCGTACCTTCACCGGGCCCGACCACCGCGAGATCCACGCCCATATCTACCCGCCGCACAGCCCCGATCACAGCGCGCCCCACGACGAACTACCGCCCTATGTGGTGTGGGCCCATGGCGGACCCACCAGCCATGCCCCGCTCGTACTCGACCTGGAGATCGCCTACTTCACCTCGCGCGGCATCGGCGTCGCCGAGGTCAACTACGGCGGCTCCACCGGCTACGGCCGGGCCTACCGCGACCGGCTGCGCGAGCAGTGGGGCGTGGTCGATGTGGAGGACTGCGCGGCCGTCGCCTCCGCGCTCGCCGCCGAGGGCACCGCCGACCCGGCCAGACTCGCCGTACGCGGCGGCAGCGCGGGCGGCTGGACCACCGCCGCCTCCCTCACCTCCACCGACGTCTACGCCTGCGGCACCATCAGCTATCCGATCCTCGATCTGCTGGGCTGGGCCACCGACGAGACCCATGACTTCGAGTCCCAGTACCTCGAATCGCTCATCGGCCCGCTCGCCGAGGTCCCCGGCCGCTACCGGGACCGCTCGCCCCTGAACCACGCCGACCGGGTCAGCGCGCCGTTCCTGCTGCTCCAGGGGCTCGACGACGTGATCTGCCCGCCCGCGCAGTGCGAACGGTTCCTGGAGCGGATGGCCGGACGCGGCGTACCGCACGCGTACCTCGCCTTCGAGGGCGAGGGCCACGGCTTCCGCAGGGCCGACACGCTGGTCCGCGTGCTGGAGGCCGAACTGTCCCTGTACGCGCAGACCTTCGGTATCGACCGTACCGACATCCCCCGGCTGGAGTTCCGCCGATGACGCTCACCCCACTGACCCGGCCCGCACGACTGCGGCCCGGGGCCCGCGTCGCCGTCGTGGCACCGAGCGGCCCCGTGCCGGCCGAGCGCCTCGAAGCGGGTCTGGACATCCTGCGCGGCTGGGACCTCGATCCCGTCGTCGCGCCCCATGTCCTGGACGTCCATCCCCGGCTCGGCTATCTCGCGGGAACGGACCAGGACCGCGCCCGCGACCTCCAGGACGCCTGGTGCGACCCGGCCGTCTCGGCGGTGCTCTGCGCCCGGGGCGGCTACGGCGCGCAGCGGATGGCCGACCTGCTCGACTGGACGGCGATGCGGGCCGCGGGCCCCAAGGTCCTCGTCGGCTACAGCGACATCACCGCGCTGCACGAGGCGTTCGCCCGGCGCCTCGGACTGGTCACCCTGCACGGTCCGATGACCGCCGCGCTCACCTTCCTCAAGGACGCCGCCACACAGGAGTCGCTGCGTGCCACGCTCTTCGAGCCCGAGTCGGTGCGCACCCTCGGCCCGGCCACCGCGCGAGGACTGGTGCCGGGGCGGGCCGCGGGCGTCACGTTCGGCGGCTGCGTCAGCCTGCTCGCCGCCGAACTCGGCACCCCGTACGCGCGGACCTCGGCGGCGGGAGGGCTGCTGCTGATCGAGGACGTCGGCGAGGAGCCGTACCGTCTCGACCGCATCCTCACCCAGCTGCTGCGCTCCGGCCGGCTGGACGGCGTCGCGGGGATCGGCCTCGGTTCCTGGGCGGAGTGCGGGCCGTACGAGGACGTCAGGGCGCTGCTGCTCGACCGGCTCGGCGGGCTGGGCGTACCGGTCGTGGAGGAACTGGGCTTCGGCCACGGCGAGTCGAACCTGACCGTGCCGCTGGGTGTCTCCGCCGTACTGGA
Source organism: Streptomyces sp. NPDC088147 (assembly GCF_044741565.1). NCBI lineage: Bacteria > Bacillati > Actinomycetota > Actinomycetes > Kitasatosporales > Streptomycetaceae > Streptomyces > Streptomyces sp. NPDC088147. The sequence goes on along the minus strand of NZ_JBIUSY010000004.1, from coordinate 96,980 downwards.
CGCGGAGAGCGCCACCCTCACCCTGGACCTGCCCGCCCTCGTCTGAGGTGGCGGGGCCGGCCGGTCCGGAGGGAGGGTGGCGGCGCTCGGACGTACCCGTCTCAGTCCCTACGGCCTTCCGGGGCGTGGCCCATGGCCTCCGGATGGCTGATGGGGTGGTCGAGAAGGATCTCGTCGGCGATGGCGAAACCACGCGTGAGGGCCGGTGCGTGGGGGGCCAGCGCGACGACGGCGTCCTCCGCCGCGTCGGGGAGCAGCCTCACCTGATCGGCGGTCAGCCGTCCTCCGGCGAGGAGGTCTCCGCTGTGGGCGGCGACACGGCGCAGCGCGAAGAGCCGGTGCAGCGTGTGCAGGACCTGCCGTGCCCCGGGCTCGGCGGTCGCGTCGGCGGCGGTCAGCAGGGCCTCGGCGGCCCGGCGGTGGGCGTGGGCGTCGACCAGTTCGAGGGCGGGCGTGACCGCCGCGTTCCACCGGTTGAGCGGGTTGCCGGCCTTGCCCGCGCGCAGCCGGGTCCTGGCCCGCTGGTGCCAGACGCTCTCGATGTCCGCCAGGAGGTCCTGGAGGAAGGCCGGATCGGTGAGATCGCGGTCCTCGGGCGCGACGGCGCTCGGCCGCTTCGGGGTGAAGTGTCCGAGAAGCATCTCCCCGGCCGCCTTCACCCAGATGACAAGGTTGTCACCTTCCGCGGTGATGGTGCCCTCGTTGGCCGTCAGCTGGGCGGCGATGCCGTTGGCGAGGAACAGCCCCTGGGCGCCGCACCGTTCGCGGCACTCCGTCATGACGGCGCGGGCCCGCCAGGTGATCCAGCCCTTGGCGACGGCCGCCAGGCGCTCGCCGTCCTCGCGCTCCGCCTCCGTCGCCCCGGTCCACTGCCGCACGGCGGTGCGGTGCAGCAGGGTCGCGGCGTAGGTGGTGGCGAGGGCGTCGAGCAGCGGCGTGTGATGGCTGCGATGGGCGAACAGCGGCACGCTCCCCCCGGCGGTGACGCCCGAGGTGTGCCGGGTGTGGGCGTGGCGTACGGCGACCGCCAGGGCGTGGCGGGTGACTCCGAGGCTGTAGGCGCTCATGCAGAGCTTGCCGGCGGTGACCCGGCCTATGGAGTGCAGGAAACGCTTGCGGCGGCTGTCGATCGTGCTGCTGAAGACGCCGTCGGGGGTGAGCCGCCCGTGGCCGGACTGGAGGAGCGCGTCATGGGGCAGCCGGACGTTCTCGAAGGAGGTGACGCAGTGGTCCACCGGGCTGGTGGCCGTCTGCGGCAGTCTGCGTATCTCCACCCCCGGCAGCGGGCCTCCCGTGTCGTCGCTGAGCGGGGTGAGGAACAGGAAGACGCCCCGGTCCGTGCCGTCCGTGATCAGCCGGGCCGCCACGACGGCGGTCTTGGGGCCGCCGGTGGAGCTGGTGTTGGGCATGAACTTGCCCGCGGACGGGGACGGCGTGTGCAGGACGAAGCCGCCGGTCGCCGGGTCGAACGTGGCGGTCGTCTCCAACTGGGAGGCGCTGTTGCCGTGCCCGGCCTCGGTGCACAGGAACGTACCCGTACGCCGCAGTTCGGTGAACGCGCGCAGGTCACGTTCCCCGCCGCCTCTGTGATCCAGGAGACTTCCCAGGAAGAGGTTGTAGTGGATGCTGGCGACTGTCGTTAATCCCGGGTCCACCGGCCCGGACCACTCGTGGAGGGCGCTGAGGCGCTCCACGTCGGCGACGAGGTCCTCCGGGCTGTCGAGTACGTCATTGACCAGCCGCAGCCGCTCGTAGGACAGCGCGGCACGCTCCTGCGGTGTCAGCCCCTCGCGAAAGCGGAACGGCCCGGTGCTGAAGAGCTTCCGCCAGGGCTGGTGGACCTCTTCGAACCGTTCGCCGAAGAGGACCGTGGTCAGCGCCGCGGCGGCCGGGGAGTCCTGGACAGAGGGAAGCGCGGAAGCGGAAGGGGAAGGGGAAGTCACCATAGTCACAGGGCGGAACGCTAACCCAACGACCAGTCACGTCCCAGTGTGATGATCAACACCTCGTCCGGAGGCGCCGGGGACGTTTGACGGAGTCGGTTCCGAGCCACCCTGGTCCACTCGGCTCAAGATCACGTAGGGTGGCGCGATGCCCGACCTTCCCGAACGGCTCGCCGAAGGCGGGACGGCCGGGCCTGCGGTCCGGTCCGCCCCTCGCCGCACTGGCTCAGCGGCCCTTGCGGTTGATCTTCATGGTGTCCATGTCGGTCACCGTGGAGCGCAGCTCGCGATGGCCGCAGCCCAGGGCCTTCAGCGCCGTCTCCGCACGGTCCTCGGCGAGCGCGCCCGCCATCTCCTCGCCGTCCGCCGCGTCGGAGACCACCACGAAGCGGTAGCTGAAGTGCTTCAGCGTCGTGTCATAGGTGAGCGAGCCTTCCGGGGTGAACCGCATCTGCGCCAGACCGTGCCGGTCGACGTCCGCGAGCAGCCGGGCGCGGTCGTCGTCCGTCAGCCCGTCCCATGTGCCGCGCACGATCACCCGGTAGGTGTGCTGAGTGGTCATCCCGCCGCCCGTCCTTGTCCGTTCTTCGCTGTCCGTGAATCCATTTGAGGAACAACCCTACGGTGGTGAGGATGGTTCGCATGCGGAATATCGTGGTGATCGACGCGCCCTCCAACCTGGGCCTCCGGCCTCCCGCCCCCGGTGTCGTACCGGGGTGCTACAAACTCGCGGGCGCCCTGCGCGAGCAGCGGATCGTCCAGCGGCTCGGCGCGTTCGAGGGCGGGGTCGTCGTCCCGCCGCGCTACGACCGCGGCGACTGGAAAGAGGGTGACGGGGTCTTCAACGCGGCGGCGATCGCCGCGTACACACCCCGGCTCGCCGACCGGATCGAACACCATGTCAGGGCCGGGGACTTCCCGCTCGTGCTGGGCGGCGACTGCTCCATCCAGCTCGGCGCCTCGCTCGCGCTGCGCCGCATGGGACGGTACGGACTGGCCGCCATCGACGGCTCGGCCGACTTCCGGCACACGGGCAACTCCGACAACATCGGCGCGGCCGGCGGCGAGGAGCTGGCGATCGGCACCGGCCGGGGCCAGCGGGATCTGAGCGACCTGGAGGGACTGCGCCCGTATCTGCGGGACGAGGACGTACGGCTCTTCGGGATCCGCGACGACGACGAGGACCGCGAGGAGCTCGCCCGGCTGAGGATCCCCACCGTGACGGTCGGCGAGCTGCGCGAATGGGGCGCGGCGGAGCTGGCGGGAGCCGTGCTCCAGACGCTGGAGGCGCCGGTCACCGACGGGTTCTGGGTCCATCTGGACGCGGATGTGCTCGACCCGGAGGTGATGCCCGCGGTCGACAGCCCGGACGCGGGCGGTCTGCTGCCGGACGAACTCGCCGTACTGCTGCGGACCTTGGTGCGCTCCGAGCGCTGCGTCGGGCTCAACGTGACCATCTACGACCCGGACCTCGACCCGGACGGGACCGCCGGGGCGCTGCTCGCCGATCTGGTGGTAGGGGCCTTCACCGGCGAAGGGCCCCCGGCCGCGGGCCGACCGGCCCGGTGATCAGCCCGGTGATCAGCCCGGCGCCTGGACGGCGTTGCGGTCGACGTACTCGAAGACCGAACCGTCCGGGTGCAGCGCGATCACATTGCGCCCCACCGGCGTCGGCACCGGGCCCGCGACGATATGTGCCCCGACGCCGGTCAGGACGGTGATCGCCTCGTCGACGTCCTTGACGGCGATCGTCGCCGTGACCTTGCGCAGGACATCGATTTCCGACGCGGGGCCGCTCATGAGGAGAAAGCAGCCGACGGCGGCGACGGAGACCCCACCGCGCTCGAAGCGGAGCGCGGGGCTTCCGGTGAGGCGTTCGTAGAACACCACCGAGGTCTCCAGGTCGTCGACGCAGATGCGCAGCGTGGTTCCCAGGATTTCCATGCGCACCAGGTTAGTTGGCCGCGCGGGGACGTGTGATCGATTCGGGCGGCCGGGACCGGGTGTGAGCCCGGTTCATACGCGGCAGAGGATCTCCCCGTGCGGGACCATGAACCAGCCGTCCTCGGCGCCGCCCCACTCCCGCCACGCCCCGGCGATCTCGTCCAGCCGCTCCGGTGTCGTATGCCCGCCGCCGACCGCCAGGCCCGCGTAGCCCGACGCGGTCGTACGGTCCGCCCACAGACCGCTCCACCAGGCGCGCTCGTCGGGGCCGGCGAAGCACCAGGTGCCGGCGGTCGAGGTGATGTCGGTGAAGCCGGCGCGCCGCGCCCAGGACAGCAGCCGCCGGCCGGCGTCGGGCTCCCCGCCGTTGGCGCGCGCCACCCGCCGGTACAGCTCCTGCCAGCCGTCCAGTGCCGGTACGTCGGGGAACCAGGTGAACGAGCCGTAGTCCGCGTCACGCGCCGCCACGATCCCGCCGGGCCGGCACACCCGGCGCAGCTCGCTCAGCGCCCGCACCGGATCGCCCACATGCTGGAGGACCTGATGCGCGTGCACGATGTCGAAGGAGTCGTCGGGGAAGTCCAGTGCGTGGACATCGGCGACCGCGAAGCGGACGTTGTCCGCACCGGCGGCGGTCGCCGCCTCCCGCGCCTTGTCGAGGACGTCCTCGGCGGCGTCGACGGCCGTGACCGTGCCCGGGGCGACGAGCGCGGCCAGGTCGGCGGTGATGGTCCCGGGCCCGCAGCCGACATCCAGCAGGTCCTGGCCCGGCCGCAGTTCGGCGAGGAGGTACGCGGCGGAGTTGGCGGCGGTGCGCCAGCGGTGCGAACGCAGCACCGACTCGTGGTGCCCGTGGGTGTAGACCGCGGTCTCCTTCGGCATGGCGGGACTCCCTCTCGCGACGTGGCCCGGTGCGTGACGTGACCCGGCTCGTGACGTGACCCGGTTCGTGACGTGGTCCGGCCACGGTACGCCGCCATGTCGCATGATGAGACCTGTGTCTTGTTATGTGGACGCGTCCGGTGGGTGTGGATCAGGTCCGCGGGGGTCCGGTGACCGATTCCACCGGCCGCACCGCGAGTCCCTCGATCACCGTCGTCGGCGGGTCGCCCCCGGAGAGCAGCAGGGCGGTGATCGCGTCGGCGGGCCCCTCGGTGAAGTGCACCTGGCCGAAGGGCAGCGGCACCACCGTGGGCGACGCCCCGGGCGGGATGCCGAGCAGCTCGCCCAGCCAGCGCGCCGAGGCGCGCGGATCGGGGGTCTCGACGAGGATCCCGGCGAGGTCGTGCGGGCCCCGGTTGACCCGGCCCGCGCTGTACTTGGCCAGAATCGTCTGCCGGTCGGGCTCGTAGGTGACGAAGAACGGTGCCCAGGGCGGGCCGTCCGTCAGTATCGCCTCGCGGAACGAGACGGGGGAGCCCTCGCGGGCGAAGGTCAGCAGCTCCACCCCGTGCCCGCGTGCGCGCAGCCGTTCCGCCGTGGCACCCGCGTCGGTGACATGGACGCAGAAGACGAGCGCGCCGCCGCCCCGCGCGACGAGTTCGTCGGCCCGCGGCTGCCAGCCCCTCATGGCCCTGCCGTAGGGCGAGTCGAGGAAGACCAGGCGGTTGACGACGCTCGACAGCTCGATGTACCGGCTGTCCAGCCGCCACGCGCCATTGCGGTACCCCAGATACTCCGGGTTGGCGTGGGCGGGCAGTCCGGCTTCGGTGTAGCCGCGTACGGCGGACTCGACGTCCGGTACGCAGTGCACCAGATGGTCGAACTCCGGTTGCTCGGAGCCCGGTTGGCCGAAGCCGGGCAGCTCGGATCCGGACTGCTCGAACTCCGGCGATTCCGTGGCGGGTTGTACGCGCAAGATGCCTCCCAGGTCGGTTAGGCGAGCCTAACCTTTCCACTGCTCCCGGGTGAGCGCATAGGCCACATCGCCCTGTTCCGACCCCTCGATCGTCTCGGGCCACTCCTCGAAGAAGGTACGGACGTACATCAGACCCGCCTTCTCCAGTACGCGCCGCGAGCCCGTGTTGACCGTCATGGTCTGCGCGGTCACCCGCTCCGTGCCGAGGCCGGTGAACGCCGCGCGCACCAGGGCACGGGCCCCCTCGGTGGCGTACCCCCGGCCCCAGGCCGCCCGGCGCAGCCGGTACCCCAGCTCGACGACCCGCCAGCCCGGTTCGCTCTCCGGCGCCAGACAGAACCACCCCAGCCACGCGCCCGTGGCGCTCTCCTCGGCGGCCCAGAAGCCCCGGCCGAGCAGTCGCGGCAGTGTCTCGGTCCGTACGGTGTCGCGGGACACCGGCCGGCCGCCGTCGATGAACCGCCGTACGCCGGGGTCGTTGTCGAGGGCGACCACCCGGTCGAGGTCGTCCTCGGTGAGGGAACGCAGCCGCAGCCGCGGGGTCTCCAGGAAGTAGCGCGAGTCCATGGCGTGATCCTCGGCCGTGCGGATCCCGGCCGTCCACCGGGATTCCAGGACACGGCCCGCGGCGACGCCGGGACCCGCGCCGGGACCGGCGTCTGGTTCAACGCCCGGTTCAGCGCGTGGTTCGGTGCCCGGGGAATCGGCCGGACTCACACGCCCTAGAGCAGCGCCTTCGGCCGGTAGACCGTCAGCGCCTCCTCCGCCTTGTCCAGGATCAATTCCCGGGGGGCCTCGGCCACTTCACCGTCGAACGCGAGCGGCGTACCCGGCGCGATCCGGGCGATCCGTACCCGTCGCATCCGCTCCGCCGCGTGCACGGGCGAACGGCTCAGCGGCCCGGCGAGCGCGGCGGCGATCAGCCGCGGCCCCGGGGCCCGGCCCCCGTGCACGATCCGTACGTCCAGCAGGCCGTCGGCCAGATCGAGCCGGTGGCCCGGCGTCGGACCCATCGGCTGGTAGATGCCGTTCCCCGCGAACAGCAGCCACAGCGCCCGGTGCCGGCCCTCGAACTCGGCCTCCAGCTGGTGTCCGCCGCGCAGCACCTTCGCCGCGGCCAGGATCCCGGCGGGCCAGCCGCCGATACGCGGCGCCCAGTGCTCGCGCACCCGTACCAGCTCCGGATAGACACCCAGACTGAAGGTGTTGAGGAAGTACCCCGTCGCCGCCCCGTCCGGCCCGGGAGTGAAGCGCCCCAGGTCGACCCGGACGGCGTCACCCGCCGCCAGCGCCCGGCAGGTGTCCTGGACGCTCTCGATGCCCAGGTCGTACGCGAAGTGGTTGAGGGTGCCGCCGGGGAAGACGGCCAGCGGCAGACGGTGCCGCGCGGCGATCGACGCCGCCCGGTTGACCGTACCGTCACCGCCGAGGACACCGAGGGCCACGCAGCGGTCCGCCGCCTTCGCCAGCTCGGTCTCCACATCCTCCGGCGCGCACTCCACGACCTCCGCGGCCGGCAGCGCGTCCCGTACCAGCGTGGCGGTGTCCGAGGAGCCGGAGGCCAGGTTGACCACGACCACCAGCCCGTGGCCGTCGGGCAGCGCGGGGGCCTCGGCGTACGGCCGTCCCGGTGAGGGCAGTTGGGAACGGGTCGGTACGATCCCGCGTACCGCGTAGGCGGCCCCCACCCCGAGCGCGGCGCCCGCCAGGACATCGCTCGGATAGTGCACCCCCGTATAGACCCGGGAAAGGGCCACGGCGGCGGCCACCGGCGCCACGACGGCGCCCCAGCCCTTCGACTCCAGCGCGACCCCGGTCGCGAAGGCGGCGGCCGAGGCCGCGTGCCCGGACGGGAAGGACGTCGTGAACGGCTGGTGCTTCAGCCGCCGTATCACCGGTACGGCGTCCAGCAGGGGGCGCTGCCGGCGTACCGCGCGCTTGCCGACGGTGTTGATGGCGGCCGAGGCGAGCCCCAGCGACACCACGCCCCGCAGGGCGGCCCGGCGCGAGCGGGCCCCGCGCCCCAGCACGGCGATGCCCGCGGCGGCGCCGAACCAGAGCAGTCCGTGGTTGGCGGACCGGCTCAGCCGGGGCAGCACCGGCCCCGCGCCCGGCCAGTGCCGGTCGGCGACGGAGCGGAAGGCCCGCTCGTCCCAGCTGTCGAGCAGTGCCGTGATCCGGGCGCGGGCGCCCGGGGCCGGCTGACCGTAACGAGCGGAGGTGGCAGTGGTGTCTGACATGGAACGCGGGTACCCCGCGAGCGGTCACCCCAAGCAGACCGTCCGGGGGACCGGGCGATTGGACCCCGGAACGCGTGCCGGAGGGAAGCCGGGGGGCGATGCGTGCCAAACCTCCGTATAAAGGGTCAAAACGAGATACCCGGGCGAGCGGCGACCGCGGGAGGTGACGGCATGCGGCGGACGATTCCCGAGGGCCGGGGCCCCGTACGGTTCGGCCCGGCCGCCCCCGACGCCGGGCTGCCCGCGCTGCCCGAGCTGGTCGGCGAGTGCGCGGGGGCGGCCGGACACACCTCACCGCAGCCGCCCGGCGGGAACGCGGTCCTGCGCGAGGCTGCGGCCGGCTACTGGTCGCGGCGCGGCCTGCACACCGGTCCCGACGACGTGGCCGCCGCGCCCGGCGCGCAGCCGCTGCTGTTCGCGCTGCTCGCCGCGTACGACGGGGACGTCCTGATGCCCCGGCCGTGCCCCGCCTCCTGGACCCCGCAGGCCCGGCTGCTCGGCAGGCCCGCCTACCAGGTGCCCGCCCCGGCGGACGCGGGCGGCGTGCCCGATCCGTTCGCCCTGCTGGAGACGGTACGGCGGATCCGGGCCGAGGGCGGCCGGCCGCGGGTGCTGCTGCTCTCCGTCGCCGACGACCCGACCGCCGCGGTCGCCCCGCCGGAACTGGTCCGCGAGGCCTGCGAGGCCGCGGTCGCCGAAGGGCTGCACATCGTCAGCGACGAGACATGGCGCGACACCGTGCACCGGCCGCACGAGACGGTGCTGCTCAGCCCGGCCGAGATGTGGCCCGACGAGGTCGTCGTCCTCTCCGACCTGGCGGGCGCGCTGCTCCCGGCGGCCTGGCCGATGGCCGTCGCCCGCTATCCGGCCACCGACGCCGGAACCGCGCTGCGGGCCAGGACGCTCGACATCCTCACCGCGCTCGGAGCGATGGTCGCGGGACCCGTCGCCGCTGCCGCCGCCCACGCGCTCGACGAGCCGGACGCCGTCACGGCCAGGGCGCGGGCCACCGCCGCGCTGCACGGGTGTCTGGCCGCCGCCGCCCACCACGTGGTCCTCGCCTCCGGCGCCCTCGCGGTCGTACCGGCGGCAGGCCGCCATCTCTACGCCGACCTCGGGCCGCTGCGCGCACAACTGGCCCGGCTGGGCGTCACCGACTCCATGGAGCTGGAGAACCATCTGAGCCGGCGCCTGGAGGTGCCCGTACCGGGCGGCCACCGGTTCGGGGACGAACTGGGCGCGCTGCGCGTACGTCTGCCGACCGGGCCGCTGCTCGGGGCGACCCCGGAGCAGCGGCTGAAGTCCCTCACCGCGACGGCGCCGCTGGAACTGCCGCATGTCGCGCGGGCGCTCGGCCATTTCGGAGCGGTCTTCGACGAACTGCGATGAGCCGGAACGGGCCTGTGGGCCGGGCCTACTTGCCCAGGTCGGGCGGCCCTCCGAGTCCGGACGCACTTGCCCAGGTCGGGCGGCCCTCCGAGTCCGGACGTACTCGGCTAGGTCGGGCGGCCCTCCGAGCCCGCACTCTCCGAGCCCGGACTCTCGCCGCCCGGCCGCCGCAGTCGGCGCCAGAGCGCGGGGGCGCCGCTGAGCACCAGCGTCAGCGCCACCGCGGCGAGCACCCCCTCCCAGGGCTCCGCGAAGAGCGAGCCGCCGAGCACCCCGATCAGCTGGTACGTCGCCGCCCAGGCCAGACAGGCGGGCACATCGCCCCGGGCGAAGCGGCGCAGTGGCCAGTCCCCCAGCAGACAGGCCAGCATCACCGGAATCCGCCCGGCGGGCACCAGCCGGGAGAGCACCAGCACCGTCACCCCGTGCTCGCGCAGCTTCGTCTGCGCCTGTTCGAGCCGGTCGGGCGGGGCGTGCCTGCGTATCGCCGCCAGCCAGCGGGACCCGTTCTTGGAGCCGACACCGCGCCGCCCCAGCCAGTAGAGGGATATGTCACCGAGGAAGGCCGCGAACGACGCCACCAGGAAGACATAGAGCATGGAGAGCGGCGCGGTCTGGTGGAAGGCCACCACCGCCGCCGAACTCACCACCGCCCCCGTCGGCACCACCGGCACCAGCGCGCCCAGCGCCACCAGCAGGAAGACGGACGGATAGCCGACGGCCTGCTGCGTCGACTCGGGGGGCAGCTCCGAGAGCTGCGTCAGGAGCCGGTCGATCACAGGCCCGCCTCCGGCCGCACACTCTCGCCGTGCCGCAGCAGATGGACGCTGACCTTCGGCGCGAGCCGTGCCGCGTGCCGTACGAACTCGTCGCCCGGCGCGTAGAACTCGTGGGGGCGGACCCCGTCCAGACCGATCGGCCAGTACGTGCCGAAATGCACCGGTACCGCCGCGCTCGGCGCCAGCTCGGCCAGCGCCTGTGCCGCGCGCCCGGCGTCCAGGTGCTCCGGCCCCAGATGCGGTCCCCAGCCGCCCACCGGCAGCAGCGCCACATCGACCGGGCCCACGGCGTCCGCCATCCCGTCGAAGAGGCCGGTGTCCCCGGCGAAGTACGTCCGTGACGCGCCGCTGATCACAAAGCCCAGGGCGGGGGAGCGGTGCGGTCCGACCGGCAGCCGCCGTCCGTCGTGGCGCGCGGGCACGGCCCGTACCCGCACCGCCCCGATCTCGACCTCGTCGCCCGGCTCGACCTCGGTGATCCGCAGGCCCGACGGGTTTCTGCGGGCGTCCAGCCTGCGCAGCCCCGGCACCGACCGCTCGGCGCCGCGCGGCACGATCAGCCGGGTGCCGGGCGCGAGCCTGGTCAGCGAGCGCAGATGGAGGTGGTCGGAGTGCAGATGCGAAACGAGCACGGCATCGGCGACGGACGCCTGGGGCGGTGGTACCTGACCGCGCCGGCGGCGCAGATGGGCCAGCCGGCGGACGAAGACCGGGTCCGTCAGCACACGTACCCCGGAGTCCTCGACCGTGCAGGTGGCATGGCCCCACCACGTGATGACAGTTCCCAACCCGACCTCAGCTCCGTCCGCCCGTGGACCGCGCTCCCGCCCCGGGACCCTCTCCGCACTCAGCGTACGGCGGATACCCGCGGGGGCGGAGCGGGATGCGCTGGTCGCGCGCCGTTGACCGCCGGGCACGCGCCTGCCTCGCGGAGGCGTGCGCCGAGTAGGGTCTGCGGACGGAGGCGAGTGCCGGGGGAGCGGGGGGCAGGCATGCGTGAGGTACGAGTGGCCGTGATCGCCAGCCTGACACCGCTGGAGGAGCTGGACAGCGATCCCTTCCTCGTGGACACCCGCGGCCAGCACACGATGTGCGCGCGCTGGGCCGAGGACAAGGGGTATCTCGTCACGCGGCAGCTGCTGCTCTACGGGATGCGCCCCGACCACTGCGCGCTGTGGTCGGATGTCGAGGCGGGGCAGGTGGATCTCTTCGTCGCGGCGAACGAGCGCGTTCTCGAACGGGCGTTCCGTTCGGCGTCCGCCTTCTCGGCGGAGTGCACGCGCAGAGGCGTACCGCTGGAGACCGTCGGACTGGACGAACCGCTGTACGACGCGGCCATGAAGGCCGACGTGCACCGCAGGCTCTCGATGCCCACGGCCGGGTACGACGGCTGCTGACCCGCGCGGGCCCCGCGGCCCGGGGGGAGACCGCCGCGCTCTGTGCGAGGCTGGGCCGAGCCTGTGACTGTGTACGGGCCGGACGTGAGGTGACGGAGCGACGTGTTCAAGGGGCGGTGGCGTACGACGGGCGGAGCCCTGCTGCGGGTGATCATCGTATGGGCGGTTTCCACGCTGACGATGCTGGTGCTGGCGGGGATCCTGCCGGACTTCAAGCTTCAGTCGGACAACCAGGACAGCATCACCAGGACCGCGGTCACCGCGGCCTGGGGCGCGGGCGCGTTCGGCATCCTCAGCGCGCTGGTCTGGCCCCTGCTCGTCCGCGCGCTGCTGCTCGTTCCCGCGCTGGTCCTCGGTCTGCTGGTGTTCTTCCTGAACGGCTCGCTGCTGCTGATCGCGCTCTGGCTCATCCCCGACGGGCGCGGGGCGGCCAATCCGGAGACCGCCGTGGTGGTCGCGGCCGTGATGTCCGCCGTCGCCTCCGCGACCTCGACGGGGCTCGCGGTCGGTGACGACGACGCGTACCGGCGCCGGCTCTTCCGTCTCGCGGACCGGCGGCGGCGCAGGAGCGGCGAGGGCGGCGGGCACGGCGGACCGCCCGGCACGGTGTTCCTGCAACTCGACGGGGTCGGGCACCAGGTGCTGCTCGACGCGGTCACCGCCGGGGTGATGCCGCATGTCGCCGGCTGGCTGGGCGTGCGCCCACCGGATCCGGACGGCGGGTACGGCACGGCCGACGACCCCGCGCACGTCTCGCCGGGAGGCTTGACGGACGGCGCGGCCCTCGCGGAGAGCGCGGGCCCTGCCGACGGCGCGGGCCGTGCGGACAGCGGGGGCCCGGCGGACAGCGTGGCGGGCGGCCCGCGGCCGACCCACCGGCTCACGCCCTGGCGCACCGACTGGTCCAGCCAGACGGGCGCGAGCCAGCTCGGCATCCTGCACGGCTCCAACCACGACGTCCCCGCCTTCCGCTGGTACGAGAAGGACACCGGCCGGATCATGGTCAGCAACCGGCCCTCCAGCGCCGCCGAACTCCAGCGCCGCGCCATCGCCCGCACCAACGACGGGGGCCTGCTCACCCTCGACGGCGCCAGCCGCGGCAACCTCTTCAGCGGCGGCGCCGACCAGCTCGCGCTGGTGCTGTCGATCGCCGCGCGGCGCGGCAGGGCCAACCGCTCCCGCGCCGGCTACTTCGCCTACTTCTCCGATCCGGCCAACGCCGTCCGTACGGTGGTCTCGTTCGTCGCCGACGTCGGCCGCGAGATCGGCGAATCGACCCGGGCGCGGATACGCGGCGACCGGCCACGCGTCGGCAGGGGCGGGCTCTACCCGTTCATCCGGGCCTTCGCGACCGTCGTCGAGCGCGACGTGGTGGTCGCGGCCGTGATCGGCGACATGCTGGCGGGACGCACCGCCGTCTACGCCGACCTCGTCGCGTACGACGAGGTGGCCCACCACTCGGGACCGCACAGCCGGGACGCCGAGCGGGTCCTCGCCCGGCTCGACCGCTCGGTCGGACTGATCGCCAGGGCCGCCGAGCACGCGCCCCGTACGTACCGGATCGTGCTGCTCTCCGACCACGGCCAGAGCCCCGGCGAGACCTTCGAGAGCGCCTACGGACTCACCCTCAAGGACCTGGTCAGGGCCGGCTGCGGACTGCCCGTGTCCCGCAGGGCCGAGCGGACGAGGAGCGGCGCGGAGGCCCGCGAGGCGGCCCGGCACGCCGTCCTCGGCGCGCTGCACAGGCCCGAGCCCGAGGGCGCGGGCGAGCGGCCCGCGCACGGCTCCGACCCGGTCGTCCTCGCGTCCGGGAATCTCGGCCTGATCTCCTTCCCCGATGTGCCGGAGCGGATGAGCCGCGAGCGGATCGACCGGCGCCATCCCGCGCTGCTGCGGACCCTCGCGAGCCATCCGGGGATCGGCTTCCTGCTGGTGCGGAGCGAGGAACACGGCTCGGTGGTGCTCGGCCCCGGCGGGGCCGAGGTGCCGGTCGACGCGCTCGACGACAGCGGTCCGCTCGCCGGTATGGGACCCGGCGCGGCCGACGCCGTACGGCGCACGGACTCCTTCCCGCATGTCGCGGACATCATGGTCAACTCGATGTACGACCCGGCGACGGGCCGCGTGCACGCCTTCGAGGAACAGATCGGCTCGCACGGCGGACTCGGCGGCGAGCAGTCGAGCGCCTTCCTGCTGTCACCGCTGGCGCTCTCCGCGCCGGTCCCCGACAACGGCGAACTCGTGGGCGCCGAGCGGGTGCATCAGGTGCTCAGACGGTGGCTGCGGGAGGGCAGCGGACCGCAGGTGCCGCTGGGAACGGTGTCCGTTCCCGTGGCGAATGCACGCTCCGACGAAGCACGAACCGCCGAGGAGGAGAAGGACTCGGCGTAGGGCGGGTACCCCGTGTGAGCGGTTTCCGCCGGTAGCAGGACGGCGCGGGTGTGTTTCTGGGCAGAGGTGCGTTGTCCAGGAGGTCGTGCCCATGAAGCGTGCCACGTCCGTTCCCACCCGCGCCGCGGCTGTCCGCGTCGCCGCCGCGCGCCCGGCCGCCCTGGTGGCGCTGCTGGTGCTGATCGCCTTCCTGGGCATGTCGATCGCGCCGTCCTCGGCGGCGATGCGGGACCCCGAGTCCCTGCCGCCCGCGTCCGGTTCCCGTGATCCGGCGGGCGAGGGACACCAGGACACCGCCGAGTCCGAGCAGTCCGCCCCGGCCAGGACCGAGCGGACGGGCAGGGAGCCCCAACAGCCCCTGACCCGGACAGGACTGTTCGGCGAGCGGGTACCGGTGCCGTACGCCGGACGGTGCGCTCCGGTCTGGCCGCCGCGCGCGCCGGTCACGCCGCGCTGTGAGGTGCTGCGCTGCTGACAGGCCCCGCCCTTCAGTGCCCCGCCCGGCATTGAAGTGCCTTTCGGGCCACAGCAGTCGCATGTTCCAGCACCTTCTCACCGTGAGGACACAGCCATGCCCATCGACCCCTTCGCCGCGCTCAACGCCATGATCCGCGCCGAGGCCGCACGCTCCGACGCGTCGAACCTCCGTCGCCGGGCCCCGAGTCCGGGCGGCGGCGCGGACGACCCCGGGTGGGACTCCGAACCCATCGCCGCCGCCGACCGGCGCCTCGCCGAGCGGCGCTCCCTGGACCGACGCTCCGTCGACCGCCACGCGAAGGGCCAGGAACGAGGTGAGCGCGGCACCGTCAAGTAACATCCCCCGCGCCCGCGGGCGCTGTTGAGGACGGCCGGCCGCGTGCGCGCGGCCGGCCGTCCGGCGCTCCCGGCCGGACCACGGTCACCCGGTGACGTACCACGGCGTCGAACGGAGTGGCCGAAGTCCACGGCGCCGCCGCGCAGTTGGTCTCGGCGTTGGCGCCCCGGATGGTGAACGCCCCGGACGGCAGCGGCTTCGGGATGCCGGGGGCCGCCCCGGGCGCGGGGTCCTGGGCGAGCGGGCGGGAAATTCTCCGATGATCCGCGTGACCTTTTGGTCCGCCAAACAGATGAACGGGATGGACAGTGCCGCTGTCCGAGGGACACGAGGGTGAGGAGCCAACGGTGAACGGCACGACGAGGACCATTTCCCGGTGGGCGGTCGGCATCGCGGCGACGGCGGCGGTGACAGGGCTGCCGGCCGGCGCGGCGAGCGCGGACGAGACGCACCACGACTCCCACAACGGATCGACGTTCGCGCTGATCCACACCGGCCAGATCGACGATCCGATGGAGGATGTGCTGGAGCACACGCTGCTGTTCGGTGACGGTTACGCCTGGAACTGACCCCCGGCACAACCGTCGGGCCGCAGCGCAACCACCCACCACAGCAAGGACGTTGAGACGCGGAGAGGGGAGGGCCGCCCCGGGGCCCTCCCCTCCCGTCACACGCGGGCTCAGCGCACCGGAGCCCCCGGGCCGAGCGGAATGCCCACCGCCCACCACACGAGGAACAGCGCGGTCCACGCGACCGTCATGGCCAGGGCCAGCGGCAGCGTGTACGAGGCCAGCGTGCCGATCCCCGCACTCTTGCGGTAGCGCTGGAGGAAGCCCAGCGCCATCACGAAGTACGGGCTCATCGGCGTGATCGCGGTCGATCCCGAGTCGGCGATCCGGAACAGCGCCTGGGTCGTCTCGGCGGGCACGCTCACCAGCATCAGCATCGGCACCAGAACGGGCGCGCACATCGCCCACATCGCCGAACCGCTGGTGACCATGACATTGACCAGCGTCAGCAGGAGGAGGATCAGCAGGAACACCAGGACGATCGGCATCCCGCTCTGCTCCAGCGCCTCCGCCGCCCTGACCGCGAGCACATCACCGATATGGGTCCAGTCGAAGTACGCGAGGAACTGGGCGATCGCGAAGAACAGCACCAGCACCGGCGCCATCTGCATGATGCCGCGGCCCATCAGCTTCGGTATGTCACCGGCCGAGGTCACCGAGCCCGAGCGGTACCCGTAGACGATGCCCACCAGCCCGAAGACCAGCGCGACGACCGCCGCGATGCCGTCCAGGAACGGCGACTCCACGATGCTGCCGCCCTCACCGCGCAGCGGTGACGACTCGGGCACCATGACCACGACGAGCACCACGAGCGCCGCCAGCAGGGCGAGTACGGCCGCGCGCAGCGCCGAGCGTTCCCGCGCGCTGAGGGTGAGTGTGCCGAGGTCCTCCAGATCGGCGTCGGGGTCCGCGTCGAGATCGGGCCGCTTGCTCAGGACGAACTTCGTCACCAGCGTGATGACGAGGGCCAGCAGCAGCGACGAGGCGATATTGAAGAACCAGTTGCTCAGCGGCGACACATACGCGTCGTCGCCGCCCACGATCCGCGCCGCGGCCGTGGTGATCCCCGCGAAGATGGCGTCGTTGGGCGTGGGGATCGGGCTCGCGTCGTACCCCGAGGCGATGGAGGTGTACGCGACGACGATGCCGAGGATGGGGGAGCGCCCCACGGCCCGGAAGGCCAGCCCGCCCAGGGGTACGAGGATGATGTACGCGGCGGCCGAGGCGACATGGGAGACGGTGCCGGCGAAGGCGACGGCGAACACCACCCACGAGGCCGGTACCCGCGAGACGCCGACCCGCATCAGCGCCGCGAGGAAGCCGGTGCGCTCGGCCACGGCGACGCCCATGATCACCACCACGATGGTGGCCATCGGCGGGAAGGTGGCGAAGTTCTCGATCATCGTCGAGACGGCCATGGCCAGCCCGTCACCGCTGAGCAGGTTCTGCACCGTGACGGTCTTGTGGTCGCTCGGGGAGACGACGGAGACGTCGGCGGCGGCCAGAATCGCGCTGATCACCGCGAGCAGTGCGGAGAGGATCCAGAACAGCCAGAACGGGTGCGGCAGCGCGTTGCCCGCCCGCTCGATGACGGCCATCGCGCGGACGATACGCGGGAGCCGGGTCCCGTCGTCGGTCACGGCGGGAGGTGCGGACCCGGGTCCGTCGGCTCCCTTGGACGGTCCGTCGGGCGGTGGGGAGGGTCTGCCGGGTGGTGCGGGTGGCGAGGTGGACATGGGAGCGGGCTCCTTGCTCGGTTCCTGTGATCGGCGGGGACGGGGGGCGGGTCTCAGTGGTGGGAGGAGGCGGGGGTACGGAACGGGCGCAGGAACCGCCACAGGACCTCGTGCGCCTCGATGGTCTGCGTGGTGTAGCCGCCGCCGCTGTAGCTGTCGGCGCCGGGCCACGTGTGTCCGCCGTCGGTGACCGCGACGTGCCGGACCTCGGCGCCTCGGTCACAGCCGCGCCAGTGCGAGACGGTGATGTCGGGCTCGGTCACCTGGTCACGGGCGCGCGAGTCGCAGCCGTTCCTGGTGGCCCACTCCGCCACCCAGTCCTGGATGGCGGGGAGCCCGCGGTCGGCGTCCCCGGCGTACGGGATGGTGACGTCGCCGGTGCCGTGGAACTCGATGACGGGCACCGGACGGGACGGCTCGCACGGCTCACCGGTGGGGTAGAGCGCGGCGGCCACGGGCGCGATGGCGGCGATCCGGTCCGCCAGACGGCACGCGAGCAGGGTGGATATGAACCCCGCCCCGTTGGACTTCCCGGTGGCGTACACCCGCCGCTCGTCCACGCAGAGGGTGGACTCCAGCCGGTCGAGCAGGTCCTCGGTGAACCGGACGTCGTCCACCCCGGCCGCCGCGTACGGAGCGCCCTGCCACGCCTGGCGGTCCCCGTCGCCGGTGCCGATGACCCCCTCGGGGTAGACCACGACGGCCGGCAGGGTGGAGAGCTTGGAGAACTCCTCCGTCCCGGCGCCGGTGTTGCCCCGGCCGTGGTAGGCGAGGACGACCGGCCAGTCACGCTTCTTCGCGTAGTCGGCCGGGAGATGGAGCCGGTACGCGCGCTCCCGGCCGCCGCTGCTGATGGTGTGCGACGCGCTGGTGCCGGGCTGCTGCGGCGCGGGCGGCCGGCAGGCGGTCTTCGAGGTGCCCCGCGCCGCGGGGTCGGCGGTCGCCGTCGCGGTCGTCGCTCCGGTCGCGGTGAGACACAGGGCGAGGCCCACGGCGGCTGTCGCCATCCGCTGGAGGGAGTTCATGGCAAGCTCCTTCTGCCGGACGCCTGGGGCGGACGGCTCACTGGATTTCGGCAGGAGTGCCCCGTCGTCCGGGGCGGGGATCGCGGCTCTGGCGCGCGATGCGTGACACAGGCGATGTGTGGTGCGCGTGCTGTGCTGGTGCCGCGTGTGTGTGGTGCGCGTGCGGTGCTGTGTTGTGCGGTGGTGTGTTGTGGCGCTGTGTTGTGTCGTGTTGTGCTGTGCCGTGCTGTGTGTGCGATGCGTACCGCGTCAGGGCTGACGCGGCGCGCTCACACGCGGGGTCGTGCGCGGGGGGTGTCGTACGGGCCCGGTGGTGCGGGCCGGTGCGGGCGGGTGCTGCCTACGGCACCACGCACGCCGTCGCGGCGGCGTGGCGGCGCGGTGCCGTCTGCGGGGAAGTGGCGGGTGCGGGCGCCCGGTTCAGGCGTCCAGCCACTCCTTGACGAAGGCGACCACACGGACCACGACGGCGTCGACGACCGCGTGTCCGTCCTCGGTGGTCGCCCGGCGCGGGTCTCCGAGGATGCCATTGGGGCTGAGCCGGTCGTAGCGCACGGCGAGCGCGGGGTGGGCGCCGTGGCGCGAGAGCCGGGAGAGAGGGTCGAGTTGGGCGGTGGAGGTCGTACCGGCGGTGAGCCGGTCGGTGTGCACCAGTCCGGGGGCGAGATGGAGCATCTGCGCGGTCTCGGCCTCGCCGCTGTGACCGTGCACCTCACTGACCCCCATCCCGGACACGACATCGGCCGCGAGCGCGGTGACGGGGGTCCAGGCGAACTGGAGATCGGGGTGGGTGGTGAGCAGGTCCTGCGCCACCGTGGACAGCGTGGCGTTGTTGCCGCCGTGGCCGGTGATGACGAGCACCTTCCGCCAGCCGTGCCGGTACAGGCTCTCCACGTACTCACGGACCACCGCGGCCAGGGTCGTGGTGGTGAGCGTGACCGTACCGGCGAAGGCGAGATGGTGCGGGGAGACCCCGACCGGCAGCGGGGGCCCGATCACCGCGCGGCCGGCCAGTGCGGCGGCCACGCGTTCGGCCACGCCCTCGGCCCGGATCGTGTCCGTGGCCAGGGGCATCGCGGGACCGTGCTGCTCGAACGCGCCGGCCGGGATGATCACCACGGGGCTCGCCGTGACGGCGGTGGCCGCCTCCTCGGTGGTCATCTCGGCGAGTCGCAGCGGCTGGGCGGCGTTCATCGGCGGACCTCCAGATCTGTTTCCGCGCCGTCCTCGGCGCTGTCCTCCGCGCCGTTCGCGCCGTGCGTGGTCGCCGTCGTGCCGGTGTCCGCCGTCCCGCCGCCGGCTGTTCCGGTGTCCGGGAAATCGGCGGCGAGGACCGCCTCGCGGATGCAGCCCAGATGCTCCCGGGTCAGCCGCTCGGCCGCGTCCGCGTCCCCGTCCCGTACCGCCTCGAAGATCTCCACATGCTCCGCGTGGTCCCGTGCGCGGTCGTTGTAGCGATGCCGGATCTCGACCTGCTCCCGCGCTCTGACCTGGAGCAACGCCTCGACGGCCTCGCGCAGCAGCGCGTTGCCGCTCGCGGTCGCCAGCACCACGTGGAAGTGCATCGAGGCGAGCAGCGACTCGCGCGGCGGATGCAGCGCGTTGGCCGCCGCGGTCCGCAACTGCTCCACTGCCTCCGGTACGCGGGCACGCGCCGCGGCGGCGGCCACGGCGGGTTCCAGGACCAGTCGCGCCTCGACGAGTTCGAGCACCGATTCCCGGCTGCCCCGTGGAAGATGCGGATTGGCGAGCAGCCGCCGTTCGCTGCCCGGTCCCACATACGTCCCCGAGCCGTGCCGGAACTCCACCACGTTGGTGGCCTCGAGCCTGCGCAGGGCCTCGCGGACCGTGGGCGTGGTGACGTCGAACCGGCGGGCGAGGTCACGCGAGGACGCCAAGGCGTCCCCGGGGACCAGCCGTTCGGTACGGATGATCTCGACGATGCTGTCCGCCAGATGCTCGGACAGTGACAGTTCACTGCGACTCATGAAGTGAATAGATCACTTGATCTCTTGGGGTGTCAATGGTCATGCACGGATGTATTTCCGGCGCGTTACGACCGTGCCCGGTCCAGGCTCTCCCGCTCGATCAGCCGGGGGAGCGGCACCTGCACGGTGCGGGCCCCGCCGCCGTCGAGCAGCGCGGCCAGTTCCGTCGCGGCGATCCGGCCGAAGGCGACCGAGTCGCGGGAGAGGGCGGTGAGCCAGGGGCGCACCAGCCGGCACAGCGCCGAGTCCTCCCAGGAGATGACCGAGACATCGCCGGGTACGGAGAGGCCGAGCCCCGTCGTCACGGCCGCCCCGGCCGCGGCCATCACATCGTTGTCGTAGATCAGGGCGGTCGGCGGGCGGTCCTCCTCCAGTACCCGGCGGGTGGCCGCCGCGCCCTGGGTGTCGGAGTAGTCCGTGGTCAGCGAGCGCGCCTCGGGCAGCCCTCGCCGGTCGGCCTCGATCCGCAGCGACCGGATGCGCCGCTCGGTGTGGGCGAGCGAGGGCAGCCCCGCGATATGGACGATGCGCCGGTGCCCCAACTCGTGCAGCCGGCCCACGATGGCGGCCATCGCGCCCGCGTCGTCGGCCCGTACCTGCGACAGCCCGGGGTGGCGGCCCGTCTCGCCCGCGGGCAGCGCGCCGATGACGACGCCGGGGAGTCCCAGCTCGGCCAGGAGATCGGGCCGCGGGTCGTCGGTCCTGGGGTCCACGACCAGTACGCCGTCGACGCGGTGCTCCGCCCACCAGCGCCGGTAGACCGCGCACTCGGCGGGCACGTCCTCCACCACCTGGAAAAGGAGGCCGAGTTGACGTTCTGACAGGATCTCCTGGATGCCGGAGATGAGCTGGAGGAAGAACGAGTCGACGCCGAGGGTCGCCGCCGGACGGGCCAGCACCAGGCCGACCGTCGCCGAGCCCTCGCCCGACAGCGCGCGGGCGGCGGTGCTGGGCCGCCAGCCCAGCTGCTCCGCGACCCGGCGCACCCGGTCGCGGGTCACCGCGGAGACGCCGGGGCGGTCGTTGAGCGCGAAGGAGACCGCGCTCTCCGAGACCCCGGCGCGCTTCGCGATGTCCTTCATGGTCGGACGGCGCGGGGGAGTACGTCTGGCCGTGGGCGTGTCCCTGTCCGACGGCGGGTTCGCTGCCACCCGTGTGCCTCTCTTCTCGCGGTCCCCGTACCCTTCCCGGCCTTCCCGGCACGCCCCGTCGCGTCCGCGTTCCCGCGTGCGTCCGCGCTTCGGGACCCGGGTGTGCAACGGGGGCATCGCAGGGCCTTCCGGCCGTACCGGACGAGCCATGTGGACCCCGTACTAATGCGCTTGAGTCCGAGCATCCTAAAGCGCATTAGTGTCATACCGCAAGGAAAGCAAAAGAACCGCTCTGAGCTGCTACGACACTCGGATGATGGGCCTTTGTCGCACGAATGTGTTGACTTTCACCCCCACACATTGCAAGGTCTGCTGGTAATTCGCAGCCGTGGCCCGCAGCTCCGGCTGGCCGTACGCACGCCTGGTCCGAGCAAAGGAGCCGTTCTCCGTGCGCATCTCCCGAAGAACAGTCGCTGTCGCCGCTGTTCTCGCCACCGTTCTGCCGCTCAGCGCCTGTAGTGGAGGTTCCGGCGACGACTCCTCCGACGCCTCGGGCCCGGTCAAGGGCAAGATCACCTTCCAGACCTGGAACCTCCAGGCCAACTTCAAGGACTACTTCAACGGAGTCATCGAGGACTTCGAGAAGAAGTACCCCGACACCGAGGTGAAGTGGGTCGACCGGCCGGCCGAGGGCTACGCCGACAAGCTGAGCGCGGACGCCGCCGGCGGCACGCTGCCGGACGTCGTCAATGTCTCGCCCGACCTGGTGACCCCGCTGGCGAAGGCCGGGCTCGCGCTCGACCTCGACAAGGACGACACGGCGGCCTCGTTCCGCGACGAGTACCTGCCGGGCGCGTGGCAGAGCCATCAGATCCCGGGCACGGACGGGACGTACGGTTTCCCCTGGTACCTCAACACCGGCCCGATGTTCTACAACAAGCGGCTCTTCGAGGACGCCGGACTCGACCCCGAGAAGCCGCCGACGACCTACGACGAGGTCTTCGACCAGGGGCTGAAGCTGGCCGAGCAGAGCGACGGCGAGATCGCCACCCTCGCGCAGGTGCCCACCATCGAGGACTTCGGCCGCTACGGCGTCCAGCTGATGAACAAGGAGGGCGACGGCTTCGCGTTCAACGACGCCAAGGGGGTGGAAATGCTCACCCGCTACAAGGAGTTGTTCGACAAGAAGGCGCTCGACCCGCAGGCGCTCACCGCCACCCCCGAGTCCTCGGGGACCAAGTTCCTCACCGAGGCCGTGGCGATGAACCCGGGCAGCGCGCTGGACCTGGAGAAGTTCAAGAAGGAGGCCCCGAGCCTCTACAAGAACATCGGGATCACCGACCAGGTCACCAGCACCGGCAAGGTCAACATGTACGTCATGGGCGTCATGGTGAACGCGCAGACCAAGCAGAAGCCCGCCGCCGTGGCCTTCGCCCACTTCGTGACCGACGCGACCCGCCAGATGTCGTTCGCCAAGCAGGTCGCCATCTTCCCGAGCACCAAGGGCTCCCTGGACGACCCGTACTTCACCAAGGAGGACGGCACCGACGAGACGCGCGTGCGCATCGCCGCCGCCAAGTCCCTGAAGACGGCGGTCAATTACACGCCCGTCCTGTTCAGCGAGCAGATGAAGACCGAGCTGCGCAACCAGGTCGCCAAGGCGCTCCAGGGCAAGCAGAGTCCCCAGGAGGCGCTCGACCGCGCGGTCGTGGCCTGTGACAGCCTGCTCAAGAAGAGCTGAGAGCCGAGCCCCGCACCATGAAAAGCACCACCGCCCCCAGGGCGCTCCCCTCGGACGCGGCCGCGCCGGGAACCACGCTCCGGAGCCCCGGCTCCGGGCGTGGGCCCCGCGGCCCCGCGACCGGCATCAGGCGCCAACTGCCCTCCAGCCCCTGGCTGTTCGCCGCGCCGGGACTGCTGATCGTCGGCGCCTTCAGCCTGTACCCGTTCTTCAGCACACTGGTCAACTCCTTCACCGACCGGCGGACGCTGGTCCCGGGTGAGTTCGTGGGGCTGGCCAACTTCCGGGAACTGATCCATGACGAGATGTTCTGGATCGGCCTGCGCAACAGCGCGCTGTATGTCGTCGGGGTCGTCCCCGCGCTGATCATCCTGCCGCTGCTGCTCGCCATGCTCGTGCAGCGCGAGATCCCCGGCATCACCTTCTTCCGCTCCGCCTTCTACACCCCCGTGGTCGCCTCGATCGTGGTGGTCGGGCTGATCTGGGTGTGGATGCTGGACGACCGGGGGCTGATCAACGCGGTGCTCGAAGCGGTGGGGGTCGGCAGGATCGGCTTCCTCAGCGACCAGTGGCTGCTGCTGTTCAGCGCGATGGCCGTCACGGTCTGGAAGGGCCTCGGCTACTACATGATCATTTACCTGGCCGCGCTGGCCAACGTACCGCGCGAACTGCACGAGGCCGCCGCCGTGGACGGGGCGGGCGCCATCCGGCGCTTCGTCACCGTCACCGTACCGGCGGTCCGTTCCACCATGGTCCTCGTCGGCGCGCTGTCCTCGGTCGCCGCCTTCAAGGTGTTCTCCGAGGTCTATCTGATGGCCGGGCCCAGCGGCGGCCCCGCGGGCGAGGACACCACGCTGGTGATGCTCGTCCAGCGCGTGGGGACCGGGCTGAGCGGCCGGGTCGGCTACGCCTCCGCCATCTCCGTGGTCGTCTTCGTCGTCACGGTCGCCCTGATGCTGCTGGTGCTCCGCGCCGACCGCAAGGAGGACGCGTGAGCTCCCCGAAGACCACCGACGCCGACGGCCGGCGCCTCGCACCCTGGCAGCTCGCCCTGCGGTACGCCCTGCTGCTCGTGATGCTGGCCGTGATGACCGGGCCGTTCGTGTGGCAGCTGTCCACCTCGCTCAAGGGCATGCACGAGGACATCTACAGCTCCCCGCCGACGTTCCTGCCGAGCGAGCCGACGCTGGACAACTTCAGCCGTGTCGCCGAGATCATCCCGGTCTGGGACTACGCGTTGAACTCCCTCAAGGTCGCCTCCGCCAATGTGATCACCAACTGCGTCGGCGCCGCGCTGGCCGGCTACGCGCTGGCCCGGATGCGCTACCGAGGCCGCCGCGCGGCGACCCTCGCGTTCATCCTCGCCATGCTCGTGCCCGTCGAGGGCATCATCATCGCCCAGTTCACCACCATGCGTGACCTCGGTCTCAACAACACCCTGATCGGGGTGCTGCTGCCCGGATCCATCGGCGCGATGAACGTCCTGCTGATGCGCAACGCCTTCCTCAACCTGCCGCACGAGGTGGAGGAGGCGGCCTTCGTCGACGGGGCCAACACCTGGCAGCGGTTCCTGCGGATCGCGCTGCCGTCGGTCAAGGGCACCCTCGCGGTGGTGGCGATCTTCGCCTTCATGGGCGCCTGGGACGACTTCCTCTGGCCGCTGATCGTCCTCAGCGACCCGGAGAACTTCACCCTGACCATCGGACTGAACTATCTGCACGGCACCTTCGCCCAGGATCCACGGCTGGTCGCGGCGGGTACGGTCATCGCCGTGGCGCCGCTCATCGTGCTCTTCGCCTGTCTCCAGCGATACTTCTTCCGGGGTGTCGGCGAAGGCGCCGTGAAGGGCTGACCCCAGGCCCGGCCGGAGACCCCGGACATCCGCCCGCTCGCCCGTCACCACCGCTCCCCCCCCCCGTATCACCGCCCGCTGTCCAACGCGCCACAGAACCAGGACAACGTTGCCAGTATGAGTACTCCCGCGCCGCGCTTCGGCGCCAACTACACGCCCAGCCAGGGCTGGTTCCACCACTGGCTGGACTTCGATCTCGACGACGTACGCGCCGACCTGGACTCGATCGCGGGACTCGGCCTGGACCACATCCGGGTCTTCCCGCTCTGGCCGCTCTTCCAGCCCAACCGCACGCTGATCAGGCCCCGCGCCGTCGAACAGCTCGTCCAGCTCGCCGACGCCGCCGCCGAACGCGGTCTGGACGTCAATGTCGACGGACTCCAGGGCCACGTGTCGAGCTTCGACTTCCTGCCCGCCTGGACCCGGACCTGGCACCGGCGGAACATCTTCACTGACAACGATGTCGTCTCCGGTCAGGCGGAGTATCTCCGTACGCTCGCCGCCGCCCTCGCCGACCGGCCGAACTTCATCGGCATGACCATCGGCAACGAGATCAACCAGTTCTCCGGGCCACCGCACCCCGATCCCGACCCCATCACCCCGGCGCAGGCCGCCGACTGGCTCCGCCGGCTGCTGGACGCCTGTGAGGAGGGGGCGCCCGGCAAGCTCCATCTGCACGCGGAGTACGACGCCGCCTGGTACCAGGACGAGCACGCCTTCACCCCCGCGCACGCAGCCAGGATCGGCGCCGTCACCGCCGTGCACTCCTGGGTCTTCAACGGCACCGCGCAGCGGCACGGCCGGACAGGCACCGCCACCGAGCACCACGCCGCCTATCTGATCGAGCTGTCCAAGGCGTGGGCGCTGGAACCGCACCGGCCGGTCTGGCTCCAGGAGGTCGGCGCCCCGGCGCCGCTGATCCCGGCCGAGCACGCCGCCGCGTTCACCGAGGCGACCGTCGCCAACGCGCTGGACTGCCCCGATGTCTGGGGCGTCACCTGGTGGTGTTCGCACGACGTGTCGCGCTCGCTCGCCGACTTCCCCGAACTGGAATACAGCCTCGGCCTGCTGACGAACGACCGGAAGGTCAAGCCGGCCGGGGAGTCCATCGCCCGGATCGTCGAGGAGTGGCGCGGCAGAACGTACAGCCCGGCTCCACGCACCACCGCGCTCGTGGTCGACATCGGGGACGACGAGACCGCGGACCACCCGGCAGGGGACGGCGAGCACGCGCCGCCCCGGAGCACCTGCCGTCCCGGCGGGGCGTTCTTCGAGGCCTTCGCGCGGCTCACCGAGGATGGTGTCCGCCCCACCGCCGTCCTCGCGAGCCGCGCCGAGGACACGGAGCATCTGACGAGCCGCCACATCACCGAGGTCGTCCGCCCGGACCAGGTCCGGTGAGACCTGTGAACCCCGTGAGACCGGTGAGTCCGGCAGGAACGGTGAGTGCCGTGCCAAGGGAACGAGGGAAACGGGTAGTCCCTCCCCATGGCCAGTATCCCGTGACCCGTGTACGTGTAGTCCCTGACCCTTCCCGGTAACCCGCACCCACACGCACCTCAGGAGCACCCCCTCATGCACGACGACCGCAGCCTGGTGGAGGCCCGCCTCAAGCGCGTCCTCGACGAGCGCATCCGGCCCGCCGTATACCCCGAATCGATACCGCTGGACGTCGCCGTCTGGAACGCGCCGGGCGAACCCGTACCCGTCGAAGAGGGCCTGGCGGGCCCGGCCGAGCCGGTCCAGGCCGGTGACCGGTGGGGCGCCCCCTGGGGCACCAGCTGGTTCCGGGTCTCCGGGACCGTCCCCGAGAAGTGGGCGGGCCGTACGGTCGAGGCGGTCCTCGACCTCGGCTTCGACGAGAACATGCCCGGCTTCCAGTGCGAGGGCCTGGTCTACCGGCCCGACGGCACCCCGGTGAAGGGCCTCAACCCGCGCAACCAGTGGGTACGGATCGGAGCGCCCGTCGCGGGCGGCGAAGAGGTGCTCCTCCATGTCGAGGCCGCGTCCAACCCGGTGATCCTCGACTACCACCCCTTCCTGCCGACCCGGCTCGGCGACAAGGAGACCGCGGGCAGCGAGCCGCAGTACACCCTGGCCCGGATGGATCTCGCGGTCTTCGACGAGACCGTCTGGCAGCTGATCCAGGACCTGGAGGTGCTGGGGGAGCTGATGGCCGAGCTGCCCGTCGACGGCGCCCGCCGCTGGGAGATCCTGCGCGCGATCAGCCGCGCGCTCGACGCGGTCGACCTCCAGGACGTGAACGGCACCGCCGCCGCCGCCAGGGAACGGCTCGCCGAGGTCCTGGCGACCCCCGCGCCGGCGACCGCCCACCGCCTCAGCGCGGTCGGCCACGCCCATATCGACTCCGCCTGGCTGTGGCCGCTGCGCGAGACAGTACGCAAGGTCGCCCGTACGACCGCCAATATGACCGCGCTGCTGGAGGACGAGCCGGAGTTCGTCTTCGCGATGTCGCAGGCGCAGCAGTTCGCCTGGATCAAGGAGCACCGGCCCGAGGTCTACGCCAAGGTCAAGCAAGCCGTGGCCGACGGCAGGTTCGTACCGGCCGGCGGCATGTGGGTGGAGTCCGACACCAACATGCCCGGCTCCGAGGCGATGGCCCGGCAGTTCGTGCACGGCAAGCGCTTCTTCCTCGACGAGTTCGGCATCGAGAACGACGAGGCGTGGCTGCCGGACACCTTCGGCTTCGCCGCGGGACTGCCGCAGATCATCAAGGCCGCCGGGTCCAAGTGGCTGCTGACCCAGAAGATCAGCTGGTCCACGATCAACACGTTCCCGCACCACACCTTCCGCTGGGAGGGCATCGACGGCACCCGCATCTTCACCCACTTCCCGCCCGTCGACACCTACAACTGCTCGATGACGGGCCAGCAGATCGCGCACGCGGCGAAGAACTTCAAGGAGAAGGGGGTCGCCAGGCACTCCCTCGCGCCGACCGGCTGGGGCGACGGAGGCGGCGGCACCACCCGCGAGATGATCGCCAAGGCGGCCCGGCTGCGCAGCCTCGAAGGCTCCGCGACGGTCGAGTGGGAGGCACCCGGCGCGTTCTTCGCGAAGGCCGAGGCGGAATACCCGAACCCGCCGGTCTGGGTCGGTGAGCTGTATCTGGAGCTGCACCGCGCCACCCTCACCAGCCAGGCGAAGACCAAACAGGGCAACCGGCGCAGCGAGCATCTGCTGCGGGAGGCCGAGCTGTGGGCCGCGACCGCGGCCGTACGCACCGGCGCGCCGTACCCGTACGAGCAGCTGGACCGGATCTGGAAGACCGTCCTGCTGCACCAGTTCCATGACATCCTGCCCGGCTCGTCCATCGCCTGGGTGCACCGCGAGGCGGAGAAGACGTACGCGGCCGTCGCGGCCGAGCTGAACGGGATCGTGGACACGGCACAGCGCGCCCTCGCCGGGGACACGTCCGGCGGGACGACCCTGCTCTTCAACTCCGCGCCGCACGCGCGCGGCGGCGTCCCGGCGGGTGCGGCGGGACCGGTCGGCGGGAGCGGCAGCGCGCAGCTCTCGCCGCGCGAGGGCGGCGGATATGTGCTCAGCAACGGGCTGCTGGAGGTGGAGATCGACGGCCGCGGCCTGGTCGTGTCGGTCTACGACGTGAGCGCGGAGCGCGAGGCCGTCGCCCCGGGCGAGGCGGCCAACCTCCTCCAGATCCACCCCGACTTCCCGAACCAGTGGGACGCCTGGGACGTGGATGAGTTCTACCGGAACACCGTCACCGATCTGACGGATCTCGACGCGCTCACCCCGGTCGAGGACGGTGACCCCTCGGCCGGCGCGCTGCCGGCCGGCGCGGTCGGTGTCCGGGTCGTGCGCGGCTTCGGCTCCTCGAAGGTCACCCAGCTGCTGACGCTCGCCCCCGGGGTCAAGCGGCTCGACATCGACACCGAGGTGGACTGGCACGAGACCGAGAAGTTCCTCAAGGCGGCCTTCCCGCTGGATGTCCACGCCGAGCGGTACGCGTCGGAGACGCAGTTCGGCCATGTGTACCGGGCCACCCACACCAACACCAGCTGGGAGGCGGCCAAGTTCGAGGCGTGCAACCACCGCTTCGTGCATCTGGAGGAGCCGGGATGGGGCGTCGCGCTGGTCAACGACTCGACGTACGGACATGACGTGACCCGTACGGTCCGCACCTCGGACGCCGGTACGACCACGACCGTCCGGGTCTCGCTGCTGCGCGCCCCGCGCTTCCCCGACCCGGAGACCGACCAGGGCGTCCACCGCTTCCGGCACGCCCTGGCGCCCGGCGCGTCGATCGGTGACGCGGTCCGCGAGGGCTACCGCGTGAACCTGCCGGAGCGCCGCGTTCCGGGCGACGCGGAGGTGGCCCCGCTGGTGACCGTCGACAACGACGCCGTCGTCGTCAGCGCCGTCAAGCTGGCCGACGACGGCAGCGGCGATCTGGTCGTACGGCTCTACGAGTCGACCGGCGGCCGGGCCAGGGCACGGGTCGGCATCGGCTTCGAGACCACCGGACTGGCCGTGACCGATCTGCTGGAGCGCCCGCTGGCGGACGTGGCGCCGCCCGAGGCGGCCGACGGGTCGGTCCAGCTGACGCTGCGCCCGTTCGAACTGATCACGCTGCGGCTGACGCGCGGCTGACCGGCCCGGCCTGAGCGACACGGCCTGAGCGACACGGCACGGCCGGCACACGCGGCGGGCGCCCTGGGGACACGGGGCGTCCGCCGCCGTGCGGTCATGTGTGGGGCCGGTGGTCCAGCGCCTGCGCGGCCACCAGATGGAGGAACTCCCGTTCGTTGCCCGCCAGGCCCGCCGCGGTGAGCGCCTCGTCCGCCTCGGCGATCGGGGCGGCGAGCAGCGGCGCCGCGAGGGATGCCCGCGACGGGTCGTCCAGAACCGCGCGCACCGCCGACAGGAGGCGCAGATAGGCCCGCGCGGCGGTGCACTCACCCGACGGACTCGATGTGACGGACGTGGTGGTGGTCATCGCGGCTTCCTCTCGATGGATCTGTCGGACCCTCAAGTCTGGGTCATGGGTCTGACAACCGGCCCGGCGACGGGGCCGGACGTGGCCGCCGCCATGGCGCCTTCGGGCGGCGGGACCACAGATCCGGCCAGGCCCGGACCAGCAGCCAGCCCGCGGACACCGCGAACAGCGCGGCGGTGATCAGCAGCCAGCGGCCCAGGAAGACATCGATATCGAGCCGCGTGGCCGGCTCGTACGGCTCCGGGGTCCGCAGCACCAGCGGCCAGTACACCAGCAGCAACAGCAGAGAGAGGAAGGCCGGAACCCGTACGTGGTTGACGCCGGCGCGCGGCACCGGCCGCCGAGGCCGGGCCAGGGCGGCCCTGACGGCACGGTCGCCGAGCGTGTACAGCGGCACCAGGACGAGATCGTGCAGCACCGCCG
Organism: Streptomyces sp. NPDC088147; assembly: GCF_044741565.1. Lineage (NCBI taxonomy): Bacteria > Bacillati > Actinomycetota > Actinomycetes > Kitasatosporales > Streptomycetaceae > Streptomyces > Streptomyces sp. NPDC088147. Next base: position 66,822 of record NZ_JBIUSY010000004.1, on the reverse strand, counting down.
CGCCCACGAACCAGAGCACGATCAGCGGCCAGTCGCCGGCGAGCAGTCGGACCCCGGCGTATCCGCAGAGCGCGAACGAGGCCAGCAGAAGGAGCAGCTGGCCCGGCGACTCGCCGTACAGCCGGCGGAAGCGCCGGCGCACGTTCAGATGGCGGCGCAGCTCCCGCAGCTCCCGCGGGCTCACCCGCGGCATTCTCATACGGGCCATGACGACTCCCCGAAGCTCAGCCGCCGGACCCACTTGGTGTTCATCACACCCGGCGCGCCCGGCACGATGATCCTCGCCGGATAGCCGTGATCCGCCGACAGCTCCGCGCCGTTGACCCGGAGCGCGAGCAGCGAGCGCGGATCGCGTACCTGGTTGTCCCGCAGCGCCACCGCGCGGAAGGAGCCGTGTGACTGCACCGACTCCACGAACACGCTCGGCGCCGCGTCCCCCAGCCCCACCAGGGCGGCGAGATCGGTCAGCCGGACCCCCTCCCAGCGCTGGTCGGAGGTGGACCAGCCCTCCACGCAGGCGATCGGCAGCGCGGAGCGGTGCCGGGGGAGCCGCTCCAGCTCGGCCCGGGTCAGTACGGTCTCCCGGCCGCCGCCCCGTACGGTCAGCCGCCAGTCGGGACCGACGTCCCGCGCCCGGATCCCGACGGACCTCGCCGTCTTGTTGATCTGGAAGCCGTTCGGGCCGGGACCGGGATTCCGGCCGTGCGGGGCGAGCAGCGCCGTACCGCGCAGCGGGCCGCCGATGCTCTGACCGGCCGTCACCACGAGCAGCGCCAGCGAGCCCAGCCCGACCATCCCGAGCGCGCCGCGCCGCGAGAGGGTGGGCGGCGCCGGATCGCGGGAGACGAGACCGGTCTCGTCCAGCGGCTCGGGTACGGTCCGCGCCACCGGAGTCCGCAGCTCGGCCCGGAGATCCCGGCCGCGCAGCGCCCGTACCGTACGCGGCAGCCGCAGGGCGGCATGGGCGACGAACGCCCCGATGAACACCCACGCCCCGTAGAAGTGCAGCGGATAGAACGACCCCGGGAAGAGGTACTCCAACTGGACGTTGAGCACGCCGGTGATGAACTCGAACAGCCCGCCGCCGACGAGGAACAGCAGCGACAGCCGGTCCAGCGCGTGGCCGGGCGAGCGCACCGGCGGCATCACGAACAGCTTCGGCACGACCGACCACAGCTTCGCGAGCAGCACCGGCACGAGCACGATCCCGAGGGTCACATGCACGCCCTGCGTGACGCGGTAGAGCCAGTAGGGATCGGTCGGCCAGGCGAAGAGATAGAAGCCGAGCAGCCCCTTGTCGGGAGTCTTGTCGTTGACCGGGGACAGATCGGGGTTGTACGCGAGATAGGACACCAGCCCCGTCAGGAAGAGGACCGGGATACCGATCAGCAGCACCACGGCGAAGACGGAGGTCAGCCAGGGCCCGCGCAGCGGGCTGCGCCACGACGGGAGGAGGCGGGCGGGGACTTTCATACCGGCGACCGTAGGGCGCGGAACGAGCCGGAGGCGGTTTCGACTCATGACGAAACCCTGACGCCGTCCTCGTCGACCCGGACGGCGGGAGACCGGACGGCGGGGGACGGGACGGCGGGAGAGTCTGACGGTTCGATGACGTGGCCTGTCGGTCGCCCCCGGACGCGGGACCGCGTGCCTAACGTGACGCCGTGACCCTGCTACCCCGCCCCGGCGCGGGCTCCGGAGCCCCAGGAGCCCCAGGAACGCCGGAAGCCCCAGAATTGGCGAACGCCGCGTGCGCCCCGCCCGCCCCCGGGGACCGCTCCGGCCGCAGGCCCGACCTGATGGCGGCCGGGGCGGGCGCGCTGCTCTTCGCCGTCGCCGCCGTGGCCGGCACCCTGATCGACCACTACGACGGGACCCTTCACGTCAGCTGGCCGCCCCTGCTGGCCCAGTGGATGCCGCACCTCGGACCCGGCACGCTCCCGGCGCTGCTGACCGCCGTCGCGGTGACCGCGTACGGTCCGCCCCTCGCCGCCCGGCTGTCCTGGCGACGGCTGACCTGGGCCAGTTGGGCCGCCGCGCTGGCCTGGACCTGGTCACTGGCGCTGGTGGACGGCTGGCAGCGCGGCGTGGCCGGCCGGCTGACCACCCGGCACGAGTATCTCAGCGGTGTCGACCGGTTCGACGACATCCCCGCCACCCTGCGCGACTTCACCCGGCACATCCTGATCGGCCCGCCGGACAACTGGCCGACCCATATCGCGGGCCATCCGCCGGGCGCCGTCCTGACGTTCGTCGGACTCGACCGGATCGGGCTCGGCGGCGGCGCGTGGGCCGGCGCGTTCTGCGTGGTCACCGGCGCCTCGACGGCCGTCGCCGTCCTTGTCACGCTGCGCGCGCTGGGCGCCGGGCGTGCGGCACGCGCGGCGGCCCCCTTCCTCGTCCTCGCCCCGGGCGCCGTATGGGTGGGCGCCTCCGCCGACGGGTACTTCGCGGCCGTCGCCGCCTGGGCGCTCGCCCTGCTGGCGCTCGCGGCCACCCGTACCGTCCGCGCGCCCCGGGCCGCCGCGCTCGGCTCCGGCCTGCTGTTCGGGGTGACGGTCCATCTGTCGTACGGGCTGACGCTGATGGTCGTCCCGGCCGTGGCGGTGCTCGTCCTCGCCCGGCGGGCACGGCCGCTGCCCGTGCTGGGTTTCGCTGCCCTGGGGTTCGCGATGGTGGCGGTGGTGTTCCTGCTGGCCGGGTTCCGGTGGTGGGAGGCGTACGGACTGCTGGTGGAGCGCTACTACCAGGGCGTGGCCAGGGACCGCCCCTACGGCTACTGGGTCTGGGCCAATGGAGCCGGTGTGGTGATCACGGCGGGACTCGCCGCCGTCGCCGGGATCCGGCGCCTGCCGGCCGCCGTCCGGGGCGCCCGGGGTCCGGGGCGAGGGCACCGCAGCACCGGCCGGGGGCCACGGAGCGCCGACCGGACGGTCGCCCTGGTGGTGGCCGCCGTGCTCCTGGCGCTGCTGGTCGCGGATCTGTCCGGGATGAGCAAGGCCGAGACGGAGCGCATCTGGCTGCCGTTCACGCTCTGGCTGCCGGCCGCCGCCGCGCTGCTGCCCGGCCGTGACCACCGCGGCTGGCTCGCGGCCCAGGCCGGCCTGGCTCTCCTCGTCAACCATCTGCTGCTGACGCTCTGGTGACCGCGCCGCGCGGGGGCTCGCGGGGCGGCGCCGGGGCTCGCGGGGCGGCGTGGGCTCAGACGCCGGCCGCGTACCGCCAGAAGTCCCGCATCAGCGGCGGCGGGGTCGGGCCGGTCATCGCCCGCTGGCTGAGCAGGATCGTGACCGCCCCGGTGGACGGGACGAGATGCCCCGCCGTGCCCGTACCGCCGACCCAGCCGTACCGTCCCGGCACAGTCCAGGGATCGGTCTCCGCGACATCGACCGAGCCGCCGAAACCCCAGCCCTGGCCCTCCAGGAACAGCGTGCTCGCCGCGCGCTGGGCCGGGGTGAGGTGGTCGGTGGTCATCCGCCGGACCGACGCGGGCGACAGCAGCCGGTGGCCGTCGAACGTCCCCTCGGCGAGCAGCATGCGGGCGAAGGCGTACCAGTCGTCGGCGGTCGAGACCAGCCCGCCGGCGCCGGACGGGAACGCGGGCGGGCTGCTCCACTGGCCGTCGGGGGCGTCGACCAGCTCGGGGCCGCCCGTCGGACCCGCCCCGTAGTAGCCGGTGAACCGGTCGAGCTTGCCCGCCGGTACCTCGAATCCCGTGTCGGTCATGGAGAGCGGTTCGAACAGCCGCTCCGCCAGGAACTCGGACAGCGGACGGCCCGCGACCCTGGCGATCAGCACGCCCAGGATGTCGGAGCAGGTGTTGTACAGCCAGACGTCTCCCGGCTGGTGCAGCAGGGGGATACGGGACAGCGTCGCCATCCACGCGTCGGGCGCCGCCACGTGCTGCGGCTGCGGCGCTCCCTGCATCAGCTCGCTGAACAGCAGCGCGACGGCGGGCAGCGAGAAGTCGGACGGGAACCCGTACCCGGCGCGGAAGGTGAGCAGATCGGCCAGGGTGATCGCCCGGACGGCCGGGATCACGTCGTCCACCGGACCGACCGGCGTACGGACGACGGTCGGTGAGGCCAGCTCCGGGAGCCAGGGCGCGACCGGGTCGTCCAGCGCGATCAGCCCGTCGTCGACCAGCATCATGACCGCCGCCGCCGTGACGGGCTTGGTCATCGAGGCGATACGGAAGATCGAGTCCCTGGCCATCGGGGACGTGCCACCGAAGTCGGTGGAGCCGACGGCCGCCACCTCGACCCGGTCGTCGAGGGCCACCAGGCCCACGGCTCCCGGCATCGAGCCGTCGGCGACATGCTTCTCCAGGGTGTTGTGCAGAGTGGTCATCGGTCCACCTTCCCGTGTGCGGTCGGAGGGGAGACTCCCGACACGGCAAGAACTCATCGCGGTGCGTCACGCGGCGCGCGAGGTCAGATAGGCGACCGTGGCCGGATCCGCCGGGACGAACGTCTCGATGGCCAGTTCGGCGACGGTCACGTCCATCGGGGTGTTGAAGGTGGAGATGGACGACAGGAAGGAGAGCACCCGCCCGTAGTGCTCGATGATCATCGGCAGCGCGAAGCTCGGCCCCGCGACGGAACGGAGCGCGCTCGCGTCCTCGGGCGGCTCGTCCCGCCACGCCCCGGACCCCGGCGGCGGATACGCGGCGACCTCGTCGTACACCGCGCGCAGCGCGGGGGAGCGGTGCAGCGCGAGCTGGCGCTCCATCTGGTCGAGCAGATGCCCGCGCCACTCCCGCAGATTGCGGATGCGCGGAGCGAGACCCTCCGGATGGAGGGTGAGCCGCATCGAGTTGAGCGGCGGAGCGAGCAGCTTCTCGGGCACCCCCTCCAGCAGCATGGCGACGCCCTGGTTGGCGGCCACCACGGTGTACGTGCCGTCCACGACGACCGCCGGATACGGCTCGTACCCCCGGAGCAGCCGGTCCAGGCCCTCACGTACGGCGTCCATGGCCGGGTCGTCCAGCGCCGTCTCCGTGAACCGGGGCGCGTAACCCGCCGCCAGCAGCAGCGTGTTGCGTTCCCGTACCGGTACGTCGAGCCGGTCGGCGAGCCGCAGCACCATCTCCTCGCTGGGACGGGCCCGGCCCGTCTCGATGAAGCTGATGTGCCGGGCGGACGAATCCGCCCGGAGCGACAGCTCCAGCTGGCTGACCCGACGCCGCTTGCGCCAGTCGCGCAGCAGGGGGCCGACGCCCGGCCCGGCGGCACGAGCCGGCGTGACGCCGGGTGCCGTGACCTGTGCCGTCATACCGTGAGCTGCCATACGAGGACCGTAATGCACCGGTCCCGGCAGGGGCGTACGGGGTGCGCGCGGCACGGCGGACCCGGGGGCGCGCGGAGACGACGTATCGTCGGCCGCGTCGCTGCCCGTTCCCGTAAGGAGCCCGGCCATGGCCACCGAGCCGCTGTCGCAGAACGAGATCGAGGACCGGCTGCGGGAGCTTCCCGGCTGGTCCGTGGAGAACGGTCCGCTGACCCGTACCTACCGGCTGGGCACGCACTTCGCGGCGACCGCGATGGTCGTCCATATCGCCGGGATCCAGGACGAGTTGAACCACCACTCCGCTCTGACCCTGGGCTACCACACCGTCACCCTGGCGGTGAGTACGCATGACGCGGGCGGCGCGCTCACCGGCCGGGACTTCGAACTGGCGCGGCGCGTCGAGGCGTTCGCCCCCGCGCACGGCGCCTCCTGACGCACGCCGCCGGTCCCGTGGCCGGTCCCTCGCAGGTCCCGCGACCGGCCCTCCGGCCGGTCCATTTACGCTGGTGACCATGGACGTACTGGCGGGACTCCTCGACGGGCCGCGGGCGCGCGGGGCCTTTCTGCTGCGCATGGTGATGGAGCCGCCGTGGTCCGTCCGGATCGAGGACCGGGCCCCGCTGTGTCTGATGTGTGTCACCCGCGGCGAGGCCTGGATCGTCCCCGACGGGGGCGGTGATCCGGTGCCGCTGCGCCCCGGGGATGTCGCGATCGCCCGCGGCCCCGAGCCGTACATCACCGCCGACAGCCCCGGCACCGCTCCGCGCGCGCTGATCGGCCCCGGCGGCGCCTGCCGCACCCTGGCGGGCGAGCCGCTCGCGCAGTCCATGCACCTGGGCGTACGCACCTGGGGCAACGCCCCCGACGGCGGGACGAGCGTCCTCATCGGTACGTACCAGATGGACGGCGAGGTCAGCAGACGGCTGCTGGACGCGCTGCCGCCGCTGCTCCATCTGCCGGCCGATGTCTGGAACTGCCCGCTGATGCCCGTGCTCGACGACGAGATCTCCCGGGACGAGCCGGGCCAGAGCGTGGTGCTCGACCGGGTGCTCGATCTGATGCTGATCGCCGTGCTCAGGGCGTGGTTCTCGCGGCCCGGCGCGGAAGCACCCGGCTGGTACCGCGCCATGGCCGATCCGGCGGTCGGCAACGCCCTGCGGCTGCTCCAGAGCGAGCCGGCCCGTCCCTGGACGGTCGCCTCGCTCGCCACCGCCTGCGGTGTCTCACGGGCCGGGCTCGCCCGCCGCTTCACCGAGCTGGTCGGCGAGCCCCCGATGGCGTATCTCACCGGCTGGCGGCTCGCGCTCGCCGGGGACCTGCTGCGCGGCTCGGACGCGACGGTCGAGTCGGTGGCCAGGAAGGTCGGCTACAGCGGTTCGTTCGCGCTGAGCGCGGCGTTCAAACGGGTACGCGGCGTCAGCCCCCAGGAGTACCGGACGGGCGCGCTGCCGGTCGGCTCGTTCTAGAGAGAGCCCGCGCACCACGGCGCCGCCGGCCGGAACCGGCCGACGGCGCCAGGGAGTCCGGGGGAGGGGTCAGTCGTTGACCTCCGCCGGGTCGGAACCGAGGCGCTTGCCCTCGTCCAGCGCGGCGAACGCCGCCAGATCGTCGGCGTCCAGCTCGAAGCCGAAGACGTCGATGTTCTCCCGGATCCTGGACGGGGTCACGGACTTGGGGATCACCACGTTCCCCAGCTGGATGTGCCAGCGGAGCACGACCTGCGCCGGGGTCCTGTCGTGCTTGTGCGCGATGGCGACCACCGTCGGGACGTCGAGCAGCCCCTTGCCCTGGCCGAGCGGCGACCACGCCTCGGTGGCGATGGAGTGCTTCGCGTGCACGGCGCGGGACGCCGCCTGCTGGAGCTGCGGGTGCAGCTCGATCTGGTTGACGGCGGGGACCACGGAGGTCTCGCCGAGCAGCCGCTCCAGGTGCTCCGGAAGGAAGTTGGAGACACCGATGGCCCTGACGCGGCCGTCGCTCAGGAGCTTCTCGAACGCCCTGTAGGTGTCGACGTAGGCGTCGACGGCCGGCCTCGGCCAGTGGATCAGATAGAGATCGAGGTACTCCAGGCCCAGCTTCTCCAGCGAGGCGTCGAAGGCGCGCAGCGTCGTGTCGTACCCCTGCTCGCTGTTCCACAGCTTGGTGGTGACGAAGAGTTCCTCACGGGCGATGCCGGAGGACTCGATGGCCTTGCCCGTGCCCTCCTCGTTGCCGTAGATGGCGGCGGTGTCGATGCTGCGGTAGCCGGCCTCCAGTGCGGTGCCGACGGCCCTCGCCGCCTCGTCGTCCGGAACCTGCCAGACGCCGAAGCCGAGCTGGGGCATCTCGATGCCGTTGTGGAGAGTGAGGGTGGGGACCTTGCTCACGAGCGGTCGATCCTAACGTCGTCGGTAGCTTCTCCTGAGGACAACGGTCACGGCGGCGGGCGGATTCCCGCGCGTGCCGAGTCGCTGGGCACCTCATCGGTAGAGCGCGTCCACCTCGACCGCGTAGGCGGCCTCGATCGCCTTGCGCTTGAGCTTCAGCGACGGTGTCAGCAGCCCCTGTTCCTCGCTGAACGGATGCGCGAGGATCCGGAACGTACGGATCGACTCGGCCTGGGACACCGCCGTGTTCGCGGCCACCACCGCACGCCGGATCTCCGTCTCCAGGTCCTTGTCCCGTACGAGATCGGTGGGTTTGAGCGGTGACCTGCCCTGGATGGACAGCCAGTGGTCGACGGCCTCCCGGTCCACGGTCACCAGCGCCGCGATGTACGGCCGGTCGTTGCCGACCACGATGCACTGGGACACCAGCGGATGCGCCCGTACCCGGTCCTCCAGCGCGCCGGGCGAGACGCTCTTGCCGCCGGAGGTGACCAGGATCTCCTTCTTCCGGCCGGTGATGGTCAGATAGCCGTCCTCGTCGAGCGACCCGAGATCACCGGTGGCCAGCCAGCCGTCGTGCAGGACGGCGTCGGTGGACTTGGGGTCGTTGAGATAGCCCGAGAAGAGCTGGTCGCCGCTCAGCCACACCTCGCCGTCCGCCGCGATATGCACCGAGGTGCCGGGGATCGGCTGGCCGACCGTGCCGTAGCGGGTGCGTTCCGGCGGGTTGGCGGTGGCCGCCGCGCAGGACTCGGTGAGCCCGTACCCCTCGTAGACGGTGACGCCCGCGCCCGCGAAGAACAGCCCGAGCCGCCGGTCCATCGCCGAACCGCCCGACATGGCGTGCCGTACCCGGCCGCCCATCGCCTCACGGACCTTGCTGTAGACGGCCTTCTCGAAGAACTGGTGCTGTACCCGCAGCGTCGCCGAGGGGCCGGGACCGAGGCCGAAGGCGCGGTGTTCCAGCGCCTCCGCGTACCGCACCGCCACCTCCACGGCCTTGTCGAAGGGCCCGGCCCTGCCGTCCGTCTCGGCCTTGCGGCGCGCCGCGTGGTAGACCTTCTCGAAGATGTACGGCACGGCCAGGATGAACGACGGCCGGAACGCCACCAGATCGGGCAGCAGCGCGCTCGCCTGGAGGACGGGCTGATGGCCCAGCTTCACCCGGCCGCGGATCGCCGCGATCTCGATCATCCGCCCGAAGACATGCGCGAGCGGCAGGAAGAGCAGGGTCGATGTCTCGCCACCGGCCTTCGCGCGGAAGACGGGCTCCCAGCGTGTGAGGACCGTGTCCGCCTCGAACATGAAACAGGCGTGGGTGATCACACAGCCCTTGGGGCGTCCGGTGGTGCCCGAGGTGTAGATGACCGTGGCCACGGAGTCCGGGGTCACCGCCCTGCGGTGCCGGTGCACCACCTCGTCGTCGATCCCGGCGCCCGCCGCGAACAGCTCGCCCACCGCGTCGGCGTCCAGCTGCCAGAGCCGTTTGAGCCGGGGCAGCCGGTCGATGACCGAACCGATGGTCATGGCGTGGTCCTCGTGTTCGACCATGCAGGCCGAGACCTCGGCGTCGTACAGCATCCAGTAGACCTGTTCGGCCGAGGACGTGGGATAGACCGGTACGGACTGCGCGCCGACCGCCCAGAGCGCGAAGTCGAAGAGCGTCCACTCGTAGCGGGTACGGGACATGATCGCGACCCGGTCGCCGAACCGTACGCCGTGTGCCAGCAGCCCCTTGGCCAGCGCCAGCACCTCGTCGCGGAACGCGGCCGAGGTCATGTCCCACCACTGGCCGCGCTCGTCCTTGCGGCCGAGCGCGATCCGTCGCGGATCGTCGACGGCATGATCGAACACGGCGTCCGCGAGCCCACCGACGTGGGGGGCGGCCGGCAGAGGGGGGACGGTGAACTCGCGCAATGACCTGCTCCTTGTGGCGCTCCGCACAGCGCGGGTGACGGTACCCCAACGGGCGTTCCGGGGGGAGAGCGTCCGCGAACCGGAGCGAAGCCGTATCGCCACAGGTCAGCGCCCGATTCGAGCCCGCTTTCGCAGGCATGTGCCAGACATCTGACCGTGGAGTAAGTGGCCGGCGGGGGAATCTCCACCGAATCCGTACGCCGCTGTCACGCGCGCTCTACCGAGCGGGGGCCTTGGTCTGTACCTGTGGTGTCGTCCGTGCGCGGCCCGCCACGGGCCCGGCGACCGTCAGCTGTCCGCCGCCGGACGGTGCAGCCGGTCGCCGCCCGCCAGGATCGCCGCCGCCAGCGCGTCCGCCGCCTCCTGGGTCTCCGGGCGGCCGCGCCGCCGGCCGTGCAGCAGGACGAAGTCCACGCCGCCCAGCTCGGGCAGCCCGGCCTTCGCCGGGACCGGCACCAGGCCCGGCGGTATCAGCCCCCTGGTGTGCGCCATGACGCCGAGCCCCGCGCGGGCCGCCGCGATCAGCCCGCTCAGGCTGCCGCTCGTACACGCGATGCGCCAGCGCCGGTCGTGCGCCTCCAGCACCTCCAGCGCGCGGGCGCGGGTGAGGGCGGGCGGCGGAAAGGCGATCAGCGGGACCGGACGCTCCGGGTCCAGACGCAGCTGTGGCGCCCCGATCCAGGCCAGGGTGGACTGCCAGACCAGTTCGCCGTGGCGGTCGCCCGTGCGGCGTTTGGCCAGCACCAGATCGAGCCGGCCGTCCGCCAGCTGTTCGTGCAGGATGCCGGAGAGCTCCACGGTCAGCTCCAGGTCGACCTCGGGATGGTCGCGCCGGAAGGTCTCCAGGATCTCCGGGAGCCGGGTGAGGACGAAGTCCTCCGAGGCGCCGAACCTGAGCCGGCCGCGCAGCCGGGTCCCGGTGAAGTAGGCCGCCGCCCGGTCGTGGGCCGCCAGGATCGTCCGGGCGAAGCCGAGCATGGCCTCGCCGTCCTCGGTCAGCTCCACGCTGTGCGTGTCCCGGGTGAACAGCAGCCGCCCCGTCGCCTCCTCAAGACGGCGGATGTGCTGGCTCACCGTGGACTGCCGCAGCCCGAGCCGGTGCGCGGCCTGCGTGAAACTCAGGGTCTGGGCCACGGCAAGGAAGGTGCGCAGCTGTCGTGGGTCGTACATACCGCCAGGTTAGAGCGTTATCACGGGCCGCGATGACAGTGAGAGTGGTATGCGGGATTCCCGATCATGGAGAACAGGGGGAGCATGGGGAGGCACGCACTGTACCGACAGCCAGTAGTGGAGCACATGAACCGCCGTCCTTCCCCGCGCATCCGGATCCCCTCCTGGCTGCCTGTCGACCCCTACATCCTGGCGCTCATCGGAACCGTCGCCCTCGCCGCGCTGCTGCCGGCCTCCGGCACGGTCGCCGAGGTCGCGGGCGGGGCCTCGACGGGCGCGGTGGCGCTGCTGTTCTTCCTCTACGGGGCACGGCTCTCCACCCGCGAGATGGTCGACGGGCTGAAGCACTGGCGGCTCCATCTGACCGTCCTCGCCTGTACGTTCCTGCTCTTCCCGCTGCTGGGGCTGGCGGCGCGGGGGCTCGTACCGTTCGCCCTGACCCCCGAGCTCTACAGCGGACTGCTCTTCCTCTGCCTGGTGCCCTCCACGGTCCAGTCGTCCATCGCCTTCACCTCCATCGCCCGCGGCAATGTGGCCGCCGCGATCTGCGCCGGATCGTTCTCCAGCCTCGTCGGCATCGTGATCACCCCCCTGCTCGCGGCGCTGCTGATCGGCGGCGGGACGACCGGCTTCTCCGCCGACTCGCTGTTCAAGATCGTCGCGCAACTGCTGCTGCCGTTCCTCGCGGGCCAGTTGCTGCGCCGCTGGATCGTCGGCTTCCTCACCCGCCACCGCACACTGCTCGGCCTGGTCGACCGGGGCTCGGTCCTGCTGGTCGTCTACACCGCGTTCAGCCAGGGCATGGCCGCGGGCATCTGGCACCAGGTGACCCCCGCCAGGCTGGCGGTGCTGCTGGGCGTCGAGGCGGTGCTGCTCGCCGTGATGCTCTCGCTGAGCTGGTACGGCGGCAAGCGCCTGGGCTTCGGCCGCGCGGACCGGATCGCGATCCAGTTCGCCGGATCGAAGAAGAGCCTGGCGGCGGGGCTGCCCATGGCGAGCGTGCTGTTCGGCGCGCAGGCGAGCCTGGCCGTGCTGCCGCTGATGCTGTTCCACCAGATGCAGTTGATGGTGTGCGCGGTGATCGCGAAGCGCCGGGCGAAGGCTTCCGAGCCGCCGCGGCGACCGGATGTCCCAGGGCCCCGGAAGCGGCCCGCCTCGATCCGTACGCCCGTCTCCACGTCCGCCGGCGAGTGAGCCGAAGGGCGCGCCGACGCCGTGAGGCCGAGCGCGCGGAGGTTCGTGAGGAACGAGCGAATCGAGCACGGTGGGCCTCACGGCGTCGGCTCGAAGCGCCCCGGAGGCGAACCGAGCCTCACAGAAAAGAAGAAAGGACCCGGCCGACGCAGGGGGCGCTCCCCGCCGGCCGGGCCCTGTTCCGTGCAGCGGGGGTGGTCAGACCCCGGTGTGAAGGGCGATCCTCCCGTCCCCCGCGTACACGTTCATGGAGGTGCCGCGGAGGAAGCCGACGAGCGTGAGCCCGGTCTCCGCGGCGAGGTCGACGGCGAGCGACGAAGGCGCCGACACCGCCGCCAGCACAGGAATGCCCGCCATCACGGCTTTCTGTGCGAGTTCGAAAGAAGCGCGGCCGGAGACGAGCAGGATCGCCCGGGAGAGCGGCAGCAGGTCCTGCCGCAGTGCCCGGCCGACGAGCTTGTCGACGGCGTTGTGGCGGCCGACGTCCTCCCGGATGTCGAGCATCTCGCCGTCCTCGGAGAACAGCGCCGCCGCGTGGAGGCCCCCGGTCCTGTCGAAGACCTGCTGTGCCGCTCGCAGCCGGTCGGGGAGACCGGAGAGCAGCGCGGGTTCGACGCGGACCGGGGGAGTGTCACTGATCGGGAACCGGGCGGTGGTCCGTACGGCGTCCAGGCTGGCCTTGCCGCACAGCCCGCACGACGAGGTCGTGTAGACATTGCGCTCCAGCGTGATGTCCGGCACGGGTACTCCCGGCGCCAGCCGTACGTCGACCACGTTGTACGTGTTCGAGCCGTCGTCCTTCGCTCCGGCGCAGTACACGATGGACTGGACGTCGGACCCCGCCGCCAGGACCCCTTCGCTGACCAGGAAGCCCGCCGCGAGCGCGAAGTCGTCGCCCGGCGTGCGCATGGTGATGGCGAGGGGCTTGCCGTTCAGCCGGATTTCCAGCGGCTCTTCCGCCACCAGGGTGTCGGGGCGGGTCGAGACAGCTCCGTCCCGGATACGGATGGTGCGGCGGCGCTCGGTGACCCGTCCCATGTGATCCAGTCCTACTCGTCGGTGCCGAAGTCAGTGCTGCTGTCAGTGCTGCTGTACGTGCTGGTAGCCGAAACGGCCCTTGATGCAGAGGTTTCCGTGGGTCACCGGGTTGTCGTGCGGCGAGGTGACCTTCACGATCTCATTGTCCTGCACGTGCAGTGTCAGATTGCAGCCGACGCCGCAGTAGGCGCAGATCGTGGTGGTCTCCGTCTGGGCCGGTTCGTTCCAGGTGCCGGCCTCCCGCATGTCGAATTCCGACTTGAAGCTGAGTGCTCCGGTCGGGCAGACCTCGATGCAGTTACCGCAGTAGACACAGGCCGAATCGGTGAGCGGTGTGTCGTGCTCGGTGGAGATACGGGCGTCGAAGCCGCGGCCCGCAACGGAGATCGCGAAGGAATTCTGCCACTGCTCGCCGCATGCGTCGACACACTTGTAGCACTGGATGCACTTGTCGTAGTCGCGGACGTACAGATCATTGTCGATCTTCGGTTCCTCGTTCAGCCTGGCCGCGTCGGGCCCGAAGCGCTCGGGCTTCGCGTCGTACTCCTTGAGCCACTCCGCGGCCCTCGGGGTGGTGGAGAGATCGGTCGACGAGGCGAGGAGTTCGAGGACGATCTTCCGGCTGTGCCGGGCGCGCTCGGTGTCCGTACGGACGTCCATGCCCGCCTCCGCGCGGCGCGAGCAGGCGGGCGCCAGTGTACGGGCGCCCTCGACCTCGACGACGCACACCCGGCAGGCGTTCTTGGGGGTGAGTGTGTCGCCCTCGCAGAGCGTCGGGATGTCCTTGCCCGCGGCCCGGCAGGCGTCGAGCAGTGTGGACCCCTCCGGTACCCGGGTCTCCTGGCCGTCCAGGGTGAACTCGATGAGCCGGCGCGGTGGTTGAAGCGGTATCGCGGTCACTCGGCACCCCTTGACTCGAAGACGTCCAGACGGTCGATGGCGGACTCGACGGCGTTCCACGCGGTCTGTCCGAGACCGCAGATGGACGCGTCCTTCATGGCCCGGCCGACCTCGCGCAGCAGCGCGACGTCCCCGGCGGCCTCGGCGCCCGTGCGGTCCAGGATCCGGTGCAGGGCTTCCTCCTGCCGTACCGTGCCGACCCGGCAGGGCACACACTGCCCGCAGGACTCGTCGCGGAAGAACTCGGCGATGCGCAGCAGCATCCGCGGCAGTCGCACGGTGTCGTCCATCACCAGCACCACACCGGATCCGAGTGTGGTGCCGGCCGCTCTCGTCCCCTCGAAGGTCAGCGGGATGTCCCGCTCGTCGGGCCGTACGAACCCGCCCGCGGCGCCGCCGAGCAGGATCGCGCGCACCTCGCCCGGTGTGCCCGCCAGATCGAGCAGTTCGCCCAGGGTGGCGCCGAAGGGCAGTTCGTAGATTCCGGGGCGCGACACACTGCCGGAGACACAGAACAGCTTGGGCCCGGTGGACTGGGCTGTGCCGATCGCCGCGTACGCCTGGGCGCCGCCGGTCAGGATCGGCAGCACGTTGATCAGGGTCTCGACGTTGTTCTCGGCGGTCGGCTTGCCGAACAGGCCCTGTTCCACCGGGAAGGGCGGCTTGGAGCGCGGCTCGCCGCGGTAGCCCTCGATGGAGTTGAACAGCGCGGTCTCCTCGCCGCAGATGTACGCGCCCGCACCGCGCCGGATCTCGATGTCGAAGGCGAATCCCTGGCCGAGGATGTCGTCCCCGAGCAGGCCGCGGGCGCGCGCCTGGTCGATCGCGTTCCGGAGGAGGCGCAGGGCGCGTGGATACTCGCCGCGCAGATAGAGATAGCCGTGGTGCGCGCCGACCGCGTATCCGGCGATGGTCATCGACTCGATCAGGGAGTACGGATCGCCCTCCATGACCACACGGTCCTTGAAGGTGCCGGGCTCCGACTCGTCGGCGTTGCAGACCAGATAGTGCGGATGGGCCGGCTGCGAGGCGGTGGCCTGCCACTTGCGGCCGGTGGGGAAGGCCGCGCCGCCGCGGCCGACCAGACCGGCGTCGGTGACCTCTCTGATGACTCCGGCGGGCCCGATGTCGAAGGCCCGCCGCAGCGCCGCGTAGCCGCCGTGCGCCCGGTAGTCGTCGAGGCTGTACGGATCGACGACCCCGACGCGGCGGAGCAGTGTCAGCCCCGGCTGCCCGGCCTGCGGTACGGCCATCGCGGCGCCGGGTTCCGCGGGCGCGGCCTCGGGCGCGGCCGTGGCCAGGACGAGCGCCTCGGCGGTGGCGGGGGCGACGACGGCCGTGGCGTACGGCCGGGACGGCGGCTCCGTCGCCCCGGCGTCCTCCTCCGGCCCCGCCTGGATGAGCAGCGCCGCCGGGGCGCGTTCGCAGAGGCCGAGACAGGGGCTCGGCTGCCAGACGGCGCCGCCCGTGGGCGTGCCCGCGGCGCCCAGCCGCTCTTCCAGGCTCGCGCAGAGCGCCTGGGAGCCATGGGCGGCGCAGGCCAGGTCGGTGCAGACGTGCAGCACCTTCGCGGGGCGCGGTGTGACCGCGAACATCGCGTAGAACGTGGCGACGCCGTACGCCTCCGCCGGCGGTACCGTGAGCCGTCGGCAGAGGTAGTCCAGCGCGCCCTCGCTGATCCAGCCGACGCGGTCGTTGACCGCGTGCAACCCCGGCAACAGCAGGTCTCTTCGCGCTCGGGCCTCGCGACCGCCCCGTGCCCAGCGCAGATCCGTGTCCGTACGGTCCTCCGCGCCTTCCCAGGCCGAGGCCGGCGGGCCGAGCAGCGCGTCGACCGCCGCCCGCTCCTCGTCGGTCGGTTTGCTGTCACCGAAGTGCAGATCCACTGAGTCTCAGCTCCTCGACGCCGCTGCGGGCAGCTTCTCGATCCGGATCGCCGAGGCCTTGAACTCGGCGGTGCCCGCGATCGGGCAATTGGCCTCGATGGTCAGCTGGTTGGTGTCCACCTCGTCCGGGAAGTGCATGGTCATGAAGGCCAGACCGGGACGGAGCCCCGGGTCGACCCAGACCGGTGCCTGTACGGTGCCGCGCCGCGACGAGATACGGACCTCCTCGCCCACCGTCACCCCGTACCGCTCGGCGTCCTCCGGGCACAGCTCGACGTACTCGCCGCGCCGCAGCGGGGAGGCGAAACTCCCGCTCTGCACCCCGGTGTTGTACGAGTCGAGCCGGCGTCCCGTGGTGAGCCTGATCGGGTACTGATCGTCCGTCAGATCGACCGGGGGGTCATGCTTGACGATGCCGAAGGGCGCGAGCCTGCCGCGCCTGGCCGGGTCCGGCTCCCACAACCTGCCGTGCAGATAGGTCGGTTCGAGCTTGTCCGTGTCCGGGCAGGGCCACTGGATGCCCTGATGCTCCGCCAGCCGCTCGTAGGTCATGCCGTAGTGGTCGGGGGAGACCGAACGCAGCTCGTTCCACACCGACTCGGCGTCCGCGTACTTCCAGGCGTGCCCGAGCCGGCCCGCCAGGTCGCAGATGATGTCGATGTCCTCGCGCGCCTCGCCGGGCGGCTCGACGGCCTTGCGCACCCGCTGTACCCGGCGCTCGCTGTTGGTGGTGGTGCCGTCCGTCTCCGCCCAGGCGGCGGTGGCGGGCAGCACCACATCGGCGAGTTCGGCGGTCTTGGTGAGGAAGATGTCCTGCACCACGAGACAGTCGAGCCGCTTCATCCGCTCCACGGCCTGCTCGCTGTCGGCCTCGGACTGGGCGGGGTTCTCGCCGATG
This sequence comes from Streptomyces sp. NPDC088147, assembly GCF_044741565.1. Lineage (NCBI taxonomy): Bacteria > Bacillati > Actinomycetota > Actinomycetes > Kitasatosporales > Streptomycetaceae > Streptomyces > Streptomyces sp. NPDC088147. The sequence goes on along the minus strand of NZ_JBIUSY010000004.1, from coordinate 50,164 downwards.
CAGTAGACGGCCTTCAGCTCGCCGGTCTCCATCGCCTCGAACATGTCCGTCAGATTCAGTCCGTAGTGCGGCTGGATGACGGTGTCCCACGCGGTCTCGAACTTCCGCCGGACACCGGGCTCCAGGATGTCCTGGAAGCCGGGCAGCCGGTTGGGGATGGCGCCCATGTCGCCGCCGCCCTGCACGTTGTTCTGGCCGCGCAGCGGCTGCACGCCCGAGCCGTACCGGCCGACGTGCCCGGTGAGGAGGGAGAGATTGATCAGCGCCCGTACGTTGTCGGTGCCGTTGTGGTGTTCGGTGATGCCCAGCGTCCAGCACAACTGGGCCCGTTCGGCGCGGGCGTAGGCGTGGGCGAGCTCGCGGATCGCCTCGGCCGGTACGCCGGTCACCTGCTCGGCCACCGACAGCGTCCACGGCTCGACCTCGGCGGCGTACTCCTCGAACCCGGTGGTGGCGCGCTCGATGAACGAGCGGTTGTGCAGCCCCGCGTGGATGATCTCGCGGCCGACCGCGTGGGCCAGCGGGATGTCCGTACCGACGTTCAGTCCCAGCCAGCTCTCGGCCCATTCGGCGGTGGAGGTACGGCGGGGGTCGACGGCGTACATCCGCGCGCCGTTCCTGATGCCCCGCAGTACGTGCTGGAAGAAGATCGGGTGGGCGAAGCGGGCGTTGGAGCCCCACATCACGATCAGATCCGTGTGGTCGACCTCCCCGTACGAGGAGGTGCCGCCGCCGGATCCGAAGACGGCGGAGAGTCCGGCCACACTCGGCGCGTGACAGGTCCTGTTGCAGGAGTCCACGTTGTTGGTGCCCATCACCACACGGGCGAACTTCTGGGCCACATAGTTCATTTCGTTGGTGGCGCGGGCGCAGGAGAACATCCCGAACGCGCCGCGTGCGGCGCCCAGGCCCTCGGCCGCGCGGTCCAGCGCCTCGTCCCAGGTCGCCCTGCGGAGGGGGCCGCCCTTGTGGTCCCGCACCAGGGGGTGGGTGATGCGGGCATACGTCTTCGGCGTGCGATCTCGCTTCTTCACGCTGCGCTCTCCTTTGGGAGTGATGGCCGCGCCCCATTGCATACAGTATCCCGGTGGCGGGTACGCGAGGGAACCCCAGTGCGGGGATTTGACGCGTACCCGCCTCTCCGGGAATCGGTGACGGACCGTCAGGCGGCGGCGGTCACACCGCGGGCCAGCAGATCGGAGATCGCGTCCACCGTGCGGAGCGTCGGCACCTGGACATCACTGATCGTGGCGAGTTCCACGACAGCGGCGAGCAGGACATCCAGCTCCAGGGGCTTGCCCTTCTCCAGGTCCTGGAGAGTGGAGGTCCGGTGGTCACCGACCCGTTCCGCCCCGGCCAGCCGCCGTTCGACGGATATGTCGGGGCGGCAGCCCAGCGCCTCGGCGACCCGCAGGGCCTCCGACATCATCAGCTCGATGACCTCGCGGGTGGAGCGGTGCAGACACATCTCCCGCATGGTGGCGCGGGTGAGGGCGCTGATCGGATTGAACGAGATATTGCCGAGGAGCTTGATCCAGATGTCCTCGCGCAACTCGGCCTCGACCGGACATTTGAGACCTCCGGTGCGCATGGCATCGCTGAATTCCAGACACCTCGCGGACACCGAGCGGTCAGGTTCGCCGATCGAGAACCGGGTGCCTTCGAGATGCCGGACGATGCCCGGTCCCTCCAGCTCCGTCGCCGCGTACACCACACACCCGATCGCACGTTCGGGTGGGAGTACGGCGCTGACCGAGCCGCCCGGGTCGACGCTCTCGACCCGCCGGCCGTCGTGCGGGCCGCCGTGGCCGTGGAAGTACCACCAGGGAATGCCGTTCTGGGCGGCGATGACCGCCGTACTGTCCTTGAGTAGAGGCGTCACCAGCGGCCCGCACGCCGCATAGGAGTTGGCCTTCAGTCCGAGGAACACATAGTCGACCGGACCGATGTCCTCCGGCCGGTCGGTGGCGTGCACCCGCGCGGTGAAATCGCCGCGTGGGCTGAGCACTCTGACTCCGTGCTGCCGCATGGCGGACAAATGCGGTCCGCGGGCGATGAGGTGGACGTCGGCACCCGCTCGGTCGAGAGCGGCTCCGACATAGGCGCCGATCGCTCCGGCGCCGACAACTGCGACTTTCACTGTGGGGCTCTCCGTTCGGTTTGAGGGAGACCGAGGGAAGGGTCACACTCCGCTGTCTGTTCGCTGTGCTGTTGATCACACTCCGTGTTGACGATATATTGTCTACAGTATGTACTTCTGGTCGACAAGGCTCCGGAAAGGTATGCAGTCGGCAAACTCGGCCGGAGATCTTCCCTACCGGTCGGTCGGTTCCTAGAGTTCCCGACCATGACGCCACCACTCGCGCCCGCCGGCTGGAGCCGCTGGCTGGTGCCCCCCGCCGCGCTGTCGGTGCACCTGTCGATCGGCCAGGCCTACGCCTGGAGCGTGTTCAAACCGCCGCTCGAATCGGCGCTCGGCCTCTCCGGCACCGCCAGCGCCCTCCCGTTCCAGCTGGGCATCGTCATGCTCGGCCTGTCGGCGGCCTTCGGCGGCACGCTCGTCGAACGCAAGGGGCCGCGCTGGGCGATGACGGTCGCTCTCTGCTGTTTCTCGTCGGGCTTTCTGATCTCCGCGCTCGGTGCCGTCACCGAGCAGTACTGGCTGATCGTCTTCGGCTATGGCTTCGTCGGCGGTATCGGCCTCGGCATCGGCTACATCTCACCCGTCTCCACCCTGATCAAGTGGTTCCCCGACCGGCCCGGCATGGCCACCGGCATCGCCATCATGGGCTTCGGCGGCGGCGCGCTCATCGCCTCACCGTGGTCCGCGCAGATGCTGGACTCGTTCGGTGCGGGGAGCAAGGGGATCGCGCTCGCCTTCCTGGTGCACGGGCTGGTGTACGCGGTGTTCATGGCCCTCGGCGTGCTGCTCGTCCGCGTACCGCCACCCGGCTACCGGCAGGGCGGGGACGGCGGGGCGAAGCCGGCCGCCGGGACCGCGAAGCCCGCGGCGGGCGCGCTGATCTCCACCGCGCAGGTGTCCGCCAGATCCGCCGTGCGCACCCCGCAGTTCTGGTGCCTGTGGGTCGTCCTGTGCATGAACGTCACCGCGGGGATCGGGATCCTGGAGAAGGCCGCCCCGATGATCACCGACTTCTTCGCGGAGACCGGCGCGCCCGTCAGTGTCTCGGCCGCCGCCGGTTTCGTGGCGCTGCTCTCCGCCGCCAACATGGCGGGCCGGATCGGCTGGTCCTCCACCTCGGACCTGATCGGCCGGAAGAACATGTACCGCGTCTATCTCGGCGTCGGCGCGGTGATGTATCTGCTGATCTCACAGTTCGGCGACTCCTCCAAGCCGCTGTTCGTCCTCTGCGCGCTGGTGATCCTGTCCTTCTACGGAGGCGGGTTCGCCACGATCCCCGCCTATCTCAAGGATCTCTTCGGCACCTATCAGGTGGGTGCCATCCACGGCCGGCTGCTCACCGCCTGGTCCACCGCCGGTGTGCTCGGCCCGCTGATCGTCAACCGGGTGGCGGACAGTCAGGAAGAGGCGGGCAGAAGCGGATCGGGGCTGTACGGTCTCTCGTTCACCATCATGATCGGGCTGCTGGTCATCGGCTTCGTCGCCAATGAACTGGTCAGGCCCGTCCACCCGCGCCACCACGTCCCCGCCCCCAGGGAGGCCGCAGATGACCACGTCCCCAGCGAAGAACACCGTGCGGCCTGAACCGCGTACCGGTCTGATCGTCTTCGCCTGGCTTTGGGTCGGGATCCCCCTCGCGTACGGTGTGTATGAGCTGGTACTGAAGGCAGCCCAGCTTTTCACCGGATGATATGGAGTCTCCAAGCGGCGCGGCTGAATCCTGTTGGTTCACCTGCACCCCTACCGGTGAGTCGCTGACGAGACTGGAGCACTCCTGACGTCGAACCAGAGGGGGTCCCGGGCATGACCGGCACTCGTATCGCCGCGCTCGGGCACTATCAGCCCGCCAAGGTGCTCACCAATCACGACCTGGCGGGCATGGTCGACACCAGTGACGCGTGGATCACCAGCCGGGTGGGGATCAGAACCCGCCATATGGCGGGGCCCGACGAGCCGGTGGACGAACTGGCCGCGCACGCGGGCGCCAAGGCCCTCGCCTCGGCCGGGCTCACCCCGGCGGACATCGATCTGGTGCTGGTCGCCACCTCCACCGCCATCGACCGCTCGCCGAACACCGCGGCCCGGGTCGCCGCCCGGCTCTCCATGGGCTCGCCCGCCGTCATGGACCTCAATGTCGTCTGCGCGGGCTTCACCCACGCGCTCGCCACCGCCGACCACGCCGTACGGGCGGGCTCCGCCTCCCGCGTCCTGGTGATCGGGGCGGACAAAATGACCGCGATCACCGACTGGACCGATCGCTCGACCTGCGTATTGGTCGGTGACGGCGCGGGCGCGGCGGTCGTCGTGGCGGCGGGCGAGGACGAGGAGCCGGGGATCGGCCCGGTCCTCTGGGGCTCGGTGCCGGAGATGGGCCACGCGGTACGGATCGAGGGCAGCCCGCCGGTCTTCGCCCAGGAGGGGCAGTCCGTCTACCGCTGGGCGACCACCCAGCTGCCGCCGATCGCCCGGCGGGTCTGCGAACGGGCGGGCGTCACCCCCGAGGAGCTGGCCGCGGTCGTGCTGCATCAGGCGAATCTGCGGATCATCGAGCCCGTGGCCCAGAAGATCGGTGCGGTCAACGCGGTCATCGCCCGTGATGTGGTGGATTCGGGCAATACGTCCGCGGCGTCGATCCCGATGGCCCTGTCCAAAATCGTGGACCGCGGAGAGATTCCGTCGGGTGCGCCCGCACTGCTCTTCGGTTTCGGGGGAAACCTCTCCTATGCGGGTCAGGTCATCCGCTGCCCCTGAATCCCGGTGTTCTCGGTAGACTGTAGACGATAGCCAATGTCTTGATGCTCATCACCCCTGGTGACATCGGTCCATCGCTACAGTCAATGACACTGCCGGCCAGGAGGGGGACGCGATGTTGTCCGCGAAGTTGGCGCAAGGTGCCGTGCCTAAACTCGAACGACCGGGACCACTGCGTGAACGTGTGTACGAGGCTCTGCTCGAACTGATCACGACCCGGGCGCTCCAGCCCGGTCAGCACCTCGTCGAGAGCGAACTCGCGCGTCATCTGGGGGTGTCCAGGCAGCCGGTGCGCGAGGCCCTCCAGCGCCTCAACACCGAGGGCTGGGTCGATCTGCGCCCGGCGCAGGGCGCCTTCGTCCATGAGCCGACCGAGGACGAGGCGGACCAGCTGCTGTCGGTCCGTACGCTCCTGGAGGCGGAGGCCGCCCGGCTGGCCGCGGCCAACTCCGGCGCTGCGGGGATCGCCGAGCTGGAGGCGCTGTGCGCCAAGGGTGAGCAGTCCGTCGCCGATGATGACAGGGATCTGACCGTCGCCACCAACGCCGCCTTCCACGCCAAGGTCATGGAGCTGGCGGGCAACGTCGTTCTGGCCGAGCTGGCCGCGCAGGTGGACCGCCGGGTGCGCTGGTACTACACGCCGGTCGCCCGGCAGCGCGGCAAGCAGTCCTGGATCGAGCACCGGGAGCTGATCGCCGCGATTTCTACGCGCGACGAGCGGCGCGCGACGGAAGTCATGAAGGCGCACACGGAGCACACGCGCAACACGTATCACCACAGGCAAGAGTCCTGATCCCCTCAAGTCCCACCATTCCTCGCCGACCCGAAAAGCAGGTGCGAAGGACTCCAAAAGCGACGCCCCGAAGCGGCTTTGTCCTCGGTGTGGAGAAAGTTGGGACTGATTCCCGCTCAACTTCTTCCCCCTGCGGGCAAGCGCTGCTACGTTCCCTCGAAAGCCCGACGCATAGGCCGAGAAGGCGGGGAGGGGCGCGTGAGACGTATGACCGCACGACCCGCGAACGCGCATCAGGCGCGACTGCTGAGGCTGTTGCGCGACGGTGGCCCCAACTCCCGTGCGCAACTGGGTGACCAGGTCGATCTCTCGCGCTCCAAGCTCGCCGTCGAGGTGGACCGGCTGCTGGAGACCGGCCTGGTGGTCGCCGACGGACTCGCCGCCTCGCGTGGCGGCCGGCGCTCCCACAACATCCGGCTGGCGCCCGCTCTGCGCTTCCTCGGTGTCGACATCGGCGCCACCTCCATCGATGTCGCCGTGACCAACGCGGAGCTGGAGGTGCTGGGACATCTCAACCACCCGATGGATGTCCGCGAGGGCCCCGTCGCCGTCTTCGAGCAGGTGCTCGTCATGGCGGCCAAGCTCAAGGTCTCCGGACTCGCCGACGAGTTCGACGGCGCCGGGATCGGCGTGCCGGGACCCGTCCGCTTCCCCGAGGGTGTCCCGGTCGCGCCGCCGATCATGCCGGGCTGGGACGGCTTCCCCGTACGGGAGGCGCTCAGCCAGGAACTCGGCTGCCCGGTCATGGTCGACAACGATGTGAACCTGATGGCGATGGGGGAGCAGCACGCGGGCGTCGCACGCTCGGTCGGTGACTTCCTCTGCGTCAAGATCGGTACCGGTATCGGCTGCGGGATCGTCGTCGGCGGCGAGGTCTACCGCGGTACGACCGGCAGCGCCGGCGACATCGGACACATCCAGGTCGAGCTGGACGGCCGCGCCTGCGCCTGTGGCAACAAGGGCTGCCTGGAGGCCTACTTCAGCGGCGCCGCCCTCGCCCGGGACGCCGAGGAAGCCGCGCGCTCCGGCCGCTCGCCCGAGCTGGCCGCCCGGCTGGAGGCCACGGACCGGCTCTCCGCCGTGGATGTCGCCGCGGCGGCCGCCGCCGGTGACCCCGCCGCACTCGATCTCATCCGGACCGGCGGCAACCGCGTCGGCCAGGTCATCGCCGGGCTCGTCAGCTTCTTCAACCCGGGCCTCGTGGTGATCGGCGGCGGGGTGACCGGTCTCGGTCACACGCTGCTGGCCAGCGTACGTACCCAGGTCTACCGGCAGTCCCTGCCGCTGGCCACCGGCAATCTCCCCATAGTCCTGGGGGAGTTGGGCCCGACCGCCGGAGTCACCGGCGCGGCCCGGCTCATCAGCGACCACCTGTTCTCGCCGGCCTGACGCCCGTCCGGGGCCGGCAGCGCACCACCGGACACCACCGCTCCATCCGAAACACCACCGCTCCATCCGAAACACCACCGCTCCATCGGTAACACCGGCACCACGGACAACCGCTGTACCCGTCACACCGGCACCACGCACGAGCCGCACCACCGTCACACCGGCAGTACGCACGAGCCGCAGTACCCGTCACACCAGCACCACGCACGAGCCGCACCGCCCGTCAACACCGCAGCAGGCGCGAGCCGCAGTACCCGTACGAGCCGCGTCACCCGCACGAGCCGTATCCGCACGACGTACCGACACCGCTCCGCCGCACCTGGTTCCGCCCTGCCCAACTCCGTTTCGTCTTCTTCCTTTTGCCCCTTTTCTGCCCTGCCCGCTCTACGGCTGCATCCGCCGAGGGGATACGCCATGGCACCAACACCCGCACCACCGGAAAAACTTCTGCTCACCATGTCCGGCATCACCAAGCTGTTCCCCGGTGTCCGCGCCCTCGACGGTGTGGACCTGGAGGTCGAGGCGGGCGAGGTCCACTGCCTGCTCGGCCAGAACGGCGCCGGCAAATCCACCCTCATCAAGGTGCTCGCCGGGGCCCATCAGCCCGACGGCGGTGTGATCACCTGGCGCGGCGAGGCCGTCACACTGAAATCACCCATCGCCGCCATGCGGCTCGGCATCGCGACCATTTACCAGGAACTCGACCTGGTCGAAGGGCTCACGGTCGCCGAGAACATCTTCCTCGGACACGAGCCCACCACCGCCGGCTTCGTGGTCAAGGGCCGGGAGGCGAGGACCCGCGCGACCGCGCTGCTCAAGCGGCTCGGCCACCCCGAGATCCAGGCGCACCGGCCCGTCGGTTCGCTCTCCGCCGCCCAGCAGCAGATCGTGTCGATGGCCCGCGCCCTCTCGCACGACGTACGGCTCATCGTGATGGACGAGCCGTCAGCTGCCCTCGACCCCGACGAGGTCGACAACCTCTTCCGTGTCGTCGCCACTCTCACCGCCGACGGCGTGGCCGTCATCTACATCTCCCACCGGCTGGAGGAGATCCGGCGCATCGGCGACCGCGTCACCGTCATCAAGGACGGCAGGACCGTGGCCGTCGCCCTGCCCGCGAAGGAGACCCCGACCCGCGAGGTCGTCGCGCTGATGACCGGCCGGAACGTCGAGTACGTCTTCCCCGAGCGGCCCCCGGCCCCGGCCGGCGCGTCCCGCGCCGAGCCCGTGCTGAAGGTCGAAGGGCTGGCCAGGGACGGCGAGTTCGCCCCCGTCGACCTCGAACTGCGGCCCGGCGAGATCGTCGGACTCGCGGGACTCGTCGGCTCCGGCCGCTCCGAGATCCTGGAGACCATCTACGGGGCGCGCAAGGCCACCGCGGGCCGGGTGCTCGTCAACGGCACCCCGCTGCGGCCCGGCAGCGTACGCGCCGCCGTCCGCGCGGGGCTGGGCCTCGCCCCCGAGGAGCGCAAGGCCCAGGGCCTGCTGATGCTCGAATCCGTCACCCGCAACGTGTCGGTGTCCTCGCTGTCCCGCTTCGCACGGGCCGGCTGGCTCGACCACACGGCGGAGCGGACCGCGGCCAGGGAGGCCACCAGGGAACTCTCCCTGCGCCCCGACAACCCGGACGCCCGCATCCGTACCCTCTCCGGCGGCAACCAGCAGAAGGCGGTCCTCGCCCGCTGGCTGCTGCGCGGCTGCCGGGTGCTGCTGCTCGACGAGCCGACACGCGGAGTCGATGTCGGCGCCCGCGCCGAGCTGTACGCCGTGATCCGCCGGCTGGCCGACGAGGGCCTCGCCGTACTGCTCGTCTCCAGCGAGGTCCCCGAAGTCCTGGGCCTCGCCGACCGGGTGCTGGTGCTCCGCGAGGGCCAGGTCGTCCACCGGGCGCCCGCCCAGGAGCTCGACGAGCACCGTGTACTCGACCTTGTGATGGAAGGGAGCCCGACGTCATGAAACAGCCTGCCTCCGAGGCGCAGCAGGGCGGGCCCGACGCGGCGGCCGTGCCCGAGCCGCCCACGCCGCCCGCCACGTCCCACGCGTCCGCCAAGTCCACGGAGGAGAAGGGCGGTTGGCGCGCCCTCGGGCTGCGTCTCGACGTCCGCAACCTCTCCCTGCTCGGGGTGCTCGCCGCCCTGATCATCGTCGGCGGCATCACCAAGCCCGATCAGTTCCTGGACACCAACAACCTGCAACTGGTGCTCACCCAGGCGTCCGTCATCGGTGTGGTCACCGTCGGTATGACGTTCGTGATCACCAGCGGCGGGATCGATCTGTCGGTCGGCGCGATCGTGGCGCTGGCGTCGGTCTGGGCGACCACACTGGCCACCCAGGAATACGGGTTCGCCGGCATCCTCTTCACCGCGGTGATCGTGGGGCTGGCCTGCGGACTGGTCAACGGCGTACTGATCGCCTACGGCGGGATGGTGCCGTTCATCGCCACCCTCGCGATGCTCGCCTCCGCCCGTGGTCTGGCCCTCCAGATCACCGACGGCAAGACCCAGATCGTCACCGTGGACTCGGTCCTCGACCTCGGGGTCCGTGACTCGTACATCCTGGGCATCCCGCCGCTCGTGCTGGTCTTCGCGGCCGTCACGGTCATCGGCTGGCTGATCCTCAACCGGACGACCTTCGGCCGGCGCACCGTCGCCGTCGGCGGCAACGCGGAGGCCGCCAGGCTCGCCGGCATCGACGTACGCAGGCAGCGGCTCTACCTGTACCTGCTCTCCGGCCTCTGCTGCGGTATCGCGGCGTTCCTGCTGGTCGTCCTGGCCGGCTCGGGACAGAACACCAACGGGAATCTGTACGAGCTGGACGCCATCGCCGCGGCGATCATCGGCGGCACCCTCCTCAGCGGCGGACGCGGCACGATCGTCGGTTCCGTACTCGGTGTTCTGGTCTTCACCACGATCACCAACATCTTCGCCCTCAACAACCTCCAGAGCGACGTCCAGCAGATCGCCAAGGGCGCGATCATCGTCGCCGCCGTACTGGTCCAGCGCCGCACCGCGCGCAACGGCGAGTCCTAGTTCCGGTCTCGCACCCGCCTCCTGTCGTACCGCCCTACCTGAAGGGTTGAACCGTCATGCCAGAAACCAGCCGCAGAGGAATGCTCTTCGGCACCGCCGCCATCGGCGCGGGTGCTTTCCTCACCGCCTGCACCAGCAACGAGCCGGCGAACAAGGAGCCCGCGGCCAACGACCAGCCCGCCTCCGACGACAAGCCGGGCAAGCCCGTCACCATCGGCTTCGCCGGCCCCCAGGCCGACCACGGATGGCTCAACGCCATCAACGAGAACGCCAAGTCGCGGGCGGAGACCTACTCCGATGTGACGCTCGACATCACCGAGGGCTCCAACGACACCGCCGCCCAGATCGGCCAGGTCGAGACCCTCATCAACAAGAAGGTCGACGTCCTGGTGATCCTGCCGGCCGACGGCAAGGCGCTCACCCAGGTCGGGCTGAAAGCCATGCGCGCCGGGATCCCGGTCATCAACCTGGACCGGATCTTCGCCTCGCCGCAGGCGTACCGCTGCTGGGTCGGCGGCGACAACTACGGCATGGGCCTCAACGCCGGCAACTACATCGGCGAGAAGCTCAAGGACAAGCCCGACGCGAAGGTCATCGAGCTGTCCGGGCCCGACAGCCTGGAGCTGACCCAGCAGCGCACCCAGGGCTTCGACGACGCCCTCAAGAACTACCCGAACATCAAGAAGGTCGCGCGCCAGGCCGCCGACTTCACCGTGGAGTCCGGCCAGGCCAAGATGGCCCAGCTGCTCCAGGCGCAGTCCAGCTTCGACGCGCTCTGGAACCACGACGACGACCAGGGCGTCGGCGCCCTGCGCGCCATCGACCAGGCGGGCCGGGACGGCTTCCTGATGGTCGGCGGGGCCGGCGCCAAGGCCGCGATGGACGCGATCAAGGCGGACAACGGTGTGCTCAAGGCCACCGTCCTCTACCCGCCGATCATGGCCGCGTCCGCCATCGACCTGGCCCGCGCTCTCGGACAGAGCAAGGGCGTCAGCGGCCTGTCCGGGCTGGAGATCCCGGCCCAGGTCACGCTCTTCTCGGCCGTGGTCGACAAGACGAACATCGATGACTACCTGCCTCAGGGCTTCAGCTGACCGGTCCAGTCAAGGCCGCCCCCACCAGCGAGAGACGAGGAGTACTCCGTATGACCCTCAGGGAAGCGTCGGAGAAAGAAGCCGGTGCACCACCGACACTCGGTATCGGCATGGTCGGATACGCGTTCATGGGCGCCGCACACTCACAGGGGTGGCGCACGGCGGGACACGTCTTCGACCTGCCGATGCGCCCCGTGCTCGCCGCTGTCTGCGGCCGTGACGCGGACGCGGTCCGCGCCGCGGCGGACCGGCACGGCTGGGCAGCGGCCGAGACCGACTGGCGGCGGCTCATCGCGCGCGACGACGTGCAGGTCGTGGACATCTGCACCCCGGGGGACAGCCACGCGGAGATCGCCATCGCCGCGCTGGAGGCGGGCAAGCACGTCCTGTGCGAGAAGCCCCTCGCCAACTCGGTGGCCGAGGCCGAGGCCATGGTCAGGGCCGCGGCCGACGCCAGGTCGCGCGGTCAGCTGGCCATGGTCGGCTTCAACTACCGCCGGGTGCCCGCGATCTCGTACGCCAGGAAGCTGATCGCGGAGGGCAGGCTCGGCACCCTGCGCCATGTCCGGGTCACCTATCTCCAGGACTGGCTGGCCGATCCCGCGGCCCCGCTCACCTGGCGGCTCAAGCGCGAGCGCGCGGGGTCGGGGGCGCTCGGCGACCTGGGAGCGCACATCGTCGACCTGGCGCAGTTCCTGACGGGGGAGCCGCTGGTCGGGGTCTCCGCGCTCGCGGAGACCTTCGTCAAGGAACGGCCCGTACTCAGCGGGGCGACCGCCGGCCTCTCGGGGACCGCGGGCACCGAGACGGGCCCGGTGACCGTGGACGACGCGGCGCTGTTCACCGGACGGCTCGCCTCGGGCGCCCTGGCCTCCTTCGAGGCCACCCGGATGGCCTCGGGGCGCAAGAACGCGCTCCATCTGGAGATCAACGGCGAGCGCGGCTCGCTCGCCTTCGATCTGGAGCGCCTCAACGAGCTGTCGTTCCACGACCACACCGAGCCCGCTCCCTCCTCCGGCTTCCGCCGGATCCTGGTCACGGAGCCGGAGCATCCCTATCTGGAAGCGTGGTGGCCGCCCGGCCACGCGCTCGGCTACGAGCACACCTTCGTGCACCAGGCCCGCGATCTGGTCGAGGCGGTCGCCGCCGGGACCGATCCGGCGCCGTCCTTCGCCGACGGGCTCCAGGTGCAGCGGGTGCTCGCCGCGGTGGAGGACAGCGCGGCGAAGAACGCCGTGTACACGCCCGTGCCGCAGCCCTAGCCATCACATCGAGGAGGAGGTCCGAATGCCACGTCCGTTCACGCTGTTCACCGGCCAGTGGGCCGATCTGCCCCTGGAGGAGGTGTGCCGGCTCGCCCGTGACTTCGGTTACGACGGGCTGGAACTCGCCTGCTGGGGAGATCACTTCGAAGTAGACAAAGCACTCGCGGATCCCGGCTACCTGGACGGTCGCCACCAGCTACTCGACAAGTACGGGCTCAAGTGCTGGGCGATCTCCAACCACTTGGTGAGCCAGGCCGTCTGCGACAGCATCATCGACGAACGCCACCAGGGCATCCTGCCGTCCCGGATCTTCGGCGACGGCGATCCCGAGGGCGTCAGGCAGCGCGCCGCCGCCGAGATCAAGGACACCGCGCGGGCCGCCGCGGCCTTCGGGGTCAATACGGTCATCGGTTTCACCGGCTCGTCCATCTGGCACCTGCTGGCGATGTTCCCGCCGGTGCCGCCCGGCATGATCGAGCGCGGGTACGAGGACTTCGCGGAGCGCTGGAACCCGATCCTCGACGTCTTCGACGCCGAGGGCGTGCGCTACGCCCACGAGGTGCACCCGGGCGAGATCGCGTACGACTACTGGACCACGCACCAGGCCCTGGAGGCGGTCGGCCACCGGCCCGCGTTCGGGCTGAACTTCGACCCGAGCCACTTCGTCTGGCAGGACCTGGACCCGGTCAACTTCCTCTACGACTTCCGGGACCGGATCTACCACGTCGACTGCAAAGAGGCCCGAAAGCGCCTCGACGGCCGCAACGGGCGGCTCGGTTCGCATCTGCCCTGGGGCGACCCGCGGCGCGGCTGGGACTTCGTCTCGGCGGGCCACGGCGATGTCCCGTGGGAGGACGTCTTCCGGATGCTGCGGTCGATCGCGTACGAGGGTCCCATCTCGGTGGAGTGGGAGGACGCGGGCATGGACCGGCTGGCCGGCGCCCCCGAGGCCCTCGCGGACCTGAAGCGCTTCGACTTCGACCCGCCGACCGCGTCCTTCGACGCGGCCTTCGGCGGCGGCGAGTAGCGGCTTCTCCCCGGATCGGGCTCCGGGGAGAGGACTGGCAGCCCGGCGGTGGAAACGCCGCCGGGCGGTCAGGCCTGCCCGGAAAGTGCTTTGTCCTGAGGAAGGAAAAAGGCAACTTCTCCTCTGCGCAAGGTCTTTCGGACACGGACGAACACAGCTACCGTCCACTGAGATGTACAGGACATAGGTACACGGCATACGTACAGGACACAGGTGGTCTCCGATGTGACGGCGCACGTCGGCGACGCAGCCACCTCTCTCCGGGGATCCGGTGCAGGACGAGCACCGTTCCCCGGGAGGCGAGAGCGCTCCTCCGCGCTCCCTTGGCAACCCGCACGTACGAACAGCCCATTGTGGAGGACTTTCGTGCACAGAAAACGCCCCAGAGCCAGAACCCTCCTCGCACTCCTGACGGGCGCTCTGCTCGCAGGATCGAGCCTCAGCGCCGTACCCGCCGCCGCGCATCCGGACGAGCCGGCCGCGGAGGAGAGCTTCCAGCAGGTGACCCTCGCGAAGGGTGCCGACGCGGTCGGCGAGCCCATGTCGCTCGCCGTCCTGCCCGACCGCCGGGTGCTGCACACCTCGCGTGACGGCACACTGCGCATCACCGACGCGGGCGGCGACACCACCGTCTCCGGCACGCTGGATGTCTACAACCACGACGAGGAGGGCCTCCAGGGCGTCGGGGTCGACCCCGACTTCGCGGAGAACCGGGCCATTTACCTCTTCTACGCGCCCAAGCTGGACACCCCGTCCGGCGACGCCCCCGAGAACGGCACGGCGGCCGACTTCGCCCCGTTCGACGGATACAACCGGCTCTCGCGGTTCACACTCAACGAGGACGGCACGCTCGACAAGGCGAGCGAGAAGAAGGTCCTCGACGTCACCACCTCGCGCGGCACCTGCTGCCACGTGGGCGGCGACATCGCCTTCGACGCGGACGGCAACCTGTATCTGTCGACCGGCGACGACACCAACCCGTTCGCCTCCGACGGCTACACGCCGATCGACGAGCGCGCCGACCGCAACCCGGCGTTCGACGCCCAGCGTTCCTCCGGCAACACCAACGACCTGCGCGGCAAGGTCCTGCGCATCAAGGTCGCCGAGGACGGCTCGTACACCATCCCCGAGGGCAACCTCTTCGCCCCGGGCACCGAGAAGACCCGGCCCGAGATCTACGCCATGGGGTTCCGCAACCCCTTCCGTATCTCCGTCGACAAGAAGACGGGCATCGTCTACGTCGGTGACTACGGTCCCGACGCCGGCGCCGCGTCCCCGACCCGCGGCCCGGCCGGCCAGGTGGAGTTCGCCCGGGTCACCCAGGCGGGCAACTTCGGATGGCCGTACTGCACGGGGGACAACGACCCCTTCATCGACTACGACTTCGCCACCAAGGCGTCCGGCGCGGCCTTCGACTGCGCCGCGCCCAAGAACACCTCGCCGCACAACACGGGTCTGACGGACCTCCCGCCGGCCCAGCCGGCCTGGATCCCGTACGACGGCGGCAGCCTGCCCGAGTTCGGCAGCGGCTCCGAGTCCCCGATGGGCGGACCGGTCTACCGGTACGACGCCGACCTCGACTCCCCGGTCAAGTTCCCCGAGGAGTACGACGGGGACTTCTTCGCCGGTGAGTTCGGCCGCCAGTGGATCAAGCGGATCGAGCAGGGCGAGGACGGCACCGTCAGCAAGATCAACCCGTTCCCGTGGTCCGGCACCCAGCCCATGGACATGGAGTTCGGCCCCGACGGCGCGCTCTACGTCCTCGACTACGGCCTGTCCTGGTTCGGTGGCGACGAGCACTCCGCGCTCTACCGCATCGAGAACTCCACGGGCGGCAAGTCACCGATCGCCGAGGCGACCGCGACCAAGACGTCCGGCAAGTCCCCGCTGAAGGTCGGCTTCTCCTCCGCGGGCACCGAGGACCCCGACGGCGACGCCCTCACCTACGCGTGGGACTTCGGCGACGGCGGCACCTCGACCGAGACCAACCCCTCGTACACGTACAAGAAGAACGGCACCTACACCGCGCGGCTCACCGTCACCGACCCGACCGAGCGCACCGCGAGCGCGTCCGTGCGGATCGTCGTCGGCAACACCGCGCCCAAGGTGACACTCGAACTCCCCAACGACGGGCACCTCTTCAACTTCGGGGACACCGTCCCCTTCAAGGTGAAGGTCACCGACCCGGAGGACGGGGCGATCGACTGCTCCAAGGTCGTCGTCCGCTACATCCTCGGCCACGACAGCCACGGCCACCCGATCACCTCGGCCAACGGCTGTGAGGGCACCATCACCGCGCCCGCCGACACCGAGCACGACCCCAACGCCAACATCTTCGGTGTGATCGACGCCGAGTACACCGACGGCGGAGGCGGCGGCCAGGCGGCGCTCACCACGCACGACCAGTCGCAGCTCCAGCCGCGCCACCGGCAGGCCGAGCACTTCAACAACTCCTCCGGTATCAAGGTCTACGACAAGGCACCGGCCAACGGCGGCAAGACCGTCGGCGACATCGACAACGGCGACTGGATCTCCTTCTCGCCGTACAACCTGACCGGGTCCAAGACGCTCACCGCGCGGATCTCCTCCGGCGGCGCCGGCGGATTCCTCGAAGTGCGCACCGGCTCGGCCACCGGCAACCTGCTCGGCTCCGCGCCGATCCCGGTCACGGGCGGCTGGGAGACCTTCCAGGACATCGACGTACCGCTCCGTGCCGTACCCAAGCAGACCACCGAGCTGTTCCTGGTCTTCAAGGGCGGTGCCGGCGGCGGCGCGCTGTACGACCTGGACGACTTCCAGCTCTCCACGGCCGTGCCCGGCAAGACCGAGAAGCGGGTCCTGGTCTTCTCCAAGACCGGCGGCTTCCGCCACGACTCGATCCCCGCGGGCGTCGCCGCGCTCAAGGAGCTCGGCAAGACCACCGGGATCACCGTCGACGCCACCGAGGCGGCCGGCCAGTTCACCACCAACAACCTGGCCAGGTACGACGCGGTGGTCTTCCTCTCCACCACCGGTGACGTCCTCAACGCCGACCAGCAGAAGGCGTTCGAGAACTACGTCGCCACCGGCGGCGGCTACATGGGCGTCCACGCCGCGGCGGACACCGAGTACGACTGGTCCTTCTACGGCGGTCTGGTGGGGGCCTACTTCGACTCCCACCCGCAGATCCAGCCGGCCACCGTACGCGTCGAGGACCACGACCACCCGTCGACCGCCCACCTGGGCGACGAGTGGCAGCGCACCGACGAGTGGTACAACTACCGCACCAACCCGCGGGATCAGGCCCGCGTCCTCGCCACCCTGGACGAGACCACCTACCAGGGCGGCAACATGAAGGGCGACCACCCGATCGCCTGGTGCCAGACGTACGAGGGCGGCCGTGCCTTCTACACCGGCGGCGGCCACACCAAGGAGTCGTACGCGGACGACGCCTTCCGCCAGCACCTGCTCGGCGGGCTGCGCTACGCGGCCGGCCAGGTGAAGGCGGACTGCAAGCCGCAGACCGGCTACCGGGACCTCTTCAACGGCAAGACGCTGGAGGGCTGGAAGCAGGCGGGACCGGGCAAGTTCAACGTCGTGGACGGTGAACTGCGCTCCGAGGGCGGCATGGGCCTGCTGTGGTACCAGGCCAAGCAGCTGGGCTCCTACTCCCTGAAGCTCGACTGGAAGATGGACGGGGACGACAACTCCGGTGTCTTCGTGGGCTTCCCGGCCTCCGACGACCCGTGGTCCGCGGTCGACAAGGGGTATGAGATCCAGATCGACGCCACCGACGCGGCCGACCGCACCACCGGCTCCGTCTACGGCTTCAAGTCGGCCAACATCAAGGCCAGGGACCAGGTTCTGCGGCCCCCGGGCCAGTGGAACAACTACGAGATCAAGGTCCAGGGTGAGCGTCTGCAGATCTTCCTCAACGGCGTGAAGATCAACGACTTCACCAACAAGGACCCCGAGCGCAGTCTGAAGGACGGCTACATCGGCCTCCAGAACCACGGCGCGGACGACCAGGTGTCCTTCCGTGACGTCCAGCTCAAGGAACTGCCCTCCGCCTAGAGACCTCTCGTAGCCAGAGGTCTCCGGGACGGGGCGGCCCGTAAGCCGGCGGCGGGCGGGGAGGCGCCGTACCCCCCGCCCGCCGTCCACCAACCACCACACCACCGGCAGGGAGGCAGCCCCGTGACGACGACCAGTCCCGCGACGACGACCCGTACAGAATCGACTGCAGCACGCACCGGCGTCTGGTTCGTCGGAGCGCGCGGCTCCGTCGCCACGACGGCCGTCGCCGGATGCGCGGCGGTCACCGCCGGGCTCCATCCCGCGACGGGCATGGTCACCGAGACCGCGCCCTTCGCGGACACGGGCCTCCCCGCACTCTCCTCGCTCGTCTTCGGCGGACACGACACGGCGAGCTGTCCGCTGCCCAAGCGCGCGGAGGCGCTGACCGCGGCGGGTGTGCTGCCGCACGGCCTGCCCGCCGCGATCCACGCCGAACTGGCCGCCGCCGACCAGGAGATACGGGCCGGCGGCCCCCAGCCGGGCGACACCAGGAGCGACGAGGAGCTCATCGCCTCGTTCGCCGACGACCTCAGGGACTTCGCGCGCCGCACCGGCGTCGCCCGCACCGTCGTCGTCAACGTCTCCTCCACCGAACCCCAGCCCGCGCCGGACGATCCGCGCCTGCCCGCCAGCTCGCTCTACGCGGCGGCCGCGATCCGGGCCGGCTGCTCGTACGTCAACTTCACGCCCTCCACCGGGCTGCGCACCGAGGCCCTCACGGCGGCCGCCGAGGCCGGCGGACTTCCCCACGCCGGCCGCGACGGCAAGACAGGCCAGACGCTGCTCCGTTCCGTGCTCGCCCCGATGTTCGTCCAGCGCGCGCTGACCGTCCGGGCCTGGTCGGGCACGAACCTGCTGGGCGGCGGGGACGGAGCGGCGCTGGCCGACCCGGCCGCCGCGGCGGCCAAGAACGCGGGCAAGGAACGCGTACTGGCCGACACCCTCGGCACGGCCCCCGAGGGCGAGGTCCACATCGACGACGTCCCCGCGCTCGGCGACTGGAAGACCGCCTGGGACCACATCGCGTTCGACGGCTTCCTCGGCTCGCGGATGATCCTCCAGACCATCTGGCAGGGGTGCGACTCGGCGCTCGCCGCGCCGCTCGTACTCGACCTCGCCCGGCTGGTGGCCCGCGCGCACGAGGCAGGACTGAGCGGGCCCCTGCCCGGTCTCGGCTTCTACTTCAAGGATCCGGACGGCGGCCCCGCCGCGCTCGCCGAACAGTTCGACGAGCTGCTCGCCTTCGCCGAGCGGCTGAAGGAGACCAGGTGAGCCTGCGCGGACGTATGCGGGCCTGGGCCGAACTGCTCCGCGTCTCCGCCCTGTTCACGGTCCCGGGCGACGCGCTGGCCGGGGCCGCGGCCCTCGGCGCACGCCCCAACCGCTCCACCGCGCTCGCCGTGGGCGCCTCGCTCTGCCTGTACGAGGCGGGCATGGCGCTCAACGACTGGGCGGACCGCGAGGAGGACGCGATCGACCGCCCGCACCGCCCCATCCCGTCGGGCCGGATCTCCCCGCCGGCGGCCCTCGCCGCGGCGGGCGCGCTGACGGCCGCGGGCCTCGCCCTCGCGGCCCGCGCGGGCCGGACGTCGCTGGCCGTGGGCACGGCCCTGGCGGCCACGGTCTGGGCGTACGACCTGCGTCTGAAACACACGGCGGCGGGCCCGGCGGCGATGGGCGCGGCCAGGGCACTGGACGTACTGCTGGGCGCGACAGCGACAGCGACAGCGACAGCGACGGCGACGGGGAATGTGCTGCGCGATCGCGCCACATCGGCGTCGGCCGGGACCGGCGCGGCCGGCCCCGCGGCAGTGGTGACCCGGGGTTCCGGGAACACCTCGTCCGCGTCGGCCGGAGGCGGCGGTGCCGCCGCGCGCACCTCGCCCCGTACGCCGTCGCCGGGCACCGTCACGGGCGCTGGAGCCGTACGCGTCACCGGCCCCTGGGACGGTCTCCGTACCGCACTGCCCTCGGCCACACTCCTCGGCGCGCACACCGTCGCCGTCACCACCGTCTCGCGCCGCGAGGCGCAGGGCGGTTCGACGGCCGCGCCACTCGCCGCGCTCGTGGCCACCGGCGTGCTGGGCACGCTGGCGGGCCGGCCGACGGACGGGGCCGTGGCGCCCGGCGGCTTGCGCGCCGCCCCACGCCGGGGAACCGGTGCGCTCCGGTCGGCCGTCCCCGCGCTCGCCACCGCCGGACCCGCGCTCGCCGGGGCGCTCGCCCTCGTCTACACGGGGACCGCGGGGCGCCCCCTCCTGCACGCCGCGCTCAATCCGTCGCCCCCGCTCACCCAGCGCGCCGTCGGCGGCGGCATCCGGGCGATGATCCCGCTCCAGGCCGCGCTGGCCGCGCGCGGCGGGGCCGCCGGGATCGCGCTCGGCGTCATGGGGCTCGTACCGCTGGCCCGCACGTTCGCACGGAAAGTGAGCCCCACATGAGTCTGCGTTTCGGTTACGGCACCAACGGGCTCACCGATCTGCGCCTCGACGACGCCCTCGGGCTGCTCGCCGACCTCGGCTACGACGGCGTCGGGCTGACCCTCGACCATATGCATCTCGACCCCATGGCCCCCGATCTCACCGCCCGCACCCAGCGGGTCGCCCGCCGGCTGGCCGAGCTGGGCCTCGGGGTCACCGTCGAGACCGGTGCCCGTTACGTACTCGACCCGCGCCGCAAGCACGGACCCACGCTGCTCGACCCGGACCCCGACGACCGCGCCGCCCGGACGCGGCTGCTGGTCAAGGCCGTTCAGGTCGCCGCCGACCTCGGCGCGCACGCCGTCCACTGCTTCAGCGGCATCGTCCCAGGACCCACCGACACCGACACCGCCTGGAAGCGGCTCGAAGAGGCGATGGGCCCCGTCCTCGACGCGGCGGAGGCCGCCGACATCCCCCTCGCCGTCGAGCCCGAACCCGGCCATCTCGTCTCGGACATCGCCGGATTCCACCGGCTCAGACATCTGCTCGGCGACCCGGACGCGCTCGGGCTCACCCTCGACATCGGCCACTGCCAGTGCCTGGAGGACGCGTCGCCCGCCGACTGCGTACGGGACGCCGCCCCCTGGCTGCGGCATGTGCAGATCGAGGACATGCGGCGCGGCGTCCATGAGCATCTCCCGTTCGGAGAAGGCGAGATCGACTTCCCGCCCGTGCTCGCCGCGCTGGCGGCGACCGGGTACGAGGGCCTGACCGTCGTGGAACTGCCCCGCCACTCCCACGCCGGGCCCGAACTGGCCCGCACGTCCCTCGACTTCCTCCGCGCCCAGGGGGTGTCCTGATGACCCCGACCCGCGAGGAACTCCTCCTCAGGCTCGACGCGCCCGCCGCGTCCTGGCTCGACGACGCCCTGGCCGAGGCCACCGCCGGCCGTGCCGACGACAACGTTGCCGCCGCCCGCTGGGAGCTGCGCTTCGCCGCCGCCGGCCGCCACTGCGGACAGGAGCACGCCGACGCCGTACGCACCCTCCTGCTCCGGGAAGCCGGCGCCGGGCTCACCACCCTGACCCGGCTCTACCAGCGGGGCGCCGCCGCCGAGCGACGCGCCGTCCTGCTCGCCCTGCCCGACCGCGTCACGGGACCCGGCGCGCTGCCGCTGGTCGAGGACGCCCTGCGGACCAACGACACCCGGCTGGTCGCCGCCGCCGTCGGCCCGTACGCCGCCGCCCATCTCGACCCCCACGCCTGGCGGCACGCCGTCCTCAAGTGCCTCTTCACCGGCGTGCCGGTCGACGCCGTCGACAGCCTGGCCGCACGCGCCCACGGAGACACCGAACTGGCGAGGATGCTCGCCGACTTCGCGGCGGAGCGCACCGCCGCCGGCCGTCCCGTACCCGCCGACCTGCACCGTGCGTTGACCCTGACCGGCGAGGAGTCCTGATGCGCATCTTCGACCCCCACATCCATATGACCTCCCGCACCACGGACGACTACCGGGCGATGTACGACTCCGGAGTCCGCGCCCTGGTCGAGCCGTCGTTCTGGCTCGGACAGCCCCGCACCTCACCCGAGAGCTTCTTCGACTACTTCGACGCGCTCCTCGGCTGGGAACCGTTCCGGGCCGCCCAGTACGGCATCGCCCACCACTGCACGCTCGCCCTCAACCCCAAAGAGGCGAACGACCCGCGCTGCACCCCCGTCCTGGACGAACTGCCGCGCTATCTGGTCAAGGACGGTGTCGTCGCCGTCGGCGAGATCGGATACGACTCGATGACCCCGGCCGAGGACACCGCCCTGGCCGCGCAGCTCCAGCTCGCCGCCGACCACGGCCTGCCCGCGCTCGTCCACACCCCCCACCGCGACAAGCTGTCCGGACTGCGCCGCACCATCGACGTCGTACGGGAGTCGGCGCTCGCCCCGGACCGGGTGCTGCTCGACCATCTCAACGAGACGACCGTCAAGGACGCCGCACAGAGCGGCAGTTGGCTCGGCTTCTCGATCTACCCCGACACCAAGATGGACGAGGACCGGATGGTCGCCGTCCTCAAGGAACACGGCACCGAGAGGGTGCTCGTCAACTCGGCGGCGGACTGGGGCAACAGCGACCCGCTCAAGACCCGCAAGGTGGGCGACGCGATGCTCGCCGCCGGGTTCGACGAGGACGACGTCGACCAGGTCCTGTGGCGCAACCCCGTCGCCTTCTACGGACTCAGCGGCAGACTCCAGCTGGACGTACCCGCGCCGGAGGCCCTGCACGAGGGCAACTCCATTCTGCGCGGAGGGGAGTGAGCCCATGCGCTTCCGCCACCCCGACGGCTCCACCGTCCACCTCTCGTACTGCACCAATGTCCACCCCGCCGAGACCCTCGACGGCGTCATGGCCCAGCTGCGCGACCACTGCGAGCCCGTACGCAAGCGCCTCGGCCGGGACCGTCTCGGCATCGGCCTCTGGCTCGCCAAGGACGCCGCCCAGGCCCTGATCAACGACCCGGCGGTGCTGCGCGGGCTCCGCGCCGAACTGGACCGGCGCGGTCTCGAGGTCATCACCCTCAACGGCTTCCCGTACGAGGGCTTCGGCGCCGAAGAGGTCAAGTACCGCGTGTACAAGCCGGACTGGCGCGACCCCGAGCGGCTCGCCCACACCAGCGATCTCGCCCGGCTGCTGGCCGCACTGCTGCCCGACGATGTCACCGAGGGCTCCGTCTCCACGCTCCCGCTCGGCTGGCGTACCCCCTGGGACGCCGCCGCGGCCCGCACCGCGCACCAGGCGCTGTCCACGCTCGCCGAACGGCTCGACGCGCTGGAGGAGCTGACCGGCAAGTCCATCAGGATCGCGCTGGAACCGGAGCCCGGCTGCACCGTCGAGACCACCGCCGACGCGATCGGCCCGCTCACCGACATCGCCAGCGGCCGGATCGGCATCTGTATCGACACCTGCCATCTCGCCACCTCCTTCGAGGACCCGGGCGCCGCGCTCGGCGCGCTGGAGGCCGCGCACATCTCCATCCCCAAGGCCCAGCTCTCCGCGGCCCTGCACGCCGAGCACCCGCATCTGCCGGAGGTACGGGACGCGCTCGCCTCCTTCGCCGAGCCCCGCTTCCTGCACCAGACCCGTACCCGCACCGCCGCCGGGCTGCGCGGCACGGACGACCTGGACGAGGCCCTGGCCGGGGATGTGCTGCCCGACGGAGCCCCCTGGCGCGCGCACTTCCACGTGCCGCTGCACGCGCCGCCCGCCCCGCCGCTCACCTCCACCCTCCCGGTGCTCCGGGACACCCTGGCCCGGCTCGTCGGCGTCGCGCAGCCGCGCACCCGGCATCTGGAGGTCGAGACCTACACCTGGCAGGCGCTCCCGCCGGAGCTGCGTCCCCGTTCACGCGGACAGCTCGCCGACGGAATCGCCGCCGAACTCACCCTGGCCCGGGATCTGCTGACCGACCTCGGCCTGAAGGAGCTGCCGTGACCGAGACCCCGGCCGGGACCCCGGCCCCGACCCCGACCCCGCTGCTGGTCCTCGACGTCGTCGGGCTCACACCCCAGCTGCTCGCCCATATGCCGAACCTGCGCAAGCTGGCGGCGGCCGGCTCGCAGGCCCCCCTCTCCACGGTGCTGCCCGCCGTCACCTGCAGCGCGCAGTCCACCTTCCTCACCGGCACGCTCCCCGCCGAGCACGGCATCGTCGGCAACGGCTGGTACTTCCGCGAGCTGGGCGATGTGCTGCTGTGGCGCCAGCACAACGGCCTCGTCTCCGGCGACAAGCTGTGGGACGCCGCCCGGCGCGCGCACCCCGGCTACACGGTGGCCAACATCTGCTGGTGGTACGCGATGGGCGCGGACACCGACTACACGGTCACGCCGCGTCCCGTCTACTACGCGGACGGCCGCAAGGAACCCGACTGCTACACCCGTCCGCCCGCGCTGCACGACGAACTCACCGAGAAGCTCGGCACGTTCCCCCTCTTCCACTTCTGGGGCCCCGGCGCCGACCTCGTCTCCTCGCAGTGGATCGTGGACGCCACCCGCCATATCGTCCGCACCCGGCGGCCCGATCTGGCCCTGTGCTATCTGCCGCATCTCGACTACGACCTCCAGCGCTACGGACCCGACGACCCGCGCTCGCACCGGGCCGCGACGGATCTCGACGCCGCCATGGCCCCGCTGCTGGACGACGCCAGGGCGGAGGGCCGTACGGTCGTCGCGCTCTCCGAGTACGGCATCACCCGGGTCTCGCGGCCCGTCGACATCAACCGGGCACTGCGCCGGGCCGGACTGCTGGAAGTGCACACGCAGGACGGCATGGAGTATCTCGACCCGATGGCCTCGCGGGCGTTCGCCGTCTCGGACCATCAGCTCGCCCATGTCTACGTTCGCCGCCCCGAGGACCTTGACGCCACGCGCGAGGCCCTGAAAGATCTCCCCGGAATCGACGAACTCCTGGACGACGAGGGCAAGAAGGCGCACGGCCTGGACCACCCCCGCTCGGGTGAGCTGGTGGCCATCGCCGAGCCCGACGCCTGGTTCACGTACTACTACTGGCTCGACGACGAACGGGCCCCCGACTTCGCCCAGTTGGTCGAGATCCACCGCAAACCCGGCTACGACCCGGTCGAGTTGTTCATGGACCCCCTCGACCCGTACGTACGCCTCAAGGCGGCCAAGGCGATCGCCCGCAAGAAGCTCGGCATGCGCTACCGCCTCGCGGTCGTCCCGCTGGACGCCTCGCCCATCCGCGGCAGCCACGGCCGGCTGCCGCGGAGCGACGAGGAAGGTCCGCTCATCCTGTGCTCCACCCCCCGCGCAGTCGGTGACCGGGTCGCGGCCACCGACGTCAAATCCCTGCTCCTCCAGCTCGCCGGACTGCACTGACAGAAGGAGTTCCGCAATGAGCCGCAAGAAGTCAGCCGACCCAGAGCTCGCCCAGAAGCTGAGCCGACGCAATATGCTCGGCGTCGCCGCGGGCGCGACCGCCGCCGCCGTTCTCGGCGCCTCGGCGACCCCCGCCGCCGCCCACGGGAAGGGACACGGGCACGGCCACGGCCATGGACACGGCCAGCCCGTGCTGCCCGCCGGCCGGCTCGGTGTCCAGCTCTACTCACTGCGTGACAAGGTCTCCACGATCGGCTTCGCCAAGGTCTTCGAGGAGCTGGAGCGCTTCGGCTACGACGAGGTCGAGTACGCCGGATACACCCAGGGTTCGGCGGGCGCGATCACCCTGCCGCAGCTGAAGCGGCTGGCCAGAGACCACGGTCTCAAGGGCATCGGCAGCCATGTCAATTACTACGATGACAACAACCCCAACGCCTACAGCTTCGCCCAGAACCTCACCAAGGTCCTGGACGACGCCCAGGAACTGGGCCTGGACCACATCGGCACGGCCTCCGGCCCGTTCCGCTACGGATCGACCGTGGACGCCTGGAAGCGGGCCGCCGCGGACTTCAACGCCTATGGCGCCGCGGCCAAGCGCCGAGGCATGAAGTTCTACCAGCACAACCACGCGGAGGAGTTCTCCTTCGCCACCGACCAGCCCAACGTCAGGCTCTACGACGTCCTGCTGGCCGAGACGGACCCCAGCCTGGTCTATCTGGAGATGGACATCTACTGGGCGTTCGCCGGGCAGTTCCGCTTCAGCAAGACCCCCGAGGGCAAGCCCGCGCCCTTCGACCCGCTGCGGTACGTGCTCAAGCAGCCCCACCGGTACCCGCTCTTCCATGTGAAGGACGGCATCGAGGACATCGCCGCCCGCGACGGCTACCGGATGGTGGACGTCGGTGACGGCGACATCGACTACACGCGCTTCATATCGGCGGTGAACAAGACCCGCGGCGGGCGCCGTGACCACCACTGGCAGGTGGAGCACGACCAGCCGGTGGACTCCATCCTCTTCGCCAAGAAGTCGGCGGCGCACCTGCACTCGCTGCGCGAGCGCCGGTAGTCCACAGGGAACATCCGCCGGTGTGACGGCACGGCGGTGTGACCGGACGAAGACGGCCCTCCCCACGGCTCGCCATGAGCCGCGGGGAGGGCCGCGTTCGTGATCAATGCAGCGGGGCCGTGTCCGTGGTCATCCCCCGGCAGGCTGCGGTACGGGGGGAGTGCTCCCGTCCCGCGGTTGTCCGGGGTTCCGCAACAGCATGGCCATGGCCGCCGCCACGAGGGAGAGTCCGCCGGCGAGGATGTACGCGCCGTTGTATCCCCACGAGTTGACCGCCATCGCGCCGAGCCCGCCGCCGAACAGCCCGCTGATCAGCTTGCCGCTGTAGGCGAGACCGTAGTTGGTGGCGTTGTAGTTCTCCCCGAAGTAGTCCGGCGTGAGCGCCGCGAACAGCGGGAAGAACGCCCCGCCGCCGAAGCCGGAGATGAAGGCGAACACCAGGAACAGGATCTCGTTCTTCGTGTTGCCCGCCCACAGGACACCGAACTGCGCCAGCCCCAGCACCGTGATCACGAAGATCAGTGTGATCTTGCGGCCCCAGAGGTCGGAGAGCCAGCCGACGACTCCTCGCCCGACGCCGTTGACGACGGACAGCACACCGGCCGACGAGGCGGCGACGAGCGGTCCGAACCCGACGTCCTTGGCGAACGGCACCTGGAAGGAGATACCGAAGATGGACACACCGGCGGTGATCACCAGCAGCACCCAGATGAGCGGGAGCATGCCGGTCCTGATGGCCTCCATGGGCCGGTACTGCTTGGCCGCCGGAGGGTTCTTGGCCAGGGTCGTCGCGTTCCTGCTGCCCGCCGGGATCTTCAGCGGATCGATGTCCGCCGGCCACCAGTTCTTGGGGGGATCCCGGAAGAACAGGGCGCAGACGGCGACGATGACCAGGACGTAGACCCCGATCAGGTCCAGCACCGTCCGGTAGTTACCGATGTTGAACGCGTAGTTGAAGATGAAGATGAACGGCACCGCGCCATAGGCGAATCCGCCGTTGACGAAGCCCGTCTTTCCACCACGACGTTCCGGGAACCACTTGCCCACCATATTGATGCAGGTGGCGTAGACGAGGCCGGAACCGACACCGCCGAGCAGCCCGAATCCGAGGACCGCGGCCGAGACGTTGTTGAAGTGTGAGATGGAGAGGAATCCCACGAAGGAGAGAGCGGCGCCGATCAACGTGGCGGCGCGAGCTGTCAGAATCCCCTTCTCCCGCAACCAGCCTGCCGGGAAAGCGACACCCGCCTGGAAGAAGACCCAGATACTGAGGATCCAGAAGGTGTTGCTCTGGGACCAGCCATGCGCCGCCGAGAGGACGCTTTCGGCCGAACCGAAGGCGTACTCGAAGACGCTGATGGCCATCATGGCCGCCCATGGCAGGTACACCATGAACTTTCGGGAGTGACCCAGTATCTGTCGGTCGGTCTCGCCGATGCGGTAGATACGGCCACGTTCGTCTGTGATCTCGCGGTAGCCCGCGTCGGCCGTAGCCGACGCGGACCTACCGGAAAGAGGTTCTGCTGACATTAAGCGATTTCACGGCCAATCGGGTTCGGGTTTGGTTCGATTTTCTTGCTGTCCGGCCGTCCTGGCGCCTTGAGGAAGAGGGCCAGGATCGCTGAGAGAAGTCCGATGCTGCCGGCGATGATGAACGCGCCCTCGTAGTCCCAGGCGGCCACCACGACGGCTCCCATGCCGGATCCGACCAGGCCGGAGATGAGCTTGGAGCTGTAGACCATTCCGTAGTTGGAAGCGTTGTTGTTCTCCCCGAAGTAGTCCGCCGTCATCGCCGCGAACAGCGGGAAGATCGCGCCGCCGCCGAAGCCGGAGACCATCGAGCAGAAGAGGAAGAACGGCATACTGCCCATGGAGCCGGAGACGAGCACTCCGAACTGCGCGCTGCCCAGGACCAGGCAGACGAAGATCAGGGTGTTACGGCGTCCGTACCGGTCGGAGATCCAGCCGATGACACCGCGTCCCGTACCGTTCACGATCGCCTTCAGCGACATCGCGGTGGCCACGATCCCGCCCGCGAACCCCATGTCCTTGCCGAAGGGCACCTGGAAGGCGATTCCGAAGATGTTGATACCGGCCGTGCAGAGCAGGCAGAACCACATCATCCACAGCACGGGTGTCCGTGCCGCTTCCCGCGGTGTGTACTGCTTCACCGCCGGCGGGTTCTTCTCCAGAGCGCGCCGGATCCTCGGGTCGTCCGAGACCTTCAGCGGGTCCGCGCCGGTGGGCCACCAGTACTTCGGCGGGTCCTTGAAGAACCAGCCCGCGACCGCGACCACGACACAGCAGATGACACCGACGGCCACGAGCACCGTCTGGTAGTTGCTCAGGTCCATGTACGAGGTGAAGAGGAAGACGAAGGGCACCGAGCCGTAGGCGAAACCGCCGTTGACGAGGCCGGTCTTGCCTCCCTTGCGCTCGGGATACCACTTGCCGACCATGTTCACACAGGTGGCATAGACGAGACCCGCGCCGATGCCGCTGAACATGCCGAAGCCGATGTACGCCACGATCACATGCGGCGCGTAGGCCAGTGAGATATAGCCGAGGAGAGTACCCAGCGCGCCGAGCATCATGGCGTACCGGGCGGGCAGCTTGCCGCTCTCTCGGAGCTGCCCCGCGGGGAAGGCCACGGCCGCCTGGAAGAATATCCAGACGCCCATCAGCCAGAATATGTGCCCGCTGCTCCATAGATGGGCCTCGTGCAGAGTGTCCTCCGCCGAGGTGAACGCGTACTCCGACGAACTGATGCCCATCATCCCGATCCACGGGAAGAGAACCATCGTCCATCGCGGACGGCCCATGATGCTCCGGTCGGTCTCGCCGATCCGGTACACACGGCCGTTGCCGTCCGTCACCTCCTTGAAGGCGACAGTGCTGGAGACTTGAGTGGTTGTCATGCGGTGTAGACACCCCTTGCATCGAAAGAACTGGCCAGCGCCCCCTGTCCAAACTTTCGCGCCACCCGACTTGGTCAGGTCATCGACTTCCTCCCAACGGGGTTAACTCCGCATCATTCTGACGATGCGTCACTAATTTCGGGTGAGCCGCGGTCAACTGCCCCGCCGCTCGGGTCCACACGGCGGTGTCATGTCCGGGGTACGACCCGCGGACCCGCCGGTGGAAGTCTGGTGAGTGGGTCACAGCAGCCCCGCCGCCCGTGCCCAGGTGTACTTCGCGCCGAGCGCCGCGACCGGCTTCTCGGTGGTGTACGGATAGGCCACCACGCCGCGCTCGAAGAGGTACTGACACGCCTCCTCGACCTTGATGTCGCCCGCGAGGGACGCCACCACCGGTTTCTGGATGCCCTTCGCCCGGAACTCCGCGACCACCCGGGCCGTCAGTTCGGCGAAGGCCATCGGCGGAGTGACGATCGTGTGCCAGTAGCCCAGCACCAGCGCGTGGATCCGCGGGTCCTGGAGGCCGAGCCTGATCGTCGCCTCGTACGTGGCCGGCGGCTCGCCCCCGGTGATGTCCACCGGATTGCCCGCCGCGCCGAAGGGCGGGATGTACGCGCGGAACGCCTTGTCCAGATCCGGCGGGATCTCCATCAGCCGCATGCCGTTGTCGACGACGGCGTCGGAGAGCAGTACGCCCGAGCCGCCCGCGCCGGTGATGATGACGACGTTGTCGCCCAGCGGTGTGGGGAGCACGGGCAGCGCCCGCGCGTACTCCAGCATCTCGTTGAGGCCCGGCGCCCGGATGACGCCCGCCTGCCGCAGCACATCGTCGTACACGGCGTCGTCACCGGCGAGCGCGCCGGTGTGCGAGCCCGCCGCCCTGGCACCGGCCGCCGTACGCCCCGCCTTGAGGACCACGACCGGCTTCTTCGGCACGGTCGCGCGCGCCGCCGCCACGAAGGCCCGGCCGTCCTTCAGGTCCTCCAGGTGCATGGCGACACACTCGGTGTTCGGGTCCTCGCCGAACCAGGTCAGCAGATCGTCCTCGTCGAGGTCCGACTTGTTGCCGAGGCCGACGATCGCCGAGACACCCGTCCCGGTGCTCCTGGCGAAGCCGAGGATGGCCATCCCGATGCCGCCGGACTGCGAGGTCAGCGCCACGCCGCCGCGAACGTCGTACGGGGTGCAGAAGGTGGCGCAGAGATCGTGCCAGGTGGAGTAGTAGCCGTAGATGTTCGGCCCGAGCAGCCGTACGCCGTACTCCTCGCCGATCGCCACGATCCGCGCCTGGAGTTCGTGCTCGCCGGTCTCGGCGAAGCCGGAGGGGATCAGGACGGCGTTCGGGATGCCCCGGCGGCCGGCCTCTTCCAGAGCCGCCGGCACCGACTCCGCGGGGATCGCGAAGACCGCCACATCGGGCTGGCCCGGAACGTCCATCACGCTCTTGTACGCCTTACGGCCGAGTATGTCATCGGCCTTGGGGTTCACCGGATGGATCTCTCCCGGGAATCCCCCGTCGATCAGATTCCGCATGACCGAGTTGCCGATCTTGCCCGGCTCGCCCGAGGCCCCGATCACCGTCACCGAGGCGGGCTTCATCAGCCGCCGCATCGAGACGAGGATCTCCTCGCGGGTGTACGTACGACGCCTGACCGGTGCCTCGTCCGCCAGCAGGATCCGCACGTCCGCCGCCATCACCCCGCTCGCCGAGGCGAACACCGGATTGAGGTCGACCTCCGCGATCTCCGGGAAATCGGCCGCGAGCCGTGACACCTTGACCACCAGATCGGCCAGCGCGTCCCGGTCCACGGCCGCGCCGCCGCGCACCCCGCGCAGGATCTCCGCCGCGCGGATCCCGTCGAGCATCGACAGCGCCTCGTCCCTGGACGCCGGCGCGAGCCGGAACGTGACGTCCTTGAGGACCTCCACCAGGATGCCGCCGAGACCGAACGCCACGATCGGACCGAAGGTCGGGTCGGTGACCGTCCCGACGAGCACTTCGGTGCCGGACGGCACCATCTGCTGCACCTGTACGCCGAGGATCCGTGCCTGCGGGTCGTACGCCCGTGCGTTGGAGACGATCCCGGTGAACGCCCCGCGCACCTCCGCGGTCGAGCGCAGACCGGTCCGTACGCCGCCCGCCTCCGTCTTATGCGTGATCTGCGGCGAGACGATCTTCAGCGCGACCGGGAAACCGATCCGGTCGGCGAGGGCCACCGCCTCGTCGGCGCACTCGGCCAGCCCCTCCGCCGGGGTGGGGATGGCGTACGCGTCGGTGACGGTCTTGCCCTCGGGCGCGGTCAGTGCCGTACGTCCCTCGGCCAGCGCGGCGTCCAGGACGGCGCGTACGGCCTTCTGACACTCCTCAGTGGTGTCCACCGCTAGATGACTCCGTCCGTTTTGAGCAGGCGCAGTTCCTCGGCGTCGAGCCCCAGCTCGCCGACGTACACCTCTTCGTTGTGCTCACCGAGAAGGGGTGAAGTGACCACGTCGACAGGGGAGTCGGAGAGCTTCAGCGGATTGCCGACCGTGGTGAACGTGCCGCGCTGGGGGTGCGGGACCTCGACGACCATCTCGTTGGCCGCCAGGGAGGCGTCCTCGATGATCTCCTTGGTGGAGAGGATCGGGCCGCACGGGATGTTGTGGGCGTTGAGCTTCTCCAGCACCTCCCACTTGGGGATCGTGCTCGTCCACTCCTCGATGAGCTGGAACATCTTGCCGAGCTTGGGCAGCCGGGCCTCCGGGGTCGCCCACTCGGGGTCGTCCGCCAGCTCGGGCCGGCCCATCAGCTCGGTGACCGGCCGCCAGCCGACCGGCTGGACGATCACGTACACATAGTCGTTGGGGCCGCCCGGCGCGCATCTGACGGCCCAGCCGGGCTGTCCGCCGCCGCTCGCGTTGCCGCTGCGCGGCACGTCGTCGCCGAAGTCCTCGTTGGGGTACTCCGCGAGCGGTCCGTGCGCCAGCCGCTGCTGGTCGCGGAGCTTGACGCGGCAGAGGTTGAGCACGGCGTGCTGCATCGCGACATTGACACGCTGGCCGCGTCCGGTGTGCTCACGCTGGAAGAGCGCGGCGAGTATGCCGGCGACGGCGTGGATGCCGGTGCCCGAGTCGCCTATCTGCGCGCCGGTGGCGAGCGGGGGCCCGTCCTCGAAACCCGTGGTGGTCATCGAGCCGCCCATGGCCTGCGCGACGACCTCGTACGCCTTGAAGTTGGTGTACGGACCCTCGCCGAAGCCCTTGATGGAGGCGTAGACGATCCGCGGGTTGATCTCCTGGATGCGTTCCCAGGTGAACCCCATACGGTCCACGGCGCCGGGGCCGAAGTTCTCCACCATGACATCGGAGCGGCGGATCAGCTCGGTGAGGATCTCCTTGCCGCGCTCGGTCTTGGTGTTGAGGGTGACGGACCGCTTGTTGCAGTTGAGCATCGTGAAGTACAGCGAGTCGACATCGGGGATGTCGCGCAGCTGCTTACGGGTGATGTCGCCGGTCGGAGCCTCGACCTTCAGCACGTCCGCGCCGAGCCAGCCGAGCAACTGGGTCGCGGAGGGGCCGGACTGAACATGCGTCATGTCCAGTACCCGCACGCCGGACAGTGCCTTGGCCGACGCGGTGGTCCGAGGGGTCTCAAGAGCCTGGGGCATGGAGGGGCTCCTCTTCTTGTACCTGGTCTGGTCCATGGGTACGGGGGCGTGCGCTTCGGTCGGCATGAGGAGGCCCCTGTCCCTTCGCATAGGGGAGGGCTGTCGCCCTCTCGGTACATTGCATACAGTCGACGAATACTGTATGAAGCTTGTTATCCCGCATCCAGTGGATGGTGTCCAGGGGGCGTGCGGCACTTTCGTCAAAAGGGAGCCGACATGGATCTGTACGAGCACCAAGCAAGGGAACTCTTCGCGGACCATGGCATCGCGGTGCCGGAGGCCGAAGTGGTGGAGCTGGCGAGGGAGGCCCGGTTCGCCGCGGAACGGCTCGGTGGCCGGGTGGTCGTCAAGGCCCAGGTGAAGACCGGAGGCCGGGGCAAGGCGGGCGGAGTGAAGCTCGCGACCGACCCGGCGGCAGCCGAATTGACAGCCCGTCAGATCCTTGGCATGACCATCAAGGACCACGTCGTCAGGAAGGTGATGCTCGCTCAACCAGTGCATATTGCATCGGAGTTCTACGTCTCCTACGTCCTCGACCGGGCCGCGGGCACCTTCCTCGCGATCGCCTCGGCCGAGGGCGGCATGGAGATCGAGGAGATCGCGCGCAGCCGCCCGGAGGCGGTGGCGCGGATCCCCGTGGACCCCGCGGAAGGGGTCACGGAAGCAAAGGCGGCGGAGATCGCGAAGGCCGCTCAGCTACCGCCCGAGACCATCCCCGTACTCCGGGCTCTGTGGCGGGTGATGGTCCGGGAGGACGCCCTTCTGGTCGAAGTCAACCCATTGGTCCGTACCGAAGATGGGCTGATTCTCGCCCTCGAC
The DNA here is from genome assembly GCF_044741565.1 of Streptomyces sp. NPDC088147. Taxonomy (NCBI): domain Bacteria; kingdom Bacillati; phylum Actinomycetota; class Actinomycetes; order Kitasatosporales; family Streptomycetaceae; genus Streptomyces; species Streptomyces sp. NPDC088147. The sequence continues at coordinate 16,863 of NZ_JBIUSY010000004.1, read as the reverse complement.
GGCAAAATCACACTTGACGACAACGCTCGCTTCCGCCAATCGCGTTGGGGCGACCGTGAGAACGACGAACACGCCGACCCGCTGGAAGCCGCCGCGGCGGCCAAGGGGCTCAACTACGTGAAGCTCGACGGCGAGGTGGGCGTCATCGGCAACGGCGCCGGCCTCGTCATGTCCACCCTCGACGTGGTCGCCGGCTGCGGCGCGCGCCCCGCCAACTTCCTCGACATCGGGGGAGGGGCGTCCGCCCAGGTGATGGCGGACGGCCTGTCCGTCATCCTCTCCGACCCGGCGGTCACCTCCGTGTTCGTGAACGTCTTCGGCGGCATCACGGCCTGCGACGCCGTCGCCGAGGGCATCGTCCAGGCCCTGGACTCCGTGCGGCTGACCAAGCCGCTCGTGGTGCGCCTCGACGGCAACAACGCGGCCCGTGGCCGCGCGATCCTCGCGGACCGCGCGCATCCACTCGTGGAACAGGTCACCACCATGGACGGGGCGGCCCGGCAGGCCGCCGTACTGGCGAATGTCGGATAGGCGTCGGACCGACGCCGGACAAGGGAGCGACAGACCATGGCGATCTTCCTGACCAAGGAGAGCAAGGTCCTCGTCCAGGGCATGACCGGCGGCGAGGGCATGAAACACACCCGGCGGATGCTCGCCGCCGGGACCGACATCGTCGGCGGCGTCAACCCGCGCAAGGCGGGCCGCACCGTCGAGTTCGACGTCTCCGACGGTCCCGGGGGCCGGGGAGGTATCCCCCGGACCGTCCCCGTCTTCGGCTCGGTGGGCGAGGGCATGGCGGCGACGGGCGCGGACGTCACCGTCGTCTTCGTACCGCCGCCGTTCGCCAAGGCCGCGGTCATCGAGGCCGCGGACGCCGGGATCGGGCTCGCGGTCGTGATCACCGAGGGCATCCCCGTCCACGACGCCGTCGCCTTCCAGGCGTACGCCAGGGAGCGCGGCACCAGGATCGTCGGCCCCAACTGTCCCGGACTGATCAGCCCCGGGCAGTCCAACGCCGGCATCATCCCGGCGGACATCGCCGCCAAGCCCGGCCGGATCGGACTCGTCTCCAAGTCCGGCACCCTGACCTACCAGCTCATGTACGAGCTGCGGGAGACCGGCTTCTCCTCGGCGGTCGGCATCGGCGGCGACCCCGTCGTGGGCACCACCCATATCGACTGCCTCGCCGCCTTCGAGGACGACCCGGACACAGAACTGATCGTTCTCATCGGGGAGATCGGCGGCGACGCGGAGGAACGCGCGGCGGCCTACATCGCCGAGCACGTCACCAAGCCGGTCATCGGCTACATCGCCGGATTCACCGCGCCGGAAGGCAAGACGATGGGACACGCCGGCGCGATCGTCTCCGGTTCCTCCGGCACCGCGGAGGCCAAGAAGAAGGCATTGGAGGCGGTCGGCGTGCGGGTCGGCTCGACCCCCTCGGAGACCGCGCGGCTGGTGCTCGACCACCTCGCGACGTCACGTGACGTCGCTCATAATTGAAGGGAGTGTGTGCCTCCCCCCATCCGGTTCACGATTCACTTCGGACGAGAGCCGAGCCATGCAACTCCCGCCCCTCTAGAGCGGAGACCCTCAATGGCACCCACCCTCACCACACCCCAACTGATACTCAAGCCGGGCACAGCCTGGTCGGACGCCTGGGAGCGCTGCCTCGCGGTGGCCCCCGAGGCGTTCGAGGACGACCGTGTGCGCAACCTCTGGGCCGCCGCCTGGCAGTCCGACGGCCGTGCGGTGCCCGCCACCAGCCCGGTCGACGGCAGCCCCATCGCGGGCCCGCCCCGACTCGACTCCGAAACCGCCCAGCGGGCGGTGCGCGCCTGCCTGGACGCCCACCGCGCCTGGCGCGATGTCCCGCTGGCCGAGCGCAAGGCCCGTGTGACGGCCACGCTCGACGCGCTCACCGAACACCGTGAACTGCTCGCCCTCCTCCTCGTCTGGGAGATCGGCAAGCCGTGGCGGCTCGCCCAGGCCGACGTCGATCGCGCGATCGACGGTGTGCGCTGGTACGTGGACGGTGTCGAACCGATGCTGGCGGACAGGACCCCGCTGGCGGGCCCCGTCTCCAACATCGCCAGCTGGAACTATCCGATGTCCGTACTGATCCACGCGATGCTGGTGCAGGCCCTGGCCGGCAACGCGGTGATCGCCAAGGCGCCGACCGACGGGGGAGTGGCCTGTCTGACCCTGGCCTGCGCGCTCGCCGTCCGCGAGGGCATCCCCCTCACGCTGGTCAGCGGCAGCGGCGGCGAACTCTCCGAGGCGCTCGTGCGCGCGCCCGAGATCGGCTGCGTCTCCTTCGTCGGAGGCCGCGACACCGGCGCCAGGATCGCCACCGCAGTCGCTGACCTGGGCAAACGGCATATCCTCGAACAGGAGGGCCTGAACACCTGGGGCATCTGGAACTTCAGCGACTGGCCCTCACTGACCGGAGTCATCCCCAAACTCTTCGACTACGGCAAGCAGCGCTGCACGGCGTACCCACGCTTCGTGGTCCAGCGCTCGCTCTTCGCGGACTTCCTGGCCGCGTATCTTCCCGCCGTACGCTCCATCCGCCTGGGTCACCCCCTCGCGGTCGAGCGCCCCGGCGACCCGCTCCCGGAGCTGGACTTCGGACCGCTCATCAACGCGGCCAAGGCCAAGGAACTGAACGACCAGGTGTCCGAGGCGATCAGCCGCGGCGCCGTCCCGCTGCACCAGGGAGCACTGGAGGAGGGACTGTTCCTGCCCGGCCAGGACACCAGCGCCTATCTCCCGCCCGTCACACTGCTCAACCCGCCCCCGTCCTCCCCGCTGCACCACGCGGAACCCTTCGGCCCGGTCGACACCATCGTCCTGGTCGACACGGAGGCGGAACTGCTGGCCGCGATGAACGCCTCGAACGGCGCCCTCGTCGCGACCCTCTCCACCGACGACCCGGCCACCTACGCGCGGCTCTCCCCGCAGATCCGCGCCTTCAAGACCGGCCACGGCAAACCCCGCTCCCGCGGGGACCGCGACGAGCTCTTCGGCGGCTTCGGCCACTCCTGGCGCGGCGCGTTCGTCGGCGGTGAGCTGCTCGTACGAGCGGTGACGGACGGCCCCTCGGGAGAGCGCCCGCCGGGCAACTTCCCGGATTACCACCTGATGCCATAACCCCTCCGGTGCCGAGCGCTCCCGGTCCCCCCGGCGGGGAGCGCTCGGCACCCCACATCCTCGCGCGGCTCCCCGTCGTGACGACGTTCCGTGCCGGTCCGGCGACGTACCGTACCGACCCCCTCGGGGCACCCCGCGCAGGGGGTCCGGAGCTCCGGAGGGTGGCCGGCCATGGAGCCCTGACCACCGGATATACGGGTGAGAGCCACCTCGATCCCCTGGTATCGTTGTCCCTGTCGCCGCGGGTACGCACCGCGGTCAGACCACTCGTCCGGGTGGCGGAATGGCAGACGCGCTAGCTTGAGGTGCTAGTGCCCTTTATCGGGCGTGGGGGTTCAAGTCCCCCCTCGGACACCAGGGGTAATTCACGTAATTACCCCGTTTGGTTTCACAGAACTCCCAGTACGGATTCGTCCGGGCTGGGAGTTCTTCGTTTGTTCGGGATCTTGTTCCGCAGGGGTCAGCTGACGAAGCCCGGCGGCGTCGTTTGACCGGTTCATCCCATTGGTGTTGGTGGGACGGCTTCACTGGGACCACAAAACGGTTCACCAGCGCGGCCCGGAAGCGCTGCTGCGCTCCCGCATGGACTTCCTCCTGCTGCTGCCCCACGGACAGCGGGTCGTGCTGGAGGTCGACGGATCACAGCACTTCACCCGCGACTGCGGCCGTACCCCCTGATACCGCCAAGTACGCGGCAATGGTCGGCGCCGACAGGGAGCTAAAGCTGCGGGAGTACGAGGTGTTCCGCTTCGGCCACGATGAACTCAAGCTGATCGATGACGCCCGGACCCTGCTGCAGCAGTTCCTGCCGGATCTGTTTCGCCGCTTCAGGGTGAACAGCAGTTGACACTGCCGAAGCAGGAGCTCGCGGAGGTCTCCGTCGTCCGACGTACGTTGACCGACTGCTGTCAGGCAGGCAGGGGCGGTGGGTCCCCGACCGGTGATCTTCTCGTGTATCGGAGCTTGCTCGAACCGCCGTACGCCGAGCGAGGGAGCTGGCGTTCCCGCGAAAGGTGGGTGCAGAAGCAGTTGCCGGGCGCACGAGTGAGAAAGCCCATGCGGGAGCGCAGCAATGCCTCCGGGCCGCACTGCTGAACGGTTCTGTGGTCCCAGTGGAGCCATACCTCAGGCCGGGGGCCGGGTCCGGGGGGAAAGGGCCGAGGATCTGGTTGCGGTGTGTCCTGTGCCCCGACAGCGTTTTCGAGCTGATGGCGTATTGACGGACCCACCCGAGGTGTCCCAGCTCCAGGACGCGCCGCGTGAGTTGTGGAATTCCTCCAGTGTGCCTGAGCAGCGCGGACCGGAGCCGGAGGCTCCTGACCGGAGGGCATCGACCTGGAGCTCACCGAGAGCTTCGGACTTCAGACGTTGCCTGGTAGCCGCGTCGACGAACCTTGCCCCCTCCCATGGGCGATGCCACCCTTCCGAGGAAGGCCGTGGCGAGGTGTCAGTGCCGCGTGGCGCACTGGGCTGTCCAGGCAGTAAGTCTTAGTGGCAGCATGGTTGGAGATCTCGCATCAGGCGGCGAGGGGGAACGGTTTGAGGAGACCCCCTTCGCGTTAAGAAGGTCACCACCGCGTCGGCCAGGTCCAGCGGGTCCAGCCGCATCGACCTCGCGCTGGGCAAGCACGATGCCGTCGCCGCGCAGCGCCGTGAGAGCCCGGAGTGAGATACCCCCGGGCGACCCGACTACTAGATCTGTCCGTACCGCCAGCCGATCGCGACTGTCAGCCGATCGATAGGGCGGCCGATGCGTCGATGAGGGCGAGTTGGCCCGGGCTGGCTCTCCTGGTTCGGGCCTGTTCCACGAAACGGCCGAGTTCCGCGCGGACGGTGGCCGAGTCGATGCATTTGATCACGGGCAGCGTGGCCTCGACGATCTGACAGGCGTCGTCGAGGTGGCCGGCACCGGCCAGGGCTGTCGCCTGCCGAACCGAGAAGCGGGCCTGGGAGTTGCTGTCCGCCGGGACGGCTTGCCGGTGCTCGGCGGCGAAAAGGTCGGCGGCCAGCTCGAATCGACGGAGGCTGAGCATGCAGGACGCCTCGATGAGCCGAGGGTTGCCGTTCTCGATGCGCGGGCCCCAGTGAGGGGTCCGGTCGCCGATGGCCTCGACGGCGTGGCTTCTGAACCGCTCCAGTGCCTCCTGGCAGGCCTCCGCATCGCCACGGCGCGCATGCCCCTGGGCGGCACGTCGCGCGGCGTGCGCGCGGATCACCGGGTTGGCCGCCGGGTGCCCGGCCGCCTGGTCAGCGAATCCGATCGCCGCACAGGTGTCACCGCGGTGCTGGGCGATGAACGCCTTGCGGACCAGGGCGTACGCGGCCACCGTTTCGTCCCCGCCGTGTGCGCCCCAGCGAACAGCGAGATTCGTCCAGCGCAACGCCTCCGCGGGATTTCCCGCCTCTTGTGCCATCCACCCCGCGTATTCGGCGAACCTCGAGGCCAGCAGCCAGATCTCGGCACGCTGCTCGCCAACGGCGTGCGGTCCGGCGTCCGTCAGGGTCCGCGAGATCGACTTCATCGAAGCGGTGACGAACCTCGGTCCGGTGGATCTGCCGATGTCCTTCAGCTCCAACAGGACCCGCTCGTAGCCGGTGACCACGGGGCCGGCCTCGACGACGCCCTCGGGCCGGGCGCCGCAGCGGCCTGCCCCGGCCAGCTCGACGAGTTCTCCGCCGGTGCCGAGGGCCGCGTCGCATGCCGTGGCCACAGCGGGCGTCGGGTTGCGTAACCCGCTTTCCAGATTGCAGATCTGCCCTTCGGACACGTTCGCACGCCGGGCGAACTCGCGCACGCTCCACCCCCGACGCGCGCGGAGTGTGGCCAGGACGACGCCGAAGTCGCCCGGCGGCAGGCGCGTGCTGGTCGATCTCTCTGCCGTGCTGTCCGCCGGATCCATACCCGCCAGCGTACGGAGCCTTGTGGCCGCTATTCAATCCCCGGCGAATAGCCACCGAGCGCGTACTCCACCCCTAGGGTGAGCACGATTCCTGACGTCAAGGCTTGCCGTAAAGGGGGCAATTGTGCCGCGCATCTTCCTCAGCTTTCGTAAACCGGACTCCCGGTGGATACGAGACCGCGTCTACCGCGCGCTGTCCGACCGCTTAGGTGCCAACGAGATCTTCAAGTCGGGCCAGTCGATACCGCCCGGGGCCGATTTCGCCGAGATCCTGCGGCGGCAGGCCGCCGAGTGCGAGCTCATGTGCGTACTGATCGGGCCAGGGTGGCTCGACGCGCGAGGCGAGGACGGTGTGCGGCTCCTGGACCGGGCTCACGACTGGGTCCGCCTGGAGATCGCGACGGCTCTACGGGCGGGAAACCGTATCGTCCCGGTCCTTCTGGGAGACGCGACGATGCTGCCCGACGCCTCTGCGCTGCCGACCGAGATCGCGGAGCTGGCGCGCCTGCAGTTCCTCCGCGTTCCGGAGACCCATCTGCCGGACGGGCTAAAGCACTTGGGCGACGCGGTGACCGCTCTCCTGTCCGATACCGATACCGCTGTCGACCCTGGGCGCGGCACGGCGCCGGCCGCAGATCCTGAGCCGTCAACGACCATGACGGCCCATGTGTCCGGCGGCGGCAGCGCCTACCAGGCGGCGCGTGATCAGACGATCAGGCTGGCGTGAGGGGCGGACGATGGATCATTCCGGAGTAGACGGTGCTTATCGGATCGGGCCGTACGCACTGCTCGGAAGGCAGAGCACGGTCGGCGGGAGCGAAGTGTTCGCGGCCCGCACGGACGAGGGGCTGCTCGTCACGGTCACGGTCGTGGGGCCCGAACTCGCCGCGGAACCGGGGTTCCGGGACCGGTTCCGAGCTGCCGTCGAGGCGGCACGGACGCTGTCCAGTGCCTACCTCGTACCGGTGGTGGATGCCGACGCCGACGCGCCGGTTCCTTGGCTGGCGACCGAGTTCACCGCCGGACTGCCGCTCCGGCAGGTGGTGGACCGGCACGGCCCGCTGTCCGAACCGGCTCTGCGGGTGCTCGCCGACGGCCTCGCCCGGGCGCTGGCCGCAGTCCACGCGGCCGGGACGATCCACGGCGGGGTGAGCCCGGACTCGGTGCTGCTGACCATGGACGGGCCCCGCATCACCGCCGTGGGGTGTGCGGGAGCCACCGGCGGTCCGGCGCCCTCGCCGACGGACGACATGTTCGACCTCGGGTCGACCGTGCTGTTCGCAGCTTCCGGAGGTGAGCCGGACACGGGCGCCCTCCCCGTGTCGCTGCGCGAGGTGATCGGCGGCTGTCGGTACCCGGAACCGCCGGAGCGTCCCACCGCGGAGCAACTCGTCGACTACCTGAGGCATCAGAACCTGCCGGCCCTGGGGGGCAGTTGGCTGCCGCCGGCGGTGACTTCCGACATGGCCGCCATGACCGTGGCGGTGGGATCGGCGTCCTCAGGGGGCGACGACCGGGCCCCGTTTCCTCCGCAGCCGGTGATCGCCGCCGGCACGGGAGTCAGCCGCCGGAAGCTGATCATCGGTCTGGCCGGGGGCGTGGCCGTACTCGGCGGAACCGCGGCGGCACTCGCCTTTTCCGGCGACTCGTCACCGGCAGCCGACGGCCGGGCCGGCGGGCCCGGGTCCACCGCACGGCCGGCCCCTCCGTCAGGCGGGCGATCCACGTCCTCCGCGTCACCGTCCTCGACGGACGGACCGGAACCGGTCGTTCTGGCCGGACCCGACGCCGTCAAAGCATGGTCGGGAGCCGGAAAGAACGCCCCTACCTGCCTGGAAGCGTCCGACAAGGTGGTCATGGTGGTCACGGACACGGCCACGTCCTTCCTGGACGCCGAAACCGGGAAGACCGCGTTCGATCCCCTGAACACGACCAACGCCTTCCGCGCGGGCAGCGGCAAGTACCCGACGGCGTACGCGGACGGAGTGTTCTACCTGCTCTGCGACACACCGAGTCAGTCAGGCGTGCTGGCGGCGTTCGACACCGTCGGCGGGAAGGCGAAGTGGGCGACCAACCTTTCGGCCTACGATCCTGGCGGCGCCACGATTGTGTCGATGTACCCGAGCAACTATGTGGCAGTCGCGGGGGACACGGTCTATGTGTGCGGGCAGGTGCGTAAGCTCGACGGGAAGTTCTCGGCCAAGTCTCCGACCACCGGCTACATCCGTGCGTTCAACACCGCTACTGGCAAGTTGCTGTGGCAGGTCAAGGGCACGGACATCAACAACGTGCTCGTGCCGTCCTCCGGTTCTCACCTGCTGGCCACCTCGGCCGTCCCAGGCAAGAAACCCGGCCGCGTCCAGATGATCGACGCCGACAGGAAAGGCGCCCGCGGCTGGAAGGTGTCCGTCCCGCACGCCTCGTTCTACTTCACCATGGGCTGGCCGCTGACGTGCTACGCCGCCGGGCTGTTCCTGTTCGCCGGCGGCAACGGCAACACGCTGTTCGCCGTCGACGCGGCCACGGGCCGCGAGAAATGGCATCAGCGCTTCGATGCGAAGAACGGGGACCAGGTCAAGATCGGCACCCCGTTCTCCAGCCAGGACGGCGCGACCGTCTACGTACCGGTCGGCAGCGACCTGGCCGCCCTGGACACGGCCGACGGCACTCTCAAGTGGGTCGCGAGGCTCGACGGCGCCAACGACATGGGCGGTTCCAACCTGTTCAACGCCTCTCTCAATCTGGGCGGCAAGAACGCGCAGTGTTCGGCCGACACCGTCTTCGCCACTGACAGCGCCAAGACGCTGTGGGCCATCGACGCGGCCACGGGCAGGGCCCGGTGGAAATACAGGGACCCCGGGCAGCCGGACGTGGGGTTCATGTGGACGGTGGGCGGCGACCACGTGTTCATCGCCTCCCACCTGACCATGACCGCGATCGCGGCCCACGGACGGTAAGGGACAAGGAGAAGACATGGAGATGAGTGTGGAACTTGCCGGCCTGGCGTCGGTGGCCGCGGCGCGCCTGATCGATCTGCTCGCGACGGACGGCTGGGCCGCGGTCAAGTCCTCGGTGCTGTCGCTGTGGCGGTCCGCGCACCCGGAGCGCGTCGAGGAAGAACTCGCCGATGCACGCGGCGAGTTGCTTCAGGCACGGCAGACGGGCGACGGCGAGGAGCTCCAGGGGCTGCTGGTCGCCGAGTGGCAGGCCCGCATCATCCGGCTCGTGGCCACGCGGCCGGATGCCGTCGATGAGCTGCGCGCGCTGTTCGGCGGAGAACTGCGCGCTGCCGGAACCCCGGAACAGCAGATCACGGGCTCGATGGCGTTGGAGGCACACGTCTCCGGCGGCGACGCGTTCATGGCCGGCCGGGACATGAACGTCACCAGGGGCGGAGAGGCGTGACGGAACGCAGTACCGGTGCCTCGCCTCCGGACAGGCCGCCCCTCTGGCGGCCGAAGAGTCAGGAGGCGAACGTAACCGGCGGCGGCAGCGCCTTCATGGCCGGCCGCGACATCCACGTTCGCCTGGGCGACGAAGGGCGCAGAACCGTGCCCGGCCCCGGCGCCGACGACGTGCCGTGCCCGTACCCGGGCTTGGTCCCGTTCGACGAGGAGCACAAGCAGTGGTTCTACGGCCGTGAGCGCATGGTCCACCTCGTGTGCGAGCGGATGGACGCCCGGATGCGTGAGGGCGGCCCGCTGGTGCTGATCGGCCCCTCGGGGGCCGGGAAGTCGTCCCTGCTCGCGGCCGGGGTACTGCCGGCCCTGGACGACGGCCGGCTTCCCGTGGCGGGGTCCAGCACCTGGCCGCGGCTGCTGTTCACCCCGACGGCATCCCCGCCCCTGGCACTGGCGGTTGCCGCCGGGCTCGACGCCGAGACCGCCCGGCGAACGGCACCGGCGTGGCGGGCCGATCCCGCGCGGTGCCTGGCCGAGCTGCGTGAGATCACCGGAGCCGGCGATCCGGCGCCCACCGGGGAGTCCCCCTCCGCGGGCCTGGTCGTCGTGGTCGACCAGTTCGAGGAGATCTTCACGGCCTGCGGCGACGAGACCGACCGGCAGTGGCTCATCGAACTGCTCGACCGTCTGGCCAAGCCCACGGGCGGGGCGGTCGTGGTACTGGGAGTACGCGCGGACTTCTATGCCGCGTGCACGGCCCATCCGCAGCTCCGGGCGGCGCTCCGGGCCGGACCGGTCCTGCTGGAGCCGATGACGGAGAGCGAACTCAAGGACGCGATCCGCCGCCCGGCAGGCAGCGTGGGACTCGACGTCGAAGACGGCCTGGTCGAGGTGCTGCTGACGGAGCTGGGCACGGTCGGCGGACCCGTCGGGGCGAGCACCACGGGCCGGCTGCCGCTGCTCGCACACGCGCTGCGGGCCACCTGGCAGCAGCGCCACGGCTACACGCTCACCGTGGACGGGTACCGCGTCACCGGCGGCATCCAGGGCGCCATCGCCATGACGGCGAACAGGCTCTACGACACCCTGCCGCCGCCCTGCCACGAGGCCGCACGGTGGCTGTTCCTGCGGCTCGTCATCGTGGGCCGCGACGCCGACGACACCCGTCGGCGCGTCCGGTACGACGAGCTGCTGCGTCACGCGCCGGACCGGGAAGCGGCCGTAAGAGTCCTGGACGACTTCACTCGTGGCCGGCTGCTGACCCGGGATCAGGACACGGTGGTGATGACACATGAGGTGCTCATCCGCGCCTGGCCCCGGCTGCGGGACTGGATCGAGCACGACCGCAACGGGAACCTCGTACGACAGGATCTGGAAGAGGCGGCCGCCCTCTGGGAACAGGCAAGCCGGGAGGCAGCCGCGCTGTACCGCGGCAACCGCCTGGAAGCCGCCCTCGTCTGGGCCGAAACGCACGAGCAGGAACTCAGCAGCGTCGCACGGGCCTTTCTGACGGCCGCCCGTCACCACCAGCGGCGCGGGCAACGGCTCCGGCGCGGCGCGGTCGCCACCATCACCGCCCTGGCCGTGGTCGCCTCGCTGGCCGCGGTGTTCGCCTTCCGGCAGGAGGCCCGCGCCCGGGACGCCGCCACCAAGGCCCTGCACTCCCGCGACCAGGCCATCAACGCCGCCGTCACCTCCGCGTCCGTGCAACTGGGCCCGACCGATCCCTCGCTGTCCGCCCAGCTTGCGCTGACCGCCTATCGCATGGACCCGAACCCGGAGGCGGCGTCCCGGCTCATCACGACCCAGAACACCCCGCTTGCCACCCGGCTTCCCGGCCCGCGCGGCGCGGTGTACACCGTGGCCTACAGCCCCGACGGGCACATGCTGGCGGCCGGGAACGTCCACCAGAACCTCGTCCGTCTGTGGGACGTCTCCGATCCGGGCCGTCCGGTGGCGCTGGGCAAGCCCGTGCCCGTGGACCGTTCCGTGAACTCGATCCTGTCGCTCGAGTTCAGCCCGGACGGCCAGGTGCTGGCCGTCGGCGGCCACACCAGTGACAAAGGCGATGCCGGTTCCGGCGGATTCGTCGACTTGTGGAGCCTGACCAGTCCCAGCCACCCCGTCCTGCTCGGCCGGCCGGAGAGTCCCGCCGTTCAGGGATTTGACGCCTTGGGCTCCATCGAATCGCTGGCGTTCAGTCCCGACGGTCACACCCTGGCCGCCGGACGGCACACCGGACTCGTCAGCCTGTGGGACGTCACCCACCCCGACGACGTCAAGCCCGCGAAAGCGCCCCTGAACCTCGACTGCCCCGACGTCTTCTCCCATCGGGTCGCGTTCAGCCCCGACGGTCACACCCTGGCCGCTGCATGCGACGACGACGCCGGCACCATCCGCCTGTGGAACACCACCGACCCGGCCCACCCCGTCCGCGGCCGTTCCCTGAAGGCCGGGCATCCCGTCAACTCCCTGGCGTTCAGTCCCGACGGCCACACCCTGGCCGCCGGATCCAGCCCCGGCACGGTCCATCTGTGGAAGGTCACGGACCCCGGCCACCCCGCCCCCCTGGGCAAGCCGCTGACGGGTCCCGCCCAGCCCGTCATGTCGGTGGCGTTCAGCCCGGACGGTCACACCCTGGCGGCCGGCAGCGCCGACCGGACCATCCATCTGTGGAACGTCACCCACCCCAAGAAAATCGGCCCTCTGGGCCGGCCGCTGACCGGTCCCGGCGACGCGGTGACCGACGTGGTGTTCAGCCCCGACAGCCGCACCCTCGCCGCCGGGAACGCCGACGGCAACGTCGATCTGTGGAGTCTGCCGCCGACCCGGATCATCGGCGCCGGCGGCAATGTGGCATCCGTGGTGTTCAGCCCCGACGGACGCACCCTGGCCGCCGGAAACCAGAACAACACTGTCTCGCTGTGGAACACCGCCGACCCCAACAGCCCCGCTCCCCGCGGTGATCCGCTCACCGGCCCAAAGGACCCGGTCAACGCCGTGGCGTTCAGCCCGGACGGGCGCACCCTGGCCGCAGGCGACAGCGGCGGCATCGTCACGTTGTGGAGCACCGTCGACCCGAGCCATCCCGTACGCCTCCGTGAGACCCTCACAGGGGCGGACGGGCTCATCTTCTCCCTAGCGTTCATCCCGGACGGCCACACCCTGGCCGCGGCCGGTGACGACGAGGATGGCAGCATCGCTCTGTGGGATGTGAGCGACCCCGCGAACCCCGTCGCCCAGTCCGACATCTCCAATGACCACACGAGGTCAGTCCAGTCCCTGGCGTTCAGCCGCGACGGCACGATCCTGGCGGCCGGCGGCGACGGCAGCAACGGCGAGGTCGGCCTGTGGAGTACGACCGACCCCGGGGTGCGCATCGGGAAGCCGATCGACCAGCCGACCGCCACCAGCACCTGGGTGGCGTTCAGCCCGGACGGCCGCACGCTCGTCACCGGGAACGACCGCGGCACAGTCACCCTGTGGGATGCCACGGACCCCAACAACCTCACGCGCAGGGGCAGTCCCCTGACCGTGCCCGGCGGCAGCCTGTGGTCGGTGGCGTTCAGTCCGGACGGGCGCACCCTCGCAGCGGCCGGCCACACCGACAACGGCACCATCAATCTGTGGAACGTCACCGATCCTGACCACCCCACCCCCATCGGCCGGCCGCTGACCGTGGAGACCGGATTCGTCGCCGTTCTGGCGTTCAGCCCGGACAGTCGCACCCTGGCCGCCACCACCGACGACGGCGTGGCCACGCTCTGGGATCTGAACGTCGAGACCGCCATCAGCCGTATCTGCGCCGCGAGCTCCGGCGCCCTGAGCCGGCCGCAATGGAGCCGATACGTTCTCCAACTGCCGTACGCTCCACCCTGTATGACCACCGAGTAGTCGGGTCGCCCGGGGAATCTCACCCCGGGCTCCCACGGAACCGTCCACCTGCTGTCCGCACTGCGCGCCGACGGCATCGTGCTTGCCCAGCGTGAGGTCGATGCCAAGAGCAACGAAATCACCGCGTTCCGCCCGCTGCTGGACCCGCTGGACCTGGCCGACGCGGTGCTGACCTTCGATGCACTGCTGACCCAGATCGACCACGTGCCTACGGAGGTGGAGCGGAGTCCGGGTCGGACCACCCAGATCCAGGGGTTCGGTCCACGAACACCCCCATCTCGCCGACGAGTTGAGGAAACCTCGCAGTGAGCTGGTCACGGACGCCACGCGAGCGCTGCGTCACCCGGGCGCAGGTCCGCGTCCCTCGGGCGGAGCGGGCTGCCGGTACGGACCGTGCCCCTGCCACCGGCTGGGCCAACGACGGCGGCGTCGGCGCGTCCAGTTCATGCGGAGGCGGCTGCGGTGGCGGGGTATGAGCCGGCCGCGGCGTGCCCTCGGTACCTGGCGGGCGCGGCCGGCGCTTCCGTAACTGGAGGCAGCCGACGTCGCGGAAGCGGACAGGACCGCGGAGTTCGGGACCGACGACCCCAGACGCCCAGTACCTCGCCGAGAACGGGGGAACCGGCCGAGTGGGCGCGGTATCACGGCTGGGTACGGCGAGTGGGCCGGCCCTTCGGGCGTCTGGTTCCCACGGCAGAGCTCGTGCACGAGATCGCCTCGAAACCCCGAACGATCCGCATCGACTTCCCTTGTGGGAGCGGCGAACTCGCGATCGTCAGTTCTCGGTGTCGAGGTCGAGGTCGAGGTGGATGTGCTCGATGTCCTTGTCCAGAAAGGAGATCAGGTCCTGGGCCTCGGTGTGAACGGCTTCCTGTTCCGGGGCGGTGAGAGGGCGCAGGGGGCTGATGCGGAGGTGGTGGTCGCGCGTGGTCCAGGTGGCGGTGACGCGTCCGTCGACCAGGACGGTGCGGTGGCCCGCGACGGACAGACCGAGATGGGCGGCGTCGATGATCCGGCTGCGGTCGTGGTAGCCGAGGATGGCGTTGTCGAAGGCCGGGAGGAACCGGACGGGGGCGGGGGTGTCGGGGTGGGGGCGGGGTGCGTCGGGCAGGTCGAGCAGTTCCCGGCCGCGTTCGTCGCGGAAGACGACGAGTTCCTCCCTGGCGGCTTTGATGGCGGCGGGAAGTCCGGCGAGGCCGCACCAGGCGCGGAGGTCCGCGGTGGCGGCGGGGCCGTAGGCGGCGAGGTAGCGGCGCAGCAACTGCTGCCCGACCGGATCGGTGTCGTCGGCGGGCAGGGGGTCGATGTCCCGTTCCAGCCAGGTGCCCAACGGCAGGTTGCGTACGCCGGCGGTCCGGTGCCACAGGCCGCGCGGCGGGAGTTGGGCCATGGGGATGAGCGCCGCGACGAGCAGCTCGCCCAGGGCGCGGCGCGGTGGGCCGGGCCAGCGGTCTTCGAGGGCCTGTACGAGCTCGGCCATGGTGCGGGGCCGCTGGTCGGCCATGACCGCGCGGCCGGCGGCGGCGACCTCGTCCACGTCGATGCCGGCCAGTTCGCGCCGGTAGGTTCCCCGGACTCGCCCGCGCAGCATGGTGTCGTGGCGGGCGCGCCAGGCGAGCGCGTCGTCAGCGGTGACGAGGTGGACGGTACGGCGCATCAGGTGGGTGCGCACCACCGTGCGGCCGGTCAGTGCGTCGTCCAGTTGTCCGGGCTTGAAGCCGGACAGGCGGGACCACAGCCCGGTGAAGGGTTCCTGAGGCTCCTGCGCCTGTAGGCCGCACAGGTGGGCCACCGCCTCCGCCACGGAGATATCGCCGCGCTCGAGCAGGTGCTGGCGGGCGAGGGTGGCGCGGTTGAGGGCACGCGCGTCAAGCACCGTCATGGTCCGTCCCGGCTTCCGCATGCGCACGGTGACCCGTTTCCTTCCGTTTCTGTTTCTGTACGTGCCGGGTGCCCGCGCCGTCCGGGGCCGCCCGTGTGAGCGCGGCGGTCCGGACGGCACGGGCGTGCCAGGCGCCCAGCGACCAGAGGCGATGCCACCCGAACGGCTCGCGTACCACCATGGCAGCGGTAGCGGACAGGGTGTGTCCTGTACTGCGGGCAGGTTCCGCCCCGGCAGTCCGGCGCCCAGCGAGCAGCGCGCGGCGAGCAGCGCGCGGCGAGCCCGGCCGGGCCGCCCGGACCCCCTCCACGTCCTGGAACGCCGGCCGGATCAGAGGCGTTTCGCGCTGCGGAGCGCGCTCGCGTAGTAGCCGTGGCCGTTCAGACGGGAGGTGCCTCCCTCGTCGCCCATCGTCGGACCGTTCACCTCCTTCCTGCTCGACAGGAACATCTGGTTCCCGTCGGTGTCCGGGCCCAGGTATATGCCGGTGTGGTCCAGGCGGGACGCCGTCCGCGCGTCGGTCTTGAAGAAGACCAGGTCGCCGGGTTGGAGCTCACTGATGGACTCCGGGCGCTCGTAACGCGGCGCGGGGCCCGACACGTTGATGATGTCCACGCCCACCGCGGAGCGCGCCATGCCGTTGGCGGTGCGCGCCATGCCGTCGCCGGTGCCGTCGGCCGCCGCCAGCGGGTAGCGGCCCCGGTAGCCGAACACGGTCCGGACGAAGCCCGAGCAGTCGATCGCGCGGTAGCGCGCGGCCTCCGGCTTCCCGGTGGTGCCGTCGGGGAAGGTGTACGGGATGCCCAAGTAGTCGTAGAAGTCGGACTCTTCGAGCCGCGCGCCCTCGCCGGGGCCGACGTCCGGGGCGAGCGGACCGTAGTGGGCGTCGCCCGCGTACGGGACGTCCTCGTCGTCCTTCCTGACCGGCGCGCCCTCGACGTACTGGAACGCGATCGCGAAGAGGTCGTCCCGCTCGCTGCCGTAGTACTCCTTGAACCAGTCCTTGAACCACTGTTCCTTCTCGGCGCCCTTCGCCCACGCCTCCGGCATCAGCCGTACCCAGTTCTCGGTGACCACCCGGGACGATGTGTTGGCCGGCTCGTCGAAGGTACGGCTGGGGCCGGTGAGCGTGGCCGTACGGGCGCCGTCGGTGAAGGTGGCGAGTATGCCGCCGATGCCGATCCGCAGCACCGAGCGGTCCGGGTTCCTCAGCCGCTCCCAGTGCTGCTCCCCGGCGGTCCTGGCGGACCCCGACCTCAGGTGGGGGATGTCGGTGATGGCCTGGACGGCGGGCAGCTTCGCCTGTTCGTCCTCGCGGAGTTCGACGGTGAGATACGCGCTGCCGGCCAGCAGCGCCAGTACGGTCACGCCGTGCAGGACGGGACGGCCGCGCTTGGACTTGGCACTCATGAGGATTCTGCTCCGTGTGTGGGGGGTTCAGGCGGAGGGGCGCCGAGCGGGATGCCCGCGGTCAGGACGGCACGGGCCGTGCGTGCAACAGCGCCGGTGGCCCTGGTGTGCTGTCGGCGAGGGCCGGTGGCGCGCCTTCGCGCCTGCGCTGCTCCTGGAGCTGCTGGCGCAGCAGTTCCAGGGAGCGTGCGATGGCCCCGACCTCGTCGTGGTGGCGCGGGTA